>NZ_JABFCZ010000016.1 GCF_014692675.1 Roseibium aggregatum | reverse complement strand
ATCGGCGGGAACAAGCTGGTCGAGTGTGACCATCTCAAGCGCTGTCTGATCCGGACCGGGTTTCTTCAACATCAAAACAGTGAATCAAAAACCCCCGGCTAACGCCAGGGGTTTGTCAGCAGTCTGAACCCGCCGATCCGGCGGGTTTTTTCATGCTTGATCCTGAGTGTCTCAGGCAATTGCGAACTGGTCGTTGAACGCGTAGCCGGCGCCGCGGACCGTGCGGATCGGGTCTTTCGCCTTGCCCCGGTTCAGCGCCTTGCGCAGGCGTCCGACGTGAACGTCCACCGTGCGTTCGTCGACATAGACATCGTGGCCCCAGACACCGTCGAGAAGCTGCTCGCGGGAAAAGACGCGGCCGGGCGAGGTCATCAGGAATTCCAGGAGCCGGAATTCGGTCGGCCCCAGATGGATTTCCTTGGTGTTGCGGCGGACCCGGTGGGTCTCGCGGTCCAGCTCGATATCGCCCGAGCGCAGCATGCTCGAGACGACTTCCGGGCTCGCCCGGCGCAGGATCGCCCGGACACGCGCCATCAGCTCGGGAACCGAAAACGGCTTGACCACGTAATCGTCGGCACCGGTCGACAGGCCGCGAATGCGCTCTGCTTCCTCGCCGCGCGCGGTCAGCATGATCACCGGCAGCCGTTCGGTGTCTTCACGCGCCCGGATGCGGCGGCAAAGCTCGATCCCGGACAGGCCCGGCAGCATCCAGTCCAGCAGCAGCAGGTCGGGCTGGCTCTCTCTGAGCCTGATTTCCGCTTCGTCTCCGCGTTCGCAGGTTTCGACTGAATATCCTTCAGCTTCCAGATTGTATCTCAGCAGCAGGCTGAGCGGTTCCTCGTCTTCAACGATGAGTACCTTCGGCATTTACACAAGCTCCGAGTCATCCCGCTGGACGGGCCTGGCCCGTCAGGCGTTTTCCTTGTCGGTAACGCCGGTCTCGTCGACCTTGGGACGTTCGTCCGCAAGCCGTTCACCGGTCGTCATCCAATAGACGTTTTCCGCAATATTCGTGGCGTGGTCGCCGATCCGCTCGATGTTCTTTGCGCAGAAGAGCAGATGGGCGCACTGGGTGATGTTGCGCGGGTCTTCCATCATGTAGGTCAGAAGCTCGCGGAACAGCGAGGTGTAGATGGCGTCGATTTCGGAATCCCGCTCGCGCACGTTGCGCGCGGATACCGCATCGCGCTTCGTGTAGGCGTCCAGCACCTGCTTCAACTGCGCCAGGGCCAGTTCGGCGATGTGTTCCACGCCGATGGAAAGCTTCTTGGACTGCAGATCGTTGTCGATGGCGATCACCCGCTTGGCGACGTTCTTGGCCAGATCGCCGACGCGCTCCAGGTCGTTTGCAATACGACCGGCCGCCATGATTTCACGCAGATCGCTGCCCATCGGCTGACGCCGGGCGATGATCTCGATGAGCTTGATTTCGACGTCCTGCTGCAGTTCGTCGAGCCGCACGTCATGTTCGATCATCGATTGGGCGAGCGTCAGATCCTGGGTGACCAGTGCGGTCACGGAATTGCTGACGATGGTTTCGGCCAGGCCGCCCATTTCCGCGATCCGGCTCTTCAGGGCGGTCAGTTCTTCGTCGTAGGCCGTTACCGTATGATCAGGCATACTGTATCCCTCCGCTATTTGTCTTCATAAGCATCAGCCGAAGCGGCCCGTGATGTAATCCTGCGTACGCTTGTCGTGCGGATTGGTAAAGATGTCTTCCGTCGGCCCTTCTTCGACCAGGACGCCCAGATGGAAAAAGGCGGTCCGCTGCGAAACGCGCGCTGCCTGCTGCATGGAGTGGGTCACGATCACGATCGTGTAGTTCTCGCGCAGTTCGTCGATCAGTTCCTCGACCTTGGCGGTCGCGATGGGGTCGAGCGCCGAGCAGGGCTCGTCCATCAGGATGATCTCCGGGTTGACGGCAATGGCGCGCGCAATGCACAGGCGCTGCTGCTGCCCGCCCGACAGGCCCGTTCCCGGTGCATCGAGGCGATCCTTGACCTCGTCCCAAAGACCGGCCTTCTGCAGGCTGGACGTGACGATTTCATCCAGCTCCGTCTTGTTGCGCGACAGGCCATGGATCCGCGGTCCGTAGGCGACGTTGTCATAGATCGACTTGGGGAACGGGTTCGGTTTCTGGAACACCATGCCGACCTTGGCCCGAAGCTGAACCGGATCGACCTTGGGATCGTAGACATCCTCGCCGTCGATCAGGATGTCGCCTTCCACGCGGCAGATGTCGATGGTGTCGTTCATCCGGTTCAAGGTGCGCAGAAACGTCGACTTGCCGCAGCCGGACGGTCCGATGAACGCGGTGACCGACTGGGCGGGAATGTCCACGTCGACATCCTTGATGGCATGGGTGTCGCCATAATAGACCTGCACGTTCCGTGCGACGATTTTCGGCTCATTCAGCATCTCGACGGCCTTCTGCTCGACTTCGGTCATCTGATTCATGGGACTGGACTTTCCTTACCAGCGGCGCTCGAAGCGGCGGCGGAGAATAATTGCAATGAGGTTCATGAGCACCAGGAACACCAGCAGGACAATGATCGCGCCGGACGCGCGCTCGACGAAAGCCGGATCTCCGCGCTGGGTCCAGTTGTAAACCTGAACCGGAAGTGCTGACGCCGGATCGAAGAACCCTTCCGGCGGGGCGCCGGGATATTCGCGCACGAAGGCCACCATGCCGATCAGCAGGAGCGGTGCGGTTTCCCCCAGCGCCTGGGCAAGACCGATGATCGTGCCGGTCAGAATGCCGGGCATGGCAAGCGGCAACACATGGTGGAACACCGACTGCATCTTCGAGGCGCCCACGCCTAAAGCCGCATCGCGGATCGACGGCGGCACCGCCTTCAGCGCGGCGCGGGTGGCGATGATGATCGTCGGCAGGGTCATCAGGGTCAGAACCAGACCGCCGACAATCGGCGCCGACTGCGGCAGTCCAGCAAAGTTGATGAAGACCGCCAGACCCAGAATACCGAAGACGATCGACGGCACGGCCGCCAGGTTGGCGATATTCACCTCGATCAGATCCGTAAGGGCGTTCTGGGGCGCGAATTCCTCCAGGTAGATCGACGCGGCGACACCCAGCGGCAGGGACAGGACCAGCACCACGAGCATCATGTAGGCCGAGCCGAGAATGGCCACGCCCAGGCCCGCTGCCTCGGGCCGGGTATCGGATGCGTCGGGGGCTGTAAAGAATTCCCAGTTGAACCGGGTGGTCAGCACGCCATCCGCTTTCAGCTTGTCCGCCAGCATGAGCTGCTGGGGCGATACGTTGCGGTCAAGCTTGGCGCTCTCCATGGTCACGCGGCCCTTGTAGTAGCCGTCGATGCGCCCGGAAGCGAGCAGGTTGAACGAAACGGTTTTGCCGATGCTGGTCGGATGGGCCAGGACGTAACGGCGCAGATCGGCGGGCGCTTCCTTGGAAATCAGTGCCGCGGCGTCCTTTTCGCTCAGGCCTTCGATCGAAATCCCTTCCTTGGCCATCTTGTCGGCAAGCGCCTTCTTGAGCAGCGGCGCGTAACCGAAGGTCGTGACCTTGGCGATGTCCTCCAGATTGCGATTGCCGTTCTTGTCCAGCTTTGCCGGATCGAGATAAACGCTGACCTGAATGTAGGTCTGGCGGAAGGACGACAGCCCGTTCATCAGGATCGAGGTCAGGAGGCCCACCAGCGCCAGCACGCCGATCGTCACCGCGATCTGCCCCATGAGCCGGAAGCGGGCTTCGGCGGCATTGCGCTTCCTGGTGCGCTTGTCGAGGACCAGCAGCGATCCCTTGCGCGGTCCCGCGGTTGCGGCGGCGTCGGTCGATGCGATTGTGTCGCTCATTCGTACTGCTCCCGGTACTTGCGCACGATATAGAGGGCCAGCACGTTCAGACCCAGGGTGAAGACGAACAGGGTCAGACCCAGGGCGAAGGCAACCAGTGTCTCAGGGCTGGCGAATTCCGTATCCCCGGTCAGCTGACTGACGATCTTGACGGTCACGGTGGTCATTGCGTCGAACGGGTTGAGGCCCAGCCGGGCGGCCGCCCCTGCCCCCAGGACCACGATCATCGTTTCCCCGATGGCACGGCTGGCGGCCAGCAGGATCGCACCGACGACGCCGGGAAGGGCCGCGGGCAGAATGACCTGCCGGATGGTTTCCGACTGGGTTGCGCCCAGTCCGTAGGAGCCGTCGCGCATCGCCTGAGGCACCGCGTTGATGATGTCGTCGGAGAGCGAACTCACGAAGGGGATCAGCATGATACCCATGACCAGACCGGCGGTCAGAACCGACGATGACGACGTTCCAAGCCCCATGGGCTGTGCGATCCAGTCGCGCAGGAACGGGCCGACGGTGATCAGCGCGAACAGACCGTAGACGATGGTCGGGATGCCGGCCAGCACTTCGATGGCGGGCTTTGCCAGGTTACGCAAGGCCCTTCCGGCGTATTCGGACAGATAGATGGCAATCATCAGGCCGATCGGAACGGCCACCACCAGCGCCACGAACGACACGTAAAACGTGCCCCACAAGAGCGGCAGGATGCCGAGATCGGACCCGCCGCGGAACTGGGGGTTCCACACGGTGGAGAAGAAGAAGTCCTTCGCCGGATAGATCTGGAAGAAGTGGAAGGTCTCGAACAGCAGCGAGCCGACGATGCCGACCGTTGTCAGGATCGCGACCAGCGATGAGCCGAGCAACAGCGCCTTGACGAACGTCTCGCTGTTGTTTCGGGCGCGCAGTTCGGGCCGGATGCGCATGAATGCCCATCCGCCGGAAGCGAGCGACAGTCCCAGCACGGCGATCGTCATCAGCAGGGAGCCGGTGTTCTTCTCGGAACGATAGGTCTTGGCGGCGTCGAACACCTCGACCGGCACGTTGGATCCCAGAGCGATCCCCACTTCGGCAAGGCGGCTGCGGATATTGGTGAGATCGGCCCGCATCCGGGTCAGGTCTTCTTCACCGAGGCCACCCTGCTCCATCAGGGCGTCGAGGCCGTCCGCAATCCGGCGGACGTCTGACATGACCAGACTGCGCGCGCCCCCTTCGGGGATGGCGCTGTCGGGGATCAGCCCGCTGACATGGCTTTCAATCAGCATCGGCTGCACGAACAGCCAGGCGGCCAGAAGGATCAGGGCCGGAACGGCCGTGAACAGCGCCAGGAACTGTCCGTAATAACTTGGAAGGGAGTGCAGTTTGCGGCCTTCATTTGCCGCCTTAGACAGAGCGCGCTGCCTGCCGACAAAGTAGCCGAGCAAAGCAAGACCAAGCACAATCAGGATAAGGATGCCCACGCTCATTGTCTTCCGCCACAAACAAAAAAGAAAACTGTCGGCGCGCGATCAGCGCGCCGACAGTCGATTTTTCAGGGTTACTTCAGCGGACCCATCGGAGTGCGGTTCTTGACCATTTCCTGGGTCTTGGCCAGTTCCGGGTCGGAAACGAGGCCGTAAGCGGCCAGCGGGCCGTCCGGGCCAGCCATTTCGTCAGACACGAAGAACTCGATGTATTCCTGCATGCCCGGGATCACGTCCAGGTGAGCGTTCTTCACGTAGAAGTACAGCGGACGGGAAACCGGATATTCACCGGAAGCGATCGTTTCGGTGGACGGGGTCACACCGGACATGGTCGCAACCTGCAGCTTGTCGGTGTTGTTCTGGTAGAAGGACAGACCGAACACGCCGAAGCCGTTCTTGTTGGCGTCAACGCGAGCCAGCGTTTCGGTGTAGTCGCCGTCGATGTCGATGGACACGCCGTCGGTGCGCAGGCCCATGCAGGACTTCTTGGCGGCTTTCTTGTCGCCACCGTTTTCAGCCATGAAGGCTTCGAAGGTGCCGTCTTCTTCACAGCCGGCAACGATCACCTTTTCCTCGAACACTTCACGGGTGCCGTGCTTGGTGCCCGGGACGAAGGCCAGGATTTCCTGGTTCGGCAGGTCGGAACGGACTTCGTTCCAGGTCTTGTAGGTGTTGTCGACGAGCTTGCCGTCCACCAGCACCTTGGCAGCCAGAGCCTTGTGCCAGTCGGCCGGGGTGAAGGCGAAAGACGGGCCGTTGATGTCGCTGGCGAAGACGATGCCGTCATAACCGATGCGGACTTCCTGGATCTCGGTGACGCCGTTCTTTGCGCACAGGTCGATGTCGGACTGCTTGATGCGCGAAGAAGAGTTGGCGATGTCGATGGTGTTTTCACCAACGCCTTCGCACAGCTTCTTGCGGCCGGCGCCCGAACCGCCCGATTCAACAACCGGGGTCGGGAAATCGAAGTTTTCGCCGAAGGCTTCAGCAACGATGGACGCATAAGGAAGAACGGTCGACGAACCAGCGATCTGGATCTGGTCGCGCGCCTCAGCGGCACCTGCAACGACGGTTCCGGCAACAGCCAGTGCTGCCACGCTAACGAGGGTCTTGAATTTCACTTGACCACTCCTTTTGAATGTCAAGGTTTATTGGATAATCACCGAGACCGTGATTGCCCCGACGACGAGCGGACCCTAGGCCTCGTTCGTGAGACTTCTATGACAGTTATATATCAGTTTTATGACTGTTCAACTAATTGAAAAATTTCATGATTTTTCATTATGAAATAAAAGCATGACATTAAAGCGCGCCTTGAATGACAGAATCCCCCCCGTCCGCACCGGACCGGTCCGGCTTTATAGCCGATGCCTGCGCGGCGCTGCGCATCCGCCGATCCAATAACTGCCTCTGCGTCAGATCCGCCGTCCCCTGACGGCTTGAGGCGAGACCAAGGCGCCTGCCCGTTCCCCTGCCGAAATTAATGGAATTCAGGCAGCACTTTCCGAGGCGCGCCCGGCTTTCGCATCGCTTCCAGGGACCCTGAGCCTGCGTGTGAGCTAGGATCAGGCACTCTCTGACGGCATGAAGTGGACCGTGAACGTCGAGCCCTTGCCCGGCACACTTTCAATTTCGAGGCGGGCCCGGTGGCGGGCCAGGATATGCTTCACGATCGCAAGCCCGAGCCCCGTTCCCTTCATCGCACGGCTCGACCCGACATCGACGCGGTAGAATCGCTCCGTCAGGCGGGGCACATGCTCCGATGCAATGCCCGCCCCGTAGTCCTGAACCGCCAGACAGATGTGATCTGCGGCATCGCCGTTCTTCGTCCTTTGGATCCGGATATCCACGAACTCCCCGTCACCGCCGTATTTCAGGGCGTTCTCGACAAGATTTTCGGCGACCTGGATCAACTCGTCGCGGTCGCCCCGGACGATGGCCTCGTCAACCTCGACCTCGGTGCGGATCGTCATCCCGAGATCGCGGGCAAGCGGGGCCAGCGCATCGGCCGTATGCCGGACGATCTCGATGAGATCGACGGACGCGGCCGGCCGGACATGCGCCTTCAGCTCGATCCGGGACAGGGACAGGATGTCGTCGATCAGCCGGCGCATCCGCCCGGCCTGCTCCAGCATGATCTTGAGAAACCGGTCGCGCGCCTCCGGATCGTCCTTGGCCGGTCCCTGCAGGGTCTCCACGAAGCCGGTCAGCGACGCCAGGGGCGTGCGCAGTTCATGGCTGGCGTTGGCAACGAAGTCGGTTCGCATCCGTTCCAGACGCTTTTGTTCCGTCTGGTCATTGATGACCACCAGAATGAAATCCGGCGTGGCCGGCCGATTATCGGCACCTGCGGACCCGGGCATGTAGACGGGCGCCACATGGGCTTCGAAAAAGGCTTCGGTCGGAACCTTTTCCTGCCAGTGGATCCGCTCCGGCTCCCCTGTGGCCGAAACACGGTCGAACGCTTCCAGCAGGGACGGCGCGCGCAAGGAGAAGGACAGGGGATCGCCGGGCTTGACCTGTCCGTAGTAGTCGATCGCAGCCGCATTGACATAACGGGTAATGCCCCGGCCGTCGGCAACGAAACAGGGAACCGGCAGGGCATCGACGGTCACCTTCATGCCCGTCCCCGGCCACATGCGCCGGAGCTGACGCCGCTGGCCGGCCTGCAGCTTCATCGACCGCGAGCGGCGCGGCACGAAAGCGGCCACCGCCGCCAGGATGGCAACACCCGACAGGGAGGCGAGCACCGGAACGCCGTAAAACAGCGTTGCAACGGCGCCCAGCACGGCGCCGACGAGCAGAAGCCAGCGGGCGTCGCGGAACCGCGACAGCGGAGCGGCCCCATCCAGGTCTATGGCCAGATCGTCTGGCGAAGTGAATTTGTCGGCCATCTTCAAACGCTGGCTGTTACGGATACCTTGTGGCGGATCAGTTTACCGTACTTAGCAGATTCCCAAGACGGCGTTCGCGTCACGGTGCGTGACGGTGGGCAAAGCTGATAACATGCAGGATATGTCAATCAGGCGACATTAGAGCATCGGTCGATAACTTTGAACCATTTGACCGGTGCTCTAGAACAAGTTTCCCGAGACAAAATACTTTGTCAGCGAAATTCCTTGCCGGCGGCCACTTCCTTCATCCGAGCAAGACGTTTTTCCCAGCCGCCGCCGGAGGCCACGGCATGCTGATAATCGTCCGCGTCCTCGCCATGACGCAGGAATTCGCTGTGTACCAGTTCCACGCGGGTCGCCTCTCCTGCATCGCGAAAGCTGATCATGACCCGGCTTGCGGTTGCCGGATCCGCAATCGGCTCCCCTTTCGCCGAGACCTGCCAGGCAAGGCGGACATAGAGGGGCTCCTCGATCGACAGGATCGTCCCCCAGACCCGCCTGCGGCCGTCCTGGCCGACTTCATAGCAGACGCCGCCGGGTCGAGGTTCGATGCCGCATTCGCGGATCTCGCCGCCGCTTCCGGGAAACGGCGATATCCACCAGGCCGAGGGATGATCGACGACCAGTGCGAAGGCTTTCCCGCGAACCAGCGGAAGAAGGCACTCGAACCGGCACGTTTCTTCGTTCGACATCATCGGCCCTCAAATTCCATTTGCGCGCATAAAGATGGTTCCAGAGAAAATGCCCGCAGACGTCCACCTGCCGGCGGCGAGGCTCTAGCCGGTTCAGGCATCATAAATATGACACTTCGAATGGCATCATGGTGCACGATATAAGATCCATGCTATGGGGCAAGATGCGATCAGGCAATGACGGCCTGTTGTCACGGGAAAAAGGGACTGCGGTTGAAGCACGAACGCACATTCGATCCTGCCTATGGAACGGCCGTCGAGGTGTCGGACGGCATCCGCCGTCTCACCTGCCGGAATCCCAGCCCCTTCACCTTCCACGGGACCAATACATACCTGATCGGCCAGCGCGAGATCGCGGTTCTGGACCCGGGGCCTTCAAGCGAAGCCCATATCGACGACATCGTGAAGGCTGCCGGCCCCGACGCCGTCAGGGCGATCCTGGTCAGCCATACCCATATGGACCATTCACCGGGAGCACGGCTTTTACAGGCCAGGACCGGTGCGCCGATCGTCGGCTGCGGTCCCCACAGGGCGGCGCGCACCCTTGCCAGCGGTGAAATCAATCCGATGGACGCAAGCGCCGATGCCGACCATGTGCCGGACGAGGAACTGAAAGCCGGCGACACGTTTTCCGTCGGCAAAACCGTGTTCGAAGCCGTTGAGACGCCCGGTCACACGGCCAATCACCTCTGTTTTGCCGTTGCGGGGAGCAACCTTCTGTTTTCCGCCGATCACGTGATGGCATGGTCGACATCCATCGTGGCCCCGCCGGACGGCAATATGCGGGACTACATGATGTCCCTTGAGCGCCTTCTTCAAAGGCCGGAAAGCATCTATCTGCCGGGGCACGGCGGCGTGCTTCGCGATGCCCACGGATATGTCGAGGAATTGAGGGCCCATCGTCTCGGGCGGGAGCGTTCGATCCTGGACCGGCTCACCGATGCGCCCGTTTCGATCCCGGACCTCGTCCTGCAGATCTACGACGACCTGCCTCCCGGCCTGCGGCCGGCGGCAGCGCTTTCCGTATTCGCCCATCTTGAGGACCTGGCGGAGCGCGGCCTCGTTTCGGCCGAGCCGAACGTCACGCTGACCGCATCCTACCGCCGTCCCTCCTGAAGACCTGGCCTAACCGGACAGGTCGGCCGCAGTATTGTCGGCGTCAGGCGCCGGATTGTCCTCGCCTTCGAAATAGGGTTTGAAAGCGGGAACCGGGATACGTTCCTTTTCCTCTGTTCCGGCGCCGGCTTCAGCCGGACCGGCTGCAGCGGCATCCGACCCGGCCTGATCGGGATCGGCCAGATCCTCCTCGGTGACGGCAACCCGCTCCAGGTCTCCGTAGGTTTCAAGAAGGACGTCGTCGATCCCTGCGAACAGCTCCCGGATACGATCGACGTTCCCCGTCAGGCCCTCAAGGCCGAACCGGGACACGGAACGGACATCCAGGAGAGCCCCGACCGGATCGGGCCTGATGCGCACGACCATGTCTTCCGTCAAACCAAGCAGCGGGGTTCTGGCCTCCACCTGCAATCCGGTGGGAGCGTCCAGAAGGTCGGGCGGCAGTTCGTAGGTGATGACCCAGCCGTTCCGCCTGGCCACTTCAAGGGCTGCCGCATGGAGCTGCCCCGGGGCGATCCGGTACCGGCGCGGAACGATATCGGGGAAGAGGTCCCGTTGCAGGCCGGTTTCCGCAGGCTGGAACAGCGCCTTGAGAACACCGCCGGGCTCTTCGCCCATCTCTTCGCCTGGCTCGCTCGCCACCGCCTTGAACTGGGGCGGGTCGACCCAATTCGTCGAAACATCCTCCATTCCCGGAGACAGGAATGCATTTCCGGCAAACAGCCCCAACGGCACAATGGCCACGATACCGTAGAGCGTTCCCAGCACGGCCTTCGTCGTCCCCCGTCCGCCGCGCGCCCAAAGGCGGGCAAAAGCGACCAGCGCAAAAATGATCGCGACGATGCCAAGTCCGGCGCCGGCCAGCACGGAAAACACCATTTCGCGGGGGCCGATCAATGCGACGCGCTGTGCGAGCACCGCGAGAATGCTGACGGGCACAGCCACAGCACCGAGCCGCTGGCTGACACGCGCACTTGTCGAGCTGTAGACCGGATACCGCTTCATCGCACCGCAGATTCGTTTTTCACCATTGCCAGGCTAAGGGTTAGCACCACATTTCCCGAAACAGAAAGCGGAAACGTGTCGCAACGACATATGTCTTATGAGCCCTTTCGGGAATATTTTAACTACGTGTTACGCCGAGACCGGCTCACGTAATGTAGTGATATTACTTAAAACCGAGAGTATCCCTGAATAAATTGTTAAGCCGCGTAACAATCTGTCATGTATTTTGACTGGTGCCTTGTCGCCTGAAAGCGCATCATGAATTGTCGTTAACCACGCGTTGCGCCGAAGGGCCTGCAAGTTCAAATTGCCTTATGAAGGTCCCAATCGAAGTGCACGCTGACTGAAACGCATCGATTTGGACGCGAGAAATGTCTAGAACTGCAACACGCCCGGCAACCCAGGCTCCGGCACAGGCAAAACCCAATCTGGAAAACCAGTACAAGCCGGTTGGAATTGCCGCAATCAATGCGGCAACTCTGTGCAAGAGCCAGACCCGGTCGGACAAGACCAGCAAGAAATAAACCTGGCGGGATTTTCTCCGCCAGCGTTCCGGTTTTCTGTCCGATCTGTTGCGGGCACCCGTAGCGCGACCGCATGGCGGTTCGCGAAAGGCGGGGGTTCTGTGCGCGTGAGCGTGCAAGTCTGCACTTGGCATTTGCCTGCCCAGGCTTTTAATCTTCCCGGTATGGTTTGACAGGCCACAACGAATCAATTGCGGCCGGTCTGATTGTTATTCCGGGAGCCGTTCGATGATCATCGCCTATTGCCCGTCCACATCCGGTCTCACCCGGATTGAACTGGCCCCTGGTGACCGTCTGCCCACGACATCCGTATGGATCGACCTCGTGCGCCCGACCCACGAGGAGCAGCAGATGGCCGAAAAACTGATGGGCGCGGCCATCCCGACACGAGAGGAAATCTCCTCGATCGAGACCTCCGCGCGCCTCTACGACGAGCCCGGCGCAATCGTCATGACCGCGATCCTGCCCATGGCCGCCAAGGCGCTCGACCCGGAGCTGTCATCGGTCACTTTTGTCCTGAGTTCCAAGCGCCTGGTCACCGTGCGCTACGGCGAGCCGAAATCCGTGGCCATCTGCGCCCGCAAGGTTCAGGCGGATGCAACGATCGCCCATACCGGATCGGCGGTTCTTTTCACCATGCTCGACATTATCGTCGACCGGTGCGCCGACGTCATGGAAGAAGCCTCGTCGCTCTACGATTCCCTGTCGCTCCAGGTGTTCGAGGTGGGACTGACCTCGCGCAAGACCACCAGCTACCAGACGGCCATCAAGGAACAGGGCCGCATCGGACTGCAGGTCGCCAAGATGCATGACGTCTGCGCCAGCTTCTCGCGGATGATGCTGTTCCTGGGTAGTCACGCCCAGAAGGTCTCCTTGAGCGAAGACCAGGTTGAACAGTGCCGCATGGCCGGACGGGACATTCACTCCATCAAGGAGCACGGCGACGCGCTGGACAACAAGCTGTCGTTTCTCCTCGACGCGACAGTCGGGCTGGTGACCCTTGAACAGAACCAGATCATCAAGATCTTTTCCGTTCTCGGCGTCATCTTCCTGCCGCCGACCCTGATTGCCTCAATCTACGGCATGAACTTCATTCACATGCCGGAACTGAAATGGCATTTCGGCTTTTTCTTTTCGCTCGCCCTGATGTTCGGATCGGTCGCCGTGACCTTCCTGTTCTTCCGGATGAAAAAGCTGTTGTGACGGGGGCCGGGTCACCCGGCCTCAGGGATAAAGCCGGGTCGTGGTCCAGTCTTCTTCCGGCCCGGACCGCTTGAACTGAACGCGGTCGTGGAGCCGGAACGGACGGTCATGCCAGAATTCGATCGAGGTGGGCACCAGCCGCATCCCGGACCAGTATTCGGGGCGCGGAATATCCCCGAGGGCGAATTTGGCGGTGTAGCGGGCGACTGCCTTTTCCAGCGCGAAACGGCTTTCCAGCGGACGTGACTGTTTGGAGGCCCATGCACCGATGCGGCTGCCGCGCGCTCTGGAACGGTAGTACTCGTCCGCTTCCTCGTCGGATACGGGGCTGACCGGGCCGCGAATCCGGATCTGACGGCGCAGCGATTTCCAGTGAAAGCACATGGCGGCCTTGCCCGCCCCGAGCAGTTCGGTGCCCTTCGCGCTCTCGAAATTTGTGTAAAAGACAAAGCCCCGTTCATCGAAGCCCTTCAGCAGAACCATCCGCACATTCGGCAGTCCATCCGGGTCCACCGTGGCCAGAGCCACCGCATTCGGATCGTTGAGTTCCGCTTCCGTTGCGTCGTTAAGCCATTCACCGAAAAGTTCAAATGGTTTCTTGACCTCCGTAAAGTCACCTTTTGTTAACTCTTTTGCCGAAGGGTCGGGGGTGGTCATCGCATACCTGTCAAAAAAAATCGATGGCTCGTCCAACTGTGTATCGAGTAGCCGGACAAGCGAGGTCTTGGGGGCGTGTTTGAGTTCAAGTCATATACCGCTGGAGGTATAAAGATCCAGAGTGCATGGCTTGCGGCACTTGCGATTTCCGGATTGCTGAGTGCCTGCAGCCCGGTCAGCATGCCGATCGGCAGCTCGGATATCGAAACGCCGCTTGTGCTCACGGGATCCATCCCGTCCGTGGACGATGACGCCTACGCCGACATCAGCACCGATGACCGGAAACTGATCGCGCAGACCATTCACACGGCACTGGGCGAAAACAGCGCGACGGAGGCCCTTGCCTGGTCCAATCCGGAAAGCGGGAATTCGGGCACGATTTCCAGCCTCGACGTTTCGAAGCTCAAGGATACCGGATGCCTCTCGTTCAAGACGACGGCCAATACGATCACCGGTCTCAGGCTTTACGAAGGAACCGCCTGCCGCGATATTTCCAACGCCATGGCCATTACCGCACTGCGGATCGCCAAGGCTTGAATGCGCTGGCATTCCCGGTAGAACACCGGCTAATCTTATTGTTGCCGGGAATCGGATCTGGAATTTTTTCCTAACACTTCCGATATAAAGGGTAACACTGTTCAGCGACCACCCAGGTGAACCGCCGCTAAAAGATGCGGCAGAGTTTCGGGAAGGAGCGCTGGCTCTCAACAAGTACCCCACGGGGTTAGGTGACAACAGATGCGTGATCCCTACAGCGTTCTCGGCGTTGCAAAAGGCGCCAGCGAGAGCGACATCAAAAAGGCCTTCCGGAAACTGGCCAAGAAATATCATCCGGACCAGAACAAGGACGATCCGACGGCACAGCAGCGCTTTGCCGAAGTCAACCAGGCCTACGAAATCGTCGGCGACAAGGAAAAGCGCCAGAAATTCGACCGCGGCGAGATCGACGCGGACGGTAAGCCGCGGTTCCAGTCCCACGGCTTCGACGGCTTCAGCGATTTCCAGGATTTCGGCGGCGCCGGCGGTGCGCGCGGCTTCCGTGCGCAGGGGGGCGGCTTTCAGGGAGGCGGCGGTGGCGGCGGCGGCGGCTTCGACGACATCCTGAACGACATTCTGGGCGGCTTCGGCGCCGGCCGCAAAGCCCGGGCCGGCAAGGCGTCCGCCGGTCAGCGCGGCCCCACGCCGCAAAAAGGCAAGAATGCCGAACTGACGGCGCATGTATCGCTTGAAGAACTGGCCACGACCGGAAAGACGCAGGTAACCCTGCCGAACGGCAAGACGGTCAATGTCACCATTCCTCCAGGAAGCAGCGAAGGCGACACGATCCGCCTGCGCGGCCAGGGCTATCCCGGCGAGGCCGGCGGCCAGCCGGGCGATGCGCTTGTCGAGGTTCACCTGAAGCGGCACAAGCTGTTCGAGGTGCGCGGCAGCGACCTGATCCTGGATCTGCCGCTGACCCTCTACGAGGCTGTTCTCGGCGCAAAGGTCCGCACGCCCACCCTGACCGGCGCGGTCAATCTCAGCATCCCGCCGAACGCGTCCGGCGGCAAGATCATGCGCCTGAAAGGCAAGGGCCTGCCGACCAAGAGCGGCGGCCACGGCGACCTGCTGGTCAGGCTGCAGATTGCCCTGCCGCCGAACTCGGACCAGGAACTGGAAACCCTGATGAAGGCCTGGAAGGAAGTCACGCCCTACCGGGCCCGCGGGCCGGAATTCGAATAAGCGTTCGGACTAGCGAACAAAAAGGCCGCCGGCGTCCAACCGGCGGCCTTTTTGTTAGACCTTTTTCGTCATGAACGCCTCGAAAGAGGCGATGGTTTCCGGCGCGGTTAGCCGTTCGGTGAAAATCTCCGCTTCCCGGTCGATGCGCTCCAGAAGCGCGTCACGGTCGCTTCGCAACAGACGCCGCGCCGCTGCAAGCGCGGCCGGCGGCTTGGCGGCAATCTTTCGGGCGCAGTCCGTTGCTGCGGCTTCCACGTCGCCATCGACGACATGGTTGACGAGACCCGCCTTTTCAGCCCGTTCCGCATCAAAGGTTTCGCCGAGACACAGGAGTTCGAAGGCCCACTGATTGCCCATCAGTTTAGGACCGATCAGGGTGGAACCGGCCTCCGGCACCAGACCCAGATCCACGAAAGGCGCCTTGAACACGGCCTCCCTCGACGCAAAGATCATGTCGCAATGCATGAGCAGCGTCGTTCCGACGCCGACGGCCAGGCCGTCGACGGCGGCAATCAGCGGCTTGCCGTTGAGGACAAGGGCCTTCAGGAAACGCCCGGCCGGCCGGTCTCCGCTGTCGCCGCTCAATCCGTATTTGAGGAAGTCCGCGATGTCATTGCCGGCGGTAAAGGCGCCCGGGTGACCGCAGATGAGATGGCACCGGATCGCGTCGTCCGTGTTGCCTTCCTCCAGCGCTTCCGCAAGGGCGGTGTACATGGCGCCGGTGAGCGCGTTCTTCTTTTCCGGCCGGTCGATCCGCAGGATCTGCACGCCGTCGGCAATGGATCGGCTGATCATTGTGTTTCTCCTCCGGCTCAGGACGCCAGTTCCTGGGGGTCGAAAGACAGAATGCCTTCCGCGGATGTGAGAATGTCGGTTCTCAGCGCCGCCGTTTCGCACAGGCTCGTTTCGCAAAAAGTTCGCGCCATCAGGGCCCGCTGCCGGCCGGCCGACGGATCGTCGGATCCGGAGCGAAGCGCGCCTTTGGCCAGCAGCGCCCCGCCCAGGGTCAGGCCGGCGAGCCGCAGATAGGGGGTCGCCCCGGCAAGCGCATCATTGACCCGGCCTTCGGCTTGCGCGGCAGCCATGAAACCGGTTGCCGCCTTCAGATCCTCGATCGCCGCGTTCAGACGCTCACCGATGCTGCCCAGTTCCGGCCGGTTGGACGCAGCCGCCTCGTCGGCGATCTCGCGCAATTCGGCGATGAAGCCCTTGATGTGTTCGCCGCCGGACAGGGGCAGCTTGCGCAGGACCAGGTCGATCGACTGAATGCCGTTGGTGCCCTCATAGATCGGCGCAATGCGGGCATCGCGCAGATGCTGGGCCGCGCCGGTTTCCTCGATATATCCCATGCCGCCGTGGATCTGGACGCCGAGCGAAGCAACCTCGACGCCGAAGTCGGTCGAAAGCGCCTTTGCGATCGGGGTGAGCAGACCGGCCCGCTCGCTCCAGTGGAGGCGTTCCTCCTCGGTGCCGGTGACCTTCGCCATATCGATGGCATGGGCGCAGGCGTAGCAGATCGCACGCGCCACCTGTGTCCGGGTCTTCATCGCCAGGAGCGAACGCTTGATGTCGGGATGGTGGGCAATTGCGGTCATGCCCTCGCTCGTCTGACCCGCGGTGCGGCCCTGCTTGCGGTCCAGTGCATAGGCCAAAGCCCCCTGATAGGCGCGTTCGGCAACACCGAGCCCCTGGATGCCGACGGCGAGGCGGGCATTGTTCATCATGGTGAACATGCAGGCCAGACCGCGGTTTTCCTCGCCGACGAGCCAGCCGATCGCGCCGCCTTCGTCGCCATAGGTCATGGTGCAGGTGGGCGATCCGTGGATCCCCAGCTTGTGCTCGACGCCGGTGCAACGCACATCGTTGCGCTCACCTAAGCTGCCGTCCGCATTGACGAGGAACTTGGGCACCACGAACAGGGAAATGCCACGGGTCCCGGCCGGGGCGTCCGGCAGGCGGGCCAGCACCAGATGCACGATATTGTCGGTCAGGTCGTGCTCGCCGTAGGTAATGAAAATCTTCTGGCCGAAGATCCGGTAGGTGCCGTCGTCCGCCCGTTCGGCCCTGGCCCTAAGCGCATTCAGGTCCGACCCGGCCTGGGGTTCGGTAAGGTTCATGGTCCCCATCCACTCGCCGGAAACGAGCTTTTCCAGATAAGTCGCCTTCAGCTCTTCGGAAGCGTGCTTTTCCAAGGCCTCGACCGCGCCGATGGTCAGCGTCGGGCCGATGGCAAAGGCCATCGAGCCGGAGTTCCACATTTCAAGGGCGGCTGCCGAGAGCATCACCGGAAGGCCCTGCCCGCCCGCTTCCGGATTGGCCGTCAGACCGTTCCAGCCGCCTTCGATCCAGCGGTGATAGCAATCGCGCCAGCCCGGAGGCGTCGTCACCGCGCCATCCGACAGCGGCGTTCCGTGCTTGTCGGCCACCGAATTGAGCGGAGCGATTTCTTCCGCCGCAAACCGGCCGGCTTCGGTCAGGATCGCAGCGACCAGATCATCGCCCAATTCGCTGAAGGCATCGGTTGCCTGCAAATCGGAAAGACCGCAAACGTCTTTCAGGGTAAAAGCGATCTCATCAATCGGCGCGCGATACATTCCGGTTCTCCCTGACCTCGTTTATAGAAATTGTATTCGGTCATCTGCCTTGACGGGCAAAGCGTTCGTCCGCAAAAGGCAACCTGACCGGCAAGGTTGTCCGGACAGTAGCGGCGTTTACGTAAACGTCAATATCAACGAATTTATTATCCGGCATCCGGAGCGACAGGGAAGAATGGCATGCAGCGATGGACCGTTGACCTGAGCGCTGAGGCCTGGCGCGACGATCGCCAAGCGGATGCGGTCTGCAGGGCTCTTCTCGACGGCGGACTTGTCGCCGTCCCGACCGAAACGGTTTACGGACTGGCAGCAGACGCGACCAATCCGCTCGCCTGCGCGAAGATCTTTGCCGCAAAGGGCCGACCCCAGTTCAATCCCCTGATTTCCCACGTCGCCTCCGCCGCGGTTGCCTTTCAGCATGGTGACTTCGACGCGGATGCGATGAAGCTTGCCAAGGTGTTCTGGCCCGGTCCGCTGACGCTGGTCGTCCGCAAGAAGCCGTCCTCGCCGATCTGCGATCTGGCGACGGCCGGTCTCGATACGGTTGCCCTGCGCGTGCCGGCCGGCCCGGTCATGCGCTTTCTGTCGGAGAAAACCGGCGTTCCGCTGGCTGCGCCCAGCGCCAACATCTCCGGCCGGGTCAGCACCACATCCGCCGATGACGTCGCCGCCGACCTGGAAGAGACGTTGAATTATCTGGTCGATGCCGGTCCCTGCCGTGTCGGCATTGAATCCACGATCGTGTCCTGCGTCGACGGAACGCCGCGTCTGCTTCGGCCGGGCGGCATCCCCCGGGAAGATATCGAACGGGTTCTCGGCCGTCCCCTGGAACAGCCCGTCCACGGGCCGACACCGGCCGCACCCGGCATGCTGAGTTCCCATTACGCGCCGAAGGCCGGTGTCCGCCTCCACGCGAGCGAGGTCCGGCCCGGCGAGGCGCTTCTGTCTTTCGGGCCGCAGCGCCTTCCCGGAGCGGACCGTGCGGCCGGCGAAATCAACCTGAGCGAAACGGGAGATCTTGCGGAAGCCGCCGCCCGGCTGTTTGCCGCCCTGCGCGCACTCGACGCCGTCGGAGCGGACACCATTTGCGTGCAGGATATCCCCGAGACCGGTCTCGGCGAGGCGATAAACGACAGGTTGAGACGCGCTGCGGCGCCACGTCCATGACTTTTATTTCCGCAGGCGGCGCTTTTGCGCGCAAACCGAAGACGAACCGGAACCCCCTGTAAAACAAAGTATTTTTTCAATTCATATGAGATATATTTTTTAACAAGACACCGTCACGCCAATTGCACCAAGAGTAATTTTGCCAGTAGAGCCGCAGGTTATTCACACATTTACATGCCCTCATTACGGTAAACTACTCGCTTTACGGCAACAGAATCATCTAGAGATCAATATGGAAACAGAGATGCAGCGGACCTCCCCTCGGGCATTATGATGCTCGCACCTTTCGGGGCCGGATCACCCACCATGCCGGCCCCACTTCTTTGCCGATTTTCCTGTTCTGAAATCACGACATTTCCCATTCGGTCCCATCCGGTACAACCTTTCCTTCAAGGTCCATTGACACCTGCCCGCCGGAACGATCTCATTGCCGGATCAGACAAGCGGCGGATACAGCCGCGGTTTTTGAGGAACGCTCGTGTCTACACTGTTGCTGCATCATCATTCCTATCTCGAACATTTGACGCCGCTGGGACATCCCGAACGTCCGGACCGGATCCGCGCCATCGACCGGATTCTGGAGAATGAGCGCTTTCAGCCTCTCGCCAGGGAGCAGGCGCCCCTCGGAACCATGGAAGACATCGCCCGCGCGCATCCCATGACCTATGTGGATGCGCTGCACAACATGGCTCCGGAGGAAGGTCTCGTTCGCCTGGATACGGACACGACCATGTCGCCGGGCACCTGGGAAGCGGCCCTGCGCGCCGTCGGCGGCGCCTGCCTTGCGGTGGACGAGGTCGTCGAAAAGAAGGTTTCAAACGCATTTTCCGCCTCACGCCCCCCCGGACACCATGCCGAGCGAACCCGCGCCATGGGCTTCTGCTTCTTCAACAATGCAGCCATAGCGGCCCGGCACGCCCAGGCGGTGCACGGTCTCGACCGCGTTGCAATTGTCGATTTCGACGTTCACCACGGCAACGGCACACAGGATATCTTCTGGAACGATCCGTCGGTCATGTATTGCTCGACGCATCAGATGCCGCTTTATCCCGGATCGGGCGCTGCAAACGAAACGGGAGAAGCCGATAACATCGTGAACGTCCCGCTTGCCGCCGGCGATGACGGGGCCGTGTTCCAGGAGGCCGTGGAAACCGCAATCCTGCCGCGCCTTGAGGACTTCGCACCGGACCTGATCGTGATTTCGGCCGGCTTCGACGCCCACGCCCGGGACCCGCTCGGCGCCCTGAACCTGGTGGAAGCCGATTTCGCCTGGGCAACCCGGGCCCTGATGGACGTGGCCAACAGGACCGCCGACGGCCGCGTCGTTTCCGTCCTGGAAGGCGGATATGACCTGGAAGGCCTTGCGCGGTCCGTGGCAGCGCATGTCATGACGCTGATGACCGGTTAATCCACGGGCTAATCTTTATCCGGTTCTTGACCTAAGGCGTCCGGGGCGCAAGGTTGGGCCTCAGATCGAAACGCAAGACAGTTCCGGATTCGCGCGCCATGACCGATGCCAAGACACAGACCGATGTTTCCGCCCTTTCCTTCGAAGAGGCGCTGAAACAGCTTGAGACCATCGTGCGCGAACTCGAGCAGGGCAATGTTCCACTGGAACGCAGCATCGAGATGTACGAGCGCGGCGCCGTGCTGCGCAAACATTGCGACGACCTTCTCAAGGCCGCTGAAGCCAAGGTGGAAAAGATACAGCTCGCACAAGACGGATCGCCGAGTGGCACCGAACCGCTGGATGCTGCAGACTAGAGCCTTGGCATTCGAATGCTAGAAATATGCCCGACCGGTCAACTAATAAATTTTCAAATACCCTCGTCAGTTAATTTACATAACAAAACCAGTCTTTTCTGATCTTAACGACAATTCATCAAAAGCGTTGCCAATTATTAAAGTTTCAGTAACTCTTTGATACATGGCAGGGCTCTCAATGGCAGAAGAATTTCGGCTTTTGGAGAACGTGCATGCGTGCGCGAACGATCCGGATTCGTGGCATCAGACCCTAGTCCAGATCGAGAAATCCTGCCGTTGGCGCATCCACCTTCTCGAACTTACCTCCGATGGCCGGCATACCGGTCGATACTGTGATCACGCAGATGCAGCCGATCTCATCGATTACCTGTCTTCAATTTCCGCGCATGCGGGGCAAAACAGCTTTCAGTTTCTGCTCCATGAAGCGCGTGCGTTCTTCCCTTACAACAGGGAAAGTCTCGACCGGGGAAAGTTCAAGTCCTACTACGGCACAGGAACGAAGATCCACGAGTTCGGCATCTATCCCGGCTACATCACCCTTTTGAACCGGAACAATGGCCGCATCATCCTGTTGTGCTGCCTGTTTGTTTCCGAAAAAGACGATGAAGCGACCTGCCGCCAGATGCTTCAGACATTCGTGCGTCTTTCCAAAGCCATTTCGCTGACCCTGGATCTGACCTATCGGTTTGAATATGAAAACAGGCGGCAACTTGCCTTGCACGCACTGGTGCAGAACCGTTCGCAGTCCTCCTTTTTGATCGGCACGGACTTCTCGATCAAAATCTCCACACCGGCCTGCGAGAAGCTTCTCTCGGATGGCGACGTGTTCGCGACGGAGGAAGACCGGCTTGTTCCCTTGCGAAAGGACGTGGAAAGCGCCCTGCAGATCGTCTGTTCGGATATTGACGGCCGGATGAACGCGGACAGGCCTGCCGATGTCGGACTTTCCGCCACGCCGCCCGCGGAACAATCGCTGCTCTTGTCGCGTGCGGACGACCGCCTGGCACGCGTTCTGGTGCGAAGCATTCTGCCGGAAAGCATGCCCCTTCAGGACCGGTCCGACGCCTTTATTCTCGTGGAGGTCCGCAATCAGCTTGAATTGCCGGAAGACGTGAGCGGCCTGCTCAAGTCCTGTTTCGACCTGTCCGAAAAGGAAGCGCATCTGGCCTATATCCTGACCACCAGCGGTTCATTGACGGCGACCCTGGAACTTCTCGGGATTACGCGGAACACGGCAAAGACGCATCTGCGCAGGATTTACGAAAAAACTGCGACCCAATCGCAGCTCGAACTTTTCAAGCTGCTTCACGGATTGTCAGGCCTTCTTTGAGAGGCGACCGGATCTGGGGTGAACCGCTTTTCACCATCAAATGGTTCAATTCAAATGCGACTTGCTCCAGCAGCCCATCGGCAGTTGGAATGCCGGCCGTTTCACAACGACCTCAAAAGAAAAAAGGGGCCGCAATGAAGCGGCCCCAGTTGATCACTGTGCACGTGGCCCCATCGACCACGCCTCTTTGGTAAGGCAGTTTGCGAACGATTGCATCACCCAAATGGGTGACTGGTGCATTAAAACTACGCAATCGCCGCCCTTTTCCGAACAATATTTCCGTTTACGGAAGCTCAACCCCGTAACCTTCCGTCCTTAGCCTATTTCAGCCGCCGATTTGCGCCCTATCTTTGCATGGTGTAAGGCTGCCCGCTTGTAGCCAATCTTTGGAGCCGTTAGTCGCGTGACTTCCCATCCGCACACCCCCTTGCTCGACACGATCAGGAACCCGGCTGACCTTCGCCAGTTGAAGGAAGGCGACCTTCCGCAACTGTCCGAAGAATTGCGTCAGGAAATGATCGATGCCGTTTCGCTTACCGGCGGTCATCTGGGAGCCGGGCTCGGTGTCGTGGAACTCACGGTGGCGCTCCACTACGTTTTCAACACGCCCGACGACCGGCTGATCTGGGATGTCGGACACCAGTGCTACCCTCACAAGATCCTGACCGAACGTCGCGACCGGATCCGCACGCTCCGCCAGGGCGGTGGCCTGTCCGGTTTCACCAAGCGGGCGGAAAGCGCTTATGATCCGTTTGGCGCGGCGCATTCCTCGACGTCGATTTCCGCCGGTCTCGGCATGGCTGTCGGACGGGATCTCAAAGAGGGAAACAACAATGTCATCGCGGTCATAGGCGACGGCGCCATGTCCGCCGGCATGGCCTATGAAGCCATGAACAATGCCGGGCATCTGGGCTCGCGGCTGATTGTCATCCTCAACGACAACGACATGTCGATCGCGCCGCCTGTCGGGGCGATGTCGGCCTATCTGGCAAAACTGGTCTCAGGCCCGACCTATCAGTCCTTCCGTGACGCCGCGAAACACATCGCCAAGAACCTGCCCAAGCCCTTGCAGGAAAAGGCCGCACGGGCGGAAGAATACGCGCGCGGCTTCTGGACGGGCGGCACCCTGTTCGAGGAACTCGGCTTCTACTACGTCGGCCCCGTCGACGGTCACAATCTGGAACATCTGCTGCCGATCCTGAAAAACGTCCGCGATACGCATCACGGACCGGTGCTCATCCATGCGGTCACCCAGAAGGGCAAGGGCTATCCGCCGGCGGAGGGCGCGAAGGACAAATATCACGGCGTCGCCAAGTTCGATGTCGTGACCGGCAAGCAGGCCAAGCCGAAGGCCAATGCGCCGTCCTACACGAACGTCTTTGCGACATCGCTGATCAAGGAAGCCGAACGCGACGACAAGATCGTCGCCATTACCGCTGCGATGCCGGACGGAACCGGCCTCAATCTGTTCGAGGAGGTCTATCCGACCCGCACGTTCGATGTGGGTATCGCCGAACAGCACGCGGTCACCTTTGCCGCCGGGCTGGCGACCGAAGGCTTCAAGCCGTTCGTCGCGATCTATTCGACGTTCCTGCAACGTGCCTATGACCAGGTCGTGCACGATGTGGCCATTCAGGGCCTGCCCGTACGCTTTCCGATCGACCGGGCCGGACTTGTGGGCGCCGACGGCCCCACGCACGCAGGCTCCTTCGACACGGCCTTTCTGTCGTGCCTGCCGGGGTTCGTCGTCATGGCAGCTGCCGACGAGGTCGAGTTGCGCCACATGGTGGCGACGGCGGCAGCCTATGACGAAGGCCCGATCTCGTTCCGCTATCCGCGCGGCGAAGGGGTCGGCCTCGACCTGCCGGAGCGCGGCAGCGTGCTTGAAATCGGCCGCGGCTTGATCCGGCGCGAAGGCACCAAGGTCGCGCTTTTGTCCTTCGGTGCGCGCATGGCGGAATGCCTCATGGCCGCCGACGAACTGGACGCGGCGGGCCTGTCCACCACCGTTGCCGACGCCCGTTTCGCCAAACCGCTGGATGTCGATCTGCTGCAGCGCCTGGCCCGCGAACACGAAGTGCTCGTCACCGTGGAGGAAGGGGCAAGCGGCGGCTTCGGCGGCCATGTCCTGACCACCCTGGCGGAACTCGGCCTGCTCGACAACGGGTTGAAGGTGCGCACGCTCGCCCTGCCGGACAGATATCAGGATCAGGACAAGCCGGACGTCATGTACCAGGATGCCGGCCTGACCTGCGACGGAATTCTCAAGCAGGTTTTCCAGGCGCTCGGCACCCAAAGCCTGGGCTCGTTCAAACACGCCTGACATCGGGACCTATGCGTAAAAGCATGGTGGCGATTTACGGTATGCGCCGATATGCGATTGACACCCTGCGCATGTCCTGAAAAGGCTTTGAAACGATGAAACTTACGCCGGCTGATCGCCGGCGTTTTGTTTAGCCGAACAATCCTGGATGTTCTCATGGCCCAGACCCTCGCATCCATTTCCGCGTTGCTGCTGTCCGTGGCCATGCTTGTCTTCGGCCACGGGCTGCAAACGACGCTGCTCCCCCTGGCCGCAGCCAAGGCATCGTTCACGAACCTTGAGATCGGTGTGGTCTCGTCGTCCTATTTCTTCGGGATGGTTCTGGGCTGCCTGGCCGCTCCCCATGTGATCATGCGGGCCGGACATATCCGGGCCTATGCCGCCATGGTTTCGCTGATGTCGGCAGCCGCTATCTTTCATCCGATCCTGGTCGATCCGTTCTCCTGGAGCCTGATCCGAATCATATCCGGTTTTTGCCTGGCGGCCTTCTACATGGTCGTGGAGAGCTGGCTGAACGAGCGGGCGACCAATGAAAACCGCGGGACCGTCATGTCGATCTACATCGTGATCCTGTTCGGCTTCATGATGATCGGCCAGATCTCCATCTCCACCATGGACATCACCTCTTTCGTGCCGTTTGCGATTGCATCGGTCGCCGTAAGCCTTGCGGTGATGCCGGTCGCCCTGACCACGACGACACAGCCCGCCCCCATCGCCCTGGTGCAGTTCCGCCCGGTCAAACTCTACCGGAACTCGCCGGCCGCTCTGGTCGGTACGTTGCTGGTCGGCGTTGCGAACGGCGCGCTTTGGACCCTGGCGCCGCTTTACGGATCCCAGATCGGGTTCAACTCCGACCAGTCGGCCTTCTATGCCGCTGCCATCATCGGCGGCGGCATGCTGTCCCAGTGGCCGATCGGACGGGTGTCAGACCTGATCGACCGGCGCCTGGTGCTGATCGGTATCGGTGTCTCCACTGCGCTCGTGGCGCTTGTTATTGCGTTTCTGTCGCCGACCGGCTTTTACGTGGCCGCAGGCCTTGCCGTCCTGATCGGCATCTGTTCCCAGCCCGGCTACGCGATCGCAGTCGCCCATGCATTCGACTATGCGGATCCGGAGGATTTCGTGGAGACCTCTTCCGGCCTCCTGCTGTCCTTCGGCATCGGATCGATCATCGGCCCGTTCACGGCATCGATCCTCATGAACCACACAGGGCCGGGCGGGCTGTACTTCATGGTCGCCGCCGCGGAAATCGCGCTTGCCGGATTCGTTCTCGCTCGGCTGTTCGCGCGCCAGGCGCTCGATCCGGAGGAAAAATACGACTTCGAATATGCCGCCACGGCACAGGTGGGCTCGGTCATGTCACCCGAACCGCTCGATGTGGATGCGGATAACGTGATCCCGCCGGAAGAATTCCCGGCCTACGAAGATCCGATCTACGATCCGGAAGCGCAGGAAATCACCGAAGAGGTGATCATACCGGAAGATGAGCATAGGCATGGGCACCGGCTCGCTGCCGATACAACGGAAGAAAACGAAAACGGCGAGCAAGCAACGGTCGAGAAACGAGAGGATTCCTGAGCCCGGCAGGCTCGGTAACCCTGTGACGATTGAAACACTCGACCTTTGCTCAAAACATAATCATATTGCGGCCATGTCCGCTCCGATGACCTTCTTCCAGACACTGCGCATGGAACGCCGCCCCCTGGCGCTCCTGGCGATGCTGGCCGTCGGACTGCGGGTCACGGTGATCATGATCGGTCTGGCGCTGTCCCCGGAAGTCGCGGCCTCAGGCCTCGGCATTCTGTGTCAGCCATCCGTTCAGGACGGCGACAGCCTGCCGTCGCCGACACCCCATGATCCGGCCCATTGTATCTGCGGGCCTGCGTGCATTCATTTCGGCCATTTCACGGCCACGCCGGCAGACGATACGGTGTGGAAGGTCGCCATTCGGACCGAGAGCGGAAAGCTTCCACTTCCGGCCGACGGATGGCAGGATCCGGCCATCCTGCGGGAACAGACCCCTATCCGGGCGCCACCCCTTTCCTTGACCTGAGACAAGACAAACAGAATGCGCCGACCGGCGCAGCCCACTCTCATTCAAGGACTAAACTGATGAAACTCCTGAAAACCCTGGCCGCTGCGGCCATGCTCGCCGTTGTTGCCTCTGCCGCACAGGCGGAAGACGTTACCCTCGGCAACCTGACCCTGTCCAAGACCTGGACCCGCGCAACCCCGCCGAAGGCCATGGCCGGCGGCGGCTTCGTCGAAATCACCAATTCCGGCACCGAAGCCGACCGTCTGATCGCTGCAAGCTCGCCGGCCGCAAAAAAGGTGGAACTGCACGAAATGGCCGTGACGGACGGCGTCATGGTCATGCGTCCCAAGGAAGGCGGCATCGAGATTCCGGCCGGCGAAACCGTCGCGCTGCAGCCGGGCGGCCTCCACATCATGTTCATGGGCCTGAACGCGCCTTTCGAGGAAGGCACCGAGATCCCCGTCGTGCTGACTTTCGAGAAGGCAGGTGATGTGGAGATCAAGCTCTCGGTCGAGAAAATGGGCGCCAAAGGCATGGGTCATGGCAACATGAAATTGGGTCAGGACGGCATGAAAAAAGACGGCAATTGAGGACGTCATGTCTAAATTGAAACTGATACGTTTCGGCGCATGGGCGGCGGTTGCCGCCCTTGCTGCCGCTGCCGGCGTGCTGGTCTACCAGCAGGCCACGAGCACCAACAAGGCCCTGATCGAGCCGCTGTCCGCCATCGGCGGACCGTTCGAACTCGTCAACGGCGACGGCAAGACCGTGACCGACAAGGACTTTGCCGGCAAACCGCTTGCGATCTATTTCGGCTTCACCTTCTGCCCGGAAGTCTGCCCGACCACGCTCACCGAAATGCAGGGCTGGATCGAGGCGCTCGGCCCCGATGCGGACCGCATGAACTTTGCCTTCGTGACGATCGATCCGGAACGGGATACGCCGGACGTCATGCGCGACTATGTCGCCGCCTTCGACAAGCGGATCGTTCCGTTGAGCGGCAGCCGCGAGCAGATCGATGCGGTCGCGAAAGCCTACAGGGTTTACGCGAAAAAGGTGCCGCTTGACGACGGCGATTACACGATGGACCATTCGGCCGCAGTCTTCCTGATGAATTCGGACAATCATTTCGTCGGAACCATTGCCTATGGCGAGGACGAGGAAAACGCGCTGAAAAAGCTGCGCCGCCTGATCGATAACGCGCCGAAATCCAGCTGAGGCGAGCTGGACCGAACCGGAGTTAGCGACGTGAACGCATCGCTTTTCAGAGGACTGGCAATCGGGGCGACAGCCCTGATCGTTCTGTCCGGCATTCTGTGGCTGCGGTTCGGCGAGCGGATCTATTTCGACAAGATGGTGGCCGCCATCGCCGGCTGTTTCTGAAAGACGCCATGAATTCTAAAACGCGTCTCGATCAGCATCTTGTCGACCTGGGGCTTTTCCCGAGCCGCGCACGGGCCCGCGACGCGATCCTGCGCGGCACGGTGAGTGTGAACGGCGCCCTTTGCGAAAAGCCCGCGCAGAAGGTGGCGGGCGACGCGGCTGTTTCGGTTGCCGATCCGGCTGCCGGCTATGTGTCCCGCGCAGCCCTCAAGCTGATCGAAGGACTGGACGTCTTCGGCGTCGATCCGAAAGACACGATCTGTCTCGACATCGGCGCCTCCACCGGCGGGTTCACCCAGGTGCTTCTGGAGCGCGGCGCGCGCCGTATCCATGCCATCGATGTCGGCCACGACCAGTTGCACGAGAGCCTGCGATCGGACCCGCGGGTTATTGCCCGGGACGGTCTTAATGCGCGCGACCTGACTGGCGCCGACCTGAATAACGACCGGCCGGAGCTGCTGGTCTCCGATGTCAGCTTCATTTCCCTGAAACTCGCCTTGCCGCCCGCACTCGAACTGGCAGCCCCCGGGGCAGAAGGCATCTTTCTGGTGAAGCCGCAGTTCGAGGCGGGGCGGGAAAATATCGGCAAGGGCGGACTTGTCGATCCACACGTCGCCGAAAGAACCGCACATGAGCTTCAGCTCTGGCTCGACGGGGTTGCCGGCTGGCATGCCCTCGGCCTGACGCCTTCGCCGGTCAAGGGCGGCGACGGCAATGCCGAATGGCTGCTTTTCGGCAGGAAGACCGGATAACCCACCGTCTGCACAGTTGCACTCTCGCCGCTTCGAAGCTATCGCTCGGCCATGAGTAAAGAAATCATGCAGCTTCAGGTCACAAGCCTCGGCCATCGCGGCGACGGGATCGCGGAGACCGCGGATGGTCCCGTGTTCGTTCCAGGCGCCCTTCCCGGGGAAACGGTGTCGGCACAGGTTGCCGGCGGCCGGGCGAACCACATCCGGATCGAACAACCAAGCCCGGAGCGGATCGAACCGATCTGTCGGCACTTCGACGCCTGCGGCGGCTGCTCGGTGCAGCAGCTTGCGCCCGGCGCCTATCTGGACTGGAAACGCAAGCTCGTGGAAAAGGCGCTTTCAGACCGGGGCATCGACGCCGCCGTCGAGGCCGTTGTTCCAGGCGCTGCCGGCACGCGCCGCCGCGCGGTCCTGACCGCGGTCCGCGCCGGGCGTCACGTGCTGCTGGGCTATCACGAAAAGGCAAGCCACCGTCTTGTCGATATTCGCGAATGCCCGGTCCTTGTTCCTGAAATTGTGGCAGCCCTTGCCGGCCTCAAACGGCTCGCGGAGCCTCTGATGCCGAAGAAAGGCGAGCTTCGGGTCACGGTCCTGTCGACAACGGCCGGGCTTGATGTGACCTTCGACCAGGCCAACAGGAATTACGAACAAAAGATCGCACAGCTGTCGCAGCTCGCGGTCGAACTGGACCTGGCCCGTCTGTCGGTCAACGGCGAAACCCTCCTGGAGGTGCGCCCGCCCGCGCTCGACATGGACGGCACGGCCGTCGTTCCGCCGCCCGGCGGCTTTACCCAGGCGACCCTTGCCGCTGAGACAGCCCTTTGCGCGCTGGTCATGGAGGGCCTCGGCATGCCGAAGAAGGTAGCCGATCTCTTCGCCGGCTCCGGCACTTTTGCGCTCAGGGTCGCGAAATCCGCCTCCGTTCATGCGGTGGAAGGCGATGCCGCGGCAATCAAGGCGCTGGAAAACGCCCTGCGCATCCCCAAAGGCCTGAAACAGGTCACGATGGAGCGGCGGGACCTGTTCCGGCGCCCGCTGATGGCGGAGGAGCTGAACGCCTTCGATGCGGTCGTCTTCGACCCGCCGCGGGCCGGCGCGCAGGCCCAGGCGGAGCAACTGGCGCTGTCCGCCGTTCCGCACATTGCGGCCGTTTCCTGCAATCCGGCAACCCTTGCCCGGGATCTCAGGATCCTGATCGACGGCGGTTATGAGCTTCAGACAGTCACGCCGGTGGACCAGTTCGTGTTCTCACCCCACATCGAGGTGGTGGCAAACCTTTCGAGGAAGTGAACCGATGGAGCTCCGAAAGGTCAACGAAGCAGAAAGTCGCCTTGAGTATCAAAATCCAATCTCACGACACCTACCAGCAACCATTGATTAGGTGTTCCATTGGTGACGTTTCTCCGACTATGAGTACTGAAAGTTAAGACTATTCCTGCTCGAAAGTACTGCTCTTCGTATTTATATTTGATATCCTCAATTGCCTTTTTTCTATTATAGTTTCGCTCAAAGCGATTGAACGCAGCAATAGTTTCCCAATCATCACATGAGTGCCTCCGCTCATTACCTTCCATATCTTTCCAGCGAGCTACGAAGCGTACCGGGCACGGCTTAAGTGGTCGGGCAGTAGAATCAAACATCGAAAGCTGATTTGCGAGTTCGGCGTGTTTCTGCCGTTCGATTTCAATCTCGCGAGATGTTTTCTCAAATGGAATGATTTCAAATTGCGCAGGTCGAATCATCGTCAAAGATTCATTCTTCGAATTTGCCTCCTCGAATGAACTTCGCACCAGCGGATTTAAGAAGCGCGCACGCTCGGACTTCTTAACCGAACCGGACACGCTAAGTGATTCCGGCAGAACCTTTTGGCTTTCAATTCGTCTATCTCGAATAGAAGTCGTGTAGCTATAATTGATCCAATTCCATCTCTTAAACTTTTGATCACTCTGCAGAATTCTGAATGGTACCGGATACTGGCGTCGCCATTTTCCATCACGTCCAATGCCAGCACAGCATACAGTTTCAGAGTATTTGCTAGATCTGTGCGGCTGCGCTTTGACGAGAATAAAACACTCGTCTTGCTCCGCTTTTTCGAGTTGCATTCCCATTTACCCCTAGGTGCACTGCCTTACAACCTAGAGCTTCTTCTAAATGATCTGCAACAATTTTGCGGTGACAGCAATGATGGTCCCGCTCGTAACACATCAGGCAGATGGTTCGATCTTTCGCGAGCTCTTTTACTTCTTCCAGAGCAATTTGGGCGGTTTCACCATCCATGACACCGAGAAAAATCGATCGGAACTTATCCATAAGTCCGGCTCTGGCCGCATCCCGACCCTCTTTCGGATCTCCAAGCGCTTTGACATGGATGTAGCCGATACCTACCGATTGGACAGCTTCAGAGAGCGCCGTTTTCGAAAACCCTTTACGCCGAGATTGTGCACGGTCTCTGATATCGACAAGCACTTCGACACCACCGGCCTGAAGCGTCGCGATAAAATCTTCAAGATCGGCCTTTTCATAACCTATAGTTGTAAACATTCGGCGCTCCTTCCTGGAACTGATTCGCATATCAACTCCAGCTTGTCACCATGCGAATTAAGATTGTTTTTAGCGCTTAGATGAAGCAATCCGTTACGCCAGTGGACCAGTTCGTGTTCTCACCCCATATTGAGGCGGGCGCAACCTCGTGAGGGAGTGAACCGATGAAGCCGGTCGAGACCAGTGAACCTGTCGAGACCTCAGGGAATGAACGATCCGCACGGCCGTCTCTTGGAAAACTGGCCAGGCGGACCGGCTACATCCTGCGGCAGGGCAGCCGGATCGCGCTTTATACCGCGCATTCCGAGGCCATGCGCCGGATCAACAACCGGCTGAAGGCGGACCTTCCCGAAACACCCAAACCGGTTCCGGACGGGCCGGTGCCGTCCCAGCGGCGCATGCTTTCCGACATTGCAAAGCTTTTTGCCGCGGATCTGAAATCGGTGGAGGACGGCGACTACCCTTCCCCGCGCGACGGCACCATGACCCCGGGCGAACTGCTCCGAACCAGCCGGACCTTCTTCGCCGATGTGCCCAGGGTCGCCGAACGCCGGGCAACCGGCAGCCATCAGGAGGTCTTTGAGGAAAGCGACCGGTTCGGAAAGAACCTGCCGCGCTATTACCGCCAGAATTTCCATTTCCAGACGGACGGCTGGTTCTCCGAGGAAAGCGCAAGGCTCTATGATTTTCAGGTCGATGTTCTGTTTTCCGGGGCAACGGCGGCCATGCGCCGGCGCGCGCTTGTTCCCTTTGCCCGGATTCTGCGGGCGAAAGACCAGCGGAAGGTCGCTTACGCGGACCTGGCATGCGGCACCGGCGGCCTCTTGAAACCGGCCCTTGCCGCCTTTCCCCGTCTGAAGGGCGTCGGCGTGGACCTGTCAGAACCCTATCTCAACGTCGCCCGGGAACGGATTGACAGCCATCGGGCAACTTTCGTCAATGCGATGGCGGAAAACCTGCCCTTTGCCGACAACAGCCTCGACGTGATTTCCTGCGTCTTTCTCTTCCACGAGCTTCCGCCCAAGGTGCGCCGTCAGGTGATTTCGGAAGTGGCACGCGTGTTGAAGCCGGGCGGCAGTTTCCTGTTCGTCGACAGCCTGCAGACCGGCGATGTTCCGGATTACGACGGGCTGCTGTCGCTCTTCCCCCAGCTCTTCCACGAACCTTACTTTACCTCGTATCTGAAGGAAGACCTGACGGGGTTGTTCCGACAGGCGGGCTTGAGAGAGAATGCCGTGATGCCGGCGTTCGTTTCGCGGGTTGCGGAATTCGTCAAAGAGGAAGCCTGACCGGGAAGCCATGATCCTGTCCGAAAAGATGATGTGGCCGCCGCACACGCTCGGTGCGGACGGAAAGACGCGCCGGGTCGGAGTGGAACTGGAATTTGCAGCCGTCAGCGCCCGCGACGGCGCCAGGCTCGTCCAGTCGCTCTTCGGTGGCAGCATCGTTGAGGAAGACCCGCACCGGTTCTTCGTCAAGGACACGAAATTCGGCGAGTTCGTCTGCGAGCTCGACAGCCAGTATGTCCATTCGGCAGCCGATGAAGACAAATTCGAAACACCGGCGGAAGGCACGAAGGAGTTCCTGACCCGGTTCCGGGCCGAGTTCCGTAAACTTCTTGGCGATATTTCCTCCTATGTCGTGCCCTGCGAGGTCGCCTGTCCGCCGATCGCCCTCGACGACCTGCCGGAAGTCGAAACGCTTGTGGCCGCCCTTCACGATGCCGGCGCGTCCAGCACGCGCTCAAGCCCGCTTTATGCCTTCGGGGCACAGCTCAATCCGGAAATCGTGTCGACGGACGTAAGCTATCTGACCGCGATGCTGAAGGCTTATCTCTTGATGTCCGACTGGCTCCGGGCCGTGATCGACGTCGATCCGACCCGCCGGATCGCCGCCTTTGCGGACCCGTTTCCGCTGCCCTATGTGAGCAAGGTCGTCGCGCCGGACTACGCCCCGGACCTCTCCACGCTGATCGACGATTACCTGGAAGACAATCCGACCCGAAACCGGGAACTGGACATGCTGCCGCTGTTTGCCCATCTCGACAGGAAACGGGTGCTCGATGTTGTCAACGATCCCCTCATCAAGACGCGGCCGACGTTCCACTACCGCCTGCCCGATTCCCGCCTCGGCGAACCGGGGTGGGGCATCCTGCTGGAATGGAACCGGTGGTGCCTGGTGGAAAAGCTCGCTGAAAGACCGGACCTGCTTCGGGAAATGGGCGAGGCCTTCCAGTATCATCATCAATGGCCCTTCAGTAACTCCTGGGCCGTGAAGGCCAGCGAATGGTTGCTGCTGTCATGACCAGACCCCGGATAGCCGTTACCACATCGCGCGGCGGCGGACGTTACATGTGGTGGTTCTACTGGATGTCGCTGACGCTTTACGGAGCGGAACCGGTGCGGCTGATCGCGCCTGCACGCCAGTACGACCTTACCGATTTCGACGGCTTCATCATCGGCGGCGGCGACGATATCAGCCCGGATCTTTATCTCGCCAACACGCCCCTCGATGCCCGCCTCGATCCGGAGCGGGACCAGATGGAACTGGAGATCCTGAGGTTTGCCGATCCGCTGGACATGCCGGTGCTCGGTATCTGCCGCGGGGCGCAGATGCTCAACGTTCATCGCGGCGGCTCGCTGCACCAGGACGTGCGCGCGGTCTTCGAGGGTGTTCCGAAGATGTGGACCCCGCTGCCGGCCAAGACGGTGCGCTTCGTCAATGACAGCCGGCTTGCCCGGATCCACGAGCGCGAAACCCTCAGGGTCAACAGCCTGCACAATCAGGCGATCGACCGGCTCGGCGACAGCCTGAACATCGTCGCCCGGGACGAATTCGAAGTCCCGCAGGCGATCGAGGACCCCGCGGCCCATTTCGCCATGGGGGTCCAGTGGCACCCGGAATTCCTGATCTATCGGCGGATCCACCGCAAGCTGTTCAAGGCCTTCCTCACTGCGGTCCGCGACCGGCTTTGAGCCATTTCCGAGCGGCTTTTCAGTGATACTGAAATTTTTTCCGGAATCGGCTTGCGGCCGGCCGGTCCGGGCAGTACATGAACGGACATGAGACTGGATCACTGGCTATCGCAGAACGGGGAAAGCCGCAGCGCCTTTGCGCGCCGCGCCAACCTGTCTGCCGCCTCGGTCACAGCGCTTTGCAATGATCCGAATGTCTGGGTGTCGCGCGACATGGCGCGCAAGATCGCCGAAGCCACCAACGGCGCGGTGACCCCCAATGACTTTCTCGGCCTTTCCACAACCAAGGAGCATCCCGTGTCCCAGGCCCGTGTCGCAGAAGCCATTCGCGCGTTCGAGCGCGGCGAAATCGTGGTCGTCACCGACGATGACGACCGCGAAAACGAGGGCGATCTGATCGTTGCCGCCTCCAAGGTGACACCGGAGCAGATGGCCTTCGTCATCCGCCACACCTCCGGCATTGTCTGCGCGCCCATGACGGTCAGCGCCGCCCGCCGGCTCCGGCTCGATCCGATGGTGGCGGAAAACGACGCGCCGCTGGCAACCGCCTTCACCATCTCCGTCGACTACCGCCAGGGGCTAACGACCGGCATTTCCGCGGAGGAGCGCTGCTCCACCGTGCGTGCGCTGGCCAATTCGAATGTGGCCGCGGAAGATTTCGTCCGGCCGGGCCATATCTTCCCGCTGGTGGCCAAGGAAGGCGGCGTTCTGATGCGCTCCGGTCACACCGAGGCTGCCGTCGATCTGTGCCGGCTGGCCGGACTGACCGAAGTGGGCGTCATCAGCGAGCTCGTCAATGACGACGGGACTGTCAAGCGCGGCGCGCAGGTGGCCGATTTCGCTGCCGAGCATGACCTGAAGATGGTTTCCGTTTCCGACCTGATCGCCTGGCGCCAGCGCACCGAACGGCTGGTGGAACGGATCAACGAGCAGCCGGTCGACACCATCGTCGGCCCGGCCTATGCCATGACCTATTCCACCCCCTACGACCCGATGCACCATGTCGCCATCGTCTACGGGGATATTCTGGACGGGCGCAACGTGCCGGTCCGGCTGCAGCTCGAATCCGTGCTCGACGACGTCTTCGGCAAGAACCAGCCGCTCGACGCGACGATGAAGCATTTCGCCGAACGGGGCCGCGGCATCATCGTCTACCTGCGCGAAGGCTCGGTCGGCGTTGCCCGCCAGTCCACCCGCCCGCGCAGCGAGCTCGAGGCAGCCGAAACCGAAGAGCACAGCTCGGCACAGGCACGCCAGGAACAATGGCGGGAAATCGGCCTCGGCGCCCAGATCCTCAAGGACCTCGGCGTGACCTCCATCCGCCTGCTTGCCTCCCGCGAGCGGCATTATGTCGGGCTGGAAGGGTTCGACATCAAGATCGAGGAAACCGAGATCCTGGATCACTGATCCGGCTCGGCTATAGCCCTGCTTTTTCCGGTACCGCTCCGGCGGTACCGGGCTCCCTCATCAATTCCCGCCTGCATGGCATTTCGGCCACAGCAGGGACCAAATGACCGAAACACAGGTTTCGGCCATTGTGCCAGGCTATCCCCGCCCTTAGCTTTAATCCATTCGGTTCGCGCCCTTGTTCATCACACCGCGTTCCGGGCCGCCTGCGCCTTTCCGGTTTTCATATTTTGAATTTTCCAGGACTTCGGACCATGTCCAGCGGTTTGTTTCGCTCTGCGGTCGTGCTCGGCCTGATGTCGGCTGTCGGCCCGTTTTCGATCGATATCTATCTCCCCGCCCTTCCCGCGATCGGAGAAGGGCTTCATGCGTCCGTCGCCGCCACACAGATGACGCTGACCGTCTTTTTTCTGTCGTTCGGCATTTCGCAGATGATCTACGGGCCGCTGTCCGATCAGGTCGGGCGCAAGCTGCCGGTCTATGTGGGACTGACGATCTTCTTTCTCGGCTCGCTCGGCTGTGCCTTTGCACCGACGATCGAATGGCTGATTGCCGCCCGGTTCGTGCAGGGCATCGGCGCGGCCGTGGTCATGGTCGTGCCGCGGGCGATCATTCGCGACCTGCATACCGGCTACGAGGCGACTCGGCTGATGGCGCTGGTCATGCTGGTCATCAGCGTCTCCCCGATGCTCGCGCCTCTGGCCGGCACCGGCCTGATCGCGCTTGGCGGCTGGCCGGCGATCTTCCTGTTCCTGGCGGTGGCGGCCCTGTGCAGCATCACCTTGGTCGCCACGACCCTGCCGGAGACGCTGGCGCCCGAGAACAGAACGCCGGTGAATGTGAGGAACCTTGTAGCCGGCTCCCGCGAACTCCTGTCGGATTCCAGGTTCATGGGCCTGACACTGATCGGCGGCTGCGGCCTGGCGAGCTTCTTCGTCTTCATCGCCAGCGCCTCCTTCGTCTACACCCAGCAATACGGCCTGAGCCTGCTGCAGTTCAGCCTGGCCTTTGCCGTCAATGCCATCGGCTTCTTCTCCTCCTCCCAGTTCGCAGCCGGTCTCGGCGAGCGCTTCGGCATGTCGCGGATGATCGCCTGGGCCACCGCGGGCTTTTTCGTCATCGAACTGTCCCTGCTGGCGCTCACTGCAGCGGGCATGGGGTCGCTGCCTGTCCTGATTGCCTTCCTGTTTGCCGGCAATGCCTGCCTCGGCCTGGTTATTCCGACCGCGATGGTGCTTGCACTCGATCAGCACGGCCACATCGCCGGTCTCGCCTCGTCTCTGGGCGGCACGCTGCAGATGGTGATCGGCGGATTGATGATCGCGGCGGCCAGCCCGTTCTTCGACGGCACCGCGCTGCCCATGGTCGCAACCATCGCCGTGTGTGCGGTGATGGCCTTTGCCATTTCCAGAATCCTGCGGGTCGGCTCGCCGGAGACGCGCGGCACGGTCTGAAGATGATTTTTTGCACTACCGGCCTTCGGCCTGCTTGAGTGCGGGCGTGCTATTTTGTGCACTACCGGCCTTCGGCCTGCTTGAGTGCGGGCGTGCTATTTTGTGCACTATCGGCCTTCGGCCTGCTTGAGTGCGGCGCGCCTTTGACAACACTGCCGAAGCACCTGAAAGTTACAGGATCGACAACCCGGCAGCAGGCGAAGTGAGGCACATGAGCAATACGGATGCCGATCCGTTCAGTGATCTGGAGAAACCGACGGGACCGGCTCCCTTCGCGATTGGTTTCGACAGGTCAAGTGGCGATGCAATGGTATACGGAGGCCTGTTTCTGGGCGGGCTTCTGGTGGTCGTGTCCATTGCCGCGGATATGCCGGTGATGGCGCTGGTCGCCCTTGCGCCGCTGGCTGTCGCCTTCTGGCACTACCCGATGCTCGACCGGCGCGTTCCGCAGATCGGCGCAAATGCGGACGGTTTTTTCGTCGAACGGATCGGCTTTATCGACTGGGCGTCGATCCGGAAGTTCGACCTGCGCCGCACCGCTGTCCGAAATATCGAACTGGCCAGGCTGGAAGTCTCGCTCACGCGGCCGCTGGCCGATGCGGTTTCCGGCCCGCAGATTTATCCGGCGTGGAAAAAGGTGATGATGCGCAACTGGAAGGCCCGCCGCGAAGCCGACGGCACCGATACGCTTGTGATCCAGTTGCATACCCTGTCCGCCGATCCGGAGCAGATCCTGGAGAGACTCCGGGCGTACCGGAAGGTTTAGGACGCAGTATCTTTCCCGCCGGAATAGTTCCGGGCGCCGCGAAAATGCTTGATCTGGAAGGCCTGGGAAAGATCGTCCGCGCTGCCGGCATTGCGCTGTTTCAACTCCTCTCCGACGGCTGCAATCGCCTCGATCGCGGGAACGAGACGCATGCCCAGTTCATTGAGGCTGTATTCCACCGAGGGCGGTGACGTTTCCTGCACCTTGCGCTCCAGAACGCCGCCTTCCTCCAGTTCCCGCAGCCGTCTGGTCAGCACCTTGGGCGAGATCTGGGGGATATCCGCCCTGAGTTCGCTGAACCGCCTGGGGCCGCCACGCAGGTACCAGATGATGCTGGGTGTCCACGCGCCGCCGATGATCGACATGCATTCCAGCAGCGGGCATCGCTCGGGCGGCAGCGGGCTTCGGTTCTTGCGCATTTTCAAAGCCATTTCGATCCTCCGGTTTCCTTTGGGAAACCCGATAATCCAGTATCATTAGGATACCTGGTTTACAAGATATACCCCACTTCCTAGATCTTTGTCCGAGACCGGCCGATCTCACGATTTCCGTAACTCATGACAGTCAAGGAACGATACGCATGAAACTCTATTATGCGCCCGGCGTGTGCTCGCTCGCGGTCCATATCGCACTCAACGAACTCGATGCGACTTACGATCTGGAGAAGGTCGATCTTGCCAGCAAGGAAACCGAAACCGGCCAGAACTTCACCATGGTCAATCCACTGGGATATGTTCCGGCCCTCGAAATCGACGGCAGCGATATCCTGCTGGAAGCCCCGGTCATCCTGCAGTACCTGGCGGATACGCATCCCGACGCAAAGCTTGCGCCTCCCGCCGGGACACGGGACCGTCTGAGGCTTCAGGAATCCCTGAACTTCACCGCGTCCGAACTGCACAAGTCGTTCGGCCCCTTCTTCGCCGCCGTCAAGCCGGAAGGGGCGCTGGAGGAGCAAGCGATGAAGAAGCTCAAGAGCCGCTTCGACCGTCTGAACGGCATGCTGTCCGACGGACGCGCCTATGTGATGGGCGATGATTTCTCCGTCGCAGATGCCTACACGTTCGTCGTTGCCAACTGGGCCGGCGTGATCGATCTCGATCTCAGCCCGTGGCCGTATGTCCAGGCCTATGTTGCCCGGGTCGGCGCCCGGCCGAAGGTTCAAGCGGCCATGAAGCGCGAAGGCCTGATCAACTGACATCCCAACACCGCAAGACCCGTGCATCGCATGCGGGTCTTGCGGCCCCTTCCAAGGATCACATCATGACCGAGGATTTCGCAGCCCTGCAGGCGCAGATGCAGGTCTATTTCGACGGCCTTTATCACAGCGACACCGAGAGGCTGGGACAGGTATTTCACCCGGATGCGCATTACGTCTGCGCAACCGATGACGACCTCACCCGGCTTACCATGAAAAGCTACTTCGATATCGTCGATGCGCGCCCGTCACCGGCCAGCCGGAGCGAAGCGAGGGCGGACGAGATCGTTTCCATCGGATTTGCCGGTCCAAGGACGGCGATCGTCCGCGCCCATTGCGCAGTCGGCTCCCGCTATTTCACCGACCTGCTGACCTTCATCAAGACCGGCGGTACCTGGCGGATCATTTCCAAGGTCTTCCACTACGACCACGTTTCCCCCGCCACAGGCCCGACAAGCTGACAGGAGATCTCCAAATGCCTTACGTGAACATCAAGATCACCCGGGAGGGAGCAACGGGGGAGCAGAAAGCGGCTCTCATCAAGGGCGTCACCGATCTCCTGGTCGACGTCCTCAACAAGACGCCGGCGACCACCGTGGTTGTCATCGACGAAGTGGACATGGAGCATTGGGGGATCGGCGGATTGCCGGTGGAAGAGTACCGCAAAAGCCTGTCCTCCTGACGGCCTGGATCGGGATCGCCGGCTGCGCGCGGCACCCGGCAAATCAAGCCGCGGCCGGCATCTTCCGCGCCTTTGGCCAGCCAGGCAGAAAACCTTCTGTTTTTCAAGGCCGGATCGGTTGCATACGAGATTGCAATGTGGCTTGCTCGGAGTAATACCAATCGTTGTTGGTGTTCGACCGAACGCTGCCAGCGACCTATATCCAGGCGAAATAACAAGGCGACACGGGAATAAACACCGTGCGCCGATCAGGAGGAAACCATGCTCAACAAGATACTTCGTACGGGCCTCGTCGCCCTCGCCGGCCTGGCGGTTACCCTGCCGGCGTCCGCGGAAACGCGGATCACCTACAAGTCTGCCAAGACCGGATCCTCCTATTACCAGATGGGAGTCGAGATCGCCGAAGCGACGAAGGCCGGCTCGAAGGGCGAGATCATCGTGACCGTCGAGGAAAGCCAGGGTTCGGTACAGAACGTCATGGAAACCCGCGCCCGTGGCGGCGATTACGTGTTCACGACACCGCCCGCGCTAATCGGACTGGCCCAGGCCGGCAAGGCCATGTTCAAGGACAAGACCAGCCCGAAATTCGACGATATCCGGGCGTTGTTTCCAATCCCGTCCCTGACCATGCATTTCGTCATGGCCAAGAAAAGCGGTGTGACCGACTTCGCCGGACTGGACGGCAAGACAATCCTGCTCGGCAAGGGCTCTTTCGGCGCGAAGGAAGGGGAGAAATATCTGAAGCTCTTCGGCCTTGAAGGCAAGGTCAAGCTGGCCGAGGTGGAACTCTCCAACGCGGTCCCGGCGCTGAAGAACGGCCAGATCGACGGCTTCGTCACCGCCGGCTCGTGGCCGGCTCCGAACGTGGTCGAAGCGGCTGCGTCGACCGATGTCACCGTGCTGTCGCTGACGGACGACCAGATTGCCGAGACCAAGCGGTCCAAGCTGGTCATTCCGGCCGGCACCTATGCAGGCCAGGACACGGACATCACGACCACGTCGCTTCCGGTGGTGGCTTACACGACCCTGGCGATGGACGACGACACGGCCTACCAGCTCACCAAGACGTTCTGGGAAACCAAGGCAGCCATGGGCGAAACAAGCCGCTGGTGGAACGGGGTCGACCAGGGCCTGATGGCCACGATCACCGGCAAGATCCATCCGGGCGCCCTGCGCTATTACGAGGAAGCCGGCTTTCCGCTGACCGACGCGCAGAAATAACCTGCCGTTCCCTTCCGGTCCCCGGACAACCTTACTGTCCGGGGACCGTCTTGCTGAGCCTTTCATGCACAACCAATCCCCATCCGCGGATCGTCTCGTCCGGTTCGGCCGCCTGCTTTGCGCGGCAATTCTCGTCCTGTTTCATCTGGGGCTGATCTTTTCCGGCCTGGTGCCCAACCTGGTCAGCCGGCCGCTGCACCTGGCGCTCGCACTGCCGTGGATCTTCCTGTTCGTTCCGGCCTCCCCCTTCCGGCGCGTGACCGGATGGCTGTTTGCGCTTTTCGGGATTGGCGCCAGCGTCTGGGTGGCCGTGAACCACGAACGGCTGCTCGATCAATACGGTTTCCTGGAAGGCGGCTTTCAGATCGCAATCGCCGTGGTTCTTCTGGCGACCGTTCTCGAAGCCGCCCGGCGCGCCATCAACTGGCCGCTGCCGCTGGTGGCGCTCCTTGCGCTCGCCTACGGCCTGTTCGGCCAGTATATCCCCGGCGAGTTCGGCCATGCCGGCACACCGCTTGAAAGTTTTCTCGGCACGCTCACCATCGCCGAGGGCGGCATCTGGGGCAGCCTTGCGGGCGTCTCCGTGTCCGTCGTCGCCATCTTCGTGATCTTCGGCGCCGTGCTTAATGCGGGGGAAGCCGGAAAGGGATTCATGAACGTGGCCGCTGCCGCCGCCGGCCGCCTCAACGGCGGCGCGGCCAAAGTCTCGATCATCTCCTCCGCCCTGTTCGGTTCGATTTCCGGTTCCGCCTCCGCCAATGTGGCCTCTACGGGCGCCATCACCCTTCCCGCCATGACGAGGCTCGGCTACCCGAAGCGGCTGGCAGGCGCCGTCGAAGCGGTTGCGTCCTCGGGCGGTCAGATCATGCCGCCCCTCATGGGAGCGGGCGCCTTTGTCATGGTCGAACTGACCGGCGTTCCCTACACCACGATCATGGGCGCCGCGATCCTGCCCGCCCTGCTTTACTTCATTGCGGTCTGGATCGGCATCAACGCCCATGCCCGCACACTGGAGCTCAAGGGTCTCGATGCGGCCGACCGTCCCGACCTGAAGAACACGGTGATCACCACCGCCTTCTTCCTGGTGCCGTTCAGCGTGCTGATGTGGGGGATGTTCGCCGCCGGCTACACGCCGCAATATTCGGCAAGCCTTGCCATTCTCACCGGCTTCATCCTGCTTTTCCTTGACGCAAGCCTGTCGGTGAACCTGAAGGATGCGCTGCTGCGTATCGAGGAAGCGCTGGTGAACGCGGCCCGGCAGGTGGCGATGATCGCATCGATCATTCTATGCGCCTCGATCATCATCGGCGTCCTGTCGATTACCGGCCTTGGGGTGAAGATCACCTCGCTGATCCTGTCCGGTTCGGGCGGGCTGCTGTGGCCGTCGCTTCTGCTCACCGCACTCGCCTGCCTTATCCTGGGCATGGAGGTGCCGACGACGGCGGCCTATGTCATCTGCGTCTCGGTCGCGGGACCGGCGCTCACCCAGCTTGGTCTCGCCCCGCTGCAGTCCCATCTCTTCGTATTCTGGTTCGCGCTGCTGTCGACCATTACCCCGCCGGTCTGCGGCGCCGTCTTCATTGCGGCCGGCATGGTGGGCGAGAACTGGCTGAAAGTGGCCATAACCGCGATGGGCCTCGGGGTCGGGCTCTATGTCATCCCGTTGGGCATGATCGCTAATCCCGCCCTGATTTCACTGTCGAGCGAACCGCTCGCGGCCCTCGTCGCCTTCGTCCAGATCGGCGTCGGACTCGGATTGATCTCCTACGGGCTGATCGCCACCCGGTCGATACCGAAAACAGCAGCCCTGCTTGGCTCGGGGCTGCTGCTGATTTTCGTCAAGCCTCTCGCGGACGCTCTATTTTAGGTTCTCGTTGAAGAACGCGATGGTGCGTTCCTCGGCGAGCTTTGCCGCCGCCTCGTCGTAGCGCGGCGTCGTATCGTTGTGGAACCCGTGATTGACGTCCGGATAGATATAGGCGGTATACGTCTTGCCCGCCTTTTTCAGGGCGTCCTCATAGGCCGGCCAGCCCGCGTTGATGCGCTCGTCCAGGGCCGCGTATTGCAGGAGCAGCGGCGCCTGGATGTTTGCGACGTCCTCCGCCTTCGGCTGACGGCCGTAGAACGGCACGCCGGCGGCCAGTTCCGGATAGGCGACCGCGATGGCATTGACCACGCCGCCGCCGTAGCAGAAGCCGACCGCACCGACCTTGCCCGTGCAGTCGTCCCGGCCACGCAGATATTCGAAACCGGCGAAGAAATCGTTCATCAGCTTGGTGCCGTCGACGGTCTTCTGCAGTTCACGGCCCTCGTCGTCATTGCCGGGATAACCGCCGACAGAGGTCAGCCCGTCGGGCGCGAGCGCCATGAAACCTGCCTTGCCCATGCGGCGTGCCACGTCCTCGATATAGGGATTGAGGCCACGGTTCTCGTGCACGACCAGGACGGCGGGCAACTTGCCGGTGGCTCCGGCCGGGCGGACCAGATAGCCGTTCACCTCGCCATGGCCGTTCGGCGAGGGATAGGTGATCCGCTCAGTCACGATCGAGGCGTCGTCGGGCGGCACCTGCTGGGCCAGCGCGTAGTTCGGCGAGAGCTGGTCGAGCAGCATGGCTGCCGTCACCCCGGCAACGGCGAATTTGCCCGCGCCTTCCAGAAACGCGCGCTTGGTGATCTTTCCATGCACGTAGTAATCGTAGAGTTCCAAAAGCTCCTGCGGAAAATCCTTCGCGGTCTTCCGCACAACCGGCGTCATATCGTTCATTGCTTCCCTCCGAAAAGACGGCAGATCACAGATCTGATGTCAGTAGTTTTAGGAAGCTCCCTCCCGCGATCCAGCGTCGCGGGCGGCACAAAATTGTAACGAGATGTAACCGCCGGCCTTTTTCGACGGCAATTCGCCCTAGCCGACCTGGCCGCGATGACGCAGGAAATGATCGGCAAGCACGCATGCCATCATGGCCTCGCCGACCGGCACCGCCCGGATGCCGACGCAAGGATCGTGGCGGCCCTTGGTCATGACGTCGACTTCCTCTCCCTGGCGGGTGACCGACTTGCGTTCGGTCAGGATCGACGACGTCGGCTTGACGGCGAAGCGGGCGACAATCGGATCGCCGTTTGAAATGCCGCCCAGGATACCGCCGGCATTGTTGGACAGGAAAAACGGCTTGCCGTCGTTGCCTATGCGCATTTCGTCGGCGTTTTCCTCGCCGGTCAGGGTCGCGGCTTCGAACCCGTTACCGATCTCCACGCCCTTCACGGCGTTGATCGACATGAGAGCCGCGGCGATTTCGGTGTCGAGCTTGCCGTAGATCGGCGCCCCCCAGCCGGCCGGCACGCCCTCCGCGACAACCTCGATCACCGCACCGACGGAGGATCCGCTCTTGCGGATGCCGTCCAGATAGTCGGCCCAGAATTCGGCCGCCGCCTTGTCCGGACAGAAAAAGGCGTTGTTGTCGACCTCGCCCCAGTTCCAGTTGGACCGGTCGATCTTGTGCGGCCCGACCTGGACCAGCGCGCCGCGGATGGTGACGCCGCTGAGGACCTTGCGGGCGATCGCGCCGGCCGCCACACGCATGGCGGTTTCGCGCGCCGAGGACCGGCCGCCGCCGCGATAGTCGCGAATGCCGTATTTCGCATCATAGGTATAATCGGCGTGACCGGGACGGAACCGGTCCTTGATTTCCGAATAGTCCTTGGACCGCTGGTCGGTGTTCTCCACCATGAGGGAAATCGGCGTGCCGGTGGTCTTTTGAACGCCGTCGTCATCGATCATGACGCCGGACAGGATCCGGACTTCGTCCGGCTCGCGGCGCTGGGTGGTAAAACGCGACTGACCGGGCTTGCGCTTGTCCATGAACCCCTGGATATCGGCCTCCGTCAAAGGCAGCAAAGGCGGGCAGCCGTCGACCACACACCCGATTGCAGGACCATGGCTTTCGCCCCAGGTCATGACCCGAAACAGATGACCGAAAATATTATGCGACATGTCTATGCTTTCCAGCGGGGTTCGGCGGCAGCCTTTGATCTTCGGGTCTTCGAACTGCAGGCGGCAGCACCATCTACAGGTCCGGAAACCGTTGGCGCAAGCGATACGGCATGACGCCCGTCAGCTCAAGACCCGGTGTCGCGTTCCCGCGGCAAAGGGTTTCCGACGAGGCTCAAATTTCCTCCAGCCGTCCGTCACGCCAGATGAAGACGACGTCCTGTGGTACGGGAAGTTTCGGCACGCGCCGCTTTTCAAGACCTTCCAGAAGGCCACGCAGGACCCGGAACACGCCGCCATGGGCCACGACGACACTCGGCCGGTCGACCGTCTCGAGCCATCCGCCGATGCGCTGCGTCAGCATTTCGTAGCTCTCGCCGCCGCCGGGCGGGACAAATCCCCATTTGTCGGCCCGCCGCCTCTCAACGAGCTCCGGAGCGGTTTCGGCGATTTCCTCCAGCGTGCTGCCTTCCCAGGAGCCGAAGGTCAGTTCCTTCAGCCGCTCTTCCAGGCGATAGGCCCCCGGCGCCAGACCCATTTCGGTCCGGGCAAGTTCCATGGTCATTCGGGTGCGTCCCAGAGGCGACGCCATAAAATCCAGTTCCGAAGGATCGATCCGCGCATTTTCGAGAAAGGCCTTCAGGCGCTGACCGTTTTGGCGGGCCTGCTCCACGCCCGTCGCGTTCAGCGGGATATCCTTCTGCCCCTGCATGCGGCCTTCCGCATTCCAGTCGGTCTCGCCGTGGCGAAGGAAAATCAGGAGACCCGGGTTGTGCAAACGCGGCAGGACGGTCGTCATCGAAAAAACCGGCAGAGTGATCTGGGCGGCCCTTGTGTTCGGCTCGGAATGGCAGGAATGGATAGCTAATCAGAAAAATGGCCGGCAAACCGGCCATTTCAAGAGAGCGCAGGATCAATCCTTGACCACGGCAATGTCGGGCGCGTCGACCGCCTTCATCCCGACAATGTTGTAGCCGCAGTCGACATGCTGGATCTCGCCGGTCACGCCGCGGCTCAGATCGGAAAGCAGGAACAGGGCACTGTCGCCGACTTCCTCGATCGTGACCGTCCGGCGCAGCGGCGAATTGTATTCGTTCCACTTCAGAATGTAGCGGAAGTCGCCGATGCCGGAAGCCGCCAGGGTCTTGATCGGACCGGCCGAAATGGCGTTGACGCGGATGTTCTTCGGACCGAGGTCCATGGCCAGATAGCGGACGCTGGTTTCAAGGGCTGCCTTGGCAACGCCCATGACGTTGTAATGGGGCATGACCTTTTCCGCGCCGTAATAGGTCAGCGTCAGGATCGAGCCGCCCTCGGTCATCAGCTTCTCCGCGCGCTGGGTGACGGCGGTCAGCGAATAGCAGGAGATGTCCATGGTGCGGGCGAAATTCGCCGACGTGGTGTCCACGAACCGGCCGGTCAGTTCTTCCTTGTCGGAAAACGCGATGGCGTGAACGACGAAGTCGATCCTGCCCCATTTGTCTTCCAGAACCTTGAAGACAGTATCGATGGTTTCGGCCTCGGTCACATCGCAATGACCGACCACGAAAGCACCGAGCTGTTCGGCGAGAGGTTCCACGCGCTTTTTCAAGGCATCGCCCTGATAGGTCAGAGCCAGTTCGGCGCCCGCGTCGCTGAGGGACTTCGCAATGCCCCATGCAATCGACTTGTTGTTCGCCAGGCCCATGATCAGTCCGCGTTTGCCGCTCATAAGTCCGCGCGTTTCCGCCATCGTCATCTCCAGAAGGATTCCCTTAACCACCCGAGAGGGCAGCTTCCTATGGCATACCCCCCCTGTTCCTTCAAGCCGGACCCTGTGGAATGAACGGTCGACGCGCGCGATCCAACCAACTATGTTGCCGGCCAAATTCACCCAATCCAAAGACGAGGATCCGCGCTCATGGAGCGAAACTCCCATGCCGACCGTTTTGCCGAGATCATTGGTGCCGGCAACGTTCTGACCACCCCGGAAGACAAGGCGCCCTTTCTGGTCGAACAGCGCGACCTTTACCGCGGCACGGCGCCCATGGTGCTGCGCCCGGGCTCGACGGAGGAAGTCAGCGCGGTCCTGACCTATGCTTACGAGAACGGCCTGAAGATCGTTCCGCAGGGCGGCAACACGGGGCTCGTCGGCGGTCAGATTCCTACGGAAACCGGTGATGAAATCGTGCTTTGCCTCGGCCGGATGAACAAGGTCCGCCATGTCGATCCGGACGGGTTCACCATCACGGTCGATTCCGGCGTGGTGCTGGAGACGCTGCAGAACGAAGCGGAAAAGGTCGACCGGCTGTTCCCCTTGTCACTCGGCGCCCAGGGCTCCTGCCAGATCGGCGGCAACATCTCCACCAATGCCGGCGGCACCGCCGTGCTTGCCTATGGCAACACCCGCGATCTGGTTCTGGGGCTGGAAGTGGTGCTTCCCAACGGCGACATCTGGAACGGTCTGCGCACCCTGCGCAAGGACAATACCGGTTATGATTTGAAACAATTATTTATCGGCGCGGAAGGGACGCTCGGCATCATCACCGCTGCTTCCCTGAAACTATTCCCCAAGCCGAAAAAGCTGGAAGTCGCCTTCATCGGTCTGGCCAGCCCGCACGACGCGCTGAAGCTGTTTTCCATCACCAAGGCGCAGGCAGGACCGGTGCTGACAGGCTTTGAAATCCTGCCGCGCATCGGGGTCGACTTCTGCGTCGCCCACCTGGACGGCGCCCGCGATCCGCTGGAAGGCACCCATGACTGGTACGTGCTGATGGAACTGTCCAGCGGCTCGGAAGCCTTTCCGGTTCGCGACCTGATGGAATCGATCCTCGGCGAGGCCTTCGAGGCCGGCCTCGTGGAAGACGCCGCCTTCGCCCAGAGCCTGGCCCAGGTGAAGGACTTCTGGCACATCCGCCACGGCATGTCGGAGGTTCAGAAACACGAGGGCGGCTCGATCAAGCACGATGTCTCCGTGCCGGTCGCCTCGATCCCGGCGTTCCTGGACAAGGCCATGGCCGCCGTGACCGAGTTCGTTCCGGGCTGCCGGCCGGTTCCCTTCGGCCACCTCGGCGACGGCAACATTCACTTCAACGTCAGCCAGCCCCTCGGCGCGGACAAGGAAGACTATCTTTCCAAGTGGGACGAGATGAATGCCATCGTCCACGGGATCGTCCATGACTTCCACGGATCGATTTCCGCCGAACACGGCATCGGGCGCCTGAAGCGCGACCTTTTGAAAGGCGTGAAGAGCGAACTGGAACTCGACCTGATGCAAAGGGTCAAGGCCGCCTTCGATCCCAAGGACCTGCTCAATCCGGGCCGGGTTCTCTAGACCAGGCAAACGCAATCCGGCGTCCGGCATTGACAAAAGCCGGACGCCTTCCTATCTGGGCATCCGGGCAGAAGGTCCCGGCCGCTCGCGGGTGAAAGCCCTTGGTGAAACCTTCCCGGCAGAGAATTCGTTTTTGAATGCCTGCCGGCTCAATCAGCCTTTGCATGTTCATGCAGGCCGATGGCAATGCGAGCCCCGTCGAATGCGCCTGTGACGACATGAAAGGCGTTAGCAATGTCCCTACCGACGATTTCCGAGCTCAAGGCTCAGGCGAAAAGATTACGCACGGCCGTTCCCGTGGTGGACGGCAAACCGCTCGGCCACGGCCTGGCACTGGAACTGGTTGCCCGGCAATACGGCTACCGTGACTGGAACACCCTGCACGCGGCTGCCGGAAACGGGCCGAAGGTGCTGCTGTCGCTCGGCGACCGGGTGAGCGGAGAGTATCTGCATCAGCCGTTTACCGGCGAAGTCATCGGCGTGGCGGCCGTTGGTGCGAACGGGCACCTGCGGGTGACCGTCCGCTTCGACGAGCCGGTCGACGTGGTGACCTTCGACAGTTTCTCCGCCTACCGGACCCGCGTGACCGCCACGGTGGATGAATACGGCGTCACCGCCGCCAAGACCTCCGACGGCGTCCCCCATATGCGCGTTCGCCGTCTGGCGAGCTAGTCGACAAACAGGAAGCCCCTGCCCTTTCAAGGACAGGGGCTTATTCTGCCGGCGAAACTCTTCCTCTCCAAAGTCATCCCGGCCAAGCGACAGCGCGAGCCGGGACCGGAGAGGTAGAAGCCTGTCAAATTCGGTAAGGCTGATCTTACGAAGACCCCGGCTCTCCGGTTCCGGGTCTCACTGGCGTTCGCCCGGGATGACCAAATCGAAGTTTATTTTTGGGCACAGTCCCTGCCCTCTATGGGCAGAGACTGTGCTTTTTCTTCTACTTCTTCAGAGGTTCCATCGCCCCGGCACTCTTGGCGAGACGAACCAGTTCCAGGAACGATCCGCGGTAATTGTAGGGATCGTTACCGCGGGCGGATGCCGCCAGGGCGAGCACGTCGTCCAGGCTGTAGGTACCGGTGTATTTGCCGCCCTTCAGGATCTCGCCGAAGCCGGCCACCGCCGCGGCAAAGCGCGTGTCGTTGGACGCATCCGGGATCTTGTCCTTGACCGCATCCGCGCCGATCGGGGTCGTGATCAGCTTGCTCACGTCCTCATCCGGCAGCTTGTAGCGGATCTTCAGGAACGCGATCTCGTCCGTCGTGTCCGCCGATGCGGGCTTGGCCTCGCTCTGGTAGCGCAAGGGTTCGATCAGGGCGCCGGACGCCGAAGCCGGGCGGAATTCGTAAAGCGCCGTTACCGTATGGCCCGCACCGATATCGCCGGCATCGACCTTGTCGTTGTTGAAGTCCTCACGCTCCAGCTTGCGGGTCTCGTAACCGATCAGGCGGTACTCGCTGACCTCGGCCGGGTTGAACTCGACCTGGAACTTCACGTCCTTCGCGATCGGGAACAGGGTGGAACTTGCCTCGTCGACGAGTACCTTGCGCGCCTCGCTCAGCGTATCGATGTAGCTGGCGTTGCCGTTGCCGTTCTGCGCAAGTTCCTGCATCAGCAGATCGTTATAGTTGCCGCGTCCGAACCCGAGCACGGACAGGGTCACGCCGGTGTCGCGCTTGCGCTCGACGAAATCCTTCAATTGCTCCGGATCGCTGATGCCGACATTGAAATCGCCATCGGTCGCCAGGATCACCCGGTTGATGCCGGTCTTGTCCATATGTTCTTCGGCAAGCTGGTAGGCCTGACGGATGCCCTCGCCGCCAGCGGTGCTGCCGCCGGCCGACAGATTGTCGAGGGCGGCCATGATCTTTCCGGTCTCGGACGCCTTTGTCGGTTCCAGAACCGTTCCCGCACTGCCGGCATAGGTCACGATGGAGACCAGATCATCGGGCCTGAGATTGGAAACCAGCATCCTGAAGGCCTGGCGCAGCAGCGGCAGCTTGTCCGGCGCATCCATCGACCCGGAGGTGTCGATCAGGAACACCAGATTGGCCTTGGGGGCCTCCGCCCGCTCGATCTCGTAACCCTTGATCCCGATCCGCAGCAGACGGGTTTCCGCGTTCCAGGGCGTGGGCATGATGGAGACATCCGCCTTGAACGGCTGGCTCCGGTCCGCGGGCACCGGATAATCGTAGTCGAAGTAGTTGATCATCTCTTCGATCCGGACCGCGTCCTTGGGCGGCAGGACGCCCATGTTCAGAGAACCGCGGATGAAGGCATAAGAGGCTGTGTCGACATCTGCGGAGAAGGTCGAGACCGGGTCATCGGCGACCCGCTTGACCGGATTGTCGGGCACATTGGAAAAACGGTCCCTGCCCTGGTCCTGATAAACCGGGGTCAAAGCGTCCGTGCCTGGCGCGATATTGGACGAAACCAAACCGCCGACGGAGCGAAGCTCGCGTGTCTTCTGCATCGAACGAGCCCGTCCGTCGGTCATTTTGCGGGCCGCCAAGGACGGTGCGGCCGCCATCGGGGCAACGGCACCCGATGCAGGAGCGGCAGAAGAGTCCGCCGCGACATCATAACTGACATCGGGTTCAGCCAGTTCTTCCATCGGCGGCGCCGGCACCGGCACTTCGGACTCGCCCGAATGCAAGCTCAGCAATCCGCCTCCGGCCGACGCCGGCTGCTCCTGCTGCTTCCCGCGCCATGAGGACAGACCCGGCAGGTTCCCGGAGTTCAGATTGACGACGAGGACGATGGCGGCCAGGCTCACGCTGCCGGCCAGAATGTAGGATAGTCTCGAACGGGTCAGGGTCATGGAAAATCTCCTCAAGATCCGAGCCGCAAATTCACCGGCTCGTGTCTTGAGACGCACGGGCGCCGCCGATCCTTGGCCGGCGGTTTCACTTTTTTCCTGTTCAAGCTCCTCGAACTGAAGCATTGCCGCGTGGATCGCGGCATGGCGCGCATCAGGATCGGGATCGCTTGCCCGTTCCTGGCGGAAGGCCGCCTTCAGTTTTTCCAACTCGTCCGTCATGAGTCTGCTTTCGCGATGGATTTGAGTTTTTCTTTCAGTTTCGACATGCGCCAGGAAATCGTGGTTTCCTTCACCGACAGGATTTCAGCGGCTTCCGCATGGGTTCGTTCCTCGCCGATCACCAGGATCGCCGTCTCGCGAAGATCTCCGCCAATCCGGTCCAGGGTGTCGTAGAGCCAGGCGGTCTGGTCTTCGCCGTCGTCGCGGGCGTCGCTCTCCAGCCTGGCAAGGACCTCAAAACCGTCGGAAGCCCGGTCGGCGGACGCCCTGCGCCTGTACATGTCCCGGGCTGCATTGAAGACAACCCGGTAGAGCCATGTTGTGAACTTCGCCTCCCGGCGAAAACTCTGCAGCCTTTTCGGCAGAGAGGCACAGATATCCTGCGCCAGATCCTCCGCGTCCTCGCGCAGGCCGGTAAGACGGAAGGCCAGCCGGTAGACCAGGTCATAATGGCGTTCGAGCAGGCAGCGGAACGCACCCGCGTCGCCTGCCGCGGCCCGTTCGGCCAGATCCTCGTCGTTCGCCTGCGTGTCCATCTTGAAAGTTTAGACGAAACCGCGCGGCCGATCCTTGGCTATCGGACAAAATATTTTTCAACAAGATCGGACTGGCCGGGTTTAACCGGTCCTCAAAGCCATCAGGACTTGCGGGCAACCACCAGATGGCCCGGCACAGGCTCGCCGTCTTCCAGCCGCACCGTGATCGGGTCGAAGGCGAGGATTTCGAACCCGGCTTCCGCCAGACGTGTCCGCAGATAGGCTTCCCCTTGCGCGAAGCGCTGCTTCGGCCCGACCATGTAGGGCCGGCCCTGCAACACGTCGTCGGCCAGGGTTTCCGTCGAAAAGGCGAAATAACCGCCCGGGACCAGCCGGTCGGCGGCTGCTTTCAGGATCGGCTCGACCGCGCCGAGATAGGGAAAGACATCCGTTGCCGCGATCATGTCCCAGGACGGACGGCTGCCGTCGTCTTCCTCGAACTCCTCCAGGAAAGACACCGCTTCGCCGACATAGAGATCGTCATAGACCTCCCGATCGAAGGCGAGTTCGACAATACGCTCGGACAGGTCGACCCCGGTCAGATGTTTGGCGCAATCGCTGAAGGCCACGCCCGTGAGGCCGGTGCCGCAGCCCAGATCCAGTAGACGTTCGAACGGACCGATGCCGAGCTGGCGCACCTTTTCGCGCAGCATCAGCGGCACGCAGTAGCCGAGCTGGTCGACCAGAATGTCGTCGAACACGTCCGCGTTCTGGTCGAACAGGGTTTCCACATAGGCGTCGGGCATTTTTTCCGGCGTGTCGCCCCGGCCCATGGCGGCCAGGCGGATCGAGACCCCGCCGGTATCGGACGGATCCAGCTCAAGCGCTTCGCGATAGGCCTTCGCCGCGCCTTCCAGGTCGCCGGATTTCTCCAGATCGAGCCCCCGGTTATAGACCTCGGCCAGGGCATCCTCGTCGATGTCGCTCATGTGTCCGCTTTCCATTGATGATCGGAAGACCCGGATAGTCGAGGCTCGGCCGTTTGAACAGGGCTTTTTCCGGGCCGCGTCGTTAAAAGAGATCCATCTGCCCGTCGCCGGGCTTCGATGCTCCGGCGGAGGCCCGCTTCGGCTTTTCAGGCTTCGAGGCTTGCGCAACCGGTTCCTCGGGTTCGACCTCGCTTTGCAGGTCCGGGTCGTCGTTGGAGACCTTGTTCACTCTCGGCGAAACTGGAACCGCGGTCAGGTAGTCCTCCGGCGCCGGCACCAGCATCTTTGTTGCGTCCCGCGCCATGACATTGCCCGTGTCGAGCCAGTCGTCGAAGGCTTCCGGCATCAGGATCGCCGGCATGCGGTGGTGGATCTGCCCGATGGTCCGGTTGGCGGTGGTGGTCAGCACCGCGCCGGTATCGATGTCGCCGCCGTCCGGATCGGACCATGTGTCCCACAAGCCGGCGAAGGCCATCAGGCCGCCGTCTGCCGGGCTGATCCAGTAGGGCTGCTTGCCCTCCGGCGTCCGGCGCCATTCGTAAAAGCCGGAGGCCGGGATGAGGCAGCGGTGGTGGCGCATGGCGGCCCGGAACGAAGGCTTTTCGGCTGCGGTTTCCGCGCGGGCGTTGATCAGGAGCGAGAAGCTTGCCGGATCCTTCACCCAGGACGGCACCAGCCCCCAGCGCACCAGCGCGAACCGGCGCTCGCCATGCTCCATGCGAACGGTCGCAATCGGCTGGGTCGGCGCGATGTTGAAGCGCGGGGGGAAATTCGGCAGATCGATATAGGCAAAGAGCGCGCGAACATCCTCGGGAGTGGCTGTCAGGCTAAAGCGGCCGCACATGTCAGATCCTGTATCCGGGTCTCCTTGAGCCCGTCCGAAACGGGACTCACCCCTTAAGTTAGGCAATTGGCAACAAAGACATACTAGTTTGGAACAGTAGTTTAGCCGTTGGGGGAAAAGTATGGAATCCGAAGATCCAGTTCTAGGCGCCGGTATCCTGGCAGCCGACCGGCTGGAACGGGCGAATATCAATCCCACCACCGGGCTGGCGACGGACTACCTGAATCATTTCAACGAAGTCGTCATGCTGCTCGAGATGCTTCCGGCCATGCCGGATTGCGCCGAGGATGTGCTCGAATGGGAACCGATCGACTACGAATCCCATTTCGAAAACTCCAATTTTTCCGAAAAGCAGCTGGCAATCACCGCCTATCACGCGGCTCCCGTCAAGCTTCGGACCCACCTGGAATCGCGGGTTGCGCAGATAGATGCCGCGGTCCTGGCCGCCCAGGAGAAATTGCGCAGTGTTCCGGATCCGAGCATGGTGGCAACCGAAATCGCGGAAGCCGCCACCCATGTGATCAAGCCGCTGATCTCCGTTGCCAGCGGCGTCATCCACGGACATGTGGAGCCGATGGAGACAGCGCCCGAAGGCGAAGCCGCCCAGGCGGAAATCGATGCCATGTTCGCCTGAGGCGTCCCGGAGCGATGGAACCGCCGGGCGGGCTGTGGCACAAAGAACGGCATGAGTGTATCGCGCCACTACCCACCCGTTCCTCTTCTCGGCGTCAGCGTCGTTTGCCACCGCAATGACGATGTCCTTCTGATCAAGCGTTCCAAACCGCCCTATCAGGGGTGCTGGAGCTTGCCCGGCGGTCTTGTCGATCTGGGCGAACCCCTGAAGGTGGCGGCCGAACGGGAACTTCTGGAGGAAACAGGCATACGGGCGGATCTCGGTGCGCCGGTCGACACGTTCGACAGTATCCACAAGGATGGCGACGGCCGGGTCTCCTCGCATTTCGTTCTGGTGGTCTTTTCAGGGCCTTATGTGTCGGGCACCGTGGGTGCGGGCGATGATGCCGCGGATGCCGGCTGGATACCGCTTTCCGGCCTCGATGACCTCGATACGACCCCTGGTACGCCGCTGCGCATCCGCCGGATCCTGGGGCTGGAGTGATCTCCTTACCTTCGGCGCGATACCTCTTGCGCGGCGATGCGGGCCATGTGCATCATCCGGCCATGACGCTTCTGCTTCGCACCTTCACGATTGCCGCCTTCTGGGCAGGTCTTGTGCTTGCGGCCTCCGCTGCGCAGGCGCAGGCGGCGCAAGGCTCCGAGCCGCCTTACGAACAGGACCTTTTACGGCTTTCGGAAGTCATGGGCGCGCTGCATTTCCTGCGTCCCTTGTGCGGAAATGACGACGAGCCCTCCTGGCGCGACCGGATGACGGCGCTTCTCGACACGGAAGTTGTGGAAGAAAACCGGCGGCGGCGCTTCATTGCCCGGTTCAATCGCGGATATCGTGGTTTCTCAACCGTTTACCGAGAATGCACAAACTCCGCGCGTCTCGCTTTGAGACAGTATATATCCGAGGGCGAAGCGATCATCGGCGACGTTACCAGCCGCTACGGGCGGTAATTCAGACCTCGCGCCCGAACTCTTACCGATTGGTTAACCTTTTTCGTCAATTTTGTGAATGCTTGTTAAGTTTGCGTTCACGGTTGGTTATCCTCGCGGTTCGCCGTGCTAGGATTTTTATCAAGAGATTCGAAGGGCTTCATCGGCCGCGGATTTGGCCGAGATGGTAAAAACCGGTAAGGGAACGAATGATTAACGACGAATTCAGTGATGCGGCGATGGAAGCGGAGTTTGCCGAGGACGAGGACATCCGGCGCGCCGCTCTGGGCTTTATTTCGGATGCCTGGGCCGAAGCCATCGCCTGCGGCGTGGATGCGGACGCGGTCGCCCATGCGGCTATGTTTACAGCTCTGGCCGATCTTGTCGCGACCTATGGCGAAGATGCGGTCGCCAAGCTGGCGGAAGGGCTTCCCGACCGGATCCAGCGCGGCGACTACACGGTCAACCGCATCCTGCAGTAATCGGCTTTATCACGAGATAAAAAGGCCGGCGCATTGTGCCGGCTTTTTGTTTTTTTAAAGCATCAGCCGAACAGGTCGAAGACCAGGTCCGCGCCGATGACGAGACCGAAGGCGATCAGGATATACCCGGCAATATGATTGGCCCGGTCGAGCCAGTGATCGTCTATTCTTGCTGAAAACCGGGTCACGACCGCCGAAAGCGCCGCCCACCAGGCGGAGGCTCCCAGCGCCACTCCGAGAACCATCGCCAATGCGCCGGAATGGTCACCGGGTTGCGGACGCCAGTGTCCCAGGCCGCCGACAATTGCCACATAGGCCAGCACCACGCCCGGGTTCGTGAGAACCATGAAAAACGCCGCCGTGACCTCGCCCCAGATTCCCTTGACGCGGCCGCCGGTCTCCCGGTCCAGATGCGGATGGGTGTTCATGATTTTCAGGCCGAAGACAATGAGCAGGATCGCACCGGCGGTCTTGATCAGATCGAATTGGCCTTCGACGAACCGGGTGACTGCGGAAACGCCGAAAATGGCCGCCGCCGCATAAATCGAATCCGCAATGACTGCCCCGAGTCCGACGTACAGCCCCTGGCGGAAACCTCTTTGAGCGGCATGCTGGATCGCCATGATATTGACCGGTCCGACCGGGGCGGTCGTAATGAGGCCAATGACAATTCCGATCACGGCGAATTCCAGAAAACTCAAACCCCCGGCCCTTTTTCTGCAAGCTTGTCCTGCCTGTCGATACCGCCGCAACGGGCGGATGACAAGAATGGATGTGCGCTGCGGGAATATCTGTGGTCAGCAGGGTTCGTTTGCGTGTATTGAAAAGGCGTCATTCGCGACCCGAGGGAGAAAGCGCCGTGATTGTCCGCTTGAGATGTTTGCTGGCCGTTGCAGGTCTTGCCCTTGCGATCGGCCTGCCCCATGCGGCCAGCGCGAAAACCGTCAAAACGGATACGATTACCGTCAACCCGGCGCAAGCACCGGGTGGACCGGATATCCCGGCGGGCGACGTTCCTTCCGTGACCCAGTCCGCTCCCGATGACACGGAGCCGGCAGCCGAATCCGGCGCTCCTGCAGGCCAGGATCAGGCAGAATTGCCCGAAGTCCTTTATGATCTCGGCCGGTTGCCACCGCCGGTGGCCCGCATGCATGCCCAATTGCTGGAAGCCGCCCTGGGAGCCGATTTCAACCGCCTGCGCATGGTCCTGGAAAGCAACGAGATGCCGCCGACCCTGTCGCTGACGGAAATCGGCGATCCGATCGAATTCCTGAAGGAAAACTCCGGCGACCCTGACGGACTGGAAATCCTGGGCATTCTCGCGGACACGCTGTCGGCCGGCTTCGTTCATGTGGATGTGGGCACGCCTCAGGAAATGTATATCTGGCCCTATTTCGCCCGCTATCCGCTGAACCGCCTGACGCCACAGCAGAAGGTCGAGATGTACCGGCTGATCACCTCCGCCGACTTCGCGGAAATGGAAGACTATGGGGTCTGGCTGTTCTACCGGGTCGGGATCGGCAAGGACGGAACCCTGCACTACTTTGTCGCGGGCGAGTAGCCGGCCGGCCGGCTGATTTCCGCGTAGAAGGCGTATCCGCGGTATAGGCCCGAGGCCTCCAGTCCAGCTCCGTATGCTTCGGACAGCTGTTCGAGTTCCCGCTGCAGGTCCGCGCGCGGGCTGACGTGAAACTTCGCTAGCCACAGGAACAAAAGCTTTTTGAAGAGGCCCGGCAGCCGCTGCTGCTGGCCGAAATCGACCACCGAAAGGCGCCCGTGCGGAGCAAGCCGGGCCATGCCGGCTTTGAGCGCCTCGCGCCAGACCGGGATCATCGACAGGGTATAGGAATAGATGACCCGGTCGAAGGCATCGGGACCGAAACCGTCGGCCGCAGCCGGGTCGGAGGCGTCGCCCTGGCGGAGCGTGATCCGGTCGCTGAGGCCTGCACGGGCAATGTTGTGCCTTGCGGTCTCAAGCATTTGTTCGGAAATGTCCACCCCGAAATAACGGGCGTCCGGGTAGCGTTTCGCCGCCGCGATCAGGTTGCGGCCGGTGCCGCAGCCCAGTTCCAGCACGGTGGCGCCCCGGGGCAACTGAAGGCGGTCGATCAGACGGTCGCGCCCGAGAAGGTAATATTTCCGGGTCAGATCGTAGAAATGGCGCTGGTTGCGGTAGACCGCATCCATCAGCCGCGCCGTTTCCGCGGTCGCCGCCGGCGATTTATCCGTTAAAGACATACAGATGGAACCCGCCATAGATCGACGACCGGTCCTTCCGCCCGAGCCGCAGGCTTTCTGCTTCCTCATAGGTCCAGCGGTCGAGGGTCTCGTCCGCGACCCGGCCGGGCAGCAGCGTCGGCTCGGCGGCGGTGCGGAAGATCACCCGCGCGCCCGGGCGCGCGGTCCGGGTGATTTCGCTCCACAGCGCGTTGAGCTGGGCATCGGTCATCCAGTCCTGGGCGTCGAGCAGGACATAGGCGTCGAGACTGTCGTCAGCTTCGCCGTGCAGGTGCTCGGTGAAATTGCGGTTGAGAACGCGGACGCGGTCGGCCCGCTGACGGATATCCTCGAAATGTTCCCGCTTCAGATAGGGCGGCAAGGGACCGGATTCTCCGGTCGACTCGCCGGATTGAGGGGCGTAACCGCGGCTGAAGGCCTGCCAGGCGAAATAGTTATCCTGGATGGAAAAATCGCAGGCGAGCTTCTTCAGGCGTCCCTTCAAGACCTCCGACATGTTGCCTTCCGCGCTTGCCGAAACCAGGGCGTCATATTGCGCCGGCGGAATGCCGAGACCGTAAAGCGACATCTTCTTCGACGTCGCCCAGCGCACCAGGCGCTTGTCGAACAGCGGGGCAAGAGCCGTCTCGAAATAGCTGCGCTGTTCGTCGATCGAACGGGCTTTCAGGAAATGCCTCGGATCGATGCCATAGCGCTTGGCGATAAAATGGCCGATGCCGATGAAATAGCCGAGCAGCCCATGATGATAGAGGTCGCGGGAAAACAGCGTGATCCGCTTGCGGCCCCAGCCGACCAGATCCCGTCCTTCCCAGTAGGCCCGGGAGTCGTCGTCAAGTTCGTCGCGGAGGAACCGATTATAAGCGGCGATATTCGCCTTTTCGTCAGCCTCGCCGAAGAACCGGTAGAAACTGTCGTAGTTCGGCAGGCGTTGGGCCGCCAGCAGTTTCAGCCGGCCGAGCGCCACATGCGCCCGGTTGAGATCGACAGCGGTGATTTCCGCCGGATCCGCCGTCAGGTAGGACATCACGTTGCAGCCGCCGGAAGCGATCGTCACCATGCGCGACTGCGGCGTCAGCTTCAGCGCCTCCATGTCGACGTCCGGATCTTCCCAGATCTGCGGATAGACGAGGCCCTTGAAGGCGAAGGTGAACAGGCGTTCCAGGATACCGTCGCGGGACGCCGCTTCGGACCTGTGAACGGCATTCTTCAACCGGGCCTTGGAGGCACTGAGGGTGTCTGCACGCGGACTGGGCGTCATCGTTCTCTCCGATTCGGCGCACGTTTTAAAAGTCACGATGCGATACGGGAGAGAGACGACAGTTTGGTGACGCTGCGGCGATTTCGATCGCCAAACAGCAAAAAGGCCGCCTTTGACGGGCGGCCTTTTTCACTCGAAAGGAAGTTCGCTTACTTGGTGACGACGACGAAGTCCGTACCGAGACCCGTGTTGCGGGCGAAGGACCGGTCCGTCACGATCAGGGACGAGCCCGGGGTCAGCATGGTGGACAGGTCACGGCGGACCTTGTCCGACAGAACCACCCGGTTCAGGATTTCCGTCGGCGTGCCGTACTGCTCGCCTTCCGCAGGCACCACCATCCAGTCGACATGGGCATCGCCCTGCTTGAAGTCGAGTGCGGTGAAGACGAAAGTCCCGATCTTTTCATTCGGATCCTTGAGCGTGACCGGAGCTTCGTAGATGTCCTTGAAGCTGCGGCGGATGCGCAGGGTCGCGTTCTGACCCTTTTCATAGCCGGCATCCTTGTACACCCGGTTGACGAGCGCCGTGGTCACCTGTCCGGTCACCGGCAGATCCGCGCCTTCCTGGAACAGGCTGATGGCTGCGCGGGTCTTGCGGCCGATCACACCGTCGACCGGACCGGCGTCAAAGCCCATCTTGTTCAAGAGGCTCTGCAGCGTCTTGTTCGCATTCGGTTCCTGGTTCGGAGTGATGATCATGCGAAGCGGCTTGTCGAAATCCGGATTTTCCGGAGTGAGCGTTGCCAGTTCCGCATCCGCATCGGTTGCGGCGACCGTGCCGCGGAGCGCCGGATCGGCTGCAATGGTTCCAGACGACAGGCTCGCGACCGGGGTGCCCACCTGCATGGGCTGCGGCAGAACGGCGTGGCGGATCGGTTCCGGCTCCGCCGTCTCCTTGGTCACCACCACGTGGAGGCCGCGTTCGGTCATGCCGAACAGGTCCTTGGCGAAGTCACGCGGCAGGCGGATGCAGCCATGAGACGCCGGATAACCCGGCAGGTGGCCCTGATGCATCGCAACGCCCGACCAGGTCAGCCGCTGCATGTAGGGCATCGGCGCGCTGTTATAGAGATTGGAAAAATGCTTGCGCCGCTTTTCCAGGATCGAAAACACGCCGGAGGGCGTACTGCGGCCGGCACGGCCGGAGGAAACCGGCGCCGTGCGGATCAGCTCCGTCCCGCGATAGACCCTGATCTTCTGGTCCTTCAGCGACACGAGCATCTGAAGCGGCGCATCGGCATCGGTTGCTTCGGCCGGTTTGGCGGCCTCCGCGTCACGCGCCAGTGCCGCACCTGAAATCGAAACGGCCATCAACGCTGCGGTGGCCAAGCCTGCAATACGCGCAGTCGCGCGGTCTGCGGCAAATGATTTTACAAAACCAATCATCCCTTGAGCCCTCTTACGCAAAACTCTTAAAAGCCCGAACGAACTTTTAAAGGCGACGTGTGTATTTTACGTTATGAGATAAGGTTATTAGGTCGTAAACTCATAAATGAGACTGAAATGGTATGAGCCGATTTGTTCGGATACAAGGCGCAAGTTCGCAGGAAACCGTCCGGTTTTCCAGAACTTGCAACGCTGTAGCCGGGCAAATCGGCCATATCCCGAAGGGACGCCGAAACGGCTTAGATCTGCTGCGTCGAACCGCTCAACCGGGCATAAAGCCCGCTTCTCGCGTCTCTCCTTGCAGCTCTTTGCCGTTGCGGTGCCATTCCAGCCTCATTTATGAGTTTACGACCTAAATTCGTGAGCAAACCTCGTCCTGATCCAAGCCTCCCATAATGCCGCATGGGAAACTGTAATAAACATCACAGCTGTTTGTTTTGGCTCGGAAATGGCAATCCGCTCGTCAGGCGTGCCCGCAAAGCAACACTATTAAGCCTCTTACCGGCTCAGATCATTGCTTCCACGATATCCGCGACCGATCTGGCGTCGGTGTCGGAATCCCGGACCAGCTGGTCAAAATGATCGGTCAGGGCCCGGATCTGGCGGGTTTCCCGGAAAATCAGATAGTGCTTGCCGATATAAACGACGGCCAGCAGCGGTCCGAAGATCGTGAGGGGCGCGGAGAACACCACCTTGGTGTCATAAAGATAGAGCCGGAGCGAGGGGTAATTGTCGCGGCAATAGCGGGCGATATGCTCAATCTGCTCCTTGCGCGCCGCCTCCGGAAGACCGCGCCAGTAGCCCTCGCCGCGGGCCAGGGATTCCATCAATTCCCGTGAACAGCAGATCTCGTAGTCGGATCCCGGCCGGCGCAGCCATTCCGACTTGTCGCGCATGGAGGAGATCGCCTGTTCGGGCGTCTTGTCCCGGAAGGCGGCGTATTCGAACTCGAAAACCGCGTTCGTCTTCAGGATATCCGGCAGGGTCGCGGGAACATGGCGGATCTTGTAACCGGCCGCTTCGCGGTGCCATTCGTCGATCCGCGTGTCCGCGAAGGTGCGTTCGGCGTCCGTGATACGGAAGGAGGATTCCAGAAGATCCGCCGTCGTCTCGCTGCGCTCGGTCAGGCCCAGCAGCCAGTCGGCACTGACCGACAGCGCGGAGGCGCATTCGGCTGCCAGGTGCGCGTTCGGCAGGCGTCCCTCGCCTTCGGCCAGCAACTGGGCGATGGTCGAGCGGTCAACACCGCAGGCGCGCGCGAGCGCGCTGCGGCTCATGTCCCGCCTCGTCATGCCTTCCTCGAGCCGTTGCCGGAAGGTCTCCGCACGCTGCCTCTTGTCCATGATGATATTTTTCACCAAGTGGAGATAAATTTCAACAGAAGAGATAATATGTTGCGAATGTTCAGAATTCCCGTGGTTGGGCTCGCGCGGTTATTCCTCTGTGCATCGATGCAGATCAGGCAAGGGACTCGACACGCGATGGAAACGATGGTGCGCACGGTCGTTAAGGCCGCCACATGGCAGGGGCTCGGCATCCTGACCATGACCGCGCTGAGCTATCCGCAAACCGGATCGCTCACCGGCGCGCTGTCGATCGCGATAAGCGCCTCGGCATCCGGTTTCGTGTTCTACCTGGTGCACGAGAAAATCTGGAATGCGGTCCGGTGGGGCCGGCACCCGGCCCTTTCGTCCCGTTCCGAAACCCCGGCCGCCGTATCAGCCGCGCGGCAGCCCGTCCTGGAAGAGAACGGCTTCGCCGGTTGACGGCGTGGTCAGGTCACCGTCCCACATGACCTTCGTACCGCGCACGAAGGTTCCGACCGGCCAGCCGGTAACCTCCTTGCCGTCATAGGGCGTCCAGCCGCATTTGGAGGCGGTCCATTCATTGCGGATGGTTTCGCGCTTCTTCATGTCGACGATGGTGAAGTCGGCATCATAGCCGACAGCGATCCGGCCCTTGAGCGCCGTCTGGAACAGGCGCGCCGGCCCGGCGCTCGTCATGTCCACGAACCGGGTAAGGCTCAGGCGCCCCGCATTCACATGATCGAGCATGATCGGCACCAGCGTCTGCACACCGGTCATGCCCGACGGCGACGCGGGATAGGGCTTCTGCTTTTCTTCCAGAAGATGCGGCGCGTGGTCGGAGCCGAAGATGTCCAGAATGCCCTGCTCCAGGCCCCACCACAGGCGTTCCCCGTGGCGCGCTGCGCGAACCGGCGGGTTCATCTGTACCAGCGTGCCGAGGGTCTTGTAGGCCTCGTCGGTCAGGGTGAGGTGATGCGGCGTCACCTCGATCGAGGCGATGTCCTTGTGGTCGATCAGGAAGTCGACCTCTTCCGCCGTGGACAGATGCAGGATGTGGATCTTCGCACCGACCTCGCGGGCGATCCGGACCAGACGCTGGGTGCACTGGAGAGCCGCAATCTCGTCGCGCCAGACCGGATGGGAGGTCGGATCGTTTTCCACCCGCAGGCCCATGCGGTCGCGCAGCCGGTATTCGTCCTCGGAATGAAACGCCGTGCGCCGGCGGGTCTTGGCAAGGACCGCACGAACGCCGGCATCGTCTTCCACCAGAAGATCGCCGGTCGAGGATCCCATGAACATCTTGATGCCGGCCGCACCCGGCAGGCGCTCCAGATCCGGGATCTCGTCGACATTTTCCCGCGTGCCGCCGACCCAGAAGGCGAAATCGCAATGCATGCGGTGATGGCCGCGCTTCACCTTGTCGGCGAGCGCCGCCTCGGTGATCGTCAGCGGATTGGTGTTCGGCATCTCGAAGACCGCCGTGACCCCGCCCATGACGGCCGCGCGCGATCCCGATTCCAGGTCTTCCTTGTGATCCAGTCCCGGCTCGCGGAAATGCACCTGGCTGTCGATCACGCCGGGCAGGATGTGAAGGCCGGTGCAATCGACGGTCTCGCCCGCCTGCGCCTTGTCGAAACTCCCGAGACCGGCGATCCGGTTACCGCGGATGGCGACATCGCGAACGCCCTCGCCGTCCTGATTGACCACGGTTCCGCCCTTGAGGATCAGGTCATAGGTCTCGGTCAATTTCGGGTCTCCTGAAGCAGCCAACATGTTCTGACCGGGCTTATACGCGCTTGAACGGCCAAGGACCAGTGTTGGACAGACCGCTTTTCCGGTCTTGCCCAGTTTCGTTCCGGCGACTATCTCCCATTAGAGATAGAGATTTTCAGACAGGACGCCGCCCGATGACGAAACCGCAGTTTGCCATCCTGCCGAACCGCGGCGTGATCCGTGTCTCCGGCCCCGACGCCCATCATTTCCTGCAGAATCTGATCACCGCCGATATGGAGGAGATCGACAACCGCGGAGCAGGCTACGGCGCGCTGCTGACGCCGCAGGGCAAGATCCTGTTCGATTTCCTGATCCTGAAGGACGGTGACAGTTATCTGCTGGACACGCCTGCAGAGACGTTGGCCGATCTTGCCAAGCGGCTCACCTTCTACAGGCTGCGCTCCAAGGTCGAGGTCGTGGATGCAAGCTCGGACCTTGGCGTCTTCGCCTGCTGGAACGGCGCGCCGCCGAAAGATCTGCCCGGCGTTCGGGCCGAAGACCCCCGGCTGGCCGCCCTCGGCTGGCGTGTCATCGGCGAGCCCGAGGCCGTCAAACCGGCACTTGAGGCCGGCGGTTTTGCAGAAGCCGATTATGCCGCCCACCGGATCGCGCTCGGCGTCCCGGAAGGCCTTGCCGATTTCGCCTATTCGGACGTGTTTCCCCATGACGCGGACATGGACCAGCTCGGCGGGGTGTCCTTTTCCAAGGGCTGCTACGTCGGACAGGAGGTGGTCTCCCGCGTTCACCACCGCGGCACCGCGCGCAAGCGGATCATCCGGGTCTCAAGCGAGGCGGACCTGCCCGCTCCAGGCACCGAGATCACCGCGGACGGCAAGGTGATGGGCACGCTCGGCTCTGTTGCCCGAGGCACCGGCGGGACTCAGGGGCTGGCCCTCGTCCGTCTTGACAAGGCGGCCGCCGCGCTTAAGAACGGCACCCCGTTCCATTGCGGTTCGAACGAGGTCACACTGGCTCTGCCCGACTGGGCAGGCTTCGGATGGCCGGAGGATGCCGCCGGGGACGACTGACACCGTTTCCAGGGAAGATCTTTCATGGCCGCAGACCGACCGGACGCCCCTCCCAGAGCCTGGCAGAGGATGTTGTCGGGCCGCCGGCTCGACCTTCTGGACCCATCGCCCCTCGACGTGGAGATTTCGGATATCGCCCACGGTCTTGCCCGCGTTGCCCGCTGGAACGGCCAGACACGGGGCCAACATGCCTTTTCGGTCGCCGAACATTCCCTGATCGTGGAAGACATCGCCCTGAAGCTGAAGCCGGACCTCACGCCCGACTGGCGCCAGGCGGTTCTCTTGCACGATGCGCCCGAATATGTGATCGGCGACATGATCTCGCCTTTCAAGGCGGTCATGGGCGGCGCCTACAAGGCGGTCGAGAACCGCTTGCAAGCGGCGATCCACCTGCGCTTCGGCCTGCCGGCAGAGCTGCCCCAGGCCATCAAGAAAATCGCCAAGCGAGCAGACATCATCTGCGCCTACTATGAGGCGATCGAACTGGCCGGCTTCGATGAAAACGAGGCTGCCAGGATCTTCGGCCGCCCCCGCGGCTTCACGCCGGAAGGCGGCAAGGAGGCCGGACTGGGTCTTTCCCCCATGCCCGTCGCCAGGGCGCAGAAGCTGTTTCTTGAGCGTTTCGAGGAGATCGAAGCGCTGCGGGCAGCGGACGCAAATGCTAAAAATGGGAACAACAGGAAAAAGAAGACAGCCTGACGGGTGACCTTGCTCGCCGAGACAGGTACGATTCGCCCAAAGAACAAATCAATGGATCGCCATGCTCCATGTGTGCTCGCTCTCGCGCCTTCCCGAAACCGTCGAAAAGACAGGCGCAACCCATCTCGTCACCCTGATCAACGCGGACACGCCGGTCCCGACCCCTCCGGGGATCGCGGCAGACCGGCACCTGTTCCTGGGCTTCAATGACATTGTCGACGCGGTTGAAGGACTGACGCCGCCGGCCGAGGTCCATGTGGTCCGTCTCCTGGACTTCGTCCGGGGCTGGGACCGTGAAGCCCCCCTGGTCATCCACTGCTGGGCCGGGATCAGCCGCTCTACCGCCGGCGCCTATATCACCGCCTGTGCCCTCAATCCGGAGGCAGACGAATACGGCCTTGCCGCCCGCCTGCGGGAGCGCGCGCCCTCGGCAACGCCGAACAGCCGCCTGGTCGCCATGGCTGACAAGATCCTGAACCGGGACGGACGGATGATCGACGCGATCCGGGAGATCGGGCGCGGCGCCTCGGCCTTCGAAGGCACGCCTTTCGTGATGCCCATGGACTGAACGACACCGTTCGCACGACGCCGGGAGACCGAATGCCAGACCAGAAAGCAGCGATCGAAATCGGACTCAATGCCGTCATCGTTGCCGTTTCGTCCGGCATGCCCCAGATCGTCGAAGTCAACGACCCGGAGGGACAGGAGCCGGACAGCCTGCCGTTCGGCCCGTTCGACCCGCTGCATCACCGCACGTTCGAAATCGGCCTGAGGACCTGGGTGGAGGAACAGACCGCCCTTCGTCTCGGATATATCGAACAGCTCTATACCTTCGGCGACCGGGGCCGCCACCGGCATATGGGCGATGCCGGGCCCCATATGGTCTCTGTCGGCTACCTGGCGCTGACCCGGCAGACGCCGGATTCGGAAAAGATGCTGGCACGGCACCACTCCGCCTGGCGCTCCTGGTACGACTATTTCCCCTGGGAGGACTGGCGCGACGGCAGGCCCGCACTGCTCGACACCGAAATTCTCCCGGCCCTTCAGGAGTGGGCCAAGGAGCCGCCGCCGAAAGATACGCCGGCACGGGCGCTGAGCCGTCCGGAACGATTGCGTCTTGCCTTCGGCAGCGATCCGACGGTCTGGGACGAAGAGCGCACGCTGGACCGCTATGAGCTTCTGTACGAGGCGGGTCTCGTCCCTGAAGCGCTGCACGACGGCAGGCGCGCCGCCCGGAACCGGGACACCCTGCCGGCGTTCGGACGTCCGATGCGGTTCGATCACCGAAGGGTGCTGGCGACCGCGATCTCGAGACTGCGCGCCAAGCTCAAGTACCGGCCGGTGGTGTTCGAGCTGATGCCGGAAACCTTTACCCTCACCGACCTGCAGAGATCCGTGGAAGCGATCTCGGGACGGCACCTGCACAAGCAGAATTTCCGCCGGCTGGTGGAAAACGCCAATCTGGTCGAGCCGACGGGAGCGACCTCCACGGCCACCGGCGGACGGCCTGCCGCCCTGTTCCGTTTCCGGCACGAAATCCTGACCGAACGCCCCGCCCTTGGTCTTCGTGTCGGCGGGCGCTAGGCTTATTCTTAACCATAAACTGTCAACTCTACGAAGGCCCGGCGCGAATTTCCGCGATTTTCGGCGCCATTAACGGTCTTTCAAGGTTAAGCGGCCAATCTCAATCTCAAGATGGGTTTTTACCCCCTGTTAGTGAGTTCCAGTCCGCGCAGGTCGGACACGCGTAACGAGTTGGAGTTGGCTGCGTATGTCTGGCCGTCCTTACCGCCCCAACGGGCGGTCTTCTTCCCCGGTTGTTCATAGAAAACGCGCAAGCCGCATGTCCTGGCGGCGGCTGAAGCATCTCGCGATCGCCGGTACGTTCGCCTTCGCCTTCCTGACCACGGCAACCGGCGAACAGGACATCATCGCGCTGATCGCGGCGGAAAAGGCGGAAGCGCCCCGCTGGACCATGGCGCTTGAGCCGGCGAATTTCATAACAAACCTGAAGCCGACCCTGTCCCTGAAGACCATCCGGCCGCCTGCCCCCGCTTCCGGCCCCCAGTTCAAGCTGGCCTCGGGTCTCGACGACAGCAAGGGAACGACCATCGGCGGCCTGGACGACATCGTCCGCGACACACGGCCGACCGAACTGCCCGACATTCTCCGGGTCAACAGGTCCGCAAAGGCCGACCGGCTGATCACGATGGCCCCGGACCGGCAGATGGTCGAACAGGCGTCCGGTACGGTCTTTGCCATGCCGAGCCTGATCGACGGCGAGAAGAAAGCCGGCCTTCCGCGTGTGGCTTTCGTCAAACCTCAGCCGCTCGGCAAATCCCATTCGGTTGCAAGCGCCGACGGCAAGACGACGCCCGGCAAGACCGGCGCCCCGATCGATCTGCAGAAGATCATGATGGCCCGCAATGCGGCGGCCGCCAGCTTCTCGCTTGTCTCGGCATACGCGCCTGAATCCGTCCAGGACACCAAGGAACCGTTCAACGCGCTGTTCGGAGCGGCAAAATACGAACAGGACATGCCGCCGCCGGAAGATCCGGAAAACCCGCACTGGTGGGCCCAGCGCCCCCTGCCCCAGTCCGTCTGGGAGCCGAAGCAGGAGCGCTGTCTGGCGGAAGCAATCTATTTCGAAGCGCGCGGTGAAAGCGAAGACGGCCAGGTGGCGGTCGGCCAGGTGGTGTTGAACCGGGTCAAGAACCCGGCCTATCCGGACACGATCTGCGGCGTGGTCTACCAGAACAAGAACAGGCGCAACCGCTGCCAGTTCTCCTTCGCTTGCGACGGCCTTGCGGACAGGATCTCACAACCCGGCGCATGGCAAACCGCCGAACGGATCGCCAAGGACGTCATTGGCGGCAAGCGGTACCTGAAGATGGTCGATGCCTCGACCCATTACCATGCGACCTATGTGAAGCCCCGCTGGGCCAGGGCCATGGTCAAACGCGGCCAGATCGGCGATCACATCTTCTACAAGACCTACGGCGGCAGTTGGAAATAGCCGGACCCAACCGGCAAACCTGAAGCGGGCGTGCCCCACGGGCGCGCCCTTTTTTGCATGCGGCATCGGCTTTCCTCCCGTCCATCAACAGGCGAATGCCCTGTCAGAATTGACAGGCTGCTGCGCCAGCGGTTCTCTGAGGAAAGGCACGATCCGTTCCGGGGTGCCGGATCGACTCAATCAGAGGATCAATCGATGAAATTTCGTTCTCTCTTCCTGGCCGCCGGCCTTGTTCTGGCCAGTTCACCGGCCTTTGCCCACCTGAACCCGGCCGAGCACGGCTCGTTTGCCACCGGCATTTCCCATCCGCTTTTCGGACTGGATCATATCCTGGTCATGGTCGCCGTCGGCCTGTGGGCGTTCCAGAACGGCGGCCGGTCCGTGTGGCTGATCCCGTCGGCCTTCGTCGCGACCATGCTCGCCGGTTTCGGCCTGTCCATGGCAGGCGTTCCGCTGCCCTTCGTCGAGCCGGCAATCATGGCTTCGGTGGTCGCGCTCGGCTTGCTGGTCGCCATGGCGGTCCGCCTGCCGGTTATTCCAAGTGCCGCCATCGTCAGCGTCTTCGCCCTGTTCCACGGCCATGCCCATGGCGCTGAAATCGGCACGGCCGACGAATTGAGCTATGCGGCGGGCTTTGCCCTGGCAACGGCTCTGCTTCACGCATCCGGGATTGCGATCGGCTGGGGCGTCGGTTCGGCTTTGGGGGCCGATACGCAAAAAGGCAGGCTGGTCGTCCGGTCCCTCGGGGCGGTTACCGCCGTTCTCGGACTGTCCCTGTTCGTGGGCTAAGTCGGCACATAAGATTGCGGCGCCGGACCATCCGGCGCCGTTTTTTATTCGGACGATCTCGTTTTAGCGAGCGATCTCGATATCGAGCCCCAGATCGAGCACCGGCGCGGAATGGGTGATCCAGCCGGAGGAAATCAGGTCGACGCCGGATTCGGCAATCGCCTTCACCGTGTCTTCCTCGATGCCGCCTGAGGCTTCGAGCGGAACCCGGCCGGCGGTGATCGCAACGGCTTCCTTGAGCCTCACCGGATCGAAGTTGTCGAGCAGGATCACATCCGGCCCGCAGGCGAGCGCTTCCTTGAGCTGATCCAGCGTATCGACCTCGACCTCGAGCTTCACCAGATGCCCCTTGAAGGCCTTGGCCGCCTCGATTGCCTGGGTCACTCCGCCTGCAACGGCGACATGATTGTCCTTGATCAGGATCGCATCGTCGAGGCCGAACCGGTGGTTCGATCCACCGCCGCAACGCACGGCGTATTTCTCGAACGTCCGCAGCCCCGGCGTCGTCTTGCGGGTGCAGACGATATCTGCCTTCGTATGAGCGATCAGGTCGGCGAACCGGGCGGTCGCCGTTGCAACGCCGGACAGGTGGCCGAGGAAGTTCAGCGCGACCCGTTCGGCCGACAGGATGGCGCGTGCCGGACCGGACATGCGGGCAACGACGCTCCCCTTTTCCAGCCGGTCACCATCTGCGGCGACCGTCTCGAGTTCGACCGCGTCATCCGTGAGACGAAAAGCGCTTTCGGCAAGCGCAAGTCCGGCAAGGACACCCGGCTTGCGCGCCGCAATGACGGCGCTTGCCGTGGCTTCGGCCGGGATCGTCGCCTGGCTGGTAATATCGCCGGCCCGGCCCCAGTCTTCCAGGAGGGCGGCCTTGACCGCCTCCTCGACAATCAGGCGGGGAAGAACGGGAAGCTGGGCGGTCATGGATCTGTCCGTTTCTGGGCTGTTTGTGATCAGGCTGCGGCGACGTCCTCACAGGCCGCCGCTGCGATCGCTTCAACCTCACTCAGTGTGGTGAAGGATCGCCTGGCCTGTGCCGGATCGGTTTCGGGGAAGTCGGAGCGGAAATGCCCGCCCCGGCTTTCGGTGCGTTTGAGCGCGGCGGCGGCGATGATCTTGCCGGCAATCATCATGTTGCGGATGGAAATCCGGCCACAGTCGCGCTCGATCCGGGTGATGGTGGCAAGCGCCTGTTTCAGCCCGGCCGCATCCCGCTCCACGCCGACCAGATTGCTCATGGTTTCGCGCAGGACCGTGATTGCGTCGCGTTCTTCCATGTTGCGCTGGCTGGGCAGTCCGGGCTCGTTGTCGAGCGCATTCCAGTAGGCGCTGCGCGGGGTCGGCATCAGCCCCTGGATATCTTCCGCGATACGGGCGGCGAAAACGACGGCCTCAAGCAGGGAGTTCGACGCCAGCCGGTTGGCCCCGTGAGCCCCGGTCGAGGCGACTTCACCGGCGGCCCACAGGCCGTCGAGAGAGGTGCGCCCGTTCGCGTCGGTCAGGATCCCGCCCATGTGATAGTGCTGGGCCGGGGTGACCGGGATCGGCCGGGTTGCCGGATCGATGCCGGCTTCCGCGCAAGCCGCATAGACGGTCGGATACCGGTCCTTGAAGCTTGCGCCGATGGCCGTCCGGCAATCCAGGAACGCGCCGCGGCCGGCCATGCGCTCACGGTGGATCGCCCGGGCGACGATGTCGCGCGGCGCGAGTTCGGCATCTTCGTGGATCTTCGCCATGAAGCGCTCGCCGGCGGAATTGATCAGCGTGGCGCCGTCGCCGCGCAGGGCTTCCGTTGCCAGCGGCGCCGGGTCCTTGCCGACATCGAGCGCGGTCGGGTGAAACTGCACGAATTCGGCATCGGCGATGACGGCTCCGGCCCGGGCCGCAAGCGCAAGGCCGTGACCGTTCGCCTCGCCGGGGTTGGTGGTCAGCGCATAGAGATGACCGATGCCGCCCGAGGCGAGCACCACGGCCTTTGCCGGAAACGCCATGCGTTCCAGGCCGCCGCGCTTGCGTGCCAGGACGCCGGTGACGTAGCGGCCCTCGGCCATCAGGCTTTCGCCCATATAGCCTTCCATGACCCGGATCGAGGGCGTGTCGTGGACGGTTGCGATGAGGGCATCCATGATGGCCTTGCCGGCCATGTCGCCGCGCACGCGCACGACACGGTTTTCGGAGTGCGCCGCCTCGCGGGAGAGTTCCAGGCGTCCTTCAAGATCCTTGTCGAACGGCACACCATAAGACAGCAGGTCCAGGACCCGGGCCCCGGCCTCGCGGGTCATCTGCTCGACGATCTTTTCCTCACAGATACCATCGCCTGCGGCCAGCGTGTCGTCCCGGTGCTTTTCCGCGCTGTCATGTTCGGAGACGGCGGCCGCGATCCCGCCCTGGGCCCAGGCGGACGACGCCCCCTTGCCGATCGGCGCATTGGTAATCACCGTCACCGGTCTCGGCGCCAGTTTCAGGGCGCAAAAGAGGCCTGCAAGGCCCCCGCCCAGAATGACGACGTCATCGACATCCTTGCCTGCCCGCGCAGGCACGAAATCCTCAAGCGACACGCTCATGGAATTAAGTCCCAAGATAAGCCGGCCTGATGCCGGCTAAGCCCCGGCCGATGCCGCCGGAGACTATACAGCTACAACTTGCAGATCAGCTTTTCAGGTTGATCATGCGCTCGACCGCGATACGGGCCTTCTCGGCCACCACCGGATCGACTGTCACTTCTTCCTTCATTTCAACCAGAGAGTCGAGGATCTTGCTCAGGGTGATCCGCTTCATGTGCGGGCACAGATTGCACGGCCGGACGAACTCGACATCCGGTGCCTCGCTCGCCACGTTGTCGGCCATGGAGCACTCGGTGATCATCATGACCTTTTTCGGATGCTCGGTCTTCACCCAGTTGATCATGTGCGCGGTCGAGCCCGCAAAGTCCGCTTCCGCAACCACTTCGGGCGGGCACTCGGGGTGCGCGATGATCTTCACGTCCGGATCGATCCTGCGGTAGTCGCGCAGCTCCTCTGCGGTGAAGCGTTCATGAACCTCGCAGGCGCCGTCCCAGACCAGAACCTCCACCTCGGTCTTATTGCCAATATTGGCGGCCAGGTACTTGTCCGGGATCAGGAACACCCGGTCGACGCCGAAGCTTTCGACGACCTGGAGGGCATTGGACGAGGTGCAGCAGATATCGCATTCCGCCTTCACCTCGGCCGAGGTGTTCACATAGGTGATGATCGGCACGCCGGGATTGCGTTGCCTAAGCCCGCGGACGTCTTCGGCCGTGATCGATTCGGCCAGCGAGCAGCCGGCGCGCATGTCCGGGATCAGAACGGTCTTTTCCGGGCTGAGAATTTTCGACGTCTCGGCCATGAAGTGAACGCCGCACTGGATGATGATTTCCACATCCGTGCGCGTCGCCTCGATGGCAAGCTGCAGGCTGTCGCCGACGATGTCCGCAACGCCGTGGAAGATGTCCGGCGTCATGTAGTTATGCGCCAGGACGACCGCGTTGCGCTCTTTCTTGAGCCGGTTGATGGCATGGATCGTGGGCGCCAACGCCGGCCATTCGATCGGCGGAATGATGTGCCGGACCTTCTCGTAGACCGGTGCGGTGGCTTCGGCCACTTCGGGCGTATAGTCAAGCGCCGGGCGATCGATCGGCCCGAACCGGTCGATGGCAAGCTCTGCCGACTGAAGCCCCTTTCGAGGGGCGGTTGCGTTCCTGGCAATGGTCATGACGACCTCCCGATATATATATACTCAATTTGAGTATATCTTTGGCAAAAGAAAACGGGCCAAGAGGCCCACACTCTTTTGCTCTGATTGAGTTTATATAAGCGCTTCCCGATCGAAAATCTACCAGGTTCGTCGCCTAAATTTCCAAAAATTCCAATTCCCTATTCTTTTCAGATTGTTACCCTGATCCACGCGACGACCGAACCCGAACCGGTCCGGTTTACCGCCCGTCCGATCAATGAAATGACCCGGCATGTGCCAATCTGGAGTCACCTCCCAATTCATTCAAAACATTTATGGATCAATCAGAAAAAATCGCTTTCTCCTATCCGTCGGCGCGTTTATCGTAAGATAACGATGAATTAGAACGGCCCCGGCCGCAGCTGCAGGATCCCATGAGCGACGATACACTCTACCCCGTGAAAAGCGGCCCCAACGTTCCCCTGGTGATCGTCTGCGGCTGCGTGATCGCGCTGTTGTCCTTCGGTCCCCGTTCGGCCATGGGCTTCTTCTTTCAGCCGATGACCGAGGCCCATGACTGGAGCCGGGAAATCTTCGCACTTGCCATTGCCATCCAGAACCTGATCTGGGGCGCGGCCCAGCCCGTCGCAGGCATGATGGCCGACCGCTACGGCACGTGGAAAACCCTGTCGCTGGGCGCCGTTCTCTACGCGATCGGCCTGCTTTTGATGGCCAATGCGGAAACGCCGATGGCGCTGCACCTGTCCGGGGGCGTCCTGATCGGCCTGGGGATCGCCTTTTCCTCCTTCTCTCTCGTGATCGCCGCCTTCGGGCGGGTGGTGACCCCAGAACAGCGGTCGATTGCCTTCGGCATCGGAACCGCGTCCGGCTCGCTCGGCCAGTTCGTCTTCGCTCCGCTCGGCAATTCCCTGATCGAGGGCATCGGCTGGCAGGAAACGCTGATCGTGTTTTCCGGCCTGCTCATGGCAATCCCGCTGCTGGCCATCGCGCTCAAGGGCCGGCCGCATGCGCCTGCAAGCATGGGCCTGGGCCCCGACCAGAGCCTGACGCAGGCCATGGCGGAAGCCTTCGGCACCCGCAGCTTCATTCTGCTGACCCTGGGCTTTTTCGTCTGCGGCTTCCACGTCGCCTTCATCACCGTCCATCTGCCGCCCTATATCGCCGATCTCGGCCTTGACCCGTCCTGGGGCGCGATTGCGATCGCCCTGATCGGCCTGTGCAACATCGTCGGCTCGCTGATCTCCGGTTACATCGGCGGGCGCTATTCCAAGTCGCATTTCCTGTCGCTGATTTATTTTTTGCGGGCGATCGCGATCACGATTTTCATCCTGGTTCCGGCCTCCCCGCTCACGGTGCTGCTGTTTGCCGGCGCAATGGGCTTCCTGTGGCTGTCCACCGTGCCGCCGACCTCGGGCCTTGTGGCGGTCATGTTCGGTCCGCGCTACATGGCGACCCTGTTCGGCTTCGTCTTCTTCTCCCACCAGATCGGGTCCTTCCTCGGCGTCTGGCTGGGCGGCTATCTCTACGACCGCACCGGGTCCTATGACGCCGTCTGGTGGATGGGCATAGCTCTCGGCCTCTTCGCCGCGGTCGTGCACTGGCCGATCAAGGAGCAGCCTGTCGCCCGGCTCGCCGGACAAGCAGCGGAATAAGGCGGAATAGGCCAAGGGGGGCAGACCTCCGCCCACCGATGCTTGACCTTCCGCCGCCGCCGTGGCACCTGTCGCGCCGACTAACGGCTCCGCTCACGCAGGGCCGGCGACTTCATCCACGCGGAAAAGCTTCTCATGTCGAACGACGTCCTTCCGGCGCACATGCGCCCCCAGAATTCCTTTCAAGGCCTGATCCTGACCCTGCAGCGGTTCTGGGCCGACCAGGGATGCGTCGTGCTTCAGCCCTATGACATGGAAGTGGGCGCGGGCACCTTTCACCCGGCGACCACCTTGCGCTCGCTCGGACCGCGCCCGTGGAAAGCGGCCTATGTGCAGCCGTCACGCCGGCCGACCGACGGGCGCTACGGCGAAAACCCGAACCGCCTGCAGCACTATTACCAGTTCCAGGTGATCCTGAAGCCCTCGCCCGCCGACCTTCAGGACCTTTACCTGAAGTCCCTTTACGCCATCGGCCTCGACCCCTCCGTCCACGATATCCGCTTTGTCGAGGACGACTGGGAAAGCCCGACGCTCGGCGCCTGGGGTCTCGGCTGGGAATGCTGGTGCGACGGCATGGAAGTCTCGCAGTTCACCTACTTTCAGCAGGTGGCCGGCTTCGAATGCTCGCCCGTGTCCGGTGAGCTGACCTACGGCCTGGAGCGCATCGCCATGTATATCCAGGGCGTCGATAACGTCTACGACCTGAACTACAACGGCCGCGACGGCGACGAGAAGGTCAGCTACGGCGACGTCTTCCTGCAGGCCGAACAGGAATATTCCCGGCACAATTTCGAACATGCCGACACGGAGATGCTGTTCCGCCACTTCAAGGACGCGGAAAACGAATGCAAGGCGCTGCTCGATGCAGGCGCCAAGGCCCGTGAAGACGCCGGCGCGCCGGTGCATCAGGTGGTGCTGCCGGCCTACGACCAGTGCATCAAGGCCAGCCACGCCTTCAACCTGCTGGACGCGCGCGGCGTCATCTCCGTGACCGAGCGCCAGAGCTATATCCTGCGTGTCCGCGAGCTGGCGAAAGCCTGCGGTGCGGCCTTCCTGGAAACGGAAGCCGGCGGCGTCGGTTACCAGGGCTAATCGACCTGACAGTACCGTTAGGCACCCTTACGGATGACAATTTTACGCTGAGCGGCTAGCCTTCGCGAAAATCGATTGCGGAGCACGCCTTCATGACGACCTGGATCATCCTCGGCCTTCTGGTTCTGATCGCCCTTTATGTCATCTACCTCTACAATCAGCTCGTCACGAAACGGCAGATGGTGGAAGAAGGCTGGAGCGGCATCGATGTCCAGCTGAAGCGCCGCGCCGACCTCATTCCCAACCTTGTCGAGACCGTGAAGGGCTATGCCGCCCACGAGCGCGGAGCATTGGAAGAGGTCACGGAGATGCGAGCCCGGGCAGCCAATGTCGCGCCCGGCGATGTGGCAGGCCGGGCCCAGGCGGAGGGCATGCTGTCCCAGGCGCTCGGACGGCTTTTTGCGGTGGCCGAGGCCTATCCGGATCTGAAGGCCAGCACGAATTTCCAGGACCTCCACGCCTCGCTCGACGGAATCGAAAATGCCCTACAGATGGCGCGACGCTATTACAACGGCGCCGTGCGCGCCCTGAACGTCATGGTCGAAAGCTTTCCCTCCAACCTGATCGCATCGCAGTTCAAGTTCGAGAAGCGGGAGTATTTCGAGATCGAGGACGACGCCGACCGGGCCGTTCCGAAGGTCAGTTTCTGATGAGGCTGACCATGCCGGGCTTCCGTGTCTCCCGCCAGCTGGCACTGCTTGTCGTCGGCTGCCTCTCCTTCTTTGCAGCGCTCGGCCACGCTGTCGCCGACGAGCGTATCCTGAATTTCGACTCCACCATCGTGGTTGCCCATGACGGGACCCTGACGGTTACGGAAAAGATCACCGTCACGGCCGAGGGCCGCAACATCAAGCGCGGCATCTACCGGGACATTCCGCTGACCTTCGAAGACGCGAACGGCCGGGAGAAAAAGGCCGGGTTCGAACTTCTGGAAGTGCTGCGCGACGGCAGCCCGGAACCCCATACGTTGAAATCCTCCTCCGGCGGCGTGCGCATCTATATCGGCCAGTCGGACGTCTTTCTTCGGTCCGGCACCTACACCTACACGCTGAGCTATGAAACGACCCGGCAGGTCCGGTTTTTCTCCGATCATGATGAAGTCTACTGGAATGCCACGGGCAACGAATGGGCGTTTCCGATCGACAAGGCCGAGGCGCGCGTGATCCTGCCGGCAGGCGACAGAGCCACGAAATGGACCGCCTATACCGGCTCCTACGGCGACAAGGGGTCCGCCTTCACGGCAACCCCGGAAGCGGGCGGCAACAGTATCCTGTTTGAAACGACGCGCGGGCTCGGACCGCGGCAGGGATTGAGCGTTGTCGTGGCGATGCCGAAAGGCGTCGTCGCGCCGCCGACGTCCGAGCAGGAAGCGGCCTATTTCCTGATGGATTACCGGGCGGAGATTATCGGCAGCATCGGCGTGTTGCTGGTCCTTGCCTATTATCTGATTGCCTGGTGGCAGGTCGGCCGGGATCCGCCGAAAGGCGTGATCTTCCCACGGTTCAAGGCTCCGGACGGCATCTCGCCGGCGCTTGCCAACTACGTCACGAAACGGGGCTTTGGCGATGGCGGCTGGACGGCGCTTTCGGCCGCCTGTCTGAACCTCGCCGTCAAAGGCAGGCTGGTGCTGGAGGCGCCCGGCGATACGGTCACGCTGGTTCCCAGACCGGAAGGCAATCCGAAACACGCATGGGATGACCCCCTTCCAAAAGGCGAAGCCGCCGTCAATCGTTGGCTGCGGAGCCGGGGGAGCCCGCTCACGATCAACAAGGACAACGGCAAGTCCGTTCAAACGCTCGGAAGCAAATTCCGGTCCGCGATCGAGGATGAGAACCGGGCACGGTACTTCAAGAAGAACTGGGGCTACGTGGTTCCCGGCGCAATCCTCAGCGCCCTGGCGGTCGTCGCCCTGGTCGCCTTCGGCAATCTGTCCGAGGCCCAGATCGGATTTCTGATACCGGTTCTCGTCATCGGGATTTTCCTGACCGTTTTCTCGGTGAATTTCGGCAAGATGTTTCGACGCTCCGGCAACATCGTCGCGAAGGTTGCCGCAGTCTTCATGATCTTCGGCTTCGGCATGTCCATTCTGGTCAGCGCGGTTCCGATGCTGTTCAGCGGCGCCGGTGGATTGCCCCTGCTTCCGGTGCTGGCCGTGGCGCTTGTTGCCACCAATCTCCTGTTTTACTTCCTGCTGGGCGCTCCGACCGTTATCGGCCGCAAGGTCCTCGACGAGATCGAAGGCCTGAAGCTCTATCTGTCGGTTGCCGAAAAGGACCGGATGAACATGGAAGGCGCTCCGACAATGAGCCCTTCCCATTTCGAAACGCTTCTGCCCTATGCGGTGGCGCTCGGCGTGGAAAAGCCCTGGTCCGATGCATTCCAGGCGTGGCTGCTGACGGCAGCCGGAGCCGCGGTTGCAGCCTCTTATGCGCCGACGTGGTACTCCGGCCACGTGTTCGACGCCCATAACATCGCCGGCTCCATGAAGGATGTGACCAGCGCCATGGCGGGCACCTTCAGCACCTCGCTGCCCGCGCCGAAGTCGTCGAGTTCGGGCTTTTCCGGCGGCGGAGGCTTTTCAGGCGGCGGCGGTGGCGGCGGCGGCGGCGGCGGCTGGTAGCCGGCCCGCCGGTCACAATAAGGCTGAATAGCGAGACCGCTCCGGTTCCGACTGATCGATGATCTGGAACAACTCGGCAATCTTTTCCGGCGGCTTGGCCGCGCCGAACAGGAAGCCCTGTCCATAGGGGCAACCGCTATCGCTCAGCTTTTGCAGAACGTCCTGCTGCTCGATCCCCTCGGCGACGGCTTCCACGCCCAGCCCCTGTGACAGGACCAGGATGGATTCGACGATGGCCTCGCATTCCTTGCTGTCGGCCATATGCATGGTGAAGGACTTGTCGATCTTCACCTTGTCTATCGGAAAATCCCGCAGATAGGTCAGGCTGGAATGACCCGTGCCGAAATCGTCCAGGGCAATCCGCACGCCGGCATCGGAAAGCTGCTGCAGGATGACGAGCGCGGTATCGGCGTTCTGCATGAGCGATGTCTCGGTGATTTCCAGCGTCAACCGCTCCGGCTGCAGGCCCGTCTCCGACAGGACGGAGATGATTTTCAGCGGGAAGGACACATCCCGCAGTTGCAGCGGCGATATGTTGAAGTTCAGACCGATGTTTCGCGGCCAGGTTCCGGCAACGGTACAGGCTTCGCCAAGAAGCTGTTCCGTCAGTTTCCCGATCAGGCCACAGTCCTCGGCAATTGGCACGAACTGGGCAGGCGAGACCTGTCCGAAATCCTGGTCCGACCAGCGCGCCAGGGCTTCGAAGCCGACAATTTCCTGTTTCCCGAGATCAAGGATCGGCTGGTAGTAGACCTTGATCAACCGGTTTTCGATCGCATTGCGCAGCCGCTGCTCAAGCAGCGTCGTGTGCAGGATTGTGGCGTCCATATCGAGTTCGAAGAAACAGTAGGTCGATCGCCCTGTCGTCTTCGCCCGGTAGAGAGCAATATCCGCACGCCGAAGCAGCTCGGCCGGCGAATATCCGTCGTCGGGAAACACGGCGATGCCGATACCGCTGCCGACGGTGACCTGCCTGGAATCAAGGACAAAGACGTCCTCAATGCGTTGGAGGATCCTGTTCGCCAGGTTTGCCGCGTCGCCGATTTCGTCTATTTCCGGCGTGATAATCGCGAATTCATCACCACCGAAACGCGCAACGACGCCCTCCTCGCCGACAGTCTCGCGCAAACGTTCGGAAAAGCCGGTCAGCAACGCATCGCCGAAACCGTGTCCGTAGACATCGTTGATCGTCTTGAAGCCGTCCATGTCCAGCATCATGACGGCCCGGTACTTTTCCGGTGCGATCGTATCCGTCAGCTGGACCAGAACGTCCTGGAATTTCCTGCGGTTGGGAAGTCCAATGAGAACATCATGCTGCGCCATTTGAAGCGCCAGTTTCTGCTCCGCCTTGCGTGCGTGCAATTCCCGCCGAAGGGCGATCAACTGCCGGATGGCGACGTAAGACCCGAACAGGACCAGACATGCCAGAATGCTGACCAGAACTTCCATGGTCCTGTGCTGGGCGCTGTCTTCATGGTGAAGGAAGGAAAGCGGACGGAATTGAGCGATAAGGTATCCCATTACCGGCACCGCGCAAGCAGCACAAAGCGCCAACCATTGAGACCTGGAGGGCTTTTTGAAGGGATTTTTCACTTTGCGCCGCTTCGCCTTGACGTTCAGATGTATGCTTCAAAAATTTTCGCCGATTTTCCTTGAGGAAATATGAAAAAAGATCATTAAAATTGAAACCTTCACCCGAAATACTCCTGACCATCGAACGTATTCGCGCGTTTTACACATCTTCCGTTTCGTGACCTTCCGCAGTCGAACAGACCCGGCAACGACTAATTTCCGTTGCAGCGCCGACAGGGGGTGACAAGACCGGGCGGACTTGCTAACGGACGAGCCGATTGATCCGATGGATCCCGCTCTACCGAAGGCTATGTAATTCCCATGCCCGATCTCCTGCTTGAACTTTTCAGCGAGGAAATCCCCGCGCGCATGCAGCGCCGCGCTGCCGATGATCTCAAGTCGCTCGTGACCAATGCCCTGGTCGAGGCCGGCCTTCCTTATGAAGGCGCCAAGGCCTTCGCAACGCCGCGCCGGCTCGCTCTGCATGTCGCCGGTGTTCCCGTGGCATCGGCTGCGACCCGGGAAGAGCGCAAGGGTCCGCGCGTCGGCGCACCGGAAAAGGCGGTCGAAGGCTTTCTGCGCGGTGCCGGGCTGTCCTCGGTGGATGAGGCCCAGATCCAGAGCGATCCGAAGAAGGGCGATTTTTATGTCGCCGTGATCGAGAATCCGGGCCGGACTGCTATCGATATCATCGCCGACTTCATGCCCGGCATCATCCGCAACTTCCCCTGGCCGAAATCCATGCGCTGGGGCACCGGCCAGATGCGCTGGGTTCGCCCGCTGCATTCCATCGTCGCGACCTTCGGCCCGGAAACCGAGGAACCGGACGTGGTCCCGTTCGAAGTCGACGGTGTTGCCTCGGGCAAGACCACCCGCGGCCACCGCTTCCTGGCGGACGAGGCTTTCGATGTCCGCCGCTTCGACGATTACGCGCCCGCGCTGGAAAAGCACAAGGTCGTGCTCGATGCCGACCGGCGCAAGGACATCATCGTGCACGATGCCCGTGACCGCGCCTTCGCGCTGGGGCTGGAACTGGTCGAGGACGAGGGCCTGCTGGAAGAAGTCGCCGGCCTGGTCGAATGGCCGGTGGTGCTGACGGGAACCTTCGAGGAGGACTTCCTGGAGATCCCGGACGAATGCATCCGCCTGACCATCCGGGCCAACCAGAAATGCTTCGTACTGAAGGATCCGAAGACCGGCAACCTGGCGAACCGCTTCGTGCTGACCTCCAACATCGAGGCCGCCGACGGCGGCAAGGAAATCGTCGCCGGCAACGAAAAGGTTATCCGTGCCCGGCTTTCCGATGCGCGTTTCTTCTGGGAAACCGACCTGAAGACCAAACTCGCCGACAACCTGCCGAAGCTCGACGGCATCGTCTTCCACGAGAAGCTCGGCTCCCAGGGTGAGCGGGTGAAACGCCTGGAGACACTCGCCAACGGGATCGCGTCCCTGATCGGCGCGGATGCCGCCAAGGCCAAACGGGCGGCAACGCTCGCCAAGGCGGACCTGGTCTCCGCAATGGTCTACGAATTCCCTGAACTCCAGGGCCTGATGGGCCGCTATTATGCGGCAGCCCAGGGCGAGGATGCATCCGTCGCAACGGCAATAGAGGATCATTACCGGCCGCAAGGCCCGTCGGACACCGTGCCGGCCGATCCGGTCGCCATTGCCGTGGCGCTTGCCGACAAGCTCGACCTGCTTGCCGGTTTCTGGGCCATTGACGAAAAGCCGACCGGTTCCAAGGATCCTTACGCGCTGCGCCGCGCCGCACTCGGCGTGATCCGCATCGTTCTGGAGAACAATCTGCGCCTGCGCCTGTCGGATCTGATCCGGTCTGCGCTCGGACTGGTCAAGACGGACGTCGCTAAGCCGGATACAATCGTTGAAGACCTCCTCTCCTTCCTGGCGGACCGGCTCAATGTCCACCTCAAGGACGAGGGCGCGCGCCACGATCTGATCGACGCGGTCTTCGCCATGGAAGGCCAGGACGACCTGCTGATGGTCGTCAGGCGGGTCGAGGCGCTCGGCAAGTTCCTGGAGACCGAGGACGGCGCCAACCTGCTTGCGGGCTACAAGCGTGCGGTCAACATCCTGAAGGCGGAAGAAAAGAAGGACGGCGAGGCCGTGACCGGTCGGCCGCATCCCGATCACTTCAAGGACCAGGCGGAAGTCGATCTGGCGGCTGCCATCGACACGGCACGCGCAGATGCCGAAGACGCGGTGGAGCGGGAAGACTTCGAGGGAGCCATGGAAGCGCTGTCGAAGCTGCGGGCGCCGGTGGACCGGTTCTTCGAGGATATCCTGGTCAATGCGGAAGAGGCGGAGATCCGTCTCAACCGGCTGCGCCTCCTGTCGGAAATCCGCGATGCCACCCATGTGGTGGCGGATTTCTCGAAGGTGGCGGGCTAGGCCGCCTCAGCCTGCCGGTAAAGCGCTTTCCTCTCCGCAGTCACCCCGGCCAAGCGACAGCGCGAGCCGGGGCCGGCGAGGCAAATGCCTAACAGTTTCAGCAGTATTGAGGTGACATAGACCTCGGCTCGCCGGTCCCGGATCTCCGCTGACGCTTCGTCCGGGATGACTACGTCAGGGTTTGTCTTCAACCTCAGGCGGTCAGCTAGGCCACCATTTCGTCCTCTGGAAGTCGGTTACTGTTCAGGCCGGTAGCGGCCCGTTTCGGGATCCTGCTTCAGGGTCCTGACCGGTTCGGCATTGGGGCCTTTGGCCGCCGCGGCGGCCTCCGACAGCCGCCGTTCGACCTCGGCCATTTTCTTCTTCATGCGGTTCACGACCCAGTAGCCGCCGACGGCGAGAGCTGCAAATCCGAGTAATTCCGTCATATCACCTCCACCACCGGCCCCGCCCGGCCTGAAAGGTCAAAGCCCGTAACGCTGCCACAAGGCACGCGCTTCGAGCGATGATATCATTTCGTCGCCAAGTCCGCCTTGGCCTTCCAGCAATTTTGCCGCGACCCCGACCCCGCTCTTGCGTCCGAACAGTCCGCGCGGCGCGGAAATCAGCTTGGGTTCGGCCTTGTCGCCGAACCGCTTTTTCAGGACACCGCGCAGATCGCCGATCTCGTCGACAAGCCCCAGGTCCCGGGCTTTTCCGCCGGTCCAGAACTTGCCAGAGAAAAGATCCGCGTCATCGGACAGGATATCGCCACGGCGCGACTTCACCATATCGATGAAGACCTCATGGATTTCCTGTTGCAGCCCTTTGAGGAACTCGATGTCGTCCGGATCGGCGTCCTTGAACGGATCCAGAATCACCTTCTTTTTGCCGGCGGTATAGACGCGGCGCTCGACGCCGATCTTCTTCAGGAGTTCGGGAAAGCCGAAGCCGGCGGCGACCACGCCGATGGAGCCCACGATGGAGGAGGGATCCGCATAGATCTCGTTGCCCGCAAGGGCGATCATGTAGCCGCCGGAGGCCGCCACGTCTTCCACGAAGACGAGCACGTCCTTTTCCTTTTCCTCCGCCAGGTCGCGAATACGCTTGAAAATAAGCCGCGACTGGACCGGCGACCCGCCCGGCGAATTGACAATGAGCGCCACGGCGGGCGCCTTTTTCATGGCGAACGCCTTTTCGAGCGGCTGAGAAACGGATGCGAGCGACAGTCCGGGACGCAGAGGGGTCACCATGCCGATTGCCCCTTGAAGGCGGACGACGGGGATAATCGTCTTGTCGTTTCTCAGTGCTTTGGGAAGCAAATTGCGCAATTTATCGAACACGAAAACGGAAGCTCCGGAACAGGTCAACGGAAGGCATATAGTACCAATCGCTTCCGAATATAACCCATCCGACCACGAATTCGGATCAACCGGCAAGGATCGCTTCGCGGAACGATCCGCCGTTCATTCCAAATATTTTGGAAGCAGCGTCGGGCGCGGATCAGAACGGGTTGTTCTTACGATGGCCGAAGGCTCCGGCATCGTTGCGGCGAGCCTTGCGTTCGGCGCGCTTCTGCTCGCGGGCGGTCAGTTCTTCGGCTGCTCTTTCGATGGCCTCGGCAGTGACCTCGGTTTCGTATCCGTCTGCCTTCTGCCGTTTTCTGGTCCGGCCGAAGTCGACCTCCTGTTTCTCCGCCATCTTGTGCTGAGGGTTCATGTCCTTGAGCACCGGCTTCATTTCCTTGCCCGAGGTGAATTGCCACAGCAGGCGGACACCGGCACAGCCCGGACCGCGCCACGCAATGCTGCCGCGAACGGGCAGATCCAGACCGTTGATCCGCAGGAAGATGTCGTCCGGCAGATGTCCGATACCCTGCCCTTCAAGACGGCAACCATTCTTGCTGGCATTGGAAATGATGCAATGGATAGAGGCATTGCCGGACAGATCGCTGACCCGGGCCGGAATATGGACGGGCCGGCGCTGTTCCTTTCGCTTTTCCTGATCCTTGGTGGATTCGCTGAAATCAAAGAGGACCTTGGCTTCGCCGTCCGTGACATAGGTGATCCGGCCCTTGATCATCTTTTCCAGGCCATCCACGCGCAAACCGACCATTTCATTCAGTTCGTTCACGCGGTGGGAAAGGATGTTGCAGCCGGAACCGGTAAAACCCGAAGCTGATCCCTCAATGCAAAGAAGGCGCTCCAGATCGACGATCAGAACGGCCAGGGTTGCACCTTCGGGTATGTTTTGGGCCAATGCGGTCACGAGTGAATCCCTTACTACTCAGTAAGAAGATACCCGTCCAATACCAACTTCAGGTTAACGGACCTGTAAAAATTCTCCATAAAGCGTATTTTCAAGAACGGACAATCAAAACTTGGATTTATATTTCGTTTCAGAACTCGTTAACTTAAGTTATGCGGAATTTCTGCTAGTTTTTTCTTAATCGATTGAAAGTCCTGCCAAGATTGCCTTTTTTCGAGCGGACTGCGCAAAAGATAGGCAGGATGATAGGTTGCAACGCAGGAGATTTCCGCACTTCCGGTGGAAAATTTCATCCAGCGTCCGCGCAGTTTTCTGATCCCTTCCTGGGTCCCCAGCAAGGTTTTCGCGGAAGCAGAACCCAGAAATACAAGTATATCCGGGTTTACCAGCTCGATCTGGCGCATGATGAACGGCTTGCAGATTTCCGTTTCCTGCGGCGTCGGCGTGCGATTTCCGGGAGGCCGCCAGGGCACCACATTGGCGATATAGGCATCCGACCGGTCCAGACCGATCGCTTTCAGCATCCTGTCCAGCAATTGGCCGGAACGGCCGACAAAGGGCTTGCCCTGCAGGTCCTCGTCCCGCCCCGGGGCTTCACCGACGAACATGACCCGTGCCTGCGGGTTGCCGTCGGCGAAGACGAGGTTCTTGGCCGTCAGACGCAAATTGCAGCCGTCAAATCCGTCCAGGCAGGCACGAAGCTCATCAAGAGTGGAAACATTGCGGGCGGCGTCCCGGGCGGATTCAACGGCCGACTCGTTCGGAAGAACCACCGAAGACCCGCCACCGGAAGGGTCTCCGCCCAAGGGCTGCGCCGCCGGTCCGGCCGACACCGGTTGCTGGCCCGATTGGTGGGCCGATTGCAGGAAGGTCCGATCCGTTCCCGGCATCCGGGGACGTTGCGGCTGGAGCGCAGCCGGGCCCGCCCCTTGAACAGGGCGGTCGGGCGTTCGTGAAACCTGTCCGGCCATACGCCTTTCGGCAAGCTGCGCGGTTTCCAGAAAACGATCGACCGGCTCGGTTTCCAACAGGCAATCGATCCCGCTTGCCAGATAAAAATCCAGCAGCGCTTCCAGTTCCCTGTTTGCCTGATCCATCGACTGCACCCTATAGCCTCCGCGGTCATTCTATTCGCTCCCGCGTCCGGAGACAAAGCGGAGACGGGCTGTTTTCTCCGCAGAAAGCCGCTTGTCCAACACAATGACTCATTTCGACCGGTTCAATCCGCAGCGATAATTCCGCTTACGTAAACGTCATGCACAGGCTTGACGGCGGAATGACTTTTCAGTCTATGTGCCAGTCGGAAGTTACAAGCCGAAATTCGCACTTGATCGGGGCAAGGCTGCAGCTAGGGTGCGGACTTACGGCAGATGATGCAAAAGGGGTAGTATCCGGCCACGACCGGATATCAAGCGAGGGAGAACTCAATGTCCGAACAGGATGGGGCAGAGCTTGGCGAACGCGAGAGCATGGACGTTGACGTCGTTATCGTCGGCGCCGGCCCGGCCGGTCTGGCTGCCGCGATCCGGCTGAAGCAGATCGCCGACGAGAAGGGCGAAGAGCTGAGCATTGTCGTTCTGGAGAAGGGCTCCGAAGTCGGCGCCCATATCCTGTCCGGTGCCGTCATCGACCCGATCGGGCTCGACAAGCTGCTGCCGGAATGGCGCGACGAGGACACGCCGATCAAGACCCCGGTCACCGCCGATCATTTCCTGGTTCTCGGGCCGGCCGGCTCCATGCGGCTGCCGAACATGTTCATGCCGAAACTCATGAACAATCACGGCAACTACATCGTCTCGCTCGGCAACGTCTGCCGCTGGCTGGCGGAAAAGGCGGAAGCGCTCGGCGTCGAGATTTATCCGGGCTTTGCGGCAGCCGAGGTCCTTTATGACGACGAAGGCCGCGTTGTCGGCGTTGCAACCGGCGACATGGGTATAGGCCGTGACGGCAAACCGAATGCCCAGTTCACCCGGGGCATGGAACTGCGGGCCAAATACACGCTGATCGGCGAAGGCGCACGCGGCTCCATCGCCAAGGAACTGATCGCGAAATTCGCCCTCGACCGGGACTGCGACGTGCCGAAGTTCGGCATCGGCATCAAGGAATTGTGGCAGATCGATCCGGAAAAACACAAGCCGGGCCTGGTCCAGCATTCCTTCGGCTGGCCGCTCGACGGCAAGACCGGCGGCGGATCGTTCCTGTACCACCTGGAGGACAACCAGGTGGCGGTCGGCTTCGTACTTCACCTGAACTACGAAAATCCGTGGCTGTCCCCCTTCGACGAGTTCCAGCGTTTCAAGACCCATCCGGCCATCCGCGACACCTTCGAGGGCGGCAAGCGCATCGCCTATGGCGCGCGGGCGATCACCGAAGGCGGCTTCCAGTCCGTTCCCAAGCTTTCCTTCCCCGGCGGTCTCATCATGGGCTGCTCGGCCGGGTTCGTGAACGTCCCCCGGATCAAGGGCTCCCATAACGCCATGCTGTCCGGCATGCTGGCGGCGGAAGAAGTCATGGCCGCGATCGGCCGTGGCGAGGCCAATACGGAATTGACCGGTTATGACACTGCCTGGCGGGCGAGCGAGATCGGCAAGGACCTGAAGAAAGTCCGCAACGTGAAACCGTTGTGGTCGAAGTTCGGAACCGTGCTCGGCATTGCGCTCGGCGGCCTCGACATGTGGACCAACGAGCTGTTCGGCTTTTCGTTCTTCGGCACGCTGAAGCACGGCAAGACCGATGCAGCCAGCCTGAAGCCGGCAAAGGATTGTCCGAAGATCGACTATCCGAAGCCGGACGGCGTGATCTCCTTCGACAAGCTTTCTTCCGTGTTCCTGTCGAACACCAACCACGAGGAAGATCAGCCGATTCACCTCAAGGTGAAAGACGATGCGCTGCAGAAGTCGTCGGAGCACGATGTCTTTGCGGGCCCGTCGAGCCGGTACTGCCCCGCAGGCGTCTATGAATGGGTGGAAGAAGGTGCCGACGCGCCGAGGTTCCAGATCAACGCGCAGAACTGCGTCCACTGCAAGACCTGCGACATCAAGGATCCGAACGGCAACATCACCTGGACGGTTCCCGAAGGGACCGGCGGACCGAACTACCCGAACATGTAAGATGTGAGCCTGCCGGACACTCACCGGCAGCGTACAAACAAAAACGGCACCGGGGGGAGGATCCCGGTGCCGTTTGCTTGTGGCCGATGGGTCATTGTCCGACTGACCGCCGACGGAGGCCGGCGCAGCCGGTCGCGGTTGTCAAAGGTCATAAGGGTTCCCGCGGGCTGCATGTTCGTCTTGTTGAACCAGAACCCGGGCCTTTGCCCGCTGCCACAAGGCATTTTGTATACATTCAGGTGTGTGCCAAACGCCCCTCACCTGGGATTTGTTCAAATATCAGGCATCCGGCTGCCGTTTCGTCTTTGTCAATGACGAAACGGAAACTGCCCCATCCGGCTACACTCGGACAAGACGATCCATGATACGCTGATATTCGGTATTCCGCGGCAATCAAACTGCCAAAACTCTGTCGGCCCTGAGGTCCGTTTCCCAAATCGGGTAAATCCGCCCCGGTCGTCGGTGTCTGATCATATAATTTCACACACCCGCAAGTTCCCTTACGTCGCCGATGGCGCGTGTATACATACGCCTGACCAATTGGTCAAACTGTTTTTTTGTAAAAATGGAAATTATTAACAGACCCCGCCAAGCAAAAACGATCTTCCCGGCCGCCCCGGTATACCGCACATAGCCATGTTTTTTTTGCGGGAAACGACATGAATCAAGGCGGATGCAACCGTTTCCGGGCAAAATTACGGCTGATCGGCAACGGGAGGATGCCTCATGACGATCCGTTTGATACGGCGCTTGCTGATCGCATTCGCCATCTCGGGCTATAGCCTGGCTGCGGTCGGCGGCCTTCATGCGACCGAATTGACGCCGCCATCGGCAGCCTCTGCGGCGAACAACAGCCCCGGCGCTCCATATACGCCTCTCAGGCAGCCGAATGCCGCACCGATGTCCATCGCGCAACTGGGCCGCCCGGGCATGCCGGAAGAAGTGGCGCGCGGTGATGAATGCCCCGTCGGCAGCGGCGCCTACTGCTCCGATGAATCGCCTTATTGCTTCCTGTGCCGGGGTGAGTACGCCTGCTGCTGGACCAGCGAGGTCTGGCGCTGCTGCCAGTAACGGCTAGCGAACTCGAACCCGGCACAGATTTATCTTAGGCCTGCGGTTGCTTACGCCGCCTCGGTGCGCCGGCGGGCGGGCCGTCTTGAGCGCTGGCGGCGCGCCTTGGACGCGGCGTTGTCATTGTCGCCGGACCGGGACTTTTCGCCCCTGGCCTGATTGCCCCTGCCCTGGCCGCCATTGTTCTGACGGCCGTTGTTCTGGCGCCCGTTGTTCTGGCGGCCGCGATTTCCGCCTCGGCCCTTGCCCGGAGAAACCGCAGCACTGGCAGGCGGAACGTCGCCGCTGGCGACGTCGATCGAAATGCCGATCAGCTTTTCGATCTGGCGGAACAGGCCGATTTCCTCCGGACTGCACAGGGCCACGGCCTCGCCGTCCGCACCTGCGCGCGCGGTCCGGCCGATCCGGTGCACATAGGCTTCCGGAACTTCGGGCAGCTCGAAATTATAGACATGGCTGACGCCGGGAATGTCGATACCGCGGGCGGCCACATCGGTGGCAACGAGGACCTTGATCTGTCCCTCGCGAAGACCCTTGATGGCCCTTTCGCGCTGGCTCTGGCTTTTGTTGCCGTGAATGGACCCCGCCTGAATGCCGGATGAGACCATCTTGCGCATCAGCCGTTCGGCACCGTGCTTGGTGCGGCAGAAGACCAGCGACATGTCATCGGGCCGCTCGCACAGGGTCGAAACAAGGAAGTCCGTCTTGGCCTTCTGGTCCATGAAATGGACGGATTGATCGATCTTGTCCGCCGTCTTGCCGGCCGGGGCGACTTCAACGCGGACCGGATCGGTGAGATAGGACTGCGCCAGTTCGTTGATCTGCTTCGGCATGGTTGCCGAAAACAGGAGCGTCTGGCGTTTTTTGGAAACCAGCGATGCGATCTTGCGCAGGGCATGGATGAAGCCGAGATCGAGCATCTGATCAGCTTCATCGAGGACCAGGAAGGAAACGTTCCTGAGGGTCACCGCATTGCGGTCAACGAGATCGAGTAGACGCCCGGGCGTCGCCACCAGGATATCGGTTCCGCGCGACATGCGCTTGATCTGGCTGTTGATGGAAACGCCGCCGACGACCGAAGTCACACGCAGCGGCGTGCCGCGCACGAACGACACCAGGTTCTTCGCGATCTGGTTCACCAGTTCACGCGTGGGCGCCAGGATAAGTGCCTGGGCGCCTTTCGGTTCGGCCCTGCCGGGATGGGCAAGGAGCCGCTCCACCAGGGGCAGGCCGAAGGCCGCCGTCTTGCCGGTGCCTGTCTGGGCGAGACCCATCAGGTCTTCGCCTTTGAGGATAAGCGGGATTGCGTCTTTCTGGATTGGCGTCGGCGTGTCATAGCCGTTCGCCTCGATGGCCTTGAGAAGTTGATCGGAGAGGCCAAGCGATTGAAATTCTGTCAAGTTATACCCTTCTGGAACTGCACCTTGCCCGATTGAAGCAAAATGCGCCAAGGCTCCACGGCCTGTCGGCTGCGGAGTATGAGATTGCGGTTGCGACCGGCACACTCACCTGGGACTGGATTGTCCGCTCAGGTTAGCCGATCGGTAGAACCCCGCGTGAAATGGGAACCTGGAAAAAGCCGGTTCAAATAAACCGATTGAGACTGCATCTTGCACAAGCTTCAGCGCCTGAAAGTGAGCGCTTTTGTGCGGGCCGCTCACGCGGCGGCCGAATGCAATGGCTACTGTATGGGATTTGTGCACTGCAAAGTCAAGGGATGTCGTCTCGCTCCCCCCCGAAACAGGGAGACAGCGATCCCTTGGCGTTAAGACAATCCAAAGTATTACACTGACAATATTACTACCTGAGAATTATGCGGATTTTTTCGAGCCGTCCTGATGCGAGAAGAGTTTCGATTTCCGAACAAGCGTAAAATTATGCGCTACGGATTGTTGGCAGTCTTTGTTGTCTGTGTTGCCCTTGTCGCGACACAGGCCGCCGGCGCACTCAAGCTTCTCCAGGACGGCCGGCACTCGCAGCTGCATTCCAGCATCGACAGCCTGATTATCGGTGCGCTTATCGCCGGTTGCGCCGGCTACGCCTTCGGATTTCGCAAGTTCCTTGATCTGAAACACGAACAGGGTCGCCGCACACTGGCCGAATCCAAGGCCGACTGGATCACCTATCACGACTTTCTCACCAGGTTGCCCAACCGCCGGTTCCTGGAGGAAAAGGCCCCTGACATCGTCGAAAGGACTTTCGGCGAGGCGGGTTACGGCGTTTTGGCATTCGATCTTGACGGTTTCAAGAAGGTCAACGAAACCGTGGGGCCCGACGGCGGCGATATGCTGCTCATCGACATTTCCAAGCGGCTTGCCGGGTTTCTGCCGGAGTCCATTGCCCTGCGGCTCGGCAGTGACGAATTTCTCCTCATCGCCGGCTGCACGGCATCGAACCGCTGCGAAAACTGCTCCGATCCCCAGCAGGCCCTGAAGCTGGCTGAAGACCTGATCAACCTGCTGAACACGCCCTTCGACATCAAGGGGTCGCAGATTTCGGTCGGAGCCTGCGTCGGTCTTTCAAGTTGTCCCGAACACGGCCTCAGGCTTAAAGACGTGGTCAAACAGGCGATTCTCGCACTGAGTGTCGCCAAACGGCAGGGCCGGAACTCCTATGTGGAGTTTCAGCCCGAGATCAATGAGGACCTTGCCCGGCGCACGCGCATCGAACGCCGGTTGAGGAACGCGGTGGCAAATGGCGATATCGTTCCCTATTACCAGCCGCTCATCGACCTGAAGACCGGCGAGATCATCGGTTTCGAAGCCCTCGCCCGCTGGAACACGCCCGAGGACGGCTTCATCTCGCCGGAACTGTTCATCGGCATTGCCGAAAATACCGGCCTGATTTCGGACCTGTCGGAACATCTGCTCAGACGGGCGTGCAAGGACGCCATGGACTGGCCGAAACAGGTGCATCTCGCGTTCAATGTCTCCCCCAGGATGCTGGAAGACCGCTACCTGGGCCTGAAGATTTTCAAGATCCTGGGCGAGACCGGACTCAGCCCGCACCGGCTGGAAATCGAAATCACCGAAAGCGCGCTGGTTCGCGACACCGACCTGGCCGCGGCCATGATCCAGGATCTGCGGGGCGCCGGCATCCGCGTCGTTCTCGATGATTTCGGGACCGGCTATTCCAGCCTGGCGCAGCTTTCCGCCCTCACCTTCGACAAGATCAAGATCGACCGGATTTTCGTCTCGGGCCTGGAGCAGGATGAAAAGAAGTCCAAGATCGTCAGAACCACGGTTGCTCTGGCGAGCGGCCTGGGCATCTCGACGACGGCCGAAGGCATCGAGCAGGAAAGCCAGCTCGACTTTCTCAATCAACTGGGCTGCAGCTTCGGCCAGGGATACCTGTTCGGCAAGGCGGTCCCGCAGGATCAGGCCCTGGCGCTGCTGGGAACGGATTCAGCCTCCGCCCCAGGCCTGATCCGGCGCGTACCCGCCTGATCCGCCTGTCCGGCTCCGCGTGCGGTGCGTGGCCCCGGCGACAGACTTTCCCTCAGACCTCGGCCCGCTTTTGCGCCTCCACGCATGCCAGGGCCGACATGTTGACCACGCCACGGGACGTGACCGACGGGGTCAGGATGTGGGCCGGCTTTGAAGCGCCGAGCAGGATCGGCCCGACATGCAGCGCCTGGGTGGACACCTTGAGCAGGTTGAGGGCGATATTGGCGGCGTCCAGGTTCGGGAAGAGCAGCAGGTTGGCTTCGCCTTTCAGCTTGCTGTCCGGCATGACGCGTTCCCGCAGAAGCTCGTTCAATGCGGCGTCGCCGTGCATTTCCCCATCCACTTCCAGGTCCGGATGCGAGCGCCAGAGAATTTCAAGTGCGGCGCGCATCTTTCGGGAGGACGCGGTGTCGCGCGAACCGAAGTTCGACAGGGACAGCAGGGCCGCCTTGGGTTCGATCCCGAAGCGATGAATTTCTTCCGCCGCCAGCAGCGCCATTTCGGCCAGTTCCGCCGCGCTCGGCTCCTCCGACACGAAGGTATCCGTCAGGAAGACCGCCCCACGGCTGCTGATCAGCAGGGACAGCGCGGAGAGATCGCGGACACCTTCGCGCATGCCGATGATCTGGCGGATATCCCGCAAATGGCGGATAAAACGCCCTTCAAGACCGCAGATCACCGCATCCGCATCGCCTCTGCGGACGGCAAGCGCCGAGATCACGGTCGAGTTGGTGCGCACCACCGTGCGCGCTGCATCCGGCGGCAGGCCCTTGCGCCCGACACAGGCAAAATATTCGTCCACATAATCCCGGTAACGAGGGTCGTCCTGCGGGTTGATGAATTCGAAATCCTCGCCCGGGCGGATCTTCAGGCCGAAGCGCTCGCATCTCGCCTCCAGAACGTCCGGGCGGCCGACGAGGATCGGCTTTGCGATCTTGTCTTCCATCAGAACCTGGGCAGCGCGCAGAACCCGCTCATCCTCGCCTTCGGCATAGATGATCCGTTTCGGATCCTGGGTCGCCGCCTGGATGATCGGTTTCATGATCAGGCCGGAACGGAAGACAAAGCGGTTCAGACGGTCCAGGTAGGCGGTGAAATCCTCGATCGGCCGGGTGGCGACGCCGGTTTCCATTGCCGCTTTGGCGACCGCCGGCGCAATGCGCAGGATCAGACGCTGATCGAAGGGGGACGGAATGAGGTAATTCGGCCCGAAGGTTTCCGTCGCCCCGCCATAGGCGCGCGCGGCCACGTCCGACGGTTCCTCGCGCGCGAGCCCTGCGATTGCCTCCACCGCCGCGCGTTTCATTTCCTCGTTGATGGTGGTCGCGCCGACATCGAGCGCACCGCGGAAGATATAGGGGAAACACAGGACGTTGTTGACCTGGTTCGGATAGTCGGACCGGCCGGTGCACATCACCACATCCGGCCGCACGGCCAGCGCTTCTTCCGGCATGATTTCCGGATTGGGATTGGCGAGCGCCAGGATCAGCGGCCCCTTGCCCATGCTGGCGACCATCTCCGGCTTCAGGACGCCGGCGGCGGACAGGCCGAGGAAGACATCCGCACCGTCGATGACGTCTGCCAGGGTGCGCTTGTCGGTCTTTTGCGCAAACTTCGCCTTCCACTCGTCCATGAGCGCCTCGCGGCCCTCATAGACGACGCCCTCGATATCCGTGACCCAGATGTTTTCCAGCTTGGCGCCCAGGCTCACCAGCATGTTGAGGCAGGCAAGGGCTGCCGCGCCAGCGCCCGAGGCCACGATCTTCGCTTCGGAAATCTCCTTGCCCGCCAGTTCCAGGCCGTTGCGGACGGCAGCGCCGACGATGATGGCCGTTCCGTGCTGGTCGTCATGGAACACGGGGATGTTCATCCGCTGGCGCAGCTTGGCTTCGATCTGGAAGCATTCCGGCGCCTTGATATCTTCCAGGTTGATGCCGCCAAAGGTCGGCTCCAGAACGGCGACTGCATCGACGAACCGGTCGACGTCCCGTTCGTCGACCTCGATATCGAAGACGTCTATGCCGGCGAATTTCTTGAAGAGGACCGCCTTGCCCTCCATCACCGGCTTGGAAGCCAGCGGACCGATCGCGCCGAGACCCAGAACGGCGGTGCCGTTGGAAATGACGGCGACCAGATTGCCCCGCGCCGTGTAATCGGCCGCCTTGGCCGGATCTTTCGCGATTTCCATGCAAGGTGCTGCGACGCCGGGAGAATAAGCCAACGCCAGGTCGCGCTGGTTGCCGAGCGGCTTGGTCGCCTGGATTTCGAGCTTGCCGGGCTTCGGATACTGGTGAAAGTACAGGGCGGCTTCGGTCAGATCGCTGCCGGTGGTCTTCTTGTCGCTCATGGCTGCCGCCCCTCTTCCATCACCCCGAACCGCATTCGGCTTGCCAGTGCGTTGCCGGAGCGGAATCCAAATCCCTTGTTAGACAAAGGGATTACCCGCTGCGCTGTAAAATGAGAACCCGCAGAAGCGAAAACAGCACCAGGCTGTTGAAGATATGCCACAAAAAATGCGTTCCCGTGGTGACGTCGGGGCAAAGGGACATGTCCAGGGCCCGGAAAGTGACGGACACGGTGAACAGGACACCGGTCAGGAGCACATCCCGTCCGAGCTTCTTGTCTGTCCGCCAGAAGGCAATCCCGACCGCGAAGATCGCCAGCAGGGCCGGCAGGTAAAAGGCCGATGACCCGACGATCGGCGCCCAGACCTCGCCCAGTCCCGGCGACATCACGAAGAAGCCGATAACGAGCGCTCCGGCCAGGACCCACGACATTTTCAGGAACCGGTTCAGCGCGATCAGGAGATAGAAATGGATGAACACGACGATGGGAATGACATCGGCCATTTCCGCCCAGCGGGTCGCGAAGGTGTGAAACAGGAAAGACCCGATCCCAGTCAGGAAGACGACGCCGATCAGGGCAAGCGCCACCCGGTCGTCCGGTGTTTTCCGCCGCCACAGGTAGAAAGCGACGATCGCCGCGATCAGAAACCCCACATTGGTCACCGCATTTAGAGGCTCGGCCCAGAACTCCGGACCGACCCGTTCGCAATACCGATCAACCTGTTCGTAAAGATCCAAATCGGCCTCCCTTTCGCCGCGGGGAATTGCGGCGATACCGGGTGCAGCCTATCGGGACAGTGTTTCGGAAATCAATCGTCCAAGACGGGCAATTCCCTCTTCGATCTTTTCCTCACTCGGGGCGGAGAAATTGAGGCGCATGCAGTTGGTGCCGGTCCCGTCGGGAAAGAACGCCCCGCCCGGAACAAAGGCGACCTTTGCCTCTTCGATGGAGCGGGCGAGCAGGTCCGCCGAATTGACGGACGCCGGCAGCTCCAGCCAGATGAACATGCCGCCTTCCGGGCGGTTCCAGGTGACGCCGTCCGGCATGTTCCGTTCAAGCGCGTCCAGCATGCAGTCGCGGCGGGCGCGATAGGCCTTGCGGATTTTGGTCACCTGAGCGTCGAAGGCACGTTCGGCGACGCCCGCCATCACGACCTGATTGATCGTGGACGAGTTCAGGTCGGACGCCTGCTTGATCAGGACCAGTTTCTGGATGACCGGGGCTGCCGCGCAGACCCAGCCGACACGCAGGCCCGGGGACAGGGTCTTGGAGAAGCTGCCGCAATAGATCGTCCGCGTGTTGTCGATGCCGCCGTTGCGGGCGATGTCGAGCGCCAGGATCGGCGGCAGCGGCTCACCATCGTAGCGCAGGGACTGATAGGCGGCATCCTCGATCACGGCGACGTCGAGGTCTGTGGCCAGATCCAGGATCCTCTCGCGCTCGGAAAGGTCCAGCGTCAGGCCGGTCGGGTTGGCGAAATCTGCGGAGCAATAGGCGAATTTCACCGCGCCGCCGTTTTCTGCGGCGGTGTCGCGATAGTCCTGAGCACTCCGGTTGGCCGCCGGCAACAGGCGGTCATAGGAAGGTTCATAGGCGTTGAAGGCCTGGAGCGCGCCCAGATAGGTCGGCCACCCGACCAGCGCCGTATCGCCGGGCGACAGGAACAGCTTGCCGAGGTAATCGAGCGCCTGCTGCGACCCGGAGGTGATCAGGATGTTGTCGATGCTGCAGGGTATGCCGAGCTCCGCCATCCGGTCCGCGATCCATTGGCGCAGCGGCGGATAGCCCTCGCTTACCGAATATTGCAGGGCCGTGCGGCAGGCGTCGGACCCGAACAATTCCCCGTAGGCGTCGCGGAAGGCGTCCGCCGGGAAGAGCGCGGGATCGGGGATGCCGCCGGCGAAGGAGATCATCTCCGGCCGGTCCAGCAGTTTCAGCAATTCGCGAATTTCGGAGGCGGCCATCCTCGACGACCGCGTGGCAAACAAGTGGCTCCAGTCCTGCATGGTTTTTTCGTCTTTTCGGGACGACCTTGTGTTCGAAATTATAGGTCAATAATACTTACCTATCCTTTTCGTTTGTGTCTTTCAAGTCCTTCTTTTTGAAATTTTCATGCATAAGAAAATTCATCAACGCGCCTCTGGATTGTCGCTCCGCGCTCGCTTATGTCTTCTGAAGAGGAGAATATTCATGTCCCGTATCGACGAAAGCCGCCCGTTCATTCCGCTCAAGATCGCCGTCCTGACCGTGTCGGATACGCGATCGCTGGACGAGGACCGCTCCGGCGCGACCCTTGCCGACCGGATCGCGCGCGATGGCCATATTCTCGCCGACCGCAAGATCGTCACCGATGACGTGCCGGCGATCCAGGAGGTAGTGAAGGCGTGGATCGCGGACGAGGCGATCGATGTCATCATCTCCACCGGCGGCACCGGCTTTACCGGCCGGGACGTGACGCCGGAGGCGATCGAGCCGCTGTTCGAAAAGCGCATGGACGGTTTTTCGACGGTGTTCCACCAAATCTCCTACGAGAAGATCGGCACCTCGACGATCCAGTCCCGGGCAACCGGCGGGGTCGCCAACGCCACCTATCTCTTCGTCCTGCCCGGCTCGCCCGGCGCCTGCAAGGACGCCTGGGACGGCATCTTGAAGTGGCAGCTCGACTACCGGCACATGCCCTGCAATTTCGTGGAAATCATGCCGCGCCTCGACGAGCACCTGAAGCGCGGCAAGCTCCGGGAAGCGTGAGCAAACCGGGGGCCGCGACGGCGTAGGGCCCAGGTTCGGCGCGGGCCGGGCGGACACGCCCGCATGACCCGTCAGGGCCGGCTTTTCGCTTTGGCTCTCTTTCGGCTCAAAAGAGCCCGCCGGAATCTATCGGAATCAAAAGAGGCCGGGTCGGAGGGCTTCGCGTAGAGGACTTTGTCCAGCTCAACCGTTGCGTCTTCCGGTTCCGGAAGGTCGAGTGCCCGCCGTCTGGCAAGATAGCGTTCCGCAGCTGACCGGAGCGCCATGAGGTCTTGCCCCCTTGCGGCCGTCCGCAGCTCACGCCGGGTGGGGTCGATGGGCGACCAGCGTTTCAGGATCTGCAACAGCGCGGTGCCGCGGCGACGCGAGGCTCCCGCGAAACCGAAGAGAAGTCCGGTCAGCAATCCCGCTCCGAGCATGCCGAAGGCAGCCGTGGTCTGCGCCGGAGGAAGCCGGTCGACACCGGCGCGGTTCCCCGCAAAACTGGCATAGCCGAAGGGAATGGCCGGAATTTCCGCCTCTCCCATTTGCCGCGTCGACGTGTCGAACCACGGGATTTCAATTGCGGGCAGCACACCCGGCTCCCCGGTCTTCGGCCTCAGATGCCATTCCCAGACGACGGTGGTTTCCGGGCCGTATGGCGTCGGCTTCATCTTGCGGACTTCCGGCGCGGTAAAACTGATCAGCCAAGGTTGGCGTATGACCGGTCGCGCCGGCAGGAGATGGGGCAATGTTCCGCCGGCGCGAAGCGTCACCCGCCGAACGAGGGTTTCCCCGTCGCGCAATTTGCCCGGCTGCGTCGAGAGGTCGTCCTCCACCTCCAGGAAGGAGGCCGCAAGCGGTGAGCCTTGTGCCGGAAACGGTGTCACCTGGATCGTGAGCGGTTCGGCCTGAACATCCAGTACTTCGCGCCCACCGCCGGCGGCGGCAACGGTGAGGCGATGGGTGAGCGGACCGATCGTGAGCTGCCCGGCGCGGCGGGGGAAAAGCGCGATCCGCCGCTCGAACACCTTCACGGCCCGGCCGTCGACGCGCTCGTCGCGCCACTGGTCCTTGGCAAGCTGCATCCAGTCATAGGCGTCCGAATCGGGAAACGTCAGCGTTTCCAGGGCAATCCGGCGGGTGTACTCGCCGCGAACGATCACGGGAACCATTTCCCCGACGACGGGATGAACGTCCGGCACGACAAGGCGCAGGGTTTCGGCGCGGGCGAATCCGCACATCAGGAGCAGAAGGAGCGCAATACGGATCACCATGGATCGCCCTCACGCGGCCGGATCAGGCCCAGCCCGGCCCGGCGTTCGTATTCCTTGGCAAGGCGCAAGCGCAGGAACTCGCCGGGGTCGTCGGTGATCGTGTCGAGCCAGGCATCGGAGGCGGCATAGCCGCGCGCGGTCACCCTGCGCTGCCATTCCGGATCGGGTGTTCCGGGCCAGCCCCACTTGCTTTTTTCAGGCTGATACGAACCGTCGCCAACACCGGCCAGACGGCCCGGGGCAACGCTGTCGCCCAGCGTCTTGGGCGCCAGTTTATCGACGAGATCCCGCAGGCGGCGGGCCTCCGCATCGGCCGGATTGGAAAAAAGCACCGCGTCGAAATAGGCGACCGACAAGGCGTATTTGCCGGTCGCCGCAAGCGTCAGGGCCCGATTGAAGGTCTGGCCGCGCCCGGCGTCTGCGAAGGCCCTGTCCGCGGCTTCATAAGAGCCGGACCGGTAAAGCGCGAGGCCACGGGCTGCCGGATCGTTCATCAGCGCAGCTCCTGCCGGCAGTCCCGTCCAAAGCAGCAAGCGCCCCCATGCGCCGGGACCGGCAAGAAGGACACAGGCCAGTCCGGCCAGCAAGATGATTGCCGCCCGTCTCATCCGGACCTCCTGAAAAGACCGAGCAGCGGCAGCAGGGCCAGGGCGGCGACAAAGGGGCCGAGGTCGCGAAAATGAAGCGCGGTCAATGCACCGTCGCGGCGAAGCTTCGCGTTATGAGACACGGCGCCGAGCACCGGGCCCGGCGCCTGGGCGGGTGCGGATACAGAAAGGGGCTCGAGGACCGAAAAGGCGTTCTTTTTCACAGGGCCACCGGCCGCATCGTCCAGCGTCAGGACCAGCAGGCGGATGCCTGCGCCGGTCAGCCGTTCCGCCTCGGCGACCGCGTCGGCGGAAAGCCCGCCGCCGTCGGAGATCAGCACCAGATCCGCATCGGAAACACCTGACAGCATGTCCCGGGCAAGCGCGAAGGCGGCGGCCGGGCGGCTGCCCTTGTCCGGCATGGTGTCAGGCCCGAGCACCGCGATCTGGGTCTCCAGGGTTGCCGGATCCGCTGTCGGGGCAGCGACGTCATAGGCCTCGCCGGCAAACAGGATCAGACCGACCGGCCGGCCGTTGGCGGCGGCAAGCACCTGTGCCGCCGCAGCTTGCGCATCGGCAAGAGCCGGACTTTCGGCGACCGAGGGCGACATGTCGATCGCGATCAGGATCGCGCCGCTTCCGGCCAGGACCGGCGCGTCGGACCGCGGGAGAGCCGGTCCGGCAAGGCCGAGCGCGATCAATCCGGCGGCGATGAACGAGGTGACGCCGAACTGTCTGCTTACCCCTCGCAAATGGCCAAGCGTCCGCATCGCCGCAAGCATCCGCCCGGGCATAACCTCCTGCCAGCCGCCCGCATCCGGCCCGCGTCGCCAGCTCCACGCCGCCAAAAGCACAAGCACCGGCAATGCTGCAATCCACCAGGGCCGTAACAATGTCAGCTCGCTCATCCCTGCCTCCGCAACGCCAGGGAAATGAGCAAACCGAACGCAACGCCCGCCGGCCAGATCCAGAGCGGGCGCCAATACCGCAACGGCGGCCGCTGCATCGGGCTCGGCTCCAGCCGGTCCAGGGTTGCGGCCATCGCTTCAAGGTCGGTCATGGTGCGGACCCGGAAGCTGGTGCCTTTGCCGATTTCCGCAATGGCTCTCAGGGTTGCGGCATCGACGGCATCGCGGGATTGCGGCCGATGTTCCAGATCGTCGGGACCGAGCGCGATGGTGTGCACGCGAATACCGTGGCGCGCCGCCAGCCGGGCGACATCGGTCGCAGGCACCTTGCCGGACGTGTCGACGCCGTCCGACAGAAGCACAATCACCTTGGTCGCTGCGTTGCTTTCTTCCAGCCGCTTGACCGAAAGGCCGAGCCCGTCCGCGATCGCCGTCGCCCTGCCCGAGATGCCGATCTGCGCGGTTTCGATGGAGCGTGCGACCGAGCCAACGTCAAACGTCGGCGGTTGCGCCACATAGGGCCGTTCGCCGAAAACCACCAGGGCGATCCTGTCGCCTTTACGGGCCGCGACAAAGCCGGAGGCCACGCGCTTGACCGCATCCAGTCTGGACAGGGGCTTGCCGTCGAGCACGAAGTCTTCCTTGACCATGCTGCCGGAGAGATCGAGGGCGAGAATGATCTCCCGCCCGGAAAACGGCACGATATCGGTCGTCTCGGAAACACGCGGTCCGGCGAGTGCGAGAACCAGAGCGCTCCATGCACAAAGCGACAAGGCCTGCCCGACGCGGTCGCCACGGTGCGTCGCCGCCTCGGCCGCCGCAAAGGCCCCGGCTGGAACCGTCAACGCCGCCCGGACGCTCTTGCTCGTTGCCGCGAAACGGGAAACCAGCAAGGGCAACGGCAGGAGGAGAAGGATCCAGGGAAAGGCTAGAGCGAGTTGCATCTGAATGGGCTCATTTGCGTTTCGGCCTCGCTTTCAGGGCGATACGTTCGACGGTCCTGTCGTCCGGCAAGGCCGCCCTGCGATAAGCGGCAGGGCGCAGCTCTTCCGGCAGGCGGCCGACGATTTTCGCAATGGCAAGCAGCCGTTCTTCAGGCGGGAGGCCACGGGTGGCGCGGATCAAAGCCTTGCGCGACGGACGGCGCCTGACGAAAGGGGCAAGAAGCATCGACAGGAGGGCGGAAACGATCAGTCCCACGCCGAAAGCCAGCAGCAGGTCGGACGGACCGAGCGTCATCAGGTCCGGCGGCAGGCGGCCGTCCGGCAAGGCGGCAATGAGCTCAGCCTGCGTCATCGGCCAGCACCTCGACCGTGACGTTCAGGCCCCGCATTCGGGAGACCAGCGGCCCCGGTTCGAACGGGCGCAGCCGCGCAATCCGGCTGGCGCCGCCGGAGCAAATCGGCAGTGCGGAACCGGGCGGGAAAACCTCCATCGGATCGAGCGGGCAAAGCAGTGTCACCTGCCGCCTGCGCGCCAGGCGGGCGAGCGCCTGCTCATCCCCGGCCAAGATCCCCTCAGGACCGGTGGCAAGCCACACCTTGGCGCCGTGAGGGGCAAGTCTTGCGGCCTGGACCAGGGCCGCCGCAAGCGAAGGTGGGGACGAGCGGTCCTCCAGCGCCCGGTCATGTTCTTGTGCCAGCATTTCCGCAATCAGGCCGAACTGCCGGACGCCTGTCCGGGCCGACAGCGCCGCGATGCCGGCGGAGCCGATGCTCATCCCGGCGACGGACGCCCCGCGCGCGACGGCGTCCCAGCCGCGTCGGGCCAGGAGCCTTGCCGCCCGGACAGAGCGCAGCGCTGCCCCGGTTCCCCACAGCATTTCCGGGCGAAAATCGGCAATCAGCAGAACGGCATCGTCCCTGTCCTCGTGGAAACTGCGCACATGCAGAGTTCCCGTGCGGGCGCTTGCGGCCGGATCGATCCGCCGCGTGTCGTCGCCTTCCGAAAAGGCGCGGATCTCCCGCAGGTCCATGCCCGAGCCGGGCAGCCGGGCGGAAACGACGCCGGGTCTGCGGCTGGCCGGGCGGTGTCCGTTCGGCGGGCGCGGTTCGTTGCGCAGCGCCAGCAGTTCTCGCGCGCTGAGCCGGATACCGGGACGATCCAGGACGCTGCTCACCATGGCTCGACCGTCCGCAGGATTTCCTCCACAAGGCTGCGGCCCGTCCGTCCTTCGCTGACAGCGGCCCAACTCGGGACCAGACGATGGGAGAGTACATCGCCCGCCAGCGCCTGGGCATCTTCCGGTAGACCGTAGTCGCGCCCCTTCAGCCAGGCGCGGGCCCGAACCGAGGCAGCCAGGGCCAGCGTGCCGCGCGGCGAGACCGGATGTTCGACCCAGTCGGCGACGGCCCCGCCTGGGCGTGAAGCCATGACGAGGCGCACCATGAAGTCCTTCAGGGCCGGCGCGAGATGAACCCGCGCCACTTCCTCCTGAGCAAGACGAAGCTCCTCGCCGGACATCGGCGCCGCCGGGGCCGCGGACCGGGCGATCTCTTCGGCTTCGACCAGATCAAGGATCGCGCGCTCGTGCTCCGCCTGCGGAAGCCCGAGCGAGAGATGCAGAAGAAACCGGTCCATCTGCGCCTCCGGCAGCGGGAAGGTGCCCTCATGCTCGATGGGGTTCTGGGTGGCGACGACCATGAAGGGATCCGGCAAGGCACGGGTCACGCCGGATGTGGTCACCTGGCGTTCGGCCATGGCTTCAAGCAGCGCCGACTGCACCTTGGGCGGCGCCCGGTTGATCTCGTCGACCAGCACCAGGGAGTGAAACAGAGGTCCCGGGATGAAGTCGAATGCGCCGGTTTCGGGACGGTAAACCTGCGTCCCGGTCAGATCGGCAGGCAGCAGATCCGGCGTGCACTGGATACGGCCATGGCTGCCGGGCAAGTGCCTTGCCAGAAGTTTGACTGTGCGGGTCTTGGCAACGCCGGGCGGCCCCTCGATCAGGACGTGACCGCCGACCAGCAGGGCGATCAACAGGCGTTCGACCATGTCCTGATGCCCGATCAGGCCCGCGGAAACCTCCGCTTCCAAACGCACAATCGGATGACTGATATCGTCCATGCGCTTCCTCCTCCGGGAAACAAGGATGGGCCACTCTGCAGATCCGCGCCAGAGACGTCTTCCCGAGCGGTCCGGGAAGATTTCCCGGTTCAGTTCGGCAGTCGGACGCCGGCGCACATGCCGCCGTCTGCCGGGGTCAGGTCGAAGCTGCCGCCGAGCGCGTTGACCCGTTCGCGGATGCCGAGCAGCCCGTAGCCGTTGCCGACCGGCGCATCGTCCCGCGCCCCGCCGTCATCGGCAACGGTCAGCGCGATTTCCGCGCCGACATCGAGCCGGACACGCACGGTTTTGGGAGCGCCGTGCCGGATCGCATTCGTCAGGCACTCCTGGATGATGCGATAAAGGCTGAGAGCGAGGTCATCGGAAACGGTGTCCGGATCCCCGGACAATTCCAGCAGGAAGCGCACGGACGGCAGTCGGCCGCGCCAGCCCGCGACCAGGCGCTGGAGTGCTGCATCGAGCCCAAGTTCGTCGAGGTCCGGCGGACGGAGACGGGAAAGCTCGTCCCGCAGGCTTTGCATCATCTGACCGGAAATTTCGGCGATCCGGGCGCCGTCCCGGGCGGTCGTTTCGCCGGATTGCGCTACCGCCGTGGCCAGGGCACGGGTCGCCGTCAGGCACTGGCCGAATTCGTCATGCAGCTCGCGCGCAAGGGCGCGGCGTTCGCTTTCCTGAACCGTGAACAGCCGCCGTGTCAGGTCGGTCCGGGTATCGCGGGCTTCCTGCAAGGCCCTGGCGGTGTCGTTCAGCGCAAGGCCCAGCCGATCGAATTCGGTCACCTTCTGCCGGGGCTGGCGGGCGGCGAAATCGCCGCTCTGCAGACGCTCGATGCCGCTGAGGATCGTCCGGAAGGGAAACAGGAGACGCCCGACCAGCAGGCCGGTCAGGAGCGCGCCGCCGACCGCCATGCCCAGCGCCAGCCGCATCAGATCGCCGGTCCGGTCCCAGGCGCGGGCGATGATGACCTTCGGATCGGCGTAGGCGGTGACACGGGCATTGGACGCGTAGCGTGTCCGGACGGGCCGGGTAATCGGGTCCGGAACCAGTCCGATCGCTTCCGCAAGCTTCCCGAACCAGGACGGCGGGGCGGTATCGGCAGCAACGTAGGAGCCGCAGCGGCGATGGTCGGGCCGACCGTCGGCACCGAACTCGACGCAGATGCCAGGCGCGATCAGCGTCCACCTGGGAAAGCCCTGCCAGTCGAGAAAGGCCGGCACCGGCGCCACGCCCCCGAACGCAAGACCTATGAAATCGGGCCGTGCCGCGATTGCCTGCGCAACACGCTCGGCGGTGATGCGCGCATCCTCCCGGGCGGCGTCCGCCGTTGCCCACAACACCCATGCCGCCCCGAGGAGAACCGTCGCCAGCCCCGCGGCGAGCACGCGCAACACAAGCTGGGGCAGAAGGCCGCGCATCAGCCCGACTGCGCCAGCCCGGCCCGCTGCGCCTTGAGCACGAGATCGGCGTCGCCGGACGCATTGAGCTTGGCCCGGACCTGGGACAGGTTGTTTTGCACCGTCTTGGCCGAGAGGCCGAGATTGCGGGCGATCGCCCGTCCGCTCATGCCGCCTGCCAGAAGCTGCAGAATGTCCAGCTCGCGCGGCGTCAGGGCCGCGATATCGTCGCTGCCGAACGAGGTCTGGGCAATCTCCTGCGCCATATCGGACGACAGCGCCCTGCGCCCGGCCATGACCCTGGCAATCGTGGCGACCAGTTCTTCCGGGGGACTGCTTTTGGAGACGAAGCCCCGTGCGCCCGCCGCCATGGCCTTTTGCGCGAAAAAGGCGCCCTGGTGCATGGAAACGATGACAATCCGGGCGGCGGGATCGTGAGAGAGAATGGCTTTCACGGCTTCCAGCCCGCCCGTGCCGGGCATGGAGAGGTCCATCAGGACGATATCGGGACCATGGTCCAGGAATGCGGCGACGGCGGCCTCGCCATCGCCGGCTTCGGCCACGACCGACAGGCCCGGCTGCCGTTCCAGCAGACGCAGATACCCCTCCCGCACGATCGGGTGGTCGTCGACCAAGAGAATACGGATCGCTGCCATGAAGATATGATAGCACCCGCGACTGCCCGCTCAACGCATCCTTAATGGTCGGAAACGGGACGTAATCCATGCCTGAATCTGCACGGAAATCATCGCCGTTCCTGCGGGCAATCCTCAGACTCCGCCTTTCCGCCAGCGCAGCAACCCGGCCGTCAACGCTTCCGCGATGACTGCAACGCTGTAGAGTGGTAACGTCGCCTTCAACCCGCACTGCTGAACGCAGGCCCAAACTCTGAAAAGATGAAATTCTCAACGATTAAAGACAAATATACAGGATAAAGAAATTGAAGCCTGCATGGATTCTCAAGGCAATATTTTATCTAACAATTACAATTCTTAATGCTTATCTGATTTATAATTTTTATTCCAAAAACGACACAAGAGATATAATCCTGTTAATTTCGATTATTATAATTTTTAGCTATAGAATATTTGTTTTAAATCACAAGAACGATATAAAAGCAGCGAATTTGTTCAATTTCCAAACACACGACCCTGACAAGTCTCTCTATCCCATGGATAAAGAGCATCTCGAGGATATGGCGACCTCCTTCATTGGTTTCCCTACTATTATTTTAGCATTCGGTGGACCATTTCTGGCCTTGGGACAAACTGACGGCCTTTCGGAGTTTTCAATTATTAATTTCATCCTGTTTTGCTCTCTCTTTTTATTTGAAATATTTAGAAGGCTGAAGATATAGCGTCTCCAAGCTTGGATTTCGCTTTGGTCGCCGCTAGCCGGTGACGCGCGCGACCACACCGCCCTCAGTCGCCGCCCCTGCGCCAGCGCAGAAAGCCGGCCGTGCCCGCGCCCGCGATGACGACCGCGCCGTAGAGCGTCACGGTTACCTTCAGCCCGATGATCGGGACGAGAACCCCAGCGATGACGGAGGGCACGCTGAAGGAGAGATAGCTGAGCGTGAAGATCGACGCGAAGAGCTCCGCCCGCGCGTCGGGCGCCGCCGTCGGCACGACCGTTTTAAGCACGCCGTAGAAACAGGTGCCGAAGCCGGTGCCGGCGAAGGCCAGCGCGGCCAGGTAGAGAGGCAGGCTGCCAACCCAAAGCGCGACGAGGCAAATGGCCGTGCCCAGGCTCATGACCAGTGTGCCGTAGAGGATGACGCCATGGCCCGAGCGCTTCTGGGCAACGAGGCAGGCGAGCGCGCCCATGCCCGCAAGCAGCGTGATTACCAGCCCCTGGGGTATGGCGGAGCGGATGGCGAACACCTGCGCCACGATCGATGCGCCGAGCGACAGGTAGAGGCCGCCGGTCGCCCAGCTGGCGAAGAGCGCCGGTGCGCTGCTCCAGAACACCTTGCGGGAGCTTGATGGCACGCCGACCCGGGGCTTAAGCGATGCCAGAAAGCCGGCATGACGTGGGGCCGTTTCCGGAAACAGCCAGATCGCCAGGGCAAAGACGACGCTGACCGCCACGAACCCGCCGAAGACGTAAGCCTGGGGCGTTGCCGACAGATCGAGGAAAAAACCGGAGACAAGCGCCCCGAGCGCCAGCCCCAGGAGCGGAACGACGGTGTTGATCACCGCCGCCAGTCCCGGCCGGGAGCGCGGCTCGAAGTCGGTGATCGTGGCAGGCAGTGTGGAGACCAGCAGGCCGCAGGCGGCCCCCTGCAGGATGCGGGCAATGATCAGCCCGGACACGGTCGTCGCCTGATCGAAGACATAAAGGGCAAGTGCGAGCAGCGCGAAGCCCAGGCTCAGGACCGGCCGCCGCCCGACATGGTCGGACGCGGAGCCCGCCACCAGGAGCGCGGTGAGCAGCGCCAGCGCGTAGACCGCGAAGACGACGGTCATAAGCGCGGGCGAAAACCCGATCTCGGCGCGCAGCACCCGATAGAAGGGCGACGGCGCACTGGCGCTCGCCATCATCGCCAGCGAGCCGAGGGTTGTGACCAGAAAGCCGGTCCGGCTCTGCGGCATGGCGGCGGATACGGCATATGACATGGGACACGCCTCATTGGTTCGAAAATATTCGAACTATTACATAGTTCCTTCCCGAGGAAGGTTCAACTATATTCGAACCGTGAGCAAGATGGAAAAATCCGCACCCGATCCGCTGGAGCATCCGCGGGAAGACGAAATAGACCTTTCAAAGGTTCTTTTCGCGCTGAGCGATCCTGCCCGGCTTGAGCTGGTCCGGCAGTTGAGGGACGCGCCGCTGGAGGCGGCCCGCTGCCACCTGCAGGACCCCTCCCTGCCGAAATCGACGAAATCCCACCAGATGAAGGTCCTGCGCGAAGCCGGCGTCATCCGTAACGAACCGAAAGGCCGCGGCCGTCTTCTCTCCCTGCGCCGGGAAGAACTCAACCGGCGTTTTCCGGGGCTGCTGGATGCGATTCTGGATGCGTCGTGAGGGGGAACGGATTCAAGGGAACTTGAGGCGGGTTGGACTCCAGGAAGTGTGACAGAACTGGGGATTGGACCGAAAACCGGCGGGCGTTGACGCTAACTCCTATGTGCGCTTCGCCTCCGCATTTCGGTCATTCGCGTTTGCCGACCAGGTTCCTGAAGGCGGACGTTGCGCCAAGCCTGCCTCAAGGGGGTATTGTTCTTGATACCAATCAGCGCCGCTGTCTCGGAGTTCGGCACGGGCTGGAGTAACGAATGTTGCGGTAGCCGTGAAGCCGTAATCCCGCCAAACCCGACACGCAAACACCTACAGATACGACCGCGAAACCCAGAAGATCCATAATCCGGTCGAGGGCAGTTTTGCCGTCTCAAGGACTTTCGGCGCTGTGCAACCCGATTCGACAAACGGGTTGTTCATTCCATCGATCCCGAGACTGGTTAGGTTGGGTCACCAACCAGTCTCAGGCCTTCGATGCGAGTGAACAACCTTTCTTGACTTCACACCTAGGGGCGTGGGCAGCCCGACGCGTAATACCGCGCTGCCAGTGCCTCGTCGCGCGGGAGATCGAGGTCGAAGCGCATATCCCTGAGCTCATTGAGATAGGCGATCCTGTCGACAGTCTCCTTGGAATGTTCTTCGCTCAATATCTCGGTGCCGCAGGCCGCGTGCCATTGCTCGGGCCGAATTCCGGCCGCATCGTTACGCCCGGCCAGGTCCAGGCATGCGCGCGTTGCAACGCCCGGGGAAGGATTGTCGGCGCTCGAAGCTTCAGCGAGCAGCTTCTTCATCGCCGCCTCGACCTGGCCCGGCCTCACGTTCCACCGCAAAGTGGGCGCCTTCGCGTTGACCGCAGGAAGCGTTGCGGCCGCGATTTTCGGGAGTTCCTCCAGAGGAAAGCTTTCCGACATCGCGCCGTCAAGAGCATTGCGGAAGAACCGCTGCAACCGGGTGAAGGCCACCATATCCGCGTAGATCTCTGCGTGCTTTGAAGACTGCGAAATCAGGTTCACGATTTCCTTATTCAACCGCGGGGCGGTTTCGGCAAGCTCCCACGGCTCGGGATCGGCGTATTCCTCGGGTGCCAGGTTCCCGGGATCGAACCAGGCCTTGCTCGGGTCGGCGAAATAGGCGGGACTCGATATCGCCACCTGCACCATGAAGCGAAGCGGACCCAGTGCGTCCTCGCCTTGGCCCGTCAGGAAATCGAGATCTGCAGCCACTCGATAGTCATTCTCGCGAACGCCGCTCCAGGTCTGGAATTCCACAGGTGGGGCGAGCCATTGCTGCCCCCGATTCAATGTCTCCGTTGCCGCTCTGGTTGCGGCCTCCGAGGCGCAACCTGTGAATGCGGTCAGATCGTTGGCTTTTTTTCGGCATTCGTCGACCAGGGCGGTGATCTGCGTGTCGAAATAGGCGGGTTTTGAGGCGATGACCAGTGGCGCCCCCCTGTCCGAAAGGCGGATCCCTGCAGCCAGCGTTTCCCGTTTGTCGGGCTTCGCCCGGGCCGCGTCCTCGACAAGCGGCTCCGCTTGATTCACGGAGATAAAGGACTTTCCGGCCTCGGTCGCGGCGACCTTAACGACCTGGATGTTCCGCACCAGGTTGTAGAGGGCTATTTCGCCTTCGGCATGCAGGGTTTCGATTTCGCGCAGCTCCTGCAGGCTTTCAACGCGATTTGTCACCTCGTCGGCAAACTGATCGAGCCGTCTTGCGCGGCAGCCGAGGCCCGTATCGACAAGGGCGGGATGATGCAGGATGCGCAGGTCCCACAGAGGCGGGGCGGTGACCATGGTCACCGTCGTGGGGCGCTTGTCGGCGGCATAGGCCAGGGCAAGATGAACGATCGCCGGATCGAACGGGCCAAAGCTCCTGACGGGTTCGCCTGCGACGGCCAATCGGAAACGGAATTCCCGCCTTTCGAGGGTCCAGTCGAAACGGTCCACGCGCAGTTGCCCGCCTTTCTCCGCATTCTGTCCGATCAGAACGCCACCGATGCGCGAGAAACCCCGCAGCCGGCCAAAGGAGACAGCCCGGCGGGCCGCCACACGGGACTGGCGCAGTACGGCCTGGGTGGCATGCAGGCGCGCCGGCGGCGCGCCGTCGAGTTTCAGGGCGCGCGCGGTGCGGGCGCGGCGGGTTTCGAGTTCCTGTCCCTCGTATCCGGGAAAGTAGTCGGAGAATTCCACAAGGGTGGCCGCGGCGCTGACGTTTTGTCCCGAAAAACGGGCCGCGCGGGCCGTCGCTCTGGCCGCGGCTGCATCCGAAACCGGCAGGGTGCGCGCATCGAGGATCGCTCGCCCGTCGGAGAGCCGCGTGGAGATGGCGTCCGATGTCGGCACGATCCCGGAGAGCCGGCGCAGACCCTCGACATTTGCGGCCGGGATGGCCTTAACCGTGCGCGCAGAGGTGCGGGCTGCCGCACCGTCGAGATCCCCGGTCCTTGCGAAGTCGGTGAGGAAGCCGCGTGCGCTTGCTTCGGAGTAGGCGCTGGCTGCATCTGCCGAAACGTTCGCGCCGAAGCGCCGGGCCTGTTCGCCCCAGAAGCTGTTCGGCGTACCGGCGTTGCCGAGCACGTCTCCGATCGCCTGGTTGACGATGATCGCCTGCAGGCGCTGGGGAGGTGCAACCGCGCCGAAGGAGGCCTGGTAGGTGCGAAGACGGGCCTTCACCCTTTTCCAGAGGCCCGGATTGCGCCTGGCGAGATCCCGGGCCTCCGCCTGGACCTGGCGACCCAGTGGCGTCCGGGGGCCGTTCCCGGCCTTGGCAGAGCGCTCGAGGAGAGCATCGGTCTGCTGGTCGAGAGCACTCGCGGGAGCGGAGGGCATATGGTCCACGGTGAGCGTCTGTGAACGGGAGGCCGCACTGCTCAGGATGGCGCGTCGCGCCTGTTCCCTGCCATAGGCCCGGATCGCGCCTTGTCCGCCGGCGCGGGCTGCACTCCTGACCAGCGCGTCCGGAACGAACCGGGATTCGAATGCCTGAGCAAGATCGGAGGCCGCCTGTTCGTCGTCTTCATCGAGCGATACGGTCTCAGGCGTCGCTTCATCGGTCGGTTGCGTTGCTTCGTCCCAGGCCTGATTGATTTCCCCGCGTGCGACGGCGAACTCGAAACTCCGGGTATCGGCCATGAGTGCGATGCGCTTCCGGTCAAGCCGGTCGAGCGCCAGCGGTCCGGTCAGCACCAGTGAAGCCGGGATGACCGCCATCAGGCAGCAGATTGCCAGAACCTTTCCCGCATTCCCGAGCGTGTCGTGGAACCCTTGCGAGACGAAGAACGTGCGCAGGCGGCCGGACGGTGCCTCGTTCGCCTGTTCCGCCTGAAGCGCTGCCCCGATTTCGCCTTCGGCGCGGCGCAGGAGGTCAAGCTGATGGTGCAGTTGTTCCATCTTGAAGAGGTGCATGCCGGTTTCGATGATCTCTTCCTGCTCGCCCTTCGCCGCGATCAGTCCGTCGAGCCTGCTGCGCAACTCGTCCATCTGCGCGGCAACGACCTTCATGCGGTCGTCGGGCGGAAGCGCCGGCAATTCCTCCGTCTCGGCCTGTTGCTGCAAGGCGGCCATCGCCGCGTCGAGACGAGCGGCAATCTCTTGCTGGGCGACGCGCTTCGTTCGCTTGTAACTCCACCACAGCAGGCCGAGCGCCGCGGCTGCGGCCGCAAACAGGCCCAGGTGGCCGCTCACCCGTTCCAGCAGGGAAGACCACGCACGGACGTTTTCCAGGGCCGCCTCGGCGTGGGCGAGGTCGACGGGGTTCTGCCTCGCCAGCACCGCCAGCGCGGCCCAGGTCACTCCGGCCGACAGCGTGAACCAGAAAAGCAGGTTCGCCAGCGTTTCAGTTGCGGCAAGAAGAGCTACACGGCCCGGACGTTTATGTATCTCGCCCCCCGGCGCCGCTAAACGGCGGACCAAAGGCAGAAAGAATAGCCGTGCGACCGCGAATAAACCTAATGAAGACAAGAATATGGATAAAATCTGCATTCTGAAATCCCCCAAAAAATTAAATTATACTCTGAAAACTCGAAAATTTAACCTAAAATTGTAATTTTATGAACCGCCCAGGTGAGCCTCCTGGCGGTGGAGGGAGAATTGCTCGGTCACAGTCCGAGCATCATGGTTGTGATGCAGACACAGCGCATCGTGCAGGCCTTGAAGATTGCAGACATCCGGTTTTCGACGATTTTCTTGAAATGACCGGAGCAGTGAGACCAGTCCCCTACCGCATCCGGTTTGGTTCAACGGCGGATGTCATCAACAACAAGGCAGCCCGCTTGTCGTTAGATGTTTGATCCCAGGGAATGATATTTCGAGCATTTTCTGGAAAGGAAAAGAACGCCCCTCAGCAAATCGTCGCCGTCGCCAGGGCATGCTCCACACCACCCTTGATGTGGCGGGCAAGGACCTCGCAGGCTTAGGCCGCGTTGCGCTCCAGCGCGTGTTCCAGCAGGAGGCGGTGTTCTTGCGCCGCGATATCGCCGCGATAGGACAGTGCGACGAGCTGAAAGCGCAGGTACTTGTCGAAGTCGTCGGCATGGGTCTCCATCAGGAGTTCGGATCCGGATTTGCCTTGATGGACCGGTATACTCCCCTCAATCCCCCCTGTTCCTGAACGTCTGCAAAAGCTCCGCCACGAGCGGATTCGGAAAACGCCGGTGCAGGGTCACGGCGAAGAACTCCTCCTTGATGCCCTCGAGCCGTCCCAGTTCGACGAGCATTCCCGTCGACAGCTCGTCTCTGACGACAATCGGGGGAATGACGGCAATGCCGGCGCCGGCGCGGGCCAGGAGGCGGAGCATGGCCATGTCGTCGGCTTCCGCTGCAATTTTCGCAGGAATGCCCATTTGCTCCACGAGTGCATCGAAGGACGCCCGCAAGGCGGACTCCGGCGTCGGCAGGATCAGCGGTTCGTCGGCGAGCAGGTCGGCAAGGGGCCGGCCCGCCGATCCGGCGGCTGACGGCAGACCGATCAGGCTGACCGGTTGTTCGGAAAGGGAGTGAACGAGATAGGGGCTCGATGCATCCCGGGCCGGGACGAGGTTCGTCAGGACAACGTCGACCGAAAGCGCTTCCAGCGCCCGCAGCAGGTCCGCCTGCGCCCCGGAGCGGAGAACCACTTCCACATCGGAGCGTCCGATCAGCGGTTCCAGGAAACCGATCTGGAAGTTCCGCGAAAGCGTTGCGAGCGCCCCGACCCTGAGCGCCTTGCGCCCGGTGCCCGCGTTGCGCAATGTCGCCGTCAGGTCGTCCGCGGTGCGAAAGATCGCCTCGGCATGGTCGAGGGCGATCCGGCCGGCTTCCGTGAGAGCCAGCCCGCGCCCCCTGCGTTCGAAGAGATCGTGGCCGAGCGAGGCTTCCAGCGTCTTGATCTGCGAGGACAGCGCCGACTGGGACAGGTTCAGCGTGCGCGCCGCGCCGGTCAGCGTGCTGTCGCGGGCGACCGCGCGGAACAGTCTCAGGTGATGAAGGTTCAGCACATCCACTCTTCCAAAATATAGAACGATATCGAAGATAATATGTATTTTTATAGATAAAAGCGAGGCGGTATATCCACGGCGACCCACGAACCGACAGCAAGGCTTTCCCATGTCGTCCCTCATGCCCCAGCTCATCCCCCAGCTCATCCCTCTGGCCCTTCTGGCGCCTGTCGTGCTTCTGGCTACATCGTCATTCGCCGCGGTTCGCAGCGGCCGTCGTCCCGCCGTCCTGCCACGGCTGTCCGAAGGGGCCGCGCTTGTGGCGCTGGTGCTTGCGGCAGCCGGAACGGTGCAACTGCTCGTCGCGGGGCCTGTCCGCCTTTCCCTGTTCGAGGGTCCTTTCCCGCTCGTCTTCCGCCTCGATGCGATCAGCGCGACAATGACGATGCTGGTCGCGTTCATCGGCTGGATCGTCCTGCGCTATTCCCGCAGTTACCTCGACGGCGAAGCACGGGAAGGCGCGTTTCACGGATTGATGCTTGCCGCTCTGGCCGCCGTCCTGGTCCTGGTCCAGTCGGGAAGCATGATGGTTCTGGTGCTCGGGTTCGTCAGCATCGGGCTTTGCGTGCGCAGGCTGCTTCTGTTTTATCCCGAGCGGGCCGCCGCAAAGCGGGCATCGACCAAATTCGCGCTCGTGTGGCATGCCGGCAATATTGCCCTCGCCGTCAGCACGGCCCTGTTCGCGGCAGCTTTGGGCACAGGGGAATTCAACCGGCTGGTCGAGCTCGCCGGACCTCACCTCACGCTTCCCGTGCATCTGGCGGTCGTCTTTCTCGTGCTCGCTGCCGTGTTGAAAACAGCGGCGTTCCCGCTGCACGGCTGGCTGACGGAGGTCATGGAAGCGCCGACGCCGGTCTCCGCCCTTTTACACGCCGGCATCATCAATGCGGGCGGCTTCCTGCTAATCCGGACGGCGGATCTCGTCCAGGCGAGCCCGGGCGCAATGGGCACGCTCGTCGCCATCGGCGGTCTGACCGCTCTTTTCGGCGCCGTGGTGATGCTGACCCAGAGCGCGGTCAAGACCGCGCTCGCCTGGTCCACGATCTCCCAGATGGGGTTCATGCTGCTCCAGTGCGGGCTTGGCCTGTGGCCGCTTGCGCTGCTGCATATCGTTGCCCACTCGCTCTACAAGGCCCATGCCTTCCTGTCGTCCGGCGGCGCCGTGGAAGCCGTCGCCGGCCTGCGCAGACCCGGCCCGATCGCCGTGCCCAGCCTGGCCAATGTGGCGAAGTCCTTCGCAATTGCCCTGGTTCTTTACGCCGCGGTTTCGGTCGCCTTTTCCGTCGTCGTCGGTCCCAAGACACCGCAGGCCCTCGCCCTCGGCGCCGTGCTTGTTTTCGGTGTGGCCTATCTCGTGGCGCAAGGCCTTGCGGATACGGCCCCTGCCGACCTGACCTACCGCACGTCCGTTTCCGCAGGCGCCGTCGCGCTGGCCTATTTCACGTTTCAGCAGGTGGCCCACCGGATCTGGGGTGCGGCCCTGCCCGAAACGCCGGTCGCAGGACCGCTCGAATGGGCGCTGATCGTGCTGACCGTCTTCTCCTTCGGCCTGGTCGCCTTCGCCCAATCCCTGTTTCCGCTGTGGGCCCACCATCCGGCGACCGCCGGCCTGCGGGTGCATGTGGCGAACGGACTTTACCTCAATGCGCTCCTTGACCGCCTCATCGGCGGATACCGGGTCGCCAAATCCAGATAAGACGAGGGACGTACGATGTTCATCAAACACACCCAGTTCGAAGCGGCACGGATATCCGGCCTTCTCGACGCCGCCGCAGCGGCCATTCGGGCCATCCCTCCGGCCTTCCCGCTCGATGCGACGGTTGCGGTCAATCCGTTTCTCGGCCAGACCGGCGAAGACCTTGCGACCGCGTCGGCCCGGATCGCGCGCGTCGCAGGCGCCGGCATTGTGCGGCCCCGGACATCCTATGCCGCGGATATCGCTGCAGGCCACATCACCGACGCGGACCTGAAAGCAGCCCTCGAGGCGCACCCGTCGCCGCTAAAGCCGTCGAGCCTCGATCGGCTCAAGGAACTGGCGGTTCGGGAGGCTCCCAAACCAGAGGCCTTGCCGACGGTCGCAGATCTGGCCGTGTCGTCCACGGGAATCGACTGGCCTTCCGTCATAGAGAAATCGGTTGGTCTTTGGGCCGCAGGTTTCTTCGATCGGGGACAGGCCCTCTGGGCGCCAAAACCGGGCGTAAACGCCTATTCCGCCTGGAGGTCGTGGGCGAGCTGTGATCTGACGCCCGAAATTGCCGGGCTTTCGGGCTTCTGCGCGCATGTGGCCTCCACCCCGGACACATCCGAACAGGCGGTCCTGAGGGCGACAGAACGGCTCGGCGTCAGTCTTGAGGCGGCCGAGACCCTGTTCCACCGGCTGCTCATGGATCTCGGCGGATGGGCGCAGCACGCCCGCTGGCTCCTGTGGCAGGCCGAACTGGACGGCAAGACCGACAGCACGCTTGCCGATCTTCTGGCGATCCGCCTGATCTGGGAGGAGGCCCTGCTGGCCCATGTTCCTGAGATCGGCGAAAGCTGGCATGACACGGTCGCCAGGCACGAGGCACTCCTCGCCCCATCGCTCGATCATGTGGTTGAAGTCCTATTGCAGGAGGCAGCCGAACGGGCCTTCCAACGGGACCTCGGCCGAAAACTGAGCGCGTCGCCCCATCGGGAGGAACGTCCCGCCATCCAGGCGGCCTTTTGCATCGACGTTCGCTCGGAAGTCATCCGGCGCGCGCTGGAAAGCCAGAGCCCGACGATCGAAACCCTCGGGTTCGCCGGGTTCTTCGGTCTGCCTGTCGCTCATACGGACCATGGCTCGGACGTGGTCGAAAACCATCTGCCCGTCTTGCTGAAACCCGGCCTGTCGTCGACCAGCCGGTGCGCGGCCGGCAAGGAGCATGCGACCCGCATCGGCAAACGGGCGGTTCGGGCGCTGGACCGGTTCCGCCAGGCCGCAGTTTCCTCCTTTGCCTTTGTCGAGGCAGCCGGGCCGTTCTACGGGCTGAAACTCATCCGGGACGCTTTTGGTTTGTCCGGCAAAAAAACACGGGCCTCGTTCGCGCCGCGTCTCGATCCGGACCTGAGCGCGCAGACGAAGGCGGAAACGGCCGCGACGGTCCTGAAGGCCATGGGCCTCACCCAGGGCCATGCGCCGATTGTCCTTCTAGTCGGCCATGGCGCCCATGTGACCAACAACCCGCATGAAAGCGCCTATCATTGCGGCGCCTGCGGCGGCCATTCCGGCGAGGTGTCGGCCCGCCTGCTTGCCGCACTGCTCAATGATCCGGAGGCACGCGCCGGGCTTGGGAAGCACGGCATCGAGGTCCCCTCCGATACCTGCTTCGTTGCGGGTCTGCACGATACGACGACGGATGAGATAACGCTTTTTGACGCCGACAACGATGTCGGCGGCGGCGACATCGGCAATCTGAAGACATGGCTGAAGCGGGCCGGTCACCAGGCGCGGGCCGAACGGGCCGTCCGTCTGCCGGGCGCCGATGCAGCGTCCGTTTCTTTCCGGGCGCTCAACTGGTCGGAAGTCCGGCCGGAATGGGGACTGGCCGGCTGCGCGGCCTTTATCGCCGCTCCGAGAAACGTGACATCCTCGGCGGATCTCCAAGGACGCGCCTTTCTGCACAGCTACGACTGGAAGACCGACACCGGGTTCAAGACACTGGAGCTGATCCTGACCGCCCCGGTCGTCGTGGCCAGCTGGATCAGCCTGCAGTATTACGGCTCCGCCGTCGCTCCGGACGTTTTCGGCGGCGGAAACAAGCTGATCCACAATGTGGTCGGCGGCATCGGTGTGCTTGAAGGCAATGGCGGTCGCCTGCGCGCAGGCCTGCCTTGGCAGGCACTCCATGACGGTGACGGTCCCGTTCACACCCCGCTGCGGCTTTCGGTTCTGATCGAGGCGCCAAAGGAGGCCCTCTCCGCCATCCTGTGCGCTCACCCGGAGGTGCAGGCTCTTTTCGACAATGGCTGGCTGCATCTGTTCGCCCTTGAAGACGGACATGTCAGCGCGCGATACCAGCAGGGCGGGAAATGGCAGGAAGAACAGGTCCTGGTTCCAGCCGCATAAGCCCCGGCGGAGCCTTCCCGGTCCGATCGCGGCCCCTGATAACGTGTCCCGGCCGAATGGGCGCTCTTCAGCGGATCGTCCCGGTCGCAAGGGCATGCTCGACCCCGCCCCTGATGTGGCGGACCAACACCTCGCTGGCTTTTGCCGCATCGCGCTCCAGCGCGTGTTCCAGCAGCAGGCGGTGTTCTTGCGCCGAGATATCGCCGCGATAGGAGAGCGCGACGAGCTGGTAGCGCAGGTACTTGTCGAAGATATCGGCGTGGCTCTCCATCAGTAGTTCGGACCCGCAGGCGGAGATGAGGACCTGATGGAATTCCCAGTCGTAGCGTTTCCAGGACCGGATTTCGCTGTGATCGTCGTCGCGCATCCTGGCTTCGAGTGCCTTCAACCGGTGATGGGCCGCGACCACGCGCCCTTCCCAGTCCATGTCCCCTGACGCGAAGGACTGTTCAAGCGCGTGGGTTTCCAGAAGAAGTCGCAGGTCCGCTATTTCCATCAGGTTTGCCGCAGAGACGGGCGCGACCTGGAAACCGCGCTGGCCTTCGGCCACCACCAGCGCTTCGGATGCGAGCCTGTTCAGGATTTCCCGCAGCGTGCTGACGCTTGCGCCATAGGCATCTTTCAGTTTCTCCAGCCGAAGCTTCTGCCCCGGAGCCAGCTTGCCGAAAATGATGTCGGACCGGATCTGGCGATAGGCCCCTTCCCCGACCGTCGGAACGGTCTGCCCGGCCTGCGGCGGCACTTCCCGCTTCAAAGGCCCGCTCCGTATAAATCAGGGGTTTTGAAAAAGCGTCCCACGTTCAATCCTTCAACAGCCCGTTGCCCAACGTGTGTTCGACACAGGCCTCGATATGTCCGGCAAGGATTTCCACCGCGGTCTCGTGATCGCGCTCCAGCGCGCATTCCAGGAGCCGGCGGTGTTCGTCGCAGGCGGCCTTGCCGCGATAGACCACGGCCACGATCTGATAGCGGAGGAAGTGATCGAAGATCCGGCGGTGGGCTTCCATCAGGACCTTGGAGCCGCAGGCGGCAATCAGGGCGCCGTGGAATTCGCCGTCGTAGCGCTTCCACGCTTCCGTCCGGGTGCAGTCGCCGGCCTCCATCAACGCTTCCATCCGGGAGAGTTTGTGGTGGGCGGCCACGACCTGTGCTTCCCATTCCAGGTCGCCGCGCTCGAAAGATTGCCGGAGCGCATTGGCCTCCAGCAATTCGCGCATTCCGGCCACTTCCCGGAAATGCTTTTCCGAAACCGGCGAAACATGAAAACCGCGCTGGCCCTCCGCCACCACGAACCGCTCGGACGCGAGCCGGTTGAAGACCTCGCGCAACGTGCTGACGCTGACCAGATAGGGCGCCTTCAGGCTTTCCAGCCTCAGGCGGGTACCGGGCACAAGCGCGCCGAAGACGATATCGCGCCGGATTTGCCGGTAGGCGATCTCTCCGGGCGTTTCGGCAGGCGCTTCTGAGGGGACGATCTCGGCGGCTTTCATCGGCACTTTCTTTGCAGTTTCCAAGCGCCCCGGCAACCCTGCGCAGGAACGATAAAAGCCAAAATATATGATATTTTCAAAAATACCCATTGAAATTGCCTTTGTCTAATGGCAGGACTCCCGGTGACGGAAATTAACCGTCGAGTACATTTGGCTCGGGAGGAAACAGCCATGATGGAATTCACGAGACGAACGCTGCTTGCGGCCGGCATGGCGGTGGCCCTCGTCGCACCGGGTGCGAGCGCGTCGGCACAGGACAAGATCGAGTTGAACTTTTCGGCCGTCTTCTCGCCGCAGGACATTCGCGCCGAGATGATGAAGAAATTCGCCGAAGGCATCGGCGACGAGTTCGCATTCAACGGCTACTACGGCGGTACACTGTTCAAGCAGGGCACCGAACTGGTCGCCATGCAGCGCGGCAACCTGGAGCTGGGCAACATCGCACCGCAGGATATCGCCAAGCAGATCCCGGCCTGGTCGGTCCTGACGTCGGCCTACCTGTTCCGCGACTCCGATCACCTGCGCAAGTTCTTTGCCAGCGACGTCGGCAAGGAAATGACCTCGATGGTCGAGGACAAGCTCAAGGTGAAGATCCTGGGCCCGACCTACTTCGGTGTCCGCCAGGTCGGTCTCAACCTGGACAAGGAAATCAAGACCCCCGCCGACATGGCCGGCGTCAAGCTGCGCATGCCGGGCGGCGAAGCCTGGCAGTTCATGGGCAGCGCGCTCGGCGCCAATCCTGTGCCGATGGCCTATAGCGAGGTCTATATCGGGCTGCAAAACGGCGTCATCGACGGACAGGACAACCCGTTCCCGAACGTCCAGAACATGAAGTTCTATGAAGTCATGAAGCAGATCGTCCTGACGTCTCACCTCGTCGGTTACGACCTGTTGTCGATCTCGCTCGACGCCTGGAACAAGCTCACGCCCGAACAGCAGGCGAAGGTGCAAGCGGCCGCCGACAGCGCCATTGCCTGGAGCACCGAGCAGCACCTCAACCGCGAGGCGGAACTCGGCTCCTTCTTCAAGGAACAGGGTCTAAAAATCTACAAGCCGGACGTGGACGCTTTCCGGGCCTATGCCCAGGACAAGTACCTGAAGTCCGATCTTGCCAAGGACTGGCCGGAAGGTATCGTCGACCGGATCAACGCCATCCAGTAATGCGTTGAGGCCACTCGAAACGCGCGGGCAGGCTTGCGCTTGCCCGCGCGTATCCTGTCGGTTCCACATTCAGACAGACAATCTGCGCATCCGCCTGTCCGGTCTCTGGCCGACCGGCGGCAATCGCGTCTCTATCCTTTCGCGGAGCGACCAATGGCAAATCCCATCTACATCCTGAACGGTCCCAACCTGAACCGGCTCGGCACCCGCGAACCGGAGATCTACGGCCATACGACGCTGGCGCAAGTCGAGGCGATGTGCCGCGAGGCGGCCGGGTCCACGCCTGTGGAATTCCACCAGTCCAACCGGGAATACGAGATCATCGAGTGGGTGCACGAGGCCATCGATGCGCCGGCCGGCGGCATCATCATCAACCCGGCGGCCTTCACCTTCACCTCGATCGCGATCCTCGATGCCCTGAAGATGTTCCCGGGGCCGATCATCGAACTGCATATCTCGAACATCCACCGGCGCGACGCCATCTATCACAATTCGCTGGTGTCGAAGGCCGCGACCGCCGTGATCGCGGGGCTGGGTCCGTCGGGATACAAAATGGCAGTCGGGGCGATGAAGGACCTGATATCCGCCTAGAGCGATTTCCGGATCGGATGGCCGAAGGTCCGCCGGAAGGCCTTGCTCAGGGCCGCCGCATCCGAATAGCCGCAGCGCAGGGCGATCTCGCGCAGGGTGAACCGCGTGCCCGCGGCCAGTTCGCGCGCATGGGACAGCCGCATCATCTGGTAATAGCGGCCGGGCGCCATGCCGAGTTCTTCCTGGAACAGGCGGTCGAGCGAGCGAACCGAAAGCCCTACGCGACCGGCGAGCCTAACGAGCGGCAAAGGCGTCTCGATGGTTTCCACCATCAGGTTGACGACCTGACGCAGCCGGGCGCTTCCCCTGCCTGCGAGCATGCCGGGTCCGCGGTCTTCGGCCTGTGGCCGTTCGGCGTCCTGCAGGAACATGGTCGACACCAGAAAGGCGCTTGCAGGTCCGAAACGCTCCGAGATGAAGGCCAGCATCAGGTCGAGTGCGGAAGATGCACCACCGCAACTCCAAATGCGGCCGGTCTTCACATAGCCGTCGTGGCTCATCCGGATGTCCGGGAACTGTTCCTCGAAATCGGCAAGGACTGTCCAGTGGATCGTGGCGCTCTTTTCATTCAGCAGCCCCGCATCGGCCAGCAGCCAGGCGCCCGTGTCGGCGCCGAGAACGATGTCGCTTTGTCGTGCGAGCGCGCGCAGCACCCGTGCACTTTCCGCATTGGCGTGGTCGCGAAAGCCGTAGCCCGCGACGACCACGAGCATGTCCATCCGACCGGCGTTTCGCCATTCCGTATCGGCGGCAATGGAGAGCCCGCTCGAGCTGACCGCGGGCATATCGTTCGGCGTGATCACCTGCCATCCGATCTCCGCCTGGGTCTGGTCGCGCAGGGCGCGCAGGGGTTCGAGCAGGCAGGACAGGACCATGTTGGAGAAGCCGTCGAACAGCAGGAAGGTGACGCGAACCATCAACTCTTGTCTCGATTGGATAATTTGACGGCATACTAGGACAATAAATATCGGTTCGCCCAGCCTACCATTGCCGGAAGACACCAACCGCAAATGGGAGGAACCCATGCCGCTGGCCATGAACCGGGAGGTTTTCATCACCTGTGCCGTGACCGGCTCGGGCGGCACCCAGGACCGTTCGCCGCACGTCCCCCGCAGCCCGCAACAGATCGCCGACAGTGCGATTGCGGCCGCCAAGGCCGGGGCCGCGGTCGTCCACTGCCATGTCCGCGATCCGGAAACCGGCGCGCCGTCGCGCCGAACGGATCTTTATCGCGAGGTGACGGACCGGATCCGTGACGCGGAGGTCGACGTGGTCCTGAACCTGACGGCGGGAATGGGCGGCGACATCGTCTTCGGCTCCGCCGAGGCGCCCTTTCCGCTCAACGAGACGGCGACGGACATGATCGGCGCCTCGGACCGCATGGTTCATATCGCGGAGTGCCTGCCGGAAATCTGCACCCTCGACTGCGGCACCATGAACTTTGCCGAAGCCGACTACGTGATGACCAATACGCCGGGCATGCTGCGCGCCATGGGTGCGATGATGACGGAGCTCGGCGTCAAGCCGGAGATCGAGGCTTTCGACACCGGCCATCTGTGGTTTGCCAAGCAGTTGGTGTCAGAAGGTACACTGACCTCGCCGGCGCTGGTTCAACTGTGCATGGGCGTGCCGTGGGGCGCGCCGAACGACCTCAACACCTTCATGGCCATGGTCAACGCCGTGCCCGACGACTGGACCTGGTCGGCGTTCAGCCTGGGCCGGGACCAGATGCCTTATGTGGCGGCCTCCGTGCTTGCCGGCGGCAATGTCCGGGTCGGCCTGGAGGACAATCTCTGGCTCGAAAAGGGCGTGCTAGCGGCCAATGCGCAACTGGTCGAGCGCGCCGTGACCGTGATCGAGAACATGGGCGCACGGGTGATCGGGCCGCAGGCGGTGCGCGACAGGCTCGGCCTTGAAAAACGCGCGCCCAAGGCAGCAGCCTCATGACCGGCGGCGCGCGCGCCAAGGCGGCGATCGTCGGCGGCGGTGTCATCGGCGGCGGCTGGGCCGCCCGTTTCCTGCTCAACGGCTGGGACGTTGCAGTGTTCGATCCAGATCCGGATTCGGAACGCAAGATCGGCGAGGTGCTTGCCAACGCGCGCCGGTCCCTGCCCGCGCTTTACGACCGCGCGCTTCCCGCCGAGGGAATGCTGACGTTTCACGATAACCTTGCCGAGGCGGTTGCCGGGTCGGCGTGGGTGCAGGAAAGCATTCCGGAACGGCTGGACCTGAAGCACACGGTGCTTGCGGCAATCGAGACCGTCGCCCCGCTTGAGGCCGTCATCGGTTCGTCCACATCCGGCTTCAAGCCGTCCGATCTCAATGCCAAGGGTGGGCGCGCCATCGTCGCCCATCCGTTCAACCCGGTCTATCTGCTGCCGCTGGTGGAACTGGTCGGCGCAGCTGAGACTTGCGCGAAGGCAGCCGATCTCTTGCGCGAGGTCGGCATGTTTCCGCTCACCCTGCGCAAGGAAATCGACGCGCATATCGCCGACCGGCTGCTGGAGGCGGTCTGGCGCGAGAGCCTGTGGCTGGTCAAGGACGGGATCGCCACGACGGAAGAGATCGACGAGGCGATCCGCATGGGGTTCGGGATCCGCTGGGCTCAGATGGGGCTGTTCGAGACCTATCGCATCGCCGGCGGCGAGGCCGGCATGAAGCACTTCATGGCACAGTTCGGCCCGGCCTTGTCCTGGCCCTGGACCAAACTGATGGACGTGCCGGAATTCACTCCAGACCTGGTCGACCTGATTGCCGGCCAGTCGGACGCCCAGTCCGGACACAGGACGATCCGTAAGCTGGAGCGCCTGCGCGACGACAACATCGTCGGCATGATCAGGGCGCTGCGGCGCAGCGGCAGCGGTGCGGGCGGTGTCATCCGCGCCCATGAGGAGATGCTGGAGACGGGTGGCGACTATCGCGGATTGCCGGTCACGGTGACGCGGCAAGTGCCGGTGAACTGGACCGATTACAACGGCCACATGAACGAGACCCGCTATCTGGAAGCCGCCTCGCAGGCGAGCGACCGGTTCATGGAGATGATCGGCGCGGATGCGGCCTATGTCGCCTCGGGCTTCAGCTATTTCACCGTGGAGACGCATTTGCGCTTCCTGGGCGAGATCCACGCCGGAGACCTGCTCACGGTCACCACCCAGGTGCTTTCCGGAACGGGCAAGAAGATGCAGCTGTTCCACCGGCTCTGGCGCGGCGACGGCACGCTGGCCGCCACGGTGGAGACGCTGCTGCTCCACACCGACCTGACCGCCCGCAAGGCCTGCCCTCCGGCGCCAGAGGTGGCAGAGGCGCTGGAGAGGTTCGCCAAGGCACACGTCGGGATTGCGGCTGAAGGAGCCGGACGCTCCGTCGGCCAGGCGCCATCTGCCCCCTAGACCGATGTCCGTTCAGCACCCAATGAAAATCTGGACATCGGGCCGGGCCCGTGTCATCACCCGCTCATGAATACCTTTGTTCAGAAACCCTGCGGCGGCCGTCTTGGCCGAATTATTGTCCCGGCCTGATAAGCCGGGCCGGGCAAGCTGTTTCTGAATTTCTGAAGTGCACCCTCATGCATCGGACAGGGTATTTCATGACGCAAACCACTCCTACCCTTTACCTCGTTTGCGGCAAGGCCGCGTCGGGAAAGTCCACCCTGACCGCCAGCCTCGGTCAGGCTGCGGGAACGGTTGTCATCGCCGAAGATGACTGGCTGGCCGCGCTTTATGGTGATGACATGTCGACGCTCTCCGACTACGTGCGGTGCACCGGCAAATTACGCGCTGTCATCGGGCCGCACGTTGTCTCCCTGCTCAAGGCCGGCCTGTCGGTCGTGCTGGATTTCCCGGCAAACACGATTGCAACCCGGGCCTGGATGCGCGGCATTGCCGAAGACGCGAAAGTGGTGCCTCAACTCCATTATCTGGATGTCCCGGACGAGATATGCAAAGCGCGGCTGCGGGCCCGGAACGCCGGTGGCGCGCATCCGTTTTCCGTCACGGACGATCAGTTCGATCAGCTTGCCACCCACTTCGTCGCCCCGTCGGAGGAAGAAGGTTTCAACATCGTCCTGCATCGCCCGGACGATGAGCTATGAATCGGGAAACCCCAACGGCGGGCGCCCCTACTCCTCCAGTTTCCGCTCGCGCCAGATGATGAAGATGCCGCTGGCGATGATGATCGCAGCACCCAGATAGGTGGGAAGGTCCGGAATTTCGCCCCAGACGAGCCAGCCGATCAGGGTGGCCCAGATCAGGGCCGTATAGTCCAGGGGCGCGACGGTTGCCGCGGGCGCGAGCCGGAAGGCCTGGGTCAGCATGGTGACGCCGATGGTGCCGAAGAAAGCGACCCCCAGAAAGAGCCAGATGTCTTGCGGACGGACCGCCACCCAGACGAACGGCATCGTCAGGGCGCTGATGACGGCGCCTGCGCCCACCAGATAGAGCATCAGCGTCCACACGCTTTCGCGCGGATCGACAAAGCGCGCCGACAGCATCAGGACGGCGTAGAGAACGGCGGTCGCGACCGGAAACAGGGAAACCATCTGGAACGCGGCCAAGCCCGGACGGACCACGACCAGCACCCCGACGAACCCCACCAGCACCGCCGACCAGCGCCGCCAGCCGACTGGATCCTTCAGGACAAGGGCGGCAAGTGCGGTGATGAAGACCGGGGCCGCGAAGGCCAGCACCGTCGCTTCGGCCAAGCCGAGATACTTGAGGCCGGTGAAGAAGCTGCCGGCCGCACCGATCCAGATCAGACCGCGGAAGAGATGCATGGCGGGCCGGTGAGAGCGCAGAGCGGCAACTCCGCCCGCCTTCCAGGCGATCAGGACTGCAAACGGCAGGGCGATGACGTTGCGCAGAAACAGGATCTGCAGCGGAGAGTAGCCGGCGGTCAGCGTCTTGGCGATGGCGTCGCTGACACACAGGAAGGCGACGGCCGTGCACATGAACAGGATGCCTGCGGTCGCCTTCACATCCACCCCGGCACTGACCGTGCTCACACTGCTTCTCCCGTCTTGAAAGGGAAGAACACCTAATCACCGGCAGGGGAATACAACAAGCCGATTTCGTCCGTCACCGCCTTTGGCAGCCGGCATACGGTTTCAACAAAGGGAAACAGGCGTCAGCCGTGGATGCGCAGCACGAGCTTCGGCGGCACACGAAGCGTGCCGACGCAGAAACGGGCGATCGACCGGCGCATGGACGACAGGAAGCCCGGCTCGTCCAGCCGACCGGACGAAATCGCCGCGGCCCGCAGGCAGACGAGACGCCGGCGTCCGATCCGTTTCACCAGATCGAGATCCTCCATTTCCGGCAGGGGGCGATATCCGCCCAGCCTGGCGTAAAAACGCCTGGAGATGATCAGTCCCTGGTTGCCATAGGGCATTCCAAGCAGCTGCGAGCGAAGCGATGCCAGAACCTCGGACAGTCTCGCGCCCATGCCAAAGGCCTCGAATTTCAGCTTGAAGGCTGCGGCCGTCCGGTCTGCGCTGCCGGAGCGCTCGGCCCGCTCAACAAAGGCCTGGACTTCGTGGAACCAGCCCGGTTCCAGAACGGTATCGGCGGAGAGAAACAACAGCCAGTCGCCCCGCTGGGCGCGCTTTGCACCGGCTTCGAGCAGCTTGCTGCGCGGTCCCTTTTCCGTGCACCAGTCGCATCCGGCGGCATCAGCGATCACATGGGTGTTGTCGGAAGACCCGCCGTCGACCACGATCACTTCGCGAACGACGCCTTCGGCGGCGGCCGGAACGAGAGCCGCCAAAGTGTGGGCGAGCACAATCTCTGAATTCAATGTCGGTATGATGACGCTGATCATGGCTTTGTTCTAACCCGTTTTCCGGCAAAGCGCGAGACAACCCTCTTGTGTTTCGCCATTTTCTGATTAATGTTCCCGTTATGTTCTTGCACAATCTGTCGCGGATTCGAAAATGCAACTCCATACCGTAACGGAAGAATTCGACAGTCAGATCGAAGGCGCCAATTCGGGTACGGGCACGGAAATCCGCCCGGACCGGCGCCGCGGGCGCGGCGCGGGCCTCAACATGTCGGGCCGGTTCGAACCTCTTTCGACCGTTGCCTTCGACGACGGCTGGGACAGCGGGGACGATCTTCCGCCCCTGAAAACCACGGTGCAGGAGGAACGGGCGCGCACCATCATCACCCGCAACACCTCGCCGGATATTTCCTTCGACCGCTCCATCAATCCCTACCGGGGATGCGAGCACGGCTGCATCTACTGTTTCGCCCGGCCGACCCATGCTTTCATGGGGCTCTCGCCCGGGCTCGATTTCGAAACCCGGCTGTTCGCCAAGCCGAATGCGGCCGAACTGCTGGAGCGGGAATTGTCCAGGCCGAACTACCAGCCGCGCACCATCGCGATCGGCACCAACACCGATCCCTATCAGCCGCTGGAACGGCAATACGCAATCATGCGCGAGGTGCTGGAGGTGCTGGACCGGTGCAATCACCCGGTCGGCATCGTCACCAAATCCGCACTGGTTACCCGGGACATCGACATTCTGGCGCGTATGGCGGAGAGAAACCTGGTCAAGGTGGCGCTATCCGTCACCACCCTGGACCATAAGCTCTCAAGGGTCATGGAACCGCGGGCCTCGGCCCCGCACAAGCGCCTTCAGGCGATCCGCAAGCTGTCGGAGGCCGGCGTCCCTTCAGCAGCCATGATCGCTCCGGTCATCCCGGCTCTGAACGACAGCGAGATCGAGGCGATCCTGGAAGCCGCCTGCGAGCACGGCGCCACCTCGGCCGGTTTCATCCTGCTGCGCCTTCCCCTGGAAGTCTCCGAACTGTTCCGCGACTGGCTCCTGCGCGAACGCCCAGACCGGTACCGGCACGTGATGAACCTGATCCGCTCCATGCGCAACGGCAAGGACTACGACGCCAAGTGGGGCGAGCGCATGAAGGGCAAGGGGCCTTACGCGGAGCAGATCGGCAAGCGGTTTTCCCTGGCCGCGAAACGCCTCGGCCTCAACGGGCGGCGGCGGAAGCTCGACACGGACAGCTTCGTGTCACCGCAAAAAGGCGGGGTGCAACTGGACCTGTTTTGAACGGCGACCTTGTTTCAGTATCGGGTCGTTGGCATGGTCGGAAAATGAGTAAGTTACCCGGTCTATTCGACCTGCCTTTCCCGGATAGCCCTGACGAGGCCCTGGAGAAATCCCATGCTGCCGGCTTCAATTTCCGGCTTGCCGGCGTCGACGAGGCCGGACGGGGGCCGTGGGCCGGGCCGGTGGCGACAGCCGCCGTCATCCTCGACTACGACAATCTGCCGGCCGGCCTCAACGACTCCAAGAAGTTGTCCGAGGCGAGGCGGGAGCAGCTGTTCGACGAGATCTGTGCGTCTGCCCATGTCTGCGCCGCAACGGCCAGCCCTGCCCTGATCGACCGGCTCAACATCCGCGCCGCGACCCTGTCCGCCATGCGGCGTGCGGTGAACGGTCTGGCGATCACCCCCGAAATGGTTCTGGTCGACGGGCGGGACGTGCCGCCGGGCCTGAGCATGCCAGGGCAGAACCTGATCAAGGGCGACGGCCGTTGTCTTGCCATTGCTGCAGCCTCGATCGTCGCAAAGGTGCTGCGGGACCGGATGATGGTCCGCCTCGACGCGCTTGCCCCCGGCTACGGCTTTGCCGCCCACAAGGGATACGGCGTCCCTGCCCACCAGGAAGCGCTTTTAAAGCTCGGCCCCTCGCCGCACCACCGGCTGTCATTCAAGCCGGTCCGGGAAGCGGCAGCGAAATAAATTTCATGGCAATTTGAAAAACAAAAAAGCGGCCGCAAGGGCCGCTTTTTAAAGAACCTGATCCGACTGGCGCCGATCAGTTCAGCTTTGCTTTCACCTGGTCGATGCTCTGGGCCAGGATGCCGTCGGCGACCTTGTCCTTCACCTTGGCGGCGAGGATCTCTTCGGCAGCGGCGACAGCGATATCGGCGGCCTTTCCGCGAACCTCGGCAATCGCCTGGGATTCGGCCTGGGCAATCTTGTTCTCGGCGGCCTTCGACCGGCGGGCAATCATCTCTTCAAGAGCCTGATTGGTTTCAACGGTCAGGCGCTCAGCTTCCGAATTCGCTTCGGCGATGATCGCTTCGGCTTCGGCTTCGGCTTCGTGGCGCTTGCGCTGATACTCGGACAGAAGGGCCTGGGCTTCCTCGCGGAGCTTGCGGGCTTCTTCGAGTTCCTTGCGGATTTCATCCGCGCGGTTATCAAGCGCGCCGCTGATCTTCCCGGGCACTTTGACCCAGATGATCACGGCGAAGAAGATAACGAGGCCGACAAGGGCGAAAAATGTTGCGTCCATCGTCGTCTCCTCAATCCATCGCCGACTTGAGCGCCTTGCTCAGATCGGTCTTCGTCGGAGCCTTGCCCATCAGCGCTTCCACGAGAGCGGACGTGGTTTCGCCGGCGATATCGCCGATCTGTTCCATGGCCTGGCTCTTCACTTCGGCGATCTGGCTTTCCGCTGCGGCCAGCTTCTTGGCAAGTTCTGCCTCGGCTTTTTCGCGGCGGGCTTCGTTGTCGGCCTTGAGCTTCGCACGGGTATCATGCGCGATGCCATGTGCCTTGGCACGGGCTTCGGCAAGAGCCTGTTCGTAAGCGGCGATCGCCTCGTCGGTTTCTTCCTTCAGCCGGTTGGCTTCGGAAAGGTCGCCGGCAATGCGATCCTTGCGGTCTTCAAGGATGCCAGAAATCCGCGGCACGGCCACATTCTTGATGATCCAGTAGAACAGGCCGAACGTGATGGCCAGCCAAAGGATCTGGGACGCAAACGTCTCACTGTTGAACGGCGGAAAGGGTCCGCTGTGGTGTTCCGTCGGCACCTCAGTGCCCGCATGCGTGGCTTCTGTGGTCGACTGGGTTTCGCCTGCCATCTTCGTCTCCAGATGCCGGACTGGCGGCGCGAATGCGCCACCACCGGTTTCTCGTCAAATGTCGTTGTCTATCGAAAGTCGATTAGACGACGAAGAGAAGCATCAGAGCAACGAGGAGGGAGAAGATGCCCAGAGCTTCCGTCACGGCGAAGCCGAAGATCAGGCGGCCGAACTGGCCGTCGGCTGCGGACGGGTTGCGCAGTGCGCCTGCGAGGTAGTTACCGAAGATCTGGCCGAGGCCCATACCGGCCCCGCCCATGCCGAGGCATGCGATACCTGCGCCGATGTACTTTGCTGCTTCTGCTTCCATGACATGTGCTCCTAATAGCGTTTGTCAGTTTCACTTGCGGCCGCATGACCGCGTGATTCTTGAACTTAGTGGGATGGATGAAGTGCGTCGTTGAGATACATGCAGGTCAGGACCGTGAAGACGTAGGCCTGCAGGAACGCAACCAGGAACTCAAGCGCCGTCAGGGCAACCGTCATTCCGAGCGGGAGAACGGCACCGGCAACGCCGGCAGCTCCCAATGCACCCAGGCTTACGACGAAGCCCGAGAAAACCTTAAGCGTGATGTGTCCGGCCAGCATGTTTGCGAAAAGACGGACGGACAGGCTGATCGGGCGGGACAGGAAGGAGATGATCTCGATCGCCGTCACCAGCGGTATCAGCGCTCCTGGAACACCGCTCGGCACGAACAGCTTCAGGAATTTCATTCCGTTGCGCATGAAGCCGTAGATGACCACTGTCAGGATCACCAGCATGGCCAGCGCAAAGGTCACGATAATGTGGCTCGTGATGGTGAAGAAGTACGGGAACATCCCGAACAGGTTCCCGAAAAGCACGAACATGAAGATCGAGAACACCATCGGGAAGAAGCGCATACCATCGGTACCCGCCGCGTCCCTCAGCATACTGGCCACGAATTCGTAGGCCATTTCCGCAACCGACTGCATCCGCGTCGGCACGAGGCCGCGGCCGCTGGTCGAGAAGATCAGGAATGCGGACGCCGCTGCCACGGTCAAACCCATGAACAGCGAAGAATTGGTGAATGAGAAATCCATGCCCCCGACTTCGATCGGGAAAATCTTCTGGATCTGGAACTGGTGGATCGGATCGTTCGACACCGGTCAGCCTTCTTCATCTGTTCACTTCGGGGCGCGCATGAAGCGCGGTGAATTCATTCAGGGACCGTCTTTGCGCGATTTCTGCTTCGAGATCTGTTCGTCCTGGCTGGTGACCAATCCGGCCGAGCGCATGACGTTCAGGACCCCTGCCGCAAAACCGAGAAGAAGAAAGACGATCAACCCGAACGGCGATGTCCCCAACCACTCGTCAGCCACCCAACCGATCCCGGCACCAACCAGCACGCCAGCGATGAATTCCGAGGAAATCTTCACTGCCTGCGCATAACCGGTGGCGCTTCTGTGGGACTTCTGCACGGCGGCCTGCTCGGCCACATGCAAGTCCTTCAGCTTGCGGTCCAGTTGAGCCCGCCGCTTCGACAGACCCGACTCGGAGGCACCCTCCAGCGGATCCGTTCCATCGTCGTCTTGCGAAGAGCCGTTCATTACAGTCTCCGACACCCCTCGACGGTTTAGATCCGTTAGGCAGAAAGCCCCCTAAAGCCGCGCGCACCATAATCGGCGCCCAATGCCCTGTCAAGAAGGCCGGAAAAAGGACTAAATACCTGAATTATAATAATTTTCTTCGTCATGAGACGTTTCGACCAAACCTAAGTCGAATAGGCCCGTTGCGCAATGCACACGGTTTGGCCCCTGTTAGCCCGCCTCGCGGAATCGTTCGGCGGTTTCCAGGTCCACCGAAACCAGCTGGGAAACGCCCCTTTCAGCCATGGTCACACCGAACAGGCGGTTCATCCGCGCCATGGTGATCGGATTGTGGGTAATGACCACGAACCGGGTATCCGTCCGCCGCGACATCTCGTCCAGGAGATCGCAATAACGCTCCACATTCGCATCATCAAGCGGCGCGTCGACCTCATCGAGGACGCAGATCGGCGCGGGATTCGTCAGGAAGACGGCGAAGATCAGGGCCATCGCCGTCAGGGCCTGCTCGCCGCCGGACAGAAGGGTCATGGTCTGCGGCTTCTTGCCCGGCGGGCGGGCGATGATTTCCAGGCCGGCGTCGAGCGGATCGTCGGAATCGACAAGTTGCAGCTCCGCGGTGCCGCCGCCGAACAGGTGGGTGAACAGGCGCTGGAAGTGGTCGTTGACCACCTCGAAGGAGGCCAGCAGCCGCTCCCGCGCTTCCCGGTTCAGGTTCGATATGCCGGTCCTGAGGCGGCGAATCGCCTCGACGAGGTCGTCCCGTTCCGTGGTCAGCGTGGTCTTCTGCTCGTCGATTTCGGTAAGTTCCTCCTCGGCGCGCAGGTTGACGCCGCCGAGACGCTCCCGCTCCGCCTTGAGCCGTTCGTGCTTGCGTTCCATCGCGTCCGGATCGGGCAACGGCGCGCCGTCCTTCAGTCCGGCAATCTCCGGCAGGGCGGAGACCGGGACTTCCAGATCCTCGTCGATCCGCTGTTCCAGATTGGTTTTGCGGTCCCGGGCAGCCTGCAGCCGCTCTTCGGCACGAACCTGGTGCTCGCGGGCAGACGACAGCCCTTCCAGGGCGGACTTGGCCAGCCGGTCCACTTCCGCCAGGTCGGATTCGGCGCGCTGCAATTCGTCGTCCCGCGCCTTCTTGTCTTCTTCGGCTTTTGAAATCGCGGAAAAAATCTCCCGGCGCTTGAGTTCGATTTCCTCCGGCGCATCGACCAGTTCCGCCCATTCATCCTCCGCCTCCCGGCGGCGTTCCTTCAGGACGGTGATCTGCTGCACGGCATTCGCCGCACGGGTTTTCCAGCTGTCATATTCGCGTGCGATCGCCTCCAGGCGGCGGTCGCGCATCTGCCGGTCTCGCGCCAGGCCCTCTGCAACGGCGCGGGCTTCCGCCAGGGCCGCACGGGTGGTTGCGACCTCGCCCTGAAGCTTCGCGATCTCGTCCTGGAACCCGTCAACGGACGGCGCCTCGGCCAGCCGCTCCTCGCATTCGGTGAGAATCTCTCGGGCTTCGACCGTTTCCTCGGCCAGGCGCTCGCAGCGCTCTTCAGCGGCGGCCTTGCGGGCGGCCAGCTGGGACAGCGCGCGTTCCGCGGCGGCCAGCGCGTCACGGGCGGCCGTCAACTGGCGTTGGGTTTCCCGCACCTGTCCCCTCGCGGCCTGCTCGGCTTCCACCGCCTGCCGGCCAAATGCGCTTGCCTGTTCCAGGGCCTCTTTCCGGTCCTCGACGGCACGGGCCGCGACTTCGATCTTGTCGGCCAGTTCGGCAAGGCGGTTTTTCTGGGCGAGCCGCTGGGCGGCCGGCGTCGGCGCATCGGCCCCAACGACAAAACCATCCCAGCGCCAGAGATCGCCTTCTTTCGAAACCAGCCGCTGTCCGGGCTTCAGATCCTTTTGCAGGCGCGGGCCATCTGCACGGTCGACAACGCCGATCTGCGCAAGCCGCCGGGCCAGGGCCCTGGGCGCCTCGACCTCATCAATCAGCGGCCGCGCGCCCGCAGGCAGGGCCGGATCGTTCGAACCGTCGGGCGCCTCGCCCCAATGGACCGGTGCGTCCGCGGCAACGGGCGCGTCCAGGTCTTCGCCCATGGCGGCACCCAGTGCCGTTTCGAGCCCGGGTGCGACCTTCAGTTCTTCCACCACCGGCGGCCATTCGCCGCCGAAGGAGACGTTGACGATCTTCTCCAGGGTGCGCGCCTCGGTCTCATAGCTGGATAGCGTCTGCTGTGCCTCCGTCAGCGGCCGCCGCGCCTCCTGTTCCGCGTCGCGGGCCGCTGCCGTCCGGGCTTCGGCTTCCTCGACCGTGGCTTCGGCCTGCAGCAGGGTTTCCTCGGCAAGCTCGACCGCTTCCCGGCGTTCGGAAATACCGTCGACACCGGCCATTTCCGAGTTGACCGCCGCAAGCGCCTGCTGCGCTTCGGCCGCCTGTGCGGCAAGCCGCTCGGCGCGCTGGCGCGATTCCGCCACGCGGCGTTCCAGCTGCTGGCGTTCGGCGTTGGCCTGCGCCGACGCGGCGGTGAGTTCCGTCAGCGCGGCCTCGCTCTCCTGCACCCGCTGTTCGGCTTCCATGACCTTTTCGCCGGCAAGTTCCGACCGCTCCTGGACCGTCTCGTTTTCTTCCAGAAGTTCGGCCCGTTCCTCAGTCAGGCGCTCCAGGACCTCGTCGTTTTCCGAGACCATCCGCTCCTCGCGGACCACATCTTCGGCGAGTTGCGCCAGACGCCGTTCCAGATCCTGCAGGCGTTCCTTGACCCGGCGCTCCTCGGCGTCCAGATCGTTGCGCGCAATGATCAGCCGCTGCAGGACGGCACCCGCCTTGGCGGAGGCGTCGCGCAGTTCCGGCAGCTTGTGGGCGGCGATCGCCTGAACACGGGCGCTTTCCGCCTGAACGGCGGTGACTTCCCGGACCTCGCGCTGCGCCTCGGCAAACTGACGCTCGGCCTCGGCAAGCGCGTCGCGGGCTTCCGTCCAGCGCAGGTAAAGGATAGAGGCTTCGGCCGCGCGGATTTCGGATGACAGGTTGCGGTAGCGCGACGCCTGGCGGGACTGGCGCCTCAGGTTGTCGAGCTGGGCATCGATCTGGACGAGAACGTCTTCCAGGCGCTCCAGGTTCTGCTCCGCCGCGCGCAGGCGGATTTCCGCCTCGTGACGGCGGCTGTGCAGACCGGAAATCCCGGCGGCCTCCTCCAGGATCATCCGGCGGGAGGTCGGCTTTGCGGATATCAATTCCCCGATCTGCCCCTGACGCACCATCGCCGGAGAGCGGGCGCCGGTGGAGGCGTCAGCGAAGAGAAGCTGGACGTCGCGCGCGCGGACTTCCTTGGCGTTGATCTTGTAGTTCGAGCCTGCCTCGCGCTCGATCCGGCGGCTGACCTCCAGCGTGTCGGCATCGTTGAAGGCAGCCGGTGCGGTACGCTCCTGATTGTCCAGGTAAAGGGTGACTTCGGCGGTATTGCGGGCCGGCCGGTTCAGGCTGCCGGAGAAGATCACGTCATCCATGCCGGATGCGCGCATGTTCTTGTAGGAATTCTCGCCCATGACCCAGCGCAGGGCCTCGACGAGGTTGGACTTGCCGCAGCCGTTGGGCCCGACCACGCCGGTCAGGCCTTCCCCGATGATGAAGTCCATCGGCTCGACGAAGGATTTGAAACCGACGACGCGGAGCTTGGAAAACTTCATCGGCGCACCCGCTTTCTCAAGCGCTGCGCCGACGCGTTGGTTTCAGAAAAAGGGCGTGCGATCATCGACCGCTGGACAGTGTCCAGCGGCTTACATCTTCTCGTCGATGATCTTGCCCATTTCCTCAATCGACAGCGCTCCCGAATGCTTTTCACCGTTGATAAAGAACGTCGGCGTCGCCTTAACACCGAATTCGTTGGTGGCCCGCGTTTTTTCAGCCTCCAGTGCGTCAAGCAGCTTCTGGTTTGTCAAGCATTCCTCGAAGGACTCCTGTGTAAATCCGATCTGCTTCGACAATTTCGTCAGGGCGGGCAGGAAAGTTCCGCTCAAAGCGCCGGAGCGGAGCTGTTCGAACATGATCTCGACACCATCGAAATATTTGTCCGCCGGCATGCAGCGGGCCAGCATGGACATGGCGTAGGCCGGCTGGTTGAGCGGGTACTCGCGGAAGATGTACCGCACCTTGCCGGTCTCGATATACCGGGACTTCAGCTCCGGAAAGGTGACCTCATCGAAATGGGCGCAGTGACCGCAGGTCATGGAGGCATATTCGACGATCGTGACCGGTGCGTCCTCGGAGCCCAGAACCTTGTCGCCAAGCGGGCTCGGCTTCATCAGTTCGTCGATATCGACAGTTTCGGCAGCTTGCGCCAGGGCCGGCAGGCCCATAATGCCGATAGTCAAGGCGAGGCCGGAGGCGGCCTGGAGTAATTGTCTGCGAGAAAGTGTCACGTTCGTGGTCCCGTCCAATGTTCGATCGCAAAACCGGAGATCCTCCGGATTGCCCCTTGATGTGCCCGCTCGCGCAGGCGCAGTCAACTCAAACGGTCAATTGTGGCAGCAAGGGGGAAGACGCAAGGGGCAAGCGTCCCCGCCGCGATCACGACGAGGTGACGGCCGAGGCCCGGCAGAACTTCATTTGGATGCCTTTTCCCGCGCGATGACCTGGGATCCCAGTTTCTTCAGAGCGTTTCGCAGGCCGTCATGCTCGAAGCCGGAGAGCTTGTCGTCGAGCTTCTTCTCTTCCGCGCCGGTCAGCGGGGGCAAGACCTTGCGGCGCGGATGGGCGCGCGCTGCAACCGGCCGCTGAACGATCTTGATCCGCCCGACGGCAGCCCAGCCGTAAAACGCATTGATCCGCTCGATGATCTGCGGCATCTCGTGGGAGAGCATCAGGGCCGTGGGGCCGTCGGTGTGCACGACAAGGGTAGCCGGTTTGGGCGCAGCATCATCCGCCAGAACCGCCTCTTCGGGCTGGCGCGGCCAGATCAGCCGCTCCGGCTGCACCCGTTCGCCATAGCGTTCGCCGACGATGTCAGGCCATGAGGCAAGGATGTCCACGGAGGCAAAACCGCGTTTGCGGCACGCAGGTGTCATCGCCTTGCCGACCAGATCGGCAAGCGGTTTGGCCGCATTTCGTCCTTTGGCCTTTTCTCTGGCGGACACGGTCGAAATGGTTTTACTCCTCAACACACCGGGCGAAACATTACATGCCCTTACGTCATCATACTTATGCAGGATTGCGACGAAACGAAGACATTTCCGGGATTCTACAAATGCGCACAGTGTTATCCCTTCGTTTTCCCCAGACTTTCCAAGTCGTCGCTTGCAAACATTTTGGAAAGTAACACCTTTGAGCCATGAATTCTAAACCGACATCCCAAACACTTCTTGACTGGTACGACCGGCATGCCCGGAAACTCCCCTGGCGGGTTTCCCCGGACGACCGCAGGGCCGGGGTCGTGCCCGATCCCTACCAGGTCTGGCTGTCGGAAATCATGCTGCAGCAAACCACCGTGCAGGCCGTAAAGGATTATTTTCTCAAGTTTACTCGGCTCTGGCCGGACGTGCATGCGCTCGCGGATGCCGCCGACGAGGACGTCATGAAAGCGTGGGCGGGGCTCGGATATTATTCCCGCGCCCGCAACCTGAAGAAATGCGCCGAACATGTCTCCCACCACCACGGCGGGCGGTTTCCGGAAGACGAGGACGCGCTTGTCGCCCTGCCCGGCATCGGGCCCTATACCGCAGCCGCGATTTCCACCATCGCGTTCGACCGCAAGGCGGCGGTCGTGGACGGAAATGTCGAACGGGTCGTCAGCCGCCTTTATGAAATCAAAGACCCGCTGCCCGGCTCCAAGCCCGCCATCCGGGCAGCGATGGCGGAACTGACGCCGGAAGACCGGCCCGGGGACTTCGCCCAGGCCGTCATGGACCTCGGCGCGACCCTTTGCACACCGAAGCGACCGACCTGCAGCCTGTGTCCGTGGAGCGAACCTTGCGCGGCCCGGAAATCCGGCCTGGCGGAAACGCTGCCGGTGAAGGCGCCGAAAAAGGAAAAGCCGACCCGGCGCGGGGCCGCTTTCGTCGCGGTCAGGAGCAATGACGGCGCCGTTCTCCTGCGCCGGCGCCCACCCAAGGGCCTGCTCGGCGGCATGAGCGAGGTGCCCGGATCGGAGTGGAGCGAGGATTTCGCGACTTCGAACGGACATGATCACGCACCTTTCTCCGGAGACTGGAAAGCTCGTCCGGGCGTCGTCCGGCACACGTTTACCCACTTTCACCTGGAGCTCACGGTTTACCGGGCCACGCACCCGGCCGACACGCCGATCCCGCAGAATTGCTGGTGGTCGCCGCCCTCAGAGCTGGATGGCGAGGCCCTGCCGACCGTGATGCGCAAGGCGATTGCCGCCGGACTTTAGCTTCAGGAGAACAAATCGATCTGATCGTTTCGCCGGGAAAGCGAAAATCACCGCGATTTTCGCGTTGCAAACGGGTGATTTTGGGCGTTCTTGCGATCTCTCGATCAACCCTTTCGATGGACCCATATGTTCACGCATTCGATCGCAAACCTGTTTTCGAAATCCGAGGCGGCAGAGATCATCCGCCTGAGCGAAGACGGCCGGCAGAAGCGGGGCGGACTGGTGGGCGGCACCCGTCACGACAACATCCGCCGCGCGGAGATTTCCTGGCTCGACGACCAGGGGACGGCGGCCTGGGTGATGGACCGGATCGTCGATGCGGTGGCCCGCGCCAACCGGGACACGTTCTCCTTCGATATCACCGAATTCAAGGAACGGCTCCAGGTCGCCGCCTATGACGAGACCGACGAAGGGCATTACGACTGGCATTCGGATATCGGCGACGGCCCGATCGCCCGTTACCGCAAGCTCACCATCGTCACCCAGTTGTCGGACCCGGACACATACGAGGGCGGAGACCTGGAGATTTCGCTGGGCGGAACAGCGAAGGTTTCGCCCCGGGATCTGGGGTCGGCCACCCTGTTCGCCAGCTTCATGCTGCACCGGGTCGTGCCCGTAACGCGCGGCTCACGCTATTCCCTGACCTGCTGGAGCCACGGCCCGCACTTCCGCTGACCCGCGCAGGTTCCGCAGCGTCACTGTGAAAACGTATTTTCCGATTTCATTACGAATTATAGCTTGTTAGGTTCTGCCTGAACTGGACGCGCACGTCTGGATTGTTCCAGACACAGGCATCTAAGACCTAACGACCGGAGAGGCCATCGCCATGAAAGGCAATCAGAAAGTTATCGACCGGCTGAACGAAGCCCTGTTCCTGGAGCTCGGCGCCATCAACCAGTACTGGCTGCATTACCGCCTCCTGGACGACTGGGGCTATGCCCGCATGGCCAAGAAGGAACGCGCCGAATCCATCGAGGAAATGGAACACGCCGACAAGCTCGTCGACCGCATCATCTTCCTGGAAGGCCACCCGAACCTGCAGAAGGTCTCGCCGCTGCGCATCGGCCAGAACATCAAGGAAGTGCTGGAATGCGACCTCGCCGGCGAATACGACGCCCGCGAATCCTACGCCAAGTCGCGCGAAATCTGCCGCGAGGAAGGCGACTACGTCTCCATGCAGCTTTTCGAACAACTGCTGTCCGACGAGGAAGGCCACATCGACTTCCTCGAGACCCAGCTGGAACTCCTGGAAAAGATCGGCATCGAACGCTACGGCCTGCTCCAGGCGGCCCCCGCCGACGAAGCCGACTGAGCGAACTATTCCGGTATTTGTTGACGAATTTCGACGCGGCTGCCATCGGCGGCCGCGTTTTTTATTGGCGGTCGTGGCGGAAGGGGCATGGCCCTGCCCCACCCACAACCGTCACCCCGGCCTCGAGCCGGGGCCTACTCGCGGAGCCACTTGCCGCAGCTTTGGTCAGAAGAACAATGGCTCTGGAAACGAGTGGGTCCCGGCTCTCCGCTTCCGCTCCGGCCAGGATGACAACGGAGAGTGAGGCGAGCACCATAACCAGTGTTGCCTCCGCGACCGTGCGCCCCCTTTCGCGCAGGCTCTCTTCGCACTGCAATACTATTTGACTAATCTCATGGCTGCCGCAAACTCCGGCCACTATATCGTAGCGACAAGACCAACAGCGGACGGCGCCATGCTCGACAAGAACACGCGATCCGATAGCGACGAGGACATCGAGACTGTCCTCGGAGTGAGGCAGACGGCCGGCTCTCGAGCGAAACGGGTGCTGAAATGGACCATCCTGGCCGCAATCGCGGCCGGCATCGGTTTTGGCACCTATGAGTATTTCGGCGCCGGCGACAAGTCCGACGGCCTGACCTACACCACCAATGCGTCTTCCACGGGCGACATCATCGTTCTGGTGACGGCGACCGGCACGGTGGAACCGACCAACAAGGTGGAGATTTCCAGCGAGCTGTCCGGCATCATCCGCACCGTCGCGGTGGATTACAATTCGCAGGTCAAGGTCGGGCAGATGCTGGCCGAGCTGGACACCGACAAACTCAAGGCAACCGTGGAAAGCTCCAGGGCCAAGCTGAACGCCGCGATTGCCCGGGTGACGGAAGCCGAAGCGACCGTGGTGGAGAAGGAAGAGGACTACAAGCGCAAGGTCTCGCTGGAGGAGCGGAAGATCATTTCCACCCTTGAACTCCAGACCGCGCGCGCCGCCCATGACCGGGCGCTGGCCGCCCTTGAAAGCGCCAAGGCCGACGTGACCGCCGCCCGGGCCGAGTTGCGGGTCCACGAGACCGACCTGAAGAAATCCTGCATCTGCTCGCCCATCGACGGCGTGGTGCTCAGCCGCGACGTGGATCCGGGACAGGTGGTCGCCGCCTCGCTCCAGGCCCCCGTGCTGTTCACCATCGCCGAGGATCTCAAGAAGATGGAGGTGCAGGTCGACGTGGACGAGGCCGATGTGGGCAAGGTCGAGGAAGGCCAGACCGCCGTCTTTACAGTGGATGCCTATCCGGACCGGCAGTTCGACGCGGTGATCCGGGAACTCCGCTTCGGTTCGGAGATCGTCCAGGGCGTGGTCACATACAAGGCGGTGCTGACCACCGACAATTCCGAACTGCTGCTCCGGCCCGGCATGACCGCGACCGCGGAAATCAAGGTGCAGGAGGAAGACGGCGTCCTGACCGTTTCCAACGAGGCCCTGCGCTACATCCCGCCGAAGGCGACCCCGGTGAAGGACAACCGCAGCTTCCTGCAGCGGCTCCTGCCCCACCCGCCGCGCTTCGGCCAGGCGAGCCGGCCGGAGCAGACCGGCACGGAGCGCGAGATCTGGGTGCTGCGCGACGGCAAGGCGATTCCGGTTCCGGTGACCATCGGGATTACGGACGGCAGCCGGACCCGGATCGTGAAGGGCGACATTGCCGCCGGCGACCGGATCATCGTCGATGCACAGGCCGCCGGTTAAGTCATGAACGCGGCTGCCCCTCCTCCCTCTCCTCAGCCGGTGATGCGGCTGAAGAACGTCGCCAAGATCTACGGAGCCGGCATGGCGGAAGTGCGCGCGCTCGACGGCATCGACCTGACGATCAACCAGGGCGAATTCGTCGCCATCATGGGCGCGTCCGGCTCGGGCAAGTCGACGGCCATGAACATCCTCGGCTGCCTCGATACGCCGACCAGCGGCACCTATCTGTTCAAGACCGTGGACGTCGGCAGGCTCAACCGCGACCAGCGCGCCCTGTTGCGCCGGCATTATCTCGGCTTCGTCTTCCAGGGCTTCAACCTGCTCGCGCGCTCAAGTGCCGTGGAGAATGTGGAACTGCCGCTGATCTATCGCGGCACCAGGTCAACCGAGCGGCGGCGCCTTGCCATGCGCGCGCTGGCGCATGTGGGCCTCAAGGGCCGCGAGCATCATTTTCCGAGCGAATTGTCGGGCGGCCAGCAGCAGCGCGTCGCGATCGCGCGCGCCATCGTCACCTCGCCCAAGGTGCTTCTGGCGGACGAGCCGACCGGCAACCTCGACACGAAGATGAGCCTGGAAATCATGGAGCTTCTGAAGGCGCTCAACGAGGAGGAAGGCATCACCGTGATCATGGTCACCCATGAAGCGGAAATGGCGGCCTACGCCCACCGGATCGTCCAGTTCTCCGACGGCCGGATCAGGACCGACGGCAAGAAGCGGGAGCCGGCCTGATGCTTTGGGAAACCTTCCGCCTCGCCCTCCAGGCGCTCCGGCGCAACGCGCTCCGGTCGTTCCTGACCGTGCTCGGCATCGTCATCGGCGTCGGCGCGGTGATCGCCATGGTGACCATCGGCAACGGCACCACGGTCAAGGTCGCCGACGATCTCTCCAAGCTCGGCAGCAACCTCCTGTTCGTCCGCCCCGGCCAGTTCGGACCCGGCCGCTCCAGCGCGGAAGCCAGGGCGTTCACCGCCAAGGACGTCGCCGCGCTCAAGGCCCAGCTGCGCGGGGTCAAGGCCGTTGCCCCTGTGGCCCAGACCTCGGGCACGGCCATTGTCGGCACGGAAAGCCGCGCTACCAGCATCATCGGCAGCGACAACGACTTCTTCATCTCCCAGGACTGGCCGCTCTCGGCCGGGCGTGAATTCCTGGGCGGCGAGATCCGCGGCGGACGGGCGGTCTGCCTGATCGGCGCAACCGTGCGCGACGAGCTCTTCGGCCCGGCCTTTCCCATCGGCCAGAGGGTCAGGGTGAACAAGGTTTCCTGCGAGGTGATCGGCCTCCTGGAAGCCAAGGGGCAGTCGAGTTTCGGCACCGATCGGGACGATGTCATCCTGATGCCGCTTCGGACCTTTCAGCGGCGCATCGCCGGCAACACCAACATCTCCACCATCTACGTCTCCGCCCAGGACGGGGTCGAGACATCAAAAGTCCAGCAGGACATCGAGCGCCTCTTGCGCGAGCGGCGCGGCATCACCGGCAACGAGGAAGACGATTTCAGCGTGCGCGACATGAAGCAGATCGCCCAGACGCTGACCTCGACCACAGCCATGATGACCGCGCTTCTGGGTGCCGTCGCCGGCGTCAGCCTGCTCGTCGGCGGCATCGGCATCATGAACATCATGCTGGTGTCGGTCACCGAACGCACCCGGGAGATCGGCATCCGTCTCGCCATCGGCGCCCAGGCGTCCCAGGTGCTGATGCAGTTCCTGGTGGAGGCGGTGGTGCTCTCCATGTTCGGCGGCATCGTCGGCATCCTCTCCGGCCTCGGCCTGGCGCTGCTTGCCTCCAGCACCATGAACATCCCCTTCATGCTCGACTGGAAAATCGTGGTCATCGCCTTCGCCTTTTCGGCTGCCGTCGGCATCCTGTTCGGCTTCTTTCCGGCACGGCGGGCAGCAAGGCTCGATCCGATCGAGGCGCTCAGGCACGAGTAGGCGCGCGCTCAAGGGTTCCCGGACGCTGGGAGGAAACGGCCGCTGGCCGACATGCCCGGCAGGTCAGATCCTGAAAAAGGACATTGCCGACATCATTCGCACCAGATGCGTCTGGTTGCGTGTCCCGGTCTTCTTCAGGACATTCTGCATGTGCCAGCGGACGGTGCCGATGGAGATGCCGTTTTCTTCGGCATAGTCGTCCAGCGCTGCTTCCTGGAGCAATGCTTTCAGAAGGCTTGTCTCCGCGTCGGTCAGCCCGAAATTCGCCGAAAACGCCTCGAGGGCGGACTGGCTGAAATTCCTCGAACTCTGGACGACCATCATCACCGCGTCGTCCGAGCTCAATTCGAACGCCGACCGCCGGGAGATCGGATGGAGCAATATTCCGATCAGCGAATTGCCCGTTTCACTGTGAAAAAAGAGCTGTTCACTTTGCAGCCCGGCTCCGTCTTTCCGGGCTTTGACAACCGCGTTCAGCTTGGCGTCGAATTCCGTTTGCAGGGCGCGTCTGGCAAACAGGGGGCGCCCCCCGCGCACCTCCACGTCGGCGTAATGACGAATCAGGTTTTCAAACGATGAATTCGTTTTCGTGACGCGGCCATCTGCGGAGATCGCCGCCATCCCGATCGGCGAAAGATCCAGCAATTCATCTATCGAGCGTTTCTGTGTCTCGGCCGGCCTGGCAATACCGGAGAACAACAACGCGCGCTCAATGTGTTTCCGCGCGATGGCCAGTTTATCGATTTCGTCTTCCGTTGCAGGTCCGCGCGAAGCGGACCGGCGGAAGGAGAGCACCATGTGCCGGTCATCGTTTAGCCGATTGAGCTTCGCCCCCAGGTAATACTTGAGGCCTTTCTTATCCAGCCAATTATAAAACTCACTTTTCGCGATCACCTCGCCCGAAGCGAACAACCGGTCGAAAAAGACGTTGGGCTTATACTTTTCAATATAGTCGTTCAGCGGATGAAGATACCGGTAGGAACTCTCGAAATCGGACCAGAACCCGTCATCGCAATCGCCGGCATACAGCAGTTTGTGGTCGGACGGCCCCCTTTCGATCGAGCCGAGCGCCACCAGATCATAGCCGAGCTCGCGCCTGAAATTCTCCAGTGCAAGCGGCCACTTCTCACGGTCTATCGCTGCATCGTAAAAAGCGTCGATGCAATCGTGGAATATGTCGATGCCTGCCATTGCCAAGATTTTGGGATTCCAAGGGCCGCGTCAGCCCCCGGACGCGATTTACCCAAAGGAACTATAATTCAATTTTCGCGAAACATTCAATATATATGAAATAGAATATATTTTTCCAGTTTCCGATGTAATTCCGGCGAACGGCCTCAGAGTGACAGCCGACGGGGCGGCCAGAGCCGGCCGGGACGGCTTGCGGCCGATAGTGAGCCGGCTTTCGAATGCGCCCGGGATCGACAATCCGTCCTCTACGGCATCTTTCGCCGTGTCGCCCACCGGAAATCGTCTCCAAACAGAAATTCAAGAAATCAACTCGCTAAAATAGAGTTAATAAAATAAAAAAATATATTTAAGATCCCTACAATTTTGCAGGGAGCAAAACCTGCGCAGTTCAGCTTTAACTCTCCCATCTCATTACGCAGTGTCACCTGACAAAGCTGCGAACCATGTACAATAGGAGGGTTGTTCATTGCAGAATGACAGCGATTTCTCTGAACATCTCGGTTTTTACCGGATAGACAGCGACACCTGCGCAGTTCTCCGCGAAAACAAGACGCTCATTCTGGACGTGCTCAAGGGCGTTCTCGATGAATTCTACGAACATATTGCCGACTATGAGGCCATGAGCCGGTTCTTTTCCAGTTCGAACCACATGAGCCAGGCCAAGAGCCGGCAGATCCAGCACTGGGAACTCATATCCAGCGGGTCGTTCGACCAGACCTATTTCGCATCCGTCATCCGCGGCGGCGAGACCCATCACCGGATCGGACTGGACACGCGCTCCTATATCGGCGGCTACAGCTTTCTTCTGTCCCGGGTGAACCAGGAGATCGCCCGCAAGATCCGGACCGGGCCGCTGGGGAAAGGCAATCTGGAGCGGCTTGCCGAGCTGCAGGCCGCCATCACCAAGGCCGCTATGTTCGACATGCATATCGCAATCGGCGTCTACCTCGACGCCGGCGAGAAGAAGCGCCGCGAGACGCTGGAAGACCTGGCGGCGAAATTCAACACGTCGGTCGGCGGGATCGTCGATGCCGTGGCCTCGTCTGCCGAAAGCCTGCGCCAGGCATCCGAAACCGTGTCCGCGGCTACCGAGGAAACCTCGTCGCAGGCCGTCGCCGTTTCCGCCGCCGCCGAACAGGCGACCGCCAATGTCCGCTCCGTGGCGAGTGCGACCGAAGAGCTTGCGGCATCGATCCAGGAGATTTCCCGTCAGGCCGCAGACTCGCACCAGATGACGGAGGAAGCGGTCCGGGGCACCTCCATGACGAACACCAAGGTCGAGGCGCTGGCGGAGACCGCGCAAAAGGTGGGCGACATCGTGAGCCTGATCAGCGATATCGCGGACCAGACGAACCTGCTGGCGCTGAACGCGACCATCGAGGCGGCGCGCGCGGGCGAAGCCGGCCGCGGGTTCGCCGTCGTTGCCTCGGAGGTCAAGGCGCTCGCCGGTCAGACCGCCAATGCGACGGCGGAGATCTCCCAGCAGATCGGACTGATCCAGTCCGCCACCGAGGAGGCCGTGCTCTCTATCGGCCAGATCACCGAAATCATCGACAAGATCAACACGACCGGCACGGCGATCGCATCGGCCGTCCGGCAGCAGGACTCCGCAACCCAGGAGATTTCCAGAAACGTGCACGAGGCCTTCCAGGGCACCCAGGCCGTTTCGGAAAACATCACCGGCGTCAGCAAGGCAACGGAAGACGCAGGCACAACCGCCGCCCATGTTCTTTCGTCCGCGAACGGCCTGTCGACGCAATCGGATCAGCTGAGGGCCGAGGTGGCGAAGTTCATGGAAACGATGCGAAGCGCATAGGGTTCGCACGCGCCCGTTACATGAAAAGACCCGGCATGACAGGACATGTCATGCCGGGTCGGGGATCGGCACGCGTTCGGAGGTGCCGTCGGTGCCGCTGACGACGAGGGTGCGCCCGTCGTCGTCGAAGCGGGCCCGGATCGCGCCGTAATATTCCCATTCCGTCTCGAACCATGAGGACACGACCACGCGGCCGTCCGGGTCGCGCACCTCGATGTCGCTGCTCATGGTGCCTTCGTTGTTGCCCGTGTGGGTAAAGCCATCCGGCCTGGTATAGATTTCGCGGCCGGTTCGCGGATCGGTATCCACCAGAGTCCAGTCTGAATCACCCATGTCAAACCCTTGCTTCCCGGTTGGATTATCGTTCCGAAGCCAACACCATGATTGAGACTCGGGGTCCGCCCGCGCCCTAATAATGATCGACCCGGACCTTTGCGGCGGACTTGCTGCCGAGGCGGTCCTCGATCAGCCGGTCGATCTCCTCCATGAACGCGTCGAGGTCGTCGACCTGGCAATAGACCCTGAGCGCGAACCATTCCGGCAGGTCGTCGCGGTCGGGCACCGAATACCAGCGGCCGCCCTCCTCGACGACGTCGGTGATGCGGTCGTCGCCTGCAAGAAGGTCGGCAACGCGGTCGAGCACGTCGTCGTCGCCGGTCTGGACGATGGTGAACCGTTTTTCCGCCGGCCCGGAGGGCGCCGTTTCGGCCGTGGCCTCGGAAATCGGGGCTTCGAAGGTCGCACCTTCGACAGCCGCCTCGGCGCCCGCAGGCGCGCGCCTGGAAAACAGCGACAGCCCCCCGACCACGATCCAGTGGCCGGTTGCCACGATGACGCCGCCGGTCAGCATGGTCTTCCAGGCCTCGCCGGTGTCCTCGAAGAACGCCTCCCAAAACCCCATGCCGACGATAAGCAATCCGAACAGGATCAAAAACCCGCCGATCTTGTCTCTCATCTGGAACCACCCTCCCCCTCAAGCGGAAATATCTGACCTAGTTCAGCTTGATCATCATGAAGATCCTGTCGCCGCCCTTGATGCCGTATGAGGACAGCTTGTTGCTGTCGGCCAGTTCCTTCTTGTTGTGGAACAGCCGCTGGCTTCCTGCCGCAACGCCGAGATCGTCTGCAATCTTCGCCTTAAGCCCCGCAACCGTCTCGTTCGGCGAGAACGCGACCGAAACCTCGTTGCCGGTCATGGTGCGGACGTGGATCTTGCCCTCCTCGCCGGCGTCGACCCAGGCTTCCGTGTTGACCTGCGGCGGGGTCGCCTTGGCGGTGAGCGCTGCCTGGTATTGCTTCTTGGTCTTGTCGAGCAGCTGCGCAGGCGCGCCGGCCCGTTCGGCGCGGGCGATCAGCTCCTTCGCCCGGTCCAGCCGCTGCGGCAGGTATTCGCCGCTGATCAGTTCCTGGGCCAGGAAGGCGGCGGCATCGGGATGGCCGCCCTCGAAGGCGCGCAGCACGTAGACCACGCCGGTCTTCGGATCCTTGTCCGTGCCGATCCCGCGAATGAGCTGCAGGCCGTAATTCGACATGGCCAGCGGATAGCCGGCCTTGGCCGCCTGCCGGGTCAGCTCGTGGTTCCTGACCTTGTCGCCGGTGTAGAATTTGCAGCTCTTGTTCCAGGCGAGCAGCCAGGCCAGCGACACCTGGTCGGTCGCCCCGTTTTCCACGGCCGCCCTGCGTTTGAGTTCCTTGTAGGCGCCCGCATCGCCCTTGCAGGCCCGGGTGGACAGGCCGATGGAACGCTGGCGCGCCTCCTGCCAGTTCTTCATGGGGATGAACGGCGGCAGGCCGTCGGCCGTCTGGGCGGCCGCGCCGGCGGTCCAGACAAGATTGCCCAGCAGGTCCCTGCCCGGAAACGCCCGACCCACAGGCGCCCGGTCCTGCACGCGGATCACCACCAGCTTGTCCGCGATCTGCGCATGCATGATCTGACGCCTGAGCGGCTGATTGCCCGCCCTGTGGACACCCCATTCGGCCCTGAACCGGGTTCCGCCGATGGTGACATCGCCCTGCTTCACCATGCCCGACTTCGGGTCGAAGGTGCCGGGCATGAAGGTGTAGAGCCCGAGCGTTCCCGGCAGTTCGTTGGCAAAGGATTTGTTGTCCGGATCGTCCTTGAACTTGTCCCAGTCCGGGTCCCATTTCCGGGTGAAGATCGTCACCCGCGACAGCCAGTCGTCGGAGCCGTAGCTGATCGAACTGTCGTCCTTGGAAACGACCTTCCAGCCGGCCGGGGGCGTGAGCCGGTACACGCCGTCCATGCCCCACCCGGCCGCGTCCGCAGGCTGGGGCGGGTAATAACCCTTGATGCGGATGCTGCCGATGACGCTCTTCAGGCCGCCGAAGCCCTGGTGGCCCATGTAGGTCTTGAAGTCCGCATCGGTCGGCGACGTGGCCATGAAGAACGACACGAAGCCGTCCTGCTTGACGTAGTAATGAAACACGTCGACGGGCTGCTGGCCGTCCATGGCGTAGCCGTCGATATAATAGGCGGGCGCCCAGCCGATATTGGCCCGGCCTTCCTTGCGCACCTTGCCGCCGGCCGCCTTCCAGTTTGCCTGGAACCGGGCAATCTCGTCGCTGCCCAGCTCCTTGCCCGGCGCGCCGGGAAGCCGGCGCAGCAGGAGCCGCTGATGGTAGGGGTAATCGTCGTCGTAAACGCCCTTGGCCTCGAGCGCCAGCAGGAACGGATCCTTGAGCGCCAGGGGTTTCCAGTCCGCGCCATATTCCAGCACGATGCCGTATTTCTTTTCCCGCCACAGGTTTTCCGCCGCCTGCACCTGGGAAACGATCATCAAGCCGGCGAACAAACAAAGCCCGAGCCAGCCGATGGCCTTGAGAACCCGTCCCGCTACACCCGTCAAGATGGCCTGCATTTCCCAACTCCCCCAAGTCAGACGCTGGCGCGCGCCGGACCGCCAAGGTCAGCGGCCGGCGAGAAGTATAAATCGCAAGACAAGCAGATTTAGGCTTTCGACGGCCGGGACCTTTTGTTTGACCTTAGGTCATGGGAGCGGAAAGGATCAAGGCGATGTGGTTTTGGAGGGATGAGGCTAAGTCAGAAAGGATCACTCGTCTGCGCCCAGGCATCCCAGGTGCTGATGCAGTTCCTGGTGGAGGCGGTGGTCTTGTCCATGTTCGGCGGCATCGTCGGCATCCTCGGCGGCCTCGGCCTCGCCCTGCTCGCCTCCAGCACCATGAACATCCCCTTCATGCTCGACTGGAAAATCGTCATCATCGCCTTTGCCTTTTCAGCGGCCGTCGGCATCTTGTTCGGGTTTTTCCACACGCGGCGTGCGGCAAGGCTCAATCCGATTGAGGCGCTGAGGCATGAGTGAGGGGGATGCAGTCAACAAATTTTCTAGCTGTTTGCAACCTAACCAACGGCTAGCACTATTGGTCAGCAAGGCATATATATATCTTAGAATGGCGCAAACTCGGAGCACTTTCGATGTCGAAGAAGGGCCAGCACGTAGTTCCAAATGGTGGGAAGTGGAGCGTTCGCACAGCCGGCGCGCAGCGTGCGAGTAAGACTTTTGCTACCCAACAAGAGGCAATCGAAAACGCCAGAAGTAGGGCGCGCAAACAGGGCACCGAACTCTACATACACGGTAAGGACGGCAGAATTCGTGAACGTAATTCTTATGGTCGCGATCCTTTCCCCCCAAAAGGGTGATGCGTGCTGATCCACCATTCGAAAGGTCCGTTTTCATTAACTGCCCTTTCGATGACACCTATGCCCCTCTTTTAGAGGCTGCGCTCTTTTGCATAACTTATTTTGGGTTTGTGCCTCGCCTAGCAAACGAGAGGCTAGAAGCTGGCGAAAATCGACTTGAAAAAATAGTTGGAATGATTCGCGGCTCTCAGTATTCAATTCACGACTTGTCGAGATGTCGTGCAGACGCTGCAGGCGACTATTTCAGAATGAACATGCCATTCGAATATGGCATTGATGTTGGCTTTCGAAATGGCGCCAATGAAAACTTACAGCAAAAGAAATTTCTTATTTTTGAACGAAGTCCATATGAGCTTAAGCGTAAGCGCGAAGCTGCGGCCGTTCAGCTCTTGTAGTTCCAGGGCATGAGAGCGCCGATGTCGCTATTGGGCCAACCGTTGGCGATGCGCTCGAGGGTCTGTGTGAGCCAGGCGTGGGGATCAAGCTGGTTCATTTTCGCCGTGGTCAGAAGGGTGGCGATAGTTGCCCATGTCCGTCCGCCACCGTCGCTGCCGGCGAAGAGGCTATTTTTTCTCGTAATTGTTTGCGGCCTGATGGCCCGTTCGACGGTGTTGGAGTCGATTTCGATGCGACCGTCAGCAAGGAAGCGCTCAAGCGCGGTGCGCCGGTTGAGCGCATAGCGGATCGCCTCTGCAGGCTTCGATTTGCCCGACAACTTCGGCAATTCCTTTTCCCACAAAGCAAACAGTGCGGTGACGATGGCAGCGGACGTCTCCTGACGCGCCGACATTCGGGCAACCGGCTCCTGGCTACGCACCTTCTCCTCGACGGACCACAGCGGAGCCATCAGCTCCACCGTCTGCGATGCGATGATGGAGGAGCCAGCAGTGTGCAGCTCATAGAACTTGCGCCGCACGTGGCTCCAGCATGCCGCAAGTGTCGCGCCGTCATTGCCCCGATCGGAGCGGGCTACCCGATTGTAGGCCGCGTAACCGTCGACTTGCAGAATGCCGCGATAGCCGTCCATGTGCCGGGCAACGCAGTCGCCGGCGCGGCTGTCTTCAAAACGATAGGCAACCATGGGCGGTCCGCTGCCGCCGAAGGGACGGTCATCGCGAACATAAGCCCAAAGATAGGCCGTCTTGGTCTTGCCGGACCCTGGCGCCAGCGTCGGGAGGGTCGTTTCGTCGGCGAAGATCCGCTCGCCTTGCTTGATACGGGCCAGGATATGCTCGGCCAAAGGTTCGAGCTCGAAGCCGATCTTGCCCATCCACTGCGCCATCTGCGTACGGTCGATCTCGACGCGATCGCGCGCATAAATCGCTTCCTGGCGATAGAGCGGCAGGCCGTCGGCATATTTGGCCACCGCGATCTGCGCCAGCAGCGCTTCGGTCGGAATACCACTTTCGATTATGCGGGC
>NZ_JABFCZ010000015.1 GCF_014692675.1 Roseibium aggregatum | reverse complement strand
CAGGCTGCACACGTTCTTGCCAAGATCAATTCCAAGTACAAAAATCGACATCGGTCCGTTCCTCTCTACCTCAAATACAGAGCAATCCTATCGGATCGCTCCGGAGAGGGGCGGGCCATCCCATAATCACAATTCCCTTTATTTCAGGTGTGAATATGGCCGACTTGTGTAAAATATTAGATGATGAACATGATCATCTTTCTGCGGCTAGAACTGCATTAAAAAGTATTGTTGACAGCACTCCAGAAAAAGATACTGAAGAAGCGATCAACGACATTCTTCGGCCGAAACTGGATAATTTAGAGCGTAAATTCAGAGCAATTGCCCGCGCTCATAGAATGCGGCAAGCTGGAGTGATGGTTGGAACCGCTGCAATGGCTTTGGCATCATATATGAGTGGCGGCATCCTCCAAGCAGCGTCAGCCGTTGCCGGGGCAAGTGGCGTAGGAGTCTTCGCGAAACAGGAAGCCGACAGAATTGAGAGAATAGAAGATTTTAAATCTGATCCACACTATCTTCTTTGGCGCCTGAGGAGAATTAGAAGATAGTATTTTATTACATGAAACCTCTGAATATCAGCAACTTGTTTGTCCTAGCCAACACTAACCGCGGACGGTGGCCGACTGGCGGACGAAGGCCTCGATGTCACGAGCGGGCCGGGCGCCGGCCAGACGGGCGACTTCGCGGCCCTTGTGCCACAGGATCAGCAGCGGAATGCCGCGAATGCCGAGCTTCTGGGACACGCGCGGAAAGTCCTCGGTATTGATCTTGGCGAAACGGACATGGGGGTTGAGCGCCTTCGCCGCCTTGGCGAATTCCGGCGCCATCATCCGGCAGGGGCCGCACCAGGGCGCCCAGTAGTCGACAACGATCGGCAGTTCGTCCGTTTTCGTCGCCTTGTCGTGGGCCTGCTGGTCCAGTTCGGCGACCTTGCCGGAAGCAAGGGCTTCACCGCAGATGCCGCACTTCGGGCCGGACGTGAGCTTGGCCACCGGCACCCGGTTGGTCTGGCCGCAGGCGGCACAGGTAATTTTCACCGCATCTTGCATGGGAGGGGATCCTGTAGTTTCAATTTTGAGAAAATATAGGATCGGTCCCCGGCCCGCACAAGGCGCGCGGGCCGGCTTCATCTGGTGCCGGACTCAGGAGATCGCGGCAAAGCCCGTGTCGAGGGCCGCAAGGATGGTCTCGACATGCTCCGCACCGAGCACGAGCGGGGGCGACAGGATGATGTTGTTGCCGGAGACGCGGATCATGGCGCCGTTTTCGTAAGTCGTGCGATGCACCTTGCCGATGGTCGGCTTGTCGATTGGGGACTTTGCTGCCCGGTCGGAGACAAGTTCCAGGGCGCACATCAGACCGTGGCCGCCGCGCACATCGCCGATGACCTCGTATTTTTCCTTCAGGGCGACCAAGCCTTCGTAAAGCTGCGCGCCGCGCGCACCGGCATTGTCCTTGACCGCGAGGCGCTCGGTTTCCTTCAGGCAGGCAATGGCTGCGGCCGCCCCGACCGGATGGCCGGAATAGGTGTAGCCGGAACCGATGGCGCCTTTTCCGGTCTTGTCGGTCTCGAAGGTTTCCGCGACCTGGTCGGAGATCATGACAGCGCCGAAGGGGAAATAGCCGTTGGTGATCGCCTTCGCCGTGGTCATCATGTCCGGCTTGACGCCCCAGTGACGGGAACCGGTCCAGCTTCCGGTGCGGCCGAAGGCGGTGATGACCTCGTCGGCGATCAGCAGGATGCCGTACCTTGAGCAGATCTCGCGCACGCCGGGCATGAAGCTCTCATGGGGCGGAATGACGCCGCCGGCACCCAGCACCGGCTCCATGATCATCGCGGCAATGGTCTCTGCGCCCTGGAACCGGATCTCGTCCTCAAGGGCAGCCAGGCAGAGGCCGGCCAGCTTTTCCGGATCGGTCTCGTTGAACGGGTTGCGGTAGGTGTAAGGTGCGGGGATGTGATAGCAGCCCGGCATCAACGGTTCGTACTGGGTGCGGAAATTGGCATTGCCGTTGACCGAGGCGCCGAGGGTGTGGGTGCCGTGATAGCCCTTCTTCAGGCTGAGGTATTTGACCCGGCCCGCCTCGCCGCGGATCTTGTGATATTGCCGGGCAAGCCGCAGGGCGATTTCCACACTGTCCGAGCCTCCCGAAGTGAAGAAGGCGCGCGACAGGCCGTCGGGGGCAAAGAAGTCCTTGAGCATTTCGCTCAGTTCGATCACCGCGTCATTGGTGGTGCCGCGGAAGATCGAGTAATAGGGCAGCTTGTCGAGCTGGGCAGCGATCGCCGCCTTCACCGGGTCGCAGGAATAGCCGAGATTGACGTTCCACAGTCCGCCGACCGCATCGACGGTTCTGTGGCCGTCCACGTCGGTGATCATGACCCCGTCGCCCTCGACGATGATGTCGGGCGGATTGGCAAGGCTGTCGGCCGGATGGGCCATCGGGTGCCACAGGTGACGGGCGTTGTTTTCCTTCAGGAAATTCTTGTTTTTCATGAGGTTTCTCCAGAAAGGCCGAGCAGCTTCATGGCTTCGGCATAACTTTCGGCAGGTGCCTGGACGTTGAAGTGAACGGTGGTAAGGCCGACGGCGCCGGCGCCGGCAATGTTGCGGGCCTGATCGTCGACAAAGACGCAGGCCTCCGGCGCTAGTCCGAGATCCGTCAGAACCCCGGTGTAGGCACGCGGATCAGGCTTCAGGATCTTCGTGTAGGTCGCATCGTGGATGACGTCGAAATCCTTCAGGAACGGAAGTTTCGCCCGGAAGTCGGCGCCATAGAAAAGGTCCAGCTCGTTTGAGAGGATCGCCGCGCGAATACCGGCGGCCTTGACCATCTGAAGCGTGAACAGGAACTCCGGGCGGATGACGTCGGCCGGGCTGGCGCCACGGGCGGCGCGGACGAAATCGGACATCTCCGTCCAGCCGGCGCCGGTTAGTTCGGCGACTTCCCGGGTGCGGGCCTTCCAGTAGTCCCGTTCGCTGATCTCATCGGCCTGCATCGACCGCCACAGCGGATCGCTCTCGGGATCGAACGGGCCGCGCCAGGTCAGCGTGCCGGGCGAGAGCCCCAGGGCCCGTTCTGTCTGCGGGTGGGTTTCGAACAGCGTGCGGGTGATGACGCCGCCGAAATCGAGGATGAGCGCCCGTTCAGTCATCAATACACCATTTGTGTGCGTGTTCCGGCGGGATCGTGCCTCCGATGGACCGGGTTATGCGGACCATGCCCTTGCGCAACACAGCCAGAGCCGCTGCGCTCTTTTCGTCCGTCAGCCGCGTGTGCGGAATGGCGACGGCGAGCGCGCCGAGCACGGTTCCGTCCGGACCGAATATCGGGACGCCGCGCGAGGTTACTTCCTTGTCGAACCCCTGCTCGAGAAAGCTGAAGCCCGTTTCGCGGACCTTCGCGATCATGTCGCGCAAGGTGTCCGGATCGGTGATCGTGTTTTCGGTGAAGCGCTGCAGCGGCCGGGCGAGAACCCGGTCGACGAATTTCCCGGGCGAAAATGCAAGGATGGCGAGGCCCGAAGCGGTGGCATGCAGGGGCAGGAGCTCGGCCTCGTCAAAAAATACCTGGGTGCCGTGGATCCGGGGATCCGCGTTGTGCACGGGCGACAGGCTCAGGCCCTGAAGCATTGAAAAATGGACGAGCTCGCCGACTTCGTTGGACAGTTCCAGAATGATCGGCCGAACCACGGACCGGAGCGGGTTTGTCGTCTCCCGGACGGCGGACAGTCGCAGGATCGCCGGACCCAGCCGGTAGGCGCGGGTGACCGGATGCTGCTCCAGGAAGCCGTTTTGCTCCAGTTCCGACAAGTGCCGGTGCACCGTTGCCTTGTCCCGCCCGGTGAGCCGGACGAATTCACTCAATCCGATCTCCGGCCGTTTCCGGGAAAAACAGTTCAACATTTCAAGGGCTTTGGTGATCGTTCCCATCCGGGTGCCTGAAGTTCCAGTTCGATATTTTGGTTACATTTGAAACAAACCTTGACAGAAAAACACCATGGGAGCAAGAATAATTGATACCAACGGTTCAAATAATAAACCATAAAACTTTCAGCAGGAGAACGGAAATGAAACAGCTTATTGCAGTGACGGCTGCGGTTGCGGCGCTTGCCTTTCCCATGTCGGCAATGGCGGAATATCCTGAAAAGCCGGTCGAGTTCGTGGTTCCCTTCCCGCCGGGCGATCTGGAGGACGTGCTGACACGCATGATCGCCGACGAGTTCCAGAAGACGTATGACGTTCCGGCGGCCGTGGTGAACAAGCCGGGCGGCGGCGGCGGTCCGTTCCCCGGTGCCGCCGAGGTTGCCGCGGCTCCGGCGGACGGTTACACGATCGGCTCCTTCGTGATCGGCGTTCCGCTGGTCGGGCCGCAGGTCGGCATTCCCGCGCTCAACCCGAACCCGTTCGATCCGGTCGGGATCTTCCTGACCTATCCCTTCGTGATCGCGGCGTCCAAGGATGCGCCCTATGCCACGATGCAGGAACTGGCCGCCTACGCCAAAGACAACGATGTCGCCCTCGGCCACTTCGGCACTGTCCTGATCCCGACGCAGGTGACCTTCGCGCTTGCCGACAAGCTGGGATTTCAATTCGGCAGCGATGCCGCATTCGATGCCCTGGACTGCAACACGCTCGCCTCCGGCGATGCGGACGTGATCAACACGACCCTGCAGCTCATACTGCCCTGTCTGGACAAGGTGAACGTGCTGGCATCCATCGGCTCGAAGAGAATTCCGCTGACGCCGGACACGCCGACCGTCGGCGAAATCGAGCCGGACCTGAACGTGGCGCTCTGGAACGGCCTCTTTGTCCGCAAGGAAACGCCGGCGGACGTGCGTGAGAAGATCGCGGCGGTTGCCAGTAAGGTGATGGCGTCCGAAGCGGCCCGCAAGCTTGCGGCCGAAACGGGAGCGCTGATCTACTGGCAAAACGCGGAGGAGTCCGCCGCCCAGATCGAAAAAGACAAGAAAACGATGGCGACGGTCGAAGCCCTGAACGCCAAGTAACGATGGACGGATGCGCCCGCATTTTTGGTGCGGGCGCTCTTCCCAGGGGACAGCCATGAACCGTATCAAGAACCTGCAGGATCTGTTCAAGCGGTACCGGCGGCCGGGCGACATGGTCTTCGCCCTGACGTTTTTCCTCTTCTCCCTGTTCCTGCTCGTGAATATTCCGGATCAGGTCGTCTGGGTGAAACGGACCAAACTGTTCGCCCAGCCCGCATTCTGGCCCACGATCGCCATTGTCCTGATGGTGACCTTCAGCCTGTTCCATCTGATCGGATCCCTTGTCTCCGAGCGGATTCCGGGCAGGCTTCAGGAAGTGCTTTACTGGCTGCGATCCATCGAATTCGCCCTGTGGTTCATGGCCTATGTCGCCGTCGTTCCGCTTCTGGGCTATCTGCTGTCGACGATCCTGTTCTGCGGGTTGCTGTCGTTCCGCATGGGATACCGCAGTTTCCGCTGGATGGCGGCTTCGACGCTTTTCGCCGTGGCTGTCGTCATCCTGTTCAAGGCCTTTCTGCAGGTGAAGCTCCCCGCGGGGCTCATATATGAGGGCCTGCCGGACGGCATCAGAAGCTTCATGATGACCTACCTCTGAGCGCGTGCATTATGGATACTTTTCTTTCCGGTGTGGAACTCCTGGCGCGGTTCGATGTGGCGTTTGCCCTTCTGATCGGCTCGGTCGGCGGCGTGATCATCGGGGCGATCCCTGGCGTCGGGCCGGCAGTCGCCATCGCCATTCTCCTGCCCGCAACCTTTTCCATGGAGCCGCTGGTCGGGCTCACCATGCTGCTTGGCATCTACGGCTCGTCCATGTTCGGCGGCGCGCTCCCGGCGAACCTGATCAACACGCCGGGCACCGCCGTCAACGCGCTGACCACCTACGACGGCCATCCGATGACGAAAAGCGGTCAGGCGCTGAAGGCGCTCGGGTTGGCCTACGGTGCGTCATTCCTGGGCGGGATCATCTCGATCGTGGTGCTGATCCTGTTTTCGCCGGTGCTGGCGAAGATCGCGCCCATGTTCGGCAGCCGCGAGATTTTCCTGGCAGCCCTGCTCGGCATCGTCCTGGTGATCATTGCCCATCGCGGCCAGACCTTCGCCGCCGGCATGCTGGCTGCCTTTGGTATCTTCCTCGGCACGATCGGCCTGGAACCGGTGAAATACACCCAGCGCTTCACTTTCGGTCAGGAATGGCTGGCCTCGGGTGTCAATCTGATCGTCGTGGTGCTTGGGCTCTTCGCCATCAGCCAGGCGTTCGTCCTGCTCAACGAGCCGGAATCCGCACCGAAAACACAGCGCATTCAGGGCTCGATGTGGAGCGCCCTGAAGGAAGTCCTGCGTTACAAGCGGATCGCTTCCGTCGGGGCCGGTTTCGGCGTGCTGATGGGCATGATCCCGGGCGTGGGTGAATTCACCGCCCAGTTCCTGTCCTATACCTATGCGCAGAAGACCTCGAAGGATCCGGACCTGTTCGGCAAGGGATCTCCGGAAGGGCTCGTCGCCTCGGAATCGGCCAACAATGCGGTGCCGGCGGCCGCCATGATCCCGCTGCTGGCGCTGGGCATTCCCGGCGAGGCGCTGACGGCGATGATGCTATCGGTCTTCTACGTTCACAACGTGATACCGGGCCCGGCCCTGTTCCAGAACAAGCTCGACTTCGTCTACGCGCTTTACATGGCCATGATCGCGCTCAATGTGATCGTCATCGTGTTCATGCTGTTCTCGTCGAACCTGCTGATCCGCATCATCCGCATTCCGACGCGCTTTCTCGGCGTGATGATCCTGACGCTCAGTTTTGTCGGTGTGTATTCCCTGCGCAATTCCGCTTCCGATTGCGCGATCGCAGCCGGTTTCGGGATCATCGGCCTGATTCTGAAACGTCAGAACCTGCCGATCGTGCCGATCATTCTCGGTATCGTGCTCGGCGGTATCATGGAGGTGAAGCTGCGCTCGGCCATGGCGCGGGTAAAGACCCCGCTCGACTTCGTCGACCGCCCGATCTCCGCCCTGATCGCGGCCGCCATTGTACTGCTCATCGTGATGCATTTCTGGGGCATCATCCGCGAACGCCGGTCGCGCGAGCCCGAAATGTCCCATGACCACGATGTGCACGACAGTCAGATGAGGTGACGCCCATGCTCGATCAGGCACGCATTGAAGAACTCCGTCAGGCTCCGGTTCCACCGGCGGTTCACATCATCGACGGCGAACGCCGCCCGTCCGCAAGCGGTGCGGAAATGGAAGTCGTCTCCCCCCTGGACGGGCAGGTGCTGACCACCATGGCAGCGGGAGGGCGGGACGACGCGGAGGCCGCGATCGCTGCTGCCCGCCGAGCATTCGAGGACGGGCGCTGGTCCGGCATGGCGCCGGCAGTGCGCAAGACAATCCTGTTGAAGTGGGCGGCGCTGATTGAGGAAAACGCGCTGGAGCTTGCCGTGCTCGGCGTGCGCGACAACGGTACGGAAATCGGCATGGCGCTGAAGGCGGAACCACTTTCTGCGGCAGGCACGATCCGCTACTACGCGGAGGCCATCGACAAAATCTACGGTGAGATCGCCCCGACTGCGGACGACGTTCTGGGGCTCATCTACCGCGAGCCGGTCGGCGTGGTCGGCGCAATCGTGCCGTGGAACTTTCCGCTGATGATCGGCGCGTGGAAGCTCGGGCCGGCGCTGGCGGCCGGCAACACGGTCGTTTTGAAGCCGGCGGAAACCGCCTCGCTGACGCTCGTTCGTCTCGCCGAACTGGCGCTCGACGCCGGTGTGCCGCCTGGCGTGCTCAACGTCGTGACCGGCGAAGGCAGCGTCGTCGGCGAGGCCATTGCCCTGTCGATGGAGGTCGACGTGCTGGTCTTTACCGGGTCGGGCGCCGTCGGGCGCAGGCTTCTGGAAAACGCGGCGAAGTCGAACCTGAAGCGGGTCTATCTGGAACTCGGCGGCAAGTCGCCGAACATCGTCTTTGCGGATGCGCCGGACCTCGATGCGGCGGTCAAGGCATCGGCCAACGGCATCTTCCGCAATTCCGGCCAGGTCTGCATCGCCGGCACGCGCCTTCTGGTGGAGCGCTCCGTCCATGATGAGTTCGTCGACCGGCTGGTGGCGCATGTGGAGACAATGAAAATCGGCGATCCGCTCGATCCGGAAACGGCGGCAGGCGCCGTCAACAGCCTGCGCCAGCTTGAGCAGAACCTCGCCTTTGTCGAAGAAGCGCGGTCCGCGGGCCGGACCATCCGGATCGGCGGCCGGCGGATTCTTGAAGAAACCGGCGGCTATTTCATGGAACCGACCATCGTTACCGGTGTCGAACCCGGCGATGATCTGGCGCAACGGGAGGTGTTCGGTCCGGTGCTGGCGGTTATTCCGTTCGATACGGAAGACGAAGCCATCAACATCGCCAACGGAACGTCCTACGGCCTTGCCTCCGGCGTGTGGACCGCGGATCTGTCGCGGGCGCACCGGATGATCCGGCGCATCCGGGCCGGGATGGTTCATGTGAACACCTACGGCGGCTCCGATCTGACGGTTCCGCTCGGCGGCCACAAGCAGTCGGGCAACGGCCATGACAAGTCGCTGCATGCCTTCGACAAGTATCTCGATCTGAAGACGGCCTGGATCAAGCTTTAGGAGACAAGGGAATGAGTGACAGGACGATCCTCGTTGTCGGCACTTATGACACCAAGAACGACGAACTCTCCTACATGGCCGATGTCATCCGGGGGCAGGGCGGCAAGGTGCTGACCATGGACGTCAGCGTGCTCGGCGATCCGGCGCAGCCGGCCGACTGGTCCAAGCACGATGTGGCCGAGGAGGGCGGCAGTTCCATCCAGGCGGCGATCGACAGCGGCGACGAAAACCACGCCATGCAGATCATGGCGAAAGGGGCCGCCCTGCTGACCGCCCGTCTTTACGGCGAGGGCCGGTTCGACGGCATGGTGGTGCTCGGCGGGACCATGGGTACCGACCTTGCCCTCGACGTCTGTTCCGCCCTGCCGCTCGGCGTGCCGAAATATATCGTCTCCACAGTCGCCTTCTCGCCGCTGATCCCGCCGGAGCGGCTTGCCGCCGATACCCAGATGATCCTGTGGGCCGGCGGGCTATACGGGCTCAATTCCGTCTGCAAGGCCTCGCTGAGCCAGGCGGCAGGGGCCGTTCTGGGCGCTGCGCGCGCGGTCGAGCCTCCGGACCGGTCGAAGCCGCTGATCGGCATGACCTCGCTCGGCAAATCCGCGCTGAAATACATGGTGGCGCTGAAGCCGGCGCTGGAGGAGCGCGGCTTCGAGGTGGCGGTGTTTCATGCCACCGGCATGGGCGGGCGGGCGTTTGAATCTCTTGCCGCGCAGGGCGCCTTTGCCTGTGTCTTCGATTTCTGTACCCAGGAGCTCGGCAACCATCTCAACGGATCGAACATTTCGGCGGGCGCCGACCGACTGACCCATGCCGGCGAAAAGGGCATTCCGCAAATCGTTGCGCCCGGCTGTTACGATCTGGTCGATGTGGTCGGCTGGCAGCCGATAGCGGACAAATGGTCGGAGCATCTGCAACATGCCCACAACCGCCTGCTCACCTCCATCGTGTTGAACACCGAAGAGCGCGAAGAAGTCGCCCGGGCCCATTGCGAGCAGCTTGCCAAAGCCAAAGGCCCGACGGCCCTGATCCTGCCGGTGGGCGGATGCGGCGAATGGGACCGGCCGGGGGCGGACCTTCACGACGCCGAAGGGCTAGCGGCGTTTCTCGCCGCCATGCGGGAAGGGTGTCCGGGAAATGTCGATCTGCACGAGATCGATGCGCATATCAACGACACGGCCTTTGCCGAAACGGCCCTGGCGATTTTCGACCGGTGGTGCCGGGAAGGCGTGATCAGGCACCCGTAAAACGGACGCCTGACCCTACATCTCCGACCGCAGTCCGCTTTACCAGCTCAGCTTCTTCGCCAGCGTCAGCTTGAAGGTCCGGCCCGGACCGTCATCGCCGGCCAGGTTGTTGCGGTAGACCTTGTCGAACACGTTTTCCACCGAGGCGCGCACCTGCCAGCCGGCCATCCGGCCGTCTTCCGGCGTCCAGTCGGCGAAGAGATCGTGCACCGCATAGCCGGCAAAGGGGCCGTCCGACGTTGCGCCGGTGGCAATCGATTCCGCAAACAGCCCGCGCCAGCCGAAGGACACGTCGTATTGCGGCAGGCGTCCGCCCAGGGTCAGGGCCAGCGTCGTGGCCGGGATGGTGTCGAGGTTCTGGCCGGTGTCGGTGTTCTTGCCGAATATCCGGCTGAACGCGAGGTTGCCGAAGGCGTATCTGGATTCATAGGCGCCTTCGATTTCGACACCGTAGATCTCCGCCTTTTCCACGTTCACGTAATACGGAACCGCGGTCGCCAGACCGGTGTCCGGATTGGTCGTGATCAGGTTGTCCAGGAGATTGTAGAACCCGGTCGTCTTCAGCTGCAGGCCGTCATCGGCCGACAGGATGTCCCGGAAGGACAGGCCGAAGCCGGCCTCGAAGTTGTTCGATGTTTCCTTGTCGAGGCTGATACTCGCGGACCGGCCGCCGGGGTAGGTCCCGGTCGCGCCGGAGGTGGAGAACAGTTCGTCCAGCGTCGGCATGCGTTCCGTGTGGGCGGCCGAGCCGAACAGCGACAGGGTCTCGTTGAACTTGTACATGACGGCGAGTTTTGGCGAGAGCGCCACGTCCGACATGGAGGAGGCACCGGAAATCGCCGAATCCGGCTCCAGGTTCACGAAATCGGCGCGGATCCCGGGAATGAGGGTCAGCCGCTCGTTCCAGATGAATTCGTCCTGGGCGAACAGGCCGAGCTTGGTATCCGTGCCTTCCGGATGGAATCCGATTGCACCGGATGTACTGGTTGCCAGACGCTGCTGATAGCTGAGCTGGGTGCCGATGGTCAGATAGTTCATGAAACCGGCGCCGGACTTCTCGAAGGTGTTTTCCAGTTTTCCGGCCCAGGTCCGGTAGGTGTATTCGCCGTCCTGGAACAATTGCGAGGGGCTGACGGCCGCCAAGGAGGAATCGCTCTGGACCACGTGGGTGTCGGACAGGGACAGGTTCGCCTTCAGGTTAAGCCAGGGATTGTCGCTTGCCGGGTTCTCGTAGGAGAGGATCACGGTCTGGTCGGTGATGTCCCGGTCGATGGTGCCGAAGCCGAGCGTGCCGGTCTGGGAATAGGCGGTGTCGTCGGCATTGCTTTGCCAGCGCTGGTAGGACAGCCGGATGGTCTGTTCGTTGGCGTCGCCGAAGTGATGGGTGACCTTGCCCAGCCCTGAGAAGGACAGGAAGTCGGAACCGGCGATCGGCGTGCCGTTCCCGGTCTCGTATTCGCCCTGCTTGCGCACGTTGCCGTTCAAGAGCACGGAGGTCTGGTCGTTGAAGGCGTAAGCCGCGATGACCGACCCCAGAATGCCGTCCTTGTTGGAATTGTACTGGGTCTTCAACTGGACCGCGCCGGTTTCGCCCGGCTGCAGATACTCTTCCGCATCCTTGGTGGTGAAGGTGATCACCCCGCCGAGCGCCCCGGAGCCGTAAAGGGTGGAGGAGGCGGGTCCGCGCAGGACTTCCACGCGCTTATAGAGTTCCGGATCGCTGAAGAAGGACCCCATGCGGTACTGTTCGTAGAACTTCACCGCGCCATCGACCGAGACGATGATCTTCGATTCGTCGGCCGCGCCCAGATCGCCGATACCGCGGATGTTGAACGACTGGCCGCCGATCCGGTCGGAACCGACGATGCTGACACCGGGAATCTGGGTGAAGATGTCGCCGATCGTCGTCGGCTGTTTCTCGTCGATCGCTTCCTGATCGATCACGGTCACCGCCTGCGGCGTATCGATGGCGACCTTCGGGACGCCCGCTCCGACGACGATTTCGGAAAGCGTCGTGTTGCTTCCCTGGTCCTGGGTGTTTTCCGCGTCCTGCGCGAGAGCCTGACCGCACATGACGACGGCATTTGCCGCCACCCCACACATCAGCCAGCCCCTGTTTCGGCTCATCAGCCCCATCTCTTACCTCCAGTGGGTTGAAATGCTGGCTGGCTCGGGCTCGCTTGCGTTTCAGTGGTTAAAAAATCATGAGTCTGTAACTCAGGTATTGATGCCGTACTATTTTCTGAATATTAGAGTCAAGTATTAATGCGTCCCGTCGCAGTGTCCGGGCCTCGTGATTTTATCCGAGGACCGGAGCTAGCCAGGAAACAGCCATGCCTCTGAATTGACGGAGGAATTGCGAGGCGGCGTTTTTCCCGATCCAATTGAAGGAATGACCAATGGACACGACTGTCGCCGATTTCGAACAGCTCCGCCGCATGCGTGCGGACAACCCCAAAATGCGCGAGCGCGACCTGGCGCAGCAATGCGGCGTTTCCGAAGCCGAACTTGTTGCGGCCTTCTGCGGCCAGTCCGCGAAGCGGATCGCGACGGATTTCAGCGTCCTGTTCCCGGGGGTCGAGGCGCTCGGCGAAGTCCTGGCGCTGACCCGCAACGAAAGCGCCGTTCATGAAAAGGTCGGCGTGTACGACCGCTATGTGAAGGGCCGCAACGCGTCGCTGATGCTCGGCGCGGACATCGACATGCGCATGTTTCCCTCCGCCTGGGTTCACGGCTTTGCGGTGGAAAAGGACACCGGTTCGGGCGTGAAGAAGAGCCTGCAGTTCTTCGACGGCCACGGCGAGGCGGTGCACAAGATCCATGCCCGCGAGGCGACGGATCTGGAGGCCTGGGACCGGCTGGTCGACCGGCTTGCGCTTGAGGACCAGACACCGGGACTGCTGGCCGAGGTGGTGCCGTTCGACCAGCCGGCGCGGCCGGCGCTGAACAAAAGCGCCCAGGCGGAACTGCGCGAACGCTGGCAGGCGATGACCGATCCGCACCAGTTCGTCGGTATCCTCAAGGATCTGGACCTGCATCGCCTGAATGCGTTCCACCTGGCGGGCGATGCCTATGCCTGGACCCTGGACCAGGGCGCCGTTACCGCGCTGCTGCACCACGCGGCCAGTGACGCCCTGCCGATCATGTGTTTCGTCTTCAACCGGGGCTGTATCCAGATCCATTCCGGCCCGGTCGCCAACATTGTTGCGAAGGGACCCTGGATCAACGTCATGGACGAAGGCTTCCATCTGCATCTGCGGACCGATCGGATCGCCGAGGTTTGGGGTGTGCGCAAGCCGGTTGCCGAGGGCTACGTCACATCCGTCGAAGTGTTCGACCGCGACGGCGTCCAGATCATGCAGTTCTTCGGCGTTCGCGGCGAGGGCAAGAGGGAGCGGGACGACTGGCGCGAGCTGGTGGAAAAACTGCCGCGCCTGCAGACGCTCGCATCCGGGGAGGCGCTGGCATGACCGTGATACGCTCCATCCCCCGCGCCTTAAGGTGCCTTGCCACCGGATTGTCTTTCGCCATCGGCTTCATGGCCGCCGGACCGGTCTATTCATCCGACCGCCTGCCTGAAAACGCGGACCGCATCGTGGCGATCGGCGGGTCTCTCACCGAAATCGTCTATGCGCTCGGAGAGCAGGACCGGCTGGTTGCCCGCGACAGTACCGGCAGTTATCCGGAACAGGCGCTGGCCCTGCCGGACGTGGGTTACATGCGGGCGCTTTCGCCCGAAGGGGTGCTGTCGGTGAAGCCGGACGGCATCCTTGCCATCGAGGGCAGCGGACCGCCTGAAGCCGTGTCCGTGCTGGCCTCCGCGGGCGTGCCCTTCGTGACGGTCCCGGAAGGCTATTCCGGTGAGGCGATCCGGCAGAAGATCAGGGCGGTTGGCGCCGCCCTGGGCGTGGACGGCAAGGCGGAAGCGCTTTCGGAAAAGGTTGCGGCGAATCTCGACAAGGCTGTCGCGGATGCACACAAGCTGAACCGGACAACCAGGGTTCTGTTCGTGCTGTCCTATGCCGGAGGCCGGATCCTCGCGTCCGGCACCGGGACCGCGGCCGATGCGATCATCGCCATGGCGGGCGCCAAGAACGCCGTTGGCACGTTCCCCGGGTACAAGCAGTTGAACGAGGAGGCGATCACCGCCGCCGCACCCGACGTCATCCTGATGATGGAGCGTCACGGGGACGAAAACGCCGCCTCGGACATTCTCGGCAATGCGGCGATTGCCCAGACGCCGGCCGGCCGGAACAAGCGTCTCATCCGGATGAACGGGCTCTATCTGCTCGGCTTCGGTCCAAGAACCGCAAGTGCCGTTCGCGAGCTGTCCGGAGATCTTGCGGATTTCGGGCTATGAGACCGCACCGCGCGAAAAGACAGGGCTGGGCACAATGACGAAAATCGTCCTTCGGCCGCTGCAGCGCCACGTCGCGGCAGCCCGAGACGGCGACCGCGCACCGCTTGCGCGATCCGCCATCGCCTTGCTGGCCGTTCTTCTGGGATGTGCCATGCTGGTTTCCCTGAACTCCGGAGCGCTTGAGATTCAGGCGCTCAAGGTGATGGCGTCGGCCTTCGATCCACCGTCAACGCTGTCCGGCGAGGACCTGCGGGACCGGATCGTGTTCTTCCAGGTCCGGCTGCCGCGGGTCTGTCTCGGTGCGCTGGTCGGAGCATCGCTTGCAGTCTCCGGCGCGGTCATGCAGGGCCTGTTCCGCAACCCGCTCGCCGATCCCGGGATCATCGGCGTGTCCTCCGGGGCGGGGCTCGGCGCGGCGGGGTTCATCATCCTCGGCCAGTCGTGGCTTGCGCCGGTGGCGGCCTTGCTGGGGGTATTCTCCCTGCCGGTTTCAGCCTTTGTCGGCGCCTTGCTGGTCACGTCGCTGCTTTACCGGATCGGCACCAGCGACGGACTGTCGTCGGTGGCGACCATGCTTCTGGCCGGCATTGCCATCAGCGCGCTGGCGATGTCCATGGTCGGCCTTCTGATTTTTTATGCGGATGATCAGCAGCTGCGCGACCTGACCTTCTGGAACCTGGGTTCCCTTGCCGGTGCAAGCTGGGAAAAGGTGGCGACCTGCGCCCTGATTGTATCCGTCGCGCTGGTCGTCGCCTTGTCCCTGTCCAGGGGATTGAACGCTCTGTTCCTGGGCGAGGCCGCGGCCGGGCATCTGGGGATCCGGGTCCAGCGCCTGAAAACGCTGGCAATCGTGGCGGTCGCGGCTGCGACCGGCGCGTCCGTTGCCGTCAGCGTCGGGATCGGCTTCGTCGGGATCGTCGTGCCGCATCTCCTGCGCCTGACCATCGGTCCCGATCATCGCTATCTGCTGCCCGCCTCGGCGCTTCTCGGCGCGGTCATGCTCATCCTTGCGGATACGGTCAGCCGGATCGTCGTGGCGCCTGCGGAGTTGCCGATCGGTATCCTGACGGCGCTTGCCGGCGCGCCGTTCTTTCTCTGGATTCTTCTGAGGCGTCGAGGGCTGACGGGACTATGATGGCAATGGAAACCAATCTCAGTGTTACCGGACTGGCGGTCAGGTTGACGGGAAAGACCATCGTTTCGGATGTGACCTTCGCGGCCCATGCAGGCAAGGTCTGCACCATCGTCGGGCCGAACGGTTCGGGCAAATCGACGCTGCTGAAGGCCATTACCGGGGAAACCGGCCATGACGGCGAGGTTCGCCTGAATGCGCGGCCGCTCGGCCGCTACCCTCCGCGGGAACTGGCCGAGGTGCGGGCGGTCCTGCCACAGCACACGCAGTTGTCCTTCCCGCTGACGGTGAAGGAAGTCGTCAGGCTCGGTCTGCAGAATACCCCTTTGCCGCTGGCGGAGGCACAGGGCCGGATAGGTGAAGCGCTCGACCGGGTCGATATGGCCGGTTTCGAAGGCCGGGCCTATCAGTCCCTTTCCGGCGGCGAGCAGCAGAGGGTCCAGCTTGCCCGCGTGCTTTGCCAGGTCTGGCAGCCGAAGGCCGGCGATCAGCCGCGCTGGCTGATCCTCGACGAACCGATTTCAAGCCTCGATATCCGCCATCAGCTGCTGATCATGGATGTGGCGCGGGATTTCGCCGATCGGGGCGGCGGCGTACTGTGCGTCCTGCATGACCTGAACCTCACGGCCATGTACGCCGATCAGGTTCTGGTCATGAAGAACGGCCGTCTTCTGGCGGATGGTCCGGTCGCGGATGTCTACCGCGACGACCTGATTTCGGATGCCTTCGATTTCCCGCTGAAGATCGGAAGCCTGCCCGTGGCGGATGTTCCGTTTCTGCTGCCTCAGGCCGCAGAGGGCAGATTGCCCGCACGTTGAAAAACCGGCCGGTTCCAGCCGGTCTTTCTATCCGGGCGATTAGGCGAATTCGGGCTTAGCTGCTGCCTCCGCCGGAGCCGCCGGACCCGCGAAAGCGCTTGATATGGATGCAATCGTCAGCACGACTGCCAAAACGGTCCTGAACATGTGCATCTTCTCCGGGTTCTCCGCCTTTCGGCGATTGGTATGGAAACTGTGTGAAGGGGCCGTTTGCCCCTCCATGGGGTGGCCCCATGCGGACCAATGCTATTTCACGGTCACTCGATACGAGTAGGAGGTCGACGCTCGCCCGGCGGCCCCTTCATAGATGTCGTGCGTGTAGCTTATCGAAAAGCTGTCTTCGCCTCTGAAACCCCTGTCCGGAGTGTAATACGCGGCCGAACCTTTCATGATCTTTCCGGCGCAGGGGCCAGGACCGAGCTTTCCGTTGACGCGCTTGAAGGTGAGCTTGCCGTGTTTCGGTTTTCTGCCGGCGCGAAGATTGGGAATTTCACCGCCGCTGCAGGTGACGCGGCTGTAGAAAACGAAGCTGTCGACCTTAGTGGTCCTGTTGGCCCGAACCGTGATGTGGTCTGCGGCTGAAGCGAGTGTCGCGCTTGTGCATATGAATGCGATTGCCAGCATAAGTTTACGCATGATGATTACTCTTGATTTTATCAGTCGGAGCCCGGCAACCGAACTTCGCCGGTATCCATGGCGAGGAACGCCGTGCATCAGGCCGGATGAATTGAAACGGCATCGTCAGCCGGGAGCCGACGCAACCTGTCTGGTTCCGTCGACCGGCCGAAGGCTTGGGATTTCTTTTCCCGCGAACGCCTATTTTACGGTGATGTCATAAGAATAGGATGTGGATGTTCTTCTGGCAGCGCCTTCGTAATAGTCGTATTCGAACACGACGGAAAAATTGTCCGAGCCCTTGAAGCCGCGTTGGGGAGTGTAAAAGACCGCCTTCCCCCTCATGGGTTTTCCGGCACATCTGCCTTCGCTCAGTTTTCCCGACACCGTTCTGAAGTCGACCTTGCCGTGTTTCGGTTTCCTGCCGACACGCATATTGGGAACGGTACTCCCGCTGCATGTGTCGCGGCTGAAGATGACGTGACTGCCGACCATGGACTTCCTGTTGGCGGGCACCGTGACCTGTTCCGCTGCGGTTGCCTGTGCCAGTGATGCGATAGTGATTGCGCTTGCCAATAAAATTCTGAACATAGCCCCCTGCCGAATTAACTATTCCTGCGGTTGTAATTAGTTCTTACATTTTAAATTTTAGATGGAATTTCCCGTCAAGCTCAACCGGGTCAATTTCACGAAATTGTCGTGAAATTTCTGACGATTAGCTAAATTCCGAGAGGGTTCCGTAGGGGAATTTCAGTGCTGTGCTGCAACTTCTGCGTAAGTGCCGCGGCCCGGGAACGGGAGTCCTTTTAAGTTTTGCCGGTGCGCGGTATTAAGAAATTCACTTACTTCGATTTGAGGGGCATTATGGCGCGTTTTTCTGCCAATCTCGGGTTCTTATGGAAGGATCTTTCCCTGCCGGACGCAATCCGGCAGGCAAGGAAGGCGGCCTTCGATGCGGTGGAGTGCCATTGGCCCTATGGAGCAGCGCCGGACGAGGTGTATCAGGCGCTCACCGAGACCGGCCTTGCCATGCTTTCGCTGAATACCCGCCCCGGAGATCCCGCCAAAAAGGATTTCGGACTTTGCGCCGTTCCCGGCCGTGAGGTTGAGGCGCAGGAAGCGATCCGCGAAGCGGTTTCCTATGCGCGCTTCATCCGCACGCCCTTCATTCACGTCATGGCCGGACAGGCGGAAGGTGAGGCAGCCCATCGCTGCTTTCTGGAAAACCTGGACTATGCGGCCGATCAGGCGGAGAAAGACGGTATCCAGCTTCTGATCGAACCGATCAACCAGCGTGAAATCCCCGGCTATTTTCTGCGCAGCACGGAACAGGCCGCGCAGATCATCGAAGACCTCGGACGGCCCTCAATCCGGCTGATGTTCGATTGTTATCATGTGCAGATTATCGAGGGCGACCTGAGCCATCGCCTGGAGACGCTCCTGCCCCTGATCGGCCATGTGCAGATTGCCGCCGTTCCCGACCGGGGCGAACCGGACCGGGGAGAGGTCAACTACGGGCATATCGTCAGGCTGCTTGACGATCTCGGTTACCGGGGCGCGATCGGCGCGGAGTACCGTCCGCGCGGTGCGATCGAGGACGGGCTCGGCTGGCTGTTCGACCTTCGCGGTGCCTGAAAAAAAGAGTTCTCCGTCAGGCCAGCCTTTCTTTTTCCTCAAAGGGATGCGATATGCCGCTGCGTCTTGAGGGCCTTGCGACGTGGTCTTGCAATGCCATGAAAAGCGGACGAATGTGGGCGCTCCCGGGGCTTGTGCCGGTGGCCTGCCGGCAGCGTTTACAGCCCAGTAGAATGTTTGAGTATCCATGTTGAGTTCGCTTGATCTTCTGACCGCCAACGACACCAAAGGCGTTCACGCTCCCTCCTATTATTCGGCAACGGCCAACCGGCAGACGCACCATCCGGCGCTGGAAGGCGACATCCGGTGCGATGTGTGCGTGGTGGGCGGCGGTTATACGGGCCTGTCTTCCGCGCTCTACCTGGCCGAACGCGGCTATGACGTGGTGCTGCTGGAGGCCCACCGGGTCGGATGGGGAGCCTCGGGGCGCAACGGCGGACAGGTCGGCTCCGGCCAGCGTATGGACCAGACCGTTCTGGAGCAGCGCCACGGGCAGGCGCATGCCAAACTCCTGTGGGAGCTGGCCGAGGAGTCCAAAAAGGCGGTCACCGATCTGATTACGGCGCATGGAATTGCCTGCGACTACACCCCGGGCATCCTTCATGCGGATCACCGCAAGTCGTTCGTTCCTGAAAGCATGGAATATGTCGAGCATCTGCGGCTGACCTACGGCTACGACAAGATCCGCTTCGTCGGCGGGGAAGAGATGTCGGAAATGGTCGGCAGCCCGGCGTATCACGGCGGCTCTATCGACATGGGCGCCGGTCACCTGCATCCGCTCAATTTCGCGCTGGGGATTGCCGAAGCGGCCGAGGCGAAAGGGGTCCGGATCTTCGAGGAAACCACGGTGCTTTCCTACGAAGGCGGCGACACGGTTACGGTCAAATCGCAATACGGAACGGTTCAGGCGAAACACCTGGTGCTCGGCTGCAACGGCTATCTCGGCCGGCTCGACCGCAAGACCGCTGCCCACGTGATGCCGATCAACAATTTCGTCATCGCGACCGAGCCGTTTTCGGAAGACGAGGCGCGGGCACTGATCCGGGACAATGTGGCGGTGGCCGACAGCAAATTCGTCATCAACTATTTCCGGCTGTCCGCCGACCGCAGGCTGCTGTTCGGCGGCGGCGAGAATTACGGCTACCGGTTCCCGGCCGACATCAAGGCTTTCGTGAGAAAGCCGATGCTGGAGATATTCCCGCAACTGGAAGACGCGCGTATCGACTACGGCTGGGGCGGAACGCTGGCGATCACGCCGAAGCGGATGCCCTATTTCGCTCATCTCGCGCCGAATGTCGTGACCGCAACCGGCTATTCCGGCCACGGTGTCGCCATGGCAACGCTTGCCGGCAAGGTGATCGCCGAGGCGATCGACGGGACCGCGGCCCGTTTCGATGTGTTTGAAAAACTGAATGTGCCGGCGTTCCCCGGCGGAGACCGGCTGCGCTTCCCGCTCCTGGTCCTGGCCATGTCCTGGTTCTCGCTTCGCGACAGGCTGGGTTTCTAGAGGCACGGATGATGCCAGGGAAAAACGGCGTTCCGCTCGATATCGGCAGTTATTGGGAAGCTTCGGTCGGCGAGATCTTCGAAGATCCGTCGCTGATGGGCAGCGCCCAGTTCGACGTGGCGGTGATCGGTGCGGGGTATGCGGGGCTCAGCGCCGCGCTCAGGCTGGCCGAGGCAGGGTCCTCGGTCTGCGTGCTGGACGCCAGACGCGTCGGCTGGGGAGCGTCCGGACGCAACGGCGGCTTCTGCTGTTTCGGCGGCACCAAGCTTTCCGAAAGCGACCTGATGAAACGCTTCGGCCTGGCGGAAGCGCAGAAATTCGTTCTCTACCAGATCGAGGCCATCGAGAAGGTGGCGAAGCGGCTGGATGCCTGGAAGCTCGATGTCGACCGCCATTCCAAGGGCGAGATGATGCTGGCGCACCGGCCATCCGAGCTGGAGGCCTTCCAGCAGGAAGCGGCGCTGTTGAAGAAATATTTCGGCTACCAGCCGAAACTCTATTCCAAGGCCGAACTGGCCGAGCGAGGCATTGCCGGTCCGGAATTCCACGGCGGCCTGCATGTGCCGTTCGGTTTTGCGCTGAACCCGATGAAATACGTGCAGGGGCTTGCAGCCAAGGTGCGGGAGAAGGGCGGACGGATCTTTTCCCGTTCCCCGGTGGTCGCGATCGAGCGGGACGCGAACCGGTGGTCGCTGGCCCTGCCGGACGGATCGGTCATTGCCCGGAAGGTGATCCTGGCCGGCAACGGTTATGCGGACGAAAACGTGCCGGACTGGCTCCACGGCCGGACCCCGCCGGCCATGTCGAGCGTCGTGGTGACCCGGCCGCTCACCGAGAGCGAGCTTGCCGCACAGGGCTGGACCTCGGACCTGATGGCGGCCGACACGCGCACGCTTTTACATTATTTCCGCCTGCTGCCGGACCGGCGGTTTCTGTTCGGGACCCGCGGCGGGATCTTCGAGACGGAGCAGGCGCTCGACGCCATGCAGCGGCGGGGGCGGGCGGATTTCGACCGTATGTTCCCCGAATGGCGTCATGTGGAAACGGAGTATTCCTGGTACGGCCATGTCTGCCTGACGAGGAACCTGACACCCTATGTCGGGCCGGTGCCGGACATGGAAGGCGTCTTTGCCGCCATGGCCTGGCACGGCAGCGGCATCGCCATGGCGTCGCTGTCGGGAGAAAAGATCGCCGATCTGGCGCTGGGCAAGATCAAGCAGGCGGATCTGCCGGCCGCGATGTCACGGCCTTTCGACCGGTTCCCGTTCCCGGCCCTGCGCCAGGCCTATCTGCAGGGCGCCTATCTCTGGTACGGCTTCAGGGACAGGTGAGGGGGGGGCAAGTAAGGAGGCCCGGTCCTCAGGCCGGCAATCCCGGGATTTCAACGCCGAAGGTCTGCGCCAGCAAGACGCAGTTCAGGGACAAGACGATGATCGAGCCGGCGATCGCCAGGATATCCGTGATCCGGCGGTTGGCGAACTCGCCCATGATCTTGCGGTTCCGCGTGAACAGGACGAGGGCGATCATCGGCACCGGCAGGGCGATGCTGAGGACGACCTGGCTGAGAACCAGCGCGTCCGTGGCATTGACGCCGATGGCGACCACCGCGAACGCGGGCACCATGGTGACGAGCCGGCGCACCCAGATCGGGATGTAGAAGCGCACGAAGCCCTGCATGATCATCTGGCCCGCCATGGTGCCGACCACGGAACTGGAGACGCCGGAGACGATCAGCGAAACAAGGAAGACCGCGGCCGCCGCGCCGCCGAGGAGCGGCGTCAGCATGTGGTAGGCGGTCTCGATTTCCGCGACTTCGCTATGGCCGGCGTGAAAGGCGCTGGAGGCCATCATCACCATGGCCATGTTGATCATGCCGGCGACGGCAAGCGCCAGGACCACCTCGATGTTGGAGAATTTCACCAGCTTGCGGCGTTCGTTCTGATCGCGCGCCGGCGCCCGGTTCTGGGTCAGGCCGGAATGCAGGTAGACCGCATGGGGCATGACCGTGGCGCCGATGATGCCGACGGAAATGGTCAGCGCGGCGGCATCGGGAATATCCGGCAGCACCATGTGATAGGCGGCCTCGCCCCAGGCGATCGGGGCGATGAAGATTTCGATCACGTAGCAAAGGCCGATCACGGCGACCAGAGCGCCGATGATCAGCTCCATGGGCCGGTAGCCGCGGCCCTCGAACATCAGGATGCCGTAGGTGACGATGGCCGTGACGACCATACCCGCCATCAGCGGCATGTCGAACAGGAGCGCCAGCCCGATTGCGCCGCCGAGGAATTCGGCCAGATCCGTCGCCATCGCGGCGATCTCGCTGACGACCCACATGGCCCAGACGACCGGAGCTGGGAACTGTTCCCGGCACATTTCCGCAAGATTGCGGCCGGTGACGATGCCGAGCTTGGCGGACAGCGCCTGGAATAGCATGGCGATCAGGTTGGCCATCAGCACCACCCACAAAAGGGTGTAGCCGTAACCGGCGCCGGCCTGGATGTTGGTGGCGTAGTTGCCCGGGTCCATGTAGGCGATCGAGGCGATGATCGCAGGCCCCGCGAACAGCAGCGCGGAGCGCACGCCCCGCCGCCGGCCAGCGAGGGTTTCCCCGATCGCGGCCGTGGTTCGTTCGGTCATGGAAATCTTGTTCGGCAAAAACGTCATGGGAGTCCGTCCAACTCTGAATTCCCCCTAAATGAAGCCAAGGCTACATTTCTGTCAATAGACAAATTAAAGACGCAATTGCAAACAATAGTAGGAAAATGAACCTGGCGATTGCAAAATGTAGCCAAGGCTGCAATATGAGTCGCAACGTGTGAAATTATGCCGGAACGGGACCTTCGGACCATTGGCCAGGAAAATCAGCCAGCCGCCGCCTGAAGAAGACAAGGCGGATATCCTCGACGCGGAAGCCGCGGACCGGTTCAACCAGGCCCGTTCCGCCCGCGCCTCCGCCCTTCTTGAGGATTATACCGAGCTGATCGCCGACCTGCTCCAGGAGCACGGCGAGGCGCGCATTACCGATATCGCCCGCTGTCTCGGTGTGACCCACCCGACCGCGACCAAGGCGGTTGCCCGGCTGAAGCGGGAGGGGCTGGCCGTGTCCCGGCCCTACCGGGGTGTCTTCCTGACAGACGAAGGGGCGGAGATGGCCGAGCGGGTCCGCGCCCGCCACCGGCTGGTGGTCGAGTTGCTGATTGCCGTCGGCGTGCCCGAAGAGGCGGCCGAAATGGATGCGGAGGGCATCGAGCACTACGTGTCCGAGACGACCCTTGCCGCGTTCGAGCGCTATCTCAAGGACAAGCGCTGAGTCTATCGGTGCGTGGTTGCGGGTTTCGCCAGGACCGCGACATTGACCCCGCAGCGCAGTTCGAACCCGAGTTTTTCATAAAGCCGGATTGCTGCGGCGTTGTTGGCGAACGCGTGCAGGAACGGAACCTCGCCGCGCGCCTCGATACGGCTTGCGACAAAATCGGACAGCGCGGCGGCCAGGCCCATGCCTCGAAAATCCGGATGGCTGCAGACACCGCTGACCTCGGTAAAGCCGGGCAGTTTCAGCCGTTCGCCCGCCATGGCCGCCAGCCGACCGTCCAATCGGATCCCCCAGAACTCGCCGAGTTCGAATGTCCGGGCGCGGAAAGGTCCCGGTTTGGTCAGTTCGACAAGGGCGCGCATTTCCGGAATGTCGGTCTCCGTCAGGCGGATGATCCCGTCCGTGGCCGGCAGGACCGCACAGGCGCGCCGCCTGATCATCTGCACGCCGGGAGCGGTCATCGGGGCGCTCAGCGTGTCCGGCAGGCAGATATCCGCCCGCTGCAGCAGGTAGACATCGGTCTCGCCGTCCTCAAGCAGGTCGCCGAGGTCCGACAGGCTTTGCGCGCTTGCGCCATTTGCCGCGGCAAAGGGGGCGACGTCGGGATCGAAGCGCCGGGCCTGTCCGGTGCCGACGGCAAACCGTTCATGGCGTGTCGTGAGTGCGGTCCAGACGGCGGTGTCGAGGGCGTCTTCCATAAAAAATACTCCGTTACGAAACAGGGCGGCTAGCGCGCCTTGACCCGGACCCGCACCCGCTTCGGCAGCGGCCGGGCGGCAAGCCGGTCTTCCAACTGGCCCAATTGGTCCAGCAGCGAACCGGACAGCCCTTCGCAGGCGTCCGTGACGGCGGCTTCGACCGTCTGCCAGGCGCCTTCCTCCAGCCTGCGGACGAGGTCCTTCCCGGCTTCCGTCAGCGAGACCTTGGAGATGCGGCGATCGACCGGATCGGGCCCGATCTCGGCAAGGCCGCGGGCCTTCAGCTTGCCGACCATGCGGGTGATGCCCGGTTGGCTCTGGCCGATCGCCTGCGTCAGTTCGCCGATGCTCAAGGGGCCGTTTCGCCACAACGCGGCGAGGACCGGCGAGTTGACCGATCCCGCCTCCGGGCTTTCCCGTTCCGAAATCAGCGTCTGGGTCTGCGCCTGCAGGCGCTCGCCGATGCGTTTCAGCCGGGTGCCGAGGGTCATGTAACCGAGCCGGCGCACGATGTCTTCGGTCATGGGGGTCTCCAATTAGATATGAAGTTATATAACTTGTTATATTAAAGTCGGCAAGCCGGAAACAGGGGAGGTTGCTCTGATGGCGGGGTTCCCTTTCCTTCCGGTCTGTTCGCACCGCAGCGGGCCTGTATGGTCCGGCCGATCAGGGTGCCGTTTGCAGAAACGCGAAGACGATGGCGGGCAGGGCGATGAATATGGTCGAGTAGAAGGTCAGGGCAAAGCCGAAGGCCCGCCCCGGTGCGCCGGAGCCATAGCCTTGCCAGAAGAGGATCCGGCCGATGAGGAACAGCCCTGCGCCGGCGGGCAGGAGAATGAGCCAGGACGCGGGGGCCAGCAGCGCGTAGGCCAGGTAGGCGATTGCGGCCAGGACGGTCTGCTCCAGCGTATTCTGCAGGACCGCCTGCAGCTGATGGGCCGTCGCTGTGCCGGTCGTCAGGCCGCTGCCGTCGATATCGTCAGCTGAGAAGAAGCGGTGCCGCGCGAGCGACCCGATACTGATGCAAAAGAAGGCAAGCAGCGGCAGGACCGACAGGGCCAGGAGCCGCATCCGGCCTAAAAGGGTGTCGAAGGCGGCGAATGCATCGCCCGCAAGCCACAGCGCAAGGCCATAGGCCACAAGAGTTGCCGCAATCGCTCCGCCCAGTCCGCGGGCCACGCCCTTTTGCTTGTCACTCAGCATCAGCCTGCCCCCGTCTGCGCGCCCTCTCTGCCCGATCACGGCTTCAAAACGCATCTCAAGTCCCGGCCGACCCGATTGAGCCGGCAGGATCCGCGCGATTCCGCCAGATGACCGAGTATTTGGAAGGGGAGGGGGATTGTCCAGCCTTGCCCGGCGGCGTTTGGTGCCGGGGTTTCAGAATGCAACAGCCCCCGGCCGGTAAAAACGGCCGGGGGCTGTTGTGTCGTTTCGGATCTTCCCGCCGGGCTTAATTGCCGAACGGATTGCCGCTGAAGCGATAGTTGACGCCAAGACGCAGGATGCTGATGTTGTTTTCGCGGGCCTTGACCGGAATGGCCACCGTGTAGCCGCCGTCCCCGAGATCCGCGTAGAGATATTCCAGCTTTGCCGACAGGTTTTGAGTGAACGCCGCTTCGACACCGCCGCCGACGGTCCAGCCGGCTTCCCAACTGGACTTATAGAAACCCGGTTGTCCGGCGTCGATCAGACCCCAGGCGAGACCGCCGGTGATATAGGGCATGAACCGGTCGAAGGCGTAACCGATGCGCGGGCGCAGCGTGCCGAAGGATGTAAGGTCCGTCTTGCAGCCGACGGCGCAGGACGTGGTGGTCGAGCCGTCGATGGCGGCGAAGTCCCAATCGCCTTCGATACCGAAGACGATGTTGTTCATCTGCCAGTTGTAACCGACGGTGCCGCCGATCAGTCCGCCGCTCTGGTCGAAGTCGCCGGTGGTTGCGCCGAGCGAATCCGTGTGCCGGCTGGTCGCCCAGCCGATACCGCCGTTGATGCCGAAATAAAGCCCGGACCAGGTGAACCCGCCGCTGTAGGGAGTTCCATAATCCGCGGCCTGTGCCGCGCCGGAAAGAAGGGCTGTGCCGGCCAGCAGGGCCGCGGCAACGCCGAGACCGACTTTTCTTGCATAAGACCTGTTCATATCGACCTCCGCAAATTACGCGTGACTGAGTCTGGTTGACGTAGAGAAAAGTATAATATGTGAGCTTGCGTCTGGCTGTAACTTAATTGCCTCAGTTTAAAGTTTGTTCGAATAAGGTGTATTGCGTATGTTTGCTCTCATTGGGTGAGGGCAAGTAAGGCGATGCTCACCGCGCCGGGTGCCGTCCCAACAGGCGCGAGCCGGCGAGACCGGGATCGCATGTAATTGATCCTGTGTGCTTAAAGTGTAGGTTCGTCCCGCTCTCCATCGTCATGCCCGGACAGCAGTGGACTTGATCCGGGCATCCATGCCGTTTTGTTGCCTCAGGGCAAAGCCGTTCCATGGAGAGATGTCACGGCATGGATGCCATGGTCGAGCCATGGCATGACGGAGGATTGGGACAGGGGTGGGATAGCCACTTTTTTAAGTTAGGAACGAGCCACTGATTGAGTGAATGAATTTCAAACTGTGGATGTAATAGAGGGGTATAAGCCGGGAAATTGTCGAGTCGTCAAGATCCCGCAGCCTAATATGGTTTCGTTGCTGTCTATTTTAATTAGTTTGACAATACTGAATTTCCTCATAAAGTTGTCAGAATGTTGGTTTTATATTTAAAGTTTATGGAGGGTCAAATGGCTGATGTTTCTGAAGTGGAATCGAAAAGAGATCAACTTATATTTTGGCTTGTTTATTCTGGCTTTATCGTCAGCGGCCTTATCGCAATAAGTGTTATATGGGGAGTGTTATATTTAACTTTTGATGGTCAAGTCGACGATAATGGAAAAGTTATAATACCTGACGTTCTGCAAAATTGGGGAGGAATTATTGTTGGTTTCTATTTTGGTACATTTGTAAGCTTAATAAAAGATTACATGAAAATGAAATAATTAATTTTCTAATTCTTCCAATAGGACGCCATATACTCTCGGAATTCCGGATGCTTTTTTGCCGTAGTTGCCAATATTTTCTACTTCGGTTATATTGAATACATTTTTAAGCTCTCTATCAATTTTCACTCTTGTGTTCCTCTTAGTATTCCTCCCAAATTCGAATTCATAATCTATTGAAAATAAAACACTACTCTTTACGAGAAACGCGTTATGGTTTTTTGAATTATTTGATATGTTGTCTGAGCAAGTTTTTCCTAGCTTTTTTGTTATATCAATGTATTCCTGCGGCTTTAGATAGTACGCTATTTGAGGGTTTATGATTATTTCCATAGTTATTGCGGTTTGTGATAAATAATAAAGTCCGGCTCTCTGTAGTATATATTTTAGTTTATTTCCTGTGTATTTGAAGTGCGTTGGAACTTCCTGAAATAGTCCTTGATTTATGTACTTTGATTGGAATGCTCCGTTTATACGGAAAGTGGAATATTTGGGTGTGCATAAAGATCCAAATTGTGATGACGAAAAATTCTTTTGTGTTGGGTCATAGTTCTGGCGATAGATAAATGACCCAGGGGTTATATCGGCTGTTTTTCCATGTGGAGAGAATTCTATTAATACATATCCATAATTACTAAGTATCTTATGAACGGCCTTGCGCACATCTTCTGTAAATGAAAACGATGGATTTGTTGATAAGATAAAAAAAGATAAAGATAGGAATATGTGTATTTTTCTCATGTCTCGTCATGCCATTTGAATAACATGCCCTTTAAAAATATTATATATTAGATCGCATTAAATCAATATGCAATTACAGAGAGTATGCGTTGCGTGGTTGGTGGGTTCTTTAATTCCTTGCCTTATTTTGTCTATATAGCGTAGCCCTAGCTTTGTTATTTGACTTGAGACCTCGGCCATTGCCCCTTTTCGCCTGATCGCGTAAAAGGCGCCCAGATTTCATGCGAAGAATCCCGAAAATTCCAAACTGCGGAGATGCGGAGCCCCATGGCGCGCCAGTTCATCTATCACATGCATGGCCTCTCCAAGGCCTATAACAACAAGAAAGTCCTCGACAACATCAACCTCTCGTTCTACCCGGACGCCAAGATCGGCATCCTGGGTCCGAACGGGGCCGGTAAGTCGACGCTTCTGAAAATCATGGCCGGGCTCGACAAGGAGTACACCGGCGAGGCCTGGGCCGCCGAGGGCGCACGTGTCGGCTATCTGCCGCAGGAGCCGCAGCTCGATCCGGACAAGACCGTCCGCGAAAACGTCATGGAAGGCGTGGCCCACAAGCAGGCGATCGTCGACCGCTACAACGAACTGATGATGAACTACTCGGACGAAACGGCCGAGGAAGGCGCCAAGCTGCAGGACATCATCGACGCGGAAGACCTGTGGAACCTGGAAAGCAAGGTCGACATGGCGATGGAAGCCCTGCGCTGCCCGCCGGAAGACGCCGAAGTGACCAACCTGTCCGGCGGGGAGCGCCGCCGCGTGGCGCTGTGCCAGCTGCTCCTGTCGGAGCCGGACCTCTTGCTGCTCGACGAACCGACCAACCACCTGGACGCGGAAACCGTTCACTGGCTGGAGCGGCACCTGCGCGAGTTCAAGGGCTCCGTCCTGATCATCACCCACGACCGCTACTTCCTCGACAACGTCACCGGCTGGATTCTCGAACTCGACCGCGGCCGCGGCATCCCTTACGAGGGCAACTACTCGGTCTATCTGGAAAAGAAGACCAAGCGCATGATCCAGGAGGGCCGCGAGGACATGGCCCGCAACCGGGCGATCGAGCGCGAGCGCGAGTGGATGGGCATGTCGCCGAAGGGCCGCCAGACCAAGTCCAAGGCGCGTATCCGGGCCTATGAAGACCTCTTGGCCGCCCAGGAAGAGCGTCTGCCGACCATCGAGCAGATTATGATCCCGGTGGGCGAGCGTCTCGGCGCCAACGTCATCGAGGTCAAGAACGTCTCCAAGGGCTTCGAGGACCGCCTCCTGATCGACGATCTCTCCTTCAAGCTGCCGCGCGGCGGCATCGTCGGCGTGATCGGCCCGAACGGCGCGGGCAAGTCGACCCTGTTCAAGATGCTCACCGGCCAGGAAAAGCCGGATAGCGGCGAGATCATCGTCGGCGACAGCGTGCATCTGGGCTATGTGGACCAGTCGCGCGACAAGCTCGATCCGAACAAGACCGTGTGGGAGGAAATCTCCGACGGCGCCGAGGTGATCTACCTCGACGACAAGGAAATCAACTCCCGCGCCTACTGCTCGTCCTTCAACTTCAAGGGCCCGGCCCAGCAGGCGAAGGTGGGCGATCTGTCCGGCGGTCAGCGCAACCGGGTACACCTGGCGAAGGTGCTGAAGCAGGGCGCCAACGTGCTCCTGCTCGATGAGCCGACCAACGATCTGGATACCGAAACCCTGGCAGCGCTTGAAGACGCGCTGGAAAACTACGCCGGCTGCGCCGTGGTCATCAGCCACGACCGTATGTTCCTCGACCGTCTGGCCACCCACATGCTCGCCTTCGAAGGCGACAGCCACGTGGAATGGTTCGAGGGCAACTTCGAGGACTACGAAAAGGACAAGGTCCGCCGCCTCGGTGCACACGCCGCCGACCCGCGCCGGATCAAGTACAAGCCGCTGACGCGCTGATCGTCGAAGCGGAATATGAACAGCTAAAACGGCGGGCCGGAAGGCTCGCCGTTTTTTTGTCGCGATCCGGTGAAAACTTGATCGGGTGCAACCTGCAGGCTCGTGGCAATTTGACGGCCTGCACGTTACTCTCGACTGCAACGCGTGTCGTAGGGCAGATCCAAAGGGAAGGAAGGTAACCGGAATGATCAAGGCAATCAGTATCGTCACCGCGCTCGGGGTGGCCCTGTCTTCCTTTGCCCTGACTGCGACGCCCGTTAGGGCAGGAAATGCAGGCGGGGTCATTGCGGGCGGAATCGTCGGATTTGCAGCAGGCGCCATTGTCGGCAATCAACTGGCCAAGAGAAGGCATCATACCTATCGCGCCCCGGCGCCCGGCAGGTCCGCAGAGGAACGCGCATACTGGATGGACATTCAGGATGCCCTGAACACGCTCGGCTATGACGCCGGCCCGGTGGATGGTGCGCCGGGACGCAGGACACGGCAGGCGATCCGGGAATTCCAGAGGAGCATTCCGGATGTGCCGGACGGCAAGCTGACGCCGGAACAGACACAGCTTCTGTTCAGCCGCGCCTATCCGGAGGCCGCCTCGGAAGGAACGGCCGCTCCGGCAGCCGGCGATCCGCCCCAAACGGGCCAGGTTCCTGCCGATGCTTCGGCCACGGGTGTCCCGGCAGGTGGCGTTGCGCCGCCGCAGCCGGGCTCGGGGCAAGGGCTTCCGGCTGAACCGGCCCGGCCGGTCTCCGCCGCAGCCGACCCCTCCGTTCCGTCGGAGAGCCCGGCTCCGGCCGCCAATGGCCAGCCGCAGATCCAGGTTGACGAAAACGGCCGCCAGTACATCGAGGTGAACGGCCAGAAGTTCTACCAGCAGCCGCAATAAAACGCGGCCGGGGGCATGCCCTGTCGGTTCAGGACGGCGGGTCGAAAGGCCCGCCGTTTTTGTTTGCTATACCGGAATTACCCGATTATGCGGAAATCCGGCCTTGCCGGGCCGGTTTCCCGGCGGCACTCTCGCGGTGACCAACCGGGAGATGCCAAATGGCCAAGCAGTTTGCCGAACTCAGCGATCAGCACCGCGCCTTCATCGAGCGCCAGCATATCTTCTTCACCGCGACCGCGGCCCCCACGGGCCGGGTGAACGTGTCGCCGCGGCCGACGACGGCGCTGAAAGTGTTGTCGCCGAACACGGTCGCCTATCTCGACCGGACCGGCAGCGGCAACGAGACGGCAGCTCACCTGCGGCAGATCAACCGGATGACGATCATGTTCTGCGCCGTCGACGGTCCGCCGCAGATCATGCGGCTTTACGGCAAGGGTCAGATCCTGCGTCACGGCACGGCCGCTTACGCGGAGCTTTTGGAAAGTGTCTTCTCCGGCGAGGAACCGCTGGGCGCGCGCCAGATCGTCCGGCTGGATTTCGACCTGGTGCAGACCTCCTGCGGCTACGGCGTGCCGCTTTATGATTATCAGGGCGAGCGCCCGTCGCTCGACAACTGGGCCGCGGCCAAGACGCCGGAGGAGATGGAGGCCTATCAGCGCGAGAAGAACCAGGTCAGCATCGACGGCTTTCCGACCGGCATGTTCGAGGAGGCGTGAGCAAACCGGATCGTTCTTCCGTCAAACCCATTTTCCGGAGCGATGAGCGGATCAACATGTTTCATTGGAGGCTGGTCGCCCGACGCGCTATGACGGGACAAACGGGAAGGGTGAGGGACCTTGAGCGAAACGGAAACGGGCATGCTGGAAACCTTTGCGCCGACGCGGGCGCGCAAACTCGCCGGAACAGTGACGCATGTCCTGCGAACGGATGGAAAGGATGCTTTCCAGACCGCCGCCTGCAGCGAACTGCAACTTACCTTCGAGGGAATTCCCGGCGACCGCCACGGCGGCTTCACCCGCCTGTCCGGCGGCCGGGAACCCTGGTATCCGCGCGGCACGGAGATGGTCAACGAACGGCAGATTTCCATTCTCTCGGTGGAGGAGCTGGCCGAAATCGCGAAACGGATGGAACTCGACGCGCTGAAGCCGGAATGGATCGGCGCCAATATCGTTATCGAGGGCCTGCCCAGCCTGTCGCTCATTCCGCCGCGCACGCGGCTTGCCTTCGAGGGCGGTGCGGTGATCCGGATCGACGGCGACAATGCGCCGTGCCGGGTGGCGGGCAAGGCGATTGCGGAAAACGTGCCCGGCCGGGACGGGCTGGATCTGCTGTTCGCGCAAAAGGCCCGCCGCCTGCGCGGCCTGGTAGGCTTTGTCGAAAAGCCCGGAGCGGTCAGGGCCGGGGAAGCGGTGACTGCGCATATTCCCGAACAATGGATCTACGACCCGGCCTGATCTCTTCCGATTGGAAATGGCAGATATTGCAAGCGTGGAACGGGTGACCGAGGCCATCTGCCGCAGTGCGCGGTCCATGTGCCGCAGTGAATGACATGACCTCAGCAGGTAGGGAGAACCCCTTATCCGTAACACGGACGCCGGCCCTCCCGCCGGTGCTTTCTCCCACACGCGACCGGAGTTGCTCATGTCGTCTCAAACGGCCGAAAAGCCTGCGTTTGTTCTTCGTCTTCTGCTGCTGGTGCCGATCTTCAACCTGTTTTTGCGCGATGCCATGTATGGCGCGGAAGACGCCAAGTACTGGTTCGCAGGCAACCTGTTCCTGACCTGGATGCTGGCGATCTATTTCATCGGCTATCCGGCCATCATCGTTCCGGCCCTGACCATGGTGCCGCTCGCCTTCCTCTGGATCCTGGAAACCTGCCGCTAAAGCATCCTGCGTTCAATCGAACGCAGCCAAGATGCTTTAACACTTTAAAAGCGATCAACTTTGGATGCCCAATCGATTCCGATTGGGCATCCGTTGATCTAGCAAGCGGCAGGCTAGCTCAGCCCGGCGGGTCCTGCCCGTCCTCTTCAGCGGTGATCCGCCGGGCCGAGCCCCAGTCTTCCAGCACCTGGTTCATGTCGTCGATGACGAAGAACCGGGTCGCGTCCCGGTCGTAGCCTTCCTCCAGCAGCGCGTCGTAGCCGGTGAACGTATGGCGGATATGGCTGGAGACCGCCTGCCACAGCGCGATCGACGGCGGCAGGTGGCGCAGATGGCCGGCAAGGGCAAGGCCGAAGATCGCCTCCGCATCCGCCATCGGCACCCGGGGCAGCAACGCCCTGAGCGCCTTGCGCATTTCCTTCTGACGTTTCGTTCCGCCGGTCATTTCGTGTCCCGTTTTTCGAGACCGAAAACCGGCCCCTGCATTTGAAAAGCAAAATCTTCTTATAATCGATGGGCCGTGCTACAAACATGTCATGTCCGATCGTACCAGAACCCGTCTTCTGAATGCCTTGAAATCGTCCGGTCCGCAGACCGCCGGCGACCTGTCGAGCCGCCTCGACGTGACGCCTGTTGCCATTCGTCAGCATCTGGACGGGCTGCTGGCGGAGGAGCTTGTCGAATTCGAGGACCGGAAGGGCAGCGTCGGCAGGCCGAAACGGGTCTGGTCGCTGTCTCCGAAAGGTCACGGACGGTTTCCCGACAACCATTCGGGACTGGTCATGGGGCTCCTGTCGGGCATGAAGGAGCTTTACGGCCAGGAGGGGATCGACAGGCTGATCGCCCACCGCCAGGAGACGGCCCGCAAGACCTATTCGAAGGAACTGGAGCCGGCCGCCAGCCTCGGCGAACGGCTGGAGATCCTTGCCGAACTCCGCAGCCGCGAAGGTTACATGGCGAGCGTCGAACAGGAGGACGAGGGCGGATATCTCCTGATCGAGAGCCACTGTTCCATCTGTGCGGCGGCCACCGCCTGCCAGGGGTTCTGCCAGTCCGAAATGTCGCTCTTCCAGGAGCTTCTGGGTCCGGATGTGACACTGACCCGTGCGGAGCATCTTTTGTCCGGCGGACGCCGGTGCGTTTATCGAATCCAGGAAGCCATATAACCGATGGACAGGCTTTCGGTGATGAAGGCGTTCTGCCGGATCGTGGAGCGGGGCAGTTTCGCCAAGGCGGCCGAAGACCTCGGCGTTTCCGCCGGCCTCCTCAGCCGGGATATCAAGCTGCTTGAGGACAGTCTCGGCTGCACCCTCTTGAACCGGACCACCCGGAGCATGTCCCTGACGGAGCATGGCGAGGTCTATTACAAGGAGGCGCGGGAACTGCTCGACGCCTTCGATCGCGCCGAGGACCGGGTGCGGTCCGGCGCCGGGTCCTTGCGCGGAACGCTCCGGATCAATGCGCCCTATTCCTTCGGTTTGGAGGTTCTGTCTCCGCTGCTTCCCTCCTTCATGGACCGCTATCCGGACCTGGAACTGGTGCTTGCCTTCGACGACCGGGTGGTGGACATGGTCGAAGGCGGCTACGACCTGTCGATCCGTGTCCGGGCCGAGCTTCCCGATTCCGCCCTGCGGGCCCGCAGCATCGCGACGGTGCGGCAAAGCCTTTTTGCCTCGCCTGCCTATCTTGAAGCCCATGGCGCGCCCGGGACGCCGGAAGAATTGGCCAGTCACGAGACCGTCAGTTTCCTGATGTCGGACGCGCCGGCGAGCTGGCCGCTGACCGGACCGGGCGGGACACACGAACACGCCCTGACCTCCAGGATCCGGCTTGGCAGCAGCCTCGTGCTGCGCGACATGCTGATCGCCGGACGCGGGATCGGATCGCTGCCGTCATTCCTGTCGGACAGGGCCGAAAAAAGCGGTGCGCTGGTTCGGGTCCTGCCCGATTGGTCGCTGCCGGAACGCCATGTCTATGCAGTGATCGCAGCGCGCCACGGGGCCGACAGCCGCACGCTCGCCTTCGTCGATCACCTGTCAGAGGCCCTGCGTGGCTCCGGCTAGCGTAGCCTCATGTTATTCTTCAACCCTGGTAAAGAGTGACTTTCGCCCCGGCCGCTTATTGCCCATCCGCTTCCTTCCTATCCTCCGGGCACTTCAACGGAAAACATCGGAGGGCTCATAATGGCTCGCGTTCTTGTTCTTTATTATTCCAGTTACGGCCACATCCGCGCCCTGGCCGAGGCAGAAGCCGAAGGCGCACGCTCCGTGCCGGGTGTCAGCGTCGATATCCGGCGGGTGCCGGAAACCGTACCGCAGGAAGTGCGGGCCAATGCCGGTTACGTTCAGGACGACACCCCCGAGGCGCGGGTGGCGGACCTGCCGGACTACGACGCGATCATCTTCGGCACGCCGACCCGTTTCGGGTCCATGGCCGCGCAGATGAAACAGTTCCTCGACATGGCCGGCGGCCTGTGGGCGAAAAACGCCCTGGTGGGCAAGGTCGGTTCGGTGTTCACCTCGTCCGGTTCCCAGCACGGCGGCCACGAGGCTTCGGTCCTCACCACCCATGTGCCGCTTTTGCATTTCGGCATGATGGTCGTCGGCCTGCCCTATACCTTCCAGGGACAGATGCGCATCGACGAGATCGTCGGCGGATCGCCCTATGGCGCCGGTACCGTGGCCGGCGGCGACGGCTCGCTGCAGCCGTCGGAGACGGATCTCGCCGGCGCCCGGTTCCAGGGGCACCATGTGGCGGAAATCGCCGTGCGCCTGGCGGAAAACCCGGACACCCTGATCATGCGGGAGGTGGCGTGATGGGACTGACGGTCGATTTCTTCCATGACGTCGTCTGCGGCTGGTGTTTCAATATTTCGCCGCGCCTGCGGGTGCTTGCCGCCGAGTTCGATATCCAGGTGCGTCACCGGACCTACGTCCTGCAGGACAGCCAGGAGCAGATGATCGCGGTGTTCGGTTCGATGAGCCAAGCCAAGGAGACGATCCTCGGTCACTGGGCCGCCTGCCGGGCGGCAAGCGACACGCCGGAACTGTTCAACATTAAGGGTATGCGTGCGGCTCCCTTCGACTATCCTTACGGACTTCCCGCAGCCCTTTTCTGCAAGGCGGCGGAACGACTGTCGGGACAGGAGGCCCACTGGGACATGTTCGATGCGATCCAGACCGCGCATATCACGGAGGCGCGCAATGTCGCCGACATGGACGTTCTGCTCGGGATTGCCAGGGATTTGGGCTTCGACCGGGACCGGTTCCGGCGCGCGGTCTTCGATCCCGGCACGCGGAGTGCGGTCGACGCCGACCGTCAGCTTGCCCGGCGCATGCAGGTGAGCTCTGTTCCTACCGTCATCGTGCGGGAAACCGGAACCCGTCTCGTCAACGGTCCCATCGGGGACCTGCGCGCCCAGCTCGGCGCGGCCCTGCGTCTTTCGGCCTGAAGTGAGTGCCCTGATATGAAACCCATGAACCGCGGCCTTGATGTTCTTGTCACCGCGCTTGCCCCGACGGTCTGGGGCAGCACCTATCTGGTCACCACCGAATTCCTGCCGCCGGATCATCCGATCACCATGGCGGCAACGCGGGCGCTGCCTGCGGGTCTGCTCCTGCTTCTGTTCGTACGCAAGCTGCCGGGGCGGGACTGGATCGGTAAGGTGGCGTTGGTCGGCGCGCTCAATTTTTCCATCTTCTTCTGCTGCCTTTTCATCGCCGCCTACCGGCTGCCGGGCGGTGTCGCCGCAACGCTCGGGGCAACCCAGGCGCTGTTCGTGATCGCGCTGGCGCGGGGACTTATGGGCACGCCGGTGCGCCTGCTGTCGGTCGTTGCGGCACTTGCCGGTGTCTTCGGTGTGGCGCTTCTGGTGCTCGGCCCCGAAGCGGCACTGGACCCGATCGGCGTGGTGGCGGGTATCGGCGGATCCGCGTCGATGGGGGCAGGGACCGTACTGACCCGCAAGTGGCAGCCGCCGGTGTCACCGCTGACCTTCACCGCCTGGCAATTGACGGCGGGCGGCCTGCTGCTGGTTCCGGTCGCCATGCTGTTCGAACCGGCCCTGCCGCTGCTGGAGCCGCGTTACCTGGGTGGCATCGCCTATCTCGGGCTGATCGGCGGGGCGGCGACGTATTTCCTGTGGTTTCGAGGGGTCGCCCGCATCGAGCCGTCGGCCGTTTCCATGTTGCCCATGATGAGCCCGGTGACCGCTGTCATTCTCGGCTGGGCCGTTCTGGGCCAGACCCTGAGCCTGGTGCAGTGGCTGGGTGCGGCCGTCGTCCTCGCCTCGGTCTGGGCCGGTCAGCATGTGGGACGCGCCCGGCCCGGCTCCGGACATTCAGGCTCCGAACGTACAGACCCGGAACCTTCCGGCCGCGCCCTTTTTGCCAAGTGCAATTCCGTCGAAGCGGTGGTACCTGATACTGTAGGCGGTGGACTGGGGTCCCTTGAACGACAGTACGAAGCTTCCGAATGACCGATTCCGATTTTCCACCACCCAGCGGGCCGGTTCCCGGCGGACGCCTCGCCGGCGTGCTTTATCTTGTAATCATTGCCTGCGGCATCGGGAGCGAGGTTTTCCTGCGGGCGCCGTTGATGGCGGCAGGCGGACTTCCAAGCGTCAGTCCCGCGGAAGTCGCGAGCAGTCTGCGCTGGAGCCTTGCCGCGGACACGATCATGGTGCTCGCCGATGTGGCGCTGGCGCTCGTCCTGTTCCAGCTCCTGAAACCGGTGAACGCGGCAGCTGCAATGGCGGCCATGGTGTTCCGTCTTGTCCAGGCCGCGATCCTGGGGGCCAACCTGCTCAGCCAGCATATGGCGGTCCTCATCCTCGAAGGCGCCGGGCTCCAGGGCATGGGGCCGGGCGCGCCGGCGCGGCTCTGGCTTGAACTGCACGGGGCGGGCTACGACATGGGCCTGTTCTTCTTCGGCATCAATTGCCTGATCACCGGGTACCTGCTGTTCATCTCCGGCTGGCTGCCGAAAATTTTCGGCATCGGGCTGGTCGCCGCCGGCCTGGTCTATCTTACCGGCAGCACCCTGCGCGTTCTCGCCCCCGCTCTGTCGGACGATTTCGCACTCGCCTATGCGATCCCGCTGGCCGCCGAACTCGCCTTCGCCCTGTGGCTTGTCGTCATGGGGCTCGGGCCGAAGCGGGCCAAGGGGCAGAAGCAGCCGAGCTAGGCCTCCCTTGCCAGCAGGGCGCGCTCTGGATATTCCTTTTTTCAGAGGACGACCTCTGCCGTCCGGGCAAACAGTTTCATCGGGACGCCCCGATCATCCGATTGGGGCTTTTTTCATGCGCACGACACCGGACCGGATCCGCCACGCCGTCAGTTTCGAGATCATCGGCCTCTTGCTGGTGATGCCGCTCGTCTCCTGGCTGTTCGGCCTGCCCATGCAGGAAACCGGAGTGATCGGCATCGGCGGCTCGATGGTGGCCATGCTGTGGACCTACCTGTTCAATCTGGGCTTCGACCTGGTGCTCAGGCGCTTTACCGGGCGCACGGACAAGGGCCTTATCCTGCGTGTCTTTCACGCGGTGCTTTACGAGGTGGGGCTCGTGCTCGCCCTGATGCCGGCGATCGCCTGGTATCTCGGCATCACGCTTTGGCAGGCGCTTTCGATCGACATCGTCTTTGCCCTGTTCTTCATGGCCTATGCGTTCTTTTTCAACCTGGCCTACGACTGGCTTTTCCCGGTGCCGGAATGAAACCCATTCCGGCACCGAAGATCGGACGGGATGCCTTCGTCAGGTCTTGTTGATGGAATTGCCGCCGTCGGCAAGCAGGGCCGCGCCGGTCACGAAGGACGACTGATCCGACAGAAGGAAAAGGGCTGCCTGCGCGATTTCCTCCGGCTCCGCCATGCGTTTGAGGGCGTGAAGTCCGCGGACGAACTCGTGAAACGCGGGGTCGTCTCCGGCCATGTCCGTCTTCGTACCACCGGGCAGGAGCGCGTTGACGCGAATGCCTTCGGGCCCGTGTTCGGCCGCGAGAACCTGCGTCAGCCCGACCAATCCGGCCTTGGCGGCCGCATAGGCCCCCATGCCCGGAAAGCCGACGGTGTGGCCGACGAAGGAGGAGGTGAAGACGATTGAGCCGCCCTCCTGCTTCTTCAGTTCGGGAATTTGATACTTCGCCGCATGGAAGGCGCTGGTCAGGTTGGTGGCAAGCACCTGGTGCCAGTTGTCTGCGGACATGTCCGGGACCGGTCCAAGCGCCCCGGTTGTCCCTGCGTTGTTGAAGGCGCCGTCGAGCCGGCCGAAGCGGGAGACGGCGAGATCGACGAGGTCCTTCGCAAACCTCTCCTCGCAGACGTCCCCGGCCAGCCAGGCCGCCTTGCCTCCCGCTGCAGTGATCCGCTCCGCCTGCTCTTTCAGAAGGGGAGCGCGCCTGGCGCCGAGCACGACATTCGCGCCCTCGCCTGCGAAGAGAGCGGCTGCCGCAGCGCCGATGCCGCTGCTCGCTCCGGTGATGATGATCGTCTTTCCGTCCAGGGGCATTTGCGTTCCTCCGATGTGTTGGGGACCATCGGTTTAGGAACTTGAGGGGGCCCGAAGCGACCCGATTTGCGATGACCGGATTTTAACGCGGGATCAGAGCGGCCATTTCACGGGCCTTTGGGTCGGCTTCCTCGGAAAGGCCCTTCGCCACGCCGGCACGGTCCGCATCGGGCTTGTTCTGGCTGAACTTCTGCTTTCCCTCCAGCCGCGAGATTTCAAGCCGGAGGCCGACGATGCCGCGCATTTGCGCCTGGACGAATTTTTCGGGCGCATCGGAGACCGACCAGGGCGCGGATCTGTTTTTCTCGTTCCGGTCGGTCAGGCCGGTCAGGACCTCCAGAAGCCGGTCCGGGTCTTCGAAGAATTCCGGTGTCCCATAGGCATGGACCGCGCCGTAATTCCAGGTCGGGACGACCTTGTGGTGCTCTGCCTTGGATGCGTACCAGTTCGGGCTGATATAGGCGTCCGGACCTGGGAAGATCACCAGCGCTTCCGCCTGCGGCGCCAGTTTCCACTGCGGATTGGGGCGGGCCAGATGGCCGTAGAGCGTGCCGTTCGGGCCTTCGCTTTCCTTCAGGATCAGCGGCAGCGGCGTTCCGATCAGGCCGTCTTCGGTCATGGTGACCAGCGTGGCCAGTCCGGTGGCCCGGATCATGCCGTGAATGGTGGCGAGGTCTTCCTGGGCGAAAGCGGGGGGCGTGTACATGGCGGCCGTCTGGTTCTTTCTCGTTAAATCGGCAGGAAGGCTAGCTGAAAAAGCCGGCCTGGATAAGAGGGGTTAGTTCCGCTCAGTCCCGGTAAGCCAATCCATGACCAGGCCGGCTTTCTCCTTTTCGCTCAGGCCCTGGCTTTCGAGATCGGCCCAGGTCGCAAATTGCAGTCCATGCCGGACCGTTGCGGCGAGAGCCGGATTGCTGCCCTTCGGATCGAGCGCGGCGATCAGGTCGTCGCCGACCGATTTCAAGAAGGCGGCGATCTCGGCCATGGGCTGCTGAAGGGCAGGGACCTCGTCGACATCGCGGTAAGCGGCGGTCCACATCCGATCGGTGCGTGAATAGTAGCCGTAAAACGCGCTGATCGCGGCTTTGAACCGGCTGCGTGCATCCGCGATGTCGGCCCAGTCCCCGGGATCGGGAGGTGGATTCAGGCTCAGCCAGTGGGACGTGCAGGCCTGAAACACGGCGGTCTCATCAGGGAAGTGCCGGTAGACCGTCAGGCGCTGGACCCCGGCCCGTTCGGCAATGGCGCTGATGGTTGTCGCTCGCGGGCCGACTTCCTCATGCAGGTGCATCGCCGCTTCGACGATCTTTTTCCGTGTTTCTTCCTGGGATTTTGCGCGATCGCGCATCCGATAGGTGCGTTTGGCTTCACTCATTCAGTGAACATGACTGATCATTTAAATATTGACAAGGAAATTCTCCATCGCTAAATGCAAAATTGAATGAACAATTATGTTCATCGAAAATGGAGAGTTGAAATGGAAACATTGACTCAGCCGACCCAGTCCCCTGTGCAGAGCGTCACGGGGAACTGGATGGCGCTGCAATCGACCTTTCCTGTGCCGGGGCTCGGCGTCTTGCCGGTGAATGCGTTCTTGCTCAAAGACAGTGAACCGCTGCTGGTGGATACCGGGCTTTCCGCCCTGTCGGACGATTTCATCGACGCACTGGCCAGCGAGATCGCACTCACCGATCTGCGCTGGATCTGGCTCAGCCACACGGATCCCGATCATATCGGCAATCTCGATCGGATCCTGGACCTGGCGCCCAACGCCCAGGTGGTGACCAATTTTCTCGGGGCCGGGAAGATGGGTCTTCTGGGAACCGGCTCGCCGGACCGGTTCCGGCTGCTCGAACCGGGCGAGGTCTTCGAAGCCGGCGGACGGCGCCTTCACCAGGTCAGGCCGCCTTATTACGACGCGCCGGAGACCATGGGGTTTTTCGATGAGACGGACCGGGTGCTGTTTGCCGCCGATGCCTTCGGCGCTCTTTTGCCGGAACCGGCCACAAGCATCGAGCAGATCGCCGCAACGGACCTCAGGGAAGGGTTGGTCGGCTGGTCCACCATCGATGCGCCATGGCTGGCCCAGATGGACCAGGCAACACTCGCAGGCATCCTCAAGGAACTCGAAAGGCTCGATCCGCGCCACGTCCTGTCAGGGCACCTGCCGGTCGCGCATGGCATCCAGTCGCTGACCGACATTCTGCGAACGGCCTATGGCCGCGGATCGTCTTCCGCCGTCAATGCCGATCATGCGGCCGAAGTCGAAGCCGTGCTGAACGCTCGATAGATCGGAGGGAAACCGATGAGTCTATTGCCGAAAATCGGGAGGCCCCGGCGACGCGCGCGGTCCGGACTGTTTTCCGGCCTGATCTGTCTTGCGGCACGCGAAGTCCGCCTCCGCCGCGATCACTCGCAGCTTGAGGCCATGAGCGATCGCGATCTGGCCGATATCGGCCTCGATCGCGGTCAGCTTCATGGCGATCGAACTCTTTGAAGGAAAAACAATGTCCACGAACAAGATTGAACGGAACGAAACCACCGTCCAGCGCTTTCTGGCAGGCACCCATTCCCCGGATATCGAGGATGTTGCTGTCATCGATGACACCGTCGTACCCCACATCGTTTGTCACGGATTTCCCGGATTTCCGGGGGGCGAATTCGAGGGGCGGGAGAAATACAAGGCCTTTTTCCGCTTCTTCAGGCAGGCGTTCACCGACATGGAATTTACGACCCACAAGACGCTGGCGACCGAAGACTTCGTGTCCGCTCACTGGCAGATCTGGGTGACCCACAGCGAGGAGTTCCAGGGCATTGCGCCCGACAACGCGCGCGTGACCGTCGATGGCGTCGCGCTTTATCGGATGGAGGACGGACAGATCGCCGAGACCTGGCTCACCATCAACGAACCGCTGCTGATGTCGCAGCTCGGCAAAGGAAACGCCCGTGCGGCATGAGCCGCGCCGGAGGCGCCCGCATCAGCGTGCGTCTCCGGCCGGTGCCAGATGACAGGCGCTGCGGGGGAGGATTGCCGGGGCAATACGCGTATAAGTCGTGTTTTCTTCTCATGTACCGGAAGCGTGCTATTGTGCCGGAGTTGATCCGGCGGTTCCCATGTGTCGCGGTATTCCTCCGGCATGAAATGTTTTGCCGCTTGCCAGAACTGGACGAATACTCATGCGTGGTTTGATACCTGTTGCGCTCTTTACGTTCGCGCTTGCCGTTTTGCCCGCATCGTCCGCCCTGGCCCAGGTCCCGCCCGCCAATATCCCCCCGCTTCCGAAAGCCTCCGGTCCGAAGACGCCGCTGCTTGCGGCCTGGACCCAGTTCGTCAACGATTCAGGTTACGGAAAGCAGGCGGCGCGGGCCATCCAGGCCCGGTTCGTCGTCATGGGCGACCTTGCCGATTGCGACGGCTATGTCGCCGCAGGCCCGGCTGGACAAACGGTGGCGGCCGGACTGCGCGGGCATCTGCAGGGCTTCAATCCGGCAAACGGCGAGGGCTTTACGGTGACGATCTGCACCGCAGACCTGCCGGAAACCTGGGATGAGGCGCGGATTGAAAACACCGCCGCAGGGATGCTCACCGTTTACCCGTCCGGCAAGGAGGCGACCCTGCCCGGTCCCGCGGCGCTGACCGGGAAAACACCGCTTTCCGGTGTTGTCATGGGCGATACCGGCTGCCGGGGAAAATACGGCAATCCTGCAAAGCGGTTCTATCAGGACTGCAAGACCGACTGGCACTTTCCGGAAGTCATTGCGGATGCGGTCAGCGATGACCCTGCCTTTGTCCTCCATGTCGGCGACTACCATTATTTTTTCGAGGACGACGGCGGCTATTGGGACCAGGACGATGGCCGGGACCGGTTCGAATACTGGCTGCAGGAGTTCCTCATTCCTGCCCAGCCGCTCCTGATGAAGGCGCCCTGGATTCTGGGGCGCGGGAACCATGAGCGCTGCGAGCCGCATCGCTGGTTCGGCGAAGGCTGGCACGTGCTGTTTTCCGGCACCTCGCTGGAAGGCGCCAACGGATCGCTGCTTCGGCCCTGCTATGACCCCGATCCGTCGGGCCACGACTGGGTGGTGCCGAGCTGGGCCGTGGACCTCGATTCCAAGGCCGATCCCTGGCGGGTCGTGGTGATCGATTCAAACCAGCCGGCAGACGCCCGGAACGGATTCCTGCAGGCCGCCGCCCTGACAGAGGCGCATGAGGGACATGCGCTCTGGCTGTCGCATTATCCGCCGGTGAAGATGATTTACTACAAACCAGATCCCGACTACGGCAATGCGGGCATCAAGGCCGATGCGGCCGATGCCATGGATTGCGACGCGCCCTACGCCTGCCGCCCGAGGCTTGTTTTCTCCGGCCACCAGCACCTCTACCAGCGGATCACATGGAAAGATCAGGCCGCGGCGGAAAGCCTGCCGCAAATCGTGATTGCCGGGCATGGTGGAACCAGGATCGATCCGAACGGCTTGCCCGGCTATGCCTACGGCCCGAATGCCAATCCATCGATCAGTTGTACGCAGACATTCCCCGACAAGTTGCCGGATTCGGGCGACCCTTTCGGCTTCGGGTCCGGCGAGGCGGCCGCACTGCGCACGTCCAGCCAGAACGGATATATTGCCATTCGACGCGATCGGAAGGCGGCCGGGGATATCGGATGGACGGTGACGCCGAAATGGATCGGCACGCCTCCGGCTTTTCCGAATGCGCGTGTTGCTTGCGACGGAAAACCCCTCCAATGATCCTTCTTTCCACGCTCCTGCAGCTTTCGGTGATCCACATCCTGATGGCCATGATCCCCGGACCGAATACGGTGGTGGTGAGCTATTGTTCGGCGACCGTTTCCAGGCGGGCCGGGCTGGTGGCGGTGGCAGGCGTATCGTCGGCGACCTTTCTCTGGGTGCTTCTGAGCCTGCTCGGCGCCGGGGCCATTCTGGCGCAGGCGGGCGACGCCTTCCGTATTCTGCGTCTCGCCGGTGCGGCCTATCTCGTCTATGCCGGGATCCGCATGCTGATGTCGGGCGGCAGCCGGTCGAACACAGTTCCCCGGCAGGTCTACCGCTCGCCGTTCAAGGCCGGCTTCCTGACGACCCTCAGCAATCCGAAATCGGCGGTGTTCTGGACCAGCGTCTTTGCCCTGGTCCTGCCCGCCGGCGCACCGGTCTGGTTTTACGCAGCGGTTTTGGCGCTGATGACGGTCCAGTCGGCGCTCTGGTACGGCGGTGTAGCTCTGCTTCTGTCCACCAACCTGATCCGGACCTGGTATGCCCGGCTCGGGTCTTCGCTCGACAGGGTTGCGGGCGGCTTCATGGTGTTCTTCGGTCTGAAGATCGCCAACGACGTGCGCGCCGAGATCGCCGCCAGAATGGTCTGACGCCAGCCTCTGTTTCGGCCCTCCATTTTCCATGAGACGGCTTTGGCAAGGAGATTGCCGGTTCCGCCATGGATATTTGCCGCAAGCCTTAGATTTCGCCTGTGGTTTCTTTCCAAATATTAATTTTAAACGGTCGGATCTTGCCGCAATCTGGCGCCATTACGAATGTGCTGCTGTGATTCATTCGGCTCCTGAGACAGGATACTTCTGTGCTTCAATCCTTCTTCCCCAAGCCCAAACTGTTTTTTGGTTCCGCGATCCTTTGGTCGCTCGCCGCCATTCTCGTCTGGTACGGATATGCCGATACGCTCAGCGGGCCGCTCGGCTTCGGAGTGACGCCGGAAGGCACGCCGCCGCCTGTCGGCCTGAGTTTTTTCGTGACACCGGAGTTTCTCTGGTTCTACGTCTATTACGGAATTTGCACGCTCCTGTTCGGCAGCTTCTGGTGGTTTTTTTCGCGAAACCATCGGTGGCAGCTCTGGTCCATATGGGGCTCGTCGCTGATCATCTTCACGACCTATTTCTCCGTTCAGGTTTCGGTTGCCATCAACAACTGGCGCCGTCCTTTCGGGGATACGCTGCAGAACGCCCTGCAGGGCGATAAAGGCGTGACCGCGGGCGACTTTTACGCGCTGATGATCAGTTTCGGCGAGATTGTCTCCATCAATGTGACCCTCTTTATCCTGACCCGGTTTTTCGTAAGTCACTACGTGTTCCGCTGGCGGACCGCGATGAACGAATATTATGTCGCCAAATGGGCAAATGTGCGCCATATCGAAGGGGCCTCGCAGCGTATCCAGGAAGACACGATGCGGTTCGCGTCGATTATGGAAGGGCTGGGCGTCTCCATGATCGATGCCGTCATGACGCTGATCGCCTTCCTCCCGGTCCTGTTCAGCTTGTCCGGCTATGTGACCGAGCTGCCGATTGTCGGCGCGATTCCCGCTCCGCTGTTCACAATGGCTATTGTCTGGTCCCTTTTCGGCACTGTGCTTCTGGCGGTGGTCGGCGTAAAATTACCGGGCCTTGAGTTTCACAATCAGCGCGTCGAGGCTGCATACCGCAAGGAACTGGTCTACGGCGAAGATCATGAGGATCGCGCGGCGCCGATCACACTGGAAGAGCTGTTCGGGAATGTCCGCCGCAACTACTTCCGGCTTTATTTCCACTATGTCTATTTCAATCTGGCGCGCGCCATCTACCTGCAGGCGGACAACATATTCGCCTATTTCCTCCTGATCCCGACGATGGTAACCGGCACCATTACCTATGGTATCGTCCAGCAGATCCTGACGGCTTTCGGACAGGTGTCGTCCTCTTTCCAGTATCTGGTCAATTCCTGGACCACGATCATCGAACTGCTTTCGATCTACAAGCGCCTGCGCGGTTTCGAAGTCTCCATCGCCGAGAGGGAAGCCATCCCGCCGAGCAGTGGCGGGGATCTTGAGCCGGAGCCGCCTCAGTAGCGCTATCGGACCAAGCCGTTTTCCCTCACCCCGCCATCCGGCAGCCGGCTTCGCTCACCGTTGCCTTCAGGGTCTCCAGAAGGCTCTCGAAATCCCGGATCCGGGGAGAGGACTTGCGCCAGACGAGGCCGACGGTTCTGGCCGGCTGGGGCTCCTGGAAGCGCAGCAGATCGACCCGGTCGTCGCGCACTTCCACATCGGCGCAGATTTCCGGCAGCAGGGTGACGCCGTAGCCGGCGGCGACCATCTGCATCACGGTTGCAAGGCTGGTCGCGCCCAGTGACGGCGCCTTGTCCGGTACGGGAAGGTTCTGGCAATAGTTGAGCGCCTGGTCGCGCAGGCAATGACCTTCTTCCAGGAGCAGCAGGCTGTCCGGTCTGATCTCCTCAGGCGAAACCCGCCGGCGCAGGTCGCAATCGGGCTCTTTGGCCCGGGCAAGAAGAAACCGGTCGATGAACAGCGGTTCCGCCCTGAGAAGGGCGTTTTCGACCGGCAAAGCGATGACGATCGCGTCGAGCTGGCCCGCGAGCAGTTCTTCCGTGAGCGTTTCGGTGAGCGTTTCGCGAATCGTCAGCTTCAGTTCCGGATGGGAGCGTGCAAGCGCCGGCAGGATTTTCGGCAATAGATAGGGCGCGATCGAGGGAATGATGCCGAGGCGCAGGGCGCCGGCAAGCGGCTGGGCACGCTGGCGGGCGTAGTCCGTCAGGTCGGCCACCTCGGTCAGGATCTTGCGCGCGCGCGTGACCACTTCCTCGCCCTCATGGGTCAGGCGCACCGAGGTCGGCAGCCGTTCGACTAGCTTCACACCGAGGTTTTCCTCCAGGTCCTTGATCTGCATGGAAAGGGCCGGTTGGGACACGGCAACCGCGTCCGCCGCCCTGCGAAAATGCAGGTGCGTGGCCAAGGCGTCGAGATAACGTAATTGTCTCAAAGATATCATGGTCGATAAGAATAACTGATTGCAGTTTGGAATCAATCCAATTGGATCTGACTGTCATGGTGGTCCTATATTTTTCTCACAGTCCAACGGACGGGAGGACGACGTTCGCGGATTTGCGGTGGGAACCGCTACCAAACGGGTGCGATCGCGAACAGCACGAGGAGCCAGGTAGATCCGGTCGGAGCTATCTCGAAAATTCCGTAAGAAATTGATTGGAGAACAAGATGGACGCTAAAGTCGAAAAGTCAGGTGGATGTCCGGTGATGCACGGCGGTCTCACCGAAACCGGTGCATCGGTGATGGACTGGTGGCCGAAATCCCTGAACCTGGACATTCTTCATCAGCATGACACCAAGACCAATCCGCTGGGCAAGGACTTCAACTACCGCGAGGAGCTGAAGAAGCTCGACGTGGCAGCGCTGAAGAAGGACATGCATGCGCTGCTGACGGAAAGCCAGGACTGGTGGCCGGCCGATTGGGGTCACTACGGTGGCCTGATGATCCGTCTCGCCTGGCACTCGGCAGGCTCCTACCGTCTGGCGGACGGCCGTGGCGGCGGCGGGTGCGGCAACATCCGTTTCGCGCCTCTGAATTCCTGGCCGGACAACGCGAGCCTCGACAAGGCCCGGCGCCTGTTGTGGCCGCTGAAGAAGAAATACGGCAACAAGGTCTCCTGGGCCGACCTGATCATTCTGGCCGGTACCATTGCCTACGAAAACATGGGCCTGAAGACCTTCGGCTTCGGCTTCGGACGCGAAGATATCTGGCATCCGGAAATCGACACCTACTGGGGTGCGGAAAAGGAATGGCTGGCGCCCAGTGACAACCGCTATGGCGATGTCGCCAAGCCGGACACCATGGAAAACCCGCTTGCCGCCGTGCAGATGGGCCTGATCTACGTGAACCCGGAAGGCGTGAACGGCCAGTCGGACCCGTTGAAGTCGGCGGCGCAGGTGCGCGAAACCTTCGCCCGCATGGCCATGAACGACGAGGAAACCGCGGCTCTGACCGCCGGCGGCCACACCGTCGGCAAGGCACACGGCGCCAGTGACGCCGGTGCGCTCGGTCCGGAGCCGGAAGCAGCCGGCATCGAGAACCAGGGCATGGGCTGGATGAACCCGAACCAGCACGGCAAGGCCAGCGAAGCCGTCACCTCCGGCATCGAAGGCGCCTGGACCACCAATCCGACCAAGTTCGACATGGGCTATTTCGACCTGCTGTTCGGCTATGAGTGGGAGCTGACCAAGAGCCCGGCCGGCGCCAACCAGTGGCAGCCCGTCGGTATCAAGGAAGAGGACATGCCGGTCGATGCGAGCGATCCGTCCGTTCGCCGCATGCCGATGATGACCGACGCCGACATGGCCATGAAGATGGACCCGGACTATCGCGCCATCTGCGAAAAGTTCATGGCCGATCCGGAGTACTTCAAGGACACCTTTGCCCGCGCCTGGTTCAAACTGACCCACCGCGACATGGGTCCCAAGGCCCGTTACGTCGGTCCGGACGTGCCGGCGGAAGACCTGATCTGGCAGGATCCGATCCCGGCCGGTCCGACCAACTACGACGTCGGCGCGATCAAGTCCAAGATTGCGGCCAGCGGCCTTTCCGTCGCCGAAATGGTGTCCACCGCATGGGACAGCGCCCGGACTTACCGCGGGTCCGACATGCGCGGCGGAGCCAACGGCGCCCGTATCCGTCTCGCCCCGCAGAAGGACTGGGAAGGCAATGAGCCCGCCCGTCTCGCCAAGGTCCTTGGCGTTCTGGAGCCGATCGCGGCGGAATACGGCGCAAGCATCGCCGACGTGATCGTGCTGGCCGGCAGTGTCGGTATCGAGCAGGCCGCAAAGGCCGCCGGTTACGACGTTTCGGTTCCCTTCGCTCCGGGCCGTGGTGACGCGACCGACGAAATGACCGACGCGGAGTCCTTCGACGTGCTGGAGCCGCTTGCCGACGGCTTCCGCAACTGGCTCAAAAAGGACTATGTGGTCAGCGCGGAAGAGATGATGCTCGACCGGGCCCAGCTGATGGGCCTGACCGCGGCCGAAATGACCGTCCTGGTCGGCGGCATGCGCGTTCTGGGCACGAACCATGGCGGCACCAGGCACGGTGTCTTCACGGATCGGGTCGGTGCGCTGACCAACGACTTCTTCGTCAACCTGACCGACATGGCCTACAAGTGGGTCCCCGCGGACAAGGGCGTCTATGAGATCCAGGACCGCAAGTCCGGTTCCACCAAGTGGACTGCGACGCGGGCGGATCTCGTCTTCGGCTCCAACTCGATCCTCAGGGCCTATTCGGAAGTCTATGCCCAGGACGACAGCGCGGAGAAGTTCGTCAAGGACTTCGTTGCGGCCTGGACCAAGGTCATGAACGCCGACCGCTTCGACATTGCCTGATTGAAGGCAATCTGCCGGTCATGCAGCCGGTAAACGTTTGGTGCAACTTGAGGGGCGGACCCATCATCCGCCCCTTCTTTTTTAGAGGTCTGGAGAGCGCCGGTCCGGATGGGTGCGGTGCTCGTGCCAGCCGACGCGGGCGTCGGGCACGGAATCGTTTTTGGCGAAATACGGCTTGATGTCGATCAGCGGTGTGCCATTCAGGCAATCGAGGCCGCGGACCTTCAGGACCGGTCCCTCGCGGCCGATCAGTTCTACCACCGAGAGCGAAACCGGATTGGGGCGGATCGGGGTGCGGAGCGCAAAACAGCCATGGGTGGTGCTGTCGAAGGCGGGCGCCTGGACGATCAGGTCGCGCCGGGCCTCATGCATCCAGTAAAGAACGATCAGGTGGCTGCAGCTTTCGATCGACTGCAGTCCCGGTTCATAGTCAGCGTCCAGCGTGATCTCGCAGACCTCGGTGGAGGCGCTGCCGCTGCGCGGGCAGGCATGGCGGTCGGTCCAGGGCGTCTTGATCCGGCCGATGAACACAAGCCCGGCATCGGGTTTCAGGCCGCCGGGATCCCGGGAAAGGGCGATTTCTCCAGGGCGTGGGGCGTCAGACATCGGCAGTCTCCAAACTGGTAATTTTTCCTGATCTTTCCGGTTTCCCGGACGCAGAGCAAGCCGTCCACGAGAGAAAATATTCGTCTTTTTGCAAGAATTATTTGGCCGATTTTCGCCTTCCCGGACATAGTGATTTTCGCTGAAAATTATTTCATATCAATAGCTTGCCTAGGATATGGGCAATGTATATCGAATTACGCGCAAGTTTTAACAAAAAACATTTCGATTTCCCGGTTTTGCGTTTTTTTCTTCTTTAAAGCTGCCCTTCATCTTCGTGTCAGATTTAGTCTTCAATCGGGTAACGAACCATGTCTGATGCGTTGAAAACCGAGCTGGTGAACTTTTCGGAGCTTTCCGGTGAAGCTGGCAGCGCCCGCCGAGCGGAGCTGGCACGTCATGTGGCCACCTTGTTCGCGCTGACTTCCGACCGCTGTTCCGATGAACAGGTCGATATATATGACTCAGTCCTGATCCGGCTGGTCGATATGGTCGAGACGGAAGTGCGCAGGTTTGTCGCCGAACAGATGGCGGGTCTGCGCCGGGGGCCGGAGGAAACGATCCGCAGGCTCGCCGACGATCAGATCGAGGTCGCGGAACCGCTCCTCAAGAAATCCACCGTGCTGCGCGACGCCGACCTCGTGCGGATCGCCGACACCAGCGGCAACAGCCATCGCCTGGCGATCGCCCATCGCGATGTCCTGTCGGAAGAAGTGACCGAAGTACTGGTTCGCCGCGGCGACCTACGTGTGAAGCGCAAGATCGCCAGCAACGAAGGCGCGGTTCTTTCCGATGCCGCGATGATGACCCTGATCGGCGATTCCGCTTCCGACGCAACGCTGCAGTCCTCTCTGAGCGAGCGGGGAGACCTGGCTGAATCGCACATACGGTCGCTGGCCGCCGTTGCCGGCGAGGAAGTTCGCCGCCGCCTGAATGCCCGCGGTCAGACCACGACCGCCGAGCGCCTTGACGAGGCAACCGAGATTGCCGCGCAGCGTATGTCCAACCAGTACTGGCTCGGCCGCTACGATTTCGAAACCGCCCGCAGCCGGGTTCTGCTGCTGGCCAAGCGCGGCATGGTCTCCGAGGCGACGCTCCGGCGCTTCGCTTCCGAGGACCGGTTCCCGGAAGCGGTCGCCGCGTTCGCCTGGCTGGTCCGCTGCGGCGTGGAAGAGGTCAGCCACTGGATGGTGCGTTCCGATCCGGAGCCGTTCCTGATCACCGCCAAGGCGAGCGGCCTGTCGGCGATCACGGTCGGAGCCCTGCTGTCGATCGGCCCCTGGCGCCATCGCCTGTCGCTGGACGACCGGAGCCGGGCGATGAAAACGTTCGAACGCATGACCGTTGGCGATGCCAAGCGCAAGATGGCCCACTGGAACCATACCGTCCTGCACTGATCAGCCGATTGTATATCCCCGCAAACTGGCAGCCTGACCCTCCGGTCAGGCTGTTTTTGTTTTTGAGCCGCGCTTCTTCGGGGCAGGGGGGCTCCATCCGTCATGCACGTTAAACCATTCGTTGGTATTGGACCGGCTATGCTGACTTGGGGTAATTTGCATTTCGGCCATGGGGCGGGAGGCTGCCGAATGAATAAGTTTTTCAATTTCCGGACCTTGTCGCAGCCGCGAGCGGTTCTGGGATTTGCCTTAGCAATCCTTGTCATTGCGGCGGGTGTGTTCGTGTCCTTAGGGCAGGTCAGCCTGACAACGCCGGCCAATGCGCAAGCTGCGGTCCTTAAGCAGATCCTCAGCCAGGAGAGCGAAAAGGCGCCGGCCAAGGCACCATCCGAAGCCGCGGCGCCTGCCGCATCCGATAGCGGGAAGGCCGGGGCGGCGTCGAACGGGACGATGCCGATGGTCGAAGGATACCTTGACCGGATTTCCCGGGCGCAAACCGTTTTCAACTCCGTCCTGGAGGCCGCCCCCGGCTTCCCCGCAGCCTTTGTGTCCGCCATCAATTCCCACAATCCGTCCGCAGGTGCGGGATGGGTCTGGACGGCGCTCATGAATGCCATCATCGCCGGGCTGCTCGGACTGGGCGCGCTTCACCTGGTGGACCGCTGGGGCCGGAAGCAGTTTGCCCGGTTCTATGACGAGGAGGTCGTTCACCGGGCGGAGAAGATTTCCTACCTTTATCTTCGTGCGATCCTGATGGTGTTCGGGCTCGTGGCCTTCATTCTGGTCGCAGGCGCCGTCGTTCTGCTGTTGCACCGCGGGGTGGAAATCTCCGGCCGCACCTCGCTCGTGCTCCTGGGCGTCATGGCCCTGGTGCTTTTCGTGCGCATCATCATCCGTACGATCCTGGCGCCGGATTCGCCGCGACTCCGGCTGCTCAAGATGTCCAACGGACAGGCGTGGGGCCTTTATCTGAGCCTTGTGATCGGTGCGGCGGCTGTCGGTCTGTTCCTGGGCTTCAGCCTCTGGATGGGATTGCTCGGGCTGCCGGCCAGGGCGCAGAACCTGTCCCTGATTGCCGGGTCGCTCCTGTCCACCTTGATCCTGAGCGGCATTGCCATTGCGTACCGGCGGGTGATCGGAGACCTGATCAGAGGCAGCCAGGGAGAAGAAGCCCCCTTGTGGCGCCGTCTGCTCGGGGGCAGCTGGCACCTGATCGCGGTCGCCTATTTTGTCGTTGCGTGGGCCACAACGGCAATCCGGATGCTTCTGGACCTTCCGTCCGCATCCGGCCTCGTCGGAGCGCCGATCCTGTCGATGATCTCGGCCGCCGCCGTCTACGGCCTGCTCATTCTGCTGATCGACAAGCTGCTGCTGCCGCGCCTGGATACGGCCAAGGTTCAGGCTGCAATCGCCGAAGACATCCGGCGCATGGAAAAGTCCGAGGGCGAGGGGGACGCCGACGACCCGCACAGTGTCGAGGCGCAGGCCTTTGCGGAGGCCACGGATCGTGAAGCCGCGCGCCTGCCCTTCCGCGAATTGCTCGATCATGGCGCTCTGCTGCTGGCGGCATTTATCGGTATCGATCTGCTGGCCAACAGCTGGGGCGTATCGTTGTCATCGGAAGGCAGTTTTTTCGGCGGGTTTATCGATGTCCTGCTGGTGACCTTCCTGGGCTATATGGCCTATCGCGCGGTTGCGCTGGCGATCGATCTGCAGATCGCCAAGGAAAGCCCGGACGCCGGACACGACAGCGAAGCGGAGATCGGCGGTGCGGGAGAAAGCCGGATCGCCACCCTGCTGCCGATTTTCCGCAACTTCCTGCTGATCACGATCGTCGTCATCTCGGCGATGATCGTCCTGTCGGATCTGGGCGTGAATATCGCGCCGATCTTTGCCGGCGCCGGCGTCGTCGGTCTCGCGGTCGGTTTCGGGGCGCAGACGCTCATCCGGGATATTTTTTCCGGCGCGTTCTACCTGATCGACGATGCCTTCCGGAAAGGGGAATACATCGATATCGGCAGCGCCAAGGGCGTTGTGGAGAAGATTTCCATCCGCTCCATGCAGTTGCGCCATCACCGGGGCGCACTGACGACGATCCCCTTCGGCGAAATCCAGCATGTGCAGAACTTCTCAAGAGACTGGGCGTTGATGAAGCTGGCGTTCCGGGTCACCTATGACACGGATGTCGAGAAGATGCGCAAGATCATCAAGAAGTTCGGCCAGCAGCTCATGGAGGACGAGGAATACGGACCGATGTTCCTGCAGCCGCTGAAGTCGCAAGGCATCATGTCGATGGAAGATTCGGCAATGGTCGCCCGGGTGAAGTTCATGACGAAGCCGGGCAAGCAGTTCATCCTGCGCAAGGTCATCTATGCCGGGCTGCAGGATCTGTTCAGGGAGAACGGGATCAAGTTCGCCCATCGCCAGGTTACCGTTCATGTGGCCTCGGACAATGAAAACGCGGCGGGTGATCAGCCCGCTGTCAGCGAGGCGGCCAAGGCAGCGGCTGCCGGTGCTGCTGCCCAGGCCATGTTGGCGGACGAGGAAGACAATCCGGAGCACCAGACCTGACCACTCCCGGCCCGGCCCGTTGCGGATGTCGAACCTGGAGTTGTTGAGCCTGGTCAATTTCCGCGGGCTCCGCTTCCGCTACTCTCCTGCATGACACAATTGCTGCGATCGCCGCCAGGCGATTGCAGGCGGTTCGATGGGGGTGACGACATGTTGCGAAAGTTTGTTCTGGCGGCGGCTATCGGATTTTCTCTGCTTCAGCCGGCTTTTGCCGGAGATCTGGTGAATACGGCGAGCGAGGCGGAAGCCGCGCTCGATGCCGGAAAGAGCACGGAAGCGGTGCAGCTCATGCGCGAGGGACTCATCGAGGCCTGGAAGGCTGCGCCGCTCAGTATCGACAAGGCGCTTTTCGTCAAGGAACGGGCTGCCGGTTTTGGCCTCTACGAACCGCGGCCCGATGCGGTCTTTGCCCAGGGTGAGACAATACTTCTCTATCTGGAACCGATCGGATTTACCTGGAAACAGGAAAACGACATCTACCGGTCGGACATTGCCGTGGACTTCGAACTTCTCTCGCCGGATGGGGATATTCTTGCCGGCAAACGGGATTTCGGAGAGTTCAAATTCGCCAGTCATGCGTTCAATACGGAATACATGGCGAATATGACCGTGAACCTGACCGGTGCGCCCAAGGCCAAATATATGCTGCTGATAACCTTGCGCGACCAGCTCAATAGCGATCAGAGCGCTTCGGTGCAGTTGCCCTTCGAAATAAGGTAGGCTTTCCCTTTTGCATTTCCCGGTTGGGGCGCCGGCGGTCAGTCGGCGCCTTTTTCTCGTTAAATTGGAAGGTCTTACATGCTGCGATCCCGCGGCAATGTCTTCAGAATGCATTCACTTTCCTGACAAGGCCCGACCATTCATCTCTTGCTTCGGCTGAGTTGTTCGTATAAAGATATCTTTATATCAACGTACGAGGCTTGACGGCTGAGATGGCGGACGAACAGACACTTTCGGTAGACGCGACCTTGAACACGCTGCGGGCGATCGGGGAGGCGACACGCCTGCGCCTGATTGCCCTGCTTGCCGAGAGCGAACTGACCGTCAAGGACGCTACCGAAATCCTGCGCCAGAGCCAGCCGCGCATTTCCCGGCATCTGAAGCTGCTGGCGGAAGCCGGCCTGATCCTGCGCTTTCCCGAAGGCGGCTGGGTCTACTACCGTCTGGCGGACGGCCCGGCGGGGGATATCGCCCGCGATCTCGTGGCCCGGATCTCCGCCGAAGACCCGATCCTGATCGGCGACCAGGAGCGGTTCAAGGCGATCCGCAAGGCCAAGGCGGAGGAAGCGGCCGCCTATTTTGCCTCCAAGGCGCTGACCTGGGACCAGGAGCGCTCGTTGCATGCCGCGGATACCGACGTCGAAAAGGCAATGCTGGAGGCGCTCGGCGACAAGCCGTTCCAGACGTTCCTCGATCTCGGCACGGGCACCGGCCGGCTGCTGGAACTGTTGTCCGACCACTATGTCTCCGCGCTTGGGATCGACGCCTCCCATGACATGCTTGCGGTCGCACGTGCCAATCTTTCGCGCGCCGGTCTGAGCAAGGCCCAGGTGCGGTATGGCGACATCTATGCCCTGAACGTTCCGCCCCGATCCTTCGACGTGGTCGCGATCCATCAGGTGCTCCACTTCCTCGATGATCCCGCCCGTGCGCTGGCGGAAGCAGCCCGGGCGCTGCGGCCCGGCGGGCGTCTGCTGATCATCGATTTCGCGCCGCACGAACTGGAATTCCTGCGCGAATCCCATGCGCACCGCCGTCTGGGCTTTGGCCACGAGCAGATGGAGCGCTGGCTGGAAACCCTGGATCTCGATCTGGAACAGGTCACCGACCTGACACCACAAGAAAACGACGACACAAAATTGACTGTGACACTCTGGCTTGCGCAGGACCGGCGCGTTGTGACCGACCTGCCCGTAGCCGATCCCACCCGAGAGGTTGCCTGACCATGACACAAGAATTTCTGACGCGGCGTTCGCGCCTGGCTTCCTCCTCGCCGATCACGGCGTCCTTCGAATTCTTTCCGCCCAAGTCGGACAAGATGGCCGAAAATCTCTGGTCGGTCGCCGAGCGGCTGCAGCCGCTGGGTCCGTCCTTTGTCTCCGTGACCTACGGGGCCGGCGGAACGACGCGGGAAACCACTCACAAGACCGTCGCACGGTTCCTCAAGGAAACCGACCTGCGCCCGGCGGCCCACCTGACCTGCGTCGGAGCGTCGAAGGCAGAGGTCGACGAGGTGATCCGGGACTACTGGGACCTGGGCGTGCGCAGTCTCGTCGCCCTTCGCGGCGATCCGCTCAACGGCATCGGAGCGCTCTACGAACCCCAGGCGGACGGCTATGCCTATGCCTCCGATCTGGTGGCGGGCATCAAGAACATCGCGGATTTCGACATTTCGGTTTCCGGCTATCCGGAAAGGCATCCGGAAAGCGCGGACTGGCAGAGCGAAATCGACAATCTGAAGCGCAAGGTCGATGCCGGCGCGAACCGGGTCATCACCCAGTATTTCTTCGATAACGACATGTTCGAGGACTATCTGGAGCGGGTCGCCAAGGCGGGGATCTCCATTCCGGTGATCCCGGGCATCCTGCCGATCCACAATTTCGAGCAGACGATGACGTTCTCGGCCAAATGCGGCACGTCGATCCCCGACTGGCTGGCGCGCCGGTTTGCCGGCCTCCACAACGATCCGGAAACCCGCAAGCTGGTCGGAGCCGGTATCGCCTATGAGCAGGTGATGGACCTGGTCGACCGGGGCATTTCCGACTTCCACTTCTACACCATGAACCGGGCCGATCTGACCTATGCGATCTGCCATATGCTCGGCATGGGACCGCAAGCGCGGGAAAAAAAGGCCGCCTGAAAGGCGCCGAAAGGGCAATAACGTGACAAAAACCGATACCTTTGACCGCGTGACGAACGCGGCGGCGAGCCGCATTCTGGTGCTGGACGGCGCCATGGGCACCGAAATCCAGAACCTGAAGCTCGACGAGGCCGCGTTCCGCGGCGAACGGTTCAAGGACTGGGCTTCGGACCTGAAGGGCAACAACGACCTGTTGAACCTGACCCATCCGCATGCGATCCGGCAGATCCACCTCGATTACCTGAAGGCCGGAGCGGATATCGTCGCCACCAACACGTTCTCCTCCACCACCATCGCCCAGGCGGACTACGGTCTGGAGGAAGTCGCCTACGAGCTCAATCTGACGGGTGCTCAGCTTGCCCGGCAGGCCTGTAACGAAGCGGAGGCGGAAGATCCGTCCCGCCCGCGGTTCGTGGCCGGAGCGCTCGGCCCGACCAACCGGACGGCGTCGATCTCTCCTGACGTGAACAACCCGGGTTTCCGGGCCGTGACCTTCGACGATCTGCGCAAGGCCTATGGTGAAGCGGCCCGCGGACTGATCAAGGGCGGCGCCGACATCCTGCTGCTTGAGACCATCTTCGATACGCTCAACGCCAAGGCGGCGCTTTTCGCCATCGACGAGGTGTTCGAGGAGCTGGGCAAGACCCTGCCCGTCATGGTGTCGGGGACAATCACCGATCTCTCCGGCCGCACGCTGTCCGGACAGACGCCGGAAGCCTTCTGGAATTCCATCCGTCATGCGAATCCGGTCACCGTCGGCCTGAACTGCGCGCTGGGCGCCAAGGAAATGCGCGCCCATCTGGCGGAGCTTGCCCGCGTGGCGGACACGCTGGTCTGCGCCTATCCGAATGCGGGCCTTCCCAACGAGTTCGGCGAATATGACGAGAGCCCGGAACACATGGCCGGGCTTCTGGAAGAATTCGCCGCGTCCGGCCTGGTCAACGTGGTCGGCGGCTGCTGCGGGACGACGCCTGCGCACATCAAGGCGATCGCCGATGTGGTTGCCGGCAAGGCGCCGCGCGCCATCCCGGAAATTCCGCGTCACATGCGCCTGTCGGGTCTCGAGCCCTTCGTGCTGACTCCGGAAACCAACTTCGTCAACGTGGGCGAGCGCACCAACGTGACCGGGTCCGCCCGGTTCCGGAAGCTGATCAAGGAAGGCGATTACGCAACCGCCCTGGAGGTCGCCCGCGATCAGGTGGAAAACGGCGCGCAGATCATCGACGTCAACATGGACGAGGGCCTGCTCGATTCCGAGGAGGCCATGGTCACCTTCCTCAATCTGGTGGCTGCCGAGCCGGACATTGCCCGGGTTCCGGTGATGGTCGACAGTTCCAAATGGACCGTGATCGAGGCCGGGCTGAAGTGCATCCAGGGCAAGGGCGTCGTCAATTCCATTTCCATGAAGGAAGGCGAAGAGGCCTTTATCGAACAGGCCAAAAAGGTGCGCCGCTACGGCGCGGCCGTCGTCATCATGGCCTTCGATGAAAAGGGACAGGCGGACACGTTCGAGCGCAAGATCGAGATCTGCGGACGTTCCTACAAGATCCTGACGGAAAAGGTCGGATTCCCGCCGGAAGACATCATCTTCGACCCGAACATCTTTGCCGTGGCCACCGGCATCGAGGAGCATAACAACTACGGCGTCGACTTCATCGAGGCGACCGGCTGGATCCGGGAGAACCTTGAGCACGCCCATGTGTCTGGCGGGGTCTCCAACCTGTCGTTCTCCTTCCGCGGGAACGAAAAGGTGCGCCAGGCGATGCATTCGGTGTTCCTCTACCATGCCATCCACAAGGGCATGGACATGGCCATCGTCAACGCCGGCCAGCTCGCCGTCTACGACAAGCTGGAGCCGGAGTTGCGCGAGCTTTGCGAGGACGTGGTTCTGAACCGCCGTCCCGACGCCACCGACCGGCTGCTGGAAGCGGCCGAGCGCTGGAAAGGCGAGGGCGGCCAGAAGAAGGAAGCCGATCTGACATGGCGGACATGGGACGTTGCCAAGCGTCTGGAACATGCGCTCGTCAACGGCATCGCCGATTATGTGGAAGAGGATACCGAAGAAGCCCGTCAGGCGTTCGACCGGCCGCTGCATGTGATCGAGGGGCCGCTGATGGACGGCATGAACGTCGTCGGCGATCTCTTCGGGTCGGGGCAGATGTTCCTGCCCCAGGTGGTGAAGTCCGCCCGTGTGATGAAAAAGGCCGTCGCCTATCTGATGCCCTTCATGGAGAAGGAAAAGGAAGAACTCGGCCAGGTCGGAAAGTCATCCAACGGCAAGATCCTGATGGCGACGGTGAAGGGCGACGTGCACGACATCGGCAAGAACATCGTCGGCGTGGTTCTTCAGTGCAACAATTTCGAGGTGATCGACCTGGGCGTCATGGTGCCGGTCGCCAAGATCATGGAAACGGCGCGGCAGGAGAAAGTCGACATCATCGGTCTCAGCGGGTTGATCACGCCGTCGCTCGACGAGATGTGCCATGTGGCAGCGGAACTGGAGCGCGAAGGCTTCGATGTGCCGCTGATGATCGGCGGCGCAACCACCAGCCGGATCCATACGGCGGTGAAGATCCATCCGAACTATGAGCGCGGCCAGGCGATCTACGTTACCGATGCAGGTCGGGCGGTCGGGGTCGCCAGCCGGCTGATGAACCAGGAGCAGCGCAAGAAGCTCTATGCGGAAGTCCGCGAGGAATACACCGATATCGCGGAAAAGCATGCCGGGCGGACCCAGGCGCAGCGCGTCAGTCTCGAGGAAGCGCGCGCAAACCGGTTTGCGATCGATTTCGCCGCCGCGCAGCCCGTCCGGCCGAAGATGCTCGGCACCAAGGTCTTCGACGACTTCCCGCTTGAGGACCTGGTTCCGGTTATCGACTGGACGCCGTTCTTTTCGACCTGGGAGATCAAGGGGCAGTATCCGCAGGTTCTGACCGACAACCGCTACGGTCCGGCTGCCAAGGCGCTATATGACGACGCCCGGCGGATGCTCGACGAGATCGTGGAGAAGAAGCTGCTGACCGCACGCGGGGTCGCGGGACTGTGGCCTGCGGCCGCACGAGGCGATGATATCGTGGTCTACGGGGATGAAAGCCGCAGCGCGGACCGTGCGATCCTGCACAGCCTGCGCCAGCAGATGGCGCGCACCGCCGGCGGCCGTGCAAACCTGGCGCTGGCCGATTTTGTCGCGCCCGAGGAGAGCGGCATTGCCGATTATATCGGCGGCTTTGCCGTCACGGCCGGCCACGGCGAGGAGGAACTGGCCCGGCACTACGCCAATGCCGGTGACGACTACAACAAGATCCTGAGCCAGGCCCTGGCGGATCGGCTGGCGGAAGCCTTTGCGGAAAAGCTGCACCAGATCGTCCGCACCGAGCTGTGGGGCTACGCAGCGGATGAGAACCTCTCGGCGGAGGATCTCATCGCGGAGAAATACCAGGGCATCCGCCCGGCGCCGGGCTATCCGGCCCAGCCGGACCATACGGAAAAGGAAACCCTGTTTGCGCTGCTGGATGCGGAAAAGGCGACCGGGATCGAGTTGACGGAAAGCTTTGCGATGAGGCCCGGCTCCTCGGTGTCCGGGCTCTATTTCGCCAATCCCGAAAGCCATTATTTCGGCGTCGGCAAGATCGAGCGCGACCAGGTTGCCGATTACGCCGCCCGCAAGGGCTGGGACCTTGGCCTCGCCGAACGCTGGCTCGCTCCCATACTGAATTACGATCCGCGACGCATGGAGGCGGCCGAGTAGGGCGTCGAACAGGGAACGCACTGTTCAATATATCGAATATAGTATCGTCTGATAGCGCTTCTTATCTCCATTTTCAGTGAACAAAACGCCTTCGGGCCGCTGAAATGGAGAAGATCATGTCTCATCAGACGATACTGAAAATCGACACCTCCGGCCGCAAGGACGGCTCGGTGACACGCGAATTGAGCGACGTCCTGGTCACGAAGCTTCTGGAAGGGGCGCCGGACGCGCGGGTTCTGACCCGCGACGTCTCGACCGGACTGCCGGTTATCGACGAGGCCTGGATCGGGGCGAACTTCACCGACCCGGCCGAACGAAACGCCGAACAGCGCCTGAAACTTGCCCTGTCCGATACGCTCGTCAACGAACTGAAGAGTGCGGACACGATCGTGATCGGCGTCCCGGTCTATAATTTCTCGCTGCCCGCATCGCTCAAGATCTGGATCGACCTGGTCGCCCGTGCCCGGGAAACGTTCCGTTATACGGAAAACGGCCCGGTCGGCCTTCTGGAAAACAAGAAGGTCTATCTGGTGGTCGCATCCGGCGGTGTGAAGGTCGGTTCCGACTATGATTTCGCCACCGGCTATCTGCGCCATGTGCTGGGTTTTCTGGGCATCGATGATGTGACGGTCATTGCTGCAGATCAGCTGATGAGCAACGAGAATGCGCGCGAAGGGGCCCTTTCGGCCATTGGCGCAGCGGCGCAGGCTGCCTGAACAACGCGGAAAGCCGGCTGTGGAAGCCGGCTTTCGCATCTTCGGTTTTCAGGCCGGATTTTCAGGAATGACCGGCAGCAGTTCACGTTGCCGGAGAATATTATTCCCCGGGCTCAGCCGCCCCATGCACCGGTTAACTTATTTAAGGAAAAGCGCCCGGCGATTTCTTCGCCTCAGGCAGTGTGTTCCGCCTTTTGTATTCTCAGGTCCAGATTGCCATGCGGCTCGGGTATCAATCAGAAGATGCCGAGCACGATTGCCGTCAGAAACAGGAACGCGACAAAAAAGGCAATCATATTCAGGTTGCGTGTCAGGATCATATTGGCCTCCCGATTACCTTCTCGAACGATCAGACTGTAGGGGACAGCGTGCCGGTTGCGAAGGAAAAAAGATGCTGCATCGCAGCAGGCCTGTTGAATGTACGGAGGCCGTCCGCCGCGGCGGGCTTTGACGACCGGCGCGGATTACTTCGTTTCGGATAGTATCTCGACTCGATTGTATTTTAACAATTCTTCATTCAATGGTTGTATTGAGGTAAGCCCAATCAATAGATTTTTTGATCTAAGTGCCTCGAGTGCGTTGGATTATCGTTAATAATTTTTTCCAATAATAGTAGCGCAATGTTAACGCGCGCCGGCTAATCTTCCGAAGATGGGAGTGAACCGCGCCAGGGAAGATCAATGCTGACCAAGCTTTCCCAGCTTGCAAAAGACAGTAGCACGGGTGGACGCAAAAGTCTGGTTGCGGCTTTGACAGACCTTTTTGTGTCCACGGAGTCCGATCAGGCCGAGCAGGTCAGCCTGATGTTCGGCGATATCGTGATGCGCGTGCTGGGCCAGCTTGAAGACGAGGCCCGCCGGGCGCTCGCAAAGCGGGTCAGTTCCCATGCATCCGCTCCCCACGACCTCATGGTCAAGCTGGCCAAGGACCAGATCGATGTGGCCCAGCCGGTGCTGGAGGAGTCTCCGGTCCTGCAGGCGGAAGACCTTGCGGAGATCGCCTCGACCGGCTCTCAGGATCACCTGAAGGCGATTGCGGGGCGGCAGAAGGTCGAGGAAATCGTGACCCGCGTCATCGTGTCGCGCGGCGACAATCAGGTCCTGACGAAGGTTGCCAATAACGCCGGCGCCAGTTTCAGCGAGGAAACATTTCTCCGGCTGGTCGATCGTTCGATGGCCTATCCGGCCATTCAGGAAGCGCTGATCAATCGTACCGACCTGCCGGATGATGCGGCACGGATGCTGGTGCCGTTCCTGTCCGAGGAACTGACGGAACGGGTCAAGGAACTCGGCGCTGACAACACGCTGGTCATGGTGATGGCGGAACGGGCCGCAGAGGAAGTGGCCGCGCGCGCGCGGAGGCTCTCCGAAGCCAAGGAGCAGTCGGATCAGCTGATCAGGGACGTCCAGAACGGCAAGGCCAAGCTGGACGACGCGGTGCGGCTGTTCGCACGCTCCGACAGGGCGACGGAACTGGGCATCCTGCTTGCCAAGGTCAGCCATCTTCCGGTCGCTGCCGTCTCGAAGCTGGTCTACAGCAAGTCGGACAAGCCGCTCATCATCATCTGCAAGGCGAATGGTGTTTCCGAAGATGCCTTCAAGAACATCCTGACCATGCGCGCCCGGCACCTGGGCATGTCAGGTCTGGCAGTCAATGACGCCATCCAGCGCTACAAGCAATTTACCGATGACGCTGCGAGCCGGTCGCTCATTGCCATCCGCGAGAACGCGGAAAAGAACATGAAAAAGCAGGCCGAACCGGAAGATAATTCCGCAAAGAACACGGTTGCGTTTGCGGTGAAACGCTAGAAACGGCTCAAGTGGAGCTGCGTTGCAGCGTTGCCGTCATGAAGGCGGCGGACATCAGGAAACCTCCCCCGACACGATTGATCAGACGGACCAGCGACGGGCTGCGCATCCGTTCGCCGATGGCGGCTGCCGCCAGGGCGTAAACGGCGGCATTGGCTATCCCGAGTACGACGAACGTGGCCCCCAGCAGGAACAGCTGCGGGGCGATCGGCGCGTCCGCCACGACGAAATGCGGCAGAAAGGCCATGAAGAAGACGATGCCCTTCGGATTGAGAGCCGTAACGATATAGGCGTGCCGGAACACCTTGAGCGGCGGGACCCGGGCCACAGTGACCGTATCGAGGCCATGGGCGCGGGCGCGCCACATTTTCAGTCCGATCCAGAACAGATAAGCCGCACCGACCCATTTGAGGACCGCAAACAGGCTGGCGGATGCCGCCAGGAGCGCGCCGAGGCCCAGAAGCGAGGCCGTCGCGGCGGTCGCGTCACCCAAAGCCACGCCGAGCACACTGGCGGTCGCCGACCGGCGTCCCTGTGCCAGGGCGTAGCTGATGACCAGCATGATGGTCGGGCCGGGGATCGCAAGCAGGATCAGTGTTGCAACCACATATGCCGAATAGAGTTCCAGTGTCATGGCCGTCTCTTGATCTGATCTGGCTATGGGTCGCCAAATCGACGTATTTTGCTGTGTTTGCTATCGGTAGCGCAGGACGGGTTTGAAGGGAAGGGGACGGATGAACGCCATGGGCCGAGGACAGCGCCGGTGTGCCGTAATTTTCCTGGCTGCCGCAATACTTGGCCTGCCGGTTCCCGGCTACGGCTTCGTCGTGCCGTCGGCGGCACCGGTGCCGGACAAACGGCCTGAACCGGAAAGTTCAGTCGCTCCCGTGCCGTTGACGAAACCGGATCGCTCCGTCGTGCCGGAGGGGCAGTCTCCTGAAGCCGAAGCGGCGGAAGAGACGCCTGCGGCCGCGCCGGTCCCGTGTACCCTGAAATTCGGCGACACTGTCGATCTGCCGGCCGTGGTCGGGGAAGACGGTTGCGGATTCTCATCCGCCGTCCGTCTGGCCGGGGTGAACGGGAAAGCGGACGTGGGGTTCGTTCCCGAGCCGACAGTCAGCTGCCGTTTTGCCGGGGCACTTTCAAAATGGCTGGAAGAGGATCTGGCCGGGATCGCCCTGGAAACAACCGGGGAGCGGTTGAAGGCGGTTCATGTCGGTCCGGGTTACCAGTGCCGCCGCAGAAACAACCTGAAGGACGGCAAGCTGTCGGAACATGCACTGGGCAATGCGCTGGACGTGCTCGGCTTCGAGTTCATGTCGGGCGAGATCGTTACCGTGGAGAACGACTGGTCCGGTGAGGAGCCGGACAAGGAGGCGAGCAGAAAATTCCTGCGTGCAGCGCATGATGCGGCCTGCAAGCGCTTCACCACCGTGCTCGGGCCGGGCGCGGATGCCTATCATCAAAGCCATATCCACGTGGACATCGGTTGCCACGGCAAGACCTGCACCTATCGCATCTGCCAGTAAACCGGCGAAGGAACCTGAACGGGCGAAGGGACCGCCGGGGAGAGCGGTCCCTTGCTGCCGTCGGGCAATGTCCAGGGCAGGACCCTGGTGGCAGGTGGGCAGTTCGGCTGTCCTGTTGCCGGAGGGGATTTCATGCCATGGCGGCACAGGCCCGGTTACTGGCAGAACTTCTGTTCGCCCCGGTAGGTCGTATAGGTGCCGGTCGACGGATTGAACGTGCGGTACTTGCTGGAGCAGTAATCGTACCAGGCCGGGCTCCAGGGCTGGTAGCCGTAGCCGGAAACGCGGCCCGGATAAGGTGCCGGCGGATAGTAGTTCGGTGCCGGTTCCGCATAGCGCGGCTGGCTGGTCGCGCCCAGCAGGATGGCGCCGGCGGCAAGGCCGATGATGCCTGCGGCAACGGCTGCACCGACATCATTGTTCTTCTTTCTGCGACCGTCATGGTGCCGCCGGGGCTCATGGTGGTTCCAGCCGCCGCGGTGATTGTCCCAGCCGCCGCGAGGACCGGCTTCGGCGGTGGTCATGGCCGGCACAAGCAGGGCGCCGGTGAGGGCGATTGCGAGAACGCGTTTGGAGATCGTGGTCATCGTCTTGGCTCCTTGGGGCGGCTCCGAGGTTTGTGTCGGGGGTTCGTGTCGGGTCGCCGTGATTTGATGAGACGACTTTGCCTGAACGGCACTGAACCGATCCTGAGGTCCGCGTTCATCTGCCGTTCAGGTTTCTGAAGCCGCTTCCGGCTGCGGAAAATGCCTTCACTCATTTCGGCGGAGTGCTATGGTCCGGCCCGGCGGGGGAGAGGACCCACCTGGACGCATTCAAGGAGATGCCATGACGGCCCCGAACCAGGAACCGGAAAAGAAGAAGGACGTTTTAAGGGAAACGGACGACGCCGCGCGACGCCTGGCAGGGGACCTGATCCGGACCGCGCGCTTCGGCGCGCTTGCCGCGATCGAGCCCGGGACCGGCCATCCGCTTGCAAGCCGGGTCGCGCTGGCCACCGATATCGACGGTACGCCGGTGATCCTCACGTCCACGCTTTCCGGCCATACGGCCGCCATTCTGGCGGATCCGCGGTCATCGCTGCTTGTTGGCGAACCGGGCAAGGGGGATCCACTCGCCCATGCCCGCATCACCCTGTTTACCGAAGCCCGCCGTATCGAGCGCGGCAGCGACGACCATGCCCGGCTGCGGCGGCGCTATCTGGCGCGCCAGCCGAAGGCGGAACTCTATGTCGATTTCGGCGACTTCGCCTTCTTCCGTCTGGAAATGGCGCGCGCCAGCCTGAACGGCGGGTTTGGCAAGGCCTATGAACTCCAGTGCGAGGATCTGGCGCTGCAGGGTGACTGGCAGCAGTTTGCGGATATGGAGGCCGGAGCGGTCGCCCACATGAACGAAGACCACAGCGACGCTGTGAAGCTCTACGCGGAGGTGCTGTGCGGCGCTGACCCTGCGAACTGGCGGCTTGCCACCCTCGATCCGGAAGGAATGGACCTTGTCGCCGGCGACGAGGTCCGGCGCCTCTGGTTCGATGAACCGATGCAGGCGCCGGATCAGCTGCGCGGGGTGCTGGTGGACCTGGCGAAAAAGGCGCGGGCCTAATCGGCGATCCATTCTTCAGCTTCGGCAAAGTCCTTGCCTTCGAAGTATTTCACCTCGGCATCCGAAAAGACGGAAAAGACCCGGCGGGCGAGGGGGAGGAAGAAAGCATCGCCGACGACGGCGACCTTCTTCGGCGCCCGGCGGTGTTCACGGACCAGGGAAAGATGGGTGCCGAGGGCGCCAAGGCCCTGCCAGCCGTCGAAGTCGCGCAGGTCCAGCAGCAGCTTGATCCGGCCGACATCGGCAATGATCGCATCCAGGTCGCCGCCGATATTCTCGTAGGCGCTGGTTTCAAGCTTGCCCTGCAGCCTGACCTCCACCCGGTCTCCGTCGCGTTTGGCGACGTGAATGGAGCCGAGGGATTCGGCAAGCCAGCGGCGGGCGTCATCGTGTTCCGATAGGTCGAAGGTCCTGATCGGACAGGGCATGGCAAACCCGACGACTCGGATGGCGGTTTTCACCCAGCCGACATCACTGACGACCGCAACCCGGTCGAAGCCGGACCAGTGGCGCAGGCCCAGCCGCGTATCGTCCCAGGCCGCGTCCAGCGAATAGCCTTCGAAGTCCGGTCCGATCTGCATGAGAATTCGAATGCGGTCGTGATCCTGCAAGGCCTTGTCGATGGCCGGTGTCAGGATGTGGTCGTAGTCGCGGCCTGTTATCTTGCCGGTCAGCTTGAATTCCAGGGTTCCTTCAGGGCGTCCCGGTATTTCCTCGATCATGGAGGTTCTCCCTTGTGTGCGAGCCCCCCTCTGCGGAACGGGAGTATGATGCGGTTGCGCCAAACATCAATACACTTGGGACGGAGAAACGGCCACTGCCGGGCGTGCCGGCACGACCGGCTTCAAAGGTTTTTTCAAATAATACCGCCGGTTCGAAAACCGGCGGTATGCTTCAGATCGTGGATGATGAGGCGTTTTGCATGGCCCTGCGGTCCTTGGCCGCCGGGCCTTTTTGCAACGGATCAGCTTTCCGGGATCGGCCGGAGCGAGAGTTCTTCCTCGCTTGCTGGAACGAAGCCGTACTTGGCGTAGATGTCCTGGGCTTCCGAGGTCTGCAGATAGTCCAGGAATTTCGCAGCGTTTTCCTGGTTGCGGCCGGTTTTCAGCGGGCCGATGGCATAGTTCACCTTCTGGGCCATGTTCAGGGGCGCGGAAATGGCGACGCCTTCGATCGCGCGGTCGGTCGCGATCGCATGCAGGATCTCCGACGTCCAGACGATGCCGACATCCGCTTCACCCTTTTCGATGAGGTAGGGGGTTTCGCGGTGGTGGCGCGATGTGAACCAGGTCTTGCCTTCGATCGCCCAGCAGCTCTTGCATTCCGCGTTGGCTGTCACCTTTTCGTAAATGCCGAGCTCCTTGAGCATTGCCGACCCGTAGAACTTGAAAATGCCTTCGGTCAGCGGATTCGGCAGGGATTTGACGAGATCGTCACGGGCCAGATCCTCCGGGCCCTTGATCCCCTTCGGGTTGCCTTTGGCGACCATCAGTTCCAGCTTGTTGTGGATGTAGACCATGTAGTCGTCCATCAGGCCCTTTTTCTTCAATTGCTTCAGGTGGCCGAGGTTCACGCTGGCATAAAGGTCCGGGTTCTGGGCGGTTTTCTGGCCGTCGATCTCCCCCTGCTTGAGGATCTGGCCTTTCAGGATCTGACCCGGCGGGATGGTTTCGACATAGATGCTGGAAATGCCGCTGTTCCTGGACTGTAAGTCCTTGATCAGCTCTTCCATGACCATGAACTGGTTGCCGGCCAGATACATGACCAGGTCGGCGGTGTAGGAATCGCCGATCTTGCCGTATTCGATCGTGCCGTTTGACTGGAAGGTGCGGTAATCGTGAGACTGGCCGGCGTCTTCGGCCGAATGGGCTGCAAGCGGCAACAAGGCGGCAAGGGCCGTCACGGCCAGCGCGTTGAATGCTGTCCTCATTGGTTTCCTCCTGGGTGATGTTTTTTCGCGGATCTTGTGCCCGCTGCCAGAAGGCTAGTCTGGAGGCCCTCAGCGCCGATAGCTGGTGCGGTGCCGATTATTCCCTAGGACTCTCCCTAGGTTTGCTTGTGAGGCAGGCCCTGGCCGCATTCGAGGGCGATCCGGACAAGGTCGGCAACCGTGTCCGCCTTGAGTTTTTTCATGACATGCCCGCGATGGAATTCCACCGTCTTGGGAGAGATGCCGAGCTGGCGCGCCATTTCCTTGTTTGTCCGGCCGCGGACAATGAGATCGAGCACCTGGTGTTCGCGGCGGGTCAGGGCGGCCAGCCTTGTATCCTCGCCTGCCATCGCCGGTCCCCGAGGAGCATGGGCCAGCCGGGGGCGCCTGATGCGCCCAAGCAGAAAGGCGATGAAACCGGTCAGCGCGGCAAGCGTCAGCCAGACAGTCAGGTTCGCGGAGGGCTGCTGCATCTGCGGTGCGGCATGTCCTGCGATCGTATCGAGAACGGAACGGACATCCTTGTCGTTCATCGGCGTGTTCCAGCCGCCGTAGTTTCCGGCAAGAGCGGCCGGGTCGCCCGGCGACATGGACAAAAGGGCGATTGCCGCTTTCCGTTTCAGTTCGGGGGAAACCTGTGTGGTCGCCGCGAAGGTCCATTCGGGAAAAAGGTCGGTGGAAAGCTGGTAATCGAAGCCATCGATGATGTGCGGGTTCAAGACCTTGATCTGGTTCATCCGAAGCCGGTCCTCGGCCACCATGGCCTCGATGATACCGGTGCGGACCGTGCCGAAATCGACGTCGCCATCGACCACGGCCCGGACGATCTTGTCCTGCGGAAAGCCGAGGAAATTGATCGCCTGAAAATCCTGTTCGGGATTCAGACCGTTGTACATCAGGGTGTCGGCGGCGATCTGGTAGCCCCCGAATGCATCCGGTGCGACGGCTCCGAAGGTTTTGCCCTTCAGATCTCCAAGCGCATGGATGTCGTCACGGTCGGCGCGGGTGAAAATGACCGAGCCGAATTTGTTCGGCCGGTCCTCCCCCTCTGACCGGTTGCGCTGCAGTGTTGCCAGGGGAGACAGCGGGAATTCGGCGGCCGTGGCGACATAATGACCGGGATTTGTCAGCAGGAAATCAAGTCTGCCGGCGGCAAGGGCCGCCTGCATGCCTTCCAAGGTCAGCGGGACAAGGCGCACCTCTTGCCGGAGCTGTTCGATCAGGTACGTAGCCGTCGCCTGCCAGCGGGAGCGGGCATTGTTTTCGCCGCGATGCGCGAGCACGCCGAAGGTCAGCGGCTTTGCGCAGGCCGGAAGCGCAAATCCGAAAAGAAACAGGAAAACGATGCAGGCTACGCGCCTGCCCACCGCATGCATGACGTCTCCCCCCTCTGTTTTTTGAGGCAGTTTAGCGCGGGCCCGCGAAAAAGGCGACCGGCGAGCTTATCGGCCTGCCGGTCCTTGGGGGCATACAGAGCGGGGAAGGTTGTGTGCAGGCTTGCCGTATCTGAGGCGCGACGCCGGTCAGGCTGCGCGGATATTCAACAGGAAGCCGTCGAGTTCCTTTTGAAGTTGCGCGGTCTGGCTGGAGAGCAGACCGACCGTATCCATGACCTGCTGGGCGCCGGCGCTGGAATCGGTCGCGCCGTGGCTGACATCGGAGATGCTGGTCGTGATGTCGCTGCTGCCCTGGGCCACATCGGTCACGCAACGGGAAATTTCGGCGGCTGCGGAATTCTGTTCCTCCACGGCCGAGGCGATGCCGGTGATCTGCTGGTTCATGTCGGTGATCGCATCGACAATGGCCATGATGGCTTCCGCAGTCTGGGCGGAGCCGGTCTGCATGTCCTTGATCTGGCGGCTGATCTCCTCGGTCGCGCTGCTCGTCTGGTTGGCGAGGGCCTTCACCTCGGAGGCGACGACCGCAAAGCCCTTGCCTGCATCGCCCGCGCGTGCCGCTTCGATGGTCGCGTTCAGGGCCAGGAGATTGGTCTGATCGGCGATGTCGTTGATCAGTCTGACAACGTCGTCGATGCTCTGTGCGGCATGAGACAGGCCTTCGACCGTCTTGTTGGAGGCGGCGACACGCTCGTTGGTCGCGCTCGCAAGCTCCATAGCCGAACAGGCCTGTCGGCTGATTTCCTGGATCGAGGTGACCAGTTCTTCCGTCGAGGCGGCGACCGACTGAATTCCGGTGGAGGATTGTTCTGCGGCACTCGCGACACCGTTGGCGCGCTCAGAGGTCTGAACCGCTGTGGCGGACATCCGGTTGGCGGTGATCGCCAGTTCGTTCACGGCCACGCCGATCCGGTCGGAGACCGATTTGACCGTGTTTTCCAGTTCGTCGGCCATGCGCAGGGTGACTTCCCGTTTCTCCCGCTCGATGCGTTCTTCCTCTTCCCTGGCCTGGGCCTGAAGACGTTTGATCTCGATGGTCTTTTCCCGGAAGTTGGCGAAGGTCCGCGACAGCTGGCCGATCTCGTCGGCGCCGCCCGTCTTCAGTTCGATCGAGGTGTCGTCCTCGGCAAGCCTGTTCAAGGCGTGGGTGACCAGCTTGAGCGGGCGGCTGATCGATTTGATGGAGATGATGAGCGACAGGCCGATGCCGACCAGGATGGAGACGAGCGAGACGATGACCAGCTGCCAGATGCCGGCGCTTTCATGCTGTTCGGCCGTCAGGGCCGCTTTTGCGGTGAAGGCCTGCAGGTCGGTCATCAGCGCAACCATTTCCTGATCGAGCCTTTCCTCTTCCGCTTCCACCGCTTCGGCAAGCGTGCTCGCCTCGTCGATTTTGCCTGCCTCGATCAGCCTGGTGACCTGGCGGGCATCCGCGTTAAAGACGTCATGCTCGGACCTGATTTTGTCCAGGCGCGCAAGGACGGCCTGAAACTTGTCGTTCATTTCCGTTGTCGAGGCATGTTCGAGGCCGCTTCGGGCGAGTGTCTCCGCCGAGGCAATGACCTCGTCGACGTCGCCGGCGAGTTCCTCGAAGCGTTCCACGCTCGTCCGGAAACCCTTTTCGGCGTCGCGGCTCTTGATGCCGCCGAAACGCAGCATCCGCTCCAGCATGACTGTTTGTTCCAGCTGATGCGCCGTGACCGCGCTCACGGTTTCCGTGAGAGGGATATCCTCTTCGGCAATTGCAGTCAGCTCGCCGCCGATCCGGCTCATCTGATAGATGCCGACAACAGCGACGATGACAAGCGCGGCGCTTAATAGAACGACCAGTGACAGGATCTTGGACGATACCGACCGAAAAGCGATGAATTTCATGGTGACCCGTCTCTTCAGCTGAGCTCTTTGAGTGATTTAGCGCATTTAAACGTAAGAAATTTCGGGAGAATTATCTCGATCATCAAAAGATAGGTAAATTTTACAATAAACTATCTTCCAATCTTGAGTATGTTCCTCGAAATTCTAGCGATATCTACCGTTTCGCATGCATAATCATCTGCGTAACTGTGGTTTCTATTCTGTTAAAATTCTGAGTATTCCTGGTGGAAATTTCTATCAGAGCGCGAAAATGGAAATGGGACGGATTATTGGTGGGCAACGGTTTTCTGCCGGCATTGCGCGGCCGGATAGACTGTGGTCTCAACGCTCAGTCCGCTGTTCACGCCAAAACGTCAAAAAGAAAAACCCGGGACACGGAAGTGCGCCCCGGGTTGCATAAAAGCAGTCTAATGGTTCAGGCCTTGCCCCATCCCCCCGACGTCGGGGTGATGACGGTGACGGCTTCGCCCGCGTCCAGTATGGTCTGGTCGCAGCCTTCCAGCACCTCGACCTTGCCGTTCAGGCGGCGCACCTCGGTGCGGCCGAGTTCGCCGTCGCTGCCGCCCTCCAGGCCCCTGGGGTGGATGGTGCGGTGGGAGGCGAGGATGGCGCAGTCCATTTTTTCCAGGAAACGCAGGGTGCGTTTCGTGCCGTCGCCCGCATGCCACTTGCCGGTTCCCCCGGATCCCTTGCGGATATGGAAGTCCTCCAGAAGCACGGGGAAGCGGAACTCGAGCACTTCCGGATCGGTCAGGCGCGAGTTGGTCATGTGGACATGGACACCGTCGGTGCCGTTGAAACCGGGACCGGCGGGCGAGCCGGAGCAGATGGTTTCATAGTACTGGTAGGTGTCGTTGCCGAAGGTCAGGTTGTTCATGGTGCCCTGGCTGTTGGCCATGGCGCCCAAGGCGGCAAAGAGCGCGTTGGTGACGTGCTGCGAGGTTTCCACGTTGCCGGCAACCACGGCTGCCGGATAGGACGGCCTCAGCATGCAGTCGTCCGGCAGGACGATGCGGATCGGCTTGAGGCAGCCGGCGTTCATCGGAATGTCGCCTTCCACCATCACGCGGAAGCAGTAGAGCACGGCCGCGCGGGTCACCGGCTCAGGCGCGTTGAAGTTGTTCGGCTTCACGCCGGAGGTGCCGGTGAAGTCGACGGTCGCCTCGCGGCTTTCCTTGTCGACGGTGATCTTCACCTTGATCACCGAACCCTGATCGGTCGGATATTCGTACTCGCTGTCCTTCAGGGCCGAGATCACCCGTCGGACGCTTTCCTCCGCGTTGTCCTGGACGTGACCCATATAGGCCTGGACCACGTCGAGGCCGAAATGGGAGACCATTTTCCTGAGTTCCTGGATGCCCTTTTCATTGGCCGCGATCTGGGCCGACAGGTCGGCGACGTTCTGGTGCGGATTGCGGGCCGGGTAGGGGTGGTCGGTCAGAAGCTCCACCAGCTCCGCCTCGCGGAAACGGCCCTGGTCGACGATCTTGAAATTGTCGAAGAGAACGCCTTCCTCGTCCACGGTGGTGGCGCGCGGGGTCATGGAGCCCGGCGCGGAACCGCCGACATCGGCGTGGTGGCCGCGCGAAGCCGCCCAGAACAGGATCTCCTTGCCGTCGTCGTCGAAGACCGGGGAAACCACGGTGATGTCGGGCAGGTGCGTGCCGCCGTTATAGGGCGCGTTGAGCGCGAAGACATCGCCCGGTTTGATCTTGCCCTTGTTGAGCTTGATGATCGTCTCCACCGAGCGGTCCATGGAGCCCAGATGCACCGGCATGTGCGGTGCGTTGGCGACCAGGGCGCCGTCGTGGTCGAAGACCGCGCAGGAGAAGTCGAGCCGTTCCTTGATGTTCACCGAATACGCGGTGTTCTGCAGGGTCACGCCCATCTGTTCGGCGATGGACATGAACAGGTTGTTGAACACCTCCAGCATGACCGGATCGGCATGGGTGCCGATGGCCTCGGTACGTGCGAGCGGAACGACGCGGTTGAGGATCACATGGTCCTTGGCGTTGATCTGCGCCTGCCAGCCGGGCTCGACCACGACGGTCGCATGCGGTTCGATGATCAGCGCCGGACCGTCGACGGTCATGCCGGGTTTGAGCGCATCGCGCTTGTAGATGCTGCCCTCGTGCCAATCGCCGTCGGAGAAGAATTTCGTCGAGGTGACTGCTGCGGGGATTTCTCCTGAAAGCCCCAGGTCCGGTTCGGAAATGCCCGCGCCGCCGCCGAAGGTTTCCACCTCCAGCGCCTCGACGACCACCGGCTTTTCCTCGTAGGCGAAGCCGAACTGCTTTTTGTGCGCTTCCTCGAAAGCGTAGCGCATGGCATCGATACGTGCGAGTTCGACCGGCAGCGGCGTGTCGGTGCCCTCGTAGCGCAGGTGCACGATGGCGCGGGTCTGGCGTGCGTCGGGGCCGATCTCCTGGGAAGCGAGTTCGGCTTCGGTCTGGTGGGCGAGTTCGTCGCGCAGCTTGTCGAGTTCCGGCAGGAGGTTCTGCTCCAGCCGCTTGACCACCGCCTGCTGGCGGCTGGCGCTGATGTCGGCAAGGCCCATGCCGTAGGCGGACAGGATGCCGGAGAAGGGGTGCACGATGACGGTGGTCATGCCGAGCGTGTCGGCGACCATGCAGCCGGTCTGGCCGCCGGCGCCGCCGAAGCAGGTCAGGGCGTATTCGGTGACGTCATAGCCGCGCTGGACGGAGATCTTCTTGATGGCGTTGGCCATGTTTTCCACGGCGATCTTCAGGAAGCCGTCGGCGACGTCCTCGGGTGAACGGCCGTCGCCGATCTTTTCCGCCAGCTCGGCGAATTTCGTTTTGACGGCGGTTTCGTCCAGCGGTTCGTCCCGGTTCGGACCGAAGATCTTCGGAAAGAAGTCCGGAGCCAGCTTGCCGGTCATCAGGTTGGCGTCGGTGACCGTCAGCGGACCGCCGCGGCGGTAGCAGGCCGGACCCGGGTTGGCGCCTGCGGAATCCGGGCCGACCTGGAAACGGCCGTCGCGGTAGTGAAGGATCGAGCCGCCGCCGGCCGCGACCGTGTGGATCATCATCATCGGCGCGCGCATGCGCACCCCGGCGACTTCCGTCTCGAAGGCGCGCTCATAGTCGCCGTCGAAGTGGCAGACGTCGGTCGAGGTGCCGCCCATGTCGAAGCCGATGATCTTGCCGAAGCCGGCCATTTTCGAGGTCTCGACCGCGCCGACGACACCGCCGGCCGGGCCGGACAGGATCGCGTCCTTGCCCTGGAACAGGTCGGCGGCGGTGAGGCCGCCGGACGACTGCATGAACATCAGTCGCGGGCCTTCGCCCAGTTCCTCCTGCACCTGGTTCACATAACGGCGCAGGATCGGCGACAGATAGGCATCGACGACGGTGGTGTCGCCGCGGCCGACCAGTTTCATCAGCGGCGAGACCTCATGGGAGACCGAAATCTGCGGGAAGCCGATGTCCCGGGCGATTGCCGCAAGCTTTACCTCGTGGTCCGGATAGGCATAGGCGTGCATCAGCACGATGGCGATGGACCGGATGCCGTCGTCATAGGCCGCTTGCAGCGCGGTCTTCGCGCCGTCGACGTCGAGCGGGGTTTCCAGGGTGCCGTCGGCACGGACGCGCTCGCCGATCTCGTAGACCTGCTCGTAGAGGAGTTCGGGCTTGATGATTTCCTTGGCGAAGATGTCGGGCCGGGCCTGGTAACCGATCTCCAGTGCGTCGCGGAAGCCCCTGGTGATGAACAGCGCGGTGCGCTCGCCCTTGCGTTCCAGCAGGGCGTTGGTGGCGACCGTGGTGCCCATCTTGACGGTGGCAATCTCGTCGGAAGGGATCGCAGCCCCGGCTTCGATGCCCATCAGTTCGCGGATCCCCTGAATGGCGGCATCGCGGTAGGCTTCGGGATTTTCTGACAGCACCTTGTGGGGGTGGATACTGCCGTCCGGCGCACGGCCGACGATGTCGGTGAAGGTGCCGCCGCGATCGATCCAGAAATCCCATTTCGCCGTCATGTTCATACCCTCTTTTGATTGTCGTCGTCCTGCCGGCATGGCTACCGCACTCGGGCGTGCCGTCTCAATTCTTTCCTGCCGTTGCCAGCTTCCGTTTGATCCAACGTTGACATTTTATCGATAAATTGTCGATGAAAAAATGACTATGATCCAGGATTTTGCTGTTTTGCCCCTTTCAAACGGATATCCGGCGACCGCACCGGCGCCATGGATCGCATAACGTTTCTAGCGGATCAGGAGCGGCATCTCCTGGAGGTCGCTCCAGGACAGGTTGCCGTCCTCATCCTTGAAGAGCGTCGGATGATGGCCCGGCACGATCACCTTGCCCCGGCGAAGCACTTCCCGGATTGCGGCCTTGCCGCGTTTCTGCGGATCGATCTCCATGTCCGGAATGCCGGAAAGCGCCTCACGGGCGGTCTTCAGGGCGTCGGCGGCGAGAACGACCGGTCCGTCTGCGGCGGCAAGTTCCAGCGAGATATGACCCGGTGCGTGGCCCGGGGTCGGGAAGGCGGTCACGCCCGGCAGGATTTCCGCCTCGCCATCGATCAGCTGAACGTCACGGTCTGAAAGCAGGGCAGGCAGGTAGCGCGGTGTTGCCGGATCGTCCTCAAACGGCGTTTCGACATAGTCACGTTCGTCGCGGCTCATCAGGATCGGCGCATTGGGGAACAGGTCCAGGTTCAGGACATGGTCGAAATGTCCGTGGGAGAAGACCAGGAGGTCGATGTCGTCCAGGGCGAGGCCACGCGCCGCGAGCCCCTCGCGCAGCAAGCGGCGGGTGGTGCCGTGGCCGCAGTCGAACAGCGCCCGCTTGCCGCCGGCTTCCACGAGCACGATGGAAGAGATGCCGAAGAACCCGCCTTCGAAGGCGAGACTGGAGCCTGGAACCAGGATTTCGTAGCGGACGGTCATGGCTTCTTCTCCCTCAGGCTGCGATTGCCGTATTTGAGAATAATGTAAACAGTCACAATTTGTCGATAAATCGTTGATATTTCTTTCCGCCGGGTCTAGCCTGTCATCTGGACCCGGTTTCGCCGTCTTGTCAAAGGGACGGAACGGCGTCGTCGGGTCACCGAACGAGGACAAAAGTCCCGCTTCCAAGAGGAGAGTAACATGCTGCTTTCACGTCATCTTTCGAAGGCAGGCGTCCGCCTTGCCGCTGCTGCCGTCATCGGTCTGTCCGGTCTTGCTTCCGCTTCCGCCCAAACGAAATGGGACATGCCGACGCCTTACGGCGACAGCAACTTCCATACCGTCAATATCGCGGAATTCGCCAAGGACGTCTCCGACAAGACCGGCGGTTCCCTCAGCATCCAGATCCATTCCGCAGGCTCGCTGTTCAAGCATCCGGAAATCAAGAACGCGGTCCGCAAGGGCCTGGCGCCGATCGGCGAAGTGCTGGTGTCGCGCCTTTCGAACGAAGACCCGGTCTTCGGCGTGGACTCGGTGCCGTTCGTGGCAACCTCCTATGACGATGCCTGGAAGCTCTATCAGGCGTCCAAGCCGTTCCTGGAAAAGAAGCTCGCCGATCAGGGGCTGCAGCTGCTCTTTGCCGTGCCGTGGCCGCCGCAGGGCATCTACGCCAAGAAGGATATCAACACCATCGACGACCTGAAGGGCCTGAAGTTCCGCGCCTATAACGCGTCGACCGAACGGATCGCCCAGCTGGCCGGCGCCGTGCCGACCCAGGTGGAAGTGCCAGACCTGCCGACCGCCTTCTCCACCGGCCGGGTCGAGGCAATGATCACCTCTCCGTCGACCGGTGCCAACTCCAAGGCCTGGGACTACCTGGACCATTACTACGACGCCCAGGCCTGGCTGCCGAAGAACATGGTGATCGTGAACAAGAAGGCCTTTGACGGCCTTTCCGACGCTGAAAAGGTCGCCGTCATGGACGCTGCCGCCACTGCCGAAACCCGCGGCTGGGAAGCCTCCAAGGCGGAAACCGCCGAAAAGACCCAGATGCTGAAGGACAACGGCATCGCGGTCGCCGCTCCTTCCGAGGCGCTGCAGGCGTCGCTGAAGGAAATCGGCAAGACCATGGTTGCCGAATGGCAGGACAGCGCCGGTGCCGACGGCAAGGCGATCATCGAAGCCTATTCCAAATAAGTGATTGCGTAAGGGAGCCGGGCGAATGCGCCCGGCTCTGATGCTTCCTGTCTGCGCGGGAGACCCTGCCGATGCGCGCCTTTCTCAACGGGCTCTACCGTCTGGCCGGCGGACTGGCCGCCGCCTGTCTCGTTACAATTGCCAGTCTTGTCGTGATCCAGGTGTCCTGCCGGCTCATCGACGGGTTTCGAAAGCTGATCGGCCTGGAGCCGCTCGGCCTCCTGGTTCCCTCTCTTGCCGAAATTGCCGGTTTCCTGCTGGTCGGCGCCTCGTTCCTGGCGCTCGCCTCCACGCTGCGCATGGGCGACCACATCCGGGTCTCGATCCTGCTGCAGCAGGTATCCAAGCCGGTCGCGAAGGCCTTCGAAGTCTGGTGCCTCGGCGTTGCGCTGGTTCTTGTCAGCTTTTTTGCGTGGAATGCGGCTTTGCTGGTCTACGACAGCTACCTCTACCACGAGGTCTCCTTCGGCATTATTCCCATTCCGCTGTGGATCCCCCAACTGGTCATGACGGCAGGGCTCGCCGTTTTCGCGATCTCGATCCTCGACGATTTTCTGCGCGCGGTGCGGGGCAGGCCGGCCAGTTATCAGGCCGCCGATCGCAGCGACGCGATTGAGGGAGTGGAATAATGGATCTCTCCCTTGTTGCCCTGTGTCTGGGACTGGGCATGCTGGCGGCGCTGGCCACCGGCATCTGGGTTGCCATCGCGCTTTTCGGCGTTGCGCTGATCGCCATGATGTTGCTGGTGTCGGCGCCGGCCGGCTCGGTGCTGGCCACCACCGTTTGGGGGGCTGCCAATTCCTGGGACCTGACCGCCCTGCCGATGTTCATCTGGATGGGCGAGATCCTGTTCCGTTCGCGCCTGTCGGAGGACATGTTCGCCGGCCTGTCGCCGTGGATGCGCAACCTGCCCGGCCGGCTCTTACATGTGAATATTCTCGGCTGCGGGATCTTTGCCGCGGTCTCCGGCTCGTCGGCGGCGACCACCGCGACCATCGGCAAGATGTCGCTGCCGGAACTGAAGCAGCGCGGCTATGACGAGAGAATGGCCATCGGCACGCTGGCCGGGTCCGGCACGCTCGGTCTTCTGATCCCGCCGTCGATCATCCTGATCGTCTACGGGGCCGCCACCGAGCAGTCGATCGCACGGCTGTTCGTCGCCGGTGTCGTTCCCGGCGCCATGCTCTGTGTGCTTTTCATGGGCTATGTGGCGATCTGGGCGACCCTGAATGCATCGAAGATGCCGGAGAAGGAGCCGCAGATCCCGTTCTGGGACCGGGTCAAGTCGACCCGCCGCCTGTTCCCGGTGATCGCCCTGATCGCCGGCGTGATCGGCTCGATCTATGCAGGCCTTGCCGCGCCGACCGAAGCAGCCGCCATCGGCGTGGTGCTGTCGCTGCTGTTGTCCTGGGCCTCCGGCACGCTGACGAAGAAGAGCTTCACCGACGCCCTGATGGGGGCGACGCGGACGTCCTGCATGATCGCCTTCATCCTGGCCGGCGCCGCCTTCCTCACCGTTGCCATGGGCTTTACCGGCATCCCCCGCGAACTGGCCGGCTGGATCGGCTCTCTCGGCCTGTCGCCGCTGCAGCTGCTTGCCGCGCTCACCGTGTTCTTTATCGTGCTCGGCTGTTTCCTCGACGGGATTTCCGTCGTGGTGCTGACCACGTCGGTGATCCTGCCCATGGTCGAACAGGCTGGTCTCGATCTGATCTGGTTCGGCATCTACCTGGTGCTGGTCGTGGAAATGAGCCAGATCACACCGCCTGTGGGTTTCAACCTGTTCGTGCTGCAGGGAATGACCGGCCACAACATCTTCAAGGTCGCGCGGATGGCCCTGCCGTTCTTCCTGCTCATGATCCTGGCGGTCGTGCTGATCGTGACCTTCCCGGAACTGGCTCTGTGGTTGCCCCAGAACATGATGTCGCATTAGAAGGGGCGCAGGAACCAGCCGGTTGCGAGGCGGTTGGGAGGACAAGGAAAAAGCCAATGAGTGACAAGACGCCCGACCAGCCCCCCAGCATCGGCCCTGTCGTGTCGTCGGCCCATCTGGCTTCCGGCGCCATGCCGGCGGTGTCGGAAGTCGAGTTCGCGGTGACCATGATGGTCAATGCCTATCACCGCTGGATGGTGCGGTGCATGTCGGCGTCGGGCACCGAAGGCATGAGCCCGCTCGACGTTCTTGTCCTGCACACGATCAACCACCGCGACCGCCCGAAGACGCTGTCGGATATCTGCCTCGTGCTGAATATCGAGGACACGCACACGGTGACCTATGCCATGAAGAAGCTGGAAAAGGCCGGTCTCATCAAATCCGGCCGGCGGGGCAAGGAAAAGACGGCGGAAATCACCGAAAGCGGCGAAACCGCCTGCCTGGAATACCGCCGTCTGCGGGAAGCGCTGCTGATCAAGCCGATGAAGGCGCTGGGCCTCGACGAGAACGAACTGTCCCGGCTTGCGGCGACGCTGCGTCTCGTCTCCGGCAACTACGATCAGGCCGCCCGCGCAGCTGCCGCCATGTGACCCGAAACAGCCGAAATTGAACGACCCGTCCTGGAACAGGTGTTCCTGGATGCAATCCTTCGATTGAATTTTCCAAGTATTCTTGTAATGTCGAAATATGAAGGATGACACCGCCATCGCCGCGCTTGCGGCCCTTGCCCAGGAAGACCGGCTTGCGGCCTTCCGGCTTCTGGTGAAGGCCGGGCCGGACGGCATGGCATCGGGCGAGGTCGCGGAGACGTTGTCTGTGGCGCCGACGCGGATGTCCTTCCATCTTTCGGCACTCGAACGCGGCGGGCTGGTGACGTCCCGGCGCGAGGGGCGCCGGATCTATTATGCGGTCTGTTTCGACCGGATGCGCAGTCTGCTTGGCTTCCTGACGGAGGATTGCTGCCACGGCAGACCGGAAATATGCGGCGTCGCGGCGCCGGCCAACGAAGAGGTTACCTGACCCCATGACGATGACCATCTACCACAACCCGAAATGCGGCACCTCGCGCAACACGCTGGAAATGATCCGCAAGGCGGGCGTCGAGCCGACCGTGATCGAATATCTGAAAACCCCGCCGAGCCGCGACGAACTGGTCGGCCTGATCAAGCGCATGGGGCTGCCGGTGCGCGATGTGCTGCGCCAGAAGGGAACACCTTACGACGAACTGGGACTGGCTGAGGACAAGTGGTCTGATGACGAGCTGATCGATTTCATGATGGAGCATCCGATCCTGATCAACCGGCCGATCGTGGTCTCCGAGAAGGGCGTGCGCCTGTGCCGGCCGTCGGAAACGGTTCTGGAACTCCTGCCGCAGGACATCGGGGACTTCATCAAGGAGGACGGCGAGGTGGTGAAAAAGGGCGCGTGACGGTGACGACAGAAAAGCCCGACTGTTCCGATCTTCCCAATATCGCCTCCGGGCACTTCCGGCCGATCGACCGGCAGAAGCTGGAAACGCCTGAAGATCTGAACCATCCGCCGCGGATCCTGCTGCTCTACGGGTCTTTGCGCGAACGCTCCTACAGCCGGTTTCTGGCGCAGGAAGCCGAACGGCTGCTGCAGGCCTTCGGCGCGGAGACGCGGATCTTCGATCCCTCCGGTCTGCCGCTGCCGGACGATACCGGGCCGGATCATCCCAAGGTGCAGGAACTGCGCGAGCTGAGCGCCTGGTCGGAAGCCCAGGTCTGGTGTTCGCCGGAACGTCACGGGGCCATGACCGGCATCATGAAGACCCAGATCGACTGGATCCCGCTCAGCCTCGGCGCGGTTCGCCCGACCCAGGGCAAGGTGCTGGCGCTGATGCAGGTTTCCGGCGGGTCCCAGTCGTTCAATGCGCTCAATCAGATGCGGGTGCTTGGCCGCTGGATGCGCATGGTCACGATCCCGAACCAGTCATCCGTCCCCAAGGCCTTCCAGCAGTTCGACGACGACGGGCGGATGAAACCGTCCGGGCTCTATGACCGGGTGGTCGATGTCATGGAGGAACTGATGAAGTTCACGCTGCTCCTGCGCGGTCGGAAGGACTATCTGGTCGACCGCTATTCGGAGCGGAAGGAAACCGGTGCGGAGCTGATCGCGCGGGTCAACCGGTCGGGAGCGAGCTGACACTCAACCTGTGGCACTGACGGAAGGCTGCGGCTGTTCGTTCCGGTCTTCGTCCGTGGCTTCGACTTGCGCTTTCGCCTCAGCTTCGCCTGCCTGCGTGGCGCTGCCATGGGCTTTGGTGTGGGCCATTGCCGGGCGCGGGTCGTTGCGGGCCATGAAGTCGGCATGGGCTTCGACCGATCCGGGACGGCCGAAGAGGTAGCCCTGGACGAGGTTGCAGCCTGCCGCGCGCAGCAACGTGACCTGTTCCTGGTTTTCCACCCCTTCCGCGGTGATCAGGACATCGAGAGAGCGGCCGAGGCCGATGATCGAGGTGACGATCGCATCGGTTCCGGCGTCCTTGCCGAGGTTATGAATGAACGACCGGTCGATCTTGATCTTGTCGAACGGGAAACGGCTCAGATAGCTCAGCGACGAATAGCCGGTGCCGAAATCGTCCATGGCAATCGACACGCCAAGGTCGCGGATCTGGTTGAGCGTTTCGACGACCGCATCGGTATTCGAAATCAGCAGGCTTTCCGTGATTTCGATTTCCAGGCGCGACGGATCGAGCCCGGACTCGCGCAGGGCGCGTGCCACCTTCTTGTGGGTTTCTCCGGCCATGAACTGGGCGGCGGAAACGTTAACCGCAATGCGAAGGTTCTTGTCCGGCCAGCCGGCCGCTTCCTGGCAGGCGCGCGTCAGAACCCAGTCGCCGATGGCTTCGATCAGGCCGCTGTCTTCGGCAACCGGAATGAAAATGTCGGGCGAAATCGAGCCCTTCGTCGGATGCTCCCAGCGGATGAGCGATTCGTAGGCCTTGAGCTGATTGTCGGTCAGCGAGTATTGCGGCTGGAACAGGAGCTCGAACTGATCGAATTTCAGGGCCTTGACCAGGCCGGCCTCGATTTCCTTGCGCTTCAGAGCATCGGCGTCCATCTCCGGCGTATACCAGGCGAAGGTCGAGCGTCCGGAATGTTTCGCCCGGTAAAGGGCAAGGTCGGCGCAGTGAAGCAGGCGGGAAGACCGCCAGTTGCCGTCGCTCGCGCGGGCGATGCCGATCGACAGGGAGATCTTGATTTCCTTGCCGTCGATGACGCAGGGGTGCTTCGTTGCCGCCAGCATGTCGGAGGCGAGCTTGGTCAGGCGGGCCACGTCGGAAACCGACTGGATCATGACGGCGAATTCGTCGCCGGACAGGCGCGCCACCAGGTGGTCGCTGTAGACAGCGCGCAGGCGGTCGGCGATGATCTGGAGAAAGATGTCGCCGGTCGCATGGCCGTAGGTGTCGTTGATTTCCTTGAACTTGTCGACGTCGATCAGCATCACGCCCATGTTGCTCGCCTTGGCATGGGCCAGACGCAGGGATTCGTTCAGGCGTGCGTTGAACACCGCGCGGTTCGGCAGTCCGGTGAGGGCGTCGTGGTGCGCCAGAAATTCGATGTCGCGGTTGGTCTTGACCTGGTCGTGGAAGCGCATCCACAAAAGGAAGGCGGCAAACAGGAACGATGCCAGGCACAGCGCCGCGATGACGCCGCTGCTGATCAGGGTAATGATCGACAGGCTTTCGATCCGCTTGGTGTTGTCCAGGAGGACCACCAGGGCGCCCCGGACCATCCCCTCCGTGTCTCGTTGCGGGAAAATCAGGAAGGATGCCGCTTCGAGCTTGCCCCACCAGGTCAGCTCGACGTCCGCATAAGGGCCGGTTTTCAGCTCGACCTGTTCCAGTGCCGTCTGCAGCCCGAGGCGGCGGATGTCATATGTCGCGCCCTTGGTGTCTTTTGAAAAGGCTGCGGCCAGGAGGTCGGCGAAGCGCGGACCCTGTTCGATGTCGGTCAGAGAGACGAAGCGATTGGCGACGACATGGGAAGGCTGCAGCGCCGCGGACATGAAAGAGAGCAGCTTTTCGGACATCTGCAGGTCCGGAATCCGGATCGATTTGTCGCTTTTCTCCGCGGCGCCGGTTTCCGTCTTGAGGCGCAGGCCCGCTCCCGTCGGCGCGCTTTCCGGCAGCATGGAGTAGAAGTCGTCCGTCAGCCCGGCCGAGACGACGGCCGAGGGAACCAGCGCGGCCGTCTGTTCGATATTTCGAACCAGCAACCAATGGGTCAGCATGCGGTTGCTTGCATAAACACCGAACGCAAGCAGCAGAACGAGCGCCATTGTGACGCTGAAGACGACCGTACTGCTTCTGGCGGAGCCATTCTTCATTTATTCGAAAACTCTGTAAAACTGACAATCGTCCACAGGCTACAGCGGATAGGTTTAGCCATCGTGAATCTCCGCAATTTCCCTTGCGTCGGCGAATCGGATTTTTAAAAGGTTTGAAACCGACCTTGCCGGAATGCCAGAATTGGGACGGAATGACATTCACCCCTTCTTTTCATCCCAGCAACCCGCCGATAAAACCTGATGAACCCAACGCGAAACATGCGTCGCCGGGCATGGCGGGGATGGTGCCGGGCGGGGACAGACGCAAAGCCAGGAGCCGGATGTGAGCGTTTGGAGCAGTTTGGAGACGATTGTCGCCGCCATTCAAACGGGCGGCGCGCAGGTCGTCGACCGCCTGGTGCAGCTGGTGCTCTCACGGCCGGAAGGCGCGAACCGGGTGGGCTTTACGGTTGCCATGATCGCGCTTTCGGCCAAGATGGCGAAGGCCGACGGTGTGGTCACGGCCGATGAGGTCCTGGCTTTCCGGGAGCTCTTCCATGTGCCGCCGGGCGAAGAGCGCAATGTGATCCGGCTGTTCAATCTGGCGCAGCAGGATGTTGCCGGGTTCGAGGTCTATGCCAAGAAGCTGGCGGATCTGTTTCCCTATGACCGAAAGACCCTGCTCGATATTCTGGACGGCCTGTTCTACATCGCCAAGGCGGACGGTGTCGTTCACCAGGACGAGATCAGCTATCTTGCGCGGGTCGCAGAGGTGTTCGGCCTCGATGATCGCGAGTTCTCCAGGGTTCTGGCCCGCCATGTGCGGGAAAACAGCGACCCTTACGAAGTGCTCGGACTCGGGCCGGATGCAAGCAACGAGGACCTGAAGACGAAATACCGGAGCGAGGTGCGCGATACCCATCCGGATCGTCTGATCGCGCGCGGCGTTCCAGAGGAATTCGTCCAGATTGCCAATGACCGGCTGGCGGCGCTGAATGCGGCATGGGCGCAGATCTGCGCGGAAAGAGGCCTATGAGCGTTGCCACCGATACCGGCGTGAAGGCCAGGGTTCACCCCTCACCCAATCACAACGAACGGGCCGGCGGCGGGCCGATCGACATGCTGATCCTGCATTATACCGGCATGCCCGATGCCGAAGGCGCGCTGCGGCGGCTTTGCGATCCGCGCGCGGAAGTGTCGGCCCATTACATGGTTTACGAGGACGGCGCCATCGTCCAATGCGTGCCGGAGGCAAGGCGCGCCTGGCACGCCGGCAAGAGCTTCTGGAAAGGCGAAACGGACATCAATTCCCGCTCCATCGGGATCGAGATCGTCAATCCCGGCCATGACGGTGGATATCCGGATTTCCCGCAGGCCCAGATCGACGCCGTGATCGAACTGGCCCGGGATATCTGCAACCGTCATTCCATCCCGCCGTGGCGCGTGCTTGCGCATTCGGATGTGGCGCCGGACCGGAAAGCGGATCCGGGCGAGAAATTCCCATGGGCACTCCTGGCGCGCCACGGCATCGGCCATTATGTGGATCCGGTTCAGGCGTCCGGCGGCATCTTCATGCAGGAAGGGGACAGCGGACAGCCTGTCGAGGCGATCCAGTCGATGCTTGCCATCTACGGCTACGATGTCGGGATCAACGGCGTCTTCGATGAGCGGACCAGACACACCGTTGCCGCCTTCCAGCGCCATTTCCGGCAGGAGAAGGTCGACGGGATCGTCGACCAGGCGACCGTCGAAACCCTTCACGCCCTGCTCGCCGCGCTGCCGTCTCTTGGCGCCTGAGCATGTTTTTCAACGTTTGAGCGATATCGGTCTTTTGCCGGATCCCTGCCTTATTCTGCCCCGTCTTTGCCAGAAAGAGGGCAAGTTCCGCGTGAATTGCGTAAAAATTCAAGCTAATCGTCGTGATTTTTTGTAATAATTTGAAACATTTCGTGAATTGAGCGGGCCGATTTTCGTCCCATAGCGCGGTCATGTCTCTGCCCGTCAAATTAATTCCTCAACTACGCAAACAAGAACAAGGGCACAACGAATGTTGCGGTCTATGAAAACACTTGTCGGAGCGCTTTTCCTCTTTGCCTCCGCCTTCTCCCTTTCCGCGTATGCGGGCGGCGCTTCTCAGGCGGAAGACGCTTCTTCCGCCGGTCTGAAAACCTTCATTTCAGGTAAATTCGGGAACGAAGCCGAAGTTCCGGAAAAAATCACCGTCGCAAAGAAAGGCCGGCATGCCCGTGCTTCTACGCGGGCCAAGGCAGCGGCGCATTCCAAGAACTACGCCCGGCTCATCCGCAAGGCGGCACGGAAACACGGTGTGCCGGAGCGGGTTGCAATGGCCGTGGTCCAGGTCGAAAGCAACTTCAACCCGCGTGCCCGGGGCAGCGCAGGCGAGATCGGGCTGATGCAGATCAAGCCGGCCACCGCGCGCGGACTGGGGTTCAGGGGCAAGGCCAGGGCGCTCTACGATCCGCAGACCAATCTTGAATGGGGCATGCGCTATCTTGCCGGCGCGCACAAGCGGGCTTCCGGCGATCTGTGCGGGACGATCCTGCGCTACAATGCCGGCCACTTTGCAAAACGCATGAATCCGGTAAGCAGCCGGTACTGCAGCAAGGTTAAGGCTATCCTCGCCTCAACCTGACGTAAGTACTCGGTTCGAATAAACTCTTCGGCCTGCCCAGAGTATTTCTGAGCAGGCCGTTTTTATTTCCCGATCAAAATTTAATTTCGCAAATAAAAGCAGAAAAATCGCACTGATACTTTGATGTGCGGAGTTCTACGTGCAGACGACAGCGCCAGAATGCTTATGATGCTCCGGTGGGAGTGAGCATACCCTTATGCCGGCAAAGACAATAACCGTCGGGGCCGATGGGAAGGCCGTAATCCAGGCACATGGGTATCGGGTCTCAGGAGGAAAAGCCATGAGGATGTTCTGGATCGCTTTGGGCGTTATGGTGTTGTCGATTTTTTCCGGGCCTGCCGGTGCCGCAGATCTGGCCGGGCAGGAGAGGGGAGTGACGGACGGTCCGCCGCTGCTGGCGCAATCGGAGCGCACCGATCAATCCGCTTCCCAACCGTCGGCCAAGCCTTTTGCCCCGGTATCGTCATGGATCGGGGCCGCCGTTGCCCAGTCCTGTCCCTCGGCCGATCCCGGCGAGGCCCTGTGCGGCTATTTCAACGGATATTGCCGCTACTGCGATACCAAGTATCCGCACTACTGCCCATCCAACAACACCTGCTACCAGTATTTCACCGGCGCGCAGGAGGCTTGCGGCAACAGCTACGTCATCTGCGGCGGGCCGGTGCAGTAGACCGGCCTCGGCCGTAACCAAGCTAATCTTCGGTTTCAAGCCTGGCTTCCGCGGGGAGGGGGGGCTGGCGGGAATGCACCCTCCGCGACGAGCTGGTGATGGGACATTCGCCAGATGTGATAGGTGACCCTGTGCAGCCAGCGCATGGCATCGAGGCGTGCCATGGCATCGTCGGTCGCGATTTCGTCCCGTGAAGCCCGGTCGATCGTCTCGGACCGATAGCTGTGCCGGCTTTCGCGCAGTTCCTTCCTGAGAAGATTGAAGTGGACCGATGTCTCCGGTGTCAGGTCTGCGGCCGTGGCCGCGTCGAGGGCATTCCGGAGTTTGGTGGCCTTCTTGTGCAATACCGGATCCGCATCCAACGTCGCGATCCGCTCGGACTGACGGCAGCGGTGCAGCAGACGTTCCAGATGATCGAGATTGTGAAACAGGGCGCGATGTTCGTCGTAAAGCGGTCCGTCGGCCGGTTGCGTATGGATTTCGGAGGCGAAAGACTGCGTCGTCTCTATGGCTTGCTGGAGGGTTTCCAGTTCCCGTTCCGGGTGGGCCGGTTTCGGTTTTCCCAAAAAGCGGGAAAGGCTCGTCATAGCGCTCCGGTTGATGTCTCTCACCGTGACGCGCGCTGCATCCAGTGCGGCGGCCGGGTCCTTCAGCAGGCGTTGGTCCAGGCGGGCCGTCAGATCCGGGCCGCGTGCGGGAACCAGAAACATGACCAGGCGCGCGAACTGCGGTGTAACGCCGATTACGATCAAAACGCCGAGGATATTGAACAAGCTGTGAAAGGCGACAAGACCGATCTGGGGATCGAAGCCGATCGGGCTGGCTTGCAGGTGCCGGGCGATATGGCCGACAAGGGGCAGAAGGAAAAAGGCGATCACGCCGGTAAGCAGATTGTAGATGACGTGGGCATAGCCGGTTCGACGGGTCGCGACGGAGCCGCCAACGGTGGCAAGTGCCGCGGTGGCCGTCGTTCCGACGTTCATCCCGACGACGAGCGCGGCGGCCTGCGGGAAGGTGATTGCGCCTGCTGTGAGCGCGACCAGGGCCGTGGCAACGCCTGCGCTGGACGATTGGGCGACAATCGTGATGGCGGCGCCGATCAGGACAAGCTCAAAGCGGCCGAACCATGTGTCGCCGGGGAAGATGTCGGGACTGACGCTGCCTTCGAAAAAGGCCATGCCGTCCTGAAGGGCGCTGATGCCTATGAACAGGAGGCTGAATCCGGCGAGCACCGTTCCGAATGTTTTCCAGGTTCCGGGGCCGAAAATCTTCAACAGCACGCCGATGAATACGAGCGGCAATACGATAACGTCGAGCTTCAGCTTGAAACCGAATATGACGACCATCCAGCCGGTGAATGTGGTGCCGATGTTGGCACCGAAAATGACCCCCAGCGCCTGAGGGAAGGTCATGAGCCCGGCACTGACGAAACCGACCGTGGCAACGGTGGTTGCGCTGGAAGATTGCAGAAGGGCGGTCACAATCGCTCCGGTGACGGCCCCGCTTCGCGGCGTTTTCGTCGACGTCTTCAGGACCTGCCGAAGCCTGTTGCCGGCCAGCGACCGAAGGCCGTTGGTCATGAGCTGCATGCCGAGCAGAAACAGGCCAAGGCCGCCTAAAGCAGTCAGAACGGACGTGTACATTTAGTGCTTCTAGCCAATTCGTTGTCATTGTTTTAATTGCAAGATTACCCTCATGCGGCTTTCCGGTCGACGGTCGGGCAAACGAGAGCCTAGCAACAGGAGGATAACGAAGCGTATTCCGTCCGGTTGCGGCATCTGAACAATTTTTGGCGTCTTCGGACTGAAGATCGTCACTTTCCGGCGCTGGCGCCTTTTGCATAATTAAACACAAGAGCGGCGGCTTGACGCTGCCGATTGGGAGGATTGCATGAATGTCGCCATCTGGCTTCAACGGACCGCGCAGCTCTATCCGGAACGTCCGGCGCTTTATTCCGGCGACCGGTTGACGGCGACCTATTCGGCCCTTGGCGAACAGACTTGTAGGCTCGCCGGAGGACTAACGGACAAGCTCAGGCTGCAGCCGGGCGATCGGGTCGCCGTTTATATGCCGAACGCTCCAGAGTATTTGGCCCTGCTTTATGCGGTCTGGCATGCGGGCGGGGCCGCGGTTCCGATCAACTACAAGCTCCATCCCAAGGAAGCCGCCTTCATCGTGGAAAATGCCGGCGCCAGGGCAGTCTTCGTGGCGTCCGCCGCGGCCGCGCTGGATCTGCAGGCCGCTCTCGATGACCATACTGACGGCCCCGAACTCATCGATCTCGAAGGCGAAAGCTTTCGCGAGCTGCAGGCCGCGCAATCTCTTCCGGAGCCGGCGACCCGTGCCCGGGACGATCTTGCCTGGCTGTTCTACACGTCAGGAACGACCGGCCAGCCCAAGGGGGTGATGATCACCCACGGCAATATCCATGCGATGAGCTTTTCCTATTTCGTCGATGTGGATGAGGTCCGGACGGACGATGTGGCGCTTTACGCCGCTCCCATGTCGCACGGCGCCGGTCTCTACAATTTCATGCATGTACTGCGCGGCGCCGCCCATTCGGTGCCGGAAAGCGGCGGCTTCGATCCGGCGGAAATACTGGCGCTGGGGCGCTCCCTGAAAAGCGTTCACATGTTTGCCGCACCCACCATGGTGCGCCGCCTCGTCGACCGGGCGAAGGCGGAAGGGGCTGACGGGGAGGGCATCCGGACCATCGTCTATGGCGGCGGGCCCATGTACGTGGCCGATATCGAGGACGCGGTCGCGGCCATGGGGCCCCGGTTCGTGCAGATCTACGGCCAGGGCGAATGCCCGATGACGATCACCGCCCTGCCGCGGAACATGGTCGCCGACCGCTCCCATCCGCGCTGGCGCGAGCGGCTGGGGTCGGTGGGCTTTGCGCAATCCTGCGTCGAGGTCCGGATCCTGAAGGAAGACGGAACGCCTTGCGCGGTCGGCGAGGACGGGGAGATCGCGGTTCACGGTGCGGCCGTCATGGCCGGGTACTGGCAGAACGGGGAAGCGACGGAAAAGTCCCTTCGCGACGGCTGGCTGTGGACCGGGGATGTGGGCCGGATGGATGCGGACGGCTTCGTCACCCTGACGGACCGGTCGAAGGACGTGATCATCTCCGGCGGCACCAACATCTATCCCCGCGAAGTCGAGGAAGTCCTGCTGCAACTGGAGGACATTGCCGAGGTTTCGGTGATCGGCAGTCCCGATGCGGAATGGGGCGAGGTGATTGTCGCCTTCGTTGTTCCGCGGGACGGGGCTCAGCTTTCCGAGGCCGAACTGGACGCCCATTGCCTTGCCAACATGGCCCGGTTCAAGCGGCCCAAAACCTACCTCTTCATCGATGCGTTGCCCAAGAACGCCTATGGCAAGGTCCTGAAGACCGACTTGCGCCAGCGGCTTTCGGACACCAGGACCTGAATCCTTTCAATCCAACCGTGAAAGGCGCTAGGCCTGCTCGATGAAATCGGCGGCGGTTTCCGCGGCAAGCAGGATCGATTCAGTGTCGACACCTGCCTTCGCCATGGCGTTGAGGCCGAACAGGACAGATGTCATGTAGGCGCGGATTGCATCGGCATCCATCCGCATTTTCCGGTCGGACTGTTCGACAAGCAAGGACGCCTTGCCGGCAATGCGGATCATGACGTACTCGGCCATGGATTGCAGCTTTTTCGCATGGTCCGGGCAGAGTTCGGGAGGGGCGCAAATGGCGGAAAGAAGCAGGCAGCCGCGCCCTTTGTTGCTCGTCATGAACGCGCCGACCTGGCGCAGCAGGCCGGAAAGACCGGCGCGCGGATCCGGGTTTTGTTCCAGATCGCCGACGACAAGCTTCGTGACCTCTTCGACATAGCGTTCCATGGCCGCGATGAAGGCATTTTCCTTGTTGCCGAAGGCCCCGTAGAAACTGCCGCGCTTGATACCGACCGCCGCCTGGAGGTGGTCGATGGAGGTCGCCTCGTACCCGCGGCTCCAGAATACCTCGACGAAGGCATCGATTGCAGTGTCGTTGTCGAAACTTTTCGGGCGGCCTGCCATTTTTGCTCCATCAAAAGGCCCGTTAAACCGGGATGACCGGTATCGATCTCTCACATGTCGGATCGGCTCAACTCAATATCACCTCGGGGCAATACCCAGGCCAACTCACACTTCGGTGAGGGTTTGGCTGCGATTGCCGGCGTCTTTCTGGGCGGAGAACCTCAAAATTCCTGCAAGCGAATATGTAAACTCCGAAATATCGTTGTTTTCGTTCTCCCTGTGAAGCACGTTGCAGTCGAAAGCGACGGTGTAATCGGCGTATTCTCTTGAGGGCCGGGCCGGTTCACTGCAATAAATTGTCCGGAGCGAGGAATCGGCGGCTTCAAGATCCGGGAAATTGTCCCGATGCTTCTGGCCGAACCGTGAGGGAGACGGGCTTTGGAGGTTATTTTCGGTCTGGTCGTTCTCACGGCTCTGTTTTTTATCATTCTGCTGTTTGTACTCGCCTATCAGGTTACCAGTTTGAACCGAAAGTTCCGCAGGCTTAAGGCGGAACTGGACCTTCTGAAATCCGGGATCGGCGGCGACCGTCCGAAAGCCGGACCTGAACAGAGGCCGGACCAGGCAACCAGCCCGGCCGCCGAGACGGCGTCACCGGACAAAGAAGCGCCGGCGGCAGTGCCGCCCGAATATTCCGGAGCCACCGCCGAAGTGCCGGAAACTCCTGCTGCAACAGCCGGAGCGCCGGGGCGCGAAACGCTCATCGGGGGCAAATGGACCGTCTGGGCGGGCGGTGTCACCCTGGCCCTGGGCGGCGTGTTTCTGGTGAAATACGCGATTGAAAACAGCATTCTCGGTCCCGAAGCCCGGCTCCTCCTCGGTGCGCTGTTCGGCCTTGTTCTGCTTGCTGCCAGCGAATGGAGCCGGCGCAAACCGGGCCAGTTTTCCCTTCCCGGTTTCGAGGTGGCCAACATACCGGCAACCCTGACGGCGGCCGGCACGGTGGCGCTTTATTCGGTCACCTATGCGGCCCACGGTCTTTACGGGTTTATCGGTCCCGGGCCGGCCTTTCTTCTCCTCGGCGCGCTGGCGTTGATGACAATGCTGGCCGCCCTGCTCCATGGGGCCGGGCTTGCGGCACTGGGTATCCTCGGCAGCTATGTCGTGCCGTTCATGGTCAATGCACCACGCAGCGCCCTTCTTCCGGTCGTCTTGTATGTTCTGGCCGTGTCGGCGGCCGGAGTGGCGATCGGCAGGTTCCGCCTGTGGCTCTGGCTCGCCGGCAGCGCGATTGCCGGTCTCATCGGTTACGGGCTTCTGTTTGAAATCGCAGCCGCTAACGGCGACAGGCTGTTGCTGATCCTTTATGCGGCGGGCGGGATTGCGATTGCCTATTTCGGCTTCGTCTGGAAACTGCATCCGGCCGATCCGCAACAGACGGAACCGGTCGACTATGCGGCGACGGTCGTCCTGTCGATTTTTGCCCTGCCATTGGCCGCGCATGTCCAGTTCCCCCATGCGGGCGGCGCCTATCTGGCCGAGGCCGTCCTTCTGATCGTCCTGCCGTTTGCGGCCGTCTATTTCCATTCGGCTTTGCGCCTTGTCCTGTTCGCGCCGCTGCTCGCCGCGCTCTGGTCGTATTACCGCATGGGCGTGCCTCTCAATGTCACCGACGTTCTCGTTGGCCCCGACTACGGCGCCTGGCCCGGGATCATCACGCCGTTGCCGGCAGAATACCGGGAGGCGTTTTCTGAGTTCTCGCTCTACGGCGCCTGCGCGGCCTTGTTCATGATCGCGCTGGCGGCCGTCGGCTCCTGGCGTTCCGCGGCCAGGACATACCTTGCCAGCGGCGCGGCGCTGGGCGCGCTGGGCCTGCTGTCGATCGCCTATCTGCGGGTCGAGAGCTGGCAGGTTTCCTGGAGCTTCGCCGGCCTGGCACTTGCCATCGGCATCGCGTTCTTCGTCATCGCGGACCGGCTGAAACGCGGTGCCGGGGTGCCGGAAGGAGAGGGGGCGTGCGTTGCCGCCTGGCTGGTCGGCGCCCTATCGGCACTCACTCTTGCCGCCTGTTTCGCCCTGGAGGAAGCGGCCTTGACGGTTGCGCTCGGCCTTCTGGTGCCCGCTTTCGCCGTCGTTTACCGGCGCTATCCGGAGAAGGCGCTGAGATTTTTGACCGCCTTTGCCGTGATCCCCTATGTGCTGCGCCTGATCTGGGATCCGTTTATCGTCGGCGAGGCTCTGGGCACGACGCCTTTCTTCAACGCGCTGCTCTACGGCTACGGCGTTCCCTGTCTCGGGTTCGTCTTGTCCGCCTATCTCCTCACTGCCAGGGGGCACGACAATTCCGCGGGGCGGATGCAGGCCATTGCCATCGTCTCGGTGGTGATCACCCTGGCCATACTGGCCCTGCACTGGGTGGATCCGCATTTCCGCTTCGACGCCTGGCAGGCGAAATTCCAGGCGGCCGCGATGCTGGTCATTATCGGCGGTGCGGTTTCGCTGGGCCTTACGCGCTTCCTGCCGGGGGAGCGCGGGTCCGTTCTGGAGCAGGCGTCCATCTGGATCGGCGCGGCCGGCATGGTCTATGGCGCGCTGGAGCTGTTCGTCGAGTTCAATCCGCTTGTGACCGGCGCTCCCGTCGGCGAAGGAATTTTCGTCAACTGGGTGAGCTTTGCCTACGGTCTGCCTTTTCTGCTGTTCGGCATTCTTGCCCGGCAGGCGTGGCGGGTTCGGCCGAAGCCCTATGTCATGGCCGTTGCCATTTTTTCGGCCGCGATGGGATTTGCCTTCGTCAATCTCACCATCCGCAACATTTTCAGCCCGGATCACCTGGTCGCCGTGCCGGTTTCGGACCTGGAAAACTACGTCTATTCCATCGTCTGGCTTGTGGTCGGTGTCGCCTGTCTTCTCGCCGGCCTGGTGCGGAATTCCCTCTTCCTGCGTCAGGTCTCCGGCGCGGTGATCGGTCTGGTGGTGCTCAAGGTGTTTCTTATCGACATGTCGGCGCTGGAAGGCGTCCTGAGGGCGCTCTCGTTCATCGGGCTCGGTCTGACGCTGATCGGCATCGGCTACCTCTACCAGAGAATGCTGTTGCGGCCTTCTGCGGAGACCCGGGACAGCGAAGCAGGGGCAGCGGACTTTTAACGCGGCCTTGCTTGACCTGATGTGCATTCCCAAATAAGGCAGCGGAACCAGTCGGCCGGACAGCCGCTGCCGCAAGCGCCGAAAGGCCGCGGTGGAGGAAAGTCCGGGCTCCACGGAGACACGGTGCCGGGTAACGCCCGGCGAGGGCGACCTCAGGGAAAGTGCAACAGAAAGCAAACCGCCGCGGACCTGTCCGCGGTAAGGGTGAAAGGGTGGGGTAAGAGCCCACCGCGCCACCGGCAACGGGGGCGGCACGGTAAACCCCACCGGGAGCAAAACCGAATAGGGGCAGCATGGGCGCAAGCCCGGCCGGTTTCCAGGCTTGCTGCCCGGGTTGGTTGCTAGAGGCGTCCGGCAACGGGCGTCCCAGATGAATGGCTGTCACGTCCGCGCAAGCGGGCCATACAGAACCCGGCTTACAGGCCGACTGGTCCTTTTTTCGTTTTCTCGGTCATGCTCCAACTGGGAAAAACGTCGTGCGAGCGATGCTTTTATCCTCGTCACCTTCGCAAACTATTCAAGACCTGTCATCGCAATTCAAACCCCGCTCATTTGGGCGTGTTCCATCAACAGCGGCGATATCAGAACCATCGCACGCGCGTGGAAAGAGGCGATGTCCGACGGCAATGGTACTAGACATGCTAGTGTTAAGCAGATTCAGGAGATGGCTAGAGAAATTTAGAAATATTATCCAGATATTCTGAATGCACTCGGGATGTGATGGGCCCAATGAAGATATTTCATAGAATTTCAGTCACACTTGAACCTGCAATAAAAAACGCCTTCTCAAAAGCGGGCATGCCACTTGAGGGCGGATTTGTCAGTTTTGATATTGAGGAGACTGATGAAAGATGGCCAGATGTGGAAAAAATTGTTCATAGGCATCAGTTGCTGGATATTATAACTACAAAGTTTTCCGAAGAGGAAATTTCAAATTCTGAATATTTAGCGGTAGAACCTACATGGCATAACGGCTATCCGCAGCCGGACGGAGATTTCGGATATTTAGAAAAGACTTATGATCTAAAGGAATATTGCTGCAAGTGTGGGCAGGGAAAGGTACAAGCCGCTCCGTTCAGACTAAAAAAGCCTCCGAATTGGGGGAGGCGTTCAGTGTTTCAATTGAATTGGGTATTTGATGAGTATTTTGTAAGAACAGAACTTTGGGAAAATGCGTTTCGTCCTCATGGAATTGGCTGCAGGCCGGTTGTGCTGCATAAAACGGGTGAGGCAATCTCTTCTGTGGTCCAGCTTGAGATTGAAAAGAAATTTGATGTCGGAATTCCCAAAGATGCTCCGCGGGAAGTGTGCCCAAACTGCCGTAGGGACAAGATCCTGCCAATTACCAGAGGATTCCTGCCGAGGCCGCTTGTTGATGTAAAGCAAGCAATGTTCAAATCCAGCCAATATTTTGGCAGTGGAGGAAGTGCGTTTAGAAAAGTCTTCGTCTCGTCTTCTCTATTTAACGAGTTGCGGCTTCGGGATGTGAAAGGGGTAGATTTTTCACCGTGCCTCCCAAGTGGGTAGAATATCTGACACAGAGTGAATTGCCCTGAAATACGACGCCCGGAAATCTTCGTCACCTTCGCAAACTATTCGATACCTGTCATCGCAAATCCAGAGGCGCCCGGTGATGGACGCCTCCGGAGGACTTGCTGACTTCAGCCCGCCCGATATTGCGGGGCGCTGGCCAGGTAGGTGCCGTAGGCCTTGGCGTTCGGGTAGGAGAACTGTTCGGCGAGCGGATTGGAGCGTTTGTGTTTTCGTGCGCCGATATCCACCAGCAGCTCGTCGAAATGCTTGAAGTGGAACGGGGCCGAACACAGGCCGCCGTAGATCTGGGCGGCGGGGCGTTCGTTGCGTCTCCAGTTCAGCATCATCTCGATGTTGTCGCGCATCTCCGCGTCGGTCGGCTGGTGGGCCAGCTGGCCGTCACAGTACCGGACCAGCCAGTTCGCGATCATTTCGGCCGACAGCACCGTGCAGAAGCTGGAATTGAAGCCGACGAAACCCATGTCGGGCAGGTCCGGGTTTACGGCAAGCCGGTAGACCCTGTACTGGCCGTCCGGCTCGATCAGTTTGTCCTGGTACTCCTGAGACAGATAGGGCACGCCGAGCTTCCAGCCGACCGCCAGAACGGAGAGGTCGCAGCGCACCTTGTCGCCGTTGGTCAGAACCGCATGTCCGGGTTCGTAGTGGTCGATGGTGCCCCGGACCGGTTTGATTGAGCCGTCGTTGAAGCCCTCGAAGAGGCCAGGCGTCACGATTGGAACCGAACAGGAGATATCCTTTTCGATGGGGACATCGGGCACCATGTCCCATTTCTTGAGCCTGAGCTGGGTTTTGAGCAGCGTCTCCAGTCCGCGGAAATTGGCCCAGATCAGGGGCTTGAACACGGCGGCGATGACCCGTGACAGGGCCGAGCGCCCCCATGAATTGAACTGCTGCTCCTGCGCGCGCATGTAAAGCAGGCGCTTGAAGTTGATACCTCCGACGAAATAGGGCACCCGCCACACCGGCTCGCGGTAGACGAGCGTGACCGACTTCGCACCGTTCTTCGCGGCATTCACCGCGATATCCGTTGCCGACTTCGATCCGCCGAGCACCACCACGTGTTTGTCCGCGGCCATCGCGCTGTCGGTATATTCGGAGCTGTGAATGACCGAGCCTCCGGCGGAAGTGAAGTCGTCCTGGCCGGGATGGGTGATGATGTTCTTGTCGGAAAACTGGCCCGTGCAGACCGCGACAAAGTCGAAATCCTGGGTCCAGTTGGTGCCCGCTGCTTCCAGCGTCAGTGTCCAGCCGGGTTTGCCGTCCGCGCGGCGGTCCATCGACACCACGTTGGTGTTCAACTGGAACAGCCGCGCGAGCTTGTGCTTGTCCGCATAGGAATGCAGGTACTTGTGGACCTGCGGTCCCTTGGGCCATTCCGGATAGTCGTCCGGCATGGGCAGGTCGGTGTAGCAATAAAGGTCCTTAGGCGACTGGGTCTGCACGTCCGGATAGGAGCGCGAGAGTTCCCAGACACCGCCGAAATCGTGACTGCGTTCAAAGCCCCATACGCGGTGACCGCGCTCGTCGAAGGCCTTGGCTGCCGCAAGACCGCTCACGCCGCCGCCGATGACGGCGACAGTCTTTCTGTTGATCATGCTCATGTTCCTTTCGCGTGACGCCGGGCCGTGTCAGGCCTGATCGGGCGGCGGCAGGAAGTCGACTTCGTGCAGAGCGGACAGGCGCACCAGTTCGGCCGGATCGGTCACGCCGTCGAGCGCTTTGAACAGATCGAAGAGCTTGCGCGAGGGCGCGACGCCGAACACGCAGGTCGCGGTCTTGCCCGAGCGGTTGAAGATACCGTGGGCCTCGCCCATCGGCATGCGCACGGTGTCCCCGGCACCTGCCTTGTGAACCTGACCGCCCATCTCGACTTCCAGATCGCCCTCCAGCATGACGATCCATTCGTCCTGGGTGGGGTGAATGTGCGGCGGCACGAAGGTGTCCGCCGGGATCACGGCGTGCCAGACGAAGGCATTGGTGCTGAGGAGTTTCGGCGTGTAGGTATGGCCGACGACGTTCCAGGCGAGGTTGTCCAGACCGGCATCAGCGCCGGTTATTCCTGCTCCATGTTGCATGGCTGTCCCCTTTTTTATGGTTTGACAGCCGTGAGCCTAAGTCTGCCGCGACGCTTTCTTTTATCCAGATTGCGAAATTACTTGAGGGGTGGCGGCAAATTGCCACCTTGCGTCTGGTCGATCCGCTTGCGGCAGGACTTCGTGGCATCTAAGCTTTCGGCATGTTGGCTGAAGATCATAAAACCGTGCCGCTCAGCAGGTTTTGCCGGTTTCAGACGGCCGATCTTGATGAGGCGCGCGAAATTGTTGCGAGGAATTTTTGCGCCCATCGCCTGGACATGGCTTCGGGCGGCGGCCGGTTCGACGCCTGCCAGAACCGCGCCGAGGGCCGGTTCATCTCGCTGAACTACATCCGCTACGGCGCAGACGTGGAGATTGAGCCGGGCGAACTGGAAAGCTTCTTTCTGATCCAGATCCCGCTTGCGGGACACGCCACCATCCGCAATGGCCGGACGACCGTTTCCTCCGATACCCGCGTCGCCACGATCCTCAATCCCGACCGCTATACCGCCATGCGATGGCATGCGGGATGCGAACAGCTTCTGTTGCAGATAGACCGCGGCTACGTTGCCGAAATCGCCGAACGGATAACGGAAACCGCGCTCGACCCGGGTGTCCGGTTCTCGCCCCGGATCGATCTCGAACAGGCGGGAACACGCGACTGGTTCGTCAAACTGCGCGCCGTGGTGCGCGCGGCCGAGGCCGGTGCGGTGTTTGCCGGGCAGGACGGATATCAGCAGCGGCACGTCGAGGAGAGCCTCATTGTTCGTCTGCTTGAAACCCAGCCCAGCGGGATCTCGCCTCTTCTGGAACGGCCGGTCTCCAGCACCGCGCCTGCGGTGCTGAAACGGGCGCTCGCCATCATCAACGAACGGTTCGCGGATCCGCTGACCCTGCTTGATATCGCGACGGCTGCGGGAACGACCCCGAGGACGCTGCAACTGGTTTTCCAGAAGGAACTGGGCAAGTCTCCGATGCAGTGCCTTCAGGACCGCAGGCTGAGTTTCGCGCGTCATTTGCTTATTTCCGACGGCGGGCAAAGAAGCGTCGGGGATGCGGCCCATCTTTCCGGCCACAGGCACTTCGGGCGGTTTTCCAGCGCCTACAGGCAGCGCTACGGCGAGCATCCGAGACAGACCCTTCAAGGCGCAGAACTCTTCTGACCCTTTAAGTTCGCCTATTTCCAAGGCTGATCATTGACTGTTTCAGCCGGTTTCTGCCGCATTTTAGAGTGTGTGGACTCCGATTCCCGATTTCTGTCAAGGCTTCGTTAATCTTAACAAGATCAAAATTGCTTTGATTGCTGACACTTGTCCGTAAGCAGCGATACGACCATGGGATTCCATTGACGTCCCATAAGATCCCATGGTATCCCATAAAAACCCAGAATGGGGATTGGCGGCCCGCATCAGGGCGGTCACGGCGGACCAATTTGGTGTCGAACCAGGCCGGAGATCGGCTGTCTTTTTTCATTCAGGGGAACTTGGGCTTGGCCAGGCGGATCTGCCTGCTTAGAGGGGTTTTATGGCCGGTTTTGTCTCGCATTTTACCAACCGGCTGGATGCCAAGGGTCGTGTTTCGATCCCGGCACCCTTCCGTGCGGTCCTTGCGCGGGACGGTTTCGAGGGCCTCTACTGCATCGCCTCTCCCCATTGCCCCGCCGTTGATGCAGGCGGCAACGAACTCCTCAGCGAAATCCAGACCCGGCTCGACGCCTTCGCCAAGCTGTCGCCGGATCACGACGCGCTGGCCGTAGCCCTCTTCGGCGCCAGCGAAACGCCGAAGATCGACGGCGACGGGCGGATCATGATTTCCGACATGGTGCGCGAACACTCCGGGATCACCGATCAGGTCACCTTTGCCGGCCTCGGCTACAAGTTTCAGATCTGGGAGCCGGAAAAGTTCCGCGAGCATCGCGCAGAGGCCCAAAGGCGCGCGCTCGCAATGCTGTCGGGGCAAGTGCCCCCGACATCCTCGCCAGGAGAACCGGCATGATGGCGCTGAGCGAAAGAAGCCCTGCTTCGGATGCCGGCGGACCTGCGCGCCATGTGCCGGTTCTCCTGAAAGAGGTGCTGAAATATCTCGATCCGAAATCCGGTGAGGTGATGGTCGACGGAACCTTCGGCGCCGGCGGCTACAGCCGCGCGCTTCTGGCGGCCGGCGCAGCCGTCGTCGGGATCGACCGCGATCCGGATGCGATTGCCGGCGGTCAGCCGCTGGTCGAGGAGGCAAAAGGCCGTCTGACGCTCGTGCCCGGCCAGTTCGCCGATCTCGATACCTATGCTCGCGGCGCCGGGTTCGAGGCGGTCGACGGCGTGGTGCTGGATCTCGGCGTATCGTCGATGCAGCTCGACCAGGCGGAGCGGGGGTTTTCGTTCCTGCGCGACGGGCCGCTCGACATGCGCATGGAGCAGGCCGGCCCGTCCGCGGCCGACGTGGTCAACAAGATGCCGGTGAAGGATCTGATCCGCATCATCGGGCTGCTCGGCGAGGAAAAGCGGGCGACGACCGTCGCTCACGCCATCGACAACGCGCGCAAGGAAAAACCGTTCGAGCGGACCGCGGAACTCTCCGCGCTGATCGAAAAGGTGCTCGGTCGGTCGCCGAAGAAGGCCCAGATCCATCCGGCGACGCGGACCTTTCAGGCGCTGCGCATCTACGTCAACGGCGAACTGCATCAGGCGGCCCGCGCTCTTGGCGCCGCCGAGAGGATCCTGAAACCGGGCGGACGGCTGGTTCTGGTCAGCTTCCACAGCCTGGAAGACCGGATCGTGAAGCGGTTCTTCCAGGACCGCACCCGGACCCGGGGCGGCGGCTCCCGGCACATGCCGGAAGAGGACGTGCCACCGCCGACATTCGAATTGCTGACGCGCAAGGCGGTGGAAGCCGAAGAAGCGGAAACGGAGGCCAATCCGCGGGCCCGCTCCGCGCGTCTTCGTGCGGGCCGGCGGACCGATGTGCCGGCGCGAGACCTGGATATTCATGCGGCAGGCGTCCCAAGGCTTGCCGAATTTGACGGATTAGGAGGCTGAGGTGGGACGCTATCTCAATATTCTCTTCGTGCTGGCCGTCGTGATCGGTGCGGCTGCGGTCTACGACATGAAGCTTGCGGCCAAGAAATCGGCGTCGCGGGTTGCCGAGTTGCAGCAGAAGATCGACGAGGAGCAGGAAAGCATCCGTCTCCTCAAGGCGGAATGGAGCGCGCTCAATCAGCCCGAACGGCTGCAGCATCTGGTCGAACGCTACAATTCCTATCTTCAACTCCAGCCGCTGGCCGTGGACCAGATCGTCTCGCCGGAGGATTTGCCCGTTCGTCCGGTGCAGCTGAAGCCGGTCGGCGGATCCGACCCGATGGGCGGTTACGCCGGCAATTCCCAGGTCATCAGGTGAGGGCGGCGGCATGGCAGTAACCCACGACACGGGATCCATCCTTCAGTTTCGCCGCGCGAAGCCGCGCCCGGTGCATGGCTCTGTGTCTTCCAGCGCGGTCAAGTCCCGTGTCTATCTGGCGATGCTTGCGTTCGCGGCCGTCTATCTGATGATCGGCGGTCGCCTCGTTTTTCTGGCCGAGATGGACGAAACGGATTCACCGGCCCTGATTTCGGCGCAGGATTCCGTTGCCGCCTCGCGGCCCGATCTGCTGGACCGCAACGGCGAGATCCTGGCGACCGATATCAAGACCGCCTCGCTCTACGCCGAACCGCGCCGGGTGCTGGATGTGGACGAGGCCGTCGAGGGCCTGACGAGCGTTCTGCCGGATCTGGACCCGGCCGTGGTCCGCCGCCGTCTGGAAAGCCGGGCCGGCTTTGCCTGGCTGAAGCGTGAGCTTACCCCCGACCAGGCGGAAAAGATCCATAATCTCGGCCTGCCGGGCATCAAGTTCCTGCCGGAGAACAAGCGGTTTTATCCGGGCGGTCCGACGGCCGGCCACATCGTCGGGTCGGTCAATGTGGACAACCAGGGTCTGACCGGCATCGAGAAGTACATCGATGACGAGTGGCTGGCGGATCTGCAGAAATTCGGTTTCGCCTCCGACCGGCCGATGGAGCCCGTTCGTCTGTCCGTCGATCTCCGCGTGCAACACGTGGTTCGCGACGAACTGGTCAAGGCCATGGAGCGTTATCAGGCCATTGCCGCAATCGGCATCGTGCTCGACGTGAAGACAGGTGAGGTCGTCGCCATGTCGTCCCTGCCGGACTACGACCCCAACGACCGGTCCGAGGCGCTGGACAAGAACCGGCTCAACCGGGCGACCGGCGGGGTCTATGAAATGGGGTCGGTGTTCAAGACCTTTACCGCGGCCATGGCGCTTGATTCGGGCAAGGTTTCGATCAACGACAGCTTCGATGCCTCGCGTCCGATCCGGGCCGCGGGCCGCACGATCCACGATTTCCACGGCAAAAACCGGATCCTCTCCGTGCCGGAAATCTTCATCTATTCGTCCAATATCGGCACCGCAAAGATGATGCTGGCCACCGGTATCGACCGGCAGAAGGAATTTCTCGGCCGGCTCGGGTTCCTGGAACGGCCGCATACCGAGCTGCCGGAGAACGCCGCTCCGCTGCTGCCGCCGAAATGGACCGAGCTGGCGGCCATGACCATCTCCTTCGGCCACGGCATTTCGGTCACGCCGATGCAGACCGCGGTAGCCGCAGCCGCCCTGGTCAATGGCGGCACACTGTTGCCGCCGACCTTCTTCCCGCGCAGCGCCGACCAGGTCAAGGCCTTGGGAAAACGGGTTGTTTCGGAAAAGACCAGCCGGATCATGCGCTATCTGTTCCGGCTCAACGTGCTCTCCGGCTCCGGACGCCACGCCGATGTGCCGGGCTACACGGTGGGCGGCAAGACGGGAACGGCGGAGAAGGTCGAAAACGGCGTTTATGTCTCCAACAAGCGCCGGAACTCCTTCCTGTCGGCCTTCCCGATGGATGATCCGCGCTACGTGGTGCTGGTGGTTGTCGACGAGCCGAAACCGGAAAAAGGCAAGTCCATCGCGACCGCAGGCATGAACGCGGCGCCGACGGTTGCCGCCATCATTCGCCGCGCAGCACCGATGCTGGGCGTCATGCCGCGCTTCGGCGAGGGAGAACAACCGATCGAAATATCCTATTAACGACTGAATATTCAGTCGCCGGCGGGGTCGCAGCCGTTATCCGGTGCCTGAATGCCAACATGACGACGCACAAACCGGACGACCGTATGAAATGCATCTTGAAAAATTAGCGCGCGGGCTGGATCTCCCGGACGGGGCGGAACGCCTCGACATTTCCGGTCTGACCGCCGACAGCCGTGCGGTTAAGCCCGGTTTTTTGTTTGCCGCCCTGAAAGGCGCAAGCACGGATGGCGCGCGCTTTGTCTCCAGTGCGGTGGATGCGGGCGCTGTCGCGATCCTGTGCGCGGAGGACGCTGCCGACCGGGTGCGCGCCGATGCGGCCGGGCGTGCTGCAATCCTGACCAGCGCCGAGCCGCGGCGGGACTTCGCCATGATGGCTGCGGCCTTTTACGGTGACCAGCCGGAAACCATCGTCGCGGTCACCGGCACCAGCGGCAAGACATCCGTCGCCCATTTCGTGCGCCAGATCTTTCAGGCCGCCGGCCATTCTGCCGCAAGCCTTGGTACCATCGGCACCGTGACCGCCGACGGACGGGTCTATGGCGGGCTCACGACGCCGGACCCGGTGGCGCTTCACAAGGAGCTTGCCCGGCTGGCCAGGGACAAGGTCACCCATGCCGCCCTGGAGGCGTCCAGTCACGGCCTCGACCAGTTCCGGCTCGACGGGGTGCGCCTGACGGCGGCCGGTTTCACCAATCTCGGCCGCGATCATATGGATTACCACCCAACGGTCGAAGACTACCTGAATGCAAAGCTGCGCCTGTTCCGCGATCTCCTGCCGGCCGGCGGGACGGTCGTCGTCGATCCGGGCGAGGCCTATGCGGACCGCGTGCTGGCGGTCGCAGCGGAGCGGAAACTGCCCGTCATCACCGTGGGCGAAACCGGCAAGGACCTGAAGCTGACCGGGTTGCGCCAGACGTCCTCGGGCCAGGACCTGACCGTCCAGACGGCGCGCGGCGATTACTCGGTCACCCTGCCGCTGATCGGACGGTTCCAGGTGTCCAATGCCCTGATTGCCGCCGGTCTCGCGATTGCCGCCGGGATCGAAACCGGAAAGGCTCTCAGGTCGCTTGAAAGCCTGAAGGGCGCGCCGGGACGGTTGGAATTTGCCGGCAAGAAAGCGGGCGGCGGCACGGTCGTGATCGACTATGCCCACAAGCCGGAGGCCCTTGAAAACGCGCTCGCGGCCCTGCGTCCGTTTGCCGAAGGCAAGCTTATTGTCCTAATCGGCGCCGGAGGCGACCGCGACCCCGGCAAGCGGCCGCTGATGGGCAAGATTGCCGCCGACAAGGCGGATATCGTCATCGTGACCGACGACAATCCGCGCAGCGAAGATCCGGCGGCCATCCGGCAAGCGATCCTGGAGGCGGCGCCCGGCGCACTTGAAATCGGCGACCGCGGCGAGGCCATCCGCGAAGGTGTCCGCCTGCTCGGCCCGGGCGATATTCTGTGCGTGGCCGGAAAAGGTCATGAAACGGGCCAGATTGTCGGCAACACGGTACACCCCTTTTCCGACCACGAAGCCGTGGCCGACGCTATTGCCATGGGAGATGCCCGATGACCGAACCGCTGTGGACCCGCGAAGCCTTTGTCGAAGCGACCGGCGGAGAAACCTCAGGCGAGGTGGCGGATGCGATTACCGGCATTTCCATCGACAGCCGGACGCTGCAGCCGGGCGAAGCCTTCGTCGCGATCAAGGGCGACCGCCTCGATGGTCATGATTTCGTCGCAGCCGCCCTTGAAGCCGGCGCATCGCTGGCGCTTGTCGCCAGGGAGCGCATGGCCGATCTGCCCAGGGACGGGCGCTATGTGATCGTCGACGATCCGCTGGAAGCCCTCCGACAGCTCGGCGTTGCCGCCCGGGCCCGGACGGAGGCCCGCATTGTCGCGGTGACCGGATCCGTCGGCAAGACCGGCACCAAGGAGGCGCTCCGGCTGACGCTGGAGCGGTCCGGAAAGGTGCATGCGTCGGTTGCCTCCTTCAACAATCACTGGGGCGTTCCCCTGACGCTCGCGCGTATGCCCGCCGACACCGAATACGGGGTGTTCGAAATCGGCATGAACCATGCCGGCGAGATCACGCCGCTGGTCAAGATGGTGCGCCCGCATGTGGCGATCATCACCACAGTGCAGCCGGTCCATCTGGAGTTTTTCGGCTCGGTCGAGAAGATCGCCCAGGCGAAGGCGGAGATCTTTGCAGGCCTGGAGCCGGACGGGGTTGCCATCCTGAACCGGGACAACAACCAGTTCGATCTTCTGAAATTCCTGGCGACCGCCGCCGGTGTCGCCCGCGTTGACACATTCGGCGAGAGCGCCGGCGCGGATTCCGTCGTGGAGAAGGTGTCGCGCCAGCCGGGAAGCTCCAGCGTGCAGGCGTCCATCCTCGGCAACGAGATCACCTACAAGATCGGCGCGCCGGGGCGCCATCATGTGAAGAACAGCCTCGCGGTGCTCACTGCCGTCGTCGAACTGGGCGCCGATCTGGCGCTTGCCGGGCTGGCGCTGGCGGACATGCGCGCGCCCAAGGGCCGTGGGGAAGTGACCCGGCTGAAACTGTCCGATGGCTATTTCGACGTGATCGACGAGAGCTACAACGCCAATCCGGCATCGATGAAGGCTGCTCTCGAGGTTCTGAGCGAGGCGCCGGTGTCCCGTCCGGGCCGGCGCATTGCGGTGCTCGGGGACATGCGCGAACTCGGAGAACGGTCGGATCAGCTTCATGCCGGCCTCTTTGCCCATATCGCTGACGCGGGGATCGACACGGTCTATTGCTCGGGGCCGCATATGCATGCGCTTTGGGATCTTCTGCCCAAACACCAGCGTGCGATCTATGCGGAGGAAGCGGCCGGGCTTCGCAACCGGTTGCTGGAAGATGTGCGTCCCGGCGACGTGATCATGATCAAGGGATCGCTCGGATCGAAGATGGGGCCCCTTGTTGAGGCCCTGAAAAAGGAATATCCGCCTGCGGACGAAACCGTGGCGGCTTGAGGACCTTCGGATGTTTTATTTTCTCGGCGAACTCGCCGACCAGATTTCTGCCTTGAATGTTTTCCGGTACATCACGTTCCGGACCGGCGGGGCAATCATGACGGCCCTGTTCTTCGTGTTCCTGTTCGGGCCAAGGATCATCAGCAGCCTGCGCCTGCGTCAGGGGCACGGACAGCCGATCCGGGCTGACGGGCCGGAAGGCCATCTTTCCAAGAAAGGCACGCCGACCATGGGCGGGCTGATGATCCTGTCGGGCGCGCTTGTCGCAGCCCTTTTGTGGACGGATCTGTCCAACCCCTATGTCTGGATCGTGATCGCGGTGACGGTCGGCTTTGGCCTGATCGGATTTTACGATGATTATCTTAAGGTGACGAAATCCACCGCAAAGGGCTTTGGCGGCAAGGCCCGGCTCGGGCTGGAGTTCCTGATTGCCGCTGCCGCGGCCTATGTGGTCACGCTTCTCGACAACGAGCCGTTTTCAACCTCCATCGGCTTTCCCTTCCTCAAGGCGGTCACCTTCAATCTCGGGCTGTTCTTCATTCCCTTCGCCGCCTTCGTGATGGTCGGCGCGGGCAATGCGGTCAACCTGACCGACGGGCTCGACGGCCTTGCCATCGTTCCGGTGATGATCGCCTGCGCGTCCTTCGCGCTGATTGCCTATCTGTCGGGGAATGCGGTCTTCGCCGAATACCTGCAGATCCACCATGTGCCCGGGACCGGCGAACTGGCGGTGATATGCGGCGCGGTGATCGGGGCCGGCCTCGGCTTCTTGTGGTTCAACGCGCCGCCGGCGGCCATCTTCATGGGCGATACCGGTTCGCTGGCGCTCGGCGGCATGATCGGTGCGATCGCGGTTGCCACGAAGCATGAGATCGTCCTTGCCATCGTCGGCGGACTGTTCGTTCTCGAAGCGGTCTCCGTGATCGCCCAGGTGATTTCCTTTAAGCTGACCGGCAAGCGCGTCTTCCGCATGGCGCCGATCCACCATCATTTCGAACTGATGGGCTGGACGGAATCCCAGGTCGTGATCCGGTTCTGGATCATCTCCGTCGTCCTGGCGCTGATCGGCCTTGCAACCCTGAAGCTGAGGTAGACGCATGATCCCGGTTACCTCGTTCCACGGCAGGCATGTGGCGCTGTTCGGCCTCGGAGGCTCCGGGATGGCGACGGCACGCGCCCTTGTGGCCGGCGGAGCGCGGGTGACGGTGTGGGATGATGCCCCGGCCCGTGTCGAGGCAGCGGTTTCGGAAGGACTGAACGCGCGGGATCTGCGCGAGGCCGACTGGGACGATTTTTCAGCGCTCGTGCTGGCCCCCGGCGTGCCCCTGACCCATCCCCTGCCGCACTGGACGGTGGACCGTGCGCGCGATGCCGGCATCGAGGTGATCGGCGATGTGGAGCTGTTCTGCCGCGAGCGGCGGAAAAAATGCCCCGAGGCGCCGCTGATCGCCATTACCGGCACCAACGGCAAATCGACCACCACCGCGCTGATTGCCCATCTCCTGAAAACCCTGGGCTATGACACGCAGATGGGCGGCAACATCGGCATTCCGGTTCTGGAACTGGAGCCGCCGGCACCCGGACGGCATTATGTGGTCGAGTGTTCCTCCTATCAGATCGACCTGGCGCCTACACTTGACGCGACAGTGGGCATTCACATGAACCTGTCTCCGGACCATCTGGACCGGCACGGCACCCTGGAGCACTACGCGGCGATCAAGGAACGGCTGGTTCAGGGCAGTGAGACGGCCGTCGTCGGTGTCGACGACCGGTTGTCGGCGGCCATTGCCGACCGCCGGGAGATGTCGGAAAAGCCCCTGTGGCGGATTGCCGGGGAACGGGAGTTGCCGGAAGGGGTCTATTCCAGCCACGGAGAGCTGTTCGAAGCTCATGACGGGGCCCAGGTCCGGGTCGCGAGCCTTGCCGGGATCGACAGTCTGCGCGGCGACCATAACGGCCAGAACGCGGCCGCCGCCTTCGCCGCTCTTCGAACGCTTGGCGTTCCGGCTGAAAAGATTGCCGAAGCGCTGAAGAGTTTCCCCGGACTGCACCATCGCATGGAGGTGATCGCCCGGTCCGGGCGGATCCTGTTCGTCAACGATTCCAAGGCGACCAATGCCGATGCGGCGGCACGTGCGCTCGCCAGCTTCGACCGCATCTACTGGATCGCGGGCGGGCGCGCCAAGGCCGGCGGCATTGCGCCGCTGGAGGAATCCTTCCCGCGCATCGCCAAGGCGTATCTGATCGGCGAGGCCGCTCAGGATTTCGCCGGAACACTTCAAGGGCAGGTTCCCTACGAGATCAGCGGGACGCTGGACAAGGCGGTTGCGCAAGCTGCGGAAGATGCGGCAAAGGACGCGGCACCGGAGATGGCGGTGCTGCTGTCGCCGGCCTGCGCGTCGTTCGACCAGTATCCCAATTTCGAAATCAGGGGCGATGCCTTTGCCAAGGCGGTCCGCGCCCTGAAGATGGTCGTCACAAGCCAGGAGGTCGCCTGATGGTCAGCCGCGCCGATCGCAGCCGCTTTGCGGAGTGGTTCTGGACCGTGGATCACTACCTGCTTGCGGCCTTCTTCCTGCTCATGGTCGGTGGCGTGGTGCTGTCCTTTGCCGCCAGCCCGCCGGTTGCGGAGCGGATCGGCGTCGAGACCTTCTTTTTCGTCAAGCGTCAGGCGCTGTTCCTCGGCCCGGCGCTTGCCGTCATGCTGGCCGCGTCGCTGATGACGCCGCGCATGGTCCGGCGGGCGGCCCTTCTGATCTTCATCGCGTCCGTGGTGATGCTGATCGCGACTCTGTTCATCGGGATGGAGGTCAAGGGGTCGAGGCGTTGGATTTCGCTTCTCGGTTTTTCGATCCAGCCCTCGGAATTCCTGAAGCCGGCATTTGTCGTGCTGGTGGCCTTCCTGTTGTCGGAAAGCGGTCGCAGGCGGGAAGTGCCCGGCGTTCTGTTCTCGATCCTGATCTACATCATCTGCGCAGCGCTCCTGATTGCCCAACCGGATTTCGGGCAGACGATGCTGCTGGGGACCGTCTGGGCCGGGCTGTTTTTCCTGAACGGCCTGCCATGGTTCCTGATCGCCGGGCTCGGCGTGATCGGGGTCATGGGTCTTGCGTCAGCCTATATCATGCTGCCGCACGTGGCCGCCCGCGTGGACGGGTTCCTGGATCCGAGTTCGGGCAATACCTACCAGATCGATACGGCGATGGACGCGTTCCTGTCGGGCGGCTGGTTCGGACGGGGGCCGGGCGAGGGGACGGTGAAGCGGATCCTGCCCGACAGCCATACGGACTTCGTTTTTGCCGTGGTGGCGGAGGAATTCGGCATCATCGCCTGCCTGTTGCTGGTTTCCGTCTTCGCCTTCATCATTATCCGCGGGCTCAATCATGCGAGCAGGGATCAGGATGCGTTCGGAAGGTTGGCCACTGCCGGGCTTACGGTCCTGTTCGGTCTGCAGGCTTCCATCAATCTGGCGGTGAACCTCAATCTCATGCCGCCCAAAGGCATGACGCTGCCGTTCATTTCCTACGGCGGCTCATCGCTGCTGTCATCGGCCATGACCGCGGGCGCGCTGCTGGCGCTGACCCGGCGCAGGCCGCGGCCGACCCGCGGCGAGCCGGTGACCGTCAGCCGCCTTTCGCCTTCAAGCCTCATGTGAGGACCGAGCTCGTTCAGTTATGAGTAAAACCATTCTTCTCACGGCAGGCGGTACCGGCGGGCATCTGTTCCCGGCCCAGGCACTGGCGAGCGAACTCGGCCGACGGGGCTGGACCGTGGAGCTTGCCACGGACGAGCGCGCCGACCGGTACGGCCAGGCCTTTCCGGCCCGCAAGGTGCACATCATCGCGTCGGAAACCCTGCGCGGGAAATCGCCGGTGGCGCTTGCGAAAACCGCCCTCAGCCTGCTGCGCGGCACACTGCAGGCGCGCGGTGTGATCAAGGCGCTCAAGCCCGAAGCCGTGGTCGGTTTCGGCGGCTATCCGACGTTCCCGCCGATGTTTGCCGCGCGGCTGACCGGCACGCCGTCCATCCTGCACGAGGCCAATGGCGTCATGGGCCGGGCGAACCGGATGCTGGCCAGGGGCGCGACGGCGATTGCCACCAGTGTCCCGCTGACCGGATTGCCGGCCGATCTCGCCGCCAAGGTGGTGGAGACCGGCAATCCCGTCCGCGATGCCGTCATTGCAGCATCGGGAAAACCCTATCAGCCGCCGGCGCCGGACGGCCCCTTTCATCTGCTCGTTTTTGGCGGGTCGCAGGGTGCGCGGTTTTTCTCCGATCTCATGCCGGAAGCCCTGAAGCATGTGTCCGGCGAGGTGCGCGGACGGCTCCAGCTGGTGCAGCAATGCCGGCCGGAGGATCTGGAACGAGTCGAAGCGGCCTGTCAGTCCCTCGGGATCGACGCCGAGCTCAAGTCGTTTTTCCAGGACATGCCGGAACGCATCGCGGCATCGCATCTGGTGATCTGCCGCGCCGGCGCGTCGTCGGTGAGCGAACTGACGGTGCTGGGGCGGCCCTCCATCCTGGTGCCCCTGCCGCATGCGCTCGATCAGGACCAGAGCGCCAATGCCAGGGGACTGGAAGCCGCCGGCGGGGCCTGGCCGATCCGCCAGGCCGATTTGACGCCGGAACGCATGGCACAGGAACTTGAACGGCTCTTCCACGCACCGGAACTGCTGGCAAACGCCGCGGAGCGCGCGCTCGGACAGGGCAAGCCGGATGCGGTCGCACGGCTTGCGGATCTCGTGGAACGGATCGCCGAAAAGAAAAAACTTGAAACAGGAGACGGCGCATGAAGATGCCGCAGGATATCGGCCCGGTGCATTTCGTCGGCATCGGAGGCATTGGGATGAGCGGCATCGCCGAGGTGCTGAAGACGCTCGGCTACGAGGTCCAGGGCTCCGACATGGCCGACAACGCCAACGTGAAGCGCCTGCGCGACCACGGCATCAAGGTGACTGTCGGCCATGCGGCGGAAAACCTTGGGGATGCGGAAGTTCTCGTGGTGTCCTCGGCGATCAAGAAGGACAATCCGGAACTGGTTGCCGCCCGCGAAAAGCTGATCCCGGTCGTCCGGCGCGCCGAGATGCTGGCCGAACTGATGCGCTTCAAGCAGGCGATTGCGGTCGGCGGCACCCACGGCAAGACCACGACCACCTCGATGATCTCGGCGCTGCTTGATGCGGGCAATCTGGACCCGACCGTGATCAACGGCGGCATCATCAACGCCTACGGCACCAACGCACGCATGGGGCAGGGCGACTGGATGGTCGTGGAGGCGGACGAGAGCGACGGCACCTTCGTCAAGCTGCCCGCCGATATTGCCGTGGTGACGAACATCGACCCGGAACATCTCGACCACTACGGCGACTTTGCCGGTGTGCGCGCCGCCTTCCGCCAGTTCGTGGAAAACGTTCCCTTCTATGGCTTTGCCGTCATGTGTCTCGATCATCCGGAAGTGCAGACCCTGATCGGCCAGATCGAGGACCGCCGGATCGTCACCTATGGCGCCAATCCGCAGGCCGACGTCCGGTTTACCGATGTCGACATGGGTGGCGGCAAATCGACGTTCTCCGTGACGATCCGCGACCGGCGCAGCGACAGCGTGACCGAACTCGACGGCCTCGTGCTGCCGATGCCCGGTCTGCATAACGTTTCCAATGCAACGGCGGCGATCGCAGTGGCGTCTCAGCTCGGCGTCAAGCCGGAAGACCTGCGCAAGGGTCTTGCCGCCTTCGGTGGTGTGAAGCGGCGCTTCACCCATACCGGGTCGGTCAACGGGATCGAGATCTTCGACGATTACGGCCATCACCCGGTGGAAATCCGCGCCGTGCTCCATGCCGCGCGCGAATCCGCCAACGGCAAGGTCATCGCCATCGTCCAGCCGCATCGCTATACAAGGCTGAAGAGCCTGTTCGACGAGTTCTCCAACTGTTTCAACGATGCCGACAGCGTCATCGTGGCGCCGGTCTATCCGGCCGGCGAACAGCCGATCGAGGGCGCCAGCCATCTGGATCTGGTGTCGGGTCTGAAAACCCGCGGCCACCGGTCCGCCCAGGCGATCGACAATCCGGACGAACTGGCCAAGCTGGTCGCGGACATTGCCGAGCCGGGCGACTATGTCGTGTTCCTGGGAGCGGGCAACATCACGCAGTGGGCCTATGCGCTTCCCGACCAGCTGAAGCAGCAGCTTGGAGGTTCGGCGTGAGTTTTCCCGATCTCCTGGACATCCATCCGGATCTGGCTGAAGGCATTCGCGGCAAACTGACGGCGAATCAGTTGCTTTCGGCGGTCACGTGGTTCCGTGTCGGCGGTCCGGCGCAGCTGATGTTCCAGCCGGCCGACGAAGAAGATCTGGCTGCCTTTTTGAAAAAACTTCCCGAAGGCGTTCCGGTGCTGCCGGTCGGCCTCGGGTCCAATCTGCTGATTAGGGACGGCGGGCTGAAGGGCGTGGTCATCCGTCTGAGCGCCAAGGGCTTCGGGGCGATCGAGGAGATTGGCAACAACCGGCTTCGCGCCGGGGCGGCCGTGCCGGACAAGCGCCTGGCGGAAGCGGCAGCCAAAGCGGGACTGGACGGATTTGCCTTTTATACCGGGATCCCGGGCGGCCTGGGCGGGGCGCTGCGCATGAACGCCGGCGCACACGGCACGGAAACCCGCGAGCGGATGGTGGAACTTGTCGCCATCGACCGGCAGGGCAACCGGCATGTCCTGACGAATGCGGACATGGGCTACGCTTACCGGCATTCGGCGGCGTCGAAAGACCTGATCTTCACCGAAGCGGTTTTCGAGGGCACGCCCGCCGACGAAGCGGAGATCCGCAAGGAAATGGATGACGTCGTCGCGCACCGCGAACGGGCCCAGCCGATCCGGGAAAAGACCGGCGGCTCCACCTTCAAGAACCCGGAAGGCACGTCCGCCTGGAAGGTGATCGATGCGGCCGGCTGCCGGGGACTGACCATCGGCGGCGCGCAGATGTCGGAACTGCACTGCAACTTCATGATCAACACCGGCAACGCCACGGGACACGACCTTGAGCTTCTGGGCGAAACGGTCCGGGCGCGGGTCCTGGAGCATTCCGGGGTCCGGCTGGAATGGGAAATAAAGCGACTTGGGGAATTCGGTCCCGAAGGGGCGATCGCGCCCTTCCTGGACAAACTTGAGGAGGCCTGCTGATGGCGCAAAAACACGTGGCGGTTCTCATGGGCGGCTGGGTCAGCGAACGGCCGGTCAGCCTGTCGAGCGGACGCGAATGCGCCAAGGCGCTGAAGGAGGCCGGCTACAAGGTCAGCGAGATCGATGTCGACCGTAATGTCGCCGCCGTCCTCAAGGAGGTCGCGCCCGATGTCGCCTTCAATGCGCTGCACGGCCCGTTCGGGGAGGACGGCTGCATCCAGGGCATCCTGGAGGTCATGAATATTCCCTATACCCATTCGGGGGTAATGGCGTCTGCGCTTGCCATGAACAAGGTCAAGGCGAAGGCGGTGATGGCGGCGGCCGGGGTGCCGGTGACCGAACACCTGATTGTGAACCGGAACGAGATCGGCCGGGAGCATCCCATGACGCCTCCCTACGTCATCAAGCCGATCAACGAGGGATCGAGTTTCGGCGTCCTTATCGTGAAGGAGGACCAGGACTATCCGCCGCAGGAACTGACCCGCGCCGACTGGCCCTATCCGGACGTTTTGATGTGTGAACGGTTCATTGCGGGACGGGAACTGACCTGCGCCGTCATGGGGGACAGGGCGCTGGGTGTCATCGACATCGTGCCGGTCGGTCACGGTTTCTACGATTATGATGCGAAATATCTGGAAGGAGGCTCGAAACACATCCTTCCTGCAAAAATTTCACCGATTGTTTACCAAAAAATACAGACACTGACACTCGAGGCTCATCAGTCTCTCGGCTGTCGCGGGGTGTCCCGCGCGGATTTCCGCTTCGACGAACGTGAAGACGGTACCGGCGAACTGATTTGTCTCGAAGTGAACACGCAACCAGGTATGACGCCGACGTCTCTCGTGCCCGATATGGCGGCCCATGAGGGGATGAGTTTCAAGGACCTGGTCAGTTGGATGGTAGAGGACGCAAGTTGCTGTCGCTAAGGCGCAAAAACAGGCAGAACGACCTGACCCCGATGGAAGCCGAACTGGCTCCGCGGGGACGTGGCGTCGCACGCCTGCATCGCCAGCCTGTCTGGCGCGCCGCCGGCCGCCTTGCGGAACTGCCGCACTGGACCGGGTCCGTGGCGGCCCTCGGTTTCTTAAGCCTCACCATCACCTACGGCATTATCCTCGGCGGTTACGGCCGGGAGGTTTCCGATGCGCTCCTGTCGGCTGCCGGCTTCGAGATCGAGGCCGTCAAGCTGTCCGGCCAGCGGGAAACCAACGAGTTCCAGATCCTGGAGGCGCTTGAAATCCAGGAAGGCTCGTCGCTGGCCCTGTTCGACGCGGATGCCGCCAGAAAGCGGCTGACCGATATCGCCTGGGTAAAGAACGCATCGGTGATGAAGCTCTATCCGGGAACAATCCAGGTCAACCTGGAAGAACGCGTTCCTTACGCGCTGTGGCAGCGCGGCGATGTGGTCTCGATCATCAACGAGGCCGGGGACGTGATTACCGATGATGTCGACGGCCGTTATGCCAATCTGCTGCTTGTCGTGAACCACGGCGCGCAACATCACGCCAAGGAAATCATAACCGCCCTGGAAAGAGTGCCGGAACTGCGTTCGCGGGTTCGCGCCGCCTTTCTGGTCGGCGAAAGACGTTGGGACCTGATGCTGGAAAACGGCATTTCAATCCGGTTGCCGGAAGAAAACATGGATGCGGCCCTTGCGGACGTCGTGGCCATGGATGCGCAGAACGGGCTCCTGTCCCGCGACATCGTCGCGGTGGACATGCGCCTGGCGGACCGGGTCGTCGTCCGGCTGTCGGATGAGGCCCTGGAACGGCGCAAGGAAGCCGGCAAGGGCAATGGTCGGGTGGCTTCGGCCCGGGGGCACAACACATGAAGAAGTCCCGGTCCAACCTCTACCTGCCGCGCATGCGGCCCCTGCCGGGGCGCCGCGCCGTCGTGATGTCCGTTCTCGACGTCGGCTCGACCAAGATCTGCTGTCTGATCGCCAAGCTGACGCCGCGCGACGAGGGCGCGGTCCTGTCCGGCCGGTCCCATTCGGTCGAGGTGCTCGGCTACGGCTATCAGCGCTCGCGCGGGATCAAGTCCGGCGTCGTCGTCGACATGGATGCCGCAGAACATGCCATCCGGCTGGCCGTGGATTCGGCCGAACGCATGGCCGGTGTCACTGTTGAATCGCTGATTGCAAACGTGAGCTGCGGCCGGCTGCAGAGCGAGATCTTCTCCGCCGGGGTGCCGCTTGCCGGTGAATCCGTCACGGAAGCCGATATCCAGCGGGTGCTGTCGGCCGGGTCGTCCCATTCGGTGACCGAGGGCCGGGCCGTGACCCATGCGCTGCCGATTTCCTATTCGCTCGACGGCAACCGGGGCATCCGCGATCCGCGCGGCATGATGGGCCACAAGCTCGGCGTCGATATGCAGGTGGTGACCGCCGAAGTGCCGCCCGTGCGCAATCTGGAACTGTGCATCAACCGCGGGCATCTGCATGTGGAGACCCTGGTCGCCACGCCGTTTGCCAGCGGCCTGTCGACGCTCGTCGACGATGAGACCGAACTCGGTGTCGCCTGTATCGACATGGGCGGCGGCACGACGACGCTTTCGGTGTTCGTCGAGGGCCAGATGGTCCATCTGGATGCCATCGCCGTCGGCGGGCATCACGTGACCACGGACATCGCCAGGGCCTTCGCCACGCGTCTGCAGGATGCGGAGCGGCTGAAGACCCTGCACGGGTCTCCGATCGTCAGCAGTTCCGATGACCGGGACATGCTGACCGTTCCGCCGCTGGAAGGCGACGGCGATCTGCCAAATCAGATCCCCCGCTCGGCGCTGACCCGTGTCATCCGCCCGCGGGTGGAGGAAATTCTCGAACTCGTACGGGACCGTTTCACGGCCTCCGGCTTTGCCGGACGCGTCGGCAAACAGATTGTGCTGACCGGCGGAGCCAGTCAGCTCACGGGTTTGAGTGAAGTTGCGCGCCGCGTCCTGGGGCGTAACGTTCGTCTGGGCCGGCCATTAGGCGTCGCCGGCCTTCCTGAAGCTGCGAAAGGACCGGCATTCGCTACGGCGGTCGGTCTTCTCATCTATCCCCAGGTCGCACAGATCGAGCAGTTCGAGCACAAGAACCGCCGTACTGGCTGGGGTGGGCAATCTGGTTATCTGGCCCGCGTCGGCCAGTGGATCAGGGAAAGTTTCTGACGATATGAGCCAAGGACAGGAACCGCCGGTGACGGCTGACGAGATTAGGGAAGAAGAGGGAGCCCCCGTTTCGGGTGCCCCAGTGGGTCGCGAGGATACTATGACCATCAACCTGAAGATGCCCGACATTCAGGAGCTGAAGCCGAGAATTACGGTCTTCGGCGTAGGCGGCGCGGGCGGAAACGCCGTCAATAACATGATCACTGCCGGCCTCCAGGGCTGCGACTTCGTCGTGGCCAATACGGATGCCCAGGCACTTGCCATGAACCACTCCGAACGTCTCGTCCAGATGGGCGTGGCGGTGACGGAAGGTCTTGGCGCCGGTTCCCAGCCTGAAGTCGGCTGTGCAGCGGCCGAGGAAGTGATCGACGAGATCAACGACCACCTGAGCGGTTCGCACATGGTGTTCATCACCGCCGGCATGGGCGGCGGAACCGGAACGGGGGCCGCACCGGTCATCGCCCGGGCCGCCCGCGAGCAGGGTATACTGACGGTAGGTGTGGTCACCAAGCCGTTCCAGTTCGAAGGCGCCCGGCGCATGCGCATCGCAGATTCCGGCATCGAGGAACTGCAGAAGAATGTCGATACGCTGATCGTCATTCCGAACCAGAACCTGTTCCGGATCGCGAATGCGCAGACGACCTTCGCCGACGCCTTCGCCATGGCCGACCAGGTCCTTTATTCCGGTGTTGCCTGCATCACCGACCTGATGGTCAAGGAAGGCCTGATCAACCTGGACTTCGCCGATGTCCGCTCCGTCATGCGCGGCATGGGCAAGGCGATGATGGGGACCGGCGAAGCCAGCGGCGAAAAGCGCGCCCAGCAGGCGGCCGAGGCGGCAATCGCCAACCCGCTGCTCGATGAATCCTCCATGAAGGGGGCCAAGGGCCTGCTGATTTCCATCACCGGCGGCAACGATCTGACGCTGTTCGAGGTGGACGAAGCGGCCACCCGTATCCGCGAGGAAGTGGACGCGGACGCCAACATCATCCTCGGGGCGACCTTCGACGAAAGTCTCGACGGCATCATCCGGGTTTCGGTTGTTGCAACCGGGATCGACCGGGAAGCCGGGGCGGATGACCTGGGCTACCAGATGGCCGCACCGGTCATCGCGAGCAAGCCGAAGGCAGAACCGGCACCGGCGCCTGCAAAGCCGGCAACTTCGCTGGACGAAGCCGCCAAGAAGGCGGTTGCCAGCCTGGAACGCGAACTCGCCCTTCCGGACACCGCCGGCGTGACGAGCGCGACCGATCCTGATGTTGAGATCAAGCCGTTCCGTCCCGCGCCGGACATGCTCAGCGACAAGACGCCGAACATGGATCTGGAAGCGGACGCGCCGGTTGCGGCCGCAGCGGATGAGCCGGTCAACAAGCCGTATATCCCGCCGGTGGCAGAACAGCACAGCCCGTCGCCGCGCATGCCGCGGGTCGAGGACTTCCCGCCGATCGCTCAGCGGGAACTCCAGGCAAGGCAGGCCGCGGCCGAGCCGGCTGCAACGAAACCCGCCATGGCGGAACGTGCGGCACCTGCACCTGCTCATGATGTTCATCATGACGAGTACGACGAGGAACGCCGTCCCATGGGCCTTCTGCGCCGGCTGGCCAGCGGTCTCGGCCGCCGGGACGAGCATGACGAAGACGAGGGCTATCATGAGCACCATGCGGAACCGAAGGTTCAGCAGCCTGCTCCGGCTCCGGCCGCTGCCGCACGTCCCGCGGCTCCGAGGGCTCCCGCGCCCCGGCCGAGTTCGGAAGGCGCTTCCGGTCAGCTCGATGCGACCGGACGGGCCGCGCCCAAGCCGATGTCTGCGGCGGATGACGAACAGCTGGAAATCCCGGCATTCCTGCGCAGACAGTCGAACTGATTCGCGGCTTTGCCTTCTTCCCTTGTGGACAGCCCGGAGCAATGCTCCGGGCTGTTTCCGTTACGTCAAAATTTATTGATTGAATTCAAGGCGTTGCGATGCTGCGCCGCGTTACAAAACGTAATAAAGCTTTATTTCATGTCCCGGGGCGGACTCGAGTATGGTCCTGTCCAAGACGCAATCGTTAACAGTTCGTAATGTGCAAGCGTGTGTTTCGAACGGGTTTCCAGATGCGAAATCGAAAGGCCGGGGCAGAATGACCAACCACATTGATCGCCAGACGACTCTTGCAGATCAGGTAACGCTTACCGGCATTGGTGTTCATTCCGGAAAACCGGCGACTATTACGCTCCTGCCAGCCGATGCGGGCACCGGCATCGTGTTCCAGCGCACGGATAAGGATGACGCGGCAGAAATTCCCGCCCTCTGGAACCGGGTGACCCAGACCTCCCTTCAGACCGTGCTCGGCGATCCGTCCGACAACGGCCTGTCGACCGTCGAACACCTGATGGCAGCCCTGGCCGGAATGGGGATCGACAATCTGATCGTCGAAATCGACGGCCCGGAAATGCCGATCATGGATGGCTCGAGCGCCGCATTCGTGGACGCCATCGATCAGGTGGGTGTGAAATATCTGGACCGCGGCCGCCGCTACCTCAAGATCAAGAAGGCGGTTCGTGTCGACAACGGCAGCGCATGGTGCGAACTCAAGCCCTACGAGGGCACCCGCTTCGAAATCACCATCGATTTCGACACGCCTTTGATTGGCCGCCAGACGTTTGCCTCCGACCTGACGCCGCTGGTGTTCCGCGAAGACCTGTCGCGTGCGCGTACCTTCGGTTACGTAAAGGACGTCGAGCAGCTCTGGAAGATGGGCTTTGCGCTCGGATCGTCCCTGGAGAATTCGGTGGCGATCGCCGAAGACAAGGTGCTCAATCCGGAAGGAACCCGCTGGCCGGACGAATTCGCCCGCCACAAGGCGCTGGATGCCGTCGGCGACCTGTCGCTTGCCGGCCTCCCGATCCTCGGCCTCTACCGCTCCTACAAGGGCGGGCACAAGATGAACAATGCGATTCTCGCCAAGCTGTTCGAGGACAAGAGCGCGTACGAGATCGTCGAAGCGCCTGCGTTCCGGGAAATCGGACATGCGGAAAACGCCGGTCTCGCCGCAGCCGCCTTCGGCCCGGACGTTTCCTGAGCCCGGGAACTCCGGTCTTTTAAAGCAGGCAAGGCGGCTGAAATTTACTCTCCGCCACAAAAAAGCTTAAAAAAAACGACACATGACGCTCTTGGGGCGTGACGGAGGCCTTTGATTTCCGCTAAACATCCCCGTCGAGCAATGTAGAAGACCGTTTCGGATCGGCCTGGAGCCTTATATCAGACAGGACCGGATCCCGGGGAAGGAGTGCAAGGGTGAAGCTTAAGGACCTGCGTCCGGTTAAACGGGGCGGCAATCGAACCACCGCATTCCTGAATGTCGCACTTCTCGGACTTTCCCTGACGCTTGGTGCCTGTGCTTCGAAGGATGAGGTCGATGACCTCGCCTTGAACGACACGCCGCCGGAGGTTCTCTACAACGAGGGTCTGGCGTTGCGTGCGCAAGGCAAGCTGCGCGATGCCGGCGACAAGTTCGAGGAACTCGACAAGCTCTATCCCTATTCCGAATACGCCAAGAAGTCGCTGGTCAACCTTGCCTATCTGAACTTCACCAGAGGGAAGTACACTGAGGCCATTTCCGCGGCCAAACGGTTCCTGACGCTTTATCCGGGCAGCAACGACGCCGCCTACGCGCTTTATATCATCGGCCAGTCCTATTTCCGCCAGATGCCGGACATCACCCGCGATCAGGAAATGACGGAAAAGGCCATGTCCGCCTTCCGGGAACTGATCCAGCGCTATCCCGATTCCGAATATACCTCCGATGCCGAAAAGAAACTGCTGATCACGCAGGATCAGCTTGCCGGCAAGGAGATGCAGGTGGGGCGTTTCTACCTGAAGAAGCGCAATTACATTGCATCGATCAACCGGTTCAAGACCGTCGTGATCAACTATCAGACCACGCGCCATGTCGAAGAAGCCCTGTTCCGCCTGACCGAATCCTACTACGCGCTCGGGGTGGTCAACGAGGCGCAGACGGCGGCCGCCGTTCTCGGACACAACTATCCGGACAGCCAGTGGTACAAGGACGCCTATTCGCTGCTCACCAAGGGCGGGTACGAGCCGTCCGAGGATACCGGCAGCTGGATCAGCAGGGCGTTCAAGAAGGTCAACGTGCTTTAAGCCACGATCGCGTGCCCGAAATGAGAGCCGCACGGCTTGCGTTTTGCGGCTTGTAACCGGTCTGATCGGCTCATACCATCAAGATACATGATAGGTACAAGTTCTCTGCTTTGATTCGGAGCTTTCCGTCCATGCTGGTCACGCTGTCCATTCGCGACATCGTATTGATAGACCGTCTCGATCTCGACTTTGCCGCGGGCATGTCGGTGCTGACCGGTGAAACCGGCGCCGGCAAATCCATACTGCTGGATGCCCTGTCGCTTGCCATCGGCGGGCGCGGAGATGCGGATCTCGTGCGCCACGGCGAGGCCCAGGGGCAGGTGACGGCCGTTTTCGACGTGCCGGGCAATCATGCGGTCCGTGCCCTGTTGCGGGAAAACGACGTCGATGACGACGGCGATCTCATCCTGCGGCGGATCCAGACCTCCGACGGCCGGACCCGCGCTTTCATCAACGACCAGCCCGTCAGCGTCGGCCTGATGCGTCAGGCGGGCACGCTTCTCGTCGAAATCCACGGCCAGCACGACGACCGCGCCCTGGTCGACCCGGACAGTCACCGGCTTTTGATCGATTCCTTCGGCGGATTGACCGGCGACGTGGAGGCGCTCGGCGAGGCCTACAAGGCATTTCGTGCCGCGGAAAAGGCCGTGCGCGACCATGAGGCGCGGATCGAGACCGCGCGTCAGGAAGCAGACTACCTGAAGAGCGCGGTCAGCGAACTCACCGCCCTTGCCCCGCAGTCCGGCGAAGAGGACGAGCTGGCTGCCCGGCGGACCGCCATGATGCAGGTGGAAAAGATCGCCGGCGATCTCAACGAGGCTTACGAGACGCTGAACGGAACATCGTCGCCGATCCCGGAACTGGCCAGCCTGCTTCGGCGCATGGAGCGCAAGACGGAGCAGGCGCCCGCCCTCCTGACCGGTCCAGTTACCGCGCTTGCCAATGCGCTCGACAATCTGGAAGAGGCGCGCAGCGGCCTGGAAGCCGCCGTGCGCGAGACCGATTTCGATCCGCGCGAACTGGAAGCGGCCGAGGAGCGGCTGTTCGCCCTGCGCGCGGCCTCGCGCAAATTTGCAGTTCCGGTCGACGAACTGGCCGCGCTGTGCGCCCGCATGAGCGAGGATCTTGCCGACCTGGACGCGGGCGAGGACAAACTGGCGGCGCTGAAGGCAACAGCGGTCAAGACCCGCGAGGCCTACGACAAGAAGGCAAGTGCCCTTTCAAAGGCGCGGGAAAAGGCGGCACGGCAGCTTGAAAAGGCCGTGGGTCAGGAGTTGCCGGCGCTGAAGCTGGAGAGGGCCCGGTTTATCGTCGAAATGACGAGCGATCCGGAGAACCGGTCGCGGACCGGCATCGATCAGCTGGAGTTTTACGTTCAGACCAACCCGGGAACGAAGCCCGGACCGATGATGAAGGTGGCCTCCGGTGGCGAGCTGTCGCGCTTCCTGCTGGCGCTTAAAGTTTCGCTGGCCGACAAGGGATCTGCGCCCACGCTGGTGTTCGACGAAATCGATACGGGTGTGGGCGGTGCCGTGGCGGAGGCGATCGGCGTGCGCCTTGCCCGGCTTGCTGCCAATGTCCAGGTGCTGACGGTCACCCATGCGCCGCAGGTGGCCGCGCGCGCTGCCGGTCATTTCCTGATCGCCAAGGAAGAGGCCCATCCGGAGCGGGTGGCCACCCGGGTACGCCGGATCGACGAAGACCACCGGCGCGAGGAAATCGCCCGCATGCTGGCCGGCAGCGTGATTACCGAGGAAGCGCGTGCTGCGGCCGGCAAGCTGATCACGGAAGCGACCGGCTGACCGCTTCCGGCGATATTTGCCGGCGATGTCTGTTTGGGTGAATGGGGCCACAATGACCGAAAAATCCGATTCCGCTGCCGCTGTTGCCGTGGAGGCGCTGACGCTGGAACAGGCGGAGGCCGAGCTGAAGCGCCTGGCGGCGGAAATCGCGGAGCATGACAAGCATTACTTCGCCGAGGACGCGCCGACCGTTTCCGATGCCGAATACGATGCGCTGCGCAAGCGCAACAACGAGATCGAGGCGCGGTTTCCGGAGCTGATCCGGGGAGACAGCCCGTCCCAGCGCGTTGGCGTCGAGCCGACGTCCGGTTTCGGCAAGATCACGCACAGCATCCCGATGCTGTCGCTGGACAATGCCTTCGACGACGACGACGTGCGCGACTTCGTCGGCCGTGTCCGGCGGTTTCTGAAATACGATCCGCTGATGGGCGCGCTTGGCGTGACCGCGGAGCCCAAGATCGACGGCCTGTCCCTGTCGCTGCGCTACGAAGGCGGCAAGCTGGTAAGTGCGGCCACCCGCGGCGACGGCACGGTTGGCGAGAACGTCACCGCCAACGCGCGCACCATCGCCGATATTCCGACCGAGCTGAAGGGCAAGGCGCCGGACGTGGCCGAGATCCGTGGCGAGGTCTATATGGCCCATGCGGATTTCCAGTCGCTCAACGCGCGCATGGCGGCCAACGGCGGCAAGGTTTTCGCGAACCCGCGGAATGCGGCCGCCGGGTCGCTCCGCCAGCTCAACCCGGACATCACCGCGTCCCGCCCCTTGCGGTTCTTCGCCTATGCCTGGGGTGAGATGACCTCGCTTCCCGCCGACACCCAGATGGGGATGGTCGAGGCCATGGGCGCCTGGGGATTTGCCGTCAATCCGAAAATGCAGCTGTGCGAAAGCGTCGATGAGCTGATTGCCGTCTATCACGGGATCGAGGAAGAGCGGGCGACGCTCGGCTACGATATCGACGGTGTCGTCTACAAGGTCGACCGGCTGGATCTGCAGGAGCGGCTCGGCTACGTCTCCCGCTCGCCCCGCTGGGCGATTGCCCACAAATTTCCGGCCGAACAGGCCTTCACCATCCTGAATGACATCGAAATCCAGGTCGGGCGGACGGGCGCGCTGACGCCGGTCGCCAAGCTGGAACCGGTCACCGTGGGCGGCGTGGTCGTTTCCAACGCGACGCTACACAACGAGGATTATATCAAGGGCATCGGCCAGGACGGCGAGCCGCTTCGCGGCGGCAAGGACCTGCGCATCGGGGATACGGTGAAGATCCAGCGCGCCGGCGACGTGATCCCGCAGGTGATCGATGTGGATCTCGACAAGCGCCCCGCTGATGCGGAGCCCTTCGAGTTTCCCACCGTCTGTCCCGCCTGCGGCAGCCATGCGGTGCGCGAGATCCATCCGAAGACCGGCCGTCAGGATGCGGTGCGCCGCTGCACCGGCGGGTTGATCTGTCCGGCCCAGGCGACGGAAAAGCTCAAGCATTTCGTCTCGCGCAACGCCTTCGATATCGAGGGCTTCGGCGACAAGCAGGTCGATGCCTTTTATACGGACGGGCTGGTGATGGCGCCGGCCGACATCTTCACCCTCGAGGAACGCGACCGGCGGGCGCTGACCAAGCTCAGGAACCGGGAAGGCTGGGGGGCGGTGTCGGCGCGCAACCTGTTCGAGGCGATCAACGCGCGCCGCGAGATCGACCTCCACCGCTTCATCTTCGCCCTCGGCATCCGCCACGTGGGCGAGGGCAACGCCAAGCTCCTGGCGCGCTACTACGGCTCGTGGGAGACTTTCTACCAGGCAATGCTAAAGGCGCATGACCATGACAGCGACGCCTGGGCGGAACTGAACAACATCGACGGTGTCGGCACGATCGTCGCCGAAGCGGTCACCGAATTCTTTGCCGAAAGCCACAACCGGGATCAGCTTACGGCGCTTCTGGAACAGGTCACGCCGAAGGACGCGGAAAAGATCGACGCGGGCGACAGTCCGGTTGCCGGCAAGACCATCGTGTTCACCGGATCGCTGGAACGCATGACCCGCGACGAGGCCAAGGCCATGGCCGAACGCTTCGGCGCCAAGGTCTCCGGCTCCGTGTCGAAAAAGACCGACCTCGTCGTCGCCGGCCCGGGCGCCGGCTCGAAACTGACCAAGGCGCAGGAACTGGACGTCGAGGTGATTTCCGAGGACGACTGGTTTGAATTGGTGGGGGGATAGGGAACCCGCTACCGTCACCCCGGGCGAGCAACGCGAGACCCGGGGCCTACTCGCCACTCCGCTTGCTGAACCTTTGGATGTTTTTCGAGGCTGCCTGCCGTTCCGAATAATTCGTCGACTCTCTGCGAATGAGTAGGCCCCGGGTCTCCACTTCGTTCCGCCCGGGGTGACGTCAGGGGGGCACCTTAGTCATTCCACTATGCGGTCAGAACCGGCGGGATATTGGCATATGTAAAGCTTGCGCGTTCGGTCCTTACAATCCAGAATCGCGCATGCCTTACTACGTCTACATCCTCGCCAGCCGGAAGCACGGGACGCTATATGTCGGTGTGACCAATGAACTCGCGAGGAGGGTGTTGGAGCATCGCTCTGGAGATGCGAGCGGCTTTACGAAGGAACACCAGGTGTTTCGGCTGGTCTTTTTCGAAATCTTCGATCGTATCGACGAAGCTATCGCCATGGAAAAACGTTTGAAGCGATGGCGTCGCCCCTGGAAAATCCAGCTAATCGAAAAACAAAATCCCGAGTGGCTCGACTTGCTCGAAAGTCTGAATGTCTAGAACATTTATCCTGCTTCATTCAGACCGACATCTGCCCGAATTGAACTTCCACGCTTTTCCCGCAAATTCTCTCACTTCAAGCCTCGCTCTCGGGCCGTTCGTTGCTATATTGTTCTCTTGAGATCTCACAGATTCGCGAAAGTAAGTAATGGCAGACCCGAACGGGTATTCGGATGATTGGGAACGGATCGAGCCGGGTTTCGATCCGGCGCCACCTGCGCGCCCGACTGGCAGTCATGGTGGCGGACAGGGCGGCGGGATTGCTGCGCGGGCGATGGCGGCGCGCCGCGCGCCCGATTATCTCGACGGGCTCAATCCGGAACAACGGCTGGCGGTGGAAACCATCGACGGTCCGGTTCTGGTGCTCGCCGGGGCCGGCACCGGCAAGACCCGGGTCCTGACCACCCGGATTGCGCATATTCTCGCGACCGGGGCCGCGCGGCCGTCGGAAATCCTGGCGGTGACCTTTACCAACAAGGCTGCGCGCGAGATGAAGGAGCGGATCTCCTCCTTCATCGGCGGCAATGTGGAGGGCATGGCCTGGCTCGGCACGTTCCACTCCATCTGCGTCAAGATCCTGCGCCGCCATGCGGAACTGGTCGGGCTGAAATCGGGCTTTTCCATTCTCGACACCGACGACCAGCTCCGGCTGATCAAACAGATCATCCAGGCGGAAGGCCTCGACGACAAGCGCTGGACCGCGCGGGCCTTCGCCTCGATGCTCGACGGTTGGAAGAACCGGGCGCTGACGCCCAAGGAGGTGCCGGAGGGCGAGGCCCGCGCTTTTGCCAACGGAAACGGCCGCAAGCTTTATGCGGAGTATCAGGACCGCCTGTCGGTGCTGAATGCCTGCGACTTCGGCGATCTTCTGCTGCATGTGATCACCCTGTTCAAGACCCAGCCGGATATCCTCAAGGACTATCAGCGCCGTTTCCGCTACATGCTGGTGGACGAGTATCAGGACACCAACATCGCCCAGTATCTGTGGCTGCGCCTCTTGGCCCAGGGCAATCCGAACGTCTGCTGCGTGGGCGATGACGACCAGTCGATCTATGGCTGGCGCGGGGCGGAAGTGGATAACATCCTGCGCTTCGAGCACGATTTCAAAGGCGCGACCGTCATCCGGCTGGAGCGCAATTATCGCTCCACCAGTCACATCCTGGCCGCCGCCTCGCACCTGATCGCCCATAACGAGGGCCGGCTCGGCAAGACGCTGTTCACCGATTTCGAAGAGCCGGACCACGATCTTGTGTCGGTCGCCTCCGTCTGGGATTCCGAAGAGGAGGCCCGCTCCATTGGCGACGAGATCGAGGCGCTGCAGGCCAACGGCCATGCGCTCAATGACATCGCCATTCTGGTGCGCGCCTCGTTCCAGATGCGCGAATTCGAAGACCGCTTCGTCACGCTCGGCCTGAACTACCGGGTCATCGGCGGTCCGCGCTTCTACGAGCGCATGGAAATCCGCGATGCCATGGCCTATTTCCGCTGCGTGGTGCAGCCGGCGGACGATCTGGCGTTTGAGCGCATCGTCAACACGCCGAAGCGGGGCCTCGGCGAGGCGACGCTGAAGCTTGTGCACGAACTGGCGCGGGCCGAACGCATTCCGCTGATGCAGGCGGCCGCCCAGCTGTGCCAGACCGAGGAGCTTCGGCCGAAGGCGCGCAATGCGCTGAGCAACCTGCTCGGTGACATGGACCGCTGGCGGGCGCAGATCAATGCGGTCTCCCACACGGAAATGGCCGAAATCATCCTGGACGAAAGCGGCTATACAGCCATGTGGCGGGCCGATCGTTCGGCAGAGGCGCCGGGCCGGCTCGACAACCTCAAGGAACTCATCCGCTCCATGGAAGAGTTTGAATCCATGCAAGGGTTCCTGGAGCATGTCTCGTTGGTGATGGACCGGGACAGCGCGGAGAGCAACGACGCCGTTTCCATCATGACGCTGCATTCGGCCAAGGGCCTGGAATTCGACACGGTGTTCCTGCCCGGCTGGGAAGAGGGTCTGTTTCCGCACCAGCGCGCGCTCGACGAGAGCGGCCGCGCGGGCCTGGAGGAAGAGCGCCGTCTGGCCTATGTCGGCATTACCCGGGCGAAGAAGCGCGCCAAGATCTATTTCGCCTCCAACCGGCGCATTCACGGCCTGTGGCAGTCGACGGTGCCGTCGCGCTTTCTCGACGAATTGCCCGAGGAACACGTGGAAATAGCGGAAGCTTCGTCCAGCTACGGCGGCTATGGCGGCGGAGGCTACGGCGCCTCGCGCTTCGACAACCGGGATCCCTTCCAGTCAGGCTCCTATTCGACGCCGGGCTGGCAGCGCGCCCAGCGGGCCTCCCGGTCCGGCGACGGCTTCGGCGAAAGCCGGAACGACTACCGCTCCGCGCGCACCAAGCGCCAGGGACCGCTCACCATCGAGGGCGAACTGGTCGCCAAGTCGGTGAGCGACACGCCGTCGGAGTTTTGTCTCGGCGAGCGGGTGTTCCATATCAAGTTCGGCTATGGGGCGATCAAATCGATCGAGGGCAACAAGCTGACCATCGACTTCGAGAAAGCCGGGCTCAAGAAAGTCATCGACAGTTTTGTCGAGCGGCACTAACGGCCGCTAGAGGTCTTCACCCTTGGGCTCGATCAACATGTTGCGCTCCTTGATGAAGGGGTAGATCTCGATCGCCTGGCGCAGGGCTTTCTGGCCGAGCTCCACGCGCCCCTGCCGCATCAGGATGTGGGCCTTGCCGGAGAGCGCGCCGAAATGGCGGGGTTCCAGTTCCAGCGCCCGGTCCGCATCTTCCAGCGCCTCGTCGAGTTTGTCCTGCAGGAACAGGATGAAGGCCCGCTGGTTCCAGACTTCCGCGTAGTCGGGCGCGCGCTTGACGGCGTCGTTGAGCAGCAGGCGGGCGCCTTCGAAATCGTAGTTGTCGCGCTTGCGCATGGCTTCGTCGACGAGATGGCGGGTTTCGGTGTCCGGGGCCTCGCCGAGCCAGAACCACCAGATCTGGTCCTCGACCAGACGTGCTTCCGCTTCGGTTGGCGCCGACTTCAGAGCCGCGAACAGGGCGTCTTTTTCCTCCGAAGCCCTGACGCTCAACGTTGAGGACAGAATGAGGAAGACGGCCAGGAGGGCAAAGCCGATGAGGCCGGTTCGCGGTCGGTGCATTGATATCGGATCGTGAATGAAAGTCTCTTGCGCCATTCCGTATCCTCCCGAAAAGCGGCCGTTCCAAATCAGCTTTTCCCGAGAGTTAGGGCAAATGCAACTGAGGGCCAGACCTGGGCGATCTGCCGTCACCCGATTGTTATCGGAGCGGTTGGCCACTCCTGCAAATCCTTCGAAGGTCGTCGTGCCTCTTTTGAGCTCCCGGACACGTCCGGCGGCGGTTTGAACTGGCGAATGCAATCGTCCCCCGCTATACCCCGGCTTCAGTTTGCCATGCAAAGAGGCGCGGAGCGCGCGACAAGGGGTGCGTCATGAAGACGATCAGGGTCCGGATCACGGCCGGCGAGACGGAAGCCAAGCGCATTGCCGATGTGCTGGAACGGGCCTTCGAGGACGACGGCAATCCGGTTTCGATCTATGAAGCGTCGGCCGACGGGAAGACCTGGTCTGCCGAAATCCTGCTGTTCGACATGGAACCGGATGAAGCTGCGGACCAGGTGCGCGACCGGGTGGGCGCGGACGCCTTCGCCGCCCCTCTTGAGGCAGAAGAACTGCCGGACATCAACTGGGTGGAAAAGAGCCTGGAGGGTCTGGCGCCCGTCCGGGCCGGCCGCTTCGTGGTGCACGGCTCTCATGACCGGAACAAGGTTCCGCCGGCCGCCATCGGCCTCGAAATCGAGGCGGCCCTTGCCTTCGGGACCGGACATCACGGAACCACGGCCGGCTGTCTGGAAGAACTCGACCGGCTTCTCGCCATGCGGTCCTATGACAGCATTCTGGATCTGGGGACCGGAACCGGGGTGCTTGCGATTGCAGCCGCCCATCTGGCGCGCCATCCCGTTCTTGCAACGGACATCGATCCGGTTGCGACCAGGACGGCAGCGGAGAACGCCCGCCTGAACGGTGTCGGGCCTCTCGTGAAGACCTTTACCGCCAACGGCATGGAAGACCGCCGGTTCGGCGAATTCGGGCCGTTCGACCTTGTCATCGCCAATATTCTGGCGCGTCCGCTGATGCAGATGGCCAAATCCATCGGGGCTCATTGCGCCGATGTTGCGACCCTGGTGCTCTCGGGTCTGCGGATTGAGGACGGGCCGCGGATCCTGTTCGCCTACCGCTGCCAGGGATTTCACCTGGCCCGGTCGCGCCAGAAAGACGGCTGGCTGACACTGACGCTGGTGCGTGGGCGCAAAGACGCCTGAACCGGCGGGCTTTCCCGAAGCCAAGGGTCAGGACTCATTAATCTTACACATTCTGCGGGAGTGGCTTTGTCTGCTGACAAGGCAGAGAGCCGCAGGAAACCATTCGGTTTTCAAGGGTCTCTAACGCTGTCAGGAGGCAACGACGCCCCGCCCTACGGGTTTGCCAGGGAAGGCCGACCTGACCGCAAAATCGAGCTTGAACAGGGAATACCTGTCCTGCGCTCGCTCTTACGCTCATTCCAACCTTCCCTGGCAAACAGAATGAGCAAAATTAATGGGTCCTGACCCTAGGCAAAAAAAGAGCGCGGTGGCCGGGCCATCGCGCTTCTTTTTATTGTTACGCCGGATATCCTGCTTAGAAGATGATCGGCGAAGAACCTTCGCGTTCCAGCTCTGCACGGTCGTAGCCGTGAGCGGCAAGCGTTGCGTCGTCAAGGGACAGAAGGTAGCCGTTGACGTAGCGGCGGGCCTGCTTGGAGCGGGCATCGATCATGCGGTCGAAAGCGCGGCGCACAAAGCCGGTGGAGGTGGAGCGGCCTGCGCCGCTGAAGGTGGTGGTCATTGCCATGGGAGTTCTCCATGCTTGAAGTGAACGGGCGCATCCTCCAGGGGATTCGCTGCCTTTGTTTTGTTGACCTGAATATGGGTGCAGGTTCCGGTATGAGGTAGATGCAATCCTGCATGCCAGTTCTGCGTTTTTCGCATATGCGAGATGAATGGTGCGCTGCAAAATAAGGCGACTGGTTTTTCCCGTATTCTCTCTCCCGGCAAGAATTATCCAGCTTGATCGGTGCCGGGTGAGGAATTAGCTTTCCGGCATGTTTCAGAACTTTGACGATCTTGCCGATCCCTCCTGCGGAGCGCCGCGTGCGGCCCTTTTCAGGGCAGAACTCAAGCACCGTGGCCTGGATGGGTTCCTCATCCCGAGGGCCGATGCGCATCAGGGCGAATATGTGCCTGCCTCCGACTGCAGACTGCAGTGGCTGACGGGCTTTTCCGGCTCGGCCGGGATTGCCGCCGTGCTCGGCGATGAGGCAGCGATCTTCGTCGACGGGCGCTACACCATCCAGGTGCGCGAGCAGGTCGACATGGGCGTCTTTCCGGCGCACCACCTGATCAACGAACCGCTGACCGACTGGCTTGCCGGACTTTTGAAGCCGGGCCAGAAACTCGGTTTCGACCCGATGCTGCATACGGTGCGCGAGGTCCGCAAATTGCGTGAGGTCTGCGCAGAAGCCGGGGCAGATCTGGTTGCTGTTGAGGAAAATCCGCTGGATTCGGTCTGGGAAGGCCGTCCGAAGCCGCCGCTCGGGCAGGTGCAGCTTCATCCGGAATCGCTCGCCGGGAAATCCGCGAACGCCAAGATCGCGGATATCCAGAAAGCGATCATGGACAAGAAGGCGGATGCCTGTGTCCTGACCCAGCCCGATTCCATTGCCTGGCTGTTCAATATTCGCGGAGCCGATGTCCCGCACACACCGCTGCCACTGTCCTTCGCGACAGTCCCTGCGGAAGGCCGTCCAACACTCTTCATCGATGGCCGCAAGCTGTCCAATTCGGTACGCGACGCACTGGAAAAGCTGACCGAAATCGAGGAACCGTCGGGGTTCAAGGCCGGGCTTGCAGGTCTTGGAAAGGCTGGAAAGAAGGTCCTGATCGATCCTGGGCTGGCTGGAGAAGCGATTGCGACGGCCATAACGGAAGGCGGCGGATCCCTGATCGAGGCCACGGACCCTGTACTCCTGCCCAAGGCGATCAAGAACCAGTCAGAAATCGAGGGTATGCGCGCCGCGCATCTGCGCGATGCGGTCGCCTATGCGCAGTTCCTGTGCTGGTTCGACGAGGTCGCGCCGACGGGTCAACTCGACGAGATCGGCGCAGCCCGGAAGCTGGAAGAGTTCCGGGCGGGAACCGGGGCGCTCAAGGACATTTCCTTCGATACGATTTCAGGTGCCGGTCCCAACGGGGCTATCTGTCATTACCGGGTCAGCGAAAAGAGCAACCGGCCGATACCGGTCGGAAAACCGTTCCTGATTGACAGCGGCGCGCAGTACGAGGACGGCACGACCGATATTACCCGGACGATTGCGGTCGGCGATATGTCCGCCGAGATGAAGCGGAATAACACCCTGGTGCTCAAGGGCCATATCGCGATTTCCGCTGCGCGGTTTCCGGAAGGGACGACCGGCGCGCAGCTGGACACGCTGGCCCGGATCGATCTGTGGAAGGCTGGCCTCGACTTCGATCACGGCACCGGCCACGGGGTCGGGTCCTATCTGTCGGTTCACGAAGGCCCGCAGCGGATTGCAAAGACCGGGACCGTGGCCCTGAAGCCGGGCATGATCCTGTCCAACGAGCCGGGTTATTACCCGGCCGGAGAATACGGCATCCGGATCGAAAACCTGGAACTTGTCACCGAAGCGGCCCCCATCGAGGGCGGTGAGCGCAACATGCTCGGCTTCGAAACCCTGACCCTTGCGCCGATCGACACAAGGCTTGTCGAAGTGTCGCTTCTGACTACCGGCGAACGTGACTGGCTGAATGGATATCACAAACGGGTTTTCGAGATGGTCGGCCCGCTTCTGGATGAAAAAACAAGGACCTGGCTGGAAGGTGTGACCAAGCCGATTTAGCGGCATTTCAAAACTTGACCTAACGTAAAAATCTCGCAAATTAATATACGAACGCTATCATTCAGGGGGTCTGATGAGGGCGATCGATCTGTTGAGAATGCCGCTCTGGACAGCAGAGCTGGCAACGGGCGCGAAGTCGTTCGCCACCAATCCTGTCATCGGCAGTCGTTGGTTGAACGAGCACGGCCTGCATGAAAAACGGTTGCAGCTGGCCCAGCGGATGGCCGGATTCCGCCGCTGGCAGATAAGGCATCTGGTTTCGCCGGAGCATGCCGAGGCCTATGGGCGCGACGGCTATGTGGTGTGTCGCAACGTGCTTCCGCCTGACGCGTTCGAACGGCTCAGGCGCGAGGTCGAGGACAATGCGTTTTCCGCCCAGGAGATGCTCCAGGGGCATACGGTCACCCGGTTCACGCCGATCACGCGCCAGATGCTGCAGGACCTGCCCGAATTCGGCGCCTTTGTCACCGGACGGCTGTTCCAGGGATTGCTGCGCTATGTCAGCTCCAGCAATGCGGACCCGATCACCTTCATCCATACGGTGTTCGCCGAACCGGACCGCGGCAAGCGGGACCCGCAGACGGTGTTTCACTCCGACACGTTTCAGCCGACGGCGAAGTGCTGGTATTTCCTGTCGGACGTCGCCGAGGACGGCGGACCGTTCACCTATGTGCCCGGTTCCCACCGGCTGACGCCGGAACGGCTCGCCTGGGAGCGGGAGCAGGCGATTGCCGCTTGTTCCCAGAAAAGGTCCATGCACACGCTCGGTTCGTTCCGGATTTCCGACGAGGACCTGGCCCGCCTCGGCTATCGGGAGCCGGTGAAGGTCGCGGTCCCGGCCAACACGCTGGTGGTGGCCGATACCCACGGGTTCCACGCGCGCGGCATCAGCACGAAGCCGACCGTCCGGCTCGGCATCTACGGGTCGCTCAGGCGCAATCCCTTCCTGCCCTGGGCCGGGTTCGATCCGTTCTCATTGCCGGGTTTGCGCTGGCGTCAGGCGGAAATCCATGACGCCATCAACAACTGGAAAATGCGCACCGGCCGGTTTACCGGACAGCCGAATGTGGGCAAGGTGAAGCCGCTGGATCCCGCCCGCCGCTGGCAGTGATGCCGGTTCCGGTCGGTCTGCCCCGAGCTTAACGGTGCTCTTCCTCGGCGGCCTCGATCAGCGCCGAATTGAAATAGCTGAGCGCGCGGACGTGGTGGGCGATGCCGATGACCGTCTCCAGATCGTTGATGTCGATCACAGGCAGTTTGTCACGTCCCGTCTCGTTGAAGGTCTTCAATGCACTTTCAAGCGAGCTGGTCGCATGCAGGTAGGGACCGCCGGTTTCTATGCTGAACGTGCGGTCTTCTTCCGCTTCCGGAGGCGGGTCCATGAAATCGCGGACCTTGACGGAGGTGCTCAGGAACCGGTGCGGACCCTCCGTCGCCATTACCCCGTGCATGGCAAGCTGCCAGTGGAAATAGGACCGGCCGTGGAAGGCCTGGGTAATGCCGGTCGCAATGGAGACGGTCAGGAGCAGGGCGATGGATAGCGTATAGCCGCCGGTGAGTTCGAACACGATCATCGTGGTCGAGACCGGGGCGCCGAGGACAGCTGCGGCCACGGCCCCCATGCCGAGGATGGAGTAAAGCCCCTCGCTGGAGGCCATCTGCGGAAAGACGGAGGCGGCAATCAGGCCGAAGGCCCCGCCGGCCATCGCGCCGAGATAGAGGGACGGCGAAAAGATCCCGCCGCCGAACCTGGACGCCAGGGTGATGGCGGTCGCCGCCGTCTTGGCTATCAGCAGGGACAGCAGCATGGAGATCGGCAACTGGTCCTTGAGCGCCGCATCGGTCGCCTCGTAGCCGACGCCGACGACCGCCGGATAGGCCAGGGCAATGGTGCCGACGGCGCAGCCGCCGACCACGGGCCTTGCCCAAAGCGGCATCGTAATGTTGCGGGCGACCCAGTCGGTGCCGATCAGGGCGAACTGGAAGCAGATGGCCACGACGGCGCAGGTGACGCCCAGAAGGGCGAAGGCCGGAAATTCCCAATAGGAGGTGATCTGGTGTCCGGGGATGACGAAGGCTGCGACATCTCCGAACCAGAGCCGCGAGAAAACCGTGCCGGTGACGGCGGAAATCGCGATCGGAGAAATCGCGGACAAGGCATAGTGTCCGAGGATCACTTCGTGGGCAAAGAGAACGCCGGCAATCGGGGCGTTGAAGGAGGCGGATACCGCGCTGGCGACGCCGCAGGCAAGCAGGATGCGCCGCGCGGATGCAGGCAACTGGAACAGCCGGCTGAGGGATGCACCGATGGTCGCACCCAGATGAACCACCGGACCTTCACGGCCGGCACTTGCCCCGGAGCCGAGGGAGAGGGTGGTGATCAGCGCGGACAGGATGCCGGGTCTGAACATCAGTTCCTCGACGCCTCTGGCCCGGGCTTCGATGACATCGGCGACACTGTAGGTGCGCTTCGTCGGCTGGACATACTGCAGCAACAGTCCGACGATGAGGCCGCCGACCGTGGGGGCGGCGACGACGACATACCAGGGCAGGTCGGCCAGCGCGGTGATGACGTTTTCGCTTGATGTTCCAAGCCACACCAGTTGAACCAGGCCGATCGCTTCGCGAAACAGGATTGCCGCCCAGGACACGATCGCGCCGATGCAAAGCGCCAACAGCCAGATGATCGGCCGCTTTTGCGCCAGGAATTCATTGAAGTTCAGCCGGATGCCCGCAGGGATCGAATTCAGCCCGGTTCTGATCAGGCCGAGACGGCGGATGACGGACAAAAGCCATTCAGGCATAGGGTTACCTAAGCGGGGCGGTATCATTCCAATATTGGATAAATATTAGGGCTTTGCCGGAAAATTGCGCAGACAAATATAAATTTTCTTAGCTTTTCCCTTGATTTTCGAATGCTGCAGGTTCAGGAGAGGGACCATTCCTGACTTCAGGGCAGCCTCCTCGCTGTTCGATCGCTCCTTACGGGGCCGGAGCCAGGTGAGAACTCGCCCTAGACCGTCACCCGTTGCCCATAAATGTTGGCTATTCATGTCTGTAGTTGATCAGTCGAATTCTCCTGCCGCCGAAACCGTTACATCATCCGAAGAACAAGACCGCGTCTTTTCCGTGCCGATGCTTTGCATTCTTGCCTTTGCAATCGGCATTGTCGCTGCCGCCGGCGCTGTTTTCTTCCGATACCTGATCTCTCTTGTTCATAATCTTTTTTATTACGGAACGATTTCGGCCGTCTATGACGCGAACCAGTTCGATGCGCCCAGTCCGCTCGGAGCGCTCATCATCCTGGTTCCCGTCGTGGGCGGCCTGATCGTCGTCTTCCTGGTCAAGACATTCGCACCCGAGGCCAAGGGCCACGGCGTTCCGGAAGTCATGTACGCGATCTACCACAACAAAGGCGACGTGCGTGGCATCGTCGCGGTGGTCAAGTCGTTCGCATCCGCCATTTCCATCGGCAGTGGCGCATCGGTCGGTCGCGAAGGCCCGATCATCCAGATCGGTGCGTCGTTCGGTTCCACGATCGCCCGGAAGCTGCGCCTGGCGCGCTGGCAGAAGATCACGCTGCTTTCCGCCGGCGCCGGGGCGGGTATCGCCGCTACCTTCAACACGCCGCTCGGCGGCGTGCTGTTCGCGGTGGAAATGCTCCTGCCGGAAGTCAGCAGCAGAACGTTTCTTCCCGTTGTCGTCGCGACGGCGACCGCCACCTATGTCGGCCGTATTACCCTGGGTCTCGATCCGGCCTTCATCGTGCCGGTCGCCGATATAACGGCCATCGAGGCGATTGATCCGGTTCAGCTTCTCGCCTACGCGTTCCTCGGCATCGCGGCGGGGATTGCGTCCTGGGCCTTCATTCGCACCCTGGCCTGGTGTGAGGACATTTTCCCCGAACTGCCCGGCAACGAATACACGCAGAACATCATCGGCATGCTGATCATCGGTTGCCTGAGCTATGCCTTTTTCGTCACGACGGGGAATTACCACACCGCCGGCGTTGGCTATGCGACCATTCAGGACATTCTGAATGCGACGCCCTATACGATTGTCCTGCTCGGGGCCCTGCTCGCCGCCAAAATCGTGGCAACCTCGGTCAGCCTGGGTTCGGGTGCGTCGGGCGGTGTTTTCTCGCCGTCGCTGTTCATCGGAGCCACGCTGGGCGCCGTTGTCGGCGTGATCGGCAGCAAGCTGTTTCCCGAGCACGGGTTCATCGCAGCGGAATTCGCGCTTGTGGGCATGGGCGCGCTGGTCGGCGGCGCCACCGGCGCCTCGATGACCGCCATCGTGATGATCTTCGAAATGACGCGGGACTATAACGTCATCGTGCCGCTGGTTCTTGCCGTGGCCATTGCCGTCGGCGTCCGTCGCTGGCTGGTGGTGGACAACATCTACACCATCAAGCTGCGCCACCGCGGTCGGCCGATCCCGGTCAACCGGCACACCAACATGTACCTGGTGAAGCCGATCAAGGAAGTGATGGCGACCAATTTCAAGATCCTGCCGATCGACATGCCGATCCAGGAGGCGATTACCGCGATTGGGGAGGAGGGCGATGCCCATATCATCGTTTCCGACGGTGCGCGTATCGCCGGCTTCGTTCGCTTCGGTACCATTCCCTATCGGGCGGACCGATTTGCCGAACAGACGCTGCGTGGGGTCCTGTCGAGCGACTATGTGATCGCCCCGGCCTCGAACATCCTGAACTCCGTCATTTCGCGCATGAACAACCGCAGCCGCACCTACGCCATCATCGTGGCGGGTGACGGACGGATTCCGCGCCCGGACGACGTCGTCGGCGTGGTCGATTCCAAGGAAATCGCCGAAGTGGTCGTGGCCAACCACTACGGCTGAGCCTTCAGATCGTTCCGGGCCCCGCTTCGGCGTCGGGCCCGGAACGGCTTTGAATCAAGCCGGCTTTCGCTTGATTTCGATATGGCGCCCGGCGCGTTCGGGCCGCGGCAGGCCGGACTGGGCGTCGGCGAGCGCTTGAATATTTTCGGCAATGTCTTCCGGCCAGGGCACGACCTTGCGCGCGCCCATATCCACATGCAGGCTGATTTGCTCGTTGGTGGCCGAAAGCCAGCCTTCATCCGCGTGATGGATTTCCTGATAGAAGTGGCAGCGCTTGGCGTCGTGGTCGACAAGTTGCAGGCGCACCGTCACCGGCATGCCTGCAGCCAGTTCGCGGACATAGCAGATGTGCGTCTCGGCCGTGAAATAGGAGGCGTTGCGCTCCTTGAGGTAGCTTTCCCCGAGCCCCAGCTTTTCGAAGACCTCGTCGCAGGCCCTGTCGAACAGGACGACGTAATAGGCCATGTTGAGATGACCGTTGTAATCGATCCAATCGTCCTGGACGGTCATTCGTGAGCTTTCGACCATCTGCGTCGGCCAGGTAACGGACATAATTCCTCCTTCTATGCGGCGCCAAGCGTGCTTGACTTTCACCTTCGGAAACTGGCCTAACATATTCTCAAGCGAAAGCGGAAACGCTGTCCGGTAGAACCAGATAAAATAAGATAAGGGAAGTCGAACCATGTCCTTGGCCGCTCTGCAGGTTCCCGTCGAACGCAACGAGGCGAGCACCGCACTTGTCGTCGATATACTGACCCAGAAATTCGGTGAGCGCTGTTCCCGGTCGCAGGCCGTGCGCGAGCAGCACGGCCACACCACGACGTGGCTGCCCAATCAGGCGCCCGACGCGGTGATCTTTGCCGAAAGTACCGAAGAGGTCGCCGACGTGGTGCGGATCTGCGCGGAACACAAGGTGCCGGTCATTCCCTTCGGCACGGGCTCTTCGCTCGAAGGTCATGTCAATGCGCCGGGCGGCGGCATTTCGATCGATCTTTCCCGTATGAACCGCATCCTGGCGGTGAACGCGGAGGATCTCGACTGCCGTATCGAAGCCGGCGTCACCCGCAAGCAACTGAACAGCTACCTGCGCGACACCGGCCTGTTCTTCCCGATCGATCCGGGGGCGGACGCAAGCCTCGGCGGTATGGCGGCAACCCGGGCATCGGGCACCAATGCGGTGCGTTACGGCACCATGAAGGATGCGGTTCTGGGTCTGACGGTGGTCACCGCTTCCGGCGAGGTCATCAAGACCGGCGGCCGGGCCCGCAAGTCGTCGGCCGGCTACGACCTGACCCGGCTGATGGTCGGTTCGGAAGGCACGCTCGGCATCATCACCGAACTGACGGTCCGCCTCCACGGCCAGCCGGAGGCGATTTCCGGCGGGGTTTGCCCGTTCCCGAGCATCGAAGCGGCCTGTCAGGCGGTTATTGCGACGATCCAGTGCGGTATTCCGGTCGCCCGCATCGAGCTTCTGGACGAGCAGCAGGTGAAGGCCTGCAACATCTATTCGAAGCTGACCCTCAAGGAGACGCCGACCCTGTTCCTTGAATTCCACGGCAGTGAGGCGAGCGTGAAGGAACAGTCGGAACTGTTCGGCGCCATTGCCGAGGAATATGGCGGCGGCCCCTTCGACTGGGCGACGCGGGCGGAAGAACGCACCAACCTGTGGACGGCGCGCCATGACGCCTACTGGGCGTCCTTTACGCTGCGCCCCGGCGCCAAGGGGGTTGCGACCGATGTCTGCGTGCCGATTTCGCGCCTGGCGGAATGCGTGACCGAAACCAAGCAGGACATTGAGTCGAAGGGGTTGCTGGCGACCGTCGTCGGCCATGTCGGGGACGGCAATTTCCATGTGCTGGTGCTTGTCGACGAAGACAATGACGAAGAGGTCGGCAAGGCGGAGGCCTTCGTCGAACGTCTCAACTGGCGGGCAATCGAAATGGAAGGCACCTGTACCGGCGAACACGGGGTCGGACAGGGCAAGATGAAATACCTTCGAAAAGAGCATGGCGGCGGCGTCGATATGATGGCTGCCATCAAACGGGCACTTGATCCGGATAACATCCTGAATCCCGGCAAGATCGTACCTATGTCATGATAGACTTCCGAATCGCCGGACGCGCCGGGGTTTTTGAACCGGCAAGCAAGGAGAGCAGGGCCTGAATTCGGTTTACATCACGATTGGCGTCGCGATCATTCTGGTGCTGGTAACGGCACTGGTAGGGCCGTTTTTTGTCGATTGGACCATTTACCGCTCCACCTTCGAAAAATACGCGGAACAGGCGCTCGGGCACAAGGTCACGGTTCTGGGCGATGCGGATATCCGTCTTCTGCCGTCCCCTGCAGTGACTTTCACCGATGTGCGCGTCGGCGAAGCGGAAGATCCGCTTCTTGTCGTTTCCCGTTTCCAGATGCGCATCGAACTGCCGCCGCTCCTCAAGGGAGAGGTCCGGGTGCTCGACATGGAGCTGGACCGCCCGCATCTGACCCTGTCGCTTGACGAAAGCGGGCGCCTGGACTGGCTGACGGCGAAGACGTCCGACGGCGTTCTCGGCGAACTGCCGGCAGAGGATGTCGCTTTTGAGCGGATTTCCATCGTTGACGGGGCGGTGTCGATCATCGATGCGCGCAACGGCGAAACCCACCGGTTCGACAACGGCAATCTCCTGATCAGCGCAAGGACCCTGGCGGGACCGTTCAAGATCGACGGCAGCACCACATACGACGGCAAGCCCTACAGCCTGCGGCTTGCCACCGGCCGGAAGCTGGACGACGGATCAATCCGGGTGAAGGGGCAGGTCACGCCTTCCGCCTGGCCGATCAACCTGTCGGTCGACGGAACGCTGTCTGAAGAGAATGGCGTTCCCGGATATGAGGGAAATTTCTCGCTGGCCTCGATCCAGGACGAGGACCGGAAAGACAATGCCTGGCAGACGGACGGCGCGTTTTCGGCGAATGTGGACGGGCTGAAGGTTCCCTCTTTCGAGTTTCGCTATGGTCCGGAAGACCGGGTCCTCGGATTGGACGGAAGCGCGGAGCTTGCCTATTCCGGCAAGAGGCACTTTGAAATTCGCGGCCGCTCGAAGCAGGTCGATCTCGACCGGATCTTCGGCGGCGGCCCTCAGGCGCCGGTTTCCGTGGATGACGCGTCTTCCCGGCTGATTGCCGCCCTCAAGGCGGTTCCGATCCCGGATATGGACGGGGTGATCGCGCTCGACGTTCCGGCCATCGTCGTCGGCGGCGGGTTGGCCCAGGATGTCAAACTCGATCTTGAGACCACGCTCGGCGGATGGCGCGTCGCCAGGCTAGCCGGACGGATGCCCGGGCGGACGGTGATTGCCACGCAGGGCGATCTCGGCCTGCAGCCGGATCTCACCTACCGCGGCAGCGTGTCGATATCCTCCGAACAGCCGGGCGCCTTTGCCGCCTGGTGGCGGCAGAAAGGCAAGGGCGCCTCCACGATCCAGCCGATCTCGATGGAAGGGCGGCTCAGTCTCGTTCCCGACGGGGCCGCGCTCGACAATCTGCGCCTGAACCTGGCGGGTTCGCAAGCGACCGGCGGGCTTTCCTATCAGAAGCCGCGTTCGGGCCATGCGGTCTTTTCGCTCAGTCTTGATGCCGACAAGCTCGACATCGACCAGGTCGAGACGCTTGCCGGCCTTTTCGAACGCCCCGATGACGGGCCGAAAGACCTCGATGTCTCCTTGAGGGTGCAGGCACGCGAAGTCAGCGTGCGCGGCGTGGACGGCAAAGGCCTGTCGCTGGAAGCGGAATATTCGCAGAACGGCCTCAGGATCGACCGGCTCTATGCGGAAGACCTGGCCGGAGCCGAAGTGGATGTCAGCGGCCGTATCGACGACATCCTGTCCGCGCCGGAAGGCCGCCTGGCCGGAACACTCAATGCGACCGACCTGACCGGCATCACGGCGGTGCTGGGCAGCGTTTTGCCGGACAATGCCCTGGTCGGACGCCTCGAGCGGGCGTCCGGGCACCTGGTTCCGGCCCATTTCCAGGCAGACCTAAAAGCGTCCGCGCAGGACGGGGTCAGCCAGGTCGACTTCAAGCTGAGCGGCGATGCCGGCGGCGCCAAGACCGACTTCGACATGAATTTCAATGGTCGGGTCGATGCGTGGCATTCGGCGGAGATCGGCCTTGGCCTGAGCCTTTCCGGCCCGAGCGGAGACCAGATCCTGAGGCAACTGGGATTTGCCATTCTGCCGGTCGGCAGCCTTGGCGCCGGCGAAGTGCATCTGACAGCAATCGGCCGCCCGAAAGACGGCCTCGATGTCTCGCTAAGCGCGTCTGCCGGTAACGCGACCCTGGGGGTTGAAGGACGGGTGACGCTTCAAAAGGACAAAGAGCCGGACTACCGGCTTTCCGTCTCGGCGTCGGCGCCGGATATCGCTCCCTATGCCTTGCTGTTCGGCCGGGTGCTGCCGGTGATGGCGGGCGACATCGATGCCAGCCTTGATTTCGATGTGAGCGGAACAGGCAGCAAGATCGAGGTGTCGAAACTCAAGGGCAAGGTCGCAGGCGTGACTGTTGATGGAAATCTGGCCGGAGACCTCGAACCTGTCCAAGGTGAAACCAATCGGCGGCTGAAGGGAAGTTTGACCTTGAGCGCGCTCGACCTGAGGTTCCTGTCGGAAGCGATCCTTGGGACCGATCAGTGGTTTTCCGCCGGCGACGGTTCCAGCCTCTGGCCGAACGGGGCCTTCGGGGCGCCGCTCCTGACGCAAACGGACCTGACGCTTCAGCTTTCCACCGACCGGATGACCGTTGACTACACCGACACGATCGGGGGCGCAAAGGCGGAGCTGCGGCTGACACCGACCATGCTGCGTCTCGACGGCCTGAGCGGCACCTACGCCAACGGCAAGCTGGACGGTACGCTTGCCATTCGCCGGTCCGGGGCGGAGGGGGCGGTCTCCGGAACGATCAAGCTGACCGGGGGCTCGGTGCGCGATCTGGTCTGGACCCACAACGACCGGCCGGTGGCCTCAGGGTCGTTCGACCTCTTCCTGGAATATCAGGGCAGCGGCCGGACCATATCGGGGATCGTGTCCGGCCTGACGGGCGGCGGCACCTTCGCGGTCACCGACGGTGAACTCAGGGGTATCAATCCGCAGGCCTTTCCGCTGGTGATCCGGGCAGTCGACGCAGGGCTGGACCTGCATGACGACAAGATCCGGGAGGTCTTCCTGAACCACATGGCGGCCGGCAGCCTCGGCTTCGATCGGATCGAAGGGACGGTCTCGCTGATCGGCGGCCGGTTGAGCGCACGCAATGTGGTGGTCGATTCCAGCCGCGCGGATGTTTTCGGGTCAGCGGAAGTCAATCTGAACGACTGGACCTTGAACGGCGACTTCTCGGTCAAGGTGGATCCGGGGGAGAACGCGGTGACCGGCGCGGAGCCGCAGGTCGGCCTGGTCTTCAGCGGTCCGGTCGAAGCGCCGGTCAGAACGGTCGACATCTCTCCCTTTACCGCCTTCCTGACCCTGCGCGCCTTCGAAAAGGAAGTGCAAAGGGTTGAAAAACTGCAGGCGGAAATCCTGGAACGCGACCGCTTGCTGCGCGAAATGAAGCGGATCAAGCATGAAAGGGCGCGACGCGAGCGCGAAGCCGAGGAAGCGGCTGCGAGGGCTGCGGAAGAAGCCGAACGCGCGGCAGCCGCTGCAGCGGCGGCTGCGGCCGGAGGCGAGAAGGACAGCCCCGCTCCGAACGGGAATGCGGCCGGCGGCGGCGCGGCCGCTCCGGCGAAGGGTGGCGATACCCGGCTGCCGCAGGACCAGAGCCGGAATGACGTCACCGCTGCTCCTGAAGAAAAGCCGCGCCGTGAAGCCGGTACCGATCCGGCGGATTTTGCCAACCGCATCCGCTCCGTCATCGGTTCTCAGAACGCGCAGGGCGGCGGTCCCATGGTTCTTGAGCCCGCCGGTGCTGCGGCTCCGTCCGGAGGGCAGGCGTCAGGGGAACTGCCGCCGCTCGAGCCACCGCAGGAGATCGATGATCTTATCGCCCGCGAAATTGGAATTCCGGCGTCCGAACTGAACAGGCCGCCGGATCCTGTCATCAACGGCGGTGCAAATTAGTTTTTTGAGTCAGAAAGCACTCTGTTGAGCGCCCAGACGCGAACCGACGACGACAGGGCGTCTTCCGGGTCGCGGGTGTCATCGATCTCGGCTATGAGGGCGGCAAGCGCCATTTTCCGGGATCTGGCCGCTTCGTCCACCACGTGCCAGAATTCCGGCTCCAGCGCCAGGCTGGTGCGGTGGCCGTGCAGGGAAAGGGACCTTTTGACCAGCGGCATGCCGAGCGAGCCTAATCAGAGGAAGAGGTGGGAGTGTCCGGCGTCTCGTCGCTGGAAGCGGACAGTTTGTGGCCGTCCACGGTCTTTTCCAGGACGGTACGTTCGCGCTTCGAAGCCTGTTTTTCCGCCTTTGTCCGGCCGAATTTTACCCGGTTGTCTTCCGCCTTGGCCTCACGTTGCGAACGGGCCTTGCGTTTTCTCGCCTGGCGGAGATTGACGATCTCGGCGCTCATCAGCTTATCCGGTTGCGGTCAGGGCTTTTTCCGGAAGGCATCGAGAGAGACGACCTGACCGCTGGCATCGCCCTTGTCCTTATCGGACGCCGAGGCCTTTTCTTTGGTTCCCGTCTCGGAAGACGCGGTTTCGGCCAGCTGCTTTTCGTCGTTGCCGGCTGCGTTCTCGGCTTCTTCCTGCTCGACCCTGGCGAGTTCCTCAACCGCTTCCAGAAGTTCTTCGGGAAGCTCTTCGGCCGTCTTGCCGGGATCGAATTCGAGGGCGAATTGAACGGAGGGGTCGAAGAAGCCCTTGATGGCGGAATAGGGCACCAGGAGCTTTTCGGCGACGCCGCCGAAGGACAGTCCGACCTCGAAGGCATGCTCGCCGATGGCCAGATCCCAGAACTGGTGCTGGAGAACGATGGTCATTTCCTGGGGGTAGCGTTCTTTCAGGCGCTGGGAAATCCGCACGCCCGGCGCCCTGGTATCGAAAGCGATATAGAAGTGGTGTTCACCCGGAAGCCCTGTGCGCCCCACCTCGGCAAGGATCTTCTTCACCGCGCCGCGCAGCGCGTCCTGAATGAGGATGTCGTATCTGAGTAGGTCTTCGGACATCTTGTCTTCGTTGGCTTCCGAGTCGTCACTTGTTAGGGCTTCATGCAATTTGACGGCTGGAGCGCGAAAAGAAAAGGCCCCAATTCGTCGCCTCACGGGGTTTTTTATCGTTTGGTCGGGAGAAAGTGGAGGCTTCTGTTGCCAGGTGCCTCCGAACCCCGCCTGACGGTGCTACCCGACAGGACTTTAATGGACGACCGGTACTGCGTTACGCAGCAACAGCCATGTCCGAAGCATAGTTGTCATTTGCAACTATTAGGATGGCCCGATGTCGGTGGTACCATGCCGAGCAAAAGCACAGTCTTTACGCCCTCGTCGATCCTGTTTCGCCCCCGCCGAAACACACCGCTGAACTTTGTCCGTCCTCGATGCGCTTGGGTGGAGGCGCCGGGTACCGCCCCCGGGTCCGATAGGTTTATTGCACTGACCATTTATTGCCATAGCCGGCGAACCGGCACGCCAGATATAGGGTCTTGCGTCGGCAAATAAAAGGGGCAGTGTATTGATCTGCATAATTTCTGTCCGGCCGGTGCAATTCCTAAAGAGTGGGAAAATGGACTCACAGATTCGCGCTAAAGCTCGCGAATCTGGCACTTTGCCGGTATCTGAAAAACAGACGGATAAGGGCGAAAGCCGAAGCATCACGGGAACAGCGACTTGCAGCAATATCTCGATCTCATGCAGCTCATCCTGGACAAGGGCGTCGACCGGGGCGACCGGACGGGAACCGGCACCCGGTCCGTCTTCGGCCATCAGATGCGGTTCGACCTGTCGGAAGGGTTTCCGCTGGTCACGACCAAGAAGCTGCACCTGAAATCGATCATCCATGAACTGCTGTGGTTCCTCGCCGGCGACACCAACGTGCGCTACCTGCAGGAGCACGGCGTGAAGATCTGGGACGACTGGGCCGACGAGAACGGGGAACTGGGGCCGGTCTACGGCTACCAGTGGCGTTCCTGGCCTGCGCCGGACGGGCGCTCCATCGACCAGATTTCAAACCTGCTGCGCATGATCCGGGAGACGCCTGAATCCCGCCGCCTGATCGTGTCCGCCTGGAACCCGGCGCTGGTCGACCAGATGGCCCTGCCGCCGTGTCATTCCCTGTTCCAGTTTTATGTGGCTGAGGGAAAGCTTTCCTGCCAGCTCTACCAGCGTTCGGCGGACGTCTTCCTCGGCGTACCGTTCAACATCGCTTCCTATGCGCTCCTGACCATGATGGTCGCGCAGGTGACCGGCCTGAAGCCGGGCGACTTCGTCCACACCTTCGGCGACGCGCATCTTTATCACAACCACTTCGACCAGGCCCGGGAGCAACTGACCCGGACGCCTCGGTCGCTGCCGACCATGACGATCAACCCGGACGTGTCCGATCTCTTCGCCTTCAAATACGAGGATTTCACGCTCTCCGACTACGATCCGCATCCGCATATATCGGCACCTATTGCGGTGTAAGGGGGCGCTTTTCAAATCTGCGTTTGAGCTGTCCAGCGGCTATTTTTTCTCCTTCGCCGGCATTTCGCCCACGTAATCCATCGCAACACCGATCCAGTGTTCAAGATCCTCATCGGTGGTGAGCCCGTCCGGCCCGACGCGCAGGAAGCCGCGCATGCGCCGTTCCGACATCCGGACCTGTGTGACATGGGGCGATTTCAGGATGTCCGCCTCCCGTGCCGGATCGATCCGGATCATCAGGCCCTTCTTGCCGGCGCCGCACAGGAGATTGCCGTTCAGCATGAAGCCGATGCTGCCGAACATCGGCCTGTGGGTCACGTTTTCGTCCGGAAGGACGGCGCGGACCCGTTCCGCGAGCAGCTGCTTGTCCATGTCGGTCATCCGGGCGCTCCCTCCAGGCTGCCTTTGAACGACCATTCAACACTTAAATTGCTGGAAATGCAGTTCCGAATTGATCGGGTTGCGCGGACTGCGTAAGACCGGTGTCGAAAGAGCGGAGGAACCATGCCCCAAATCGTTCTGATCGCTGCGGTGGCCCGCAACGGCGCAATCGGCCTGGACAACGACATGCCCTGGCGGCTGCCGTCCGACCTGAAGCATTTCAAGGCAATGACCCTCGGCAAGCCGGTGGTGATGGGGCGCAAGACGTTTGAATCCCTCGGCCGGCCCCTTCCCGGGCGCCCGAATATCGTCATTTCCCGCAATGGCTTTGCTGCTGAAGGCGCGGAGGTGGTGTCTTCACTGGAAGAGGCCCTGCAAAAGGCATCGGACCTTGCCGCCGATCTCGATGTCGATGACGTCATCGTCATGGGCGGCGGGCAGATTTACGTTCAGGCCATGGCACGGGCGGACCGGCTGGAAATCACGGAAGTGCAGGCGGACCCGGACGCGGACACGCATTTTCCTGACATCGATCCGGAACAATGGCGGGAGACGGCGCGCATCAAGGGCGAGCGCGGCGAGCGCGACAGCGCGGATTTCGAATTTGTCACCTATCGCCGGAAGTCCTCCGTCTGATAAGGCTTGATCCTGATTAATGTGTGGCCGTATCTGACGGCTAGAGTGGCTTTGGACCTGTCAGGTGACAGGCCCTTGAAGATCGATGAGGCACCCATGTCCTTCAAAACCGTGCTGGCCGTCGTGGATTACAGGTCCGACCTGCGGGAAAACCTGCAGGGCGCCATTCGGATCGCAAGGTGGTTCGAGGCCCATCTGGCCGTGCTGCTGGTCGGCGAGGTGGAGCCCCTGCCGTTTTACGGCTACGGCAGCCTCGGCTACACGGAAATCTGGGTCAAGGAAGGCGAGGAACGCGCCGCGGCCCTGAAGCAGGCGGCCGAGGACGTGGAAGCCATGCTTGCCGGTGAAGGCCTGTCCTTCGACGTGCGCGCCCATCAGGCCATTGTCGCGCGGGAGGACAACCTCGTCGCCCGTCACGCGATCTATGCGGACCTGACGATCCTGCAGCGGAGCGGAAAAGACGAATTGAGCCGCGTGGAGCGGCAGGCCATTGACGGGGCCCTGTTCGATACCGGCCGGCCGCTTTTATTCCTGCCCGCCGGAGACGCGCCTGAGACCATCGGCACAAATGTGATGGTTGCCTGGAATTCCCGGGCGGAGGCGGCGGAGGCGGTGTCCGACGCTCTGCCCATTCTGCAACTGGCGGGCAAGGTCACGCTGACGGTTATCGATCCGGTGAGCGGGCCTGACGATCATGGTGAGCTGCCGGGCGCCGACATGGCGCTGGTGCTGGCCCGGCATGGAGTAACCGTCGAGGTCCGCACTGTTGCTGCCGGCAATCGCGCGGTTTCCGAAGTTCTCCAGGACGAGGCGGCGGCGCTTGGCGCGGATCTGATCGTCATGGGCGCTTACGGCCACATGCGCATGCGGGAGAACATCATCGGCGGCACGACGCGCGACATGCTGGAAGAGGCCAAAGTGCCGCTTTTCCTCGCGCATTGAAGGCAGACGATGTCGGTTGAAACGGCGGGCAGTCCCGCGAAGATCGAAGGAAAATGGTCTGCCTTTGACGCGCTCAGCGGCCGCGAGGTCCATGACCTTTTGAAACTGCGCCAGGATGTGTTCGTGGTCGAACAGGACTGCGCTTTCGGCGAGATCGACGGCAAGGACCCCGAAGCCCTGCATTATTTTCTGCTTTTGCCGTCCGGGGACATAGCAGGGGCCCTGCGTCTTTTTATCGGCAGAGGTGCGGACCGACCGTCGCGGATCGGCCGGGTGGTGATTGCGCCGGAGTGCCGGGGGCAAAAACTCGGTCAACGGCTGATGCGGGACGGCATCGAAAAGGCCCGCGCGCTTGCGCCCGGTGCTGCGATCCACCTGTCGGCGCAGGCCCACCTGGAAGGGTTTTACGGAGAACTGGGCTTCAGGACCGTTTCCGACATCTATCTGGAAGACGATATCCCGCATATCGACATGGTTCTTGCCGTTTAGGTACGATGATGCGGCCGAGCGATCGGTTTTGCGCCGTCAAACCATCCGTATTTGTTGCCTTGCGCTCTAATAGCGCACCGATGAGCCGTTATTGCCCTTGAAAGCCTTGAAAACGGCCACCAAGTGGCAACTACGGAAAAAATGGGGCGGTCCGGTGTGAAACATGCCTTTGCGTTGAAAGCGCTCGGTAACCTCCCTATAACCTGCGGTGAGTGAAAACAGGCCGAATGTAGTCCCGGGACGCCTTTGAAACGAAGGTGCAGACTCCCGGGAGCTGGGAAAAAGGAAGTCTTGATGCCTTGGAGCAATCAGTCAGGCGGCGGCGGGCCCTGGAAGGGCGGCGGCGGAAACAACGGCGGCCCATGGGGCGGTGGCGGAAACAATGGCGGTCCATGGGGCGGCGGTCCGAACCGCGGCGGAGGCGGCCAGCCGCCGGATCTTGAGGAACTCCTGAAGCGCACCCAGGACCGGATGAAGAACGTACTGCCCGGTGGTGGCGGCGGTTTCGGCGCTCTGGGTATCGCGATTGTCGTCGGCCTGGCCGTCGTCGGCTGGCTCGCGACAGGCATCTACATCGTCGACGAAGGCAAGGGTGAGGTCGGTGTCGAACTCGTCCTCGGCAAGGTGACCGACCAGACCGGCGCCGGTTTCAATTACAACTGGCCCTATCCGATCGGCGAGGTTTACAAACCGCAGGTCGAGTTGCAGCGTGAAATGACTGTCGGTGTTCAGGAAAGCGTCCGCGGCACGTCGATCAGTTCCCGGGAAGTGCCCGAGGAAAGCCTGATGCTGACCGGTGACGAAAACATCGTCGATGTCGGCTTCAAGGTGCAGTGGCGTATCAAGAACACCCGCGAGGGCATCGCCAATTACCTGTTCAACATCCAGAACCCGGAAGGCACCGTGAAGGCGGTGGCCGAGAGCGCCATGCGCGAGGTGGTCGGCCGGTCCAAGATCGACGCCATCCTGACGGAAAGCCGCGTCGAGACCGAACGTGCAGTCGACGAGCTGATGCAGAAGACGCTCGACAGTTACAAGGCCGGTATCGAGATCACCGAAGTGCAGATGCAGAAGGTGGACCCGCCGCAGCAGGTGATCGACGCGTTCCGCGATGTCCAGGCGGCCCGCGCCGACCAGGAGCGGATCCAGAACGAAGCGCAGGCCTATGCGAACAAGGTCGTCCCGGAAGCCCGCGGTGAAGCCGCGCGCGTCAAGGAAAAGGCCAACGGCTATCGGGAACAGGCCATCGCAGAGGCGACCGGTCAGTCCCAGCGTTTCGACAAGATCTACGAACAGTACAAGAAGGCGCCCGACGTGACCCGCGAACGCCTCTATCTGGAGACACTCGAAAAGGTGCTTGGTTCCAATAACAAGATCATCATCGATAACAAGGCATCCGGCGGACAGGGCGTCCTGCCCTACCTGCCGCTCAACCAGCTGCCTTCGGGCGGCACGGCACAGACCGGACGGACCACCGGAGGGACCCAGTGATGCGTAGCGGACTTCTTGGAATACTGGTCGCCGTCGTAGCGTTTCTGGCCTACCTGTCGGTGTTTGTCGTCAATCCGGCGCAACAGGCGCTGGTCCTGCAGCTCGGCCGCGTCGAGCGGGTTGTTCAGGATCCGGGCGTTCAGTTCAAATACCCGTTCATTCAGAACGTGGTCTATCTGGACAAGCGCATTCTCGATCTGAACATGCCGCCGCAGGAAGTGATCGCGTCGGACAAGAAGCGTCTCGTGGTGGATGCCTTCGCGCGCTACCGGATTTCCAATCCGGTTCTGTTCTATCAGCGCGTGAACAACATTTCCCAGGCGAACCGCCGGCTTTCGACCTTCCTGCAGTCCTCGCTGCGGTCGGAACTCGGCAGGGCGTCCTTCATCGCCGTTGTCCGCGACAACCGGGACGGGCTCATGGAGAATATCCGCAAGAACGTCAGTGCGAGCGCTGCGGACCTGGGGATCGAGGTGGTCGACGTGAAGATCCGCCGCGCGGATCTCCCCGAGGCGAACTCGCAGGCCATCTTCCGGCGGATGCAGACCGAGCGTAATCGTGAAGCCGCCGAACTGCGTGCGCAAGGTGAGGAACAGGCCCGCCGTATCCGTTCCCGTGCCGATCGTGAGGTGACGGTTGTGGTCGCGGAAGCAAAACGGGACGCAGACATCACCCGAGGTGAGGGGGATGCGGAACGGAACCAGATCTTCGCGGAAGCCTACAGCAAGGACCCGGACTTCTTCGCCTTCTACCGGTCCATGCAGGCCTATGAGGCCGGACTGCGCGAAGGGGACACCAGCCTGGTGCTGTCGCCGGATTCCAATTTCTTCCGTTATTTCAACGATCCGATGGGAGATGGTGGCAAGGAAAAACCGGCTGACGCCGGCCAATGACCGACTTCCTCACGGCCCTGGGCCTGGTGCTTGCCCTTGAGGGTACGCTCTACGCCCTGGCTCCCGGCGGAATGAAGAACGTCATGCGCACCGCGCTGAACATGTCCGACCAGAGCCTCAGGATCGCCGGACTTGCGGGACTTGCGCTCGGCGTACTGATGGTCTGGTTCATTCGCGGGTAACACAATTTTGCAGGGTGGGAGATCTTCGGGTCTCCCCCCTGTTTCATTCTCGTATATGCTTTAAGGCCTATACCGATCCGGAAAGGATGGAGGAGAAGCCCAAATGGCTCCTGGTTTCTACCAACGCAGTCTCAACACGATCAAATCCCTGGCCGCGAGCGCGGTGCTCGGTGGTCTGGTCGTTCTGCAGCCGCTGGCTGCCGTTCACGCACAGGGACCGGCTTCCGTTGCGGATCTGGCCGAAGGCCTTGCCGATGCGGTCGTCAATATTTCCACGTCCCAGACGGTCAAGGGACAGCGCACTGTTCCGCTGCCCAAGGTCCCCGAAGGGTCGCCCTTCCAGGAATTCTTCGAGGAATTCTTCAATCGCCAGAACCGCGAAGAGGACCGCCCGCGCAAGGTGCAGTCGCTCGGCTCCGGTTTCGTGATCGACGGCAAGGAAGGCATCATCATCACCAACAACCACGTCATCGAAGGTGCGGACGAAATCACCGCGAACTTCAATGACGGCACCAAGCTGAAGGCCGAACTGCTCGGAACCGACGAAAAGACCGATATCGCGGTCCTGAAGGTCAATCCGGAAAGGCCGCTGACCGATGTCAGCCTGGGCGACTCGGACAAGATCCGCGTCGGCGACTGGGTGATGGCGATCGGCAATCCCTTCGGCCTGGGCGGAACGGTGACGGTGGGGATCGTCTCGGCCCGTAACCGGGACATCAACTCCGGCCCTTACGACAACTTCATCCAGACCGATGCCTCGATCAACCGGGGCAACTCGGGCGGTCCGCTGTTCAACATGGACGGTGAAGTGATCGGCATCAACACGGCGATCATCTCGCCGTCGGGCGGATCGATCGGCATCGGCTTCGCCATTCCCTCGAAGACCGCAAAGCGCGTGATCGCCCAGTTGCGCGAGTTCGGCGAAACCCGCCGAGGCTGGCTCGGCGTCCGGATCCAGGAGGTTACCGACGAGATCGCCGACAGCCTGGACATGGATCAGGCGATGGGGGCTCTGGTTGCAGGCGTGACGGAAGGCGGTCCGGCCGAAAAGGCGCAGATCGAACCGGGCGACGTGATCCTGGAATTCGACGGCAAGCCCGTCGAACACATGCGCGAACTGCCGCGTATGGTCGCCGAAACCGAGATCGGCAAGGCTGTCGACGTGGTGGTCCTGCGTCGGGGCAAGAAGGTCGATCTGAAGGTGACACTTGGCCGGCTCGAGGAGGCCTCCGCGGAGGAAGACAAGAGCAGCGATCAGGAAAAGGACAAGCCCGCCGACAAGCCGGCCGAAACGGAAGTGCTCGGCATGATCCTTTCCGAGCTGGATGACGCCGGCCGGGAAGAGTTCAAGATCGACGCGGAAGTCGAGGGCGTGCTGGTCAAGCAGGTCGCACCGGGAAGTTCGGCGGAAGAAAAGCGCGTCCAGGCCGGTGATGTGATCAAGGAAGTGGCGCAGGAACCGGTTGCAACGCCGGCCGACGTCATCGACCAGGTCAAGAAGCTGAAGGAAGACGGGCGCCGTTCCGCATTGCTCCTTCTGTCCAATCCGAACGGCGAATTGCGCTTCGTTCCGGTGCGGATCGACGACTGAAGCAGCGACGCCAGGAATTGAAAAGGGCGCCTCAGGGCGCCCTCAGACTGCTGACAAACCCGTCGTTTTCGGCGGGTTTGTTTTTTTGGCTTTGGTTTTGTGGCGCTTGTCCGCGTTTTTGCGTTTGGTCCTTTACGCGCTGGTCTTTGTCACGCGGGAGCTTGTTTCGGAGCTTTGGTGAGTGCCATTGCGATCTTTTTGATGTTTTGGGCAGTGGCGGCGAGTAGGCACTGCACTTGT
>NZ_JABFCZ010000014.1 GCF_014692675.1 Roseibium aggregatum | reverse complement strand
TGATGGCCGGCGCGGTGACCCAGTCGGGCGTGGTCGTTCAGAAGATCGAGCGCGCCGACAAGCAAGTGATCGCGGCCCTTGGCGCATGCGGGGTTGCGACCGTGCACGAGGCGCAGGGGCGTAAAGGCCTGCTGGCCTCTTACATGCGGCCGATCTATTCCGGCGCCCGGATTGCCGGGTCTGCCGTCACCATCTCCGCGCCTCCGGGCGACAACTGGATGGTGCATGTGGCGATCGAGCAGGTGCAGGCCGGCGACATGCTGGTGCTGGCGCCGACGAGCCCGTGCGAGGACGGCTATTTCGGCGACCTGCTTGCCACCTCCATGCAGGCGCGCGGCGGCATCGGCCTTGTGATCGACGCAGGCGTGCGCGACGTGCGCGACCTGACGGAGATGGGCTTTCCGGTGTGGTCGAAGGCGGTGTTCGCGCAAGGGACCGTGAAGGAGACGCTGGGCTCGGTGAACGTGCCGGTGGTCTGCGCCAACCAGCTGGTCAACCCGGGCGACATCATCGTCGCCGACGATGACGGGGTGTGCGTGGTCCGCCGCGAGGAGGCGGAAGCGGTTCTGGAAAAGGCCCGCGCCCGCGAGGCGGCGGAAGAGGACAAGCGCAAGCGCCTGGCCGCCGGCGAACTCGGCCTCGACATCTACAACATGCGCGGCCGCCTTGCCGAAAAGGGATTGAAGTATGTCTGAGGTGAGCGCCTACTCACCAATCGGACTTCTTCCGCTTTAAAAAAATCACAGGACAGACGTTCCAATGGATAAAGATTATCTTCCGTTCCACCCCAATCCGTCGAAGCCGGCCTTCAAGCTGCCGGCAGGCGCCGTTGACGCCCATTGTCACGTGTTCGGCCCGGCGGACGTTTTTCCTTACGCGCCGGAGCGCAAGTACACCCCTTGCGATGCGCCCAAGGAAAAGCTGTTCGAACTGCGCGACTATCTCGGCTTTGACCGCAACGTGATCGTGCAGGCCACCTGCCACGGCAAGGACAACCGCGCCCTGGTCGATGCGCTCAAGGCCGCCGGCGACAAGGCGCGCGGCATTGCCAGCGTCGGCCCCGACATTACCGAAGCCGAACTTGCAGAAATGGATCAGGCCGGCGTGCGCGGCGTGCGCTTCAACTTCGTCAAGCGCCTGGTCGACAACACCCCGAAGGACGTCTTCCTCGGCATTGCCGAGAAGATCAAGGAATTCGGCTGGCACATCGTCGTCTATTTCGAAGCCCCCGACCTGGAAGACCTGACGCCGTTCCTGAAACAGCTTCCGACCACCATCGTGGTCGATCACATGGGCCGGCCGGACGTGACCAAGGGGGTCGACCACCCCGATTTCCAACGGTTCGTCAACCTGCTCCAGGACAACGAAAACATCTGGACCAAGGTCACCTGTCCGGAGCGCCTGACCGTCGCGGGCCCGCCCTATGACGATGTCGTCCCTTATGGCAAGGCGCTCGTCGAGCGGTTCCCGGACCGGGTCATCTGGGGCACCGACTGGCCGCATCCGAACATGAAATCCCACGTGCCGGACGACGGCAAGCTGGTCGATTTCATTCCGCGGATCGCACCCACCGAGGCCCTGCAAAAGGCACTGCTCATCGACAATCCGATGCGGCTTTACTGGGGCTGAGCCCGCGGGACGCACGCCGGATCCGCCAAAGCAAATTTAAAAAGCATATAGCCCGGACGCTCCGCGATCCGGGCTTTTTTTGTTATGCAGCCTTCGTTTTCGCGATTTGCCCGTCCAGCCAGGCGACGGCATCACACCACTTCGTCTTTCTTGCCGTTTGATCGATGCGAGTGGATTGCCCGGACGTCGCCGTGCAACGACATGGGGAAATGGCAAGGCTTACCCTCACAGACTGCGTCATCACACGGCGAAGTCCGGGTGATCCAATCCACCTCGCCACATTTCCGGAAGGCCGGGATGGTTACCATTCCGATCCCCTCGGTACGGCTGGTGTGGAAATGTGAGAATGTCTCAGCCCGACCAGGAGAGCAGGTCAGGTATAAGTTTTGCGTAAAGGGTATTCATTCTCATACCCGCGCCCAGGCCGCTTGATTTAGGTCAAATCAGCACCTCTTTGCACCCGTGTATACATAAGGAAAGTGCAGGAGGAAAAGGTCATGGACCAACCAGGTTTTCACTATCACATCGATATTCCGGGAACGACGATCTTCGACGGCAAGCAGGCCATGAAAGGCTATGCGCTGAACAAGATGTGCTACTCGTTCAACAAGGCCGAGAACCGGGAAGCGTTCCTGGCCGACGAAGAAGCCTATATGGAAAAATACGGCCTGAACGATCAGCAGAAAGAGGCGATCCGCAAACGCGACGTGCTCGGACTGATCGACGCCGGCGGGAACATCTACTACCTCGCCAAATTCGCCGGCATCTTCAAGCTGTCGGTGCAGGATGTCGGCGGTCTGCAGACCGGAAAAACCACCGAGGAATTCAAGGAATTCCTCGCCAGCCAGGCTTGAGGAGGACAGATCATGGCCAAGGTTCTCGGTGGCATCACCACCTCTCACATTCCCGCCGTCGGCAACGCGATCCAGAAGGAGCTCTATGACGATCCCTACTGGAAGCCTTTCTTCGACGGCTATCCCAAGGTCCATGCCTGGATCAAGGAACACAAGCCCGACTACGTGATCAATATCTACAATGACCACGGCCTCGGCTTCTTTCTCGACAAGATGCCGACCTTCGCTATCGGCGCGGCGCATGAATACAAGAACGAGGATGAGGGCTGGGGACTGCCGTCGCTCGACCCGTTCCCGGGCGCACTGGAGCTCTCCTGGCACATCATCGAATCCATGGTTGCCGACGAGTTCGACATTACCTCCTGTCAGGAACTGGCCGTCGACCACGGTTTTGTGGTGCCGATGCAGCTGTTCTGGCCCGGCGCTCCGCACCATCCGGACATGCCGCGTTGCGTGCCGATCTCGGCCAACACCGTGCAGCATCCGATACCGACGCTGCATCGCGCGTTGAACTTCGGCAAGGCACTCGGCAAGGCCCTGCGGTCCTTCCCGGAAGACGCAAAGATCGTCGTTCTCGGCACCGGCGGCTTGTCGCATCAGCTCGATGGCCAGCGTGCGGGCTTCATCAACAAGGAGTTCGACCAGTACTGCCTGGAAAACATCGTCCACAATCCGGAAGAGCTGACCAAGATCACCCGCATGGAGCTGGTCGAAAAGGCCGGCGCCCAGGGCACCGAATTCCTGATGTGGATGATGATGCGCGGCGCGCTCGGCGACGATGTCAACGAGATCACGCGCAACTACCACATTCCGATTTCCAATACCGCGGCCGGCACGCTGCTGCTGGAATGCGCGGCCTGACGGAGCGGACTATCACCCATAACAACGCCCGGAATTCTTTCCGGGCGTTTTATTTTGCGGGTCAGGTCGGCAGCACGCGGACCGTCAGGCCGGTTCGATCAGGATCGCCCGGAAGTCGTTGACATTCGTCAGCGTCGGCCCCGGGACCACCTGATCTCCGAGCTGGCCGAAGAAACTGTGTGCGTCGTTGCGATCCAGCGAGGCTTGCGGATCGGTCCCGAGTGCGGCCGCCCGCGCCAGCGTCTGCGGATCGATCAGGGCGCCGGCCACCTCCGCCGCCCCGTCGACGCCATCGGTGTCGCAGGCAATCGCATGAATACCCGGTTTGCCGCCGAGCGCCAGGGCCAGCGCAAGCGCGTATTCCGCATTCGGACCGCCGATGCCGTCGCCTCTGCGGGTCACCGTCAGCTCGCCGCCGGACAGGAGCACGAGCGGCTGGTCGCCGGGCGCCATCTTCGACTGCCGCTTCAATGCCAGATCGGCATGGTGTTTTGCCACCTCCCGCGCCTCGCCTTCCAGCGCGTCGCCCAGGATCTCCACGCGGTATCCCGCATCGCGGACAAGGCCGGCGGCTGCTTGCAGGGACTGGGAGGGCGCCGCAACGATCCTATTCTCGGTGCGTGCAAGCTCAGGAGCGTCAGGCGCCAGAACGCCATTGCCCGTGCCCAGCACCGTGGCGACGGATCCCGGCAGGTCGATATGCCAATGCTCCAGGATCTTGCGCGCGTCATTGGCCGTGCTGGCATCGCCCACCGTCGGACCCGATCCGATGGAGGCCGGATCGTCGCCCGGAACATCCGAAATCAACAGCGTCAGCATGCGCGCCGGATAGGCGGCAGCCGCCAGTTGCCCGCCCTTCACCCGGCTCAGATGCTTGCGGACAACGTTCATCTGGCCGATCGGCGCACCGGAGGCCAAAAGCGCCGCATTCACCGCCTGCTTTTCGGCAAGCGTAATCGGTTCGAACGGCGCGATCAGCAACGCGGAAGCCCCGCCTGAAATCAGCGCCACCACGAAATCGTCTTCGCCAAGCCCCTCAAGCAGGTTGAGCATGCGCTTGGTCGCATCGAGGCCGGCCTGATCGGGAACAGGGTGTGCGGCTTCCACGATCTCGATCCCCTGGCAAGGACGCCCGTAGCCGTAGCGGGTGATCACAAGCCCCTCGCACGGCCCCCATTCGGCCTCGACGGCTTCCGCCATCCGCGCCGATGCCTTGCCGGCACCGATGACGACCACCCGTCCTTCGGGCTTTTCCGGCAGGAAGGCTGCAAGACTGCGCATGGGATCGGCGACCTCGACCGCCTTGTCGAACAAGGCCCGCAGAAATTCGCGCGGATCGCCGGTCATCTCGCTTCTCCCCGAATGACATTGTCCGCCATTTGTTACCGGAGCGGACACGGGAGCGGCAAGCCCAAGTTCATGCGAAACAGTTCACCAGCCGCCAGAAGGGAGGGACCGGGCTACTTGATGCCGGCCCGCATGAAGCTCTGCACGAACTGGCGCTGGAACAGCAGGAAGGCAATCAGCAGCGGGCCGGAGGTCATCAGGGTCGCCGCGTTGATCACCGACCATTCGATGCCGGAATCGATTGCCGAAAAGATGCTGAGCCCCACGGTGACCGGCCGGGTCTCGACCGAATTGGTCACGATCAGCGGCCAGAGGAAATTGTTCCAGTGGTGGCTGACCGACACGAGGCCGTAGGCCAGGTAGGTCGGCTTGGCGAGCGGGATATAGACCTTCCAGAGGATCCCCATGAAGGAGGCGCCTTCCACGCGCGCCGCCTCGTCCAGTTCCTTCGGCACGGTCATGAAGGTCTGGCGTAAGAGGAAGATGCCGAAGCCGGAGGCGATATAGGGCAGCGCGATCGCCGGGATCGTGTCGACCAGATCGAGCATCCGCATCGTCTTGTAGTTTTCCACGATCAGGATGTCCGGCATGACGAGCAGCTGCAGCAGGACCAGCGCGAACAGCACCGACCGGCCGGGAAACCTGAACCGGGCAAAGGCATAGGCCGCGAGCGTGCCGAGGAAGAACTGGCAGGCGAGGATCATCGTCACCAGGAGGAAGGTGTTCAGGAAATACCGCGCAAACGGTGCGGCCTGCCACGCCTTGACGAAGTTCTCCAGGGTCAGCGGAGCCGTCAGGACGAAGCGGGCCTCGAAGGCCGCCGGGTGAATCGCGGTCCAAACCGCATAGGCGAGCGGCAGGATCCACAGGAGGCCGAGCGCCCAGGCCGCCGACGTATTCAGGATCCGATCGAGAGAAAACGCGGGCCGGCTCATTTGTAGTGCACCTTGCGGTCGAAGAAGAAGAACTGGCCGATGGCAAGTGCGGACAGCAACACCAGCAGGGCGACGGTCAGGGTCGCCGCATAGCCGGTCTCCCAATAACGGAATGCGGTCTCGTAAATGTAGAACAACAGCAGCGACGACGCGTTGTCGGGACCCCCGTCGGTCAGGATGAAGATGTGGTCCACCAGCCGGAAGGAATTGATGACCGCATTGACCGAGACGAACAGGGTCGTCGGCATGAGCAGCGGAAAAGTGATCTTCCAGAACACCGTCCAGCGTCCCGCGCCTTCGATCTCGGCGGCTTCCTTTAGCGAAACCGGGATCGCCTGCAGGGCCGCCAGATAGAAGATCATGAAGAACCCGGCCTCCTTCCAGATCGTGACGACCATGACCGCGTTGAGCGCGGTTGCCTGGTTCCCGAGCCAGTTCGTGTGGGCCGTGCCGAACAGGGCGCCGAACAGCTGGTCGAACAGGCCGAAACCGGGCGTATAGAAGAACAGCCAGATATTGGCGACGGCGATCAGCGGCAGAACCGTTGGCGTGAAATAGGCCATGCGCACGAAGCCGCGGCCTGCGAGCTTTTCATTGACCCACAGCGCCATGAGAATCGCGAGCCCGATGGAAACCGGGATCGTGCCGAGCGCGAACCACAGATTGTTCCAAAGCACCTTCCAGAACACCGGGTCATTCAGCATCCGGTCGTAATTGGCAAGCCCCAGAAACTTGGCCGGCCGGCGCCCGCGCGGCGTTGAGAAGAAACTGTTGATCAGCGTGGTCACCGCCGGGACATGGGTGAAGGCGAACAGAAACACCATCGCCGGCAGAAGCAGCAGCCAGCCGTAAATCCATTCCCGTTTCAACGTCCAGTCACGCATGATCCCGTCAGCCTCGAATGAGCGTGTGTTCAACAGACCTAGGCGGTCTTCAGTGCGTTTCCCCGGGACGGGCCGACAGGACAGACAGCGGCACGACCCTCTGCGCCCGTCATCCGAGCAGTCCCATCCCGGGGAAACTGGCCGGCCCGCGAAAGCGCAGACCATGCAAGCCGGAGAGCGACGACAACCGCCGCCCTCCGAAGTCGGCTTAGCGGTATTCCGCCAGGATCGCGTCGGCCTGGGCCTGCGCTGCCTTCAGGGCCGCTTCCGGCGTTTCCTTGCCGGTGATGGCGGCTGCCAGAGCATCGTTGAAGATCTTGACGACACGCTGGTTCTGGTAGGTCGACAGTTCTGCCTTGGCGAATTCGAGCTGGTCACGCGCCACGAGCACCTGCGGGAAGCCTTCGGCGTATTTCTTCATGGTGTCGGTTTCCCAGGTTTCCGGACGCGGAGCGACGTAGCCGGTTGCCATGGTCCACTTGGCAGACTGTTCCGGTGCGGTGATCCACTTGACGAACTCGACGGCCGCCTTGGTCTGTTCATCGGACGCGCCCTTGAACAGGTAGAAGTTGCCGCCGCCGGTCGGCGCGCCGCGCTGCATCTTCTTCGGCAGCATGCCGACGCCGAAGTCGAACGGAGCGTTGTCGCGCACGTTGGTCAGGTTGCCGGTGGAGGTCCACATCATTGCGGTCTGACCTTCGAAGAAGGCCTTCGGCGTTGCGCCCCACTCGATGATGCCCGGCGCCATGACCTTGTCCTTGGTGCTGAGATCGACGAGGTACTGAAGCGCTTCGACCACTTTCGGATCGTCGAAGTTGGTCTTGTTGCCTTCGGCATTGGCAAGGGTCACGCCGTTTTCGATCGCCAGGCCCTGGAACAGCCAGTAGGGAAAACCGGAGGACGGAATGCGCACGCCCCACTGGGTGACGTTGCCGGACGCGTCCTTCTTGACGAGCTTTTTGCCGTACTCGACCATTTCGTCCCAGGTGGCCGGCGCCTTTTCAGGATCGAGACCCGCTTCCTTGAAGGCTTCCTTGTTCCAGTAGAGAACCGGCGTGGAGCGCTGGAACGGGATGCCGTAGGTCTTGCCGCCGGTCTGGCTGTTTTCCATGAACGCCGGATAGAAGCCCGCAATCCACTTCTTGTCCTCATCAGACGTCAGGTAATCGTCGAAGGGAATGATCAGGTCTTCGTCGATCAGGGTGAACATGTCCGTGGACAGGATCACCGAAAGCTGGGGCGGGTTGCCGCCGCGCGATGCGGTGATCGCCTTGGCGACCGTGTCCTGGTAGGAGCCGGCATAGACGGCGTCGATGTTCACATCCGGATGCGCCTTGGCATAGGCGTCGGTCAGGCCCTGGATGGTTTCGGCGGCCTTGCCGCCGACGGCGACCGGGAAATAGAACTGCAGGTCAACAGCCTGGGCAGAGGCCCAGGTGCTGAATGAAAGCGCCGTCGCGGCAACGGCCTTCAAGAGAGTGGACTTCAACATCTCAAATCATCCTTGGTTTGAGCCCCCGCAAGATTGCGGCTGTCCTGCGCCTTTCGGCACAGCTTTTCAGGAGCGCAACTGCGCTCCAATTTCTGAAATCAGATCATCCCGGCGTCCGCCGGTGGCATCGTCGAAGACATGCAGGTCCGCCGTGTCGAAGCCGAGCGACAGGTCCTCCCCCGGCACGACCCGGCTGTCGCCGGAAAGCCGCACCTGGAACGGCGCCGTTCCCAACAGGCAGTCGGCCAGCGTGTCGGCGCCGAGATATTCCACGGTCTGGACCCGGGCCCGGACCGGTCCTCTTTCATCGATGCGCATCGCCTCCGGGCGGATGCCGAGCTGCAGGGTTCCGGCCCCGGCAAGCTGTTCGAATGCAGTTGCCGGCAGCAGGTTCATCGGCGGCGTGCCGATAAAGCGCGCGGCAAACGGCGTCCCCGGTTTCTCGTAGAGGTCGCGCGGCGTGGCGGCTTGTTCGAGGTGCCCCTGATTGAGCAGCACCACCTGGTCGGCCATGGTGATCGCCTCGACCTGGTCGTGGGTCACATAGACCATCGTGAAGCCGAGCTGCTGCTGCAGCGCGCGGATTTCCACCCGCATCTCGTGGCGCAGCTTCGCATCCAGATTGGACAGCGGCTCGTCCATCAGACAGATCGGCTTCTCGCCGATGATGGCCCGGCCCAGCGCCACCCGCTGCTGCTGTCCGCCCGACAGTTGCGCTGGCTTACGGTCGAGATAGGGCGAGAGCCCCAGAAGGTCGGCGACCCTCTTCAGGCGCTCGGCACGTTCCGCCTTGGGAACCTTGCGGACCTTGAGGCCGAAGACGATGTTTTCCGCCACGGTCAGATGCGGGAACAGGGCGTAGGACTGGAACACCATGGACAGGTCGCGCTGGGAAGACGGACGCCTGGAGACATCCTCCCCCCCGATCAGGATCTGTCCTTCGTCCACGGTTTCCAGTCCGGCGATCATCCGCAAGGTCGTCGACTTGCCGCAGCCCGACGGTCCGAGCAGCGCCGTGAAGGAACCGGCGGGCACCTGAACCGACACGCCGTCGACCGCGCGCGTCCCGTCCCACACCTTGGCAACCGTCTGCAGCTCAATAGATTTCCCGGCTAATTTCTTTTCAGCGGACGGGCTCATCACGCATCCTCCGCCGCAACGACGATCCGAGGTCCGTCCCCTGCGATCAGGGCAGCTACGGATCCGGGAACAGGTTGATCGGTGAAGACGGCGCTCACATCGCGGATATGTCCGCCGCGGACATGAGCGCTGCGGCCGAACTTGCTGTGATCGAGCACCAGGAAGGATTTCCGGCAATTGGCCAGGATCGACTGGCGCGCGGCAACTTCGTCCTCATGAAAGTCCAGGAGCGTCCCATCCTCGTCCACGCCGGCAACGCCAAAGATCCCGACATCGACCTTGTAGTTGGCGAAGAACTCCTGCGCCGAGGCGCCGAGGATATCCCGGTCGCCGTGGCGAAGCCGTCCGCCGGCGATGGTCACCTGAAAGGACGGATTGTTCGACGCGGTGATGGCGACGTTCAGGTTATTGGTGAAGACATGCAGGTTCTCGTGGCCGGCAAGCGACTGCATGACGATTTCCGGAGTCGTCCCGATCGAAAACGCGAGCGACTGGCCGTTTGCGATTTCCGCCGCGACGGTCTTCGCGATCTGCTGCTTCGCCCCGAGATTGAGGATCTTGCGCGTGTTGTAGTGAATATTGGAGGCCGGAGCCGGCGGCTCGACGCCGCCATGCGTGCGCCGCAGGATGCCCAGTTCGCACAGTCCGTTGACATCCCGGCGGATCGTCTGGGTCGTCACATCAAACCGGTCGGCCAGTTCCTCGACCGAGGCGAATCCCGCCTTTTGCACGAGATCCGTGATCTCGGCCTGTCTTTTTGTTATGTCCAGTGCGAGCTGCATGCGCAAATCTGTCATCTCCATTTCGCCAAAACGGCCAAAATGGCGGCGCGCGGTTCGCGAACCGTCCGCATGCTGGTTAGCGCGCTCATATGAACCTTCTTAGACGTTCATATGAACATGCTGTGACAGGCTTTCCCCTTCACCCCTATAAATTGCAAGTGGAACGGAATATACTTTCTGGTGGCAGACCTGAAGACCGACACATCACTGAAACAAATTGCGGCTACTTGCGGGCATCAAGCGCGCAAGCGCGATTAAAACAGCCACCGTATCGGGAGCCAATAAAGATGAAAATCAAGACCCTTGCCTATGCCCTGGCAGCCACGACCTGCCTTTCCTCAGCTGCCCTTGCCGATCCCCTCACCCGCGTCGTCACCGTTCCGCTCGGCGCCGAAATCACCGGGATGTACCTTGAAGGCGGCGATCTGTTCTTCAATGTTCAGCACCCGTCGGACGACCTGAAATCCGATTTCTCCAAGGCAACCGTCGGCGTCATCTCGAATATCGACGTCTCGGGCAAGGAGTCCCCGCTTCCGGAAGGCGATGAAAAGGCGGTCGTCAAGTCGTCGCTGGGCACCTACCAGATCCTTCTGCAGGAAGGCGACCTCGACAAGGTCGGCAAGATCGAAGGCGCCGGCGGCGTCATCAAGACGTCGAATGATCCGGACTTCAACGGCTTCATCAGGACCGGAGAAAATGAAGGCTACCTCTTCACCAACTGGGAAGACCGTCCGGGCGGCATGTCCCGCGCCAAGCTTTCCCGCGCCGCGGACGGCACCTGGACCGTCGACAAGAATGACGTCCAGATGATCGATTTTTCGGCCGTCGGCGGCACCTGGGTCAACTGCTTCGGCAGCGTCAGCCCGTGGAACACACCGCTGACCTCGGAAGAACTTTATTTCGACGACACCGCCGACTGGAACAATCCCGACTACAAATACATCGACGGCGTCGATGCCCTGGCCAGCTACAAGGGCGAATACCCGAACCCGTATGACTACGGCTACATCGTCGAAATCAAGGACCCGGCCGGTCGCGCCACCCCGGTCAAGCAGATGGCGCTGGGCCGCTACAGCCACGAAAACAGCATCGTGATGCCGGATCAGAAAACGGTCTACATGTCCGACGACGGCACCAACGTGGTCTTCTACAAGTTCGTTGCCGACAAGGCAGGCGACCTGAGCTCCGGCACGCTTTACGCAGCCAGGATCACCCAGATGGCGGAGCCCGGCACGGAAGCCGCCAAGGCCCCCTTCCAGATTTCCTGGATCGAACTGGCGCACGCCTCCAATGACGAGATCGCGGGCTGGGTTGCCGAGTATGACGGCATTACCAAGGAGGATTACAAGGCCGGCGAGACGTCCTACATCTCCGATGAAGAAGTCGCCGCCTGGGCCGAGGGCGAAGCCGACGACAACCGGGTTGCCTTCCTGGAAAGCCGCCGCGCCGCTGCTGCCAAGGGGGCCACTGCCGAGTTCCGCAAGATGGAAGGCGTGCAGATCAACCAGGCCGCTGCTGCCGACGGTTCGGTTCCCTTCATGTATATGGCAATGTCGGAAGTCTCCAAGGGCATGGCCGATGACAAGGGGGATATCCAGGTCGCCGAAAACAAGTGCGGCGTGGTCTACCAGATGAAGCTGGACGACAATTTCAACGTCCAGAAGATGACCCCGGTCGTCGCAGGCGGCGCCTATGACAAGAACAACGCGGCCAACGCATGCGCCACCGACAGCGTCGCCAATCCGGACAACATCGCCGTTCTGGCGAATGGCGACGTGCTGATCGGCGAAGACACCGGCCACCACGAAAACAACGCCATGTGGCTTTGGAAACCCTCTTCCATGTAAGACGCAAGGCGTCTGATCGAAACGGGCAATTGAAGGGGGCGCAGCAAACGTCCCCTTCTCCATTTAAAACGCGGGACGGCTTCAGATGAGACTTGCGACCCTGTCGGTTACCACGCTGGCCTGCCTCGGCGCTGCCGCGGCGGCCATTGCGGCGACACTGGATCTTGAAGGCATGACCACCGAAGAGATCATGACCGTCCGGCCGTCATCGACCGACCTGGCGCGCGCCGGCCGCATCTACAATCCGGAAGCCCCGGTCCCGCCCCAGTGCTATACGCGGATCGAGGAGAAATATAATCCCTGTTACGTCTGCCACCAGAACAACGACGATCCGAAACGTCCCAATTTCATCCAGGACGGCTCGCTGCAGCAGGCCTATGAGTTTTCCGAGGCCGGACTTACCAATCATCATGTGAACCTCTTCGTCGACCGGAGCGAAGCCGTCGCCGCAATTTCCGACAAGGAGATCCTGGCCTATATCGGCGAAGACAATTACAGCCCCCTTTCCGCACGTCTCAAGACGCGGAACTGGACCGGCTTCGTTCCCGATCTTGCCGATTACGCGGAAGGCGCAAAGGCCTTCGACGAACGCGGCCATGCCCGCGACGGATCGGGCTGGGTGGCGTTCAACTACAAGCCCCAGCCGTCGACCTTCTGGCCGACGAACGGCTCCACCGACGACGTCCTGATCCGGCTTCCCGAAGCCTTCCGTTCCGATGCGGACGGCAAGCCGTCGCGCGATATCTACACCGCCAACCTTGCCCTCCTGGAAATCGCATTCCAGGACCTTCAAAGCGTCACGCTGCCGGAGGTCGATGAAAACAGGATCGGCGTCGACATAGACGGCAACGGCACTCTCGGACGAACCGGAAAAATTCTGCGCCGGGACAGTTACCTCGGCGCCGCCAACAGCGAGCCGCTGACCCGGATGACCTATCCGCAAGGGACCGAGTTCATGCATTCGGTCCGTTATGTCGGCGTGGACGGCGATCAGATCGTCGTGCCGAAGCGGATGAAGGAGCTGCGCTATATGGTGAAGACGCGCAAACTGACTCTCGCCGAGCTGAGGTCCCGCTATGGCAACGAGCTTCAGGAAAAGATCGACGAAAACCTGCCGAGATACATCGATCTCGGGGACCGGGGCACGGACACCGGCTTCGGCTGGACCATGGCAGGCTTCATCGAGGATGCGGACGGCCACCTGCGTCCGCAAACCAACGAGGAACAGTTCTTCTGCCGCGGATGCCATGCAACCGTCGGCGCGAACATCGATCAGACCTGGGCATTCCCGCGCAAGAAGCGAGGTGCCGATGGCTGGGGCTATATCGATTACCGCGCGATGGCCGACGCCCCGAACAAGGGGGAAGAGGCCGGCGAGATCCTGACCTATCTGAAGCGCGTGGGCGGGGGAGACGAATTCCGCTCCAACACCGAGATGCTGGAGCGCTGGTTTTCAGAAGATGGCACCGTGAATGAGGAGGCGGTTGCGGGCAAATCCGTTTACGACCTGATCACGCCAAGCCCGGAACGGGCCCTGATGCTGGACAAGGCCTACCGGACGATCGTTGCCGAACAGACGTTTGTCTACGGCCGCGATGCCACGGTTGTTCCGCCTAATAACGTCCATGCCCATATCGATGAGGCAACCGCGCCGACGCTGCCGCGCGAGCTGCGCTTTCCGCACGATATCCGTCTCGATTGGGGCGCGGACTGACACAGGTGCGCAAGGCTCCAGGGTCAGGCTCTAGATCTGCGACAGCTGGCTCGTCCGGAACAGCTCGCAAAAGATCTCCAGCGTCTTCTGCCGGCAGGAGTGCGACTGTTTGTATGCGCCCGATCCGTCGCCGCTGACAATGGCCGCAAGCAAATCCCGGTAGTTCTGGACCGTTGCCACGGGAACACCACGCAGCCGCAGAAGAACCATGCCCCCGCGCCGGATCTGATCATGCAGGCCGAGCACGATCTTTTCCAGGCGCCGGTTCTCGCTCAATGCAAGAAGCAGCCGGTAAAACCCGTCTTCGGCCTGCGCCCAGCCGTCAAGGTCGTTTTGCGAGAGAGCCAGGTCCATGTCCCGGATCAGGTCTTCAAGCTTTTCCAGGTCTTTGGATGCAATCGTCCGGCCGGCAAGATTCGAGATGGCGATAGGTTCCAGAGCGCTGAGTATGTCGTAGACCTCCACGAGGTCCTGCACCGTCACGCCAAGAACCCGGACGCCACGCCGGGGCACGAGATTAACCAGTCCGTCCGCTTCCAGGCGTATCAGCGCCTCGCGAACCGGCGTCCGGCTCATGCCAAGCCTCTCGGCAATATCGGGCTCCGGAGCCTGGGAACCGGGGGGCAGCTTGGAATGCGTGATCTCGAATTTCAGACGATCATAGGCATCGTCCACGCGGGTATTTTTTGATCTTGTCTGCATCAGCGCCGAAGACCCTATCTCAAATGGCATACGAGTACTGTTTCCGCGGATCTGCCCGGCTCCCGCTGACAGACCCGCGTCACCAGGTCCAAATCAGCCCTCTTCTGAAGGGAAAATCGATACCCATCGTTAATATTTACAATAGCATTTTATGGGATAGGCGAAATATCTCTGCCACCGTTTTTCGAAATTACGCGAATTATGGTTATTTCCAGAGAAACTCTATATGTTCTAAAAGTAATACATATAAAATCATGAAAACATACATCCAGATCAGGCCTAAAACTGTCCGAAAACGGGACACTCGAATAGTAACCTGCTTCATCTAGTTTGAAAGGCGACGATCCGGACCTTTCATCGTAGGATTTTCGCGACCGCCGGATGGGTTTCCGGATCGTTTTTACCATCAACCCAGGCCGCTCACCCTGAGCCGGCATTCCCCTGGAAACCAACCTTCGCTTCAGCATCCAAAATGCCCGGGGCTGTCATCGCATCGAAAAGCGGCTATCAGTAACAGACAGCCCCTCACCTCCGACCCACGTCTGCGGAAAATATCCGGACACCCATCCCAGGAGAAAAAATTGCAGTCCTGTTTTCACCTTGCCTATCATGTGACCGATCTGAACGAGGCCCGCGCCTTCTACGGCGGTCTTCTCGGATGCCGTGAAGGCCGCAGCACCGACGCCTGGGTGGACTTCGATTTCTTCGGCCACCAGATCTCCCTGCACAGGGGCACGCCGTTCGAAACCGCCGATACCGGCAAGGTCGGCGACCACATGGTGCCGATGCCCCATCTCGGCGTCATCCTGGACATGGAAAGCTGGACCGCGCTTGCCGAAAAGCTGGAGAAGGCAGGCATCGAATTCGTGATCCCGCCGACCGTCCGTTTCAAGGGCGAGCCCGGCGAACAAAGCACGATGTTCTTCCGCGATCCGTCCGGCAACCCGATCGAGGTCAAGGGTTTCAAGGACACCAAAGGGATCTTCGCATCATGAAGCCGGTCGTCCCCATGATCCTCCGCGCCCAGGAAGACGAACTGGCACTCTGGTACCGGCACCTGCCGGCCGCACTTGAGGATATCGCGGTCCTCAAGCCCCTCGATGAATTGTCTGAAGCCGAGCGAACGGCCGCGGAAGTTGCCATCGTCGCCAATCCCGACCCGAAGGATGTTGCCTCGCTGCCGAACCTGAAATGGGTGCAGAGCCTGTGGGCCGGGGTGGAGCGTCTGGTTTTGGAACTCCCCGAAGACGGTCCGCGCATCGTGCGCCTGACCGACCCGCAGATGGCCGAGACCATGTCGGAAGCCGTCCTTGCCTGGACCCTTTACCTGCACCGGAACATGCCCCGTTATGCCCGCCAGCAGCGCGACCGGGTCTGGCTGGAACATCCCCTGAAGCTGCCGGAAGAACGCACCGTCGGCATTCTCGGCCTCGGCAAGCTGGGCAGCCAGGCGCTCGCCCGCCTGCGCGATCACGGATTTTCCGTCTGCGGCTGGAGCCGGACGGAAAAGAGCTTCGTCGGGGTGGAAACCCACCACGGCACGGACGGCCTGAAAACTGTCCTTTCAAAGTCGGATATTCTGGTTCTGCTCATGCCGCTGACAGCCGAAACCCGCGGCATGATCGGTGCGGAGGCCCTGAGCCTTCTGCCGGACGGTGCTTCGCTGATCAATTTCGCCCGCGGCCCGATCGTCGACGACGAGGCCCTGCTCGCCGCCCTGGACAGTGGCCGCCTCGACCATGCGGTGCTCGATGTCTTCGTGACCGAACCCCTGCCCGAGGATCACCCCTACTGGTCCCATCCGGGCGTAACGGTCCTGCCCCATATCACCGCACCGACGATCCCGGCGACGGCGTCGCGGATCGTCGCCCAAAACATCGGCGCCTTTCTGGCAACCGGCACCATTCCCGAAAGCGTCGACCGGCAGCGGGGATACTGAGCAAAACACGTCGCGCTGTCGCACGGTTGTCAACGAGCCGGCCTAAGAGCCGGGGAACCGAAAATATCGTTTCCCGGACACAGGCACCCTCATGACAGACCTTCCCGTCGTCGGCGCGGCAATGACGCTGAAAGACCTTGAAATCCACCGCCCCCTGATGCTCGACAAGCACCGGGATCTGGAGCTGCAGGATTTCGTTTACGCCGACGTGCTCAACGGCGACTGGCAATCGGCCGTCGACGAGGCGAAGCGGCTTTTGGACGGACATCGGGGCCGGGTCGGCATTCACGGGCCCTTCTGGGGTTTTGCGGTCGACACCATGGATCCGGAGGTCCGCGCCGTGGTCCGCAAGCGCCTGCTGCAGGGTCTCGACGTCTGTGAGGCGCTCGGCGGCACCCATATGGTCGTGCACAGCCCCTTCACCACCTGGAGCTACAACAATCTCGACAACTATCCGAACGGCCGCGAGCGGCTGGTCGAACTCTGCCACCTGACCATGAAGGACGCGGTCAAACGGGCCGAAGAGATCGGTTGCGAACTGGTGATCGAGAACATCGAGGACAAGGACCCTTACGACCGGATCCGCCTTGCCAACGGCTTCGGCTCGGATGCGGTCGCCGTCTCGATCGACACCGGCCACGCCCACTATGCCCACGGCTCGACCGGCGCGCCGCCCGTCGACTATTACGTCAAGGCGGCCGGCAACCGGCTGCGCCACGTCCACCTGCAGGATGCCGACGGCTATGCCGACCGGCACTGGACGCTCGGCCAGGGCACGGTCAACTGGCCTGCGGTGTTCGAGGCGCTTAACAATCTGACCAGCGAGCCCCGACTGATCGTCGAGCTGCGCGACGCTGCCGGCATTCCGGCCTCGATCGCTCATCTGGAAAGCCTGGGCCTGGCGCAGTAAACCTGCAACAGGCGTTCCGTTATCCCGCCGTCGCACTCATGCCCAGCGCCATTTCCCGGAAACACTCCTTCACGTGGTCGGCGAAGGCGTGCGTTGCTTTGCCCGCGTGCGGGTTCTGCGCCAGGATGATGTGGTAGTTGCCGATATCCGGCAGGCCGTGGCGCTCGTCGAGCGCCTGAAGCGGCGGCTCGACCACGCTTGCCGGGAACGGCGCAACGGCGAGATCGGCCAGAAGGGCCGCTTCCTGGCCGGCGCTGTGAAAGCTCGTATAGGAAATCCGGTAGGGCTTTTCCGCCTTGTCGAGGGCAAGCCTTGCCGCCCGCCGCCAGGGGCAGCCGGAGGTGGAGACCGCCAGCGGCACGGGATCGCGCTCACAGGCAACGCCGCCCTCAAGCCCGACCCAGATCAGCGGCTCGGTGAAGACAATTTCCCCTTGCTTCAGCAGTTCGCTGTCCGGACGGGCAGTATAGAGAACGAGATCGAGTTCGTCGTTCCTCATTTTCCGGGCAAGCCCCGGACTGCCGTCCAGGTTCACGTCCACGTTGACCCCCGGGTGGGATCGGGCGAATCGGGACAGGAAATTGGGCAGGAACCGGGTGCCGAAATCCGACGGCGCACCGAACCGGACTTCGCCCTCCACGGAGGGTGAACGGAACAGGCTCACGGCTTCCTCGTTCAATTTCAGGATACGACGGGCATATCCAAGCAGCGCTTCGCCCTCGGGAGTCATGCGTACAGCGCGACCCTCCCGTGAAAAAACCGCAACCCCCAATATGGTTTCCAGTTTCTTGATCTGCATCGACACCGCTGACGGCGTGCGCCCGATCAGTTCGGAAGCCTTTGTAAAACTTGAGGTTTCCGCGATTATGAAGAAGGTCCGATAGAGGTCCAGGTCGATCAGCCGTGCGCCTTGTCTGGGTCCATTTTCCATGTCGGCAGGCCTGATTTGTTAAGTTCATTTTTTTTGATCGATCACATAAGTACAATTCGTTTGATTGAAAAGCAATGGACGCCCATATACCGGGCAAGCGGCCAACTATTTAGGCAACCGCCTCCCGAAAACCACAGATCGAACCACAGGTTAGGAAACGCCATGACCTATCTGGCACAAATCCTCGGCTCCACCCTGCTGGGCGTTGTCTCCTATTCGCCGTCCCAGCGCGGTGGCGCGGATCAGGCTTCGCGCAAGCAGTCCGCCAAGGGCCGGAAATAAGACGCCAGCCCGGGTCCCGGCCCGGCACCGTCTTACGGCAGAATTGAAAACCGCCCGATGCAGGCAGCATCAGGCGGTTTTTCTTTGTGTTGAAGAATCCGGAGATCGGTACGCCGTAGTCTTTCGGCGCCCCTACTTTCCGCGTTTGTTCATCGCCGCCGCAAGAGCCGCGGCCATGGCGTTGTTGCCGCCGCCGGACTCGCCACGCGGCCCGTTTCCGCGCGGAGCGTTGCCGCCGGGCTTCGGACCGCGTCCGCCCGGGCCTGAGCGGTCCGGCCGTCCCCCGCCCCTGCGGTCGTCGCGGCCGCGCTCGGTCTGGCGTTCCCTCTGTCCCTGATAATCGGCCTGGGATTTCATGGTCATGGAGATGCGCTTGCGCGGCACGTCCACCTCCAGGATCGTCACCTTCACGATATCGCCGGCCTTGACCACCTTGTGCGGGTCGTCGACGAAGCGGTCGGCCAGTTGGGACACATGCACAAGTCCGTCCTGGTGCACGCCGACATCGACGAAGGCGCCGAAATTGGTGACGTTGGTCACCGTGCCCTCCAGCTTCATGCCCGGTTTCAGGTCGGAGATTTCCTCAACCCCGTCCTGAAGGGCGGCGGTCTTGAATTCCGGACGCGGGTCACGGCCCGGCTTCTCCAGTTCGGAAATGATGTCCTTCACCGTAGGCAGGCCGAAACGATCGTCGGTGAACTCCTTCGGGTCGAGACCGCGCAGCAACCCGCTGTCACCCATGATCTGGCGCACGTCCCGGCCGCAGGCCTTCACGATGCGCTTGGCGAGCGGATAGGCTTCCGGATGAACGGAAGAAGCATCCAGCGGATCCTCGCCGTCATTGATGCGCAGGAACCCGGCGCAGAGTTCGAACGCCTTTGCCCCGAGCCGCGGCACGTCCTTCAACTGCTTGCGGCTGGTAAAGCGGCCGATGGAATCTCGATGTTCCACCACCGCCTTGGCGAGGCTGTCGGACAGACCGGAAATCCGGGTGAGCAGCGCCGGCGATGCCGTGTTCAGATCGACGCCGACGGCATTCACGGCATCTTCCACCACCGCATCGAGCGCACGCGCCAGCTTTGTCTGGTTGACGTCATGCTGATACTGGCCGACACCGATGGACTTCGGCTCGATCTTCACCAGTTCGGCGAGCGGGTCCTGCAGGCGGCGGGCAATGGAAGCCGCGCCGCGCAGGGAAACGTCCACATCCGGCATTTCCTTCGCCGCCAGTTCGGACGCGGAATAAACGGAAGCCCCGGCCTCATTGACGATCACCTTCACCGGGCGGCTCGCCGGCGGAATATCGGCCAGCACATCGGCGGCGAGGCGGTCGGTCTCCCGGCTCGCCGTGCCGTTGCCGATGGCAATCAGCCCGACCTTGTGTTTCGCGATCAGCGCCAGCAGCGCAGCGCGGCTGCCGGTCACATCGTTCCTAGGCTGGAACGGATAGATGGTTGCCGTGTCGGTGAGCTTGCCGGTCTCGTCCACGACCGCGACCTTGACCCCGGTGCGGATTCCCGGATCGAGACCCAGCGTCGACTTGGCGCCGGCGGGCGCCGCCAACAGCAGGTCCTTCAGGTTTCGCGCAAAAACCTGGATCGCTTCCTCCTCGGCCTTCTCACGCAGGTCGCCCATCAGGTCGAGTTCGATGTGAAGCGCGAGCTTCACCTTCCAGGCCCAGCGTGCGACATCCATCAGCCACTTGTCGGCCGGACGCCCCCTGTCTGCAATGCCGTAGGTGTCGGCGACCATTTTCTCCGCTGGCTTCACCGGCGAGACATCATCCGCATCGACGGTCAGGTCGACCGACAGCACGCCTTCGTTGCGGCCGCGGAACAGCGCCAGCGCCCGGTGGCTCGGGATCTTCGACAGGGGCTCGGAATAGTCGAAATAGTCGGCGAATTTTGCGCCCTTTTCGCCCATGCCGTCGATCAGTTTCGACTGCACCACGCCGCGCTCACTGACATAGGAGCGCAGACGTCCGACCAGCTCGGCATTTTCCGCAAACCGTTCCATCAGGATCTGGCGCGCGCCGTCGAGCGCGGCCTTTGTGTCCTCGACACCCTTGTCCGCATCGATATAACCGGCGGCTTCCGCTTCCGGGTCCTTCATCGGATCGCCGAGAAGCAGATCCGCCAGCGGCTCCAGTCCGGCCTCGCGGGCGATCTGCGCCTTGGTGCGGCGCTTCTTCTTGTAGGGCAGATAAAGGTCTTCCAGTGTCGCCTTGGTATCGGCGGCGGCGATGGAGGCTGCCAGCTCGTCGGTCAGTTTGCCTTGCTCATCGATCGATTTCACGATCGCGGCGCGCCGGTCTTCCAGCTCGCGCAGATAGATCAGCCGCTCTTCCAGCTTGCGCAATTGCGTGTCGTCGAGGCCTCCGGTTGCCTCCTTGCGGTAACGGGCGATGAAGGGAACCGTCGAGCCCTCGTCGAGCATCGTCACCACCGCATTGACCTGCGCCGGCTGACAGGCGATCTCGTCGGCGATCCGGCGCGCAATGCGCAACGCGGTTTCGGCACTTGTCGCCTGCAGGTTTGCAGCAGCAGGATTGGCGGGGCTTGCGGACACGTCGGACATCTTGACCTTTCCCGAGATATGTCAGGGCTGGCGACGATAGTGCCGCCGATGACGGCGATAAAGAGACGGAATCCGTGATCCACGAAGAAATCGACCAGCCGGCCCCGGATTTTTTTCGCCTAGCCTGAAACTTTTTCCCGACCCTCTCCGTAACTGCCTCCGATTGCCGAAACGCGCAATCGAAAACAGAGGAGAAGACAATGACCCTTTCACTGAAATCCATCGCCCGCGCAACCGTTGCCGCATCGATCATGGGGATTGCCGCCCTGCCGGCGCTTGCCGAAAAGACCGTTGAGGTCGGCGGCGCGCCGATGTACCCGTCGAAGAACATTGTTGAAAACGCGGTCAATTCCGCCGACCACACCACGCTGGTTGCTGCCGTCAAGGCTGCCGGCCTGGTCAAGACGCTCGAAGGCAAGGGTCCCTTCACCGTATTCGCCCCCACCAACGAGGCCTTCGCGAAACTTCCCGCAGGCACGGTCGACATGCTGCTGAAGCCGGAGAACAAGGACAAGCTGACCAAGATCCTGACCTGCCACGTTGTGGCGGCCGACGCCATGTCGGATGCGATCAAGTCCATGATCGCCGATGACGGCGGCGCGCATAAGGTGAAAACCGTCGGCGGCTGCGTCTTCACCGCGAAGATGATGGACGGCAAGATCGCGATCGTGGACGGACAGGGCGACGTGGCCCATGTCACCATCCCGGACGTCGATCAGTCCAACGGCGTCATTCACGTGATCGACACCGTTCTGCTTCCGGCAAGCTGACCCACGCACACGCGCCCCATCGAAAGCCCGGCCGATTTTTCGGCCGGGTTTTTTCATGCCCGACCCGGATCGGAAATTGTGCGCTCACTCCGCCTTGACGAGTTTGCCGGAGTAGACGACGGGCCCGGTCGGCAGACCGGTCGGTGACCCGCCTTCCGGCTCCACGCTGATCGCGATCGCCGACCCCTTGCGGGCATAATCCGCGCGTCGTGTCGGGTGCAGCGAGGTCGTCGACGCCTTGGCATCGACCAGACCGAGCGAGACCGGCGCTTCCGCGCCATCGGCCACGTACCAGACTTCCAGGCTCTTGCCCTGCGGCTGCTCGGCGGCAAGGCTGCGCACCTTGACCACGCCGTCCGCCGGGTCGACGGACACGATCAGGGCCGGCAGTTCGCCCCCGCGATTGACCACAGCCACATAACGCTGGCCGGCGGTCGGGTTGAAAACCCGCTCCGCAAGTCCGGAAAACAAGACGAAGCCCGCCAGTCCGGCCGCCAACGCCCCGGCGGCCACCGCCGTCCCGCGCCAGAAGGCGAGGCGCCGGGTGAGATCGATCACCTCCGCGCCGGTCGCTCCTTCAGCAGGTGCGGAGGCTTCCCTGTCAAGGGACGCCTCGAGATTGCGCCAGACAAGATCGGGCGGCACTTCCGGTGCAGTGGTATCGGACAGTGGAGACAGACGGTCCTCCCAGCGGCGGACGGCTTCCGCGAATCCCGGATGGGCCGCAAGCAAACGCTCCGCCTCGGCCCGCTCGTTGGGGTCGAGCGTTCCAAGAACATATTCGCCTGCCAGACCTTCCAGATCCTCAGGCAAGGGCGTTTGATCTGTCATTCGCGGTCCATACACTCTTTCAGGCGCATCAGGCCGCGCCTCAGCCAGGTTTTGATCGTCGCCTGCGGCATGTCGTAGGCCCTGGCCAGCTCTTCGCAAGAATAACCATCGCAATAGGCCTGAACAACGCAGCCGCGCAGCGCCTCCTCCAGCTCGCCGAGACAGCCCCGAAGGGTTTCCCGGTGGACAGGATCGACGCGGGCGTATCGCTCGTCCGCAATCCGCTCCAGAGGATCGTCTCCGTCTTCGGACGCATCCAGTGTCCGCTCACGCCGCTGGCGCAGGGCATCGATTGCCGTATTGCGGGCAATGGCCGCCATCCATGTGACCGGCCGCCCGCTCGCAGCTTCATACCGGTCCGCGTTCCGCCAGATCTTCAGGTAGGTTTCCTGAAGAACTTCCGATGCGCTGTCCCGTTCTTTCAAGATACGGAGAACGATGCCGAAAAGTTTCGCGCTGGTTGCGGAATAGAGGGCCTGGAACGCGGCTCGGTCTCCCTTCGAAATGCGGGAGAGCAGATGTTCCAGATCGGCCTTGGCGTCGGATTGCTGCACGCGTGCCCCTTTTGCTTGCGCGACAGCATCACGGTTTCTGCCGTTAGGTCAAGCAGACTTGGCCTGCTTACGATCACCTTATGATGATTACGAACGAAAGCGTGTCACCGCACCACGGTGATGCGTTCCGCCGCGCGGGTCACCGCCGTGTAAAGCCAGCGGTCCTTGTGTTCGCGGAAGGCCCAGCTTTCGTCGAACAGCACCACGTCGTCCCACTGGGACCCTTGCGCCTTGTGCACGGTCAGCGCATAGCCGTAGTCGAACTCGTCCGCCTTGCGCCGGATCGCGTAAGGGATCTGTTCGGCCCCGTCCTCGAACATGGCCGGCAGCACCTTGACCTTCACCACCTGCTTCGCCCCGATATCGTCCTCAGGGATGACGTCGAAACGAAGCGTGTTGCCCTGCGGCGTGCGCAGGCGCTTGACGGTCCACAACCCGCCATTCAGGAGGCCCTTGGTCTTGTCGTTGCGAAGACACACCAGCTTGTCGCCGACGGCGGGCATCGGCGTGGTGAAATCCTTCAACTCGCGGATGCGGCCATTGTAGAGCCGCCGTGTCTTGTTGGTGCCGACCAGCACCTGGTCGGTCGCCAGGATCTGATCCTTGTCGATGTCGCGCCGGTGAATGACCCGGCTTTCGCCGTAGTCCCCGTAATCGAGCTTGCCACCCTCGCGGATGTCCATGGACATGCGCACGATCGGATTGTCCTGGGCCTGGCGGTGAACCTCCGTCAGCATCACGTCCGGCTCGGCCTCGGTGAAATAGCCGCCACCCTTGACCGGCGGCAATTGCGCCGGATCGCCGAGCACCAGCACCGGCGTGCCGAACGAGAGCAGATCCTTGCCCAGTTCCTCGTCCACCATGGAGCATTCGTCGATGACGATCAGCTTGGCGGTCGCCGCCGCGCTGTCGCGCTTGATGGCGAATTGCGGGCCGGCATCCTCCTCGTCGTCGTCCGTGTCCTCTTCCTCCTTGGCGGCGCGCGGGCGGTAGATCAGCGAGTGGATCGTACCCGCATCCGCGCAGCCCTTCTGGCGCAGCACATGGGCCGCCTTGCCGGTGAAGGCGCCGAAACAGACGTCGCCGTCAATGCCTTCGGCCAGATGGCGCGCGAGTGTGGTCTTGCCGGTGCCTGCATAGCCGAACAGGCGGAACACCTGCCGGTCGCCGCGCTTCAGCCAGCTTGCCGTTTCCGTCAGCGCCTTGTCCTGTTCCGGCGACCACGCCATCAACTGATTCCCGTTTCGTTCTCGTTCGGTCCGTGCATAGCGCGATTTCGTTAAAGTGGCTATGGGGGAGCGAAAATCGGTTTGGTGAAAATCTATTTTCCTGGCATTGGCTGCGAGCCGGAACAGGCATCCACCAGTCGGGACGCTTCCCCGGCAGCCTGCTTTCTGTCATAGAAACCGGATGAAGATGCTGATCAGCCTGTCGTTGTTCCTGTCCGTCGCGGTGCCGCTGCCCCTGCAGGCCCAGACGGTAAACCTGCCCGCCTGTGCGGCAAGCGGAGCATCTTCGGTCTTCATCAACGGAAGGCCGATGCTGAGGCAGTCGGATGTGGCGAACTGTCCGGAAGGCATGTTCGAAATCGTGCCGGGGTTCCTTGTCGAAGGTGAGCCCGCTGTGCGCTTTGCCGCCCCTGCCGAAAACTGCGTTGCGGGCGGATCCGCCGATGTGCTGGTCGGCGGCGCCCCCGCGGGCCGCGCCGGCGATGCTGCCTGCCCACCCAAATAACGTCAGCCGAACCGGAGGCGCAGCGTCACGCGGCCGGCTTCTGGACGCTGATGATCCCGAGGCGGATGGCCATGCAGGTGGCCAGCACCTTGCTGGAAACCTGCATCTTCTTGAAGATGTTGTTCCAGTGGAACCGGACGGTGGCGGCGGAAACCCCTAGAATGATCGCGATTTCCGCATCCGTCTTGCCTTCCGCGGACCAGGCCAGGACATCCCGTTCCCGGTCGGTCATGCGCGGCACCGTCGGGCTTGCATAAAAGCTCAGGAACTTGTCGTGGAACGCATTGCCGAGCAGCGCCACTTCGGCCAGCTCGTGATAATTGCGTTCGGTTACCGGCCGGTCCCGGGACAGCCCGACGGCCGACAGCTCGCCGGACATACTCACGAACGGCACACCTATTCCGTCGGCCAGACCGGCATCGCCGGCCTCGTTCATGAGCTTTTTCGACGTGAGAAGCGTTTTGTCATCCTTGGCCGGATCGCGACTTTGCGCGGCCACCGCATCGTCCCAGAAAAACGGCGCCGGGCTCTGGAAACACCGATAGACCACGGGATCGAAGGAATAATAGTCCTGAGCCATGTAATGGCTCATCCAGTCGTCCGGATAGCTCGTGGCAAATCCGTGGAAGGCCTGCAGCCCCAACGCCGGGTGGTCGGTCATCAGGGTGAAACAGACCTTGTCGTAGCCGTATTGCTCGACGGCTTTGCAAAAAATCCTGAAAGCCTCGGCCGACGAAGCGGAGCGCTGAATTTCTTCGATTACCTTCCCAATGTCGACCATCGCACACAACCCATCCGCAACCCTAACAATTCTGATAGCTATCAGAAGTAGTGCCGATTTGGTATAAATTACATGGAAGTTTCAACCTCCGGGGAAAACCTTACTTTAGGGTATTTTTTAAGTTAGGACAGCGGCAGGGCAACCTGCCGCTGTTTCTTTACGTATAGTGAGATACAGAAAACCGCAGCGGAAGGTTCGCGCCCTACGGCCGCGGATAGCGTTTCACACCGGTGCCCGTGACCGAAAATCCGGTCATGTAGGGATCGCGTTCATCAAGCGTGATCGTGCTGGTGCCGGTCTTGACCGCCCAGCCCTCGATGGTCGGAATGATGCCGCGCTTCGTGCCGACCAGAACGTCCTGCTTGACGCCGCCGGTGAAGAGCGAGCCGATGACGCTTTCATGGACGAATGTGTCGCCCACTTTCAGTTTACCCTTGGCGAAAAGCTGCGCCATGCGCGCCGAGGTACCGGTGCCGCAGGGGCTTCGGTCGATCGCCTTGTCGCCGTAGAAGACCGCGTTGCGCGCATCGGCTTGCGGGTCCTCGGCCGGTCCGGTCCACTGGACATGGGTGATGCCCTTGATCTCGGGATTTTCCGGGTGGCGCATGTCGAAGGCCTCGTTGAGAGCCACACGGAGTTTCGGGCTCACCGCCACCAGCTGATCGACCGGCACCTTGCCGACACCCGGGAAATTCGCCTGCGGCTCGATGATCGCATAGAAATTGCCGCCATAGGCCACATCGAAGGTGAGCCGGCCGAACTCCGGACAGTCGATTTCCAGTCCCTCCGCCGCCAGGAACGCCGGTACGTTGGTCAGCTTGACGGACGCCACATACTCGCCGTCCATCCGGTATTCGGCGGTCACCAGTCCGGCCGGGGTTTCCAGGCGGGCAATACCCGGCGTCTTCGGCGTCAGCAGACCTTCCTCGATCGCCATGGTCACCGTGCCGATGGTGCCGTGGCCGCACATGGGAAGACAACCGGTGGTCTCGATGTAAAGCACGCCGACGTCGTAATCGTCGGAGGACGGCGGATAGAGGATCGTGCCCGACATCATGTCGTGGCCCCGCGGCTCGAACATCAGCCCGGTGCGGATCCAGTCGTAGTCGGCAAGGAATTTCTGCCGCCGTTCGAACATGGAGGACGCCTCAATCCGCGGACCTCCGCCGGCAACCAGCCGGACCGGATTGCCGCAGGTGTGGCCGTCGATGCAGAAAAACGTATGCCGCGCCATCACCCTGGTCTCCCCTAAAAACGTGTCGCCCGGAAGGGCGAGAGATCGATTGCCGGTTTCTCGCCCAGAATAAGCGCCGTCAGCAGTTCACCGGTCGCCGCCGCCTCCGTCAAGCCGTGATGGGCATGGCCGAAGCCGTAGACGATGTGATCGCTTGCCGAGGACGGCCCGATCACCGGCAGGCTGTCGGGCAGCGACGGCCGGAAGCCCATCCAGCGGGTGCCGGTCGACGCATCGAGCCTTGGAAAGATCGTCTTCGCCCGGGCGATCATGGCATCGACCCGCTTCCAGTTTTCGGGCAACTCAAGACCGCCGAACTCCACCGCCCCGCCGATCCGCAGTCCGGTTTCCAGCGGCGACAGGACGAAGCCGTGGCCGGGCAGCATGATGAACCGGGTCACGGAAATTCCCGGGTCCGGTACGGTGATGTTGTAGCCGCGTTCCGTGTCGAGCGGCACCGCATCGCCAAGCTGCGCGGTGAGCCTTTTCGACCAGGCACCGCAGGCGATCACCAGCTTGTCGCACGACCGGACGCTTCCATCGGCGAAGCGGAGTTCCGCGCCGTCTTCTTTTGCCGAGACGCCGTCGACCGTGGCGACCTCGAAACTCACACCTTGCGCTTTCAGCCAGTCCGCAAGCGACAGGCACAGCTTATTCGGATCGTCCATCTGCGCCCAGCCCGGCAGCAGGGCGCCGCCGAGAATGCGGTCGGTCAGTTCCGGTTCCATCTCGCGGATCTGGTCGCCGGTGAGTTCCGTGACCTCGACACCATAGTCCCGCTGCTCCGCCCAGGTCTTGCGGTAGCTTTCAAGCTTTGCTTTGTTGTCGAAGATTTCCAGGCAGCCGTTGTAACGCACCTGATTATGGGTGCCTGTCAGCCGCCAGGCCCGCTCCCACGCCGGCAGGGCCGTGCTGTTGAGCGCGGCGAGCGCCTCGGTGCTTGCCCGAACCCGCGACCGGCTGGACGCGGCCAGAAAGCGCAGCATCCACGGCAGGATCTTCAGCGCATAGGCCGGACGGATGGTGAGCGGCCCGAGCGGATCGGCCAGCCACTTCAGCGCCTGCTTCCACACACCTGGAGACGCAAGCGGGGCAACATCCGTCCAGGCGATGCCGCCGGCATTGCCCTGGCTCGCCCCGGCTGCCGGTCCTTCCCGGTCGATGATCGTGACCTTGCAGCCCCGCTCCACAAGGATGCAGGCGGTCGCAAGGCCGACGATCCCGGCGCCGACGATATGAACATGAGGTTTTTTCATGCGGCTAAAGAAGAGGGAGTTGCGGTCTCTTTTCAAGAGCCGATTTGATCACCGCCTCGACTCGTTCCCGCTCGGCACCGGAGAGCGCCATGCGCGGCGCGCGGCAGCGGTCGCTGGAGCCGATGGCGTGGACCTCCGCCAGCTTGATGTTCTGCACCAGATTGGTGGAGACATCGAGATCGAGCAGCGGCCGGAACCAGCGGTAGATCTCGAGCGCTTCCGCAACGCGGCCGGCCTGCACCAGCTTGTAGATGGTAACCGTTTCCTTGGGGAAGGCAACCACCAGACCGGCGACCCAGCCGACCGCCCCCATCATCAGGCTTTCCAGCGCCAGGTTGTCGACACCGGTGAAGACGTCGAAGCGGTCGCCGAACCGGTTGATCACGTCGGTCACCCGGCGGATATCGTCGGTGGATTCCTTCATGGCGACGACCAGCGGTTCTTCGGCCAGATCCTCGAACATGTCGAGGGTGACGTCGACGCCGTAGGCGACAGGATTGTTGTAGATCATCGACGGCAGTCCGGCGGCCCTGATCACCGCCTTCAGATGAGCGACGGTCTCGTGAGGCGCGGACTTGTAAGGCACGCCGGGCAGCACCATCAGACCGTCGGCGCCGGCCCGAGCTGCCGCCTGCGCCGCCGCGGCCGCACGTTTGGTGGAGCTTTCGCAGACCGTCATCAGGACCGGACGGCTCCCTGCGGCGGATTTCGCAATCCGCAGAAGTTCGAGCTTTTCCTCCGGTTCCAGCGCCATCGCCTCACCGAGCGATCCGCAAACGATCATGCCGTCACAGCCCGCATCGAACTGCAGCCCGAAGCAGCGCTCGATTTCGCCTACGTCGAGTTCATCCGCTTCGTTGAACTTCGTCGTGACCGCCGGAAAAATACCCTTCCACATGACACTCTCCTCGAGAAATCCATTGATCCGGATCGTGCCGCTCCATTAGCCCCTTGTCAACATCTGATATATCAATAAAATATCAATCGAGACTACACCATCCCAATCAGGTTCGGAGATCAGATGGGAGAAGAAGAAAGCCTCTCGCAAGCCGCCTACCGGCAGCTTGAGGAAGCCATTGTCACGCTGAAGATGAAGCCCGGCGAAGCGGTCACCGAAAGCCGGCTGACCCAGGACCTGCAAATGGGCCGGACGCCGATCCGCGAGGCGATCCAGCGCTTAAGCTGGGAAGGCCTGGTCTCGATCCGGCCGCGGCTCGGCATCGTCATCGCGGACCTGCACCCGGGCGACTTCGCCCGCGTGCTCGATGCCCGTCACGGCCTGGAGGTGCTGCTGGCCGGAGCCGCAGCCCGTCTGGCCAGCAAGGAAGAACGGTCAGCCCTGCAGGACTGTGCGGGAAAGATGAAGGACGCGGCCTCGGATCAGAACCTCACCGCCTTCTACCGGCTCGACAAGACATTTGACGGAATTGTCGCCGGAGCCTCGTGCAACCCCTTCGCCGCAAAGGCGGTCGCGCCCTTGCAGACCCTCAGCCGCCGGTTCTGGTTCCGCTATTTCGCCGACAGCGACCTCGACGCGGCCGCATGGGCGCATCTTGAGCTGATGCAGGCGATCGCCGCCGGCGAGGAACAGCAGGCGATCGGCAAGGCCGGCGAACTTATGCACTATCTCCACCGCCAGGCCGCGGCCCTGATCGCAGGTGTCGACTGGGCCGGATAACCTCCGCCGCTCAGGCAAAATGGCTGCGCGTCCGGTTGGCGAAGGCAACCAGGGACAGCATCACCGGGACCTCCACCAGAACGCCGACCACGGTCGCAAGCGCCGCGCCTGAGTTCAGGCCGAACAGGCTGATGGCAACCGCTACCGCCAGTTCGAAGAAATTCGACGTACCGATCAGCGCGGCCGGCGCCGCCGTCGAGAACGGCACCCGCCACAGGTAACCCCAGGCATAGGCAATCGCAAAGATGCCGTAGCTCTGGACCAGCAGCGGAATCGCAATCAGGGCGATGACCATCGGCTTGTCGACGATGGTCTGTGCCTGGAACCCGAACAGAAGAACAACGGTCGCCAGCAGCCCCATGACGGAGAACGGCTTTACCCGCGCCGTGAACTGGGCAATGCGTTCATGATGCCCCGTCCTGTCCAGCGACCGCCGGGTCACGTATCCGGCCGCCAGCGGAATGACCACGTAAAGGATAACGGACAAGAACAGGGTTTCCCAGGGCACGATGATATCGGTCACGCCCAGAAGCAGAGCCGCGATCGGCGCGAAAGCGAACACCATGACGATGTCGTTGATGGAGACCTGCACCAGCGTGTAGTTCGCGTCCCCCCGGACCAGCTGGCTCCAGACGAACACCATGGCGGTGCAAGGCGCGACGCCGAGCAGGATCATGCCCGCGATATATTCCTTCGCGTTCTGCGGATCGACGATGCCGGCGAACAGGAACTCAAAGAACAGGATGCCGAGGGCGGCCATGGTGAACGGCTTGATCAGCCAATTGACCACGAGCGTGATGCACAGGCCCTTGGGCTTCTTGCCGACATCCTTCAACGAAGCGAAGTCCACATTGACCATCATCGGATAGATCATCACCCAGATGAACACGGCCACCACAAGATTGACGCTGGCATATTCCAGACCGGCAATCGCCGAGAAGAGGCCCGGAACGGCCAGACCGAGCGCGACACCTGCAGCAATGCACAGGGCCACCCAGAGGGAAAGATAGCGCTCGAACACGCCAAGCGGCGTTTCATCGGCAGTTGCCATGTCGCAGTCTCCTAAACAACGGTTCGCCTCGATCAAGGAGCCGCCGGGCTTGGGGCGGGATTTCATCATTGACCGGACAGGATGATCCGGGGCCCGGGATCCGGACCCGTGAAAGAAGGACGTTACGCCTCGGCTTTCGACGCGGGTTCAAGGCAGGACAAGACGGGCGCGCAGAGTTCCGGACGGCCGCCGCAGCAGTCCTGCAGCAGATAGGTCACCAGATCTCCCATCGCGGCGAGATCCGCCCGGTACAGGATCGAGCGCCCGTCCCGCTCGGCGTGCACGAGGCCGGAGCGGGACAGGACGCCCAGATGCGTCGACAGGGTATTCGGCCGCACATCGAGCGCATCCGATATGGCACCCGCCGGCATGCCTTCTTTTCCGGCTTTCACCAGCAGGCGAAAGACGTCGAGACGGGTTTCCTGCCCAAGCGCTGCCAGCGCGTCGAGTGCGAGTTCCTTTTTCATATTTCGAAATTATGCGAATTATCGAAATGATGCAATGAAAAAACTCAGCAGATTTACGGGCGCATCAAGAACGCCCGCACTTCTCCCTTCTCGCCTTCTGGAATTGTAAAATCCTGAGCGCCCGCCCGTAGGGCGTCATCCCAGACCAGCGCAGCAACGCTGCGTGCCGATCTGGGATCCAGATGACAGAGCGAGCGACAGCGAGCACCGCTTTCAATAGAGCTTGGGACGCGCTCACCCGCGGCTGACTTCTGGATCCCGGATCAGCGCTCGGCTGCGCCTCACTTGTCCGGAATGACGCCGATCAGATTTCCGATCGCTCAGGCCGCTTTCGCCGCCGGCCGTTTCCGGATGCTTTCCAAGTTGACTGTGAAACCAGCGCCGCAATTTTGGCGCGGAGCGAAATAATATCCTGGGCGGTGCCCCAACGGCCTTTCCGCCGCCGGGGCACGTCCTTTCAGGGCGCGATCAACTTCGAATAGTCGCCGCGGGTGCGGAGATCGAAGGTTACCGGTTCATTGGTCCGGTTTCGCCAGAACCAGCCGTGGTTGCCCGTGAACGCCGCGGTCAGGCGTCCCTGCTGTCCCGGGACGCTGCGGCCGCGTTCGTAAGTGATATTCTGGCCGCCTCCATCGCCGTGGGTGTCGTGATTGAGGATTGAACCGTTCGCGGTCCATTCGAATTCGGCGACTGCCCCTTCGTCCATCACGAGCTTGACCTCGACGCCCTGGCCGGGAGCCAACGTGTAACTGACCTCGTTGCGCCATGCGGCAGACGCAGGCTCGGCCCCGGCGTTTGCAGCAGAGGGTGCCGGAGCGGGAACCGGAACCGCAGCGGCTTCCGCCCCGGATGCTGAATCTGACGCCGGAGCGGATTGGGTTGCCGGCACCCGTGCGCGCGCCTGCGGATCCGCCAACAGCATCAAGGTGATGCTCGCAAGCTGTTTTTCAATCGAGTCCAGCCGGCGGACCAATTGCGGATCGGCCGACGGCACAGGCGCGGTGTTCCGGCCGGCAGCCGCAGCGGCTATGTCTTCTGCCGCCACCTCAGCGTAAAGCTGCTGTTTGATCTCGCCCATCTTTGTCAGGCCCAGCATCCGCCCGACGCCGGTCGGATCGATGCCGTATTCGGCCGGAAGCCAGGCGAAGACCAGAATGGCGCCTGCGACCGCGGCCGAGCCGAGCGTGGAAACCAGCAAGCTCCCCGAACTTGCCTCGATCCCGTCGATATGCGCTTTTCCTGCCCTTTTGCTTGTATTCATCTTGCTGTGGTGTGGGGGGACTGGGCGGTTTTGTGTGTCGAATTGATGGCTCATCGGAAGTCTCCGGAATTCAGGCAACGACATAACCGGCGATCTGAAAGCCCATCAGGGCGAAACCGGCGGTCATCATCAGGACATTTGCGGCGTAGGCCTGGCGCGCGAAGGAAGGAGTAGCCCTCCAGCGGTTCATCACGACCAGGATGGCGGCAAGCGCCAGGAGCTGACCGATTTCAACGCCGACATTGAAGGAGATCAGGTTCGGCAGGAGCCCGTCGGGCGAGATCCGGTAATCGATGATCTTCGATGCAAGGCCGAAACCGTGCAGAAACCCGAAGATCAGCGTGGCGGTCTTGGTGCTCGGCTGAAAGCCGAACCAGGCCCGGAAGGCGCCGAGATTGTCCAACGCCTTATAAACCACCGAGAATCCGATGATGGCGTCGATGATGTAGCTATTGATCCCAAAGTCGAAATAGACACCGGCCAGCATGGTCGTCGAATGGCCGATGGCAAACAGCGAGACGTATGTGCCGATCTGCTTCATCCCGTAAAGGAAGAAGATGACGCCGAACAGGAACAGGATGTGATCGTATCCCGTCACCATGTGCTTGGCGCCGAGATAGAGAAACGGGATGATGTGAACCCCGCTAACCTCCTGGATATACCCCTTGTCACCGAGCGTGACAGCATGGGCAAGGGCCTTGTCGGCCAAAAGAAGCGTCAGTCCCGAAACGGCAAGAGCAAGGGCAGCCAGACGCCCCCCGCCCTGCCGGCCACAGGCTGTACGCGAACAGATTTTCATGACTGTGAAGACCTCTTTCTGAACAGGAATTCAGCGCGCGCAAGCGCGCTTCGAACGGTGCTGTTCAGACGGACTTCGGTGGACGCTGAGGCCCGTCCCGGACAAGTCCTTCCCAATCACGATCGTTGAAGCTGGAAAGTCGATTGTTCGCCGGGGCCATATCTTTGGCCGCCGGGTTGATGAGCGCATTGAGCTGATGCTCATGATCGGCGGCATCGTGTCCGGAGATTGTCTCGGTAAGGCCGTCGCCGTGGGAGTGCCCTTGCTGGGCGATCGAAACGAGGTCGTTCGAGGCCGAGGGGGCATGTGTCAGACTGACAATGACCTGCGACAGCGCGAGCGCCAGGACCACGGTCAGAACGACCGCGGGCCGGATACTCCATGCTCTTTGCAACAGAATACTGCCAGTCATCTTTTTCTTTCCGGACATGCCGGTGGCCGTGAACCAACGATCATGATCTATCCCCCTAGGGGGGATCTTGCACTATCCCCCTAGGGGGGATACAAACCTTCTATGACAGAAGTTCACCAACATGCAAGTCACCCGGGCCTGATCAAGCGCCTGAAACGCGCCGACGGACACCTGCGTCATGTCATCGAGATGATCGAGGAAGGCAAGCCGTGCGGCGACATCGCCATCCAGCTCCAGGCGGTCGAAAAGGCCCTCACGGCAGCAAAACGGACGCTGATCCACGACCACATCGATCATTGTCTCGGTCATGGCGGCGAGCAGGACCTCGCCGAAATGCGGGCGCTCGCGAAACTTCTTTGAGGTTTTCATGCTGGCCGTCCTTGCCCATCGCACCTACAGGCACCTATTCGCGGCACAGGTGATTGCGCTGATCGGCACCGGCCTTGCGACCGTCGCGCTTGGCCTGCTCGCCTGGAAGATCGCAGGCGACAAGGCCGGGCTGGTGCTGGGAACGGCACTGGCGATCAAGATGATTGCCTATGTCACGCTCGCGCCGATCGCCTCCGCCTTTGCCGACCGGGTGCCCCGTCGGGCGATGCTGGTCACTCTTGACCTGATCCGCGCGACCATCGCAGTTGCGCTGCCGTTCATCACGGAGGTTTGGCAAATCTACCTCCTGATCTTCCTTTTGCAGGCGGCTTCGGCAGGTTTCACGCCCACATTCCAGGCGACCATTCCGGACGTGCTGCCCGACGAGGCCGACTACACCCGCGCCTTGTCGCTCTCCCGGCTGGCCTATGACCTGGAAAACCTGCTCTCGCCCATGCTCGCGGCGGCCTTGCTGACCGTGGTCAGCTTTCCTGTGCTGTTCGGTGGGACCGTGATCGGTTTCCTGGCCTCGGCGGCACTGGTCGTCTCCGTAACCCTGCCATCGCCGAAGCCGTCCGTTCCACGCGGCATCTGGGACCGGACGACGCGCGGCATCCGCATCTATCTTGCCACCCCGCGCCTGAGGGGTTTGCTCGCCTTGAACCTCTCGGTCTCCGCGGCAGGCGCCATGGTGATCGTCAATACAGTCGTTATTGTCCAGGCAAATCTTGGTCTCGGGGAAACCCAGGTCGCGCTCGCCTTGGCTGCCTTCGGGGGCGGTTCCATGGCCGCGGCTCTGCTTCTGCCCCGGTTGCTCGACCGTATTCCAGACCGGCCTCCGATGATCGCAGGCGCGGCGCTTCTCGCTGCCGGAACATTCACCGGACCATTCGTTACCTCTTTTGCGGAATTGATGGCTTTGTGGCTGGTCCTCGGCTTCGGCTACAGCCTGACGCAGACCCCATCCGGACGACTGCTTCGCAGGTCCGCGCATCCGGAGGACCGCCCTGCTCTCTTTGCCGCCCAATTCGCGCTCAGCCATGCCTGCTGGTTGATCGCCTATCCGCTGGCGGGCCGTTTCGGAGCCGCCATGGGTTTTAACACCACCTTTCTCCTGATGGGAGGACTGGCCACACTCGGCGTCGCGGGTGCCTTGTGGTTCTGGCCCTCGAAGGAGCCGGCAGCGTTGCCGCACACGCATCCGGATCTGCCGCCGGATCATCCGCATCTGAAAGAACACGGCGCCAAAGACCATGTGCACCCTGTGGTGATCGACGATCTCCACGGGCACTGGCCCGAAGGCCGGTCTCACCTGCGCTGAAATCACCCGTTTCGAAGACGGCGCCTGGTCAATGCGAGGGCCACGACGATTAACCCGGCAACGAGCAGGCCGTAATCCTGGGGGACGGACAGCAGGACCGCAGCAGACCCGCCGATGGCCGCCCAGACCACTGGAAGGATCAACAGCCAGCGGCAGACTTTCCACTCGCCAAGCAGGAGGACGCCAATGGTGAAGATCGCGGTGGGACAGGGCGCAACGCCGAACATCGGCACGGCCGGATAGCGGTGACCGGCGAGATATCCAAGAACCGGATAGCCGATCAGCGCATAAAGGATCAGGACCAACGCGATCCAGCCGACACGCCCCTGTTTCAGGGTGAGGTTTGGCCACTCGCGCAGAAGCAGAGGCAAGGCGGCCAGCAGCAGAGCCTCGACGACAAAGACGGCCGCGAAGCCCTTGGCAACCGGATTGACCGGCGAGAAAAAGAGATACTGATAGCCGATACCGTTGACGGCCCACATGGCCGCAAGCATCAGGAGTATGGCGAGGTCGGATCCCCGCGATGGCCGCCATATCAGCAAGACGACGATCAGGCCGGCCCCGTAGGTGACGATCTGAAATGGCCAGATCGCGCCATTGTATGCCGCGAAGACGCCAAAGAATTCTTCCGCCGTAAAGGGCATGCCGGACTCCCGGATTACTGTGCTCAGAATTTCTCAAATCAGGCTTAGGTGCTATGAGATTGATCAAATCGCAGCAACATCACCTTACCAGGCGCATAAGATCGTACCGGTGCTTTTTCTCCGGCTGGAGCGCTCAAAGCCATGAAAAATCATGCTGACTGAAGCGACCGCTCTCCTGATGAGCGTCTGGCGTTCGCTCGTCGAGGTCCAGCGCCACATATCGGCCGAAATGACGTTGATGCTCAGGGTTTATGCCGAGGGAGGGGACTGGCACGCGCTTTTGGCCTTCCTGCCGCTGGGCATTGTTTTCGGCGCCGCCCATGCGCTGACGCCCGGCCACTCCAAAACGCTGCTTGCCGCGTTCGTTGCCGGCAGCGGCGCCAGACTGCGGTCTGCACTCAGGACGGCCATGATCCTGGCCGCGACCCATATCGGGATGTCCGTTCTGATCGTTCTCCTGGCGCTGCCGGTTCTGTCGATTGCGTTCGGCGATGCCGGACGCGCACGGGTTCTGGAGGATCTCAGCCGGGGAATGATCGGGCTGATCGGCATCTGGCTGCTTGTTTCGGCGATCCGGCCTCGAAGCGATCGCCGGCATCGGGAGGGCCCGCTCTTCGGCGTCTTCGCTGGCCTGATCCCCTGCCCGCTCACCGTTTTCGTGATGAGCTACGCAAGTGCCCATGGCGTGCCTTCGGCCGGAGTGACCTTTGCCGCGATGATCCTGATCGGCGTCGCATTCGTGCTGGCGGTCGTTGCAGTTGTTGCGGCCCTGGCGCGCCTGGGCCTGGCGAGTGTCATAATGAGGAACGGGCGCACCCTGGAGTTCGCCGCCCGAGCATCGCTAGGATTAACCGGAGCGGCATTCATTCTGGTCGCGCTCCTGCAACTCGGCCGACCTTGAGAACGGATTGCCGGGAAAAATTCACCCCGCACGAAGCGGGGTGAACGGAACGTTCGAAGAGCTCAGGCCGCTTTCGCCGCCAGCCGTTTCCGGATGCTCTCCACGTCGGCGCGCGGTGTCGCCGCGAACAGCGTCTTGGTGTAGTCGTGCTGCGGGTTGTCGAACACCTCGTCCCGGGTGCCGTATTCCACCACCTCGCCGAAGTACATCACCATCACCTTGTCGGCGATGTAGCGCACCACCGACAGGTCGTGGCTGATGAAGACGTAAGTGAGGCCCATTTCGTCCTGAAGGTCGGCCAGGAGGTTCAGGATCTGCGCCTGGACGGAAAGGTCGAGCGCAGACACCGGCTCGTCAAGCACCAGGAGCTTGGGCTTCATCATGATCGCCCGGGCAATGGCGATGCGCTGGCGCTGGCCGCCGGAGAACATGTGCGGATAGCGGCCGTAATGTTCCGGCTGGAGGCCCACCTTCTGCAGCATTTCCAAGGCCATGTCGCGCCGCTCGGCGGCACCCATGTCCGTGTTCAGCAAAAGCGGTTCTTCCAGAACGTCGCCGATTTTCTGGCGCGGGTTAAGCGAGCCGTAGGGGTTCTGGAACACGATCTGCACCTTCTGGCGCATGTCCTTCGAAATCCCGGTCTTCGAAATATCGATCGGCAGACCGTCGATCTCGATCGTTCCGGAAGACTGGGCATCGATCATGGTCAGCATGCGTGCGAGCGTGGACTTGCCGCAGCCGCTTTCCCCGACCACCGCCAGCGTCGAGCCGCGTTCCACGTCGAAGCTCACGCCCTTGACCGCGGTCAGCGTGGTCGCCTTGCGGAACAGGCCGCCGGCAATGTCGTAGGTCCGGTAGAGATCGCGGACTTTCAGGATGGGTTCGCTCATTGGAAGCCTCCTGCCTCTGCATAGTCACTCACCGTCGGCAGACGGTCGCCGGTCGCATTTTCCGGCAGCGCCGACAGAAGCGCGCGTGTGTAGGAATGCTGCGGATTTTCGAACAGGCTCAGCACGTCCGCCTCTTCCATCTTGCGCCCCTTGTACTGGACGATCACCCGGTCCGCCGTCTCCGCCACGACCCCCATGTCGTGGGTGATCATGATCAGCCCCATGCCGCTGTCCTGCTGCAGCTTCACCAGGAGATCGAGGATCTGCTTCTGGATGGTCACGTCGAGTGCCGTTGTCGGCTCGTCGGCGATCAGAAGCTTGGGCTGACAGGCGATCGCCATGGCGATCATGACGCGCTGGCACTGACCGCCGGACATCTGGTGCGGGAAGGCGCCAAGGCGCCCTTCCGGATCGGGAATGCCGACCGCGCGCAACAGCTCGAGCACCCGTTCCTTGCGCTGCCTGCCGTTCAGGTCGGTATGGACCTTCAGCGTTTCGCCGAGCTGGAAGCCGACCGTGAAACACGGATTGAGGCTGGCGATCGGTTCCTGGAAGATCATGGAGATGTCCTTGCCGATCACCTTGCGCCGTTCCTTCGCCGACAGGGTTCTCAAGTCCCGGCCCTCGAACTCCATCTTGTCGGCGGTGATCGTCGCGCTGTCCGGCAGCAGTCCCATGGTCGCCAGCATGGCAACCGACTTGCCGGAGCCGGATTCGCCGACGATGGCAAGCACCTCTCCCGCATCGACCGTGTAGTCGATGCCGTCGAGCGCTTTGAACGGTCCTTTGGCGGTGTCGAACTCGACCTTCAGGTTGCGGATTTCAAGAAGCGGCATCGGCTCAGCTCCTCTTCAGCTTCGGATCGAGCGCATCGCGCAGGCCGTCGCCGACCAGGTTGATGGCAAGCACCGTGATCAGGATCGCAAGGCCCGGGAAGGTCACCACCCACCAGGCACGCAGGATGAATTCGCGCGCCTCGGCCAGCATCGTGCCCCATTCCGGCGTCGGCGGCTGCGCGCCCATGCCGAGGAAACCAAGGGCGGCCGCATCCAGGATCGCGTTGGAGAAGGACAAGGTTGCCTGCACGATCAGCGGCGCAAGGCAGTTCGGCAGGATGGTCTTGAACATCAGCCTGAGATGTCCGGCACCGGCGACCCGGGCGGCGACCACATAGTCGCGGTTGCGCTCGGACAGAACCGCCGCACGGGTCAGGCGGACGAAATGCGGCTGCAACACGATGGCGATTGCGATCATCGCGTTCGTCAGGCCGGGCCCGAGGATCGCCACCAGAACCAGTGCGAGCAGCAGCGACGGGAAGGACAGGATGATGTCCATCACCCGCATGATCAGCGTATCGACCGCACCGCGCATGTACCCTGCGACCAGGCCGATGACGATGCCGCCGGTCAGCGCGATCGTGACCACGACCAAACCGATGAACAGCGAAAACCGTGCACCGAAGATAAGCCGGGAAAGGATATCGCGGCCGACCGCATCGGTCCCGAGCAGGAAGGCCGCCTTGCCGCCCTCTTCCCAGAACGGCGGCGCAAGGAAACTGTCGCGATACTGGAAATCCGGATCGTGCGGCGCGATCAGCGGCGCGAAGACCGCCATCAGCACCAGGAGAACGAAGATCACCAGGCCGATCACCGCGCCCTTGTTCTGCGAGAAGTAATACCAGAACTCGGCGAGCATCGCCCGGGTCGCGTTACGGCTTTCGCTCTTGAGCGTTTCGACGGCGGCCGTATCCACAGGGGAGGTCTTTGTCATTTTCTGTCTCCCTTGGCTCAGTTATGGCGGATGCGCGGATTGATGAGCCCGTAGAGCACATCGACGATCAGGTTCACCACCATGACGATCCCCGCGATCAGCAGCAGTCCGCCCTGAACCACGAAATAGTCCCGGCGCGAAATACTGTCGACCAGCCACTTGCCGATACCCGGCCAGGAAAAGATGGTTTCCGTCAGGATGGCGCCGGCCAGAAGCACGCCGACCTGCAGGCCGATGGTCGTCACGACCGGGATCAGCGCGTTGCGCAGGGCATGAAGGCCGATCACCCGGCGCGGCGGCAGCCCCTTGGCCCGCGCGGTACGCACGAAGTCTTCGCCGAGCACCTCCAGCATGGCGGAACGCGTCTGGCGCGCGATCACGGCAAGCGGAATGGTGGCAAGCACGATCGACGGCAGGATCAGGTGGCTGACGGCAGAGGCGAAGGCGCCTTTCTGGCCGGACAGCAGGCTGTCGATCAGCATGAAGCCGGTCACCTGGGGAAAGAAGAACATCAGCGAGATCCGGCCCGACACCGGCGTCCATTGCAGGATGCCGGAAAACAGGATGATCAGGAGCAGCCCCCACCAGAAGATCGGCATGGAATAGCCGACCAGCGCCGTTCCCATGATCGCCTGATCGGCGACAGACCCACGCTTCACAGCGGCGAAGATCCCGGCCGGGATACCGAGCGCAATGGCGATGATGATCGCGCACAGGGACAGTTCGGCGGTTGCCGGAAACAGGGTGAAGAACTCGACCAGCACCGGCTTCTTGGAGACGAACGAAATCCCGAGATCACCGTGGAAGATATTGATGACATAGTCGAAATACTGCTGCCAGAGCGGCTTGTCGAAGCCGAGCTGCGCCATGATCTCGGCCTTGCGTTCAGGGCTGACACCCCGTTCCCCGGCCAGAAGGTCGACCGGATCGCCCGGCAGCAGGCGGATGAAGCTGAAAGCGACCAGCGTCACGCCGAAGAAGGTCGGGATGAGAAGGCCGAGGCGGCCCAGAAGAAAGCGAAACATTTTTTTTGGTCCAGGTTTATCCAACCGACGGAAATCCAGGCAATTATCCTAGCCTGAAACATCACCGGCCTGAACATGGAAGGACGCCGGCGGAAACCGCCGGCGTCCTGTGTTGATTAAGGTCCTTATTCGGCGAGGTCGACGCCGTCAAACCAGTGACCGCCGAGGGGGTCCATGATGTACCCCTTGACCTTGGTCGACATCGGCATGAACACGGTCGAATGGGCAATGGTTGCCCAGGGCGCCTGCTCCTTGAACACGACCTGGGCCTGTTCGTAGAGCTTGGTGCGCTCCGCCTTGTCGGAGACGACCTTGGCCTTCTGGATCAGGTCCTCGAAATCCTTGTTGCACCACTGCGCGCGGTTGGAGCCGCCGACGCCGTCGCAACCAAGAAGAACGGCGAGGAAGTTGTCCGGGTCACCGTTGTCACCGGTCCAGCCCAGCAGAACCGCGCCGTCGCGCTTGACGTCCTTCGACCGCGACAGGTACTCGCCCCACTCGTAGGACACGATCTCGACCTTCACGCCGATCTTGGCGAAGTCCGCCTGGATCACTTCGGCCATGCGCCGTGCGTTCGGGTTGTACGGACGCTGCACCGGCATTGCCCAGATCTTCATGGAAAGGTCGGTCACGCCCGCATCGGCGAGCATCTTCTTGGCCAGTTCCGGATCGTAGGCGTCGTCCTTGATGGCGTCGTTATAGGACCACATCGTCGGCGGGATCGGGTTCTTGGCAGCAACACCCGAGCCCTGGAAGACGGCGTCGAGAATGGCCTGCTTGTTGATCGCGTGGTTCAGCGCCTTGCGCACTTCAACCTTGTCGAACGGAGCCTGCTGGGTGTTGTAGGCGAGATAGCCCACGTTCAGGCCCTGCTGTTCCATCATGGTCAGGTTGCTGTCGGCCTTGATGTCGGCAATATCCGCCGGAGCCGGATACGGCATGACCTGGCATTCCCCGGCCTTCAGCTTCTGCAGGCGTACCGAGGCATCCGTCGTGATGGCGAAGATCAGGTTGTCGATCGGCTGCTTGCCGCCCCAGTAGTCGGCGAATGCCTGATAGCGGATGACCGCATCTTTCTGGTAACCGACGAAGGAGAACGGACCGGTGCCGATCGGCTCCTGGTTCAGCATGTCCTTCTTGCCGGCCTTCTCGAGCTGGTCGGCATATTCCTTGGAGAAGATCGACGCGAAGTCCATGGCCAGGTTCGCGATCATCGGTGCTTCCGGACGGTTCAGAACGAACTTCACCGTGTAATCGTCTTCCTTGACGATGTCCTTGATCAGGTCCGGCATGGACATGCCGTTGAAATATTCCCATGCAGCACCGGGAGTGTATTCGTACCAGGGGCTGTCCTTCTTGAGCTGGCGCTCGAAGGAGAAGATCACGTCGTCGGCGTTGAAGTCGCGGGTCGGGGTGAAGAAGCTCGTGGTATGGAACTTCACGCCCTTGCGCAGATGGAAGGTGTATTCAAGACCGTCGTCGGAAACGTCCCAGCTTTCGGCCAGGCCCGGCTGAACTTCCGTCGTGCCGCGCTTGAATTCCACGAGCCGGTTGTAGATCGGCTTGGAGGACGCATCGAACGTGGTTCCGGCCGTGTACAGCGCCGGGTCAAAACCTTCCGGAGACCCCTCCGAGCAATAGACCAGCGTCTTTGCGGATGCGCCGGTTGCCGCCACCACGGCAAGGCTTGCACCCAAAAGAGCGGCCTTCAGGGTTTTACGCATTTTCATAAACTGTTCTCCCCTAAATGAAGAGGCGGACCACGCATCGTTGGGATCGTGCGAAACTGTCGGCCCGCCGAAGCGCAAAATAAGGCCCGATTTTCAAATGAAATCAACCGGCAAAACATTTCTTATTTTGCCATAAATGAGAAAAATTCTTACTGGGTAAGACATGCTGACGTAGTTTAAAAACCACCTAACTTGCCAAACACGGAAGGACATTCCCTAAGGTAGCCCCACCCCCTTCAACTCGAGTAACTCATTGAAAACATTACAACCTGCTCGCCTGACAAAAGTGACGTAACGGTCGATCAATTTGGCTGCGACCGTGTCCGGCGCACCGCACCGCGCCATCCGGCGAGCAATTTTCCCCGCTGTTCGGACGGCATGGTCGGGGAAAATCTTTTGTCCAATTGCCAGCGCGCGGCAAATTCCTTCTGGCCGGGCCAGGCTCCCGCCTTCAATCCGGCAGGCCAGGCGGCTCCGAGCGCGGTGTTGCTCCCGCCTGCCCTTTAGACCTGTCTGCCCGTCAGACCTGCCGGCAGATTGCCGTCAGTGTCTTATTCGTCCGATGAGGACGTTGAATATCCGGCCGCGCCTTCGCCCGCCCCATCGCCCTCGGCGTCCTCCTCATTGTGGCCCCTTGCCAGCGGCTTGCTGGAGGCAGCTGTCGGCGTCGCGGCGCCCGCGGCATGATAGGTCACCTGCGGGAACGGAATCTCGATGCCCCACTCGTCGAAGACATCCTTGACGAATTCGTTGTAGGCCCGGCCAACGCTCCATTGGTCCCCCGGCGTCGTCATGATCCTGGCACGGATGTCGATGGCGCTGTCGCCGAAATTGGTGACCCCGTGCATTTCCAGATCGCCGATGATCTTGTTGCCGTAGTCCGTCTTTTTCAAACGCTGAAACGCCTCTTCCAGGGCGGCCTTCGCCTTCCTCACATCGGTGTCGTAGGCAACCCCGATGACCGCGACATGGTAGGAGAAGTCGCGCATGAAGTTGGAAACCGTGTCGACCGCGGAAAACGGCACGATATGGGTCGTCCCGTCGAGATCGCGCAGCCGGACGGAGCGGACGGTCAGCCGTTCCACGACGCCGGTCACACCCCCGACCGTCACCACGTCGCCCTCGTTGATGGCATTTTCGATCTGGATGAAGGCGCCGGTGATGATGTCCTTCACCAGGGTCTGCGCCCCGAAGGATATGGCCAGGCCGACGACACCGGCACCGGCGATCAGCGGTCCGATATCCACGCCGAGTTCGGACAGGCCGAGCAGGGCCGCCATGACGATAACCAGAACCGTGAAGGCATTGCGGAAAAGCTGGAACAGCGTCCGCACCCGGGCGGTGACGACATAACCGGTCTGTTCGCGCAATCTGAGATCGATCCAGGACATGACGCCGAGCCAGACCACAAAGGCGATCACCACGACCAGGAACGCCGAACTGAAACGGCCGATGATGGTGATCCCCTGCGCGCTGTGCAGCCAGCCCACGATGTCGATGAAGCCCCAGATTTCCAGGAGCAGCACAAGCGTCACCAGGAACACGAAAATCCGCAACAGCTTCAGGAGACGCGGCACGAAGGCATTTATCCTGCCCTGAAGGGCGGGAAGGCTCTTTTTCAGCTCCTCGGGCAGCCGGATACCTCCGGTGATCGCCCGGGTCATGATCAGCGTGACAGCCGTGCCGGCCATGATCGTCAGCACCGACAGCCCCGTCGCCCGGATGGCGATGGCCACCGCCTGGAACGGGCTGGTCAGCCACAGGCCGAAAACCAGCAGCACATAGAAATTCGCGCAGATGTGCCAGATCCGGGCAAAGACCTTCATGGCGCGTTTGCCGAAGGCGCCCGGCATCTGATCGGCATGGGCCGAAAGACCGTGCGCCACCTCGCGCCGGTTGCGATGGATCAGCGTGAACAGGATGAGAGCCGACAGGATCACGACCAGGGCCCGGACCGCGTTGCCGATCACGAAGGAAACCGCCAGATTCGCCACCGGGACGCCGAGCATGATGCCGTACCCCATCAGGGCGACGACGAACCCGAGTTGCCGGCACCAGTAGGACGCCAACCGGTCACTGAACGGGAAAAGCCTGAGTTCCCGGCGTTCAGGCGCAAAGAAGAACCTCAAGCCGACCTTGGTCAGGCCGGTGATGAGAAAGGCGTTCAGCGCCAGGCTCTCAAGCAGCGACACGCCATGGTCCAGCATGCCGTAGTCGATGAGCGCGGCCGCGTAACCGGCGCCCCATCCGACAACGACCGTCACAACATCGGCGACGGTCGTCGCCAGCAGGATACCCGCCCGCTGGGTCCAGCTGCCGTATCGGGCCCTCAGCGCCCAACGGTGGAAAAGATAGGTCAGGAGCTTTTGCCCGAGCCAGAACAGCAGTACCGCCGCGCTCAGCACCATGACGACTTCAAGAGCGGCAATCCGGGCCTTGTCCCATCGCACCTGAATGTCGCCGTTCAAAAGCAGCGTTACGCCCCGGAAGGAATGGGCCACGCGCAGGACAAGCGAACTGACGTCATCGGCGATCACTTTTGTGTATTGGCCGAGCTGAACCGCGAAATTGTCAGGCGCCGTTGCCGCCGCATCCTGCGGCGATTGCGCTCCTGTGTCCGTCCCGCCGGCCGCCGGCTGCGCTGCCGCATCACTTGTCGAACCGGACGCGCCTGTTGCCTGGCCCTGGCTCGAAGTCTGGTCCTGGCCGGCGGCCTGGTTCCCCGGCGCCGGCTGGTCCGTCCGGCTCTTCTGACGAAGCGCCTCGATCAGCGCGTCCCGCCCCTTCGGGTCTTCCAGCAATTTGGCGATCGCATCGACCGCTGCGCCGACGGACGCGGGAGGCGCCGCAGCGACAGGAGCCGTCGTCGTCGCAGGAGTTGCGGGAGCCGTCGCATTTGAAGGTGTGGTTTCCTGCGCCTGACCGATCGTTGCAACGAGACAAACAAGCGATACTGCCAGGCAGCGCATCAAGACGGTCATCATGTCTTCCGGTCGACTGTTTTCATTTCGGTCCGCTCTACGCCGTACACCGAAGCGGGATCTGCTGCTTAACAGGATTTGAAGCGTGACAGGACCCCAAATCGCCCGGCGGGATGCGCAGGGTCGCAAGATGGGACCGCCCTTTCAAGACGTCGCGGTCCCAACCGGTCCAATTGAGGTGTGGCGGACAAAGCCGAACGGACAAAACTTAATTGTTTATTCAACATGTTTCGTAACCCGGACATAATAGTGTTTGGTGCATCCTGTCCCCGATTTTGGGGGAAATATGTCCGAGTCGCTTTTAAAACTGGCGAAACAGAATACGCCTGAAGCGCATGCCGAACTCGTACTCGGCATAGCGGATGCTATTTTCAAGAATATTGATGCTCGCACAGACGATGAACTGCGGCTGTTCGCGGAGATCGCCCTTTTGCTCTATGCCACCGTGCCGGTACAGGGGCGCGCCCGCTTGTCGAAGCGCCTGGCGTCCCACGCCCGCGCCCCGGTGAAACTGGCCATGAAACTGGCGGAAGACGAGCTCGAAGTTGCCCGTCCGATGCTGCTTCACGGCGGCTGCTTCACCCAGGAGCACCTGCTTGAGCTCGCCCGCCGGGTCAGCGAAAAACATCTGGAATTCATCGCAAGACGGTGCGACATCGGCTACGAGGTCTCCGACGCGCTGATCAAGCGAAGCACGAAACCGATCCGGCGGATCCTCGCGAGCAACCGGGATATCCGCCTGTCGCGCCTGGCCCTGCAGACCCTGGTCCGGAAATCGATCGACGATGTCGTTCTGCGCGAAGACCTTGTCCTGCGCAAGGATCTGACCCACCGCCTGCGCGAGCAGATGCTTCCCTACGTGAATGAAGCAACCCAGAACAGGCTGCGCGACATCATCAACGGCGCCCTGTCCGACGACACGCTGACCCAGATTGCCCGTTTCAAGCAGATCCGCAGGGATTTCGGTCCGGCACTCGATACGTCCGACATGCGCAAACTCTGGCAGATGGCCGAAAAAGCGCACATCGACCTCAATGATCTCGTGATCCTGCTCCTGCAGGATAACCGGCTGTCCCACGTCACCGAATTGCTGGCCATTCTGACCAAGCAATCGCCGGCGGACCTGCGCAATGCCGTTTACAAGGGCATTTCCGACACGGTTATCGAAACCGCCCTTCGCCTGAAGCTGCGCCCGGACACGTTCGCGCTGCTCGCCCATACCCGCTGCAGGCACCTGCGCATTCCCGATTCCCAGGCCGATGACTGGATCACGGTCTATTCCGAAGCCTTGCTCGGCCTCAGGGGCTACCCGGACGAACCGCGCGCCGGATTTGCCGCCAAGCGGCGCGGCAAGGCCCCGGCCGGGCGCGACAAATCCGCTGCAAAGAAATCCAGGCGGCTTGCGATTATCTAGAGCGTATCAGCGATTGCAGAGGAAGGCCGCCAGGGCGGTCGAGAGTGTTGCGGCGGCATAAAACCAGAGCCCCGGCAGCACCGCGGCATCCGCCAGACTGCTCGTCTTCGCGGCAAACATCACCAGCGCAACCAGCATCACATCGAGCATCGACCACTTGCTGACCGCCGACAGCAGCGCCAGCGACCGTCCCTTGCCGCCCCTCAGCGCCGCGGTATGAGTCAGCAGGATCTTAATGGCCGGAAAACCGATCGAAAACGCGCCGATCAGGGAAGCGAGGAACGGATCCCCGTCCCGCCACAAGGTCTGCACGATCTCGATCAGGGACGGCTTGTCTTCCAGGAAATAGAGCCGCTCGAACCGCATCAGGGGAAGCGTGAGCCCCAACGCAAAGGAGAAGGTGGAAACCGGCAGCAGGAAGGCGATGATCAGGCGCATGGGACCCTTATTCTGATGAGCGCTTGAGAGGATACATATGCTCCTGAACGGCATTCATACAAGAACAACCCGCAAAAGACAGACGGGGCGACCGCTCCGGCGGCCGCCCCGTCCCAAAAGAAGTATATTTCAAATCAGGAGCCGGTCAGGCATCCGCCGACCCGGCCCTTTACGGACGGACGTAGGTGAACCCCTGTTCCTGCAGTTCCATCAGGCGCACCACCCCGGACGGCACGACACCTGCCTCGCTGAGGATCTTGATCTCATGCCCTTCCTTCTTGGTCATGCCCTTGATGGTGTTGTTGCAGGCCGAGAAGGTGATGTTCGGCATTTCAAGCGCCATGGACGAGATCCGGTCCTTGACCGGGCTTTTGTCTTCACGAAGCATCATCAGGCCGGGACCATAGGCAACGAGCTCGATTTCCACGGTTTCGCCCTTCTCGGCGTAGTAGGATGCAACATTCTTGGCGTTGTTCAGCGCCATGTTCATGACCTGCGGATCGTTTTGGTCCACATGGATCGCGACCTTGTGGGCGGCAGCTTCCGCAAATGCCGCATTCGGCAAGAGCATTGCCGACAGAATCAGAAAGAGACCTGTCAAAAACTTCATATTCGTTTCCTCCCGAAGCACGTTGGCGTGCGCAAGTATTGACCCGATCATCGTAGAATAGGTCATACGTATAAGGCCATAGGCGGCCCGGGAAAAAACATCAGAATTTTGTGATATATGGAAAATATAGTGCGTTTTTACGTACCAGAGGACGTCAACAGGCTGCACCTGCCTGTTCTGCGCCCGCCAGGTACCGTTTGAGACGGCACCCGATCAAGCGTCAGTATCCCGTTTCGGAGACCGGATCAACGTGCGCGGACCCGGCCTGCGATTTCGTCGAGTTCTTCCTGTTCCGCCATTTCCTGGGCGGACCGTTCGCGTTGCTGGTCGCGTTCTTCAAGCTGTTCGAATTTCTTCAGCTCTTCGATCGCTTCCGCCAGCTCTTCGCGCGCACGTTCCAGCTGTTCGTCCAGTTCATGGGCCGAATTTCGCAAGTTGTCGCGCCGGGTGGCGGCAGCCTTCGCAAACGTCGGGTAGGCGAAATGGGTCACATCGGTGATACCCACGCGTTCCTGTTCCGCGCGGATCTGTTCGTCCAGCTCGTCTGCCATTCTGTTGAATTCGGCGATCATCGACTCGATCTGGGTCAGTTGCCGCCGTTTGTCATCAACCTGAAACCGCTTCAGGCGAATGAGACTGTCTCGGGTTTTCATTACTCAATACTCCCCTAACAGGAGCATCCTAATCCGGAGTCATTTCCAAAAGGTTGGCAAGTTGAAAATAACCTTCATCTAAAGACGTTGATTCGTCCTTGCCCTGATTCAGAAAGGTCTCCATCGGTTCAAATCGCAGGATCGCCTCGTCGACACCCGGGTCCGATCCCTTGCGATACGCGCCCAGGCGAATGAGTTCTTCCATGTCCGTATAGGTGGACAGAAGCTGTTTCGCCTTGCGCAGAACCGGCAGATGCTCGTCCGGCACGCAGCGCGGCATGGTTCGCGAGACCGACTTTAACACATTGATCGCCGGATAGCGCCCGCGTTCGGCAATCGCACGCTCCATGACGACGTGTCCGTCCAGAATTCCGCGCACCGCATCCGCCACCGGCTCATTGTGGTTGTCGCCCTCCACCAGAACCGTAAAAAGGCCGGTGATCGAACCGGAACCGGTCCGTCCCGGCCCTGCCCGCTCCAGAAGGCGCGGCAATTCGGTGAAGACCGTCGGCGTATAGCCCTTGGAGGTCGGCGGCTCGCCGATCGACAGGCCGATCTCCCGCTGGGCCATGGCGAAACGGGTGACGGAATCCATCATGCACAGCACGTTTTCGCCTTCGTCGCGGAAATGTTCGGCAACCGTCATGGTCAGATAGGCCGCCTGGCGGCGCATCAGCACGCTTTCATCCGATGTCGCGACGATGACCACCGAGCGGGCGAGGCCTTCCTCGCCCAGGTCATCCTCGATGAATTCCTGCACTTCGCGTCCGCGCTCGCCGATCAGGCCGATGACGGCAACATCGCATTTCGTATTGCGGGCCAGCATGGACATGAGCACCGATTTGCCGACCCCGGAGCCGGCGAAAATACCCATGCGCTGGCCTTCGCAGCAGGTCACGAACGTATTGAGCGCCCGGACCCCGAGGTCGAGAGGCGGCCCGACCCTCGCCCGCTCGGACGCTGGCGGCGGCGAACTTCGCAATTTGCGAGGCGTTTCGCCTCCGGCCAGTTCGCCCTTGCCGTCGATCGGTTCGCCCATGGCGTTCACCACCCGGCCGAGCCAGGCATTCGACGGATGAGCCACGCTGTCCCTGGAACTGATGACCGCCTTGCAGCCCATGCGCACGCCTTCCAGACCGGAGAACGGCATGCACAGGGCATGCCCCTCCCGGAAACCGACGACTTCGGCCGGAACCTTGGGGTTATCCTCGCCGCTGTCGATCAGAAGCCTGGAGCCCACGCTCATCTCGTGAATCGGCCCCGCGATTTCCACAAGCAGCCCCTGGACGGCGACCACACGCCCGTAAATTTCGGTCGGCATCAGCGAATCGATGTCGGCAAAAAGCGACTTCAATTCAAATTCCTTTCAGGAGTTAACGAGTTTGGTAACGGATCGTTTACGTCTCTGCTTAATGTTAACGTTTGGAACGCCGAGAGGCGAGCGCCATTTCGAAGTTCAAGGGCTTTGTGGAAATGAGTCTGAATGGAGTCGAGTACACCGATTTCCTAAAGTGAAACTTTAAGTATCGGGAATCCTGATTTTTTATGGGGATTCAAGATCTTGGGTGTTTTTCACAGATTCGTTTTTATAGAGCTTGCCGCTATGAATCAGAATTTGTTAACCATTGATCTCTAGCTTTGAGTCGGGGTTAACACAGTCCTTCGTAGCAGGCACCGACAGAGCCGTTGCGACTTGCCCAGGAAAGGCAACAAAAGGGGATTGGCATGCGTGTATTGTTGATTGAGGATGACAGCGCGACTGCGCAGAGCATCGAGCTGATGCTCAAGTCCGAGAACTTCAACGTCTACACGACAGATCTTGGCGAGGAAGGAATAGACCTCGGCAAACTGTACGATTACGACATTATTATGCTGGACCTGAATCTTCCGGACATGTCCGGATACGAGGTCCTGCGCACACTGCGTGTTTCGAAGGTCAAGACGCCGATCCTGATCCTTTCTGGCAACGCAGGCATCGAGGACAAGGTTCGCGGTCTCGGCTTCGGGGCCGACGACTACATGACCAAGCCGTTCCACAAGGACGAACTGGTCGCCCGGATCCACGCCATCGTGCGCCGCTCCAAGGGTCACGCCCAGTCGGTCATCGTGACGGGCGATCTCAAGGTCAACCTGGACACCAAGACCGTCGAGGTCGGTGGCCAGCGCGTGCATCTGACCGGCAAGGAATACCAGATGCTGGAGCTGCTTTCCCTGCGCAAGGGAACGACGCTGACCAAGGAAATGTTCCTCAACCATCTCTATGGCGGGATGGACGAGCCGGAACTGAAGATCATCGACGTGTTCATCTGCAAGCTGCGCAAGAAGCTGGCAGCCGCCACCTCCGGCAAGAACTACATCGAAACCGTCTGGGGCCGCGGCTACGTTCTGCGCGAACCGGAAGTCGAACAGGCCGCCTGATCGGCACCTGCACGTCCAGGAAATTCAAGACCCCGCCCTTTGGCGGGGTTTTTCGTGTTCGGACCGCACCGCTCCCGGATACGGCAACAAAAATGGCGGCCCTGGGGCCGCCATTGGTATTTGTCTATCTCGATTTGATGGCAATCAGCGCTGAAGGCCGGCCGTGGCAAAGGTCCTGGGCGCAGGACCGGCCGTCGTCTTGGCGGCAACATTTCGCTGAAACAATCCGCGTTTTCCGGGAACCGGCTTGAAGGCATCCGTCAGCCCGACGACCGTTTCCGCGGCACCGAGAACGAGATAGCCGTCTTCGGGAAGGCTTTTGGCCACTCGGGCGAGGATTTCCGTCTTCGTCTGCTGGTCGAAATAGATCAGAACGTTCCGGCAGAAGACGATGTCGAACTCGCCCAGATGCGAGAAGCTGTCCAGAAGGTTGAGCTTCTTCCATTCGACCATGGCGCGCAGGCCGGCATTGATCTGCCACAAGTCGCCCTTCTGGTCGAAATATTTCAACAGCATCTGGATCGGCAGGCCGCGCTGCACTTCGAACTGGCTGTAAAGACCGGCCTTGGCCTTGTCCAGCACCTCGTTGGACAGGTCGGTTCCAAGGATCCGCGTCCGCCAGCCGGCGATCCTGGCCTGTGCTTCCTTCAGACAGATCGCCAGGGAATAAGGCTCCTGACCAGTCGAGGCGGCCGCGCACCAGATCTTGATCAGACGCGTCTTGGCACGCCGTTCCAGAAGGCCCGGCAGCATCGTGTCGTTGAAGTGCTCGAACGGCGTCTTGTCCCGGAAGAAGAAGGACTCATTGGTCGTCATCGCTTCCACGACGTCCGTCTCAAGCGCCTTGTTCGTGCCCTTCTGCAACACACCGATCACGGCGCTCAGCGTTTCCAGTTTGGAACTGCGGGCAATCGGCAGAAGACGGCTTTCGACCAGGTATTGCTTGTCATTCGACAAAACCAGACCGGAGCGTTCTTTCAGGAATTTTTTCAGGAACTCGAACTCACCCGGTGTCATCTGGTATTCCCTTTGAGAACTCGACTGACTTTCGGTCCGATCTCCGAAAGCGGCAGGACGTCGCTGCACATTCCGGTGTGAGCCGCGGCGCCGGGCATGCCCCAGACAACGCTGGACGCTTCATCCTGGGTGATGATGCTGCCGCCGCCGGCGGCAATCGTCCGCACCCCGTCCGCACCGTCATGGCCCATGCCGGTCAGGATAAGCGCCAGGGTCGCGGAGCCGTAAATCTTTGCGACGCTGTCGAACAGGGGATCGACGGCCGGCTTGCAGAAATTGACGGGCGGGTTGTCGTTCAGACGGATCTTGACCGCTCCGGCGTCCTTTTCCAGCACCATGTGCTTTCCACCCGGAGCGACGTAAATTTGTCCGGGCTTGAGGACATCGCCATCCTTGCCCTCGGCTGCCGGACGCAGGGCCGCCTTGCCGACATGTTCGGCGAGGATCGCGGTAAAGGTCGGCGGCATGTGCTGGGTAATCACGACCGGCACATCCTGGATCGCCGTTCCGATCGATTTCATGACCACTTGCAGGGCCTGGGGTCCGCCGGTGGAGGAGCCGATCGCCAGAATGCGGGGCTTCACCGCGGAATAGGGGCGCAGCTTGAACGAAGCCGCAGCCGGCGCAGCCGGTTTGGCCGCGCCGCGAAAAGCTTCACGGGTATCGGGAAGCCGGCTGGCCGGGACCGGTGCTGCAGTGCGCCCGGCCGTCGTTTCGGCCCGCATCCTGTGCGCAGGACCGCGCAGGCGCCTTGCCCGAAGTCCGAGCGCCTTGACCTTGTCGATGAGTTCACGACGGAAATCGACCGACGTCGTCACTTCCGACGTCGACTCCGGTTTGGGCACGTAGTCGGCAGCGCCCAGGGACAAGGCCTTCAAGCTGATTTCTGCGTTCCGGCGGGTCAGCGTCGACGCCATGATGACGACGAGATCGCGCTTCTTCGCCAGCATCAGCGGCAGGGCGGTCATGCCGTCCATTTCCGGCATTTCGATATCGAGAACAACCACATCCGGATTGCTTTTCAGGATGTCGTCCACTGCCAGCTTGCCATTCCGCTGGGAACTGACCACGGTCAGGCCGGGAGCATCATCCAGCCAGCGGGTCAAGAGCCCCCGGATGACCACCGCATCATCGACCACCATCACCCGGATGGGATCGCTATCCTGACTTGCCCCCGTAACGGAGGTCTTCTGCGCAAATGCCATCTACTAAACCCGAACGCACGATACTGTTAGATGAGGCCAACTTCCTGAAACTTCGCTTCCACGATCTCGCGGTCAAAAGGTTTCATGATGTACTCGTTGGCGCCTGCCCGAATTGCCCGGGCGATATGCGCAACATCGTTTTCTGTGGTGCAGAAGACGACGATCGGTTTCTCGCCGCCCTCCTCGCCACGCAGGCTCGTCAGGAACTCCAGGCCGTCCATGACCGGCATGTTCCAGTCCAGCAGGATCGCGTCCGGCATGCTTTTGCGGCATTCATCCAGCGCCTGCTGGCCATCTTCCGCTTCCGTGATCTGAAAATTCAGATCTTCCAGAATTCTGCGGGCGACCTTCCGGATGACGCTCGAATCGTCAACGACAAGGCACTGTTTCATCGGGTGTAACTCCAGTTTCGACCAGCCAGCTGATCACAGCGTTATGCAGCAACCATCGGCTGTTCGGTAAACATCGCTCCGAGCAGCCGATCGACATCCAGAATGACCATGAGCTTGCCTTCAAGCCGATGCACGCCACCGGAGATTTCAGCCCAGCGCTTGTCCAGATTGGATGGATTTGCCTCGGCCGAGGCAACCGGCAGGGTCAGGACTTCGCCGACCGAGTCGATCATCAGGCCGTAGCTTTCGTGCTTGTATTCGATACCGACGGCCATCATCTGGCCCTCTTCCAGGGGCGGCAGATGCAGCCGGCGGCGCATGTCGATGGCCGTCACGATCCGGCCGCGCAGATTGAGAACGCCGGCCACTTCGGGCGCCGAAAGCGGCACGCGCGTGACGCTCTCGGGCACGAACACGTCATGCACCTGGGAAATCGGCAGGCCGAACAGCTGTCCGCCGATAACCACGGTGACATACTGGATCATGTCACTGCCAGTGGTGACTTTTTTTTCCAGCACAGTCATGCTGCTACTCCCATTTCACCGGAAAACACATCTTTAAGGGCCGCGATCAGGCCCGGACGGTCGAATTTCGCGACATAGTCGTCGAAGCCCGCCTGACGGCCGCGCTCGATGGAGGCCGGCGTGACCATGGCGGACAGGGCCAGGACCGGAATGTTCCGGAACCGCGGATCGCGCCGGAGCGCTTCGCAGAACTCGAAGCCGTTGATTTCCGGCATCTCGATATCGCTGACGACCGCATTGAACTTCGCGCCGTTTTCAAGCAGCTCGAAGGCATGGCTTGCGCTGTCGCAGGTCGTGACATCGTAGCCGGCGGCCTTCAGCACAGGCGTCAGCATGTTGCGGAAGAAGGCGGAGTCGTCGACGAACAGGACCTTCTTGGTCAGGGCCTCGATGTCCATTTCCTTGCGCATGAACCAGTCTTCAAAGGCCTGCGGCAGGTAGTAGCCGAGGTCGATGATTTCCGTCGCGCGCTCCTTGATCACCGCGGATCCGAGGATACCCGGGCGCTCGGAGCCGACCTCGATGTTCATGCGGTCCTCGACGATGTCGACGATCTCGTCAACGACGAGGCCCATGGAACGGCCGCTGTCGGAGAACACCAGCATCGGCTGTGTGCCTTCGGTCTTGTGGTGATCGCCGTCGTTGACATAGACGAGCGGCATGAGCGCACCGCGGTACTGAACCAGATCCCGGCCGTTGGAGCGCTCGATCTTGGAGACCTCGAACTCTTCCAGGCGGGTAACCAGCGAGAGCGGAACCGCCTTGGGCTCCGGTGCGCCGGCACGGAACAGAAGCAGCGAAATCGACGACTGATTGGTGTGCGCCTTTTTCGTGAGATCTTCCGCTTCCTCTTCGGACTGCTCCGCCACGGCGCTGGATGCATGGCTTGCCATGGCGCTCGCCACTCCGTTCGGATCGATGATCATGATCACCGAACCGTCACCGAGAATGGTGTTGCCGGAGAACATGGTCAGGTTGCGCAGCATCGTGGACATGGGCTTGACCACGATTTCCTCGGTATGGAAGACACCGTCCACCACGACACCGAAGGTCTGGCTGCCCACCTGCATGACCACGATGAAGCCGTTGTCCGCATCGATGGCGTTTTCGACGTTTTCGCCTTCGTAGATGCCCAGCAGCTGGGACAGATGAACCAGCGGCAGCAGCTTGTTCCGCAGGCGCAGAACCGGGGTATCCTTGATCCGTTCGATCCGGTGTTCGGAATTCGTCTGGACCCGGACCAACTCCACCACGGAAAGCTGCGGGATCGCGAACCGGTCGCCGCTGGCTTCGACGATCAGGGTCGAAACGATGGCCAGCGTCAGCGGGATCTTGATGGTGAAGGTCGTGCCCTTGCCCGGCGTCGAGCGCAGGTCGACGGTACCGCCAATCAGTTCGATGTTGTTGCGCACAACGTCCATGCCGACACCGCGGCCGGAAACGCTGGTCACTGCGGCGGCGGTGGAGAACCCGGCCGCAAAGATGAACTTGTGGACCTGGGCGTCCGTCATCTTGTCGAATTCGGCTTCGGTCGCCAGGCCGCGTTCAAGGACCTTCGACTTGATCTTGCCGACGTCGAGACCCTTACCGTCGTCGCGGACCTCGATGATGATGTGACCGCCTTCATGGTAAGCGGCAAGGGTAATGGTTCCCTTGTCCGGCTTGCCCGCGGCCCTGCGGTCGGCCGGCATTTCCAGACCGTGGTCGGCGGAATTGCGGACCATGTGGGTCAGCGGATCCTTGATCATTTCAAGGACCTGGCGGTCGAGTTCGGTATCGGCGCCGATCATTTCGAGTTCGATCGGCTTATCCAGTTCCTGGGAAAGGTCGCGAACGATACGCGGCAGTTTCTGCCATGCATTGCCGATCGGCTGCATGCGCGTCGCCATGACGCCCTCCTGCAGTTCGGCCGTCACATTCGACAGCCGCTGCAGCGGAACCTTGAATTCGCTGTCTTCGTGACGGCGGACGATTTCCAGAAGCTGGTTCCGGGTCAGCACCAGTTCCGACACCATGGTCATCAGATGCTCAAGGGTATCGACCGCCACGCGAATGGACTGGTTGGAAACGGATGACCCGCCGCCGGACTTCTTGTCGCCGTCGGCCTTCGACTTGTCCGCAGTCTTTGCGGCAGCCTTTTCCTTGACCGGGGCAGCCTCTTCCACGGCATCCTCAACGATCGGCTCCGCGACGTCTCCCTCGACTTCCGTTTCCTGGAAGGCGCGCTCAAGTTCGTCGAGAGAAACCTCGCCGGGACGCAGGGGGCGTTCCAGGGTCTGCTCGGGCAACGTATCGCCTGCGGCTTCCTCTTCCGGGGCGGCAGCTTCGGCTTCCGCCTCGTCTTCCTCCGCTCCGCCGGCTTTCGCCGTGTCGGCGCTGGTGGACATGCGTTCCATTTCGGAAATCAGGTCGCTGTCGTCGCCTTCCGGTTCCTCGCCTTCCGCCGCTTCAAGGTCGGCCAGGATCTCCTTGATCCGGTCGATCGACGTCAGGATGATCGACACGGCCTCCGGCGTGACGGGCGCTCCGTCACGGAACTTGCCCATCAGCGTCTCGGCAGCGTGTGCGATGCCTTCAAGTCGAGGGAGCCCCAGGAAGCCGCACGTGCCCTTGATCGTGTGCACGAGGCGGAAAATGTTATCGAGGATTGTCGCGTTGTTCGGTTCCTGCTCGAACTTTACAAGTTCAACGTCGACAACATCGAGACTTTCATTGGTCTCAGTAATAAATTCCCTGAGGAGGTCGTCCATGGCCTGCTCTCACCCGACTGTTTACTGGTTCCGCGCCTCGAAGAGGCGGCTGGACCGACATGTCCATGTCGAAAGGGTGAAGCGAAACAGTTAAGATACGCTGAAGCGCAAAAAGAGTTTTTCTTTCTATATTCTATGTATCCATGGAGGCGGTAATTTTTACAAGGTCTTCATCTTTATCAATATCAAGCTTCATTCCGCTTTCCCGGGCGAGAAGAAGCGCATAAATCGGCTGCACCGAATGGGCATCGACACGTTCGGGCTCTTCCCCCGACAGTGTTTCCTTCATGCCCAGCGGAATGCGCGGATTGAGACCCTTGGCGGTCAGGATGAATGACGGAGCGGACGGCTCGCCTTCCATCTCCACCTTGATTTCACCACCGCGCGGAACGCACTGGTTAGCGATCAGAATAAGATTCAAGAGAAGTTTGACGAAATTTTTCGGCATCAGGTGCCGCTGCACTTCCCAGACGAGGTCGGATTTCTCGTTTTCCATGAACCCGGTCGCGACCACCTGCGCATCGCCCAGATCGATCTCCGCGCCGGCGGAGCCTGCCGCACCGAAGGCAAGCCGGGCGAACTGCAGTTTCGCCGAAGCCTGGCGGGCGCTTTTGCGGATCAGGTCCATGGCGAATTCGCGCATGTCCTCCGACCCTTCCTCGTCCAGAACCTCCAGCCCGTTGGTGATGGCACCGACCGGGCTGATAATGTCGTGACACACCCGGCTGGCAACGAGGGCAGACAGGTCAAGCGCGGAAAGTTCTTTAAGTTCGGGCATGGCTATCCAAGGCTCTTTCGGCGAACTGATGCCAACTGATTCGTTAACTGTGTTTTCAAGGGATACACACGACAGGCATCAATGCCAAGCCGCAGACAAATTCACAGGTTGGGAACACAGCCAGTTTTCTGTGCATTTGCTTCCGCTTCCTCCAGCAACTGCCGTTCATTGACGAGAAAAAGGAAACGGTTGACCTCCGAATGGAAGAAAAGCAGCTTTCCGCCGACGATGGCGAAGATGAAGGGATTTCCCGCCGTTGCGAAACCGTCGGTCAGGGCATAGGCGCCGCACGCGGCAAACAGCGGAGCGTAAATCTCAGGGTTTTTCTTGAAGGCCGCCAGATTTCCCTGGTTGACGAACACCCACTCCGCACCTCCCCACTTGTAGGAGAATTTCCGGTTTCCCTGGCGCGGACGATGATCGACGAAATAGGAAACCGGATCGTGACCGCCGATGGCATATCCCCCGATGGGATCGGGAACGAAAAGCGGCGGCCGAGCCATGCCCCGCTCCATTCCGGAAAAAAGTCCGGCTCCAAAGAAGATAACCGCCATACAAAGGAGCGCGAGCCTTAACCTCGTCCTATTTCCACTCCAGTTTTGCATTTACCCGGACTATGCGTTTGGCTGTCTGTACTGGCGAATCAGTCGCACAGCGCAGACACTATAGCACCGGCAAAGAACGATCCCGGTTTATCGCAGGGCATCCTGGAAAGCCTGCCCTGTTCCATTGAGGAGAACGCCTTCCATGTCAGCAATGCCCAAAGCCAAGATCCTGCAAAGTCTGGCAGCCTTCATGGTTTTAGGTGCGGTCATCGCACTGCCGCGACTTCCCGGAGCCATGGATACCGGTGAAGCGCACGCGCAACCGCCGGAGCAGGGACAGACCTACGGCCAGGACCAGATCGTTGCCACCGGGCACAAGTTTTTCGGCTCCGTTTCAGGCGGCCTTGCCTCGGTCGTGGAAAATGCCTTTTCCAAATACGGCGAACCGAACGGCTATATTCTTGGAGAGGAAGGTGCCGGCGCGATCGTTGCCGGGGCCCGCTACGGCGAAGGGCACCTCTATACCCGCAACGCGGGCACCCACAAGCTTTTCTGGCAGGGGCCGTCCGTCGGATGGGATTTTGGCGGAAACGGCGACCGGGTGATGATGCTGATCTACAATCTGCCGACCGTCGATGCCATGTATAAGAGATACGTGGGCATCAACGGGTCCGCCTATCTTGTGGGCGGGGTCGGCATGACCGTGCTGTCCAACAACGAGGTCTTCGTGGTTCCCATCAAATCCGGGATCGGTGCCCGCCTGGGTGTGAACATCGGGTATCTGAAGTTCACCGACAAGCCGACATGGAACCCGTTCTGAACGGAGGCATGACGCCGGTTTCAACCGGAAATGACGCAGGGGACCCGGCAGGCAACGGCGCAAATCGTTGCTCTCCGACAGTGCCTCGTTTATTGATGACCGATGATTTGATGTCCTGCATGTGATTTGGAGCCGGTCGTGATCGAAGCGGCAATGTTCGTTGCACTCGGATTTTTTATGGCCACGCTCCTTGGCCTGGCAATCCTGCCTGCCGTCTACAGGCGTGCCGTCCGGCTCACCCAGGAAGCCATGAAAGCCGTCAATCCGTCCACGTACGCGGAAGTCCGCGGAGCGCAGGACCATGAACGTGCCCAGCATGCCCTGGCCGTGAGGAAGGTGGAACGGGCCCTGGACAAGGAGCGGGAAAATGCCGTGACGTTCCGCCTGGAAGCCGGCAAGCTGGCCGCCGAGCTGGTCAAGGAAAAGTCGAAACACGAAGCCGAACTCAAAAGCCTTCGGCAGGAATTCGAAAACGAGGACAGGAAAAAGTCCAAGGACAGGCAGAGGCAGGCGGAGCTGCAGGCCGAATTGGAAACGGCCCGCCAGAAACTGCACGAAACCGAACAGGCCCTGGCCGCCGCCCATGCGGAAGCGGATGTGCTCAAGGCGAAATCAAACGACGACAGCGGCTGGTTGCCGGCCGAAGACACGATGGCGCTCGCCACGATCACCGGTCTTGAGTCCCAGATTTCCACGCTGAAGGCGCGCCTGGCGAAATACGAAGGCGGCGAGATCCCTATCCCCGACGTGCATCTGGAGACCGGCGCGGCAAAGCTCCAGACCATCGTGAAAGACCTGGAAGCGAAGTTGGTCGACGCGGAGACCCAGTATATTTCCGCGCAAGCGGAAGTCGCCCGGCTCACGGTGCAGATCGAAACAGTAGACCTGCCGCACGATGACATCGTGGAACGGCTGGAGCGCGATCTGAAATGGGCCGAAACCGAAAAGGCACGCCTGACCGCGCTGACCCGGGACCGCGAACGGGCGTTGCGCAGAGCGCAAAACCACATCATGCGCCTGCGTCAGGACCTGAACGCAACCCCGGCCCTTGCCGGCCTGCGCGAAGAGCTGAAGGACCTCGGCAAGCGGATCGCCGACCGCGGCACCGGCACAACGCCGGGAAAATCCGAAACAGCGAAAAAGCAGGCTGCCGGCGAGGGCAAGACGCCGGCCAAAACAGACCGCCGGAAACCGGCCGCAGCGGAAACGGATCAGACGCCCAGGCCAGGAAAAGCCCGGAAAACAGGGGCCGAAGGCGAACAGAAAGCGCAAACGCCGGTCAGTGCCCTTATCGGACGCATCGTCAAGTCGAGCCAGGCGAATGCCGAAAGTGAGCCGGAGCGGGGCAGCGCGGCCGGGTCCGGGAAAGAATCCGACGCCGGTGCCAAAGACAAGAACCGGGACGTCGCATAGACCTGGGAACCTCTAACGGCTTCCGCGGGACGAAGCTGCCCGTATTTCGGGCGGACCGCCTGCGCCTGCGGCACCTGTTCGCTGCCGGGCATTTTTATTGTGGCTGTAGCGCCACAATGTTGCCCCGACGGAAATATTATGTTCCAAAGAACCGTGTTTATTGCTTTTATCGTTTTGTCGGTTTCACGCTCGTTGTTATTTTCAGCATCGGAAAACGCGTAAGTCGGCAATGAGGGGCCACAAAAGACGCGGATACAATGATCACTTTTTTCGGATACCGGTTCCGCTGCATTCACTTGTCTGTTGGCGGACTGCTTGCCCTCAGCGCGGTATTGCCAAATCCGTCGGCAGCCGAACCCGCCTCGTTGCCCATCCATCACGGCCTTCGCTCCGATGCCGTGGCGCAGCTGGAAAATTACGTTTCCGGCCTCGACCGCCGCAAGAACGCCCCGATCGTGCTGGCCCAGAGCAATCAGGATCCGCTTCTGGAGGATCCGGCTGCCAAGGACGACAGTCTTCTGGACAAGTCATCGGACGACACGCTCCTGAACACGCCGGACGACACGGCAAAACCGGATTCGGACAATCTGCTTCCAGGCGGCGACAGCGACAATCTCCTGGCGGCGCCCGCCGACAGCGGCGACGACCTCCTCAATTCCAGTGACGGCGGCGGCGATGACCTGCTTTCGGGCGGCGGTGGAAGCGGCGACGATCTTCTGAACGCCGGCGGAGGCGGCGACGACCTGCTCCAGCCGAGCGACGAGGACAACCTCCTTCTGCCCGGCGGCGGCGGGCTGGAAACGGCGGAAGAGAACAAAAAGAAAGAGCCGGCGGTCACGCAGCAGGCCGCAAATGACGCGCACGAGAAGCTGTTTCTGGAAAGCAAGTATCCTTCGGCCAACACCTGCGCCACCTGCCATCCGCGCCAGTACGAACAATGGTCGGGTTCCCAGCATGCCTACGCTCAGCTGAGCCCGGTCTATATGGCCATGCAGACCGCCATCAACATCAAGACCAGCGCGACCAACGGCGATTTCTGCATCCGCTGCCACAATCCGGTCGGCATGAACCTGGGCGAATCCCTCTACGTGACCAACCTGGACCGGACGCCCACGTCGCGCGAGGGGATCACCTGCGTGGCCTGTCACCGGGTCAACAAGAACTACGGCAAGATCAGCGGCCGATTTGCCCTGCAGCAGGGCGATATTTTCTCCCCGGTCTACGGTCCGACGGGCAACAAGGAACTCTCCCGGGTCCTGAACCATCCGGAAGAATACCGGGTCTCCACGTCGAGAGACGATCCCGGCCGCAGCATCCATACCCAGGCCAAGAAGTTCTTCACTCTGACAAAACCGAGCTTCTGCGGAACCTGTCATGACGTGACCCTCTTGAACGGTTTCCGCCTCGAGGAAGCGTTTGCCGAATTCAAGCAGACGCCGGCGGCCAAGCGCGGCGAAACCTGTCAGGACTGCCACATGGGCAGGATCCAGGGCGTCGCATCCGGCTACGATTATGGTCCCGCGGCCGTCGTCGGCGATGTGCCCACAAAGAACCGCAAGCTCACCAACCATTCCTTCGCCGGGCCGGATTACTCCATCATTCACCCGGGCATTTTCCCGCACAATGTCGAGGCGGCCGAGTTCAAGACACTGCGCGAATGGCTGCAGTTCAGGTACTGGGAAGGCTGGGGAACGGACAAGTTCGAGGACAAGGTTTCCGACAGCTACAAGTTCCCGAAAGCCTGGCAGTCCATCGACGACCGCTACGATGCCCGCGCAATTCTCAAGGTCCAGTTCGAACGTCTGGCGAAAATGCGGACGCTGCGCGAACAGGTCCTGCGCAACGGCTTCAAGCTGAGCGACATCAGCATCCTCCAGAGCGACCGGAACGGCCTGAAATTCTCGGTGGATGTGCGCAACGGCACCGACGGCCATTCGGTGCCGACCGGTTTCGATGCCGAACGGCTGATCTTCCTGAAGGTGACGGTCAAGGACCGGCACGGAAAGATCATCTACGTCTCCGGCGACCGGGATCCGAACGGCGATGTCCGCGATTCCCACTCTCTTTACGTCCACAACGGCGAGCTGCCGCTCGACAAGGATCTGTTCAGCCTGCAGTCCAAATTCCTGGTCCGCATGCTGCGCGGGGGCGAACGCGAACAGGTGCTTGCGATCAACACCTCGACCGATGTGCTGCCCTTCGTCCGTCCCGAGCCGCGCGCGACGACGATCTACGGGCGCCCGCGCGGCGCACGCAAGCACAAGCAGACGATCGATCCGAACTCCAGCCGCACCGCCACCTACAAGATACCGGCCGACAGGCTGAAGCCCGGGGAGACCTATTCGATTTCGGTCAGCCTGATCTCCCAGATGGTGCCGGTCAATCTCATCGCCGCCATTCAGGGGGCAGGCTTTGACTACGGCATGAGCCCTGCCCAGATTGCGCGGCAAATCGTGCGTGGAAGTTCCGTCCTCTGGACGCGCCGGTCAAAAGTCCGGATCGACTAGGGGGCTATGAGGGGGTGATGAACAACGTGCGCATCGGCAAGGTCCTGTTCTGTTTCGCGCTGTCTTTTACAGCTCTGGGGGGCAAGAGCTTCGCCGCCAGCAGCAGCGCGTTGAGTGAAGAACCCCGTCCCATGTTGACCGAAGAACAGGTCCACAAGGCGCAGGGACGGTCCGGGGCTCATCACAGCAGCAAGCTGCCGACGAAATCGAAGCCGCTTTTCACGGAAGCAAACGAACCCAAGCCGACACCGCCGATCGTCGAAAGGGGCGACAAGTTCCTGGCAAAGGGAAACATCGAACCGGGCTATACCCTGCCCACCGGCGCCGTCTGGCAACCCGGTCTCTGGGTCTTCGGCAACTGGCGCAACGCGGCAGGCCACTATGACAACGGCCGCTCGGAAAGCCGGGAGTACATTGCCACCCGGCTGGATCTTTTCTTCAATCTCAAGCTGTCGCCGACCGAACGCATCCTGCTCGGAATCACGCCGTTCACGAAAGGCAACCAGCAAACCGGTATCCTCCACACCAATTCAACCGGGACCAATTTCGTCAACGGCCTCAATCCCTATATCAACACGCTGTTTTTCGAAGGGGAATTCGGCGAAATCTTCCCCGACCTCGATCCCAACGACAACAAGGGTCTCGATTTCGGCTTCGCCATCGGCCGCCAGCCGATCTTCTTCCAGGAAGGCATCATGATCAACGACACGATCGATGCCATCGGGATTACCCGCGATACGATCGTGATCCCCGGCCTGAGCCCTGACATGCGCGCAACGGCGCTGTTCGGCTGGGGCAACATCAACCGCGCCGACAACCTCCGCGACACCGATGCCTATCTCCTGGGTCTGTTCACGGAAACCGATTTTCGCTGGAGCACGGTCGACCTGGATGGGTCCTATGTCATCAGCACCAACCCCCAGGGTGGTGACGGACTGTTCCTCGGCGCCTCCGCTACCCAGCGCATCGGCCAGTTCAACACCTCGTTCCGCATCAACAGCTCCCTGGCAATCAACAACAAAGGCCCGGCGGTCAATAGCGGCGTTGTGCTGTTTTCCGAAGTTTCGAGGACCGTGACAGGGTCCGAAAACCTCGTTTATGCGAACGCCTTCTGGGGCATCGAGAACTATACTTCTGCAGCCCGCGGGCCCAATACCGGCGGTCCGCTCGGCCAGGCCGGGATTCTTTTTGCGTCTCCGCTCGTCGGCATGGCCGGCTCGGCGCTGTCGAACCAGGCAAATGATGTGGTCGGCGGCGCGCTTGGCTACCAGATGTTCTTCAACGAGGACAAGACTCAGTTAACTTTGGAACTGGGCGGACGGAAGGATACCGACGGCTCGAATACAGGCGCTATTGCGTTCGGCGGGCAGTTGCTGCACGCTTTGAACAATCGCAGCAGCATTCAGCTGGATGGCTTTGTTTCCGAAGGCCAGAACCAGACCACGGGAACCGGGCTGCGATTGGAATTGAGGACGCGGTTCTAATGTTCGCAAAGCCAAAAGCCATGCGTAAGACGAGGAGCGTACGATGATACTGGCGCTCCAGATCGGTGGCGGATTCATCGTGATCGCGGCGCTGCTTCAGGCCGGCGCCGGCATGATCACGCAATTCGCCGGCGCTCTGCGCAAGCGCCACATGGATCAGCAACGGCTGGCATTTTTCAAGAAGCAGACCGACATCCTGATCAAGCGGGCTGAAACCGACCGGCAGCGCAACGTCTTGACCTGGTCCGGCAAACGGAAATTCCGTGTCGTCAGGCGCCAGCTTGAAAACAAGCTTGGCGATATCTGCTCGTTTTACCTGGAGCCCCACGACGGCGGGTCTCTTCCACCGTTCCTCCCGGGCCAGTTTCTGACCTTCGAACTGAATATCCCCGATCAGCCTCGCCCTGTCGTGCGGTGCTATTCGCTTTCCGGGAGCCCGGAGGATCGCGATTTTTACCGGATTTCAGTCCGTCGCCTGGGCCCTCCCCCTTCGGCCGAACCAGGCGTTCCGCCGGGCCTGTCGTCGAATTTCTTCCATAACAATGTGAAGGAAGGCGACGTTATCGACGTCATGGCGCCGAACGGCAAATTCCACCTGGACGTTCATTCGGACCGGCCGGTTGCCCTGATCGGCGGCGGCGTCGGCCTGACGCCGGTCCTGTCCATGCTCAAGTGGCTTGCCGACACGAACAGCCATCGGGAAGCCTGGTTTTTCTACGCCGTCAGGAATGGCGAGGACATCGCCTGCATCGACGAAATCCGCGAAATCATCAGCAACAACAGCAATTTCCATCTGGTCGTTCTCTACAGCGACCCGGCCGATGACGACGTTGCAGCAAAGAACTGCGATTGCGCCGGATATCTCTCCATCGACGTGATGAAGGATTACCTCAAGACGTCGAACTTCGAGTTCTACATCTGCGGCCCCCCGCCCATGATGAACGCCGTGACCACCAGCTTGAAGGAATGGGGCGTTCCGGAGGAAGATATCCGTTTCGAAGCCTTCGGGCCCGCGTCCGTCAAGAAGGCGGCCCCGGCCGCTGCGGCGGAAAGCAGCGCGAGCGGCGGCGAAGCGCCGACCGTCAGCTTCGCCCGTTCCAACAAGTCGGTTCCCTGGAGCGAAGCTGCGGAAACGTTATTGGACCTCGCAGAAGAATGCGGCGTTCAGATTGCATCGGGCTGCCGTGCCGGCAACTGCGGCACCTGCGCGACAGCCGTCAAGGAAGGCAAGGTCACCTACGTTACACCTCCGACGAGCCAGCCCGCCAAGGGAACGGCTCTCGTGTGTATCGCCTGCCCGGACGGGGACATTGTCCTCGATGCCTGAGCCTGGCGACGATTTTCAGATTTCGTAATTCATTTGAGAAACAGGACGGTAAAATGAGTATGAAACGTTTGATTCCAGCACGGTGGCGTTGGCTGGCTGTAATAGCCGTCCCGCTGTTCTTCTCCGCATTCATGGCGCCGGCCATGGCTATCGACCCGGATCTCGTCGTCGGTCCGAACGAATGCGCCGAGTGTCACAAGGCTGAGGCTGCGGTCTGGCAGAAGACCCACCATTTCGCCACCTACCGGAGCTTGCCTCAGAGCAAGGAAGCCAAGGAAATCGCGGAAAAAATGGGCGTCAAACGGCTCAAGGCGGACAGCCTTTGCCTGAATTGCCATTTCACCACCCAGACGGTCAATTCAAAGCCCGATGTCATCGCCGGCATTTCCTGTGAGTCCTGCCACTCGGCCGGCAAGAACTGGTACAAGGTGCATTCCGGCTTCAGCGGCAAGAAGGAAGGCCAGGAGACGCCCGAGGAAGTCGCCGCCCGCTGGGCCAAGGCTGAAGCGGCCGGGATGATCCGGCCGAAAATGACCTATACGCTGGCCAAGAACTGCTTCAGCTGCCACCTCGTGCCGAACGAGAAGCTGGTCAATGTCGGCGGTCATGCCGCCGGAAGTCCGTTCGAACTGGTGAGCTGGTCGCAGGGCGAAGTGCGCCACAACAACTGGTACAACAAGGGTGCGAGCAACCGGGAAGATTCCATCGAACGCAAGCGTATGCTGTTCGTCGTTGGCCGCATCGTTGAACTGGAAACCGCCCTGATCGGCGTCAGCAAGGCGACCGAGAAGGCGGATTATGCGCTGAAGATGGCGAAACGCGCCGACAACGCCCGCAAGGTGATTGCCAGCCTCGCCAAGCTGCTGCCGGACGCGCCCGAACTGGTCGAAATCTACAAGGCCGCCAATGAGGCAAAGCTGAAACTCAACAATGAAGCCGAGCTGACCGAGGCGGCCGGCAAGGTTTCGGTTCTGGGGCTGAAATTTTCCGACACCTATGACGGCACGACCTTCGGCGCCATCGACAAATACATACCCGGTCCGGACAAGTACAAGGGACCGGTATCGAACTGAGGGCAGTCGGTTTGGATCCGGAACTCCGCGACGAGCGCAACCAGCGCTGGGATGAACCCTTCGGCGAGGAGCCGCTGGACGAGGAAGCCATTGCGCGCATCCTCGCCCTGCCGGCATTCGCCGGCGTCAACGCGGGCGACTTCCCGGACTGGCTGCCGCTCGACCAGATCATCGCAAACGACGGCCGCATCCGGCGTTTCAATCGTGGCGAAGTGATCATCCGGAAAGGCGACTACGGCAATTCCCTGTTCGCGATCCTGGAAGGCAAGGTGATCGGCCTGTCGTCTCCGGCTGCCGGGGCCGGCTATACGAAGCCCGGATCCCGGAGCCGGAAATCCTGGTCCCGCTCGCTCCGACAATTGCTGGCGCGGCGCAAGCCTGCGGAATACCGCAAGACCCGCCGGAAAGCCGGAAGCAGGTGGAAAGCCCGCGCACCGCAAGCAAGCGACCTCGGCGAACTGGGCAAGGTCGATATCGAAACGCTGGAAGGCCAGGATTCGGCATTCACCCTTCAAGCGCCGGAAATGTTCGGCGAACTGGCCGCCCTGACGCGCAGCCTGCGCAGCGCAAGCGTCTTCGCTTTCCAGGACGATACGGTGCTGTTCGAACTGCGCTGGCAGGGTTTGCGCGACATCCGCAACTGGTCGGAACATTTCCGGCAGCGGATCGACACGCTCTATCACGAACGCGGACTGCTGACCCGGCTGCAGGAATGCCCGGTCTTCGACCATGTCAGCCGCGACAAGCTCCATGAAATCGCCCGCCAGTCCCTGTTCGAGACCTACGGCAACTTCGACTGGACGCACCGGTTCAAACGCGAAATCGCCCGGCAGGCCGGAACCGGGCACGTCATCGAGCACGAGCCCCTGATCTGCGAAGAGGGGAACCATCTCGACGGGCTGCTGTTGATCAACAGCGGTTTCGCCCGGGTCAGCGAACGAATCGATCACGGCGAGAGAACGGTCAGCCACCTGTCGCGCAACGACACGTTCGGGCTCGACGAAATCGCGGCCTCGGAAAAAAACGGCGCCGGCGGCATGACGCTCAATGTGAGCCTGCGCGCCATCGGCTATGTCGATGTGATCCGGATACCGACGCACCTGATCCGAAGCCATGTGCTCCCCGGTCTTCCCGCAAAATTCCTGAACAAGGGCCTTTCCTCCGAAGCGGAAGGCCGTCAGGAGGAAATGCGCCAGGGAATGATGGATTTCGTCGTCGATCACCGCTTCATCAACGGCGAAAACGCCATGGTGATCAATCTGGACCGCTGTGTCGGCTGCGACGACTGCGTGCGCGCCTGCGCAACCGCCCATGACTACAATCCCCGGTTCGTGCGGCACGGCTATTCCTTCGAAAACGCCATGATCGCCAACGCCTGCATGCATTGCACCGACCCGGTCTGCCTGATCGGCTGTCCGACAGGGGCCATTCACCGGACCGAAAACACCGGCGTGGTGGTCATCGACGATTCGATCTGCATCGGCTGCGCGACCTGCGCCAATTCCTGCCCCTACAACAACATCCGCATGGTCGACATTCGCGACGAGACCGGCGCGCTCGTCCGCGACAACGACGGACAAGTGATCAGCCGGGCGACCAAATGCGATTTCTGCTCCGATCAGCTCACCGGCCCGGCCTGTGTCCAGGCCTGTCCGCATGATGCGCTGACCCGAACCAACATCCGCGATACCGAGAAGTTGCTCAAATGGCTTGGCTGAACTGGTTCTTCGACAAGCGTGTGCTCCTCAACCTCCTGTTCGCGGCCGTGGCCTACGCGCTGTTTCTGGTGGGCAATCTCGGCTACGACGTATCGCTTCGCGATGTCCAGTACTTCAACGGCTGGCTTCTTCTGGGCTGCATGGCGGTAATGATGCTGCTCACCTTGCGCAAGCGCGTCGTGATCCTGCCGTTCGGACGTGTCCGGTTCTGGCTTCTGGTGCACATCTATCTCGGGTTCGTGGTCCTGGGCATTTTCCTCGCCCACACCCGCTACCAGCTTCCCGACACACCGCTGGAATGGCTGTTGTGGGGCCTGTTCATCCTCGTCGCAGTCAGCGGGCTGGTGGGAACCTGGATGAGCAAGACCTTACCGACGCGGCTGGAATCCTATGGCGAACGATTGATATTCGAACGCATTCCCGTCTTCCGGGCACAGCTCGCCGCCGAAGCCGAGGCCGTGGCGCTTGAGTCCGTGGAGGACGGCAACACCCAAAGCATCGCCAAGCTCTATAACGACCTGCTCGGTCCGTTTTTCGCCCGCCCGCGCAATATCCTTGCCCATCTGCGCGCCTCCAGGCTGCCGCTGACCCGGCTTCAGGGAGAACTCGATTCAATCGAGCGCTACCTCGACAAGGACGGCAAGGCCCGGCTGGAGCGGTTGCGGGAACTGGTCGAAGCGAAAAACGGTCTCGACTTTCATTATGCCAACGCCGGCTTGCTGAAGCTCTGGCTGTTTCTGCATATCCCCCCAACCTACGCGCTGGTGGTGGTGATCGTCATTCACGTCATCGTCGCCTACGCCTTTTCGACCGGGATAGCCTGACGTGACCGTCCTGCAGAAATTCGGCTTTCGAGACAGCCCCTACCAGCGCCCGCAGGACAAGTGGGTTTGCGGACACCTGGCGGAGGGAAAGCCCTGCCCGCTCGGCCCGGACATGCACGGCAAATGCGGCGCGGCGGCGGCCTGCAAACCGCATCTGGTCGACGGACGCTGGCGCTGCACCCGTTCGCAGCTGAAAGGCGGGCCTTGCGAAAGCGGTCCGCTTCCGGACGGACGCTGCTGCCAGCAGCAGGAACCTTGCGTTCCCCAGCCGAGCCTGCGGACCAGACGGGGCCGCATGGCCCGCTGGGCAGCCGCGCTTGCCGTGGGCCTGGTGGTGCTGATCGTCGCGAGCAGTCAGGCGGGCCGGCTCCTGATGCCGGGGCCACTCTCCTCATCCCATGCCAGCCTGACGAATTGCGACGCCTGCCACGCCGGCGTCAAGGCCGACAAGCTCGGATGGCTGCACAGCTTCGCCGCAAGCACCAGCGCGAAGGAAAACGCCAACCTGTGTGTCGCCTGCCATAACGTCGGCAATGCGCCTTTTTCGCCGCATACCAACCCGGTCGAACGGCTTGAGAAACTGACCGCCGCGTATAATGACGGCCCGGACGGCAAGACGATCCAGAACGACAGCTGGGTCCACCGGATATCCTTCGCTCCGCCGAAACAGGCTTCCGGGAAAACCGAGATCTATTGCGCCACCTGCCACCAGGAACACGAGCGCGGCGTCCACAGTCTCACCACGGTCTCCAATCTCCGCTGCCAGACCTGCCATGTCTCGAAATTCGGGGAATTCGTGAACACGCATCCGCAATTCACGAATTACCCGTTCAACCGGCGAACCCGGATCATTTTCGACCACAAGTCCCACTTCGGCACCCATTTCCCGAAGGCAGCGGAAACGGCGCCCGCCTCGGTACCGGGCACCTGCATGGACTGTCACCAGCCGGGCGCGGACCAGAAATACATGGAAGTCCGGTCCTTCGACACCATGTGCTCCAGCTGTCACGAGGGCGATATCCTCGGCACGACGCGCGTCAGCGGTCCCAAAGGCATCAATTTCCTCGCCGTTCCGGGTCTCGATGTTGCGACCCTGGAGGAACGCCATATCGATATCGGCAGTTGGCCCGAGTATTCGGAAGCCCGGCTGACCGCCTTCATGAAGGCCCTGCTGGCGAAGGACAAATCCGGAAAAAGCGTGGCCGACCCGATCGCCAAACTCGACCTGCTCGACCTGACCGACGCGAGCGACGAGGATCTGGCCAATGTCGCGAAATTTGCGTGGTCGGTCAAAGGCCTGTTCGCCCGGTTCGAGAACCAGGGCATCATGAAGGCGATGCACATGCCGTCCGATGACAAAGGCACGGATATGGACCGGCTGGACATGTCCTACCTGACCGGCCTGATTTCCCATGACGTGATCGCCTCTGCCAACCGCGACTGGTTCCCCAATCTGCAGGACGATCTGGAAAAACACGACAAAGGCCTGCCGACCGTCGAATTCGAAGCCCAGCAGAAAGAAGCCGAAACGAAAGCCCAGGAAGAAGCCGAAAAGGCGAAGGCAGCAGCGGAGGCAGCAGAACACGCATCCGCATCTTCCACCGGACAGGGTGACGATGGCGGGTCGATCCTGGGAGGCGATGAGTCCTCTTCGGACGGAGACATCCTGGGCTCTTCCGACGATCTTTCCGGGTCCGGCGACAGCGGCGCGGATCTGCTTGGCCAGCCTGCCGGGGCGGACGAGGCCGGTGGCAGTCTGCTCACCCAGCCGGCAGGGGCCGATGAGGCCGGTGCCGGTCTCCTCAGCCAGCCGGCAGGCGCAGACGAGGCCGGGGCCGGTCTCCTCAGCCAGCCGGCAGGGGCCGACGAGGACGGTGGCGGCCTGCTCAGCCAGCCGGCGGGCGCAGACGAGGACGGAGCCGGCCTTCTCAGCCAGCCGGCAGGGGCCGACGAGATCGGAGCCGGTCTTCTCAGCGAGCCTGCCGGGGCCGGCGAGGACGCAGGAGCCCCGGACAGTTCGAACGGCGATATTCTGTCCGGCGACACCGGCGGCGGCGGACTGGAAGTACCGGCTTCGGATACCGACCAGCCTTCAGCCGAACATGAACAGGCACATTTCAATCCGGAAACCTGGGCGGAGCTCGGCGGCTGGTACCGGCAGGATTTCACGATCCGCTACCGCCCGATGGGCCACGCCGACCGCTTCCTGCGCAGCTGGCTCGACTATACCGGGACCGCCTTTGGCACAGAGCGGCAGGGCATGCTGGCGCCGGTCTTCAACCAGCTTTCCTCGCCCGATGCCGTTGGGCGCTGCACCAAGTGCCACAGCGTCGACGACGAAAGCGGGACACAGCACGTCAAATGGAAGCCGTTCAACTCCGGACGGGTGAAGGACCGCTTCACCAAGTTCTCCCACGAACCCCATATCGACGCCGTGGGCGAAAAGGGATGCCGGACCTGCCACGAACTGGACCCCGCTCCCGATACCTATCTGAAGACCTACGAAGGCGACAATCCGGCCGTCTTCTCGCCGACGTTCAGCCCGATCGAAAAGAACATGTGCACCGATTGCCATACGGATGAAGCCGCCGGCGAGACCTGCACGCTCTGCCACAATTACCACGCGACCGAATTCGGCAAGCCGCTGGTCCAGACCAAATTGCCGTGAGCGCGGTGGGACATATCCGATAAAGGTCAGTCGAACAGCTTGCGGAACCGCTCTTCGGCAAAGCCGGCGTTGAGGGCGACAGCCTCCCGGTAATCCGCCCGGGCCCGCTCGGCCTTGCCGAGCCGCTTCAAAAGCGTCGCGCGCTGGAAATAGGCCCGCGCAAAGCCGTCATTGGCGGCAATGACCTTGTCCAGATCGTTCAGGGCTTTCCCATGCTGCCCGGTTTCCTGATAGGCAAGGGCGCGATTGTAAAGGGCAAGCGCGTTTCCGGGCTGCGCCTTGATCGCACGGGAATAGTCGGCGATCGCCTGGCTGAAATTCCCGAGTTTCGCGTGAGCAAAGCCACGGTTGAAAAACGCGGCCGTATAGTTCGGCTTGAGCTTGATCGCCTGGTCGTAATCGGCAATCGCCTCCTCAAACCGGCCGAGCTTGCGTTTCGCATAGCCCCGGTTGTTGTAGGCGGCCGCATAGGTCGGCTTGAGCCGGATCGCGGCATCGTAGTTCAGGATCGCCGCCTCGTAGTCTCCGGTCTTGCGGTAGATGATGCCGCGATTGTTGTAGGCGTCCGGAAAGTTGGGTTTCAGGCGGATGGCGACCGTGTAGCGGAGGATGGCCGCCTCGTAGTCCTTCTTGGCCGTCAGGGCGAGGCCGAGATTGAAATACCGATTGGCGAAGCGGCGCTGCGCCGGCGCCTTGATCTGGGGATAGTCGTTGCAGGCTTCCTGGAAGTCCCGGGCCTCGTCCAGGACGAAACGGACGTCCGGCGGGTTCTTCTTTTTCCAGTCATTGGCGCTGTGGCCGGTGATGGCGTAGACGTAGCCCCGGGTTTCGCCCGGCAGCCCCGAACGGCCCCTCAACCAGGCATCGACGCGCTTCTCCCCGGCGTTATAGGCGGCTGCGGCCAGACCGGCATTGCCGTATCCCTTCCACAGGTGCCCAAGCAGATTGGCGGACGCCGCGATCGCGGTCATCGGCTCAAAGGAATTTTCCAGGCCCCAGACCTTCGCCGTTGCCGGCATGAACTGGGCGATGCCTTCCGCCCCCATCGGGCTGATCGCATCCGGATCGAACCGGCTCTCGGTCCAGATCAGCCGCGCCAGAAAGGCCGGCGGCAATGCATAGGCCTCGGCCGCGGCCTCGATCTTCGTGCAGACCTTGGCGATGAAGGCCGCCTGCTCTGGGGTTTGCGGCGGAATGATCTGCTCCGAGCCCAGCTCGATGATCTCTCTTGAGCGACCCGGATCCGCCGCATGCGGCCCCATGATCGGCTCCGGTCGCCCAAGCCCCATCGCGCCCGCCTCGCCCGGCAGCGCAGCGGCCGATAAAAACCCGATGGCAACCGGCAGATATCGCAAAAACCGGGTCAATTGCGGGCAACCTCTTTGAATGAAATGACGTCAATCCAATGGCGTGAATTCTAGAAAGAGGCGTGGCGATGGTCAATCGGTAGGGAAAGCGCTGAGGGAGGTCGATTCCGAATTTACGGCTGGCAGTCCTGCGCTTCCTCCAATGAACTCGCATATTCCAAACAATCGATTAGGTTCGAAAGCTTTGCGCTTATATTTTCTCGTTCGCTTTCCGACTCTAAATATTTGGCCTTCAGGCTGTTGAAGTCATTAACAAGCGCGTTGTAGCGCCTTACCTTGTCATCGATTTCGTCCACCGCCTCATCATAATCAGACTTGCAGACGAAGCCTTTGTAATCACAAGTAAACGAATCAAAACAAATGGCGTTTTGATCAACGCACTTGGCGGAGCTACTACAGACTTTCGCTCCATAGTCCAGACAAGCCGGTTCGCCGAAAGTGCACGAGAAAGATTGCGAATATGCGTTTGTTATGGAGGCGATATACATCGCTGCCATGAGCACAACAAACATTTCGGATCGGGTCATTGCTCCTCCCCCATGCCGAACAGATCGAATATTTTCGGCATATCTTTAGCAACCTAAGGGAGCTAGCACCATCACGGAGCAAGATGCCTTGACTGTTCATTGCAAGTGGAAGAAGAGCGCTCCAAGAAAAATGGATGAATTCAGCTATTTGAGGGAAAACCGCGCTCATGCAGGGCAAAAGCCGGCAGCGCGAGACCACGCGCTCAAGCAGGCTAAAGGCCGATAGAAAGAAATGGCACGCCCAACGGGACTCGAACCCGTGTTTCCGCCGTGAAAGGGCGGCGTCCTAGACCGCTAGACGATGGGCGCCCGGGTTCGGGCGAACAGGCGCCTCGAACCGAGAAGCGAGCATATAAGGGGCCTTTGAAATGAGGGCAAGCCCCTTTTTTACCTGCCTGTTTTTATTCTCAGAAATCCAGGCCACGAACCTGGCTTATTGCGCCACGAAATCCGTGCGGCCGAGCACCCGTCCCGTGGACGGATCGACCTGCAACAGGGCTGTGGTGCCGTTTTCGCGAATAAGAACCATCATCCGTCCGTCGACCCAATCGACCGTCTCGACCGTGGCATTTGCGCCGATCGCGATGGTCCTGGCGATCGATGCCGCGTCGACTTGCCGGCCGGAGGTGTTGATCTTGTAGAAAATTGCTGCGAAGACAGCGATAAATCCCGCAAGCATGATCAGGGACGATCCCGCAAGAAGGCGCCTCAGTTTTTTCTGCACGCGCTCCACGGCCGGATCGAGCGGCTTTTCCTCGTTGCCTTGGTCGTTGAACTCAGGTTGAGTCATGAATGATGGTACTCCGGACAATCCGACCGAATTCGGTTCGGATTTCACATATCAGGTTGAAGCCGATGACGCGGGTAAACGCCTCGATGCCGTCTTGGCAAGCCGACTGGACACCTTGAGCCGGAACCGGATCCAGGCATTGATCAGGTCCGGCGACGTCACCGCAGGCGGGCGCAAGATAGTGGAGCCGAAATACCGGGTCAACGAGGGCGAGGTGCTGACCCTCGTCCTGCCGGAGCCGGAGGAGCCGGAGCCGCAAGGCGAGGACATTCCGCTCACCATCGTTTATGAGGACGAACACCTGATCGTCATCGACAAGCCGGCAGGCCTCGTAGTCCATCCCGGCCCCGGCAACTGGACGGGAACGCTAGTCAACGCGCTGATCCATCATTGCGGCGACAGCCTGTCCGGCGTCGGCGGCGTGAAGCGTCCCGGCATCGTGCACCGGATCGACAAGGACACCAGCGGCCTGCTTGTCGTGGCCAAGACCGACCAGGCCCATCAGGGCCTGTCCGCGCAATTTGCCGACCACGGCAGGACCGGCCCGCTGGAACGGGCCTATTCGGCCTTGGTCTGGGGCGCGCCCTCGAGCCTGAAGGGGACGGTCGATGCGAACCTCGCCCGCTCCCAGGCCAACCGGCAGAAGATCGCGGTCGTGAAGACGGCCGGCCGCCATGCCATCACTCACTGGCAGGTGAAGGAACGGTTCGGCCCGGAGGGGGAACCGGCGGTCGCTTCCCTGATCGAATGCCGGCTGGAAACCGGCCGCACCCACCAGATCCGCGTCCACATGGCCCATATCGGCCATCCGCTGATCGGCGACGATGACTATGGGGCGGGCTTCAAAACGAAAATCAACCGGCTGCCGGAACCGTTGAAAAGCGTGGTCGCCGGTTTCCACCGGCAGGCCCTGCATGCCGGACTGCTGGCTTTCGCCCATCCGGTCACCGGTGAAACCATGCGATTTGAGAGCATCTATCCTGCTGATTTCAATGAACTTTTATCCGCATTACGAAAATTTTAGAATCCTGTTGCTCCCTCAGGCCATGTAAATGGCGTAATCCTACTTATATTAAGGATACGGGCGCGCCGGAATACGGGCGTCCAATACTAGGCGTTCGCCTTTAAAAATCAGGAACCTGGCAAGACAGGGGGGCTGTTTGCCTCCTGATGCGCAAGGGAACGCAGCGACGGGAGAAAGGGGGCGCATTTAATGGCCCAGAATGTACCGATGCTTACTGCCGGGGAAGGCGGGCTGAGCCGCTACCTCGACGAAATCCGCAAGTTTCCGATGCTCCAGCCTCAGGAAGAGTACATGCTCGCCAAGCGGTACAAGGAGCACGATGACCCTGAAGCCGCCGAGCGGCTGGTCAATTCCCACCTTCGTCTTGTAGCGAAAATCGCCATGGGCTATCGCGGCTACGGCCTGCCCATCGGTGAAGTCGTCTCCGAAGGCAACGTCGGCCTGATGCAGGCCGTCAAGCGGTTCGAGCCCGACAAGGGCTTCCGTCTTGCCACCTACGCCATGTGGTGGATCAAGGCCGCGATCCAGGAATACATCCTGCGCTCATGGTCGCTCGTCAAGATGGGCACGACCGCCAACCAGAAGCGGCTGTTCTTCAACCTGCGCCGCCTGAAAGGCAAGATCCAGGCCCTGGACGAGGGCGATCTGAAGCCGGATCAGGTGGAACAGATCGCAACCACGCTCGGCGTGAGCGAGGAAGAAGTGGTCTCCATGAACCGGCGCCTCAGCGGCGACGCCAGCCTGAACGCGCCCGTGCGCGCCGAGGCCGACGCCGGTGAATGGCAGGACTGGCTCGTCGATGAAAGCGAAAGCCAGGAAACCATGCTCGCCAATCAGGAAGAGCTGGACATGCGCCGCAAGCTCCTGAGCGATGCCATGGGCGTCCTGAACGACCGCGAACGCCGGATCTTCGAAGCCCGCCGGCTTTCCGACGATCCGATGACCCTTGAAGACCTGTCGGGCGAATTCGGCGTCAGCCGCGAGCGCGTCCGCCAGATCGAGGTCCGTGCCTTCGAGAAGGTGCAAAAGGCCGTCCAGACCAGCGCCAAGGCGATGGAACGGCCCGCAGCCTGACAAGTAAAAGCAGCCTGACTAAGTTAACCTCCCAGTCGACTCAGGCAAGGCGCCGGGACACTCCGTCCCGGCGCCTTTTTCTTATGCGTATGCCCCTCCCCCGGACGCCCGTACTTGCAGCCCCCTGCTGCCGCCACTAGGCTTGCGTCGCAGCGACACTTGGAGGCCGATTCATGCGCGGGATCGTCAGACGACTGACCGGGAAACGGGCACTGGTCACCGTTGCAGCAATTCTCGGACTGACCGCTGCGACCGGATTGCGCGCCATCAATCCCGATTTCGTGACGGCCGTCCGTGAGCTGACTTTCGACTATTACCAGCGCTTCAGCCCCCGCCCCTATGCCGCCGCGCCGGTCCGCGTGGCGGATATCGACGAAGCCTCCATCGCCAAGTACGGACAATGGCCCTGGCCGCGCACGCGGCTGGCGGAACTGGTCACCACGCTGACCGACATGGGCGCCGCCGTCATCGCCTTCGATATCGTTTTCAGCGAGCCGGACCGCACCTCCCCGACCCGGATCACGGAATCGCTCTCCCTGGACGACGCCGGGGATCCGCAAGCCCTGAAAGCCCTGCTGGACCGGCTGCCCGACAACGATGAAAGCTTCGCTGCAGCCCTGGCGCAGTCCCCGTCGGTCCTGGGCTTTGCCGCCCGGCGGGATACGCAAGGCCGCGCGCCTGCCAGCAAGAGCGGTTTCGCTTATGGCGGCACCGACCCGGTAAAGATCCTGCCGGCGTTTCCCTCCGCCCTTCCCAGTCTGGCAATTCTTGAAAACGAGGCCAGCGGCATCGGCGGCATCTCGCTGTCGGCAAAGGACCAGAGCGGCGTCGTCCGGCGCGCGCCTTTGCTCTTTTCCGACGGCAAGCAGCTTTATCCGGGCCTCGCCGTCGAGGCCCTGCGGGTCGCGCAGGGCGCGAAGGGGCTTCTGGTCAAGACCACGGGCGCCAGCGGCCAGACCGATACCGGCAACCCGGCCATTACCGATGTGAAGATCGGCGCATTTACCGTGCCCACCACGGCGGACGGGGAAATGTGGGTCTATTTCGACCATGAACGCCCCGAACGGTATGTTTCGGTGAAGGATATCCTGGACCCTGAAAAGCGGGCGGAAGTCACGCCGCTGGTGGAGGGGCAGATCGTCTTCGTCGGCACCTCCGCAGCCGGCCTGCGCGATATCAGGGCCACGCCTCTCGGAGAACTGGTTCCCGGCGTGACGATCCACGCCCAGGCAACCGAACAGATCATCAACGGCAACTACCTGACCCGCCCCGACTGGGCCAACGGCGCCGAAACGCTTGCGACCTTTCTGGTCGGCATTGTCGTGATCCTGGCGCTGCCGATGATCGGCGCCATCGGCACCGGCCTTCTCGGAGCCGGCGCCGCCGCGGCCATGATCGGAGGATCCTATTATTTCTTCCTGAAGGACGGCCTGCTGATCGATCCGATCTATCCGAGCTTTGCCACCTTCATGGTGTTTGCGGTCACTACGGCCCTGCTCTATTTCCTCACCGAGCGGGAAAAGCGGTTCGTCCGTCACGCCTTCAGCCAGTATCTTTCGCCCGACCTCGTTACCCAGCTGGAGAATTCGCCGGAACAGCTGGTGCTCGGCGGGGAAATGCGGCCGATGACGATCCTGTTCATGGACATCCGCGGCTTCACGCCGATTTCCGAGCAATTGACGCCGACCGAACTGGTCAGCTTCCTGAACACGCTGCTGTCGCCGCTTTCGGACGCCATCCAGGCCGAACAGGGCACCATCGACAAATACATCGGCGACAGCATCATGGCCTTCTGGAACGCGCCGCTGATGATCGAGGCCCATGCCAGTCACGCCTGCCGGGCCGCGCTGGACATGCTTGCCACCGTCGACCGGCTGAACGAGGAAGACGCCTTCGGCTTCAAGGCCCGCAAGCTGAAAACCCAGACGGTAAAGATCGGCATCGGCCTGAACAGCGGCGAGGCCTGCGTCGGCAACATGGGCTCCGACAAACGCTTCAACTATTCGGTGATCGGCGATGCGGTGAACGTGGCGTCGCGGATCGAATCCAGCTGCAAGGCAGTCGGCGCAGAACTGCTGGTCTCCGACGAGACCCGGAACGAGGCGCCGGAATTCGCCTATCTGGAAGCCGGCGAAATCCCGCTGAAGGGCAAGTCGGAAGCCGTCAGGCTGTTTGCCCTCGTGGGCAGCGAAAAGCTGCGCACATCGGAAGGGTTCCGCAAACTCAGCCGGCTGCATGCCGATCTCATGGAGGCCCTGCGCGACGGAGAGCCGAAGAAAGCCGAACGGCTGCTCATCGACTGCCGGAGCGCGGCCCCCGACCACCTGCAGCACTTCTACGACCGCTTTGGGGAGCGCATCGCGGCACTGGAAGCCGCAAAGGTAGCGGCCGGCGATGCCGCGCAGTAGCGGCACCGCCGGCCAGGTATCTGTCGGTCAGCGGATTTCCACCGCGTAGGTGTCGACCGGCACGACCTTCCTGATCAGCTTGTTGTCGTACATGAACTCCGCGAACCGCCGGTACCGGCCGGCATCGAGCGCCGCCGGACGCTTGGCGAACCGCGGCAGGGTATCGGCCCAGGCCCGCCTGTTCAGCTCGTCATCCAGGTTCGGATAGGCCTTGATGAAGGCTTTCCAGGCCTCGTCCGGATGGTTGGTCAGATAGATGGTCGCCTCTTCCACGGCCGCCAGAAAGCGGGCGTAGCGCGGATCGTCCGTTTTGTCCTTGTGCACCACGTAGATCAGCTCGTCGAACACCGGCACGCCATGCTCTTCCGGATAGAAGGCCTTGGCTTGCTTGCCCTCGAGTTCGATCTGGGTCAGTTCGAAGTTCCGGTAGCCGCCGATAACGGCGTCGACCTGGCCGGACAGGAGCGCCGGCGACAGCGAAAAGTTGACGTTGATCAGCTCCACATCGGACACGGTCAGGCCCACCGATTTCAGCATCTGGCCGAGCATGGCGTCCTCGAAACCGGACACGGAAAAGCCGATCTTTTTGCCCTTCAGGTCCTCCAGCGTCTTGATCGGGCCGTCCTTCAGGACGATCAGCGAGTTGAGCGGCGTTTCGACCAGGGTGCCGATCCGTTTCAGCGGCAGGCCTTCATCGATCTGGGCATGCAGGGTCTGCTGATAGGAGACGGCGATATCCCCCTGGCCGGCGGCAACGAGCTTCGGCGGCATGGCCGGGTCCGCCGGTTCGACCAGCTCCACATCGAGCCCTTCCCTTTCAAAGAAGCCCATGGTCTTCGCCGTGATCACCGGCGCATGGTCCGGATTGACGAACCAGTCGAGCAGCACGGTCAGCTTGTCATTGGCGTGAGCCGGCATCGCGGTCATCAGCATGGCCGCAATCGACCAGAGCGCTATTTTCTTCATTCAGTCCTCCTTGGAGAGTGTGAGAGCGAATTGGTCGGGATCAGTCCTCGACCTGCCAGGGAACCAGGCGGCGGGTGAGGCGATCGACGGAAAAACGTAAAATCAGCACCATCAGCGCCAGCAGAAGCAGGGCCGCGAACATCACGTCGGTCTGCATGCGGGCGTTGCTCTGGAGCATGATGAAGGCGAGGCCGCCCTTTGCCCCGACCCATTCGCCGACGATGGCGCCGATCGGGGCGAAAACCGCGGCAATGCGAATACCGGAGGCGAGCGCCGGCAATCCGGCGGGAATGCGGAAGTAGACAAGTTCCTTCAGCCGGGAAACACGGTAGAGCCGGGCCAGATCGATGAGGCCTTCATCGGCCCGCCGCAGTCCGTCGAAGAAGGTCGACGTCACGGCAAAGAAGATGACAAGCACCGCCATCACGATCTTCGAGGACAAGCCGAAGCCGAGCCAGAGAACGAGGATCGGCGCAATGGCGAACACCGGCAAGGCCTGGGTCACCAGAATAGTCGGCAGCATGGCCCGCCGGGCGAGCGGGGAAAGCCACATAAGGACGGCGAGAGTGGCGCCGGCAACGACACCCGCGGCAAAGCCGAGAAGCGTTTCATAGGCGGTTATCGCCGCATGATGCAGCAGGAAGCCCCCCCGTTCGTGAAAGGCGAGCGCGACCCGCTCCGGACCCGGCAGCATGAAGGGCTGGATATCGAATACCCGGACCAGGGCGGCCCAGCCGATCACAGCCACGACCAGGCCGATCAGCACACGCGTCGCCGTTCCCATCAGCTTCCGCATCGCGGAACCTCACGGCGCGGACCGGATAAAAGCGGCAGCCTCGCCGCCGAACAGGAAAGAGTGCGCCGAACGGCGCGTGCAAATCTCGACACAACAGGATCTCCCGTCTTCGGATAAACCGAAACCGACACTGGAGATCCGGGATATGGCTAAAGGCTTCCGTCCCTTCGCCGGCATGACCCGGATCAGGTTCTAAGGGTTCGGCAATGCCATCTCAGTTCCGCTATGGAACACCCCTCGGACCGACCGCGACCATGCACCGGCGCGCGGCAAAACGCAACCCTGATCCGGCTAAGTTTAAATCGGCGCTGAATGGGCAGGCCGGCCTTCAGCCCGCCTGCTGCCATGCCTGCACGGCGTCCTCGACCGCCTTGGTGCCGGTCGGTCCCTTTTCCAGGGTCAGGATGCCGCGCTTGCCGTTGTCGTAGAGCATGGGAATGTCGATCCATCCCCGCTCGCGCAACAATCCGATGTTGCGCTCCCGCTCGCTGGAGATATTGGAGAGCGCAATCCAGAAATAGCCTTCCGAAACCTTGACTGAGGCGCCGATCAACGCATCGCCGCGCGCCTGCTCGGTCGGCTTCATGACAAGTCCCGGCACATTCTGCACGTCACCGGGCGGAAAATCCTTCGGGAAATTGTACTTGATCTCCACCAGGTGGCTCGCCGGGAGGGAGGTGTCCTCATTGGGCTTCAGCCGGATGTCGACCGAGACGTTCCGTTCCGGGATCTTGACCTCGGCCGTCAGGACCTCCTGCGTCTTGCCGTCCAGATCGGTTTCTTCCTTCACGCCCCAGACCACTTCGCCCTGAGAGGCGGTTCCCGCACCGTTCTCGCCGGCACCCTCCTCATAGAGGATCGAGCGCTGCGCCACGGCCGCGGTTCCCTCCGGTGCGGGGGACGTACCCTGCTTTTCGCCTTCCTCGGCCGAGGCCACGATCTGGGGAACTTCCGGGGTGGTGACCGGTGCGGCGGCTTGCGGCGCGGCGGGTTCAGGCGCCGGTGCAGGCGTCTCTGCGGGCGCCGGTGTCTCGGTCTGTGGGGCAGACGCCACCGGCGGAACCGTTTCGGCGGGCGGTGCCGCCGGTGCGGCCGCCTGCGTGGACGACTGATCGGGCGTGATGGTGGTTGTCGTCACCGTGCGCGCATCGGGGGCGGCGGCCGGCTGGCCGTTGTCATCAAGGAGACGGTCGGTGTTCTTTCCCGAAACCTTGTCGGCCTCAGCCGTGTCCTCGGCAGCGGGAGCTTCGGGCGCAGCCGGTGCGGACGTCTTGTCATCCGCCATCTTCTGTTCCGACTTCTGCGGACTGCCGGCCACCAACTCCGCAATCAGGTCTCTTTGGGAATAGATGACACCGGCGATGCCCAGGACAATCAGGATCAGCACCCCGATCAGCGCCAGCGGGACAAGCGAAAGGCCGCTGCCCTGCCGTCTGACGGCATCCGACAGACGTTGACGGCCCCGGCCGGTTCCGGCCGCAGCATCCGCCTCGCCCTCTGTTTCCCCGGAGTAGGCGTGATGGCGGACCTCGTAGCCATTCGGCCCATGGTCGGGCTCAGGCTCTTGCGGGTAGGCATCGGCCGCGGCTCCCATGCCGTGGGGCGCCATGACCGGTTCCTGGGAAGATCCCACGCCGGTTTCGCCATGAGGCGAAATCGCTTCCTTCGTGGATTGAACCGCCATGTGCGAGGCCGCACCGAGCTTCTCTGCCTCCTCGACCGCCTGCTTGAGCGGTGAGGCGGTCGCTTCCGGAGCGGGCTCCGAAGGCGGAACCTCGGGAGCTTCCTGCGGCGCGGGAGGCGGTGCCGGCTCCTGCCGGGCGGTCAGGGTCGCCGTTCCCGACGTGCCGGCCGCGGCCGGCGGCTTGCTCAGGGGGTTGAGACCGAGGCTCTCGCGGGCGGCTTCGGCCTCGACCTTGCGGATCGCTTCTTCCAGGCTGAGCTGTTCGGCGGTGATTTCGGATGGCGTCAGGGGCGGCTCGTAAGCCTTCAACTGATTGACGATCGCGTTCCGTGCCCGGCTGTAAACACTGCGGCGTGCCGCACCGTTGTTTTCCGGAAGAGAGCCGATCGTTTTTTTCAGAATCGAATAGTAGTCAGCCATCTTGTTGCCTGTCGGCAATTTGCCGATCCAAAATCAGTCCCTTTAAACAGGCTTATACCAAGTTCCGCCGAGCGCGAACCCCCTGTTCACGGGGTCGGCAACTCACCTGCAGGCGGCAAATGACGCTGCGGCCTTGTCAATACCCGGTGCTCCGAAAGGGAGCGACCATTTCCAAAGCCGGACCCGGCCATCCGTCATCCGTTTTTCAACGGAAATCATTATTTCCAGATAGCCGGTGTTTTTGGCGTTTTTTAAGGCGATTCCGTCCCGCGTCATCCCTGGAACGGGTTTTGGACCAGGATGGTATCGTCCCGTTCCGGGCTCGTGGACAACAAGGCGACGGGCGCGCCGATCAGTTCCTCGACATGGCGAACATACTTGACCGCCTGCGCGGGAAGATCGGCCCACGAACGTGCACCTTCTGTGGATTCTTTCCAGCCCGGCAATGTTTCGTAGATGGGAACCACCCGTTCCTGCGCCCCTTGCGAAGCCGGAAGATAATCGATTCGCTCACCGTCGAGTTCATAGCCGATGCAGATCTTGATCTCCTCGAGGCCGTCGAGAACATCGAGCTTGGTCAATGCGATGCCGTTGATGCCCGACGTGCAGACCGTCTGGCGCACCAGCACCGCATCGAACCAGCCGCACCGGCGGCGGCGGCCGGTGACCGTGCCGAATTCATGGCCCCGTGTGCCGAGAAACTCGCCGACCTCGTTCTTCTGTTCCGTCGGGAACGGACCCTCGCCGACACGGGTCGTATAGGCCTTGGTGATGCCGAGGACATAGCCGACGCTGCCCGGCCCGAGGCCGCAGCCGGTGGCGGCCTGACCGGCGACCGTGTTGGAAGAGGTCACGAACGGATAGGTGCCGTGGTCGATGTCGAGCAGGGCGCCCTGCGCGCCTTCGAACAGGATGCGCTTGCCTTCCTTGCGCAACCGGTCGAGCAGGTTCCACACCGAATCCATGTAAGGCAGGACCTTGTCCGCAACGCTTGCCAGTTCGTCGTAGATGGCCTGCGCCGAAATCTCGTCCTGGCCGAGACCGCGGCGCAGGGCGTTGTGATGCACGAGCATGCGGTCGATCTTCGCCGGCAGGGTCGACAGATTGTTCAGATCCATCAGGCGGATCGCCCGCCGTCCGACCTTGTCTTCATAGGCCGGGCCGATCCCGCGCTTGGTGGTGCCGATCCGGGTTCCCGTATTGGAGTTTTCCCGAAGCGCGTCCAGCTCCCGGTGCAGGGACAGGATCAGGGTGACATTTTCCGCAACCCGAAGGCTCTCCGGCGTGACCACGACCCCTTGTGCGGACAGGCGTGCGACTTCGTCCACCAGGGCATGCGGGTCCAGAACAACGCCGTTGCCGATGACGGAAAGCTTGCCTTCGCGGGCGACACCGGAGGGAAGCAGCGAAAGCTTGTAGCTCACGCCGTCGATGACCAGCGTATGGCCGGCGTTGTGACCGCCCTGGAAACGGACGATGACATCGGCCTGTTCCGACAGCCAGTCGACAATCTTGCCCTTGCCTTCGTCACCCCATTGCGATCCGACGACAACCACATTGGCCATTAAGACACGCCCTCCTGAAGCGGCAATTCCGGCGCCGGATGACCGGCGCAAACACGACAAGCCCCGGACGCGCCGCCCGGGGCAAACGCGGCGGACTATAGAGCGGTTCCGGCTGAAATGGAAACACTTCTGTCGGCCGGAATAAGACCGGTCCTCAGGAATGGTATCATGCGGTCAAAAGGCCGGTTCTTGCGGGCCTTCCGCCTTGCGCCGGCGCTTGTTTCCTGCCGGCATCAGGGCCAGTGGGAAGCCATAGGAGGTTCAACTCAACATGCTGAAAGAAAACGGATAATCTCAGACCTCAATTCAGAGAACAAATATTTGCCACGCTCGCAAATCGGGTTTTGAGCAAGGATCCGGCATGCTATCGGGGCGGATCCCCCTGCTGAAAGCACCCTCTCAAGCCCTGCATGGATTTGTCGCATGTCGCTCAGAAACTGGATCCTTCTGCTTCTCCTCGGAGCCATATGGGGCGGATCCTTTCTTTTCGCCAAGGTCGCCGTGGCCGAGATCCCGCCGCTGGTTCTGGTGTTCTGCCGTGTGGCCATCGCCTGCGCGGCGCTGCACCTGGTCCTGCGTTTCACACCGCATCGCTTTCCCCTGCAGCCGCGGCTGCTCGGCGCGTTCCTGGTCATGGGCTTCCTCAACAATGCGGTCCCGTTTTCGCTGCTGTTCTGGGGACAGACCGAAATCTCGGCCGGGCTCGCCTCGATCCTGAATGCGACGACCCCGATTTTCACCTTCATCGTGGCCGCCCTTCTGGTGCGCCAGGAACCGGTGCGCGCGCACCGGATCGCCGGGGTTCTGATCGGCTTTGCCGGCGTGCTCGTCATGGTTTCTCCGAGCGTCACCGGGCTGGGCGACGATCCGCTGTGGGCGCAACTCGCCTGCCTGGGCGCGGCCCTGTCCTATGCGATTGCCGCCACGTTCGCCCGCACGTTCAGAAACATCCCGCCGCTGGTATCGGCGACCGGCCAGCTTTCCGGCTCCAGCCTGATCATGTTGCCGGTCGCCCTGCTCGCGGCCGGGAACTGGTCGCCGTTTGCGACCTCCGCCATTGTCTGGCTGAACGTTCTGGCGCTTGGCATCGGCGCAACCGCGCTTGCCTATCTGATCTACTTCCGGCTTCTGGCCGAAGCGGGCGCCACGAATGCTTCGCTGGTCACCTTCATCGTGCCGGCAAGCGCGATCCTGTTAGGCTTTCTGCTGCTTGGCGAACGGCTAGACGCCTACCAATTCGCCGGCCTTGGACTTCTGCTGACCGGCCTTCTGGTCCTGGACGGACGCATCCTGCCGAAACGCCGCCGGCCCGCATGAAAACGGGCGGCCCGAAGGCCGCCCGTTCAATTGTTCAAAACTGTCTGCAACCGCCTCGTCAGAACCGGAGCGACTTCACCTGCTTGACGTGGGAGACCGCGGCCAGGCGGTCCATGACGCCCTGCGGCACCTCCCCGTCCACTTCGACCAGGCAGATCGCATCCTGCCCGGGCGCGGTCCGGCCCAGGTTGAAGGTCGCGATGTTGACGCTGCTGTTGCCAAGCTCCATGCCGAGATGACCGATGAAACCGGGCTTGTCCTCGTTGGTGATGTAGAGCATGTGTGGCCCGAGTTCGGCCTCCATGTTGATGCCCTTCACCTGGATGATCCGCGGCTTGCCGTCGGCAAAGACGGTGCCCGCAACGGACCGCTCCTGGCGTTCTGTCACCACCGTCAGCCGGATATAGGTTTCATAGGCGCCTTTCTGCTCCCGGCGCACTTCCTCCACCTGGATGCCGCGATCCCTGGCGACGATCGGGGCAGAGACCATGTTCACGGTCTGCAGAAGCGGCGTCAGCAACCCGCTGAGGGCCGCGGACGTGAGCGCCTTGGTGTTCAGTTCGGCAACCGCACCGGCATATTCCAGCCGGATCGCTTCGATGCCCGATTCCGTCAACTGGCCGGCGAAGGAGCCGAGCTGTTCGGCAAGACGGACGAACGGCGCAAGCTTCGGCGCTTCTTCCGCCGAGATCGACGGCATGTTGAGAGCATTGGTCACCGCCCCGTCGAGCAGGTAGTCGCACATCTGCTCGGCCACCTGCAGCGCGACGTTTTCCTGGGCCTCGCTGGTGGAGGCTCCGAGATGCGGCGTGGACACGAAGTTCGGCGCGCCGAACAGGACATTCTCCTTCGCCGGTTCTTCCACGAACACGTCAAAGGCCGCCCCGCTGAGCTTGCCGGCATCGAGCGCCTCGCGCACCGCTTTCTCGTCGACGAGACCGCCGCGGGCACAGTTGATGACATAAGCGCCGTTTTTCATCTTCGCGATCGCCGCCGCATCGATGATGTTGCGCGTCTTGTCGGTGAGCGGCGTATGCAGCGTGATGAAGTCGGCACGCTTCAGGAGCTCGTCCAGATCCACCTTGTCGACGCCGAGCGAAGCCGCCCGTTCCGGCGTCAGGAACGGATCGTAGGCAACCACCTTCATCTTAAGGCCGATCGCCCGGTCGGCCACGATTGAACCGATATTGCCGCAGCCGATCAATCCTAAGGTCTTGGCGGTGATTTCCTTCCCCATGAAGCGGGACTTCTCCCACTTGCCGGCCTGGGTCGAGGCGTCGGCTGCCGGGATCTGCCGGGCGGCGGCAAACATCATGGCGATCGCATGCTCGGCGGTGGTGATCGCATTGCCGAAGGGCGTATTCATCACGATGATACCGCGCGCGGTGGCCTTGGGAATATCGACATTGTCGACGCCGATCCCCGCCCGGCCGATCACCTTGAGATTGTCTGCGGCCGCAATAATCTTTTCCGTCACCTTGGTGGCGGAGCGGATGGCCAGACCATCGTACTGACCGATGATCTCCAGCAGCTTTTCCTTGTCCTTGCCGACATCGGGCAGGAAATCGACATCGATGCCGCGGTCCTTGAAAATCTGGACTGCAGCGTCGGACAGCTTGTCCGAAATGAGAACCTTGGGAGCCATTGTTTTACCTGAATTCAGCGCAACCAGCGCAACATATGGGGATAGGGAGCAACACCTTCCTCGGCAGCAGGCCTGGGCTCATAGCTCAGTCCGTAGAGCTGAAGCAGAGGGACGCCGATATAGTGGCCGGTCGAAAAGTTTTCGATCAGCGCCGCCGCATCACCCTTGTAACCCTCTGGGTGAAAGACGACTTCCGGCGATAGGCCGAGATGGCAAAGCGCGGCCCAGGACCACGCAATTGTCGCCATCTCGTCACCGGGGCTTGGATCGAGTTTCTCTTTCCGCCGTTCGTCGGTATCGCTCACCGCGATATGACCCGCTTCGTGCAAGATATCGCCCGGATAAAGCAGACGCTCCTCGTCGATCAGGAGTTCCCCGTACCGGATATCAAGACCCGGCAAAAAGGTCGGCTCCGGCAGCGAAACGGTTCGCACCGGAATACCCACACTTTCGACGAACCGTGCGAGCCTGTCACTCAGCGGGTCGGTGAGCATCGCTCACGCCGCCTTGGCGAGCTCTGCCTTCCGGGCGGCGAAGGCCCAGTCCAGCCAGGCGGTCAACGCAACGAGATCGGAGGACTCGATGGTCGCGCCGGCCCAGATCCGCAAGCCCGACGGTGCATCGCGGTAGGCGCCGATGTCATAGGCGACCCCTTCCGCGTCAAGAGCGGACACCATCGCCTTGGCGAAGGCGGCCTGCTCGTCGGCGGCAAGCGCGCTGACTTGCGGATCGACGACCTTCAGACAGACCGAGGTGTTGGACCGCGTGGCCGGATCGACGGCGAGGAAATCGACCCAGTCGGTCTTTTCCACCCAATCGGTGAGCACTTTCAAATTGGCGTCCGCGCGGCCGATCAGGCCGGAAAGTCCGCCGACGGACCGGGCCCACTTGAGCGCATCGATATAATCCTCGACGCAGAGCATGGACGGGGTGTTGATGGTCTCGCCCTTGAACACGCCCTCGATCAGCTTGCCGCCCTTGGTCAGGCGGAAGATCTTCGGCAGCGGCCATGAAGGCGTGTAGCTCTCCAGCCGTTCGACCGCCCGCGGGCTCAGGATGAGCATGCCGTGGGCCGCCTCGCCGCCGAGCACCTTCTGCCAGGAGAAGGTCACCACATCGAGTTTGTCGAAGGCGAGATCCTGGGCGAAGGCGGCCGAAGTCGCATCGCAGATGGTCAGGCCTTCCCGGTCTGCCGGGATCCAGTCGCCGTTGGGAACCCGCACGCCGGAAGTGGTGCCGTTCCAGGTGAAGACCACGTCATGGCTGAAGTCGACGGTCGAAAGATCGGGAAGTTCGCCGTAGGGCGCCTCGATCTTGCGCGCGTTTTCAAGCTTCAGCTGTTTCATCACGTCCGTGACCCAGCCGGAGCCGAAGCTTTCCCAGGCCAGCATGTCGACCGGCCGCGCGCCGAGCAGCGACCACAGCGCCATCTCGACGGCGCCCGTGTCGGACGCCGGCACGATGCCGATGCGGTAATCCGCCGGCACCTTGAGAACCTCACGGGTGAGATCGATGGCCTCGGCCAGCCTGGCCTTGCCGATTTTCGCGCGGTGGGAACGGCCGAGCACGGCGTCGGACAGGCTCTCAAGAGACCAGCCGGGACGTTTGGAACAGGGTCCGGACGAAAAATTGGGATTGGCCGGACGGACGTCCGGCTTGGAATTCAGTGCAGTCATGTAATCTACCCTTTCAGATAGGAGCCCCTCGTTGGGGAGGGGTGGCCCACTGATTGGGATAGGCCCGATCAACCGAAGCGTCAAATGAATTTGGAGAAAATATTTTTCCAAAAACGAAAAAGGCCGGCGATGGCGCCGGCCTTTTCAACTGGTTTGCGTCCAGCTCAGTAGTTGCTGGTGATCGGCTGCGGCGGGAAATAGGTGGGCACCGCGGCCACCTGGTTCGCGAACTGGTAGCGGACACCGAGCCGGAATTCATGCGCACTCAGATCGGCGAATTCCGACCGGGTCTGACCGGAACCGGTGTTGTAGTATTTCACCGTCTTGGCCGTGCCCAGGTTCTTGTACCGGTAGCCCGCGTCGATGCTCCAGTTCGGCGTGACGGCATAGGATGCACCCGCCATCAGGGCCCAGGCGAAGTTCCACTCGGCGTGGGCGCCGTCATAGGCGGTCGTCGTTCCACCCGGGTTCTGCGACAACGTGCTGTCCGTGCGCACATAAGCCGCACCGACGCCGGCGCCGACATAAGGCGTAATGTTGTTCCAGGTGCCGATGTCATAGTAACCGTTCAGCATCAGGGTCCAGACATCGATGTCGGTGGATTCCGTGGAGAAGCCGCCGACACAGCCGCCGCAGACCGCGTAGCCCTTGGCCTTCGCCGGCGTTTCGTAATCGAGCGTCAGGTCACTGCGGAGGTGGTCTGTGAACTTGTAACCGACACCGACGCCGATCATCCACGCGTTGTCCATGCTTTCGCGCTCGTAGCGCAGATCGCCGACAACGGAATCGTTGAAGCTGCCGTTCGGATCGCCGTAGAGCTTGTAGCCGATATCGCCGCGCAGGTACCAGCCGCCGACAGCCGGCACTTGCGGAATGTGTTCGATGACCGGTGCCGGAAGGTCGGCAGCGAAGGCCGCAGTCGACATAACAACCGCGATGCCGGCCAAAGACAATCGCTTAAAATACATGACCATGTCCTAGTCCTCTTCTTCAGCCGTCCGCACGTTCGGTTGCGGTTCGCGCTTGAACATGTCAACAATGGCCGGAATTCATTAAAGGTGACTTAACCGTACTCATTAACCGAGTTTTTTTACCTTAAGAAATACTTAACGGAATCGCTTTTGTTTACTTTTCATAAAGAAAAAGGCGCCGCCTTCCGCAAGGCAACGCCTGTCCGATCGAAACTAAGTCTTGATGTTGGTCAGGCAGCCGACCTGGCCACGGAATCCGCGATATCGTTGACCACCTGGCTGACGAGATCGGCATCGTCGCCTTCCGCCATGACGCGGATGACCGGTTCCGTGCCCGAAGCCCGGATGACCAGGCGGCCGTTCTTGCCGAGACGGCCCTCGCCGTCCCGGATCGCGGTCTTGACGTCTTCCTGTTCCAGGGGCTTGCCGCCCTGATAGCGGACGTTCTTCAGGATCTGCGGCACCGGCTCGAAACGCCGGCAGACTTCGGAGACCGGCCGGTTCTGATCCTTGACGCAGGCCATGATCTGCAGGGCCGCGATCAGGCCGTCGCCGGTGGTGGCGAAATCGGACAGGACGATATGCCCGGACTGCTCGCCGCCGACGTTGTATCCGTCCGCGCGCATGCGTTCGACCACATAGCGGTCGCCCACCTTGGTCCTGACAAGGCCGAGATCGAGGCTCTCCAGATAACGTTCCAGCCCGAGGTTGGACATGACCGTGGCCACGATCCCCGGCGCGGAGAGCCGGTTATGCGCCTGCCAGGATTGCGCGACGACCGCCATGAGCTGATCGCCGTCGATCACCTGGCCGTTCTCGTCGACGATGATGACGCGATCCGCGTCACCGTCGAGGGCGATACCGATATCGGCACGGACCTCATGCACCTTCCTGATCAGGGCATCGGTGGAGGTCGAGCCGCAATCCTTGTTGATGTTGAACCCGTCCGGCGCGACACCGAGGGCGATCACCTCCGCGCCCAGCTCCCAAAGGGCCTCCGGCGCGACCTTGTAGGCTGCTCCGTTTGCGCAATCGATCGCGACCCTGAGACCCTCAAGGCTCATGTCACGCGGCAGCGTGCGCTTTGCGAATTCGATGTAGCGCTGCTGCGCGCCCTCGATCCGCTTCGCGCGCCCCAGGTCGCCCGGACCGGGAAGAAGCGCGCTCATGTCGCTTTCCGCGATCCGCTCGATTTCCAGTTCGATGGCATCGCTCAGCTTGAACCCGTCGGGACCGAAGAACTTGATGCCGTTGTCCTGGAAGGGATTATGCGAAGCGGAAATCATGACGCCGAGATCGGCCCGAAGCGAGTGGGTCAGCATGGCGACGGAAGGGGTCGGCATGGGGCCTAAGAGAAACGCATCCATGCCGACGGAGGTAAATCCGGCGACCAGCGCATTCTCGATCATGTAGCCGGAAAGCCGCGTGTCCTTGCCGATCACGACCCGGTGCCGGTGGCCGCCGTTCTTGAAAGCAATCCCGGCTGCCATTCCGACCTTGAGCGCCATTTCAGCGGTAATGGGAAATGTGTTTGCCTGCCCGCGAATGCCGTCCGTGCCGAAGAACTTGCGCATATGTGTTTGTCGCCTGCTTGAGAATTTTGGTTTTGCTTCTTTTAGCGCGAATTATGGCAAAAAACGGTTCAAAAATTATGAGCAAGTATTACGCTCCACACACAAAAATGCCCGGCAAAGGCCGGGCATTTTCACATTCTACTGTCCGATCAAGCCTGAGGCTGCGGCTCCATTCCGCCGCTCGGCTCATCCCCGCCACGCTTGACGCCTGTGGTGGGAACCGCTGAGGAGCGTCCGATCGGCTGATCGTCGTCGGTGTCGCGGACCGGCGGCTTGCCGTCGAGGAGACCCTTGATCTCGTCGCCGGACAGCGTTTCGTACTCCAGGAGACCCTTTGCGATGGTGTGCAGCTGATCCTCATGATCGCCGAGGATCTTCTTCGCGGTCTCATAACCCTGATTGACGAAGGACTTGATCTCCGCATCCACCACCTTCTGGGTCTCGTCGGAAACGTGCTGGTTCTTGGCCACCGAGTGCCCGAGGAAGACTTCCTCCTGGTTCTCGCCGTAAAGCAGGGGGCCGAGCTTGTCGGACATGCCGAACTGGGTCGCCATGGCGCGGGCCAGCTTGGTCGCCATCTGAATATCGCCGGACGCGCCGGAGGTGACCTTCTCGTAGCCGAAGATCATTTCCTCAGCCACGCGGCCGCCCATGGCAACCGCAAGGTCGGCCTTGCACTTGGCGCGTGTGAGCGACACCTGGTCCTTTTCCGGCAGGCGCATCACCATGCCCAGCGCACGGCCGCGCGGAATGATGGTCGCCTTGTGGATCGGGTCGGAGGCTTCCTGATGCAGGGCCACCAGGGCATGACCGGCCTCGTGATAGGCGGTCAGCTTCTTTTCTTCCTCGGTCATCACCAGGGTGCGGCGTTCCGCGCCCATCATGACCTTGTCCTTGGCGTCCTCGAACTCGGCCATGGTCACCAGCCGCTTGGAGCGGCGGGCGGCCAGAAGGGCGGCCTCGTTGACCAGGTTCATCAGGTCGGCGCCGGAGAAGCCCGGGGTGCCGCGCGCCAGCGTCTTGACGTCGACGTCCGGAGCAAGCGGAACCTTGCGCATGTGAACCTTGAGGATCTTCTCGCGGCCGGTGATATCCGGGTTCGGCACAACGATCTGACGGTCGAAGCGGCCCGGGCGCAGCAGCGCCGGGTCGAGAACGTCCGGACGGTTGGTCGCCGCGATGATGATGATGCCTTCGTTCGGCTCGAAGCCGTCCATCTCGACAAGCAGCTGGTTCAGCGTCTGCTCGCGCTCATCGTTGCCGCCGCCGAGACCGGCGCCGCGATGGCGGCCGACGGCGTCGATTTCGTCGATGAAGATGATGCACGGCGCATTCTTCTTGGCCTGTTCGAACATGTCGCGCACGCGCGACGCGCCGACACCGACGAACATTTCCACGAAATCGGAACCGGAAATGGTGAAGAACGGAACATTGGCCTCACCGGCAACCGCACGTGCGGTCAGCGTCTTACCGGTACCCGGAGGACCGACGAGAAGAACACCGCGCGGGATACGACCGCCGAGGCGCTGGAATTTCTGCGGGTCACGCAGAAACTCAACGATTTCCTGGAGGTCTTCCTTGGCTTCGTCGATGCCTGCCACATCCTCGAAGGTCACGCGGCCATGGGCTTCGGTCAAAAGCTTCGCCTTGGACTTGCCAAAGCCCATTGCCTTGCCGCCCGAACCCTGCATCTGGCGCATGATGAAGATCCAGATCCCCAGGATGATCAGCATCGGGAACCAGTTGATCAGCGCTCCGAGGAAATTGTTGCCTTCAGCCGGCGGCTGCGCATTGATCAGAACGCCCTTGGATCGCAGCAGTTCCACATACTGTCCTGCGCCTTCCGGCGCATAGGACTGGAACGCGCCGCCGCTGGCGTAGTGACCGGTGATCTTCTGTTTCTGGATGGTGACTTCCTGAATATTTCCCTCTTCCGCCTGATTCAGGAACTGGGAGAAGGCGATTTCATTCGGCGCCGTCCGCTGACCTGGGCTCTGAAACAGCTGGAACAGGGCGATCAGCAGGAGTGCGATGATCACCCAGAGTGCGAAATTGCGAAAATGTGCGTTCATTTCGATCCCTTTACCGCCGCACGCAAAAACCTGCGCGGCGTTAGTACTCACCTGCCAAGATAGGTCGCGCAAACCCATCTGCCAAGGAGGTGCGCCATTCTTGCGCATTGCCTCTGACTTTTTCCTTAAGGAACTTACTTCGTCATCGGCCTGCCGGATGCAAGATTGTTAATAAATGCAATCGTCTGGTCCCTGCCATTCTCGTCCGGACCCGGCATGGGCGCGGCCCGGTCCGGTAGCCGGCAAAGCTTGATTTCCGACAGGAACCTGTCGCCCGCCTTGACAAAAAGTCCCGGCACGAACACCAGGTCGTCATCGTACCGCAGGGCGGGAGCACAGGCAAAAGACGCCTTCGGCCAGCCTGCGGGCCAGTCGACAAGAGCCGATGCCTCCACCGGCCCGCCCAGGGCGCCGAGCACGAGTGTCTTGGGTGCTCCTTCAGCCGCGCCGTCTGTCCGGTCATAGCTGTAGCGGTCGTCCCAGACGCCGCTGGCGCCCTCTGCAAGGCAGATGCTCGCCGGCAGGTCCCGGCCTGCCTCCTTCCAGACGAAGAGATCTCCGCCCTTTCGCAGCACGATCGCGCCTGACAGCGTCTGTTGTCCGTCCCCGGCCAGAAGACGGTCTTCAAGGTGTTCCAGCTTCGACAGGCGCAGCGGCGTGTCGCGGCCCGTCACCCGCCGGATCATCCGCGCCAGTAGCCGCAGCCGCACTTCCTGCGGCAGGCCGGCCATCTCGGCGAAATCCAGGCGCAAGGGTCCGGCCGGATGCTCGCTAACCGCCTCCTGCCAGACCCTTGCCACCCAGGTGTCGATGGCTTCAGCGGTCCGGCGCAGGCGACGTGCGGTTTCGGCGAGACGGTCCGGTTCCAGCCCTTCTTCCGCCAGAAGGCCCGCCATGATCCGCAGCCGGACGCGCTTGTAGTCGGGATTGCGGTTGGACGGGTCCTCGGCCCAGGAAATCTGTCGCGCGGCGAGTTCTTCAACGAGCCGTGCCTTTGGAAGCGCCAGCAAGGGGCGCAGCAAGCGAAGTCCATGCGGACCGTTCGGCTGATCGGGAGCCATGGCGCCCAGGCCATAGACGCCGCTGCCGCGGGTCAGGCGGTCCAGGAACGTCTCGACCTGATCGTCCCGGTGATGGGCAAGAAGGAGACAGGCGATACCGCCGGCGCGCATTTCCTGCGCCATGAGCCGGTAGCGGGCATCGCGGGCGGCCGCCTGGACATTGGAGGCAGGCTTTTCGCCGTCCCAGACCAGTGTCCGATGCGCAAGGCCCAGCTGGTCGCAGTGGCGCGAAACCGCATCGGCCTCCAGGGCGCTCTCGGCCCGAAGCCGGTGATCGACGGTCAGCACCAGGACACGGCCGGTCCAGTTCGTCCGCAGTCGCCAGTCATTGAAAAGATAAAGAAGCGCAAGAGAATCCGGGCCACCTGAAACGCCCAGGGCAACGGCGTCCAACCCGGTCAGCGGTTCGAAGAGCTGAGTGACCTCGTCTTGCGTCAAAACAGAAACGTTGTCGGGCCGGTCAGGAGCACTTGCCACGACGTTGCTCGTCACGCGCCTGATCGAGGACCGCCGGCGCCGCGTTCGGATATTTGTTCAGGAGTTCCGAAAAGGTTGCGCAGGCCGCGTCGTTCTCGCCGAGACCGTTCAGCGACAGACCGAGCTTCAACAGGCTGTCGGGGCTCTTTTCGCTGCCCGGATGATCTGTGTAGGTCTTCAGGAAGGCATCCGCCGCCTCCCGGTAGTTCCGCTGGGCCAGCAGGCTCTCGCCGAGCCAGTACTGGGCATTGGCGGCAAGCCGATCATCCGGGTAGGTATCGATAAAGGCGCGGAAGCCCTCTTCCGCCGCCTTGTATTGGCCGTTGACCGCATAGCTGTAGGCGCGGTCGTAGTCGGCGCGGGGATCGCCACTCGGCGCAAGGCCTGCCATGGTGTTGCCGGCCGCTTCGGTGCCGTTATCCCCCTGACCGATGGGCGGCAGTCCGTTGCTGGTCTGGCCGCCGTTGTTTTGTCCGCCATTATCCAGCCCGGCGGAAAGGCCGCCGGCCAGAGCCGACAGATCGATCGGCCCGTTTCCGGGAAGGCCGCCGGAAGAACCGTCGGCAGAACCGTCGTTGGAACCATTGTTCTGGTAGCCGCCGGATGCTCCCCATTCGCCGTCACCCGATCCGCCGGCCGGCAGTGTGCCGAGCGTCTGGACGCTGTCGGCAAGCTTGCCTGCGGGCGGTTCCGGCTGTCCGGCATCGGAGCGTTTGCCCGGTTTTCCGCCGCCTTCCAGCTGCTGGAAGCGGTATTCATTGTCTTCCTGCATGCGCCGGATCTGATCCTGCAGTTCCCGCACCTGGTAGGACAGCTGCTCGATATGGCCGGTCAGGACGCGCATCCGCTCTTCCAATTCGTCGACCCGGACATTCGAATTGTCCTTACGGCCGAACAGCTGCGCCTGTGACGGGCTGGCAAGCGTGAACAAAGCCAGCGCGGCCAGGATTGCCGACAGTGCTTTCAATTTCCCCATTCCAATCCTCCGTCTTGTGCAGGACCACCGTCCTACTCAACGGCTGGATACCACAGGGCACGCGGAGTTCGGCCAAAATTTGGCATAAACGCCGAAATTTTTCGCGCGCGGCACCCGGGCCTGCGGACAAAAAGAAAGAGGCCGGGCAAACAGCCCGGCCTCCATAACTGACACAGACGCGTCTGCTAGCTCGAAGCGTTGTTCAGGACCGTCACGGCGCGCCGGTTCTGCGACCAGCAGCTGTTGTCGTTACACACCGCCACGGGCCGTTCCTTGCCGTAGGAAATCGTCTTGATCCGCGAGGCCGAAACGCCGCGCGAGACCAGATAGTCCCGGGTCGCATTGGCGCGGCGCGCGCCGAGTGCAAGGTTATACTGCCGGGTACCGCGTTCGTCCGCGTGTCCCTCGACGGTGATGGTGTATTTCGAATAGCTGCTCAGCCACTGTGCCTGCTTGTCCAGCGTCGCCTTCGCCTGCGCGCTCAGCGTCGACTGGTCCTCTTCAAAGAACACGCGATCGCCGACATTGACGACGAAATCCTGGCCTGTGCCGGGCTTCACATTGCCCTGAAGACCATCCGGCTGTGTCTGGGCGCAGGCGGCGACGAACAGCATGGCACCGATGACGGCCATGAATTTAGCGCCCCGCGCCAACTTCCCCAATTCAAACATTCTCGTTCTCCTATCCCCACCGGCCCCGACAGGGTGAACAGTTTCTAGCCAAAGGTGGTTAAGACCGTCTTGGCAAAACTGGTAAACAGTTACCTAATCGATCCGTGTGTTCAATCCTGCCGGTCGTCCCGTATCCCTCCTAGTCGATCAGCGGCGACCAGGACGGATCCGATGCGAAGGACGGCGTGGTAACACGCTGCTCGTTATAGCCGGTCAGATCGACCGTCCATATCTGAGGCCCGCCATTCGCGCCCGGCGTATCGCGGAAGAACACGAGAACACGGCCATTTGGTGACCAAGCCGGGCCTTCATTGTGATAGCCCTCGGTCAAAATGCGTTCTCCCTTGCCGTCAGGGCTCATCACACCGATCATGAACCGGCCCTGATGCTGCTTGGTGAAGGCGATCAGGTCGCCGCGCGGCGACCACACCGGCGTCGAATACCGGCCCGGGCCGAAGGAGATCCGCTGGGCGTTCGTTCCGTCCGCATTCATCACGTAAAGTTGTTGCGATCCGCCGCGGTCGGATTCGAACACGACCCTGCGCCCGTCGGGCGAATAGGACGGGCTGGTGTCGATCGCGGCCGTGTTGGTCAGCCGCGTCGTCCTCCGGGACCGCAGGTCCATGGAGAAGATATTGGCATTGCCGCCTTCCTCCAGGCTCATGATGACCTTCTGCCCGTCCGGCGAAAACCGCGGCGCGAAGGTCATGCCCGGGAAGTTGCCGACAATCTCCCGCTGGCCGGTCTCGATGTTGAGCAGATAGACGCTCGGGTCGGTGCCGCCGTAGGACATGTAGGTGATTTCCTGGCTGGTCGGCGAAAACCGCGGGGTCAGAACCAGTTCGTCGCCGCGGGTGAGGTAGCGGACATTGGCCCCGTCCTGATCCATGATCGCGAGCCGCTTCACGCGCTTGTCCTTCGGACCGGTTTCGTCGACGAAGACGATGCGGGTGTCGAAGTAGCCTTTTTCGCCGGTCAGCCGTTCATAGACCGCATCGGCGATGATATGCGCCAGCCGCCGCCAGTTTTCCGGCGTCGTGTAGAATTGCTGGCCGAGCGCCTGCTGCGACGCGAAGACGTCCCAGAGCCGGAATTCGGCCCTGACACGGCCGTCGGCCTGTTTGGCGACTGACCCGGCGAGCAGGGCCTGCGCACCGATGGTGCGCCAGTCGCCGAAGCGCGGCTGGGTGTTCGCGCTCATGTTCTTCTGGATGAAGCTTGCCGGGTCGAGCGGCTTGAACAGGCCCGACCGCTTCAGGTCGGCCGCGATCACGGCCGTCATCTCTTCGGCTAGCTTCGCATCGCCGCCTTCGGGCGAAAACACCGGCAAGGCGATCGGAAGAGGTTCGACATGGCCCTGCGTAATGTCGATCTCGATCAGGGCGTTCGCCGGCTGCAATCCAGCCAGGAGGCCGAATGACATCGCGCCTAAGGCTGCCACCGCCTCACGGCGGGACAGGAAACGGGTTCCTACAGACTTGTCGCACATGAGTGAAACGGCTCCTTGCTTTTTCAAATTCATCCTACCCGCCAACCATTTCGCGCGGGTCGAAATTCATGATCACTTCCTGCCAGGCTTCGTATTTCGATGCCGGCAACGTATAGGGCGCACAACGCATGACCGCGCGGACCGCGCTGCTTGCGGCGGCCCGGAACGCCGGGTTCGAGTTGGAATTCAGCACCTCGGGGCTGCCGGAAACCTCTCCGGACCGGTCCAACTCTATCCTGACGCGCACATTCAGGCTCTCCGCTCCGACGGCGCCGACCGGCGGATTCCAGCATCGCGATATCTGGCCCCTGAGCGCATCGAGCTCCGATTGGCTCATCTTCACATTGCTGTCCTGGCTGAGGCGACTGCCCAGGGAAGCCGGATCCGTGGATGACGAACTCGCCCCCTTGGGCTCGACCTTGTTCAGGAGGGCCGCAATTTCATTCGGCTTGAAGTCCTTCTCTTTCGGCTTCTCCGCCGTCTGGGTCGGACGCGGCGGCTTCGGCTTCACCCGGGGAACGACCTTGGTCTGGATCGGTTCCGGAGCGGCTGCTTCCGGAGCCGGTTCCGGCGCCTTTTCGGCCGGCGCGGGTTCGGGTTCGGCGGCGGCTTCGGGCGCGGGGGCCGGCTCGGGCTCGGCGACCGGCGTCGGCGCAGGCGCAGGTTCCGGTGCGGGCGCAGGTTCCGGTGTGGGGGGCGTTGGCTGTTCAACCGCCGCCTTGTCCGGTTTATCCGCCGGCTTGACCGGCTCTTCCTTTGGCTTTTCGGTCGGGTTTAGCGCGGCAACATCGCGGATTTCCGCGTCCTTTTCGCCTTTCTGCAGGCGGGTGAGCTCCTCCACCGGCACCAGTTCGACAGGAAGGGAATCGACAGGCGGCGTCGTAAAGCTCCTCACGTCCGGAAAGGCAATCAAGCCCCAGAGTAGAACGACCGCGTGACCGGTCAAAGACGCGATGAGACCAACGCGCATAACAGAGTTACGATCCCTGTTCCTGAAGAGTAACCAGACCGAGCCGCTTGAATCCGGCGGCATTGATCCGGCCCATGATCTTCATCATGGTGCCGTAATCGGAATTCTGGTCGCCGCGCACGTAAATGCGCTCGTCGTAGCCGTTCTTGGCGATTGCCTCCAGTTTCGGCACGACTTCGTCGATGGCGATTTCCGTATCCTGAATGAAAATCTTGCCCGCCGAATTGACGGAAATGGTTATCGGCTCGGTATCGCCTTCCAGCGCCTTCGCCTTGGTTTCGGGCAGGTCGATCGGCACACCGACCGTCAGAAGCGGAGCCGCGACCATGAAAATGATCAGGAGCACCAGCATCACGTCCACCATGGGCGTGACGTTGATTTCGCTCATGGGCGCGTGACGCCGCCGGCGACGCCGGCGGCCACCTCCCGCCCCCTGACCTGATCCAACCTGCATAGCCATGGCTTACGACCTTTCGTCGATCTGGCGGGACAGGATGGCGGAAAACTCGTCTGCGAACCCTTCCATGCGGCCAACGGCCTTGCCGACGTCTGACGCGAACTTGTTATAGGCGATCACCGCCGGGATTGCGGCCAGCAGACCGAGCGCGGTTGCAAACAGGGCTTCGGCGATACCCGGCGCGACGACGGCGAGGTTGGTGCTGTCGGAGGCCGCGATCGCCTGGAAGGCGGTCATGATCCCCCAGACCGTGCCGAACAGGCCGATGAAGGGCGCCGCAGAGCCCACGGTCGCCAGGACCAGCAGCCGGTTTTCAAGTCGCTCGGCCTCGCGCTGGATGGTGACATCCATCACCCGGTCGATCCGCTGCTGAAGGCTGCCGATCGCCGGCTTTGCCCCTTCGTGGCTGCGTTTCCATTCGCGCATCGCGGCAACGAAGAGCGCCGCCATGGAATAGTTGGTCCGGTGATGCAGGGTGCCGTAAAGCTCTTCCAGGGACTGCCCGGACCAGAACACGGTCTCGAAACGGTTCATCTGACGCTTGGTCCGGCCCATCAGCAGGGACTTGTCCAGGATGATCGCCCAGCACCAGACCGACGCCGCGATCAGGCCGACCATCACGATTTTCACGACAATATGTGCCTGCCAGAAAAGTGCGAAAAACGAAATGCCACCGTCTTGAGCCGCCAGCGTCGACTGAACAAGTTCATTCATGAAACGTAAGACCTCTTGGTCGTGTAAATTGCCAGGCACAGATGTCACGGGCATCCGGAGCATGGGTTGCGTGACGTTGCCGGACCGCCGCTCAGAGCCTCTCTGACCGCTGAATTTGGCGAAACTTCGACTGCGTCAAAGACTTTATCCGAAGTACAAAGGAATCAATTAAGGTTACCGCCCAATTAATGCTTTGGGCGAAATTCAAAATATTTCCTCATCGCCGGAAAAAGTGACCGTCCGCGACGTCGCAAATATCAGAGTCCTGTGAGGCGGCTTGCAAGCTCGGCCGGCAGGCGTGTGGGTTTGCCGTCGGAGGTGATGACCGCAACCATTACGTCGGCCGCGACCAGCAGGTCCTCGCCACGGCAGATCTCCTGAGTAAGCACGATGCGCGCACCCTTCAGGTCAGAAAGCCGTGTCCGGACTTCCAGAACATCGTCGATCGTCGCCGGCCGGCGGAAGTCCAGGTTCATGGACCGCACCGCAAAAGCCAGCGGCCGACCGGACAGCCCTGCCTGTAGCTGCGCGTGATGGATTCCGGCAAGACGCAGAAAATCGGAGCGGCCGCGCTCGAAAAACCGCACGTAGGCGCCGTGATAGACGATGCCGGTGAAATCCGTATCTTCATAATAGACGCGGACCGGCAGGACATGAACGCCGTCGTCGAGACGGCCGGCAAGATCGGGCCAGGTGGTCACCGCAGTCTCCAGACATAAAAACAAGGCACTTGAACCAGGTTACCTGTGACAGATTACCCGTGAAGGGGCCCAAATAGCAGAAGGCTCCGCAGCGGACCAGAGCCGGCGGAGCCTTCCGTTTTGTAGTCCGATTTCGATCAGGCCGCGGCAACCTCGGCAAGGAAGGTTTCGACGGACTTCCTCAGTTGCTCTGCCTGCTGCTTCATTTCCAGCGTCGCTTCGCGCATCTGGCCGACCGATTTGGAGTTCTCCACCACATCGTCATTCAGCGAGGCGACGGCCTCGGACACGTTGCGCGTGCCTCCGGCCGCCTCGGTCACGTTCTGCGAGATCTCGGATGTTGCCGATCCCTGCTGCTGGACCGCCGAGGAAATGGTGGTCGTATAATTGTTCACTTCCTCGATCGAACTCGACACGTTCTGGATTTCCTGCACCGCATCGGTGGTCGATGCCTGGATCGCGGAAATCTGCGCCGAAATTTCTTCCGTCGCCTTCGCGGTCTGTTCGGCCAGCGATTTGACCTCCGACGCGACAACCGCAAATCCGCGGCCGGCTTCCCCGGCGCGCGCCGCCTCGATGGTCGCGTTCAGGGCGAGCAGGTTGGTCTGCTCGGCGATTTCCGAAATCAGCGACACCACGTCGCCGATCTTGTTCGCCGCCTCGGCCAGGCCCTCGATCTTCTGATTGGAGGTCTGGGCGCTCGTGGTGGTCTGGCCGACGATTTCGGCAGTCGTTGCCACCTGGCGGGAAATCTCTGCAATCGAGGCATTGAGCTCTTCCGTCGCCGAAGCGACCGCCTGCACGTTGGCCGACGCGCTTTCGGAATCGGCCACGGCCCCGGCCCCACGCTCGGCCGCAGCGGCGGACCGGTCGTTGAGCACATTGGACAGATCCTCGACGCGGCGGATGTTTTCCTCCACGACCTGAAGCACCTGCTGAGCCTCGGCACGGAACCCGCTGATCAGGGAATCGATCAGCTGTTCGCGCTTTTCGCGCGCGACATGGCCGACCTTGCGTTCTTCGGAGAGCCGCTCGCGCTCGATGGAATTGTCCTTGAAGATCTCGATGCAGCGGGCCATGTCGCCGATTTCGTCACCACGCTCGGTCGCATCGATATCGACCTGAAGTTCACCATCCGCGATCCTGCGGGCCGCGGAATTGAGCGTGTTGAGCGGCGCAAACATGCGCACGGTCAGCCACCAGATCAGGCCGACGACCGGCAGCATGCACAAGATGCCCGCCAGGATCACGCCATAGGTGATTTTGTTGGCCGCTGCTGAAAGCTCCGTCTGCGGCACGGCCTCGACCACCCCATAGGTATGGTCGTGAACCTGCGCTTCGGAGCGGAAGAAGCGATAGAGCGTATCGTCAAGCGACAGGAGGTCGGGACCGTTCTGCACATCCGCAAGCGCGAAGCTGCGAACCGCGGTGCCGTCGTCGCCGACTTCAATGACCGTTCCCTTGCTGTCGACAAGGAAGTTCGACTCATGCTCGCCGATCCCGGTCGGTTCGTTCAGCAGGGCGGCGAAGCGGTTCATGTTGACCGACAGGCCGACCGCGCCGAAATAACGATCCATGTAATAGATCGGCGCCGCTATCACCATGGCGACCTTGCCCATTTCCGACACGACAAACCCGGAGCTGTACATGGCTCCCTGCTTCAGGGTTTCATCGCCGGCCGCCGTAATGATCTGGTCGAGGGCCAGCTTGAAGGTGTTCTGCGCCAGTTCCGGTGCGGCGATGTTGCGCGCGAATTCGGATCCCTTGTTATAGGAATAGACGAAATCGCCATCCGGGCTCATGAGCGCGATATCGCTGAACAGGCCCTGGTTCACCACCTTCTTGAGCGCCTGATGCACGATCTCGTGGTTGGTGATGTAGTAATTGTCCGCGCCTTCCGGCTTCACCAGAAGGTATCTCTGGTCGGCCGGGTTCGGATTGTCATCGACGAAAACCTTGCGCAGGTCCTGCTTCTCGCCGTCCTCCAGGCTCTTCCAGCCGGCGTTGGCCTTCAGCAGCACGTCCTTGGCATCCTCCAGGGACACGAAAAAGCCCGCACTGTCGCGGATCTGCTCCAGCGCCAGTTCCAGAGTTTTCTGCTTTCCGAGTGTCGCGCTCTTGAGCGCGGCATTGGCCTGGGTGTTCGCGACACCGCTGGCGAGGTTGGATGTAACCAGCACAATCGCCAGACACATGACCGTCGTTCCGGCCAGGAACATCAAGGCGAGTTTTGTGGATAGGCGCTTACGAATCATCGGTTCCCCCGTATCGATGGGGGCGATAATTTGCGGAAGTTCGCAAACAAACCCTTAAGAACTAAGGATTTTTCACGAATTCAATCCTCAATTGCCGTCCGGATCGGCAAACAGGCCCAGTTGCGGCGCATCCTGCCGTTGCGGCACTTCCAGTCCCAGATGCCGGAACGCCTGCGGCGTCAGGACGCGCCCGCGCGGCGTGCGCTGCAGGAAGCCGTTCTGGATGAGATAGGGCTCGACGATTTCCTCGATCGCATCGCGCGGCTCCGACAGGGCTGCCGCAATGGTCTCGATCCCGACCGGCCCGCCCCCGAAATTCAGGGCGATCTGACTGAGGTAGCGCCGATCGAGGCTGTCCAGGCCGGCATTGTCCACTTCCAGCTGGGAAAGGGCCCGGTCGGCCATATCGCGATCGACCGTTTCCTTGCCGGCGACGACCGCGAAGTCGCGCACCCGGCGCAGCAGGCGTCCCGCGATCCGGGGCGTGCCCCGGGACCGCTTGGCGATTTCGTGTGCCCCGTCCGGGGCCATGCCGATCCCCAGAATCCGCGCGCCCCGATTGACGATGTGTTCCAGTTCCTCGACCGTATAGAACTGCAGCCGTACCGGAATACCGAAACGGTCCCGGAGCGGGGTCGTCAAAAGCCCCAGCCGCGTGGTCGCGGCCACAAGGGTAAATTTCGCCAGATCGATCTTGACCGACCGGGCCGCCGGCCCCTCGCCGATGATCAGGTCGAGCTGGTAATCCTCCATCGCCGGATAGAGCACTTCCTCGACCGCCGGGTTGAGCCGGTGGATTTCATCGATGAAGAGCACATCGCGCTCTTCCAGATTGGTCAGCAGTGCGGCCAGGTCGCCGGCCTTGGCGATCACAGGACCGGACGTGGCGCGGAAATTGACACCGAGTTCACGCGCCATGATCTGCGCCAGAGTGGTCTTGCCGAGCCCGGGAGGACCGACGAAAAGCACGTGGTCCAGCGCCTCGCTGCGCGCCTTTGCGGCTCCGATGAAGACCTTCAGGTTCGCCCGCGCCTGGGCCTGGCCGACGAAATCGTCGAGCACCTGCGGACGCATGGTGGCGTCGATTTCATCACCGCGGATCTCCGGCGTGACGATGCGGCTGTCCTCAGACATTGGCGGTCACCAGGATCAGCAGCGCCAACAGGAAGACCGAATAGGCGACCCTGAGGGCAAAGAATTTCCGGAACTGCCTGCGCACATAAGGGTCATCGGACTTAAGCTTCCGACCCTCGATCGCGTAGTCCCGGCCATCGACCGAAAGCGCAAACTTGTGATCGATGTACATCATCCCGCCAAGGCCGAGAATAAAGAACACAACGGCTATGACCGCGAAGATGGCAACGTTCATCCGGCAAGCTCCTTCAGTCCGAGACGGATCAGCGTCTCGGTGGTGGCATCCTCGCCGGCGGACTTCATCGCCCGGGCGACCGCGGCACTCGCCTGCGGCTGGCCATAGCCGAGATTGGTCAGGGCGGAAACGGCTTCCGCCACCGGCCGCGCGGCGACGTTTTCGGCAACCGTCTGCGACACCGCGATTGTATCCGCGTCCACGCTGGCAAAGCCCGGCGCCTTGTCCTTGAGTTCGGCCAGGATCCGCTCCGCCACCCGCTTGCCGACGCCGGGCGCGCGCGAAATGGTCGCCTTGTCGCCAAGCGCGATCGCATTGGCGATCTCACCGGCCTTCAATATCCCGAGAATGGCGAGCGCAACCTTGGCGCCCACGCCTTGCACCGTCATCAGCAGGCGGAACCACTCGCGCTCCCCGTCCTGGGAAAAGCCGTAAAGACGGATCATGTCCTCACGCACCAGGGTTTCGATGGCAAGGACGGCCGCTTCTCCGGGCCGCGGCAGGGTCTGCAGGATCCGCGAGGGACAGTGTACCTGGTAACCGACCCCGTGAACGTCGAGAATGACATAGTCCTCGCCGTAGCTGTCGATCATGCCCTTCAGCTTTCCGATCATGCCGCCCCCATCTGCGCCAGCCGCGCCGCCGGTGCGCCCCTGTGATGCGCATGGCAAATCGCAATCGCCAGGGCATCGGCCGCATCGTCCGTATCGAAGACAGCCCTGGGCATCAGCACCTTGACCATCGCCCGGATCTGTTCCTTTTCCGCGTGCCCCGTTCCGACCACGGTCTTCTTCACCAGGTTCGGCGCATATTCGGCGACACTGATGCCTGCAAGGGCCGGCACCAGCAGGGCGATCCCGCGCGCCTGGCCAAGCTTCAGCGTCGCCCCCGCATCCTTGTTGACGAACGTGTGTTCCACGGCCGCCTCGGCAGGGTTCTGCAGTTCCACGATCCGGGCGAGCCCGTCATGAAGCTGCACCAGCCGCTCTGCGAGGCCCTTTTTGTTGTCGGAGGTCACCGTGCCGGAAGCAACGAAGGTCAGCCGGTTGCCGAGCGCCTCGATCACGCCCCAGCCGGTTCGCCGCAAACCCGGGTCGATGCCGAGAACTCGAATCGGATGTGTCATGGAACAAAGCGGTAACAAAACTTCTGCGTTGACGCCAGTCAAAGCGGTCTTTAGGCAATGAACTCCGCTCGCTTTTCAACTTCCTTCGACCATCTGGGCAATCATGCAGGACATTTTGGGATCGTTCACGCCGGGGCTGCTGGCCTTCCTCGCCTGCGTGCTTTTCATCGCCGGCGCGGTCCGCGGCTTTTCCGGCTTCGGTGCCGCGATGATCTTCATGCCCGTCGCCACCAGCGTGGTCTATCCGCCGACCGCCGCCGCCAGCTTTCTCTTTCTGGACTTCTTCATCGGGCTGCCGCTGGTCTTCCGTGCGCTTCGCTTGTGCGACTGGCACACGGTCCTGCCAGCGGTCATCGCCTCCGTCATTTTCGTGCATGTCGGCGCCTGGTTCCTCGCCAACACCGACGTCCTCCTGCTGCGCTGGCTGATCTTCGCCATCGTCACCGGGGTTCTCGTGTTGCTGATCTCCGGCTGGCGCTATCACGGCAGGCCAAGCCTGCCGGTCTCCTTCGGAATCGGCGCAACGTCGGGCATTCTCGGCGGCGTCAGCCAGGTCTCGGGCCCGCCGGTCGTCGCCTTCTGGCTGTCGAGCGCCAAGGAACCGGCAATCGTCAGGGCCAACCTGATCGTGTATTTCACGCTCGCCAGCATCGGCACGATTTTCGCCTTTGCCCTGAACGGTTTCTTCACTGCGGAAGTCGGGCGTCTGATCATCGCCGGCATCCCGACCTATGCTCTCGGAATCTTCCTGGGGTCGCGCGGCTTCGGCAAGGCCGACCCGAAATATTACCGGGTCACCGCCTATGCCCTGATCGCCCTGGCGGCGATCACCAGCATGCCGTTGCTCGACGGCTTCCTGCGCTGAAAATGAAAAAGCAGGGCCGAAGCCCTGCTTTCAAATCCATCTGCCTTGATCCGGCTCAGGCCAGAGCGGCCATCGTCTCGTCGTCGATGTCGAAGTTCGAATAGACGTTCTGTACATCGTCGTCGTCTTCGAGCATGTCGATCAGCTTCATCAGCGTCTGGGCCTTGTCCGCGTCGACCGGCGTCAGGTTCTGCGGCTTCCAGATGATCTTGACCGAATCGGCCTCACCGAGGCTGCCTTCCAGCGCCGCAGACACATCGTTCAGATCTTCGAAGGCGGTGTAGATCGTGTGGCCTGTCTCGTCGGACTGGACGTCTTCCGCACCCGCATCGATCGCGGCTTCCAGAACCGCGTCCGCCTCGCCGGCTTCCGGCTTGTAGACGATCTCGCCGACCCGGTCGAACATGAAGGAGACCGAACCGGTTTCACCCAGCGACCCGCCGCATTTGGTGAAATAGGAGCGGATGTTGGATGCGGACCGGTTGCGGTTGTCGGTCAGCGCCTCGACCACGACGGCAACGCCCGCCGGGCCGTAGCCTTCGTAGCGGATCTCTTCATAGTTCTCGCTGTCGCCGGCCTGGGACTTGTTGATCGCCCGCTGGATATTGTCCTTGGGCATGGACTGGGCTTTGGCGTTCTGGACCGCCAGACGCAGGCGCGGGTTCGCATCCGGATCGGGATCGCCCATCTTTGCTGCGACGGTGATTTCCTTGGACAGCTTGGAAAACATCTTGGAGCGCACCGCATCCTGGCGGCCCTTGCGATGCATGATGTTCTTGAATTTTGAATGTCCTGCCATGGCTCTTCTCGGCTTCGTGCGGGTATCTTTTCGGAAAAATCTGGCACGCTTATAGGCAAAGCCGCCGGCAAAATCCAGCGAACGCATCATACAGGCCGGTTCAGACCAGTTCAGCCTTGCCAGAACGGCGGCAAAACCGGCTCCAGACGACCGCCCATCCGAACCGGTGCGACGGCCGTTGCCAGTCCGGTGGCATCGTCTGTTTCGACCGCGACGCCGCAGATCGTCGTCTCACCCGACGCAGGGGTGAACCGGCCACCGGGGATCTTGCGCAGGAACCGGTTGACCGGTTCTTCCTTGTCCATGCCGAGCACGCTGTCATAGGCGCCGCACATGCCCGCATCGGAAAGATAGGCGGTGCCGCCCTCCAGGATCTGGTGATCCGCGGTTGGCACGTGGGTATGGGTGCCGACGACGAGGCTGACCCGACCGTCGAGAAAATGGCCCATGGCCTGTTTCTCGCTGGTCGCTTCGGCGTGGACATCGACAATGATCGCATCCGCGACGTCGCCGAGGGGACAATCGTTCACCACCCGGTCGATCGCGTTGAACGGATCGTCCAGCGCATCCATGTAAATCCGGCCCATGACGTTTGCGACCATCACCCGGGCGCCGTTGCGCGCGGTATAAAGATGTGCGCCGCGCCCGGGCGTGCCGGACGGATAATTCACCGGCCTGAGCAGCCGGTCCTGCCGCTCGATATAAACAAGCGTATCGCGCTGGTCCCAGACATGATTTCCGGTCGTCACCACGTCGGCGCCGGCATCCAGGACATCCTGGAGGATCGCCTCGGTAATCCCGAAGCCGGACGCGGAGTTCTCGCCGTTGACCACGACGAAATCGAGACGGTGGTCCTCGACCATGCCGGGAAGCTGCTCGATTACGGCGGTTCGCCCGGTTCGGCCGACAAGATCGCCGAGAAATAAAAGCCTCATTCTGCCTCGCTGAGGGGTTTCAGGACCTGGGACAAGAAAAAGGCCGATAGCCGTTCTCGGTCAGGATGCCATCCAGGGGTTTGTCATGGGGTTCGGCCGGGACATGGTCGACTTCCTGCGTCTGAAACGCAAGTCCGATGCAGGTCACCGGTCCGTTCTTTTCCAGCGCGGCGATCGCTGTGTCGTAGTGCCCCTTGCCGTAGCCGATCCGGTTTCCGGCCTTGTCGAAGGCCGCAAGCGGCATCAGGAGGACATCGGGACGAAGTTCCGGCGAGGCGGCATCCGGCACCGTGGTTCCGAACCCGGCCGGCACCAGAACCGTCTCCCAGGTCAACTCGCGGAAGATCAGATGCGGCTTGGTGACCACGGGCAGACACAGGCGATGGCCCCTGGCCCGCAGCCGGTCGAGCAGCGGCCGCGGATCGATCTCGTCCCGGATCGGCCAGAAGCCGGAGACGACCGCACCCTCGGGGATCGGCAGGCTTTCCAAAGCGTCGACCAGGGCAAGCGACAGCTCGATCCGGCGCACCGGCTCCATTGCCGCACGCCGGGCAAGCGCTTGCCTGCGCAGGACGTCTTTCGCGGCGGCCAGGGAGGTGTCGGTCTGCGTCATGAAACTTGCACGGAAGATTGCAGGCTGCGGTGAAATAAGGGCGTAGCCGCGCGATCGTTGGAATATGCAATCCCGGAGAACCTACAGAGTAGGTGGGCGCCGTGATGCCACAGTCCACGGACCGAAGCAGTGACAGCTCCCGAAGGAATGCGTAAGGCCCCGGGGATAGTGTTTCCTGACGGATCGTGCAGCCACGCCTTCTCCATATAGCGGCGGCAACCGGACAATACCAGTCCGGTGAAGGATCGGATTTCAAATTGGATAGAAAAGGATCGCGCCGGTATGGGGCTCGCCTAATCGGCCTTCAGGCTCTTGGTCAGGCTCTCGGCCAGAACCTCGATCTTTTCCGCAGCCGTTGCGATCGCGGAAGCGGTTTCGCTTTCGCGCCGGTTGAGGGCATCGCGCGCAGCGCTGCCTGCGTCCTTTGCGGTGGCCAGTTCGGCCTCGAGGGCGGCCACCTTCTTTTCAAGTTCCACGAGTTGGTCCGTGGCCATGATCCCGGCCATGACGGTCAGGCGCTGATCGCCGATTTCGCCGAAGGCGCCGCGCAATTCGTTGATCCAGCCGTCGAACCGTTCCGCAAGACCGAGGAGCCGCTCCTCCTCGCCGTCGTCGCAGGCCATGCGGAACGAGCGGCCGTTGATGGTCACATTGATTTGCGCCATCCCCGGTCAGCCTCCATGTGCATCGAGCACGGTCCGGATCGATTCCATGGCCGAGACGAGACGACGCGAGACGTCCCGGTTTGCGTCTTCCAGGCGTGCGGCCCGGGCTTCCGCCTTGTCCAAACCGGCAGCGAGATGGGAACGATCCTCCCCCAGTCTTTGCAGATCTTCCTGCAGGGCATTGAGCGACCGGTCCGCGTCGATCCGGCGCTGAATGGAGACTTCAAGCCCGCCCAGCGCCTTTTCAAGACGCTTCAGGGCGGAATCGATCGTTCCACCAGCCTGTGATCCCGTGTCCGGCATTTCAATCTCTCTCACATGCGCCCGCAATTCACCGGCGCGGCATCATGCATCCACAATGAAAGAGTTATGGTCGAAATTAAGGCCGCATCCATAACACTCAATGGTTCAAGTTTCTTGCGAGCAAGCACGCACAATACTCTGAGACCATTGGAAACGGTCTCGTCACGCCCGATCCCGGTCAGAAGATTAGGCACCCGGCAACAACCCAGTCAATGCCGCCGGTGTCAGAATCCTCAATTCCCTTTGCAAACCGCTCCGCGGCAATCTGCCGTTTATTCGCGCCCGCCGTTTATTGACTCGTGCAGGGTTCCTGATATTTGTCGGGCGCCTTTCGATCCGGCGGCCCGAAAAACCCTGCAGCGCCCCGCCAGCAGGACCTGTTGCGGCGCCCGGAGCGAATCCGAAAAGGACCCTAGAATTCATCCGGCACGCGCCGTTGCAAGCTACGGAAACAAAATGACCGACCTTGAAAAACATCAGCGAATGGCAAACGCGATCCGCTTTCTTGCCATTGACGCCGTTGAAAAGGCGAAATCCGGCCACCCGGGCCTGCCGATGGGCGCAGCGGATATCGCGACCGTCCTTTTCACCGAGTTTTTGAAGTTCGATCCGACCGCTCCGAAATGGGCGGATCGTGACCGCTTCGTGCTGTCGGCCGGCCACGGCTCGATGCTGCTTTACAGCCTGCTTTACCTGCTCGGCTATGAAGACTTCACCCTGGACGAGTTGAAGAACTTCCGCCAGCTGGGCGCCCTGACGGCCGGTCATCCGGAATACGGTCACGGCGCAGGCATCGAGACGACCACCGGTCCGCTGGGCCAGGGCGTCGGCAATGCGGTCGGCATGGCCATCGCCGAACGGCTTCAGCAGGCCCGTTACGGTGACGACGTCGTCGATCATTACACCTACGTTCTCGCCGGCGACGGCTGTCTCATGGAAGGCATCAGCCAGGAAGCCCTCTCGCTTGCCGGCCACCTGAAGCTGAACAAGCTGATCCTGATCTGGGACAACAACGGCATCTCCATCGACGGCAGCGTTTCCCTGACCGACAGCACCGACCAGCTGGCGCGCTTTGCCGCTTCCGGCTGGAACACGCTGAGCGTCGACGGTCATGATCCGGCGGCCATTTCCGCGGTCCTGCGCCAGGCGCAGGCGAGCGACCGGCCGACGCTGATTGCCGCCAAGACCACGATCGGCTTCGGCGCTCCCAACAAGAGCGGCACCTCCGGCGTTCACGGATCTCCGCTCGGCGCCGACGAAATCGCGGCGACCCGCGAGGCGCTGAACTGGCCCTATGAGCCGTTCGAAGTCCCCAGCGACATTCTCGACGCCTGGCGGATTGCCGGGCTGCGCTCCCGCCAGGCGCACAAGGACTGGGAAAAGCGCTTTGCTGCACTGGATGCCGACACCCGCGCCGAGTTCGAACGGCGCAACCGCGGCGACCTGCCCGCCGCCTATGCCGCGGCCGTTCAGGACTACAAGAAGCAGATCGCCGAAGACCAGCCGACCATGGCGACCCGCAAGGCGTCCGAGGCCGTGCTTACCGTGCTGAACGAAGTCATTCCGGAAACCATCGGCGGATCCGCCGACCTGACCGGTTCCAACAACACCAAGACGCCGCAGACGGTGCCGATCACCCCGGACGACTTTACCGGCCGCTACATCCACTGGGGCGTGCGCGAACACGGCATGGCTGCGGCGATGAACGGTATGGCGCTGCACGGCGGACTGATTCCCTACTCCGGCGGTTTCCTGGTCTTTTCCGATTATTGCCGTCCTTCCTTGCGCCTGGCTGCCCTGATGAAGCAGCGCGTCATCCACGTCATGACCCATGATTCCATCGGGCTTGGCGAAGACGGGCCGACCCACCAGCCGGTGGAACACTATGCAGCCCTGCGCGCCATTCCGAACCTCTACTTCTTCCGCCCGGCGGACGTCACCGAGACGCTGGAATGCTGGCAGCTGGCGCTTGAAACCAGGGATGCTCCGTCGATCCTGGCCCTGACCCGCCAGAACCTTCCCGCACAGCGCAAGACCTACGAGGAAGCCAACCGCTGCGCCCGCGGCGCCTACGTGCTGATCGAGAGCGAGGAAGACGCCGCGGTCACGATTTTCGCTTCCGGTTCGGAAGTGGAAATCGCCACGGCCGCGCACGCGGCCCTGGCCGCAGAAGGCATCGCGGCCCGCGTCGTCTCGGTGCCGTGCTTCGAACTGTTCGAAGCCCAGTCGGACGACTACAAGGCGAACATCATCGGCACCAGCCCGGTCAAGATTGCCGTCGAAGCCGGCATCCGCATGGGATGGGACCGCTTCATCGGCATCGACGGCGACTTCATCGGCATGTCGAGCTTCGGCGCGAGCGCGCCCTACCAGGTTCTCTACGAGCACTTCGGCATCACCAGCGATGCCGTGGTGGCTGCGGCGAAAGGTAAACTCGCCGGGGCGTAAAGGAACACGCTAAAAGAAGGCTGCATGCCCTTCCCGCATGCAGCCGTTTGAGGCCCCGACCCCCAGGGCCTGGAATCAGGGAATGCCGCTGAAGGCGTTCAATCAGTCTGTGCAGAGGGGATGCACGACATTATCTGGGAGTGAAGTATGGTCACCAAGGTAGCAATCAACGGATTTGGCCGCATCGGCCGGAATGTTCTGCGGGGCATCGTGGAATCGGGCCGCACCGATATCGAAGTCGTCGGCATCAACGACCTGGGTCCGGTCGAAACCAACGCCCACCTGCTGCGCTACGATTCCGTGCATGGCCGTTTCCCCGCCGAAGTGACCGTTGACGGTGACACCATTTCGGTCGGCGGCGGCAATCCGATCAAGGTCACCGCGATCCGCGACCCGAAGGACCTGCCCTGGGGCGAGCTTGGTGTCGACGTCGCCATGGAATGCACCGGCATCTTCACCGCCCGCGACCAGGCCGCCATGCACCTCGACGCCGGCGCCAAGCGCGTTCTGGTGTCCGCACCGGCCTCCGGCGCCGACAAGACCATCGTCTTCGGCGTCAACCACGACACGCTGACCAAGGACGATCTCGTCGTCTCCAATGCGTCGTGCACCACCAACTGCCTGTCCCCGGTCGCCAAGGTCCTGCATGAGGCCATCGGCATCGAAAAGGGCATGATGACGACGATCCACTCCTACACCGGTGACCAGCCGACGCTGGACACCATGCACAAGGATCTCTACCGCGCCCGCGCTGCCGCCATGTCGATGATCCCGACCTCGACCGGCGCCGCAAAGGCCGTCGGCCTGGTCCTGCCGGAACTGAACGGCAAGCTCGACGGTTTCGCCATGCGCGTGCCGACGCCGAATGTCTCCGTCGTCGACCTGAAGTTCATCGCCAAGCGCGCAACCTCCGTCGATGAAATCAACGCCGCCATCAAGGCGGCCGCTGACGGCCCGCTGAAGGGCGTGCTCGGCTACACCGACGACAAGAACGTATCGATCGACTTCAACCACGATCCGCACTCGTCGATCTTCCACACCGACCAGACCAAGGTCATGGACGGCACCCTCGTTTCGGTGCTGTCCTGGTACGACAACGAATGGGGCTTCTCCAACCGCATGGCCGACACGGCCGTCGCAATGGCGAAGCTCATCTGATGCAGCGGACCGGATTGACATCCGATCTGTGAAAATCGAAGCGGATGCAGCCCGGCTGCATCCGCTTTTTCATGTTCCCGTGCTTGAACGTGTCGCAGTTATTTTGCGCTCCGCCTCCGCTATGATTTCCGCGGGAGCAGGCTTCCCGGCCGCATCACGATCACGCTATCCGGTATGGGGCCGGTATCGGGCCGGTATCGGGCCGGTATCGGGATTGCCCTGACGACACATTCTTCACGTCCTTGATTGGGGGGTTCAAGACATATGGCATTCAAGACACTCGATGATCTGACAGACATTTCCGGCAAGCGCGTCCTTATCCGCGTCGACCTCAACGTGCCCATGAAAGACGGCATGGTGACCGACACCACCCGGATCGAGCGTATCCTGCCGACCATCCGGGCGATCACCGCAAAGGGCGGCAAGGCGATCCTGCTGGCCCATTTCGGCCGTCCGAAGGGCGAACGGGTCGCCGACATGTCCCTGAAACCGGTCGCACGTCCGCTCGCCGAACTCCTCGGCCAGGCGGTCGACTTTGCCGACGACTGCATCGGCGCACCGGCTTCAGAAGCCGTCGGCAAGATGGTCGAGGGCGGTATCCTGCTTCTGGAAAACACCCGCTATCACAAGGGCGAGGAAAAGAACGATCCGGACTTCGCAAAGGCGCTGGCCGCCAATGGCGACATCTATGTCAACGACGCGTTTTCCGCCGCCCACCGGGCCCACGCCTCCACCGAAGGCCTTGCCCGCCTGTTGCCTGCCTATGCAGGCCTGACCATGCAGGCGGAGCTGGATGCGCTCGGCTCCGCGCTCGGCGACCCCAAGCGTCCGGTCCTTGCGGTAGTCGGCGGCGCCAAGGTGTCGTCCAAGATCGACCTTCTGGAAAACCTCGTTTCCAAAGTCGACATGCTGGTGATCGGCGGCGGCATGGCCAATACGTTCCTTGCGGCAAAGGGCATCGATGTCGGCAAGTCGCTGTGCGAACACGATCTGGCGGACACGGCCCGCACGATCATGGCCACCGCCGAAAAGGCCGGCTGCGAGATCGTCCTGCCCGTAGACGCGGTCGTCGCGAAGGAGTTCAAGGCCGGCGCCGACAACGACACCGTCACCCTCGACGCGATTCCCGCCGACGGCATGATCCTCGACGTGGGGCCTGCCTCGATCGCCAAGGTCAACGAAAAGATCGATCAGGCCTCCACTCTTGTCTGGAACGGTCCGCTCGGCGCCTTTGAAATCGCGCCCTTCGACAAGGCGACGGTGGCTGCCGCACAGCATGCCGCCGAACGCACCAAACAGGGCAAGCTCAATTCCGTCGCAGGCGGCGGCGATACGGTGGCAGCCCTGAACCATGCCAAGGTCGGGTCCGACTTCTCCTATGTTTCCACGGCAGGCGGCGCCTTCCTGGAATGGCTGGAAGGCAAGGAGCTTCCCGGTGTGAAGGCGCTCGAAGCCTGATCATCGGCTTTACAGTAAAAACGCGCGGCGGGAAGGCTGCGCGTTTTCTTCTTTCAAGATTTATTTCGGATACTAAATTAAAGCTGTCCCAAAGTTCTGGCCTTTGCTGACAATTTAAACGATTTAATCGTCTTTCGGCGACTTCCAAAACCGGCAGTTTTTGCTAGAACCGCGTCAACTTGATGCATCGCGCCAACAAATGGCCGCGACCATATCGGATAATTACGATTTAAACGCCGGATTACGGGAGACTTTCATGGCTCGCATTACCCTTCGCCAACTGCTGGATCACGCTGCTGAGCATGATTACGGGGTTCCTGCGTTCAACATCAACAACATGGAACAGGCGCTCGCCATCATGGCGGCGGCCGACAAGACGTCCGCTCCCGTCATCATCCAGGCGTCCCGCGGTGCCCGCGCCTATGCCAACGACGTCATGCTGAAGTACATGATGGACGCCGTCTGCGAAATCTACCCGCACATTCCGGTGTGCGTGCACCTCGACCACGGCAACGAGCCGGGAACCTGCATGACCGCGATCCAGGCAGGCTTCACCTCCGTCATGATGGACGGTTCTCTGGAAGCCGACGGCAAGACCCCGGCCGACTGGGACTACAACGTCGGTGTCACCGGCAAGGTGACCGACATGGCCCATCTCGGCGGCATCTCCGTGGAAGGCGAACTCGGCGTCCTCGGTTCCCTTGAAACCGGCATGGGCGACAAGGAAGACGGTCATGGCGCCGAAGGAAAGCTCTCCCACGACCAGCTCCTGACCGATCCGGAAGAAGCGGTGAAATTCGTGCAGGCGACCAAGGTCGATGCCCTTGCCATCGCCATGGGCACCTCCCACGGCGCCTACAAGTTCACCCGCAAGCCGGACGGCGACATCCTCGCCATGCATGTGATCGAGGAAATTCACCGCCGCCTGCCGGACACCCACCTGGTGATGCACGGCTCGTCCTCCGTGCCGCAGGACCTTCAGGACATCATCAACCAGTTTGGCGGCGAGATGCCCCAGACCTGGGGCGTGCCGGTCGAGGAAATCCAGCGCGGCATCAAGAACGGCGTGCGCAAGATCAACATCGACACGGACAACCGCATGGCCATGACCGGCCAGATCCGCAAGGTGCTGGCCGAAAACCCGGGCGAATTCGATCCGCGCAAGTATCTGAAGCCGGCCCGCGACGCGATGGAAAAGCTCTGCATCGCCCGCCTGGAGGCCTTCAACACCGCCGGTCAGGCCCCCAAGATCGGCCGCATCGCAACGCTTGCCGAAATGGCCGCCCGCTACAAGGACGGCAGCCTGGATCCGAAGATCGGCTGACGGAAACGCTTTTTCCGGCTTAAATTGAAGACACATTTCTTGAAAGAGGGGCCTTGCGTCCCTCTTTCGCCGTCTTTAGGGACAAGAAACCGGACAGGCGCATGATGCGCCGTCGTTTGATTTGCAAGAATGGATTTCATCTTGAATCGCCCCCGCCTTTTTCTTGTCACGCCACCGGCGTTCGATCCCGCCAGGCTCGCCAAAGACCTTGCGGACGCCTTCAAGGGCGGCGACATCGCCTGCGTCCTGATCTACATGCCCGATGCTGACGGCAAGGCGCTTCAGGAAGCAGCACAGGTTTTGGTTCCCGTCGTCCAGGCAGGCGGCGCGGCAGCGCTTGTCTACCGCGACACCCAGGTTGCCGGGCGCAGCGGCGCGGACGGCGTTCATATCGATACGTCGCTGGAAGACGTCAAACTCGCGGTCGAAAGCCTCCAGCCTGCGAAGATCGTCGGCGCAGGCGGCACCAAACTGAAACACGAAGACATGGAATGGGCCGAGACCGGGATCGACTACCTGTTCTTCGGCCGCCTGGATCTGGAGGAAAAGCCGGAACCCCATGCCAAGACGCTGGCCAAGGCGGAATGGTGGTCGGAACTGTTCGAAACGCCCTGCGTCGCTCTCGGCGGCAACACCATCGCCTCGGTCGAGGCGGCGGCGGCGACCGGCGCGGATTTCGTCGCATTGAAGGACGCGGTCTGGCAGAATCCGGGCGGACCGGCTGCCGCCGTGGCCGGGGCCAATGCCATCCTGGAAAGCCACCCCTTTGAGGACACCGACTGAGGAACGAGGTCGACCCCATGGAAGTGATCCGCAAAAACCTGCGCAAGTGGCTGGCCGGGGCACTCTCCTCCCTCATTCCGGCCACCCTCATTCTGGCCGGAGCCTGCCAGATCGGTATGGTTTCCCGGTCCCTTGCCCAGACCAAGCCGCAATCCGCACCCGTTCCCGCGCCGCCCGCCGCCCCCCTGCCCCAGGCTGTGCCCGAGGGGGCCGGGACGGTTGACCAGACGCTCGAGACGGAGAAACCGGCAGCACTTGTCAGCACCATTGACGTGCAACCTCCCCTGCCGGCGGAAGGAACCAGTATCACGCAGGACTATGTCTACAGCCTGTTCCAGCGCGGCTGGTATCTGTCGACGCTCGCCGCGGCGACACCCTTGGCCGAAGAGGGCAACACGGCGGCTCAGACCCTGATCGGCGTTCTGTTCGAAACCGGGCTCGGCATCCCCCAGGACAAGGAGAAGGCAGCCCAGTGGTACGAACTGGCCGCCGCCAAGAACGACCCGCACGCGGCCTACAGGCTTGCGCAGCTCTATCTGCTCGGCACCGGCGTCAGCCAAGACAAGAAGCGGGCGGCCGATCTGTTCGAGATCGCCGCCAAGGCCGGCAACCCGGAAGCCAAGTACAATCTCGCCCTGATCTACCAGGAAGGAGAGGGACGGCCGCACGACGAGGACAAGGCGCGCGCGCTCCTCAAGGAAGCGGCCGAGCTCAATGACCCGCAGGCCCAATACGTGCTCGGCCTGTCCTATCTGGAAGGGACCGGCGGCCTCAGCGATCCGCGCCAGGGCGCCTTCTGGCTTGGCCGGGCGGCACGGCGCGGCAACACCTCGGCCCAAGTCTACTACGGCATCCTGCGGTTTCAGGGCAAAGGCGTCGAGCCGGACGAAAAGGAAGCCGCCGACTGGTTCGAGCGCGCAGCGAAGGCCGGCAACCCGGTCGCCATGAACAGGCTGGCCCGCGTCTATGCCTATGGCAGGGGCCGGCAACAGGACCCGGTCGCCGCCGCCGCATGGCACTATGCTGCGCGCGCGCTCGGGGTCTCGGACCTGAAGCTGGACGGCTTTGTCGCCACCTTGAACAGCGACCTTTTGGCGGAGGCGAAGAAACGGGCCGAGCAGTATACGGCGACCGTTTTTGCCCCTTCCGAGGACCCGTCGCGCACATCGCCCTGAGTGCGGTAACACTTTTCGGCTTTTTTCCTTGAATCTGCGCCGCATTTGTGGTCGACAGGCGCCACATCGGGTTCGCGCATGGGGAAAGTCTTCCCGTCCCTGCACCCGCTTTGTCTCAAACAGTCAATTCAATCGGTCGTTCCATGAAAATCAACGGTAACGAAATCAAGCCTGGCAACGTTCTCCAGCATCAGGACACGCTCTGGGCGGTCGTGAAGGTCGATCACGTCAAGCCGGGCAAGGGCGGCGCCTTTGCCCAGGTCGAGATGAAAAACCTTATCGACGGACGCAAGCTCAACGAACGCTTCCGCTCCGAAGACAAGGTCGAGCGTGTTCGCCTGGAGCAGAAGGACTTCCAGTACCTGTACACCCAGGAAGACATGCTGATCTTCATGGACACCGAAACCTACGAGCAGCTTGAACTCCAGGCGGATTTCGTCGGCGACCGCGCAGCCTTCCTCCAGGACGGCATGATGGTGACCGTGGAAATGCACGAGGAACGCCCGATCGGCATCACCCTGCCCCAGCATGTCACCCTCGAGATCGCCGAGGCCGACGCCGTGGTCAAGGGACAGACCCAGTCCTCGTCCTACAAGCCGGCCATCATGGAAAACGGCGTCCGCGTCATGGTTCCCCCGTTCATCACGGCGGGTGAAAAGATCATCGTCGACACCGGCACGCTGGAATACGTCCGCCGCGCCGACTAAACTTCCCCAATCAGCACTCCGGCGCGCCTGTCATCCGGGCGCGCCTCATAACAAGCGACAAAAAAGAAAATGGCTCGCACCGCCCTCCTCAACGTAATGGTTCAGGCCGCCATGAAGGCAGGCCGCGGCCTTGTTCGCGATTTCGGCGAAGTGGAAAATCTCCAGGTGTCCCGGAAAGGTCCGGGAGATTTCGTCTCCGCTGCCGACCGCCGGGCGGAAGAGATCATCCGCTCCGAACTCACGAAAGCCCGCCCGGCCTTCGGTCTGGTGATGGAGGAAAGCGGCGAGGTCGAGGGCACCGACGGCCAGCACCGCTGGCATGTGGATCCCCTGGACGGCACCACGAACTTTCTCCACGGGATTCCGATTTTCGCCACTTCGATTGCGCTGGAACGCCAGGGCCAGATCGTCGCCGGCGTGATCTACAATCCGGTCATGGACGAGCTCTACACCGCCGAACGCGGCCGGGGCGCCTTCCTGAACGACCGCCGCCTGCGGGTCGCCGGCCGCATGGAGCTGCCCGACATGGTGTTCGCCACCGGCCTGCCCTTCATCGGCAAGGGCGACCATGGCCGCACCCTGAAGGAACTGCGCTACATCATGCCGGAAGTCGCCGGCATCCGCCGCTGCGGCGCCGCCGCTCTCGACCTGGCCTGGACGGCGTCCGGCCGTTTCGACGGCTATTGGGAACGCAATCTCAATTCCTGGGACATTGCCGCCGGCATTCTCATGGTGAAGGAAGCGGGCGGTTACGTCTCCGACCTGTCCGGCAAGGACAAGATGCTGGACACCGGCGATGTGGTCGCGGGCAACGAATATGCCCAGAAACATCTTCTGCGGCTGTTGAAGAACGTCGACTGACCGGGCTTTCGCCCGCATCTCAGGCTTTTAAAGTACCGAAACTTCCCCGTTCCCCTGCGGCGGTGGAGCGTTTTGCCGTGGCGCAAACGACCTGTGGCAGACGTTGCCTCAGAAGGGGCACAATCAGGCGTGAATGGTAATAAGCGTTGCCCGCGAACGATTAACGGTTTTCAATCCCCGGGAAATCACGTTATCAATCGTTTACCAATAACAGGCGGCTATTCAGCGACCGATGGCAAGAGACTTCGATCCCTACAGTCTGTCCAGTCCCCGGGCATACCTGTCATTCATGATCATCTTCCTGGTGATCGTTGCGTTCATAGGTTTCATTCTCCACCGGCAAATCACGGTTGCATTCATGAGCAACCCCGGCCTGAACGGCCTGATTGTCCTGGTGGGCCTGTTCGGCATCCTGCTCCTGTTCGGCAGGGTGATCCGGCTGTTTCCCGAAATTTCCTGGGTGAACAGCTTCCGCGTCGGCGATCCCGGCCTAGATACCAGGGCGCCCGTCCTGCTGGCGCCCATGGCGACGCTTCTGGGCAACAAGGTCGGCGAAATGGCGCTGACCCCGATGACCGCCCGCTCGATCCTGGATTCCATCGGCATGCGCCTGGAGGAATCGCGCGAGATTTCCCGCTACCTGACCGGCCTGCTGGTCTTCCTCGGCCTGCTCGGCACCTTCTGGGGCCTGTTGCAGACCGTCAGCGCGGTGGGCGCGACCATCCAGTCGCTCGATGTCGGCTCCGGCGATGCCAATGTGATCTTCGAGGATCTGAAGGCCGGGCTTGAAGCGCCGCTTTCAGGCATGGGCACGGCCTTTTCCTCATCCCTTTTCGGCCTGACCGGGTCTCTGGTTCTGGGCTTTCTCGATCTGCAGGCAGGACAGGCGCAGAACCGGTTCTACAACGAGCTGGAAGACTGGCTGTCGACCGTGACCGACATCGAACCGGAAGATTCCTCGATCCTCGTCGCCCCCAGCGACAACACCGAGCGCATCCAGGCCTCCATCGCCCAGTTGCAGAAGACGGTCGAGGAAGGGGGCAGCAAGAAAGCTTCCCAGGCCATGGCCAACCTCGCCGAGGGCATCCAGGGCCTGGTCAAGCACGTGCGCTCCGAGCAGCAGATGATGCGCGACTGGGCGGAGAACCAGGGCGAGCAGCAAAAGCGGATCGAAGCGCTTCTGTCCTCGATTTCGGCGGCCTTCGACCGCGCGAAGGACTAAGCCATGGCAAGCCTGCGTGCCAGACGCCGCGCCTCGGGGACAGATTACTGGCCCGGCTTCGTCGATGCGATGGCAACGCTCCTGCTCGTCATCATCTTCCTCTTGTCGATCTTCATGCTGGCGCAGTTTTTCCTGAGCCAGCAGCTGTCCGGACGCGACACGGTGCTGAACCGGCTGAACGCGCAGATCAGCGAACTGACCGAACTGCTTGCCCTTGAACGGGCAAACAGCAGCGAACTGAACGATACGATTACCGGCCTGCGCGCCAACCTCGGCGACGCGAATGCGGAAAAGGACCGGCTGCTCGGCCTGCTGAACAGCTCGTCCGGCGAGGCGGAAGCCGCCGGCGGCCGCGCGGCACACCTTGAGACCATGCTCGACGAGGAAAAGCAGGTCAGCCAGCGGGCGCTGGCCCAGGTCGAGCTCCTCAACCAGCAGATTTCCGCCCTGCGCCGACAGATCGCGGCTGCGAACGCCGCCCTCGATGCGGCGGAAGCCAAGGAAAGCGAAAGCCAGGCGAAGATCGCAAGCCTCGGCCGGCGCCTGAACGCCGCCCTGGTCCAGAGGGTCCAGGAACTGTCCCGCTACCGCTCCGACTTCTTCGGCCGCCTGCGCGAGATCCTGTCGCAACGCTCCGATATCCGGGTCGTCGGCGACCGCTTCGTCTTCCAGTCGGAAGTCCTGTTTTCCTCCGGGTCGGATGAGATCAATCCGGACGGCAAGGGCGAACTCGACAAGCTCGCCGAGGCGATCCAGGAACTCAGCCTGCAGATCCCAGACGAGATCAACTGGGTGCTGCGGGTCGACGGCCATACCGATTCCCGCCCGCTCTCGGGAACGGGGCGGTTCCGCAACAACTGGGAACTGTCGGCCGCCCGCGCGATTTCCGTGGTCCGCTACCTGATCGAACGCGGCGTCGATCCCAAGCGCCTGGTGGCGGCCGGTTTTGGCGAATACCAGCCGCTGGAGGAAGGCGACAGCCCGGAAACGCTCGCCCGCAACCGGCGCATCGAACTCAAGCTGACCGAACGCTGAGCCGGTACGCCCGTTTGCGTCTTCTCTTCACCGGGTTACAATTTCTCAGATGATCAACCGGGAGAGCCAGCCATGCTAGACCTGCGCCCGAATTGCGAATGCTGTGACAGGGACCTGCCGCCGGAGGCCCCGGACGCCATGATCTGTACGTTCGAATGCACCTTCTGCCGGACTTGCGCGGAACAGGTACTGAAGGGCCGGTGCCCGAACTGCGGCGGCAACCTGGTTGCCCGGCCAATCCGGCCGGCCGAAAAACTGCTGCGCTATCCGGCCTCCACAAAACGGGTTCTGAAACCGGAAGGCTGCGCGGCGGCGGGCTGACGGGCAAATAAAAAAGGCCGCCGCAGGAAGCGGCAGCCCGTTTTCGTCACGACAAGCGGAAAGACAAGAGCCAGCTGATCAGGCCTTGCCGTCGTCCTCATCATCGTCTTCATTGCCGGTGTCGTCGTTGCCCGCGTCGCCTTTGCCCGCGTCGTCGCCCTTGAGCGAATTCAGCTTCGCAAAGACGGCATCCGCATCGAATTCCTCTTCCTCTTCGCGTTCAACCGGCTTGCGGGTATCCATGGAGAAGGCAGCTGCGAGCGCTTCTTCGCTGGTGGATTCTTCCACCGGCATCAGCGTCTCGACAACTTCGCCTTCCGGACGCGGCGGCGCGTTCTTGGCGGCCTTTTCCACTTCCATGTCGAGTTCAAGCTGGCTGCACAGGCCAAGGGTGACCGGATCGGAGGGAACCAGGTTGGCCGAGTTCCAGTGTGTCCGGTCGCGGATGGCCGCGATCGTCGGCTTGGTGGTGCCGACCAGGCGCATGATCTGGGCGTCCTTGAGTTCGGGATGATTGCGCACCAGCCACAGGATCGCGTTCGGGCGGTCCTGGCGGCGGGACACCGGCGTGTAGCGCGGTCCCTTGCGCTTGGCTTCCGGCACGACGACCTTCGAGCCCTGCAGCTTCAGCTGATGGTTCGGATCGTTCTGTGCCTTTTCCACTTCTTCCCGGGTCAGCTGCCCGGTCAGGATCGGGTCGAGACCCTTGATGCCCTGTGCGGCCTCGCCGTCGGCAATGGCCTTCACCTCGAGCGGGTGCAGTTTGCAGAAATTCGCAATCTGGGTGAAGCTCAAGGATGTGTTGTCGACGAGCCAGACGGCGGTTGCCTTCGGCATCAGCGGCGTGTTCGCCATCGGTAAATTCCTCCTGTCGGCTCCCTCGCCCGGCGGGGCGAAAAAGCAGTGGTCCATTTGAATTGAATGGGAATTGGCCGTGAATATAAGGCGACCGGAGGTTAAAAGCAAATCCGTCATGAGCCGGATGAAAGATCCATAAAAAGCAGGACGTTATTGCGGATTTTCGACCTTGAATGCCGATACGGCGGCCGTACGATGGCCGCAGGAATAACGGGTTGCGGCCATCGCACGGCAACCGGATCGGGAGGATCACAATGAAAACAGCGCTTGTTACGGGCGCCGCGCGCGGTATCGGACTGGCCACGACACAGCTCCTTATGGACAAGGGCTGGCAGGTCGTCATGGTGGACATCGACGGCGAGGAACTGATGAAGGCCGCCGCGCCGCTTGAAAACGTCCAGGCCATCGTGATGGACGTCTCCGATCCGGAACAGGTCGAGCGCTGTTTTAGCGACGTGACGAAAACCTACGGCCGGCTCGAAGGACTGGTAAACAACGCCGGCGTCGCCGACTTCGGCCCGATCAGGGAGACCACCTTCGACCGCTGGCGCACGGTCATGAAGACCAACCTAGACGGCGTGTTCCTGATGACCCAGGCGGCAACGGACCTGCTGATTGCCGGCAAGGGCGCAATCGTGAACATCGCCTCGATCTCGGGCCTGCGCGCCAGCACCCTGCGCGTCGCCTATGGCACCTCGAAGGCCGCGGTCATACAGCTCACCCTGCAGCAGGCCGCGGAACTCGGCGAATTCGGCATTCGCGCCAACGTCGTGGCGCCCGGACCGGTGAACACCAAGCTGGCGCTTGCCGTGCACACCCAGGAAATCCGGGAAGCCTATCACGACGCCATTCCCCTCAACCGCTACGGCACGGAGAAGGAAATCGGCAACGCCATCGTGTTCCTCCTGTCGGAGGAGGCGAGCTACATCACCGGCCAGTTGCTGTGCGCGGACGGCGGCTTCGAGGCCACCGGTATCGGCCTGCCCGCGCTCAGACGATGACTGCCCGCGGCTGGATCATTTCACCTCGAGCATGATCTTGCCGATATGGCCGGAGCTTTCCATCCGCCGGTGGGCTTCGGCCGCCTCAAGCAGCGGGAAGGTGGAATCCATCACCGGACCGATCTTTCCGGCCTCGATCAGCGGCCAGACTTTCTCTTTCAGGTTCTGCGCGATCGCGGCCTTGAAGGCATTGTCGCGCGGACGCAGGGTCGAGCCGGTGTGGACGAGCCGCTTCATCATCAGCCGGCCGAAATTCACGTTCTCGGAAATCCCGCCCAAAGTGGCGATCTGGCAGATACGGCCTTCCACGGCGGCCACGATCCAGTTTTTCTCCACATAGTCGCCGCCGACCATGTCCAGGATGACATGGACGCCGTCGCCTCCGGTCAGGTCCTTGATGACCTCGACGAAATCTTCGGCTTTGTAGTTGATGACGTGATCGGCGCCGAGCGCCCGGACGGCTTCCGCCTTTGTCTCAGAGCCGACGGTGGTGAACACTTCCGATCCGAACGCCTTGGCAAGCTGAATGGCCGTCGTGCCGATCCCCGACGTGCCGCCGTGAACCAGAAACCGCTCGCCGGGTTTCAGGCCGACCCGGTCGAACACGTTGCTCCAGACCGTGAAATAGGTCTCCGGCAGAGCGGCCGCTTGCAGCATCGACAATCCGTTCGGTACGGGAAGGGCATGGGCTTCGGGCACCTTGCAGAATTGTGCGTAACCGCCGCCGGGCGCGAGCGCCGTCACCTTGTCACCGATCTCGTGCATCGCGGCGCCCTCGCCCCGCGCCACGACCGTCCCGGCCACTTCCAGGCCCGGAAGGTCCGATGCCCCCTTGGGCGGCGGATAGGCGCCCTTGCGCTGCTGCACGTCGGGACGGTTCACACCCGCCGCTTCCACCTTGATCAGGATTTCCCCTTCAGCCGGTTCCGGCAGCGGACGTTCTTCGGGCACCAGAACGTCCGGACCGCCCGGTTCGGAAATCGCCATGGCGGTCATTTTTACCGGTAGATCGGTCATGCTCAATCTCCTTGGATCACGGTCTCATAAACGTCCTTTGGGGTTTATCCCGCCCGGCCAAAGCTGACAATGTCGGTTTTGGAAGATAAAATTCTTCTCTTCCAACGATGGCCGCAGCCGGCGGAAAGGAGCAGCAGCATGAGCCTTTTTGACGACGACACCCCGAAGAAACCGCAGGGAACCCAGATCATTGTGGGGCAGGACCTCAGCACTTTATCGGAATCGGAGCTGGCCGAGCGGATTAGCGAACTGGAACAGGAAATAATTCGGACAAAAGAGACTTTGTCCAACCGTAGTAATATTCGCAATGAGGCGGAGTCTTTATTCGGAAAACCAAGTACGTAATTATTATGAGAATTTTCTCTTTAATACAAAACAGTCCTACTTTGGGTCACTTGAATAGGTAAAAATTTAGTCGTTTACTCCTTATTAATCTTTCCAAAGTATAAACAGTGTTATCCAGTCATCTGGATCTTGAGTGGCTCCTGTCCACTCTGTTTGACGCCTCCCTGTTAAAGACTCAGAGCCGCTCTGCTGCGGCTCTTTTTTTTGGTCAAGCCACAGGCTATCATCGTCGTTAACTGCTGCCTGCAGGTTTGGGGGGGCCGTTTGGCATGGGTGTTGCAACGATTTCCGGCAGAAGCCCGAATCGTCTCGAAGTGAAACAGTTCCGCTTTGAGACGCTTCTTTCCGGAAAGTCGTTTCCCGAAAGGGCACACGGGCAGGCGAAGTAGAAGTAACAAAGGCGTACCGATCGATGACGGATGAGACCCCCACCCGCAACACCGCGCCCGAAATGGTGCATATTGCCAACCGGCTCGCATCTTCCGACAATTTCCAAAGCCTGTTTGAAGAAGGCATGTCCCTGGTCGAGGAAACCGCGCTCTACCTGGATGGCGACGGCCGCGCCGAGGCAAAGCTGCTGCCGCGCCCCGCATCGCTCGCCTATGCAACCGAATCCATGCGGCTGACCACGCGCCTGATGCAGCTGGCATCGTGGCTGCTCCTGCAGCGCGCCGTCAACGAGGGCGAAATGTCCCGCGAGCAGGCCGGCAGCGACAAGAACCGGGTTCGCCTGGAAAAGCTCAGCAGCCCGGTCGACAGCCCGTCATGGGCCGACATGCCGGAAACCCTGAGGGATCTCGTCAGCCGCTCCGTCCGGCTCCAGGAACGCATCGTCCATCTCGATCAGATGCTGTACCGCAAAAGCGATCAGAACGACGCGGACGAAACCCCGTCCAACCCGGTCGAGGCCCATTTGAACAAGCTGCACGCCGCCTTCGGAAAAATGGGCTGAGGGCGCGCAACCGGCCAGGGGCCATATCACATCCAGTGGCCCCCAATGGCCTGTCGGCTTTGACAGCTTCAAAAACTTTTCAGCCGCCTGCCAAGATCGTTTTGGGGGCGGCTTTTTTTTGCGCGGGAGCAGCGAGCACCGACAGCAAACAAACAAAAAACCCGGCGCAAGGCCGGGTTTTCGAAAAAGTCCGCGATGATGTTCCGGGATTACGAACCCAGGAAGCCTGCGTACTTGTTCTTGAAGCGGGACACGCGGCCGCCGCGGTCCATCAACTGACGGTCGCCACCGGTCCAGGCCGGATGGGACTGCGGGTCGATGTCGAGCTGCAGGGTGTCGCCTTCCGCACCGTAGGTGGAGCGGGTGGTGAATTCGGTACCATCGGTCATGACGACCTTGATGGTGTGGTAATCGGGATGGATATCCGCTTTCATGACCGGTCCTTTCAAGCACCCGGAACCGGCATTTCTCATCCAACGCCATACCCGGATACAAACGAAACAAAAAGGCCGCCGATCCCCAACGGATGCAGCCTTCCATAAACATGAGGCGGGGATATAACCCATGCTGCCGCCCGAAACAAGAGGGTTACGGGTAATCCTGAGTCAATTTAAGCCTTGGCTTTTGAGATGCGATCCCCCAAGTCTACGAGCAAACGGATCAGCCGGCCAGCGAGGGAAAAGCCGTGAGCAGTGACAATAACGAAAAGACCGCCCGCAGCCGCAGATCCCTCCGCCCGCTTGCCCGCCTCCTGCCCTATCTCAAACGGCACCGCCGGATGACGGTTGCGGCCCTTGTCGCCCTTGTCTCCGCCGCCGCCATTACCCTTGTTCTCCCCACGGCGATCCGGCGCGTGATCGACTTCGGCTTCGGCGGCGACAATCCCTCCCTGATCAACGCCTATTTCTTCGTGCTGTTCGGCGTCGTGGCGGCCCTCGCGGTCGCCAGCGGGGTGCGCTACTTCCTCGTCATGTGGATCGGCGAGCGGATCGTCGCCGAAGTCCGCGCCGATGTCTTCGAACACATGACCGTCCTCAGTCCCGGCTTCTACGACCAGGCCAAATCGGGCGAGATCCTGTCGCGCCTGACCGCAGACACCACCCAGATCAAGTCCGCCTTCGGCGCAAGCGCCTCTCTTGCCATGCGCAACACGCTGATGTTCATCGGCGCGTCGATCATGATGGTGGTCACCAGTCCGCGTCTGTCCGTCATCGTTCTGGTTGCCATCCCCGTTATCCTGATTCCGCTGTTGGGTTTCGGCCGCTCGATCCGCAAACGCTCCCGCTCCGCGCAGGACATGCTCGCCGCCGCCTCCGCCTATGCCGCCGAAATGCTGGGCGCGGTCCGCACCCTGCAGGCCTTCACCCACGAAACCTACGCGGCTGCGAAGTTTCGCAATGCCGCTGAGAACGCTTTCCGCGCCGCTCGCCTGGCAACCGGCGCCCGAGCGGTCCTGACCGGCTTTGCGATCTTCGTGATCGGCGCCAGCGTGGTCGCGGTCCTGTGGATCGGCGCCAGCGATGTGCTCGCGGGCCGCATGACCGGCGGCACATTGAGCCAGTTCCTGCTCTATTCCATCCTGGCCGCCGGGTCGCTGGCAAGCCTGTCGGAAGTCTGGGGCGAACTGTCCCAGGCGGCAGGGGCCGCGGAACGGCTCAGTGAGCTTCTCGACATCGAACCGGAAATCGCAGCGCCCGACAATCCCGTTGCCCTGCCCGCCAGGCCGAAAGGCGCGCTCGCCTTCAACGGTGTCTCCTTTGCCTACGACGGGGCAAAGGACATGCCGGTCCTCAACGGCGTGGACCTGACGATCGAACCGGGCGAAACCCTCGCCGTCGTCGGACCGTCGGGCGCGGGCAAGTCGACGCTGTTTCATCTGCTGATGCGGTTTTACGATCCGAAATCGGGGCAGATTACCCTCGACGGGCTCGATCTGCGTTCGCTCGATCCGAAGGATCTGAGACGCGCCATCGCCTTGGTCCCCCAGGACACCGCGGTTTTCGGCACCAGCATTGCCGAAAACATCGCCTACGGTCGGCCCGACGCCTCCAGAAACGAGATCGTCGCGGCCGCCGCGGCGGCCCATGCCGACACCTTTATCACCAATCTGCCCGACGGCTATGAAACCGCCGTGGGCGAACGCGGCATCACTCTCTCCGGCGGACAGCGCCAGCGGATCGCCATTGCGCGCGCCATCCTGAAGGACGCGCCGGTCCTCCTGCTCGACGAGGCGACCAGCGCGCTGGATGCGGAAAGCGAGAAGCTGGTTCAGGATGCCCTGGACGGCCTGATGCAGGGCCGCACCACACTGGTGATCGCCCATCGTCTGGCGACGGTGCTGAAGGCCGACCGGATTATCGTCATGGAGGCGGGCCGGATCGTGGAAACCGGCACCCATGCCGAACTCTCCGCTCAAGGCGGGCTCTACGCCAAGCTGGCGCGTCTGCAGTTCAACACGGACACCCCGGAAACGACCGCGCCCGCGTCTCAGGCGGGCTAGAGCATCGGGCGATAACTTTGAAGCATTTGATCTCTGAAAGCAGTTCACTCGGCCAGGCGCGTCGCGAAGCGCGATGCGGTGCATCGTGCAAGCGGCGCAACACAGCCGATGGGCTGCTTTCAGACACCCGAAGGGCCGGGCTCTTTTGCCCGCTGACTGCGTTGGCTCGCGCTTGTGGTGGGAAACACCACGGCACGCGACCCGCCTTGTCAGCAGACAAAAGCGCACCGGTCAAATGGTTCAAAGTTATCGTCCGATGCTCTAAACGCGGGCACGGCAATATCTTTTACGTTATAGCGGATCTCAATCCTCGTCGGGCACCGCAACCGTGTAGTTGAGCGGCAGGCGCCCGCCGTCGGCATAGATCGTCTGGCCGGTGACGTAGCTTGCATCCGAAGACGCCAGGAACGCCGCGACGCTCGCGATCTCCGACGGATCGCCGATGCGCAGCATCGGCGTGCGCGACAGGATCCGGTTCCGTGCGGCCGGGTCGTCATTCACCGATGCCAGCATGTCCGTCATGATCGAGCCCGGACCGATCGCGTTGACCCGGATGCCATGGGGGGCAAGCGCCAGCGACGTTGCCTTGGTCAGCTGGTTGATGCCGCCCTTGGAGACGCAATAGGGGATCTGGTTGGGGATCGCGACGACGGAATTGATCGACGACATGTTGATGATCGCCCCCGGTGCGCCGCCGCTCTGGACCTTTTCCACCATGTGCCGGGCCACCGCCTGGGAACACAGGAAGGCGCCCTTCAGGTTGATCGACAGCACCCGGTCGAAGTCGTCTTCCTCAAGATCCAGGAAGTCCGATCCGACGACGATGCCGGCATTGTTCACCAGAACATCGATGTCGCCGAACGCATTGAGCGTCTCGGCCACCAGATTACGCACATCCAGGCGTTCGGCCACATTGCAATGCAGGTAGATCACATCGCCGAAGCCCGACAGGTCCTCGACCGCGCTCTGTCCGGCCTCATCGTCGACATCCGCGATGACGACCTTCGCTCCATCCATGACGAAACGCTTGGCGACGGCATAGCCAATCCCGCGGGCTGCGCCCGTGACGATGGCAACCTTGTTCTCAAGGGACACTGAAAACCTCTTGGCATTTATTGAACGGGCCGTCGAAACGGCGACCCGAACATAAGAGTCTCATGTCCGCATGTCGATGGCTTCTTTGCCTCCGTTTTGCCACGGCCCGGTTTGCGCGCGTCAGCTGGAGCCGGCGAGACCGCGCTCCTTCATCGCCCCGAAGATTTCATCGAGGATAGCCGGATCGTCGATGGTCGCCGGCATCTTGTAGCTCTCGCCGTCGGCGATCTGGCGCATGGTTCCGCGCAGGATCTTGCCGGAGCGCGTCTTCGGGAGACGCTCGACAGTGATCGCCAGCTTGAACGCCGCGACCGGGCCGATCTGGTTGCGGACCAGCTTGACCAATTCGGCCTCGATCTCCTCATGCGGCCGATTGACGCCCGCCTTCAGGACGACGAAGCCGCAGGGCAGTTGCCCCTTCAACTGGTCGGCAATACCGATCACCGCGCATTCGGCGACCGCCGGATGGGTGGCGAGCACCTCTTCCATGGCGCCGGTGGACAGCCTGTGGCCCGCCACGTTGATGATGTCGTCCGTGCGCGACATGATCGACAGATAGCCGTCGTCGTCGATGACACCGGCATCTGAGGTTTTGTAGTAGCCGGGGAATTCCGCAAGATAGGCGTCGTGGAACCGCTTTTCCGCGTTCCACAGCGTCGGCAGGCATCCCGGAGGCAGCGGCAGCTTGATCACGATGTTGCCGAGCGTGTTCGCCGGCAGCGGATGGCCCGCATCGTCCAGGATCTGCACATCGTAGCCCGGCATGGGAACGGTCGGCGATCCGGGCTTGACCGGCAACTGGCCGAGACCGAGCGGATTGCCGACGATGCACCAGCCGGTTTCCGTCTGCCACCAGTGGTCGATGATCGGCACCTGAAGCTGGTCCGCCGCCCAGTTCACCGTATCCGGATCGGCGCGCTCGCCGGCCAGGAACAGGGCGCGGAAATTCGACAGGTCGTATTGCGCCATCAGCTTGCCGTCGGGGTCTTCCTTGCGGATCGCCCGGAACGCGGTCGGCGCGGTGAAGAGCGACGCCACGTTGTGTTCGGAAATAACCCGCCAGAAGACGCCCGCGTCGGGCGTGCCGACCGGCTTGCCTTCGAACACGATTGTCGTGCAGCCGTGCAGCAGCGGGGCGTAGACAATGTAGGAATGACCCACCACCCAGCCAACATCGGACGCAGCCCAGAAGACCTCGCCCGGCTTGATGTCGTAGAGATTGCTCATCGACCACTTCAGCGCGACCATGTGACCGCCGTTGTCGCGCACCACACCCTTGGGCTGGCCGGTCGTGCCGGAGGTGTAGAGGATATAGAGCGGATCGGTCGCCTTCACCGTGGCGCAATCGACGGTCCGGCCTGCCGAAAAGGCCGCTTCCATCAGCAGCCCGAGATCGTGATCCCGCCCTTCGACAAGGTCTGCCACCTGCTGCGGCCGCTGCACGACAAAACAGGCGTCCGGCTTGTGGGAGGACTGGTCGATCGCCGCATCGATCAGCGGCTTGTAGGCAATGACCCGTCCGGGTTCGATACCGCAGGAGGCGGCAATGATCGCCTTGGGAGCGGCATCATCGATCCGGGTGGCAAGCTCATGGGCGGCGAAACCGCCGAAGACGACGGAATGGATCGCGCCGAGCCGCGCGCAGGCGAGCATCGCCATCGCCGCTTCGGGGATCATCGGCATGTAGATGATGACCCGGTCGCCCCGTCCGATGCCGTTATCGGCAAGGACGGCCGCCATGGCCTGAACCCGGTCCAGCAGGTCCTTGTAGCTGTAGGTCGCGGCCGTGCCGGTGATCGGGCTGTCGTAGATCAGGGCCGGCTGATCCGCACGGCCGCCTTCCACATGGCGATCAAGGCAGTTGTAGCAGGTGTTGCATTCCCAGTCGGGAAACCAGCGGCCGTACTGGCCGGAACTGCCGTCGAACGCCTCGTCCCCGCTCTTGACCCAGTCGATCTCTTCGGCCGCCTCTTTCCAGAACCTGTGAGGCGCGTTCTTCCAGGACTGATAGGTTTCAGCATACCGGCTTGCCATTTTTCCCGTTCCTCCCAAGAAACATCCGTCCCCGACACGCGGCATCGATATCCGGCGCGGAGACTTTTGAGAACAGTGCGCGACAGCATCCATACTTGCAAGGCTCCGGCCAATACGACATTAGAAGGGATCGGGGCTTTACGTAGATACTCTCTGCGTGCTTCTCTCGCTCACCTCTCTTAGACCCGATCCGACACCTTCGATGCATCCCATTTCCGACCCGCTGTTTTATGCCGCTGCCATTCCCGCTGTCTTTCTGGTCGGCATGTCGAAGGGCGGCTTCGGAGGAACGCTCGCCATGCTCGGCGTTCCGCTGATGGCGCTGGTGATTTCGCCGATCCAGGGAGCCGGCATCATGCTGCCCATCCTGATCGTCATGGATGCGGTGGCGCTTTTCGCCTACCGGGGAACGTTCGATCGCCAGAGCCTGATCATCCTCATGCCCGCCGGCATTCTCGGGATCGGCATCGGCTGGGCCACCGCCGCTTATGTCCACGAGGATTTCATCACCCTGATGGTCGGCGTGATCGCCCTGCTTTTCGTGGCCAATTACCTGTACAAGGGGAAGCAGGCGCATGTCCCGGCACAGCACAACAGGCTGAAGGGCTATTTCTGGGGAACCGTTTCCGGCTTCACCAGCTTCGTCAGCCATACCGGCGGCCCGCCCTACCAGCTCTACATGGTGCCGCTCAGACTGGTTCCCACGCTTTTTACCGGAACCGGAGCGATCTATTTCGCCACCCTGAACTTCCTGAAGCTGATCCCCTATTTCATGCTCGGACAGTTCGACACGACCAATCTGGAGACCTCGGCCGTCCTGCTGCCGATCGCGCCGATCGCCACGCTGACCGGGGTCTGGCTGGTCCGGGTCGTCGACCCCGGCTTCTTCTACCGGATCATCTACATTCTGATGGGCGTCATCGGCGTGAAGCTGGTTTATGACGGGCTCAGCATGTACCTCTCCTGAGCGATTGGATTTTGCACCGCACAACTAGTCGGATTGCTAGTCTTCAGAACCGTTGCAAAAACCGGGCGATAGAGATTTGATGGCTCCAAGAACGATCTTCGGGAGGATCCGGCCATGGACGCCACAACCAGCCCTTTCTCGACTGGGCTCGACAAGAATGCCGCCAATTACGCACCGCTGAGCCCGCTGAGCTTTCTGAACCGGGCCGCGGATGTCTTTCCGGACCACATCGCTGTCGTCCATGGTTCCCAGCGCCTGGATTACAGGACCCTTTATAGCCGCTGCCGCCAACTCGGATCGGCGTTGAGCCGGCTTGGCATCGGCAAGGACGATACGGTCACCGTCATGCTGTCCAACGTGCCGCCGATGATCGAGGTGCACTACGGCGTGCCCATGACCAAGGCCGTGCTGCATTCGCTCAACACCCGTCTCGATGCCGCCATCATCGCGTTCCAGCTCGACCATGCGAACACGAAGGTCCTGATCACGGACCGGGAATATGCCCCGGTGATGAAGGAAGCATTGGCCCTTGCAAAAGTGAAGCCGGTGGTGATCGACTATTCCGACCCCGTTTTCCCCCAGGACGGCGAGCGGCTCGGCACGCTCGATTACGACGAATTCGTCGCAAGCGGAGATCCGGACTACGCCTGGTCCCTGCCCGATGACGAATGGGACGCCATTTCCCTGAATTACACCTCCGGCACGACCGGCAATCCGAAGGGCGTCGTCTACCATCACCGCGGCGCCTATCTGCTGGCCCAGGCCAACGTCCTCACCGCCTCCATGGCCAAGCACCCGGTCTATCTCTGGACCCTGCCGATGTTTCACTGCAACGGCTGGTGTTTCCCGTGGTCGCTTTCGGTCGTCGCCGGCACCCATGTCTGCCTGCGCTGGGTCCGGCCCAAGGCCATGTGGGACCTGATCGCCGACGAGGGCGTGACCCATCTCTGCGGTGCGCCGATCATCATGTCGACGCTTCTGAACGCTTCCTCCGCCGACAAGCGCGAGGTTGACCGGGTAATCGAATTCTTCACCGCCGCCGCCCCGCCGCCGGAAAGCGTGCTTGCGGCCATGAAGGACGCCGGCTTCAACGTCACCCACCTCTACGGCCTGACGGAAGTCTACGGACCCGCCGTCGTCAACGAGTGGAAGGGCGAATGGGATGCCCTGCCCGCCGCCGAGCAGGCGTCCAGGAAGGCGCGCCAGGGCGTCCGCTACGTCGCGCTTGAAGGCCTGACCGTCCTCGATCCGAACACCATGGAACCGGTGCCGGCCGACGGCCGGACGATCGGCGAGGTCATGTTCAGGGGCAATGTGGTCATGAAAGGGTATCTGAAGAACCCGGAAGCAACCGAAGAAGCCTTCGCCGGCGGCTGGTTCCATTCCGGCGACCTCGGCGTGCTGCACCCGGATGGCTATATCCAGCTCAAGGACCGCTCCAAGGACATCATCATTTCCGGCGGGGAGAACATCTCCTCCATCGAGGTGGAGGACGTGCTTTACAAGCACCCGGCGATCCAGGCCGCGGCGGTGGTTGCCCGACCCGACGAGAAATGGGGCGAAACCCCTTGCGCCTTCGTCGAACTGCGCGAAGGCGCGACCGTCACCGAAGAGGATATCATCGCCTTTGCCCGCGAACATCTCGCCGGCTTCAAGGCGCCCAGGACCATCGTTTTCTGCGAACTGCCCAAGACCTCGACCGGCAAGATCCAGAAATTCGCCCTGCGGGAGCAGGCGAAGGCGCTGTAAACCGTTAACCTCCCGGAAACCACAATTTCAATCGCATGGCTGAATCCCTGTCAGATGTGACAGGGATCACGCCGCGCGCAAGCCAGGGAAACTATCGAAACACGCAATTCGATCTAACATTCGGGAACGGTTGAAGGTCCGCCGCAATGAACCGCTTGCGTGTTTTGACATTTTTTCTGGCGCTGCTTGCCGCGACGCCCTCTTCGACAGGGGGCGCGCTGGCCTTCACCGGCCTGAAACCGCTCGTGATCCTGATGCCCGGTGCCGGTGGCCCCGTTGCCAGCGATTTCGTCATGCGAAACCGGGAACAGTTCCGGCAGGCGGGGTTCGATACAAAGGTGATTACGGTTCCGCGCGCAGTAGCGAACGCGGCAAATGTCCATAGCGACAGGCGCAAGGTCTTCCTCGTCGGCGTGGACCGCGGCGCAAGCCATGTTGCCGCGGCCGTGGCACTGGGCGCACAGGTCGATGCGGCGGTGATGGTTTCCGGCAACTACAAGGAGGCCATGCAGACCCTGATTTCGCCCGTGGTCCTGCCTGAAGTCCTCATCGTCCATCACCGCGGCGACCGGTGCAGCCAGTCCCCACCGGCCCACGCCCCCGCGTTTGTGAACTGGTCGCGCGGCAAGGCCAGCATTGCCTGGATGTCCATGCCGGGAAAGCCGGACCGCAATCCCTGCGGTCCGTTCGGGGCGCACGGGTTCTACTTCAACGACGCCGAACCGGTGTCCGAGATCATCCGTTTTCTGAAGACCCAATGAAAAACGCCGCGGAATTCCACGGCGTTTTCGAAACCGACAGCTTCGTCAGTGAAGCGTTTCGTCCTTGCGTATTCGCTCGATCTCGTCCTTGATCTTGAGCTTTTGTCGTTTCATATCGGTCAATTCCAGCGAGTCCGTACTCGGATGAAGGAGAGCACTTTCGATCTTGCGTTCCAGCGCTGCGTGACGGCGCTCAAGTTCTGCTAGATGCGACTGCATGGACATGGAATTGCCTCCTGTCTGTTGGCCTCAAACCAGAATATGGTGCCACGGCTTCCGGGCCTTGTCGATTGCAGTTTACGTTCCGGCAGAAAGATTTGCCGTCGAACGTGTAAATCCTGGGTACAAGGCTAGGAAAACCTTAATCCTGAGGCCGATTTGAAGCTTCCTATTGCGACAATTCGCATCAGCTGATTCTGCAATCTGCTATGAATAGGAGGCGCAGAATGTGGCGTCACACTGCCTTATTTTCACCTGGAGCGGAACGAGACGCTTGTCGAAACGGGATTTTATGCAATAGGAAACACCGGCGTACCGTTTGTCGGGGGAGTGCAATGTCGGAAGCGGATGAAAAGGCACTGAGAATTGAGCTGGCGCAGCTTCGCCAGGAACACCGCGACCTCGACGTGGCCGTGGAAGCGCTGGCCGCCACCGCCAACTGCGATGCGCTCCAGCTTCAGCGGCTGAAAAAGAAGAAACTGATGATCAAGGACCGGATCAGCTCTCTCGAGGATCAGCTCTTCCCCGACATCATCGCCTAGGCCTCTTGTCGCCTGTCCCGGGTTTCCTTCAAAACAGCCTTGCATCGGCAAAGCCGCTGCCTATACTCCGCGCCTTTCCAGGCACCATCAAGTCAGGACACACGCTATGGCCGCTGCCGACGTTGCAATTATCATGGGAAGCCAGTCCGATTGGCCGACCATGAAACATGCGGCCGAGACCCTTGATCAGCTTGGGATATCCTACGACGCGCGCATCGTGTCCGCCCATCGCACACCGGACCGGATGTACGACTTCGCGAAAGGCGCGAAGGCCGAGGGCTTCAAGGTGATCATCGCGGGCGCCGGCGGGGCCGCCCATCTGCCGGGAATGACCGCGGCTCTCACCCCCCTGCCCGTGTTCGGCGTTCCGGTTGAAAGCAAGAGCCTGTCCGGCGAGGACAGCCTTCTGTCCATCGTGCAGATGCCGGGCGGTATTCCCGTCGGCACCCTGGCGATCGGCAAGGCCGGAGCGACCAATGCGGCCCTCCTCACCGCCGCCGTTCTCGCCCTGAGCAATCCGGACATCGAAAAAGCCCTGGAGGCCTACCGGGCCCAACGCACCGCGGACGTCGCCGAACGGCCGTCCGACGACTGAGATTTAAGCCATGAACGAGAACACCCGTCTTTCTCCCGGCGATACGATCGGCATTCTGGGCGGCGGCCAGCTCGGCCGCATGCTCGCGCTGTCGGCGGCAAGCCTTGGACTGAAGGCCCACATCTTCTGCCCCGATCCGGAAAGTCCGGCCTTCGACGTCTGTTCCGCCTACACGATCGCGCCCTATGAGGATATCGGGGCGCTGGACGCCTTCGCGTCCGCCTGTTCGGCGGTCACCTATGAATTCGAGAACGTGCCCGCCCTGACGGCAGCCCATCTTGCATCGCTGGTGCCCGTGCGTCCGGGGGTCAGGGCCCTGGAAGTCTCCCAGGACCGCTTGAGCGAAAAGGATTTCCTCTCCGGCTCCGGCGTGGCGCTCGCAGGCTATGCACGCGTTGACAGCGATGAGGATCTTCAGGCCGCGCTCGAGCGCTTCGGCGGCACCGGCGTCCTGAAGACCCGCCGCTTCGGTTATGACGGCAAGGGGCAGGTCATGATCCGCAAGCCGGAAGACGTGAAAGGCGCCTTCGACAGGATCGGCCGCGCACCGGCGGTCCTGGAAGAACTGATCGGTTTCGAACGTGAGGTCTCGGTGATCGTCGCCCGCGATCTCGACGGCAAATGCGATGCCTACGACGTTTCGGAAAACCATCACGAGAACCACATCCTGAAGACCTCGACCGTGCCGGCGAATGTCGGCGCCGGGACCGTGGCCGCGGCCCGTGACATGGCGATCCGGATCGCGTCCTCACTCGATTACGTCGGGGTCATGGGCGTTGAAATGTTCCTGTCGCGCGGGCCCGACGGCGAAACCCTGCTGGTCAACGAAATCGCACCGCGCGTGCACAATTCCGGTCACTGGACCGAGGATGCCTGCCTGACCTCACAGTTCGAGCAGCACATGCGCGCGGTTGCAGGCTGGCAGCTCGGCGCCTGCGCCCGCCACTCTAACGTGGTGATGGAAAACCTGATCGGCGACGAATGCGAAGCCTGGCCGCAAATCCTCGCCGACCCGAACGCCCGGCTGCATCTCTACGGCAAGCGCGAGGCGCGGCCCGGCCGGAAGATGGGCCACGTCAACCGCATCAGCCCCCTGACCGCCGCATAATTTTCTGAAATTTCAGGACAGCAGTCCCAGAGCCTCGCGGCGGTAAAAGCGGCGATTGGCCAGAAGGGCAACGGTCAGCAGCCCGCCGGCGAGACCGCACCATATGCCGACCCCGCCCAGGCCAAGACCGAAGCCGAGCCCGAGCGACAGGCTGATCCCGATCACCCAGTAACCGCCGAACGCATAAATCAGCGGCACCTTGGTATCCCCCAGGCCACGCAAATTGTTGACGCCGATGATCTGGGCGCCGTCGGCGATCTGGAAAAAGGCGGCGACCGCGAGAAACGAGGCGCCGAAGGCCAGCACCGACTGGGATTGCGGGTTGCTGAAATCCAGGTAAAGCGAAACCAGGGATTCGGGGATCGACCAGAACAACACGGCGAAGCAGGTCATGGCGCTCATGGTGATCACCAGCGCCGTCCAGCCGGCGCGCCCGACCCCGGCCATATCCCGGCGTCCCGACGCCAGTCCGACGCGCGTCATGGCGGCCTGGCTGAGCCCCACCGGCACCATGAAGGTGAGCGATGCGATCTGCAGCGCAATCCCGTGGCCGGCCAGCTGCAGGGTCCCGAGCCAGCCCATCATGATCGCAGATCCCGAAAACAGCGCCGCTTCCAGAATGATCGTCACGCCGATGGGCAGGCCCAGCCGCAGGATCTGGAAGAAGGCCGGCCAGTCGGAGCGCCAGATCCGGCCGAAGATGTAATATCGCTTCAACCGGGGATGCAGCGCCGCATAGGCAAACAGCAGCACCATGGTCACGGCCGAACTGATGACCGACGCGATCCCCGCGCCGACAAGCTCGAGACGGGGAAAGCCGAAGTGTCCGAAGATCAGCAGATAATCGAGAACGGCATTGGCCAGCGCCCCGGCAATCGTTGCCCAAAGCACCACCTGGGCCCGTTCCATGATCGTCAGGAAACCGCGCACCGCCATGATGCTCAAAGCCGGAAACATCGTCCACTTCAGGACGCCCATATAGCCGGCCGCCGTTGCCGCAATCCGGGGGTCCTGTCCGAGGAACAGCCAGATTTCTTCGGCATAAACCATCAGCCCCCACACCGGCAGGCAATAAAAGGCGACGACCCAGAACCCCATGCGCACCGACCGCCGCAAGTCGCGCATGGCCCGCTGCCCGCGGGCCTTCGCCGCCAGCGGGATCACCGCCTGGATCACACCCATGCCGAAGAACCAGAGCAACATGTACATGTTGAACGCCAGCACCGACGCCGCCAGTTCTGGCGCGCCGAGACGGCCGATCATCAAGACGTCGGTCGTATTGATCGCCATCTGGGCCAGTTGGGCCCCGACCAGCGGCAAGCCGAGCGCAAGCGTCGGGCGGATGTCGCTCTTCCAAAGCGCCAGAAAACCGCCGTTGCCCGGACGGATACCGTCCCAGCCAGCCATTTGAGCCTCCAGGAAATCGCATAGCGCCTCGACAGAGTGTCCGCGACAATGCGTACTTTCCTCTAACCCGCGAAAGCGGCCCTGTCCAGAACGGCAATTTCAGCAGACCGAAACCGCTGCCGACGGTGCCGAAATCTTTTTGAAAGCCGGTAGACAATTCACAGGCCTTCTGATATGACCGCGCGCATTGTGAGCGGCGCGTCAGCGGCGACGTGTTTCTGCACGCATGTGCCAGGCCCGGGTCCATGGACCCTGGAGAGCCCGTGCTCAACAGAAACGATCGCCACAGCAGACGGCAACAAAGCTCACCGCAATTCAGGTTACAATCACGGTCGCGAAAGGCTCGCGGCACGTCTCAGAACGGGAAAAAACGCGTGCAGGTTCTGGTTCGCGACAACAACGTCGATCAGGCGCTCAAGGCGCTGAAAAAAAAGTTGCAGCGTGAAGGTGTCTTCCGCGAAATGAAACTCCGTGGCCATTTCGAAAAGCCCTCGGAAAAGAAGGCGCGCGAAAAGGCTGAAGCCGTCCGCCGCGCCCGCAAGCTGGCCCGCAAGCGGGCTCAGCGCGAAGGCCTGCTCCCGGGCCGCGCCCCCCGCCACTAAGAGTGCGGATCAGATTACATACCTGAAATCAGGCCAAGTTACGGGCCGGCCGAACAATCGGCCGGCTTTTACTGTTTATTCTGGTCTCAAAACGTATTTTCGACACGATCACGCTCCAAGCAGACATTAAAGCTTTCAAAGCACAGGCAGCCGGACTGGATGATTCAGCACCCAACACATGCAATGCGCTCCGCCCTCAATCCGAAACATGCGCTCGGCCTTTTGCTCGCCGTCGGGATTGCGGCAGGCTTGGGCGCATGCCAGTCCAGCGGTGTCTATGACGACGTGCCGATCGACCGGGCGGTCGGATCCTCCGCCAATATCGATTCGCTGACCGCCGTGATCGAGGCCAATCCGCAGGACGCAAGCGCCTACAATACGCGCGGCATCGCCTACGGACAGGCCGGCAAGCTCGACAAGGCGATCGCCGATTTCAATGTCGCGCTGCAGCTCAATCCCCGCTCCTACCAGACCTATACAAACCGGGCCCTCGTCTTTCGCCGCATGGGCGAAACCCAGCAGGCGATCGGCGACTATACCCGGGCCATCAACATCAAGCCGGACTACGATGCGGCCTATGTGGGCCGGGGCAACGCCTACCGGACCCAGGGCAATTACGGCGCCGCTCTGGCCGACTTCAACTCGGTCATCGCCCGGAACAGCGGTGATGCCCGCGCCTATTACAATCGCGGCCTGATCTATCAGGCCCAGGGCCAGCACAGCCGCGCCATCGAGGATTTCGCAACCGCCATCGGCCTGAGCCCGAATGTCAGCGAGATCTACACCGCCCGCGGCATTTCCTATCTCGCCGTCAACGACCCGAATGCGGCCTTCACCGATCTGTCCATGGCGGTGAACCTGGACAAGCAGTCGTCCGTTGCCTGGGCGAACCGCGGCGTCGCCCTGGAACTCCTGGGCAAACCGAAAGACGCCCGCAGGAACTACAACAAGGCCCTGAACCTGGATAACTCCAACGCTCTGGCCCGCGACGGCCTGACCAGGGTCAACAAGTCCATTCAGTCCTAGCCGGGTGCCTTGCGCGGGCAGGCCCCGAGCGTGCCCGTGACCTCGATCATTTTCCGCACCGCCGATACCCGTTAAGCTGCCTTTATCGCACTTCACGAGGGAGCATCGGTCATGGCCAGCGGACGCAAAATACTTGTCATCGACGGTCACCCCGATCCGGACGCCGACCATTTCTGCCATGCCCTTGCCCAAAGCTATCGCCAGGGCGCGGAAGCAGGCGGACACATTGTCGATGTGGTCCGGGTCGCAGATCTCGACTTTCCCATCCTGCGATCGGCGAAAGACTACGACACCGCACCGGTCCCGGCGGCCCTGGAGCAGATCACGCAGGAGATGCTTGCCGCGGACCATGTGGTCCTGATCTATCCGCTATGGCTTGGAACCCTGCCCGCCCTGACGAAAGCCTTCCTGGAGCAGGTGTTTCACCGCGATACCGCCTTCGAACCCGCCGAGGAAGGCAAATGGCCCAAGGGCCGGCTGACGGGCAAATCCGCCCGGGTCATCGTGACCATGGGCATGCCCGCCCTGATCTACCGCTTCTGGTACGGCGGGCACAGCCTCAAGAGCCTGGAGCGCAATATCCTGAAGTTCATCGGCTTCAAACCTGTCCGCGACACGGTTTTCGGCATGGTGGAGGCGGTCGGCGACGAGAAACGCAAGAGATGGCTGAAGCAGGTCGAGGACCTGGGGCGGCAGGCCGTCTGAAACCTCTCAGAACGGACACTTCGCGCGGAAGGTGACCAGTCTGCCATCGGCTGGATGATGCAGGGTCAGTTCCTCGGCATGCAGCGCGAGCCGATCAGAAGCGTCAAGCGCTTCCGCCTCGGCATAAAAACGATCGCCGAGGATCGGATGGCCGAGGGCCAGCATGTGCACCCTGAGCTGATGCGAGCGGCCGGTGAACGGATCGAGCCTCACCCGCGTCGAAACCTCATCCCGGTCCGCGACCCTCCAGCGCGTCAGCGCCGGCTTGCCGCGTTCGTGACACACCATTTGCTTGGGCCGGTTGGGCCAGTCGCAGATGAGCGGCAGATCGACCTCGCCCTCGTCCGCGGCCACTTGCCCCCAGACCCTGGCAACATAGGTCTTCTTCGTTTTGCGGCGCTCAAACTGAAGCCCCAGATGCCGGTGCGCGGCAGCGTTCATGGCAAGCACCAATATGCCGGAGGTATCCATATCGAGCCGATGGACGATCCTTGCTTCCGGACAGGCTTCACGGGCACGCGCCTCGACGCAATCGGCGTGTTCGGCGGCCTTTCCCGGCACGCTCAACAGGCCGCTCGGCTTGTTGACCACCAACAAATCCTCATCCCGGTGGAGGATTTCCAGCCAGGGCTCCACAGGCGGATTGTAGACAAAGGCAGCGGGCGCGGTCATGGGGCGCTTATACCCCATGCCGGGCAAAAGAACATGAGCTCCAAAAGAAAAGGCGCGAGGATTGACCCCGCGCCCTTCCAAAATCGGATGGTTCGACCGGTCAGATCGCCTTGACGATTTCCTCGGTCATCTTCTTGGCATCGCCGAACAGCATCATCGTCTTGTCGAGGAAGAACAGCTCGTTCTGGATACCGGCATAACCGGAACCCATGCCGCGCTTGACGAAGAGAACCGTACCGGCCTTGTCGACGTCGAGGATCGGCATGCCGTAGATCGGCGACTGCGGATCGTCACGGGCCGACGGGTTGGTGACATCGTTCGCCCCGATCACATAGGCCACATCGGCCTGCGCGAATTCGGAGTTGATGTCTTCCAGCTCGAACACCTCGTCGTAAGGAACGTTGGCTTCCGCCAGGAGCACGTTCATGTGCCCGGGCATGCGGCCGGCAACCGGGTGAATGGCGTATTTCACCTCGACGCCTTCTTCCTTCAAGAGGTCGCACAATTCACGCAGGGCATGCTGGGCCTGGGCAACGGCCATGCCGTAACCGGGCACGATGATGACCTTGGACGCGTTCTTCATGATGAAGGCGGCATCTTCGGCAGACCCCTGCTTGACCGGACGATCGTCCTCGCCACCGCCGGCAGGACCGGCGGTCTCGCCGCCGAAGCCGCCGAGGATCACCGAGATGAACGAGCGGTTCATGCCCTTGCACATGATGTAGGACAGGATCGCACCCGACGAACCGACGAGCGCGCCGGTGATGATCAGGGCCATGTTGCCGAGAGTGAAGCCGATACCGGCTGCCGCCCAACCCGAATAGGAGTTGAGCATGGAGACCACCACCGGCATGTCCGCGCCCCCGATCGGGATAATGATCAGGATACCGAACAGGAAGGCCGCCAACACCAGGCCCCAGAAGATGAGCGCGCTTTCGGTGTTGACCAGACCGACCACCAAGGCGACCAGGCCAATGGCCAGGGCGAGGTTGATCAGGTGACGGCCCGGCAGCATGATCGGCTTGCCCGACATGCGTCCGTCAAGCTTCAGGAAGGCGATGACGGAACCGGTGAAGGTGATCGCACCGATCGCGGCACCGATCGCGGCTTCAACCAGCGCCTGGGCGTGGATGCTTCCCGGTTCGCCGATGCCGAAGGCTTCCGGCGCATAAATCGCGCTCGCAGCCACGAAAACCGCCGCCAGGCCCACCAGGGAGTGGAACGCGGCAACCAGCTGCGGCATGGCGGTCATGGGGATGCGCCGGGCGATAACCGCGCCGATGCCCCCGCCGATAGCCACACCGGCCAGGATCAGGATCCCGGAGCCCATGGTGACGCCGGAGGCAAGCAGGGTCGTGACCACGGCAATGGTCATGCCGAGCATGCCGTAGTAGTTGCCCTTGCGCGAGCTTTCCGGGCTGGACAGGCCGCGAAGCGCCATGATGAAGAGAACGGCGGAAACGAGGTAGAGGAGCGCCGTGATATTTGCAGACATCAGATCGGCCTCCTATCGCTGCTTTTTCTTGTACATGGCAAGCATGCGGCTGGTCACGAGGAAGCCGCCGAAGATATTCACGCTTGCCAGCACCAAGGCCAGGAACCCGAAGATCCGCGCCATCAGCGCCCCGTCGCCTGCCGTCAGGTCGACGCCGACGGCCAGAAGCGCGCCGACGACGATCACGGACGAGATGGCGTTCGTCACCGCCATCAGCGGTGTGTGCAGGGCCGGGGTCACCGACCAGACGACGTAGTAGCCGACGAAGATCGCCAGCACGAACACCGAGAACAGGAACACGAACGGTTCGACCACGCTTCCCGATGCCGCCACATGCATGGCGGTATCGCCGGCACCGGCCGTCAGCTGGTCCACATAGCCCTGCGCGGCCACGGCCGCGTCATGTGCCGTTGTCGCGGCTTCACGTGCGGCATCCGCCGCAGCATTCGCCCGCTCCAGAATTTCGCTTTGAGACAATTCGCTCATAACTTCCCTCCTTAGGCCTCTGCCGGTGCAAAGGCGGGATGAACCACCTTTCCATCGCGGGTCAGGACGGTTGCGGTCACCAGCTGGTCTTCCCAATCGGGCTTCAGCGACTTGGTTTCCTTGTCGATCATGGTTTCCAGGAACGCGAACAGGTTCTTGGCGTAAAGAGCGGAGGCGGAAGCTCCGATCCGGCCGGCCATGTTGAGATGGCCAACGATCTTGACGTTGGAAACGGTCGCCACCTTGCCCGGCTTGGCACCTTCCACGTTCCCGCCCCGCTCGACCGCGAGGTCGACGATGACGGAACCGGGCTTCATGCTGGCGAGCATGTCCTTGGAGACCAGCTTCGGCGCCGGCCGTCCGGGAATAAGCGCGGTCGTGATGACGATGTCCTGCTTGGCAATGTGGGAAGCGACCAGTTCGGCCTGCTTCTTCTGGTATTCCTCGGACATCTGCTTGGCATAGCCGCCGGCGGTTTCGGCCTGCTTGAACTCTTCGTCCTCGACGGCGATGAATTTCGCACCGAGCGATTCGACCTGTTCCTTTGCAGCCGGACGGACGTCCGTGGCGCTCACCACGGCGCCGAGACGGCGCGCGGTCGCAATCGCCTGGAGGCCGGCAACGCCGGCGCCCATGACGAAGACACGGGCTGCGGGAACGGTGCCGGCGGCAGTCATCATCATCGGCATGGCGCGGTCATATTCGTAGGCGCCCTCGATCACGGCCTGATAGCCGGCAAGGTTCGCCTGCGAGGACAGGACGTCCATGACCTGGGCGCGGGTGATGCGCGGCATGAATTCCATGGCGAAGGCGGCGACACCGGCTTCGGCCATTGCCTTGACCTCATCCTCATGGCCGTAAGGGTCCATGGTGGCAATGACGAGCGCACCGCTCTTCATTGCCTTGAGTTCATCGGCGTTCGGCCGGCGGACCTTCAGAACAACGTCCGCGTCCTTGAGCGTGGCTGCGGCACTTGCGGAAATCGTGGCGCCCGCATCCTTGAAATCGGCGTCGAGTATGCGCGAGGCCACACCGGCCCCTTTTTCGACGGACACCGTGGCTCCCAGACCGATCAGCTTCTTGACCGTATCGGGCGTTGCGGCCACGCGTGTTTCATCCGCGTCGCTTTCACGCGGCACAGCAATTTTCATGGGTAACCTCCCAAGAGAAAAAAAGCATCCCGGGCGCGCACCAAGGATGCCTTTTCATGGATCGATTAGACGGTCAGGATCGCCAGAAGGGCAGTCAGCACGAAGACGGCCATGGACGGGACCCAACCCTTCGCACCGAGTGCGAGACCGATTGCGGCAGCAACCATCGTCGCGATCAGCATGAGCCATCCGAAAACGACGGCGGCGGTGCCGCCGAACGAGAACAGGATCAGGCACAGGACGATATTGAGAACGGCGACGGTGCCGACCTTTGAGATATTAATAAATCCCTCGTAGGTGGCCTCGTGTGCCTCGTAGTCCATTGCGGGCGCGGAATTATCAGACATGTAGTCCCCCGATTGAAAAGCTGTCGTCGGCAAACTTCTTACATGAAAGCCGACGGAGTGGGCAACGTTTTGCGTAAACAAACGTACATTCGTCAACCTGCAATAACGTGCCGGAGCGGATCAGGCAGCAGATTTTTCAAAAGGAAAGCCCACCGAGGCAAGCACTTTCCGCTGCCGTTCCGCCACTGTTTTTGCTGAAAAATCTTCGATTTGTTCGTTGAAAAGACGGAAAAAATTCAATTCGGCGCGCAAGTGAAGAAAAACGCCGCCGAGACCTATCGCCGCGCGGTCCATGAAGACGAATTCCTGCGGCACAGTGACCCGCCCGAGTTCTTTCAAGGCGCTGTGGACACGAAACGCCTCCTTGCGCCCGTATTCTGCGGGACTCACCCCGTCCGCGATGGAGCGCACACGGTCGGTGAGAAGCGGCCCGTAGATGAACCGCGCCCAGATATTGAGGACGTCGATCATCTCGCGCTTGAGATCCTTGAAGCCCCAGCGCTCATAGGCCGACACAACCCGGGCCTCGTCCTCCTCCAGCAGTCCCAGATAAAGATCGACGACCCCTTCGACGAAGCTTTCCGGGAAGATGCGGATGCACCCGTAGTCGAGCAGGTTGATGCCGGCGGGTTTGCCGTCTTCCTGAAACACCGTGTAATTGCCCAGATGCGGATCGCCGTGGATAAGTCCGTAGTGGCTGAAAGGGTGCCACCAGGCCTGGAACATGGTGGTGGCCAGGAGGTTGCGTTCCTCCAGGCTGTGCTCCTTGAACTCAAGCAGCGGCGCGCCTTCGAGCCAGTTCATGGTCAGGAGGCGCCCGGTCGACAGCTCGTCGACCACTTCGGGAACCCGGATCCGGTCATTGTCCGCAAGCATGGCCCGGTAGACGGCCATGTGGGCCGCTTCGCGCACATAGTCGAGTTCCTCGCGCACCCGGGCGCTGATTTCCTTGGAGATCTCCCTTGTGTCGATTGCCGCCTGCATGCGCCGGTGGATCGAAAACAGCATCTGCAGCTGTTTCAGGTCGGCTTCGACCGCGGACGCCATGTCGGGATATTGCAACTTGCAGGCAAGCTCGCGGCCATCGTGCGCGACCGCCCGGTGAACCTGGCCGAGCGAGGCGGCCGCCGCAGGCTCCTTGCCGAAGTCCTTGAACCTGGATTGCCAGTCGGCGCCAAGTTCCGACCGCATCCGCCGCTTGACGAAGGCCCAGCCCATGGGCGGCGCATTGGCCTGAAGCTTCGCCAGTTCGGTGGTGTATTCCGGCGGCAGGACGTCGGGAATGGTCGACAGCAATTGCGCGACCTTCATCAGCGGACCCTTGAGCCCGCCAAGTGCTGCGGCGATTTCGGCCGCGTTCTTTTCGCTGTCGAGGTCGATGCCGAACAGGCGCGCACCGGCGAGCTTGGCGGCGATGCCGCCGACACTGGTCCCGACCTTTGCATAGCGCCCGACCCGGCCCGTCAGCCGGTTTGCCTCGCGATCCTTTTCCCCTGCCATGACGTCTGCAAGTCTCCGGTTATGCCGTCAATAATTTAGGTACGCAGTTCGGCGCGGCCAGATCATCGCCGGAACAAAGGGAATGCGCGAACGCTACCTACACCGCCTCCGGCGCGGACGGCGCAAGGTTTTCCAGTTCCTCCGCAATCGCCGCCCGGTAGCGGGTGAGCCCCTTGTAGGCGACCTGCCGGTCGTCGAGATCGCGCAGCTGGGCCGCCAGACCGGCCGCCAGGTCCGCTCCCCGCTCATGGGCCTTCAACAGCGAGACCGGATCGTGATGGATCTTGATGGTGAACAGGATATCGCCCGACACAGGCAGCCGGCGCAGGGTCTGCCGTTCGACGCGAACGAAAAGATGGGCAAGCGCGCCGGCCCCTTCTTCCACGATCTGCGGCGCAAGCCGCTTGGCCTGCGGATGATGCAGGTCCGGATCGTCGTAGATCGACCAGTTGTAGCGGCCGACAAGCTGTTCGCTGGTCAGGTTGTCGAAGATCCGCGCGACCACCTGCCCCATCCGGCCATCGTTGAAGCCGGGCACATTGTCATGGATGGAATGCATCGACTGGCCGAACTTTTCTGCAAGCGACCAGGATGAGGGAAAGCACAGCGACGCGGCGGCGAGCCTGTAACCGTCCTGCCCTTTTAGCATCAGGACCAGGTCTTCCTGCACCAGCCGGGACGCGGCCTCAAGCGGCGCATAATCGGCAAGGCGAACGGTCGGACCGCCGTCCAGAACCTCCACCGCATCGGACGAAACCGAATGGGTCGACGTGTGATGGGCGGCGAGATCGCCAAGGATCAGGTCCAGCACTTCGGCCTGGGCCTCTTCGGTTCCGGATTCGGCCCGGAACACTTGGGTATGCGCCGTTTCCAGAAGCTCAATCTTGCGCTTCAGATGCGCAACCAGATATCCGTCCGGATCCAGCCAGCGGGAGAAATCGACCGGTTCGAGCCCGACAGTGAAGGGACGCTTCGACCCGTCATAGGGCGTGTGCCGAAAAGCCATCCGCGTTGCTCCTCTGGAGAACGACCACGCTAGCCGTCCAGTTCTTCCAACTCGTCAATGATCCGCTCGATCACCGACAGACCCTTTTTCCAGAAATCCGGATCGCTTGCGCTGAGACCGAACGGCGCAAGCAGTTCCGAGTGATGCTTGGTGCCCCCGGCCTTCAGAAGATCGAAGTACTTCTCCTGGAAGCCGGCCTCCGCCTCCTCGTAGACCGCATAAAGCGAGTTCACCAGACAGTCGCCGAAGGCATAGGCGTAAACGTAGAACGGCGAGTGGATGAAATGCGGGATATAGGTCCAGAAGCATTCATAGCCCGGCTGCATCTTGATCGCGGGTCCGAGACTTTCGCCCTGTACCGACATCCACAGCTCGCCGATCTTGTCAGCGGTCAGTTCGCCGTTGCGCCGTTCCGTGTGCAGCTTGCGCTCAAAAGTGTAGAAGGCGATCTGGCGCACGACCGTGTTGATCATGTCCTCCGCCTTTGAGGCGAGCATGATCTTCCGCTCTTCCTTCGTCTGCGCCTTTTCCAGAAGCGACTTGAACGTCAGCATCTCGCCGAACACGCTGGCGGTTTCGGCAAGGGTGAGCGGCGTCGGCGCCATCAGCGCGCCGTTGGGGGCCGCCAGAACCTGATGCACGCCGTGGCCGAGCTCGTGGGCCAGCGTCATCACGTCGCGGGTCTTGCCCTGGTAATTCACCAGCACGTAAGGATGCGCGCTCGGCACGGTCGGATGGGCAAACGCCCCCGGCGCCTTGCCGGACCGGGCGGGCGCATCGATCCAGTTCTTGTCAAAGAACCGGCCGGCGATATCGGCCATGTCCGGCGAAAACGCGCCATAGGCCGACAGCACCGTCTCCTTCGCTTCCGACCAGGAGATCACCTTCGTATCGGCCTTCGGCAGCGGCGCGTTGCGGTCCCAGTGATTGAGCTGGTCCATGCCGAGCCACTTGGCCTTCAGCACGTAATAACGGTGGGACAGGCGCGGATAGGCGTCGCGTACCGCCGACACCATCGCGTCAACCACCTCGCGTTCCACCCGGTTGGCCAGGTGACGGCTGTCGGCGATATCCGTGAAATGCCGCCAGCGGTCGGAGATTTCCTTGTCCTTGGCAAGGGTGTTGGTGATCAGCGTGAAGATGCGCAGGTTTTCCGAAAAAGTCTTCGCAAGGGCTTCCGCCGCCGCCTTGCGCTTTTCCGGAGACGGATGCTGCAGGAAATTCAGGGTCGGCTCGATCGCCAGTTCCTTGCCATCCACCTCGAATGTGAGAGAGGCGATGGTTTCATCGAACAGCCGGTTCCATGCACCCCGGCCGGTGACGGATTTTTCATGGAAGAGCTGCTCGACCCGGTCTTCCAGCTGGTACGGCCGGTCCTTGCGCAGATCCTCGATCCACGGCCGGTAATGCTCCAGGCCCGGCGTCTTGAAGGCCGCCTCGATGACGTCGTCCTCGATGCGGTTGAATTCCAGGGTGAAGAACAGCAGATGCGAGCCGGCCGTGGTGATCTGCTCCTGCACGTCGCCGTAGAACTTCTGCCGTGCCGGATCGGTGGTGTTGCCCGAATAGACCAGCCCCGCATAGGAAATCAGCCGCCCGAGGTGGTCTTCAAGCTCCTCGTAGGCCCGGATCGCGGTCACAAGGGCGGGCACATTGTTGGCTGCAAGATCGGCAAGCCGGCCCTTGTAGGACGCCTCGAAGGTCTTCGCCCGGTCGAGCCCGGCAGCCAGGTCGCCGGCGACCTCCGGCGCATCGATGGCGCTGTAGAGATCGGTCAGGTCCCATTCCGGTAGGTCCCCGAGATCTGTATCTGGCGAGGCAGGCGAGGCCGAAAACACGGCAGGGTCAAGGCGCATAGGAACGTCTCCGGACGGCACGAAGGAATGAAACGGCCGATTCGAAACCGAATCCGGCGCTTTTTGAATTTGTAGGCCCGATAACCGGCCCATCGCAATTCCACAGGGCAGTTATTTTTGCATCGGCTTGGAGGATTTGTTTACCCATCTGCGACCAGACTGGCCCGAATTGAGACAATTTGCATCCAACAGCAACGGTGAACCATGACAGCCACCAGCGGCAAGATTTTGATAGTCGATGACGATCCGATCCAGCGCCGCCTTCTGCAGGAGGCGGTGCAGAAATTCGGTTATCGCTTCAAGACCGCCGAAAACGGGGCCGAAGCCGTCCGCATCATGACGGGACCGGAAGGGACCGACATCGATCTGGTGATTCTCGACATGGTCATGCCGGAACTCGACGGGATCGGTGTCCTCACCCGTCTGCGCGCGGACAAGATCGCCACGCCGGTCATCGTGCAGACCGCCCACGGCGGCATCGACACCGTGGTCAACGTCATGAACGCCGGCGCGCAGGATTTCGTGGTCAAGCCGGTGGCGCCGGAACGCCTCGATGTCTCGATCCGCAACCTGCTTAAGACCTCCGCACTCGAAGACGAGATCACCCGGTTCCGCAAGCAGGCCTCCGGCACGCTGACCTTCGACGATATCATCACCCATTCCCCCGCCATGGAGCGGGTGATCAACTTAGGCAAACGGGCAGCCTCCTCCAACATCCCGATCCTGATCGAGGGCGAAAGCGGCGTCGGCAAGGAGCTGATCGCCAGCGCGATCCAGGGCTCCGGCGACCGGAAATCGAAACCGCTCGTCACCGTGAACTGCGGCGCGATCCCCGACAATCTGGTGGAATCCATCCTGTTCGGCCACGAGAAGGGCGCCTTTACAGGTGCGGTGGAAAAGCATGTCGGCAAGTTTCAGGAGGCCCATGGCGGCACCCTGTTCCTGGACGAAGTCGGCGAACTGCCGGCCGAGGTCCAGGTCAAGCTCCTGCGCGCGCTCCAGGAAAACGAGATCGACCCGATCGGCGCCAAGCGCCCGGTCAAGGTTGATTTCCGGCTGATCTCCGCGACCAACCGGCGCCTGATCGACCTGGTCAAGGAAGGCACGTTCCGCGAAGACCTCTATTACCGGCTGAACGTGTTTCCGATCTGGATCCCGCCGCTGCGCGACCGGCTGGAGGACATCCCGGCCCTCACCCGCCATTTCCTTGCCCGCTTCGCGGCGGAGGAAGGCAAGCCTCAGGTGACCGGCATTGCGCCGGAGGCCATGGCGATGCTGCAGCGCTATCACTGGCCCGGCAACATCCGGCAACTGGAAAACACGGTGTTCCGAGCCGTGGTCCTGTGCGACGGCGCCCGGCTGACGATCGACGACTTTCCGCAGGTGGCAGCCGCCATCGATCACCCGGTCCAGCCCTCCGCGCCCGCCCCGGCGGGCGGAGCGCAGGCCGAGGCCGATGCGGCTCCGGCCGTGCACCAGCCGCCAGCCCTTCCGCGCGATCCGGTGCCGCCGTCAAGCTACAGCGCCTTCGAGCACGCCGCCCCGTTCGGCTTCATGCGCAACCTCGACAATGAGGGCCACGTCCGCAAACTGGCCGATGTCGAGGAGGAACTGATCCGCACGGCCATCAACCACTACTCCGGCCGCATGACCGAAGTCGCCAAACGGCTCGGAATCGGCAGATCGACCCTCTACCGGAAACTGAAGGAATACGGTCTGGAGGAAGAAGACGAATCAGCCGGCAACGACGCCGCCGCGTAACCACCTGCTCGTTCCCGGTGAACGGCCCCGAATCGAAAAAATCGCGACGCAAAAGTCCGCAATTTGCCAGTTGCGGGCTTGTTTTTCGTGGGCATTTTAGCGAGAAAGAGTTTTATCGTTGCATTTCTGCCACGTTTTAAGATCAAACGAAAACAGGGTAAAATCTTTTTAACCTGCCCGAGGCTACCTTGCCGTCACCTGCTGGGGAGCAAGGGAATGGCTGAGGCCATCACAAACGGCGAGACGGATTATTGCGTAAACGGTTTGTTGGATACGACGCCGTCATTGGACTGAAGCGCGCCCTGGCATTCACGTGCCTGCTTTTCGCGCTGTCGGTTTCCCAATTCGCCGTTGCCGATGCGGAAGCCGAAACCCGGACGCTGCACCTCTATAATCTGCATACCAAGGAACGGGTATCGATCACCTTCAAGAAGAACGGCCGGTACATTCCGTCCGCCTTGCGCGAAGCGAACCGTTTCCTGCGCGACTGGCGCCGCAACGAAATGACCAAGATCGACCCGGAACTGCTCGACCTGGTCTGGGAAGTCTATCAGAAGGTCGGGGCGACACAGCCGATCAACGTGGTGTCCAGCTACCGCTCGCCGGCGACCAACAACATGCTGCGGAGCCGCTCCAAGGGCGTTGCTAAGCACAGCCAGCACATGCTCGGCAAGGCGATGGATTTCTTCATCCCCGGCGTCGATCTCTACAAGCTGCGGGTGACCGGCCTGCGCAAACAGGTCGGCGGCGTCGGCTACTATCCCACCTCCGGCTCCCCCTTCGTTCACATGGATACCGGCAGCGTCCGCCACTGGCCGCGCATGACCCGCAGCCAGTTGGCCAAGGTGTTCCCGGACGGGAAGACGCTGCATATTCCAAGCGACGGCAAGCCGCTTTCGGGCTACAAGCTGGCGCTGGCCGAGGCCCGGTCCGGCAAGAGCCGGCCCACCCGTCCGACCCTGGTTGCCAGAGCGGAACCCGAACCGAACAAGACCACAGGCCAGAGCCTGACCAATGCGGACGACAACGGGCCGCGTCCGCCCGCAAATCTGCTGGCAAGCCTGTTCAGGTCGAACGACAATTCGGACACCGCGCAACGCTCGCGGGTGGCATCGGTCCGGCCCGACAACGGCCCCAGCCTGCCCGAAGGCGTCCTGCCCGGCGTCAGGAGTTCGCAGAATTCCACGCCGGCCGGTGTGCCGGCGCCTGCACCAACGGCCCCGCCGGTCCCGCTTGACACCAATCAGATCGTCCTGGCCGACATTGGCACCGTACCGACCCCGAAGCCGGTTCACGCGGTGGAGACCCGAGTCCAGCTCGCCTCGGCTGCCCCTGTCGGCAGACCCGCGGCCCCCAATACACTGGAGGCACAACGGGTCGCGCTTGAACAGGGCCAGACCTCGCCGTCGGCATCCGCGCCGATCGGTGGCCGTTTCAATGTCGCCAGCAACCTGCCGGACAAGGACGCCCGCGAGAAGCTGATCAAGGCAACCCAACAGGCTGCGCTTGCCGAAGCGTCCGTATCGGGCCGCGTTCCGGTTCCGGCAAAGCAGCCGGCACTTGACCCCGTTTCGGCGATTGCCGCTGCGACGGGCACCGGTACGCCGGCCACAAAACCGGCGGCGCCGACGACCCTTGCCTATGCCTCTGCGACCGCGACCGCAGTCCCTGCCGGGACAAACGGTCAGACGCGAAGCGGCCAGGGGCTTTCTGCTGCCGGCAACCTGCCGGCCAAGCGCCCCGCCCCCTCCAGCCAGTCTGTTTCGGGCAGGATCCCGCGTGAGGAAATCAAGGATCCGCTGGCCGGATTTGCCAGCCTGCCGGACAAGTCGGAGCCGAAGCTGATTTCCGGCCGGAGCACGACGCGCAACCGGCTGTTCGCCTCCCTGCGCCATCCCTTCCAGCGCTCCATGAACAATCTGCTGGATCCTGGAAACCGGTTCGTTCGCGGCGGGTTCGAGAAATTCCCCTACGGATCGCTGCGCACCGACCGTTTCGACGGTCCGGCGGTCGTCGTCCTGCCGGTGACGTTCGCCCGATAGCCCGGACCATTTATAAGCCAATAAAAAAGAGCGGCCTTTGAAGCCGCTCTTTTTGTCTGTGCCGATCCCGCTGTTGCGGGTCAGGAAAACCTAGCCCTCTGCCGGCCCCGCCATGCCGAGCGCATGCAGATAGAGATCGAGGACGGCTTCTTCCTCTTCCCGCTCGTGCGGCTGCTTCTTGCGCAGGGAGACGACCTTGCGCAGGATCTTCACATCGAAGCCGTTGCCCTTGGCTTCCGCATAAACATCCTTGATGTCGTCGGAGATGACCTTTTTTTCTTCTTCCAGCCGCTCGACGCGCTCAACGAATGCCCGCAATTGATCGGCTGCAACACCACCCGGTTCTGCCATGGATGAAAGTCTCCTTCGTGGATTCTTGTCTGTAGATTCTTGTTGTCATTCAGCCGGCCGGTCGAAGCGCCGGGCCAACGGATTCTCAATGTGGGCTAGTGCGGTGCCAGAGTTGGGTCCCAAGGTCAAGCACGCGCGCTCGTTTACCGCTCAATGCTGCGGTTTGTTCACCTCGAAAGCGGCTTTCTGGGCATCGCTCGCCTCGGTCTGGTATTTTTCCTTCCATTCCGAATAGGGCATCCCGTAGACGATCTCGCGCGCGTCTTCCTTGCCCAGATCAAGGCCCTTTTCCGCGGCCGCCTCCTGGTACCAGTTGGACAGGCAATTGCGGCAGAAGCCGGCCAGGTTCATCATGTCGATATTCTGCACGTCCGTCCGGCCGCGCAGATGGGAAACGAGACGACGGAACGCGGCCGCCTCCAGTTCGGTCTTTGTCTTTTCGTCCATGGACTTCCTCTCTATCCGGGTGCGTCAGCGGGCCACGGGCCCGTCACTGCGCGACGGAAAATGTTCGATGGCCCGAAGATCGGGCCTTTTTGCCAGATCTTCAAGGATCGGCTGCAGCCGGTCGGCCCAGCTCATGACACCGGCCTCGTCCGCAATCAGGTCCTGCCGCACCTCAAGCAGCGCATGAGCAAGGCCCCGTCTGGTCGCGTGCCGGTACATGGTGTCGTTCTTCAAGGCCCCGTCATAAGGCTCGTTGTCGCCGACGACCAGGTCCGGGTCCGCACCGAGCTGATCCAGGAACGGCCGCACGGCGCGGTGGTCCGAATCCCACAGGATCCCGGCATGCCAGGGACGGGGAACACCCCGCCAGACCGGCGTGTAGCTGTGAATGGAGATGATAACGGGCGGGGCGGCCGCCTCCAGCATCCGGTCCAGGGTCCGGTCGATCAGGTCGTGATAGGGCCGGTGAAATCGTTCGATCCGCCGTTGCCGTTCGGAAGCATCGATCCGGGCATTTCCCGGAACCACCGCTCCGTCGGACAGGCGCATGACGATCGTCGGATCGTCCTCGCCGCGATTCGGATCGATCAGGAGCCTGGAAAAGGTCGTCATCAGGGCCGGCGCATTCAGCCGGCGCGCCAGTTCCATCGTCAGCGGACGGACACCGATGTCATAGCCGATGTGCCGTTCGAACTGCTCCTTCGGCAGTCCCAGGTCCCCATAATCCGGCGGCACCCGGTTGCTGGCATGGTCGCACAGCAGAAGCAGTCCGCCAGCAAGGTTCCCCGGAACAGTCTCGGTGGGTACGAAGCCGGCGCCGGCATGGGTCGAATGCAGTGTCATGAACGGTGTCTTAGAGCGGGTTGCGGGGAGCGGGTTGCGGGGCGTGCCGAAAGTCCGGGATGTTTTAGGACAAGGCGATCTTCGTTCCAAGTTTTTCGTTGATTGTCCCCCGACCGGACAAATCTCCCATCGTTCTCTTTCCGCAAGACCGCCACACGGCACATATCCTGTGCAAGTTTGTCCCTGTTCGGATGGCAACCGGATAAACAGCAGCAATTTGTCAATCATTTGGCGCGACAAGCAAAGGAACAACCGTGAACCAACGAAACAATCCGAAATGAAAAAGGTTTGGCCTTGATCCCGCCTCATTTCTGGAGACAAAGCGTACTATCAAATCAGAAGCCGATCTGCCCGCTCCTTGAAGGAAGCGGGGGTCAAACTCTATGAATGTCAATAACTTTGGTCCATCATCGTTGACAATACGGATGCGTCCACGCAAAAAGCTTATTGTCTATAACGCCGCGAGACGACAAACAGCGCATGACTAGGGACAGGAAACGACGCCGGGCCGGAAAGCAGGCTGGGTTGGGCTTCGTCGGAAAAGCGACAAGCGCCGCCTTTCTGTCCATGCTGTCTTTTGCCGCATTCAGCGGCACGGCCAAGGCGGATCTGCGCCTGTGCAACAAGACCGAAAGTCAGGTCGGCGTGGCGATCGGTTACAAGGACAAGAACGACTGGGTCACCGAAGGCTGGTGGAATCTGACCCCCAGTTCCTGTGAAACACTGGTTCCCGGTTCGCTGGTGTCACGATACTATTACATCTACGCAGTTGATTACGACCAGTTCGGCGAATGGGGCGGACGTGCCTTCATGTGCACCCGTGAAAAAGAATTCACCATCCGCGGAATTGAAGACTGCGTCGCCCGCGGGTATGAACGTACGGGCTTTTTTGAAATAGACACGGGCGAGCAGAGCAGCTGGACGGTCCAGCTCACGGAGCCGGTGCAACAGGGGACAGGTGGGCGATGAGGCGTAACCGACGAGTTAAAATTCTGGCAACTCTCGGTCCCTCTTCCTCAGAACAAGACATCATTGAAAAACTGTATCGCTCCGGTGCGGACGTATTCCGCATCAACATGAGCCATACGGATCATGATCGTCTGAAGATGCTGGTTGAACGCATTCGTTCGGTGGAAGAATCAGTCGGACGACCGATTGGCATTCTGGCGGACCTGCAGGGGCCGAAACTGCGCGTCGGTACGTTCGCCGACGGACCGGTCCAGCTTGAAAACGGCGCCAGGTTCATCCTGGACAACGATCCCACACCCGGCGACGTCAACAGGGTCTATCTGCCCCATCCGGAAATCTTCAAGGCGCTTGAGCCCGGCCACAGGCTGCTGCTCGACGACGGCAAGGTCCAGCTGAAAGTCATCGAGGCCTCGGGCACCCGCGCCGTCACGGAAGTGGTGGTCGGCGGCAAGCTGTCCGACCGCAAGGGCGTCAGCGTTCCCGATTCGGAAATCGCCACAAGCGCTCTGACCGAAAAGGACCACAAGGATCTGGTTGCGGCTCTCGACCAGAAGGTCGACTGGATCGCATTGTCCTTCGTCCAGCGCCCCGACGACATCGCCGAAGTGCGCAAGATCACCCGCGGCCGGGCCGGCGTTCTGGCCAAGATCGAAAAGCCGCAGGCGATCGGCCGCCTGGCCGAGATCATCGAACTGTCCGATGCCATCATGGTTGCCCGCGGCGACCTCGGCGTCGAGTTGCCGCTGGAACAGGTTCCGGGCCTGCAGAAGCAGATCACCCGCGCGGCGCGGCGCGCCGGCAAGCCGGTGGTCATTGCCACCCAGATGCTGGAATCCATGATCTCCGCCCCGGTCCCGACCCGGGCCGAGGTGTCCGACGTCGCTACCGCCGTGTTCGAAGGCGCCGATGCGGTGATGCTGTCTGCGGAATCCGCGGCGGGCTCCTATCCGGTCGAAGCCGTCGAAACGATGGACAAGATCGCTCACGAAGTCGAACGCGACCCCAATTTCCTTGCCATCATCCACGCCCAGCGCGCGGAGCCGGAGGCAACCGGCGCGGATGCGATTTCCGCTGCCGCCCGGCAGATTGCCGAAACGCTCAAACTGGCCGCGGTGGTCTGCTACACGACGTCCGGCGCGACCGGGCTCAGGGCGTCGCGCGAACGTCCCGCCTCGCCCGTGATCGTGCTGTCTCCGGTGACCACCACCGCCCGGCGCCTGTCGCTTGCCTGGGGCTTGCACTGCGTGGTCAGCGAGGATGCCACGAACGAGGACGACATGGTCGACCGCGCCTGCCGGATTTCCTACTCGGAAGGGTTTGCCAGACCCGGCCAGCGGATCATCGTGACCGCCGGCGTTCCCTTCGGCACACCGGGATCGACCAACATGCTGCGGATCGCCTTTGTCGGCAGCGACGGTCAGGGCGGCATTTGACCGTTTAATCGATTTATAGAGCACAACGAAAAACGGCGGCCTCGGGCCGCCGTTTTTTTCATATCATCGGTAACAACCCCGGACCTGTCAGATCGCCTCGCCCTCGGCCGCCTTTTCCAGGTCCTCGACCGCTTCCTTGGCGTTCTTGAGGCCCGGATTGATTTCCAGCGCACGGCGGAAGGTTGCAAGCGCCTTGTCGTCCTCGCCAAGCCTCCGCTGGATGATGCCCAGCCCCGAAAGCGCCCCCCAATGACGCGGCTCCAGGGCGAGCGTCCGCTCGATGTCCACCAGCGACCGGCCGAAGTCCTGTTCCATGTAGTAGACCGTCGCCCGCCGGTTCCAGCCTTCCGCGAAATCCGGCTTCAGCGTCACCACCACGTCGAGCAGATCGAGCGCCAGGCCGTATTTGTTGCCCCGAAGGGCGGCCGCAGCGCGGGTCATCAGTACATTGACCGTATCGCTTCCCGAATCCAGCCACTTTGCCTGGATCTGCTGGCCGATGGCGAGGGCCTGCTCCGGCGTTTCCGCAGCGGCGAGCTTCTTGAACAGCTCGTCAATGGCCTTCTGGTCCTCATCCCTGCCGTCGGCGACGACCTTGCCGCCCGTTTCGTCCTGATCGCTTTCGGGAAGCGAATGCAGGTCGTCGAGAGAAGGCGCATCGACATCCGGCCCCAGCTCGGGGGCCTTCTGCGCAAAGCTTGCCGGGGCGGCAAGCGACAGGAAGAGGACAAACAAAAAAAGCCGCATGCCGACAAGTATGCCTTGCCGGCTGCAGCGGTCAATCCGTTAAACGGACAATGAAGAAACGTATGGCCCGCCCCGTCTGCAAGGGGTAATTTGAAGATTGCTCTGTTCAGTCTGCGTCAACGTATCCGGTCTCGGGGTCGAGCCCCGGCCAAGATGGAGATCCGCGCAGTCTGGTCCTCATAAT
>NZ_JABFCZ010000013.1 GCF_014692675.1 Roseibium aggregatum | reverse complement strand
AACCGCTTCAAGAACATGGAAACTTCTATCATCAGTCATAGGCGCAGACATAGAAACTGACACCGTAAGCTCCTCCGCTCCTTCAGTGTCACAACCTCTCGCCCATAACCTCATGCCGCGCTAGATGGGGTCGGCTTCGCGCTTACGCTTAATTTTTGCTTTTTGGGCAGCAATTTGTTCTGACCGGTTGAACCGTGGTTTCCGGGCTGGTAACCGGCTGGGAAAACAGGAGTACTCATGTCATCCGCTTCGCTCGACCTGAACGGCTACACAGACCTTCCCGACGACAAGATTGCCGTTGTCGTGACCTATCTTGAGATGACGGCTCCGCCCGAAACGCCCCTCGCCAGGGAGCGGGAGGATGTGTCACTGGAGCGGTGGGTTGCGCCCGATGTTACGGAGTATAAAAAACTGTTCCGCGAAATCGGCGAGGATTGGCTCTGGTTCGGCAGGCTCGTGCTCGATGACGACAGCCTGGAAGCCGTGCTGACGGCACCCGGCCTTGAGGTCTTCACGCCTGTGATGAACGGGCGCGCAATGGGGCTTCTGGAAATCGATTATTCGGATCCGGAAAATCCGGAACTTGCCTATTTCGGTCTCGTGCCCTCGGCCGTCGGGACCGGGCTCGGCCGCTGGCTGATGCAGCAGGCCGCCGCGATGGTCTGGGCGCGGGCGCAGACGAAACGCTTTTGGGTGCACACCTGTACCGGCGACAGTCCGCAAGCGATCGGCTTTTACCGTTCCTGCGGTTTCAAACCCTACAAGCGTGCTCTGGAAGTGACCGACGACCCGCGATCGAGCGGGCTCCTGGGCAAGGACAAGGGCCCGCACGTGCCGTTCCTGGCCGACCGGACCTAAGCCGCAGGTCTGACGCGCTCGGGAAAGGCGGTTGCAATCGCCTGCCGGCTGGCCTCCAGAACACCACGTTCCGTGATCAGTCCGGTGACGAGGCGCGCCGGTGTGACGTCGAAGGCCGGGTTGGCCACGTCCGATCCTTCCGCGACAATTTCGATGGTCTCGATCGCGCCGCTTTCCGACCGGCCGGTCATCCGGTTGACCTCGGCCGCCGAGCGCTCCTCGATCGGAATTTCGCGGACGCCGTCGGACAGGGTGAAATCGATGGTCGGCGAGGGCAGGGCCACATAGAAGGGAACGCCGTTGTCCTTGGCGGCCAGCGCCTTCAGGTAGGTGCCGATCTTGTTGCAGACATCGCCGGACGCGGTGGTGCGGTCCGTGCCGACGATGACCATGTCGACCTGGCCGTGCTGCATCAGATGGCCGCCGGCATTGTCGACGATGACCGTGTGCGGCACGCCGTGGTGACCCAGTTCCCAGGCCGTCAGAAAGGCGCCCTGGTTGCGCGGGCGGGTTTCGTCCACCCAGACATGAACCGGAATGCCGGAATCATGGGACATGTAGATCGGTGCCGTCGCCGTGCCCCAGTCGACCGTGGCAAGCCAGCCGGCGTTGCAATGGGTCAGGATATTGACCGGTTCGCCGGGCGCCTTCGTCTTTGCGATTTCGGTGATCAGATCCATGCCGTGCATGCCGATCGCCATGTTGATCGCGATGTCCTCGTCGCAGACATCCGAGGCGAGTTTATAGGCGGTTTCCTTGCGGCTTTCCGGCGGGATCTGGATGAGCGTCCTGCGGGCGAGATCCAGGGCCCAGCGGAGATTGACCGCCGTCGGCCGGGTCTGCAGCAGAGCCAGGCAGGCCGCATCGAGAGCGTCGTCCGACGGGTTCTCGCGCATCGCCAGGGCAACCCCGTAGGCCGCCGTCGCGCCGATCAGCGGTGCGCCGCGCACCTGCATCACCCGGATGGCATGCGCGGCATCTTCCATCGTCCGCAGCAAGGTCGTCTCGAAGACGTAAGGGAACTTGGTCTGGTCGATGATCTCGACGTTTTCGCCGTCTTCGGCGACCCAGATGGTCCGGTATTTTTCCCCGTTTACTTTCATTGCGTCGGCCTCCGGTGAAACTGTGCTCTAGTTTGCATACCGTATCACCGGATCGTTCGCCAGCATCTGCGATCTGGCAAATTTGATCAAAATAGCTTAATTGTTGTTAACCATTATTATTGCAATGCCGGTGGAAGACGGTGATAGCCGGTCTTGTGTCTGTTTTACCGCAGTAAGAATTGGTTAAGACTGATCGGGTGAGGGAAGCGAGTAGAGGATGGAGCCGGATAGCCATGTCTGAAATGCAGGATAACGTGGTTCCGCATACGCGGGTCAGGTCGTTGCGCGATGCCATCCGCAAGGTTCAGCTTGGGGAAGTCGAGCGCTCCGATGTCGTCGTCGAGTTGCAGGATACCGAACGCGCCCGGCTGGAAATGCTGGCTGACGAAATGAAGGACGTCTTCAAGGAAATTCCCGAAGACGACGACCAGTTCACCCTGCAGATTGTGGCCGGATCCACGCCGCGGTTCTGGATCGACGTCACCGGTCACGTGGTCATCGCAGGCGACAGGCGAACCTACCGGTTCGTGAAGGATACGCGGCTTGGCCGTGTCGTCATTCTGGAAACGGCCGAAATAGACGATATGGCCGACTGCCTGACGGAATATATCGCGGAGCGGATCCTGGAGCGGGAAAAGGCGCTGGAAGGCGACTGGCTGAACAACCGGCTTCGCCAGGTCGCCGTCGAGGCGGCCGGGTCCGAAGGGCCGAAGTCCCGGATTTCCTGGGCCGCCGCATTCGGAGCCTTTGTCGTCGGGCTCGCGGCCGGTGCCGCCGGGCTGGTGACCTATGCCTGGTTCGCCAATCCGCTTTAACGGCGGTTCGCTCTAAGCGTTCTGCCCCGGGACCTTCAACTCGGTCCTGAACAATTCCCCTATCGGCTCGCCTGCTTCGCTGAACCCGCGTTCGGTAAAATCGCAGGACCAGCCGTTTCCCTTTCGGGAAATTGCAAACAGGTTGTAGCGGGCCGCCGGCTTCTTGCCGCCCGGCGCATTCGTTGCCGAGGGGACCCCGATGACCGGGATCGGTCCTGCCGGGCCTTCGATTTCGGCCCTGCTGTCGACATGGGTATGGCCGTGCAGGACCAGTTCCGCACCGGCCCATTTCAAAACGGCACGGACGCGGGACGCATCCGAGAGCCGTTTGTGCCAGTGGGTCGCTTTTTTGAACGGCGGATGATGGATGAGGACGACCCGGAACAGGCCTTGCTCGCCGAGTTCGGTCAGGATCCGGCGCAGTTCGCGTGCCTGAGTGCTGCCGACGCGGCCCGTGGCGAACCACGGCCCCGTCGCGCGGGCGGTCGAGACGCCGATGATGGCAACATCTCCGCGCCGGCGCACATAGGGAAAGGTGGTCTCCTTCGGATCTTCCGAACCGGTGCCGGCATCGGCCGTCATATAGGGCCGCCAGGCTTCCACGGCCTTCTTCAGGGCGCCCGGGACGTAGGCATCGTGATTGCCCGGAACTACGGAAACCCGGTTCGGCGGGCCGATTTCATCAAGCCACTGACGTGCGCCGATGATTTCGAGCGGCAGGGCGATGTTGACCAAATCGCCAGTGACCGCGATGTGGTCGGGCTGATGCGCCTTCAGGTCGGCAATGAGCTGGTCGAGGGCGCTTCCGCCCATCGACTTGGCGCGGTGGGTGCGCCAGTTCAGATAGCCGAGAATCCGTTTGGAGAAGAGCTGGATCAGCTTCGGATCGGGAAGGGGCCCCAGGTGAGGATCGGACAGGTGTGCGAGTTTCAGCATTGTGCCGGCATCATCAAAGCAAACGGCGCCGCGTCAAGGAAAAACGCGGCGCCGTTTTGAAGAGGATGCTTTTTTGAAACCGGTTCCCTGTTTACGGGGCACCGGTAACCCGAAGCGTCAGTTGCTCGGGAAGGTCATCAGGATCGCAGCAATCCGCGGATTGGTGAGATCGACGGACGGCTTCCAGTGGAAGGACCGCGGGCGGCGGCGACGGGAAAAGAATGTGCTCAGCATGGTCTGTTCTCTGGTGTTATGCGGCCGGTTTGTCGATGGGGACATGCCGCAGTTTTGTGACTTTTGCCTGTTTCGTAATCAATCTGCTGCTCAAATAGTCAGCCTTCTGCCCGTTGTGTAGTGCAATAATTAGCGTGGCTGCCCTGCATTGGTTGCATAGGTTAAGCGTCCGTATACTTTGGAGTTGCCGTTTCTTTTTGAGCACGTATCCATGTTGAAATTGTTTTCTCTGTTGCCCAATCCCCTGACCAAACGGCTGATTTACGGCCAGTCCCTGTTGCGGAACCCGTTTTCCCTCGGAGTGCGGATCATCGTGCGAAATGCGGACGATCATGTGCTCCTCGTGCGCCACAGCTATATACGGGGCTGGTATCTGCCCGGCGGCGGCGTAAACGGCGGCGAAGCCATGGCCGAGGCGGCCATGCGCGAACTTCGGGAAGAGGCGGGGATTTCAGCGACGGAGGACCTGCGCCTTCTGGGGGTTTATCTCAACCGGGAAAGCTTCGGCCGCGATCATATCGGCCTTTTCGAGGTGGCCGGGTGGGAAGCCCAGGAGACATTCCTGCAACCGAACGCGGAAATCCTGGAGGCCCGGTTCTTCAATCCCGGCGATCTGCCCCAGGATGCGACGCGGGCGACCGCGGACCGGATTGCCGAGTTCTGCCTCGGTTCCCGGGACCGGGACCCGACCGGCGGCGGATACTGGTAGGGTCGGGCCAAACCCGGTCCGTCCCAGAGTTCAGGCCGCTTCGAGCCGGTCCCGGTTGTGAGGCGCATCGAAATCAAGGACAGGCCCTGCGGGCACGATTCCGTTCGGATTGATCGACCCGTGCGAGCCGTAATAGTGCTGCTTGATGGTCGTCATATCGACCGTGCCGGCGATGCCCGGCGTCTGGTAGAGGTCCCGGAGATAGTTGGACAGGTTCGGGTAGTCAGCGATGCGGCGGAGATTGCACTTGAAGTGCCCGACATAGACGGCATCGAACCGGATGAGGGTGGTGAACAGCCGCCAGTCGGCCTCCGTCAGGCGGTCTCCGGCGAGATACCGGCGGGTGCCGAGGCGGTCGTCCAGCCAATCCAGCGTTTCGAAAACCTCTGCGACGGCTTCCTCGTAGGCCTGTTGGGTGGTGGCGAAGCCGGCCCTGTAGACGCCGTTGTTCACGCCGGTGTAGACGCGGTCGTTGATGCGATCGATGTCGCCCCGAAGGTCTGCCGGATAATAGTCCGCCCGTGACCCGGTCAGTCGGTCGAAGGCGCTGTTGAACATGCGAATGATTTCGGCGGATTCGTTATTGACGATGGTGCCTGTTTTTTTGTCCCAGAGAATGGGAACGGTGGCCCGGCCGTTGTAATGGGGATCGGCTTTCACATAGACCTGCCAGGCATAGTTGGAGCCGGTGACCGGATCCGGTGTGCCGAAGGTCCAGCCGTTTTCCAGCATCAGGGGTTCGACGGCCGTGACCGGTATCAGATCCTCCAGGCCTTTCAGCCTGCGGAAGATCAGGGTGCGGTGAGCCCAGGGGCAGGCAAGCGAGACGAACAGGTGATAGCGGCCGGCTTCCGCCTTGAACCTGCCGGTTCCGCTCGGGCCCGCGCTGCCATCGGCGGTGATCCAGTTCCGGAAAGCGGACTCCTTGCGCACGAACCGCCCGCCGCTGGACTTCGTATCGTATCCCTCGTTCTTCCAGACACCGTCGACCAGCAGGCCCATAATTCACCTCGTTTGTTGCGTCATTTCTTACCGATGTGGCGTGACAGCTTAAAAAATCAACGACTTGAATGGTGTGTTTATCACGCGTGGACAGTCGGCACCGGAAGGGCCGGAATCCTGTCTTTTCGGTTGCCTGCGAAAAAATCCGCTGGACCGGTTGCCGTTTTACGTGCTATCGGCGATCCACTTTTGGCAAAGACCGCCGACAGAGAGTGACGTAAAGCCGATGATGACCGGTTCCACATTGCGACGACGAAGCAGCCGACGAGACATTTCTCGTCTGTTCCGTCGCGGCTGACCGGTTTCCCCTTACGTCGATATCAAGACAGGGCATGGAGGCAGGCGCGAATCCCAGTTTGCTTGCCAGGAATTGCCCCATGAAATCCGAAAATTGGTTCATTCGTCTCGAGGAAGCCGCCGATACGGCCGAGATTGACGCCCTTCAGGCCGCAGCATTCGGTCCGGGACGGTTTGCGCGTACGGCTTTCCGGATCCGCGAAGGCGTTCCGCATCTGCCTTCCTTGAGTTTCGTCGGCCTGTCCGGCCCTACGCTGGCCGGATCCGTGCGGCTCACCCCGATCACGATCGGCACCACGCCGGCCCTGCTGCTCGGCCCCTTGACCGTGGCACCGGAATTCAAGAACCGGGGGCTTGGAAAACTGCTCCTGCGGACCGCGATCGATGCATCGACGGCCGCGGGCGAAACGGCAATCCTGCTGGTCGGGGATGCGCCTTACTACGGCCCCCTGGGGTTCAAGCAGGTCGCCTTCGGCTCCATCACGTTGCCCGGTCCGGTCGATCCGGCGCGGGTCCTGGTTGCGCCGCTCAACGGCAGCGAGCCGCCGAGCGGGCAGGTTCGCGGCGGCAGAGCCTAGCGGCCTTCCCGGTACCAGGTCAGCGACAGGGCGCCGAGCAGGACCGCCAGCCCGATGAGGCCGAGGAACAGCGGATAGCGGTCGATCCCGTTCAGCACGCTGGCGTTTGTCGTCTTCAGGCCGATCCAGCCGGTTCCCGCGTAGGAGGCCGCCTGACGAAGCGGCACGATGCGCGGAACGTCCACGCCGCCGCCGAGATCGGACAGGCGCCGGGTGACGCCGCCGGTCACCAGGCTGGTGGGCTCGAGCACGGACGTCGTCGACAGCACGTCGGTATATTCCTTCGGATTTTGCGGTCCGGCATGAACCAGGGCCGTCTTGTCACCCTCGGTCACGGTGAACAGGCCGGTCTCCGTTGTCGTCATGGTGCCGCGCCACAGGCCGGGATCGCTTTCCGTCATGGCGACCGACGTTTCCTTGCCCGACGGAGACTGGACGGTGACCTCGTCGATGGTTTCTCCAAGGGACTGACGCTCGACGATCAGCTCAGGCCCGCGCATGGAAACCCGCAAGGCCTCTTCTTCCAGATCCGGTTCCTTCATCAGCCAGTGGGCCAGGCGGCGCAGCAGCGGCACATGCGGACCGCCGCCCTCATAGCCGCGCGCCCAGAGCCAGACATGGTCGGACAGGAGCATGGCGACACGTCCCTCGCCCTCGCGGTTGAGCACAAGCAGCGGTTTGTCGCCGGGGCCGGTCATGAGCGTCTGGCCCGAATCCACCTCGGTGTCGACCAGGCGGAACCAACGGCTCCAGTTGGGCGGATTGGCAGTCGCGCCGGGAAGTCCGCGGGTGACCGGATGACGGGCGCCCAGATCCGCGACCGCCGCATGATAAGGCTCTTCCAGGATCTCGCCTGTCGGGCGCGCCGGCAGGATCGGGGCGAGCGGCGTGCGGTACAGGCTGCCGGCCTCCGCATAGTCCGGACCGCCGGCGAGAAGCACCGCGCCGCCGCCGCGCACGTAACGGGCGATGTTGTCGAAATAGAGCATCGGCAACACGCCGCGGCGCACGTAGCGGTCGAAGATGATCAGGTCGAACTGGTCGATCTTGACGGAGAACAGCTCGCGAGTGGGAAAGGCGATCAGCGACAGCTGGTTGATCGGCGTGCCGTCCTGCTTCTCCGGGGGGCGCAGGATGGTGAAATGCACCAGATCGACCGAGGCGTCCGATTTCAGAAGATTGCGCCAGGTTCGCTCGCCTGCATGGGGCGAGCCGGACACCAGCAGAACGCGCAGGTTTTCCCGGATGCCGTCGACGGTGACCACCGCCTTGTTGTTGAGCGTCGTCAGCTCGCCGTCCAGCGCTTCCGCCTCGAATTCGAAGATATTGTCGCCGCCATGGGCGATCTCGACCGGAATGTCGATGGTTTCGCCGAGCGATGCGTTGCGCTCGCTGATCAGTTTGCCGTCCCTGCGGACGATCAGGCGCACGCGTCCGGTCGACTGCGTATCCCGTCCGTGGTCGACGACGCGGACGGAGATGATCTGTTCCGAACCGACCAGCCCGAACCGCGGCGCCTTGTGCAGGATCAGGCGCCGGTCGCGTTCATCCGGCTTTCCGGTGATCAGTCCGTGGATCGGCGCATTGAAACCCAGGCTGCCCGGGTTGGCCGGCACATCATGCACCTGGCCGTCGGTGACGAGGATCGCACCGCCGACGCGGTCCGGCGGCACGTCGGACAGGCCGTCGGCAAGCGCCTGGAACAGGGCGGTTCCGTCGCCGTTGCCTGCGTTTTTCGCCTCGATGCGCCGGACCTCGAAACCGGGCAGGGCCTCCAGCCGTTTCTGGAGCTCGGCGGCTGCCGTTTCCGTTTCCTCCGGCCGGTCGGCGAGCAACTGGCTCTGGCTCTTGTCGACGACCAGCGCGACGACGCTGGAAAGCGGTTGACGGTTTTCCCGCTCGATGGCCGGGTTGGCGAGCGCCAGGGCGACGAGGGCCATTGTCGCGACGCGCAGGAACCAGCCTCTCAGGCGCATCAGCCCGGTGATTGTCGCCAGAACGGCGACCAGCAGGACCGCGGCTGCAAGCATCCACACCGGAATGAGGGGATCGAAGGAGAGGGACCAGATCATGAATGGCGTCTCCTCATTGTCCGAGCCGTTCCAGAAGGGCCGGAATATGAACCTGATCGGCCTTGTAGTTGCCGGTCAGGCTGTACATGACGATGTTCACCCCGGACCGGAACGCATAGTCGCGCTGCAACGGGTCGTCCGGGACCGTGGGAAACAGGAAATTGCCCGTGTCGTCGATCGCCCAGGCGCCGGCGAAGTCGTTGCCGGAGATCAGGATCGGCGACACGCCGTCTCCGGCCCGCACGGGCCGTTCGCCGCTGGCCGCGGGGGTTTCGTCCAGGCTTTCAACCCACAACTGTCCGGTGGCGTAGCGTCCGGGGAAGGTTTCCAGGAGGTAGAACGCCTTTGTCAGTACGTGGTCCGGCGGCACCGGCTCCAGGGGCGGGATGTCGAGGCCGCTGAGGATTTCCCTCAGTTTCGCAGTTTCCGGCGTGTTGGCGAAACTGTTCGCCGATGCGGTGAGCTGATCGCGCGTATCGAACAGGATCGTCCCGCCATTGCGCATGAAGGTGTCGATGCGCGCCATGGTGCGGTCGCTCGGCTTTTGCGCAGACGGATCGATCGGCCAGTAGAGCAGGGAATAAAACGCCAGCTCGTCGCGGTCGATGTCCACGCCGACCGGCGCTCCGGGTTCAAGGGCCGTCCGCTCGGTCAGGAACTGGGTCAGGCCGTACAGGCCGGCAGCGCTTGTGTTGTCGATCTGGGGATTGCCCGTGATAACATAGGCGAGCCGCGTCTTGAGTGTGGCCTCCAGGGCGCGGACGTCATCGGAGTTCGTCTGGGCATGGGCCTTCGGTATCCCGGCCCCAAGTACGCCGAACGCCAGTATCGCCGCTGCCGCGGCCGAGGCGGCGGACCGGCGCAGGTGCAACCGACTGAGGCCGCCGGCCAGCAGGATGACGATCAGCGCATCCGCCAGCAGGAGCAGGAAGGTCAGGCTGAAGAAGGTGGCGCGCAGGTCGACCGGGTCCGACGAGGGATAGGCCATGACGGTGGCGTTCCCGCCAAGCTGTTCGGTATCCAGCGGGGAGAGCGTGTCATCGGGACCGAGCAGGTTCAGCGCCCTGAAGCCGTCCTCGCTGCCGTAAAGGCCGGGCGGGATGTGGCGGCTTGCATGGGCATCGCGGAAATCGGACATGGTGACCGGGGTTACTTCCGGCGGCGGGGCGGAAAACCGTCCGAAGCCGTCGAGCAGGCGCAGCGGCGGCAGGACGCTTTGCACGCCAGCGCCGGCGTCGCCGGTCGGCGAGCCTTGCGGCGCGACGTTCGAAACCGCCAGGATCCGGCGCAGCATGTCCACGAATACGCCGGACAGCGGCAGGTTGGACCAGGAGGAATCTCCGGTGACATGAAACAGGACGATGGTGCCGCGTCCCCTCGGCGCAGCCGTAACCAGGGGCGTTCCGTCTTCCAGGGTCGACCAGGTGCGGTCGGGCAGTTCGGACGTGGGTTCGGCCAGGACCTGCCGGCTGACGGTGACTTCGGCGGGGACTTTCAATCCGGCAAACGGCGAATCGGCGGTGAAGTCCGCAAGCCGTTGCGGCTGTTTCCAGGACAGGCTTCCGCCCAGGGACCGGTCGCCCTTGCGCAAGGGGACCGGGATCAGGTCGTCGGTGCCGCCGGCCATGCGCGGTCCTGCGAAGCGGACCAGGATGCCGCCGCCGGAAACCCAGTCGCCGAGATCCCGGACGAGGTTGTCGGGCAGGCGGCCGACATCGGCGAGGATGAGCACGGAAATGCCCTGATCCAGCAGAGCCGGAATGGAAACCGCAAGATCCGCCTCACGCGGGACGCGGATATCGGAAAACGGGCTCAGCGCCCGCTGCAGGTAGTAGAGCGGCGACAGGAGCGGCTGGGCGAGATCGGCGGATTGCCCGGAAACTAGGCCGACCGTCCTGCGGCGCCAGCTGTCGTCGACCAGCTGCACCGCGCCGGCCGCGTTTTCGCCGACGATTTCGACCCGGGCGATGTCATTGCGCAATTCGCTCGGTAGCTCGAAGCGCGCTTCGGTTTCGGTGGCCGAGCCTTCGAACACCGCCTGGGTCTGGCCCAGGGTCAGGCCTTTCAGGTCAAGCGCGCGCAAGGCGACCGTCGCTTCCGGATCATCCGGATGACGGACGACGGTCATCGACAGGGCATCGGTGTCGTTGGACAGCGCCTTCAGGCCCTTCGGTGTGCGCAGGCCTTCGAAAACCGTGATCGGCGCGTCGCCGACGATGGAGGCGAGGTCCGTCTGGAAGCGGGAGGGGGCGTTCTGTTGCGTGCCGTCGGTCAGCCAGATGACGGCGCCGGGAGGCGTGGCTTGGGCGGCCTTTCTAAGGCCGGCGATCAGTTCGCTTCTGTTCGGCGCCCAGGCGCGGGGCTGAAGCGCGCGCAAACGTTCAAGGGCCGCGGCGGCCGTCGCGGGTTCAAGCGGTTGTGCCGGGCCGTCCGCGGTCGCGGCGAACAGGACCGGCTGGCTCTTGTTTTCCAGGGTATTCAGCAATTGCTCGGCGGCCGTGACCTGCTCGTCCCAGCTCTTGGCGGAGGTCCAGCCGTTGTCGAGGAGGAGCCATAAAACGCCGTCGCCGCTGTCGACATCTTCGGCCGGGCGCCAGACCGGTCCTGCCAGGGCAATGATCAGACAGGCTGCCAGGGTGAGCCTCAGCAGGGTCAGCCACCACGGGCTGCGTTGCGGCGTTTCCTCATGCTCTTCGATATCGAGCAGAAGCCGGGTCGGCGGAAAGGAGACTTCCCGGGGTCTTGGTGGCATGAGGCGCAACAGCCACCAGATGACCGGCAGAAGGACCAGGGCCGCAAGCGCCCAGGGGGCCGCAAATGCAAGGGGAAGGCCGGCAAACATGCTAGTAAGTCCCCTGGTTCAGTGTTTCGTTGCCGCCGGACAGCGAACTGTGCAGAACCAGGAGCGGTTCCGCCGGCGGCCGGTCCGTATGGTGCAGGACATAGGTCCAGCCCGCGCGCCGGGCCATGTCGCGGATTTCGGCCCGGTGGGCTTCCACGCGGTCGCGGTAGGCGCGGCGCCAGTTTTCCGCCCGCCCGGTCGTCAGCCAGAGGCCGCGTTCCAGGTCATGAAACTCGATCCGCCCTTCGAACGGAAATGTTTCCTCGATCGGATCAAGCACCTGCACCAGATGTCCGCGCGCCCCGGTTCCGGCGACGCGTGCGATCCATGCCGCAATCTCCTCGATCGGGTCGAGCAGGTCGGCGATCAGCACAACATCGGAAAACCGCTTGACCGGGGTCGTATCGGGAAAGGCGGCCGGTTTGGCCAGATGGGTCAGGGCATCGGCAACCCGTTCTGCCGCCCTGCGGTCGGAGAAAGGCCGGGTGATCCCGGGCAGACCGACCCGTTCGCCGGTCTCGGCAAGCATGTCGGCGAGGGCGAGCATGAGCACGATGGCCCGGTCGCGCTTGGACACCTTCGCCAGTTTCGACTGAAACAGCATGGATGGCGACAGGTCGGCCCAGAGCCACACGGTGTGGGCCGCTTCCCATTCGCGTTCGCGCACATAAAGATGATCGTCGCGCGCGGACCGGCGCCAGTCGATCCGCTTCGCCGGCTCGCCCATGTTGAACGGCCGGAATTGCCAGAAGCTTTCGCCGGGCCCGGCCCGCCGGCGGCCGTGCCACCCTGCAATGACGGAGCTGGCGACGTGACTGGCCTCGACCAGGAGATCCGGCAGGGCCTCCGCGACCGTGCGCGCTTCGCCGATGACGTTCGGCCATGTGGCCGGATCGATCCGGCTGTCGCTTTTCTGCAAGGCCATGATGCCCCGGTCTCCCTGCCGTTAGCCCACCTTCTCCTTCACGCGCGCGATGACATCGCGGACCGTGTGGCCATCCGCTCTTGCGGCGAAGGTCAGGGCCATGCGGTGCTGCAAGATCGGTTCGGCGAGGGCGAGCACGTCGTCCACGGACGGCGCAAGGCGCCCTTCGACGAGGGCGCGGGCGCGGACGGTCAGCATCAGCGCCTGACTGGCGCGCGGGCCCGGTCCCCAGGCGATCAGGCTGGTGATGGCGTTGCCGGAGGCCTCGCCTTCCGGCGGGCGGGCGGCACGGACGAGCTGCAGGATGGCGTTGACGACCGATTCACCGACCGGCATGCGCCGGACAAGCTGCTGGTATTCTGCCAGCTCTTCCGCGCTCATGGCGGTCTGGGCGACGGCCTGATCGGCGCCGGTGGTTTCCAGGAGGATGCGCCGTTCGGCCTCCAGATCGGGATAATGCACGTCGATCTGCATCAGGAAGCGGTCGAGCTGGGCTTCGGGCAGGGGATAGGTGCCTTCCTGCTCCAGCGGGTTCTGGGTCGCCAGCACGTGGAAGGGGCGCGGCAGGTCATGCGGGTGGCCGGCAACGGTCACGTGATATTCCTGCATGGCCTGGAGGAGCGCCGACTGGGTTCTGGGGCTGGCGCGGTTGATCTCGTCGGCCATCAGCAACTGGGAGAAGACCGGGCCGGGAATGAACCGGAACGCGCGGCTGCCGTCGGCGCTTTGTTCCATGACTTCCGCGCCGAGAATGTCGGATGGCATCAGGTCGGGCGTGAACTGGATCCGGCGGGCATTCAGGCCGAGCACCGTGCCGAGGGTTTCCACGAGCTTCGTCTTGGCGAGGCCCGGAACGCCGACCAGCAGGCCGTGGCCGCCGGCAAGGATCGTGACCAGGCTTTGCTCGACGACCTTGTCCTGACCGAAAATGATGCGCGAAATATCCGCCTTGGCTTCGGTGATGCGGGCAACGGCGCGTTCCGCGTTTTCGGCAATCGCCTCGAGATCGGATTCGGAGGTGCCGGTGGAGGACGGGGTCATGACGCTCATAAATCACCTTTGCTGTTATTGGTCTTCAAAGCCAGGCGGCAGGCGCAGTGTCGCTTTCATTCCCTGTTGCTGATTTCCGCTTTTCTTGTCGCGACTCGATCAGTCTGACACCATATTAACCGTTAGATAAGTCGCAAATTCTAGCGAGACAGAGGCAAGGGACGAGAAATTTCCGTAACGGCCGGCGCCGGGCGACGAAAACGGCGGTTCGGCAGTTTCAAACGGGAAGAATTTGAACGCATACGGGATTGAGACAATTGCCATTGTCGAATGAAGACGTGAAAAAAATGCCGCCGGGCCTGGCCGCCCTGATGCGCCGGGCGGGGGACAAGGACCGGAAACCACCGCCGGTGGAACGCTGGAATCCGCCGTTTTGCGGCGATCTGGATATCCGGATCGCGGCCGATGGCAGCTGGTCCTACATGGGCAGCGTCATTCAACGCGAGGCGCTGGTCCGGCTGTTCGCCTCCGTTCTGCGCAAGGATGAGGATGGGCGTACCTATCTGGTCACGCCTGTGGAGAAGATCGGGATAACGGTCGAGGATGCACCGTTCGTCGGTGCCGAACTTTATGTGGACGGGGATGGGGAAAAGCGGAAGCTGACGCTCAGAACCAATGTCGGCGATGTGGTGGAGATCGACCGGGACCATCCTTTGAGGTTCGAAAAAGATCCGGTAAACGACGGCCTGAAGCCCTATGTTCTGGTCCGGGGCCGTCTTGAAGCTCTGCTGTCCCGCGCCCTTCTCTACGAACTTGCGGAGCTGTTCGAGGAGAGGCAGGTCGACGGCCGAACGGAACTGGGTGTCTGGAGCGGGGGACGTTTTTTTGCCATCGAGCCGGAAACGCGCTCAGATGGGGCATGATTGGTACGAGGCAAGTGATCCGCGCATGAATGACGTTCCATCCGCACTGGTAAAGTCCGGCATCGATGTTTTGAGCGATATCCGCAATACGCTTCGGCACAGTGCGGAAGGACCGGTCGTGCGCGATACCGGGGATCATATCCTCAACCCGGATCTTGGCCCTTATGCGCGCTGGGACGGTCCGCCCCGGGACGCCGCGGTTCTGATTCCGATCATCGAGCATGGCAGTGAGCCGACGGTGATCCTGACGGTCCGCACGGCGCACCTGTCGTCCCATGCCGGCCAGATCGCCTTTCCGGGCGGCAAGATCGACAAGGAGGACCACGGGCCGGCCGCCGCCGCCATTCGCGAGGCGGAAGAGGAAATCGGCCTGGAGCCGAAGGCTGTCCGGCTGATCGGGGAACTCGCCCCCTACCTGACCGGCTCCGGGTTCCGGGTGGTTCCGGTCGTGGCGGAAGTCTCCCCCGATCATCGGCTGGTCGCCAATCCGCACGAGGTCGACGATGTGTTTGAGGTTCCCCTGTCGTTCCTGATGGACCCGGCCAACCACTTGAGACAAAGCCGCAAATGGGAAGGCCGCGACCGCTATTTCTATGCCATGCCGTTCGGCGAGCGGTATATCTGGGGCGTGACGGCGGGAATCATCCGGTCGCTGTACGAGACGGTGTACCGCTGATGCTGCGTATCATTCTGGCCGATATCATCCTGTTCCTCCTGCCGTTCCTGGCGTACGGATTCTGGCTGTGGCTGAACAACAAGGCCCATGTCTCCGAACATTGGCGCAGGGGGCCGATGGCCTGGCTTGCGCTTGCGGGCATCGCACTGGTGGGCGTGAGCTTCATGATCCTGGCTTCGATCAAGCAGGCGCCGGACGGAGCGGAATACCGGCCGGCCCACATGGAAAACGGGGTCTACGTTCCGGGGCATTACGAATAGTGCGATGACACAGCTGTCCAATGCGCCCTGGCTGCAGACAAAAGCCATTCAGCGGGTGTTCGACGCGGTCGAACAGGATGGCGACCGGGCAATGGCCGTCGGGGGAGCGATCCGCAACACCCTGCTCGGTCTGCCTGTCGCCGACGTCGATATCGCAACCACGGCCCTGCCGGATGAGGTGGCTGCCCGGGGCCGCGAGAACGGCCTGAAAGTCGTGCCCACCGGCATCGATCACGGCACGGTCACCCTGATCAGCAAGGGCATGGCCTATGAGGTGACGACGCTCCGCAAGGACGTGGAAACCTTCGGCAGGCAGGCGCGGGTGGTCTTCGGCACCAGCTGGATCGATGACGCCCGCCGGCGGGATTTCACGCTCAACGCGATTTATGTCGACCGGCATGGCGAGATTTACGATCCGCTTGGCGGACTTGAGGACTGCCTTGCCCGGCGGGTGCGTTTCATCGGAGATCCGGGCGCGCGGATCCGGGAGGACTATCTGCGCATCCTGCGCTTCTTCCGCATTCACGCAGCCTACGGTCTCGGCGCGCCCGATCCGGCGAGCCTGAGTGCGTGCATCCGGGAGCGGGACGGCCTGCGGCATCTGTCGGCGGAGCGGATCGGCGTGGAAATGAAAAAGCTGGTCGGCGCGCCACTGGCAGCGGACTGCCTGGCTCTGATGGAAGACAGCGGGCTTCTGGAAATCACCACCGGCGGGATTTCCCGGATAGCCGATTTCAGGGCCTTGAGGAGCCTCGACGACGTGGCGCAGGAGACCCGGAGGCCCGAACTTGGCTTTGCGGTGCTTTCCGGCTTTGTCGACGAGGACCTGGACCGGATCGCGGACCGGTTCCGCCTGTCGAATGCGGAACGCAGGCGGATGCACGGCGCTCTGGCCGCGGCAACGGATATCAGCGCGGACAGCGGCGATCCGGCGGTCTACCGGTTGCTTTACCGTCATGGCCGGGAGAGCTTCATTGACGGCTTGCTCGCGGTTTGGGCGCAGGCGCGGGCGAACGGGAATTCAGAGCACCTTGAGCCGGTCTATCTGAAGGCGCTGGAACTGGGCCGTTCCCTTGAAATTCCGGCTTTCCCGCTCAAGGGCGCGGATCTGATGGCAGCGGGACTGCCGGCGGGACCCCGGATCGGCGAAACGCTGAAGCGGCTTGAAGACCAATGGCTCGACAGCCGGTTTTCCCTGAGCCGCAAAGAATTACTGGAGCGGATGTAAGAACTGCGACCCGAATGATGTTAACGTTCTGTTTTTGCTAATTCGTGCTGCTCGTTCAAATTATAGTTTTCTTTTAAAGTTGTCTGTTATCCCTGCGGCATCTGAGTGCTTGTAACCTTCAGGTGGCAGGATGAATGTCGCAATTGTATCCGACGGACCTTTGAAGACGGGCTCCAATGCCCGCAATATTCCGTTCTTCTATTCGTCCAGGCTCTTTTCAATGGATGAGGTTTCCTCCCGGAACCTGCAGGAAATGCATCTGCTCGTCATCGAGCTGGAAAACGCGTCGGGAGACCATGTGGAGAACCTGAAAACGGCGCTCGCCGGCGTGGAGGACCTGCCCAAACTCTGCATCGTTTCCAAGGCCAATCGCCGCGAGGTCGTACAGGCGGCCGCGCTCGGCAAGGTCGAGACAATCGAACGGGATGAGGAACTCACGACACTTGTCCGCAAGATGCGGCAAATGCTTAAGCCGAATTTCGAAGTGATGTTTCCCGAAACGACGCCGGACACGACCCGCGAAGCGTTTCTGCAAACGGCAGCCTGTCTCGATGAAATCGTGCTCGCGGCAGCATCGTCACGTCCGATGCCGGTGAGAACACTCGCCCGGACGCTGCATCATATTTATGCGGCACTGACCAAGGACGGGATTTCCGCGTGGCTGAGTGCGGTTCAGTGCCATCACAGCCACACCTATCGCCATTCCATGATGGTGGCCGGTCTGGCCGCAACCTTCGCACAGACCCTGGGCTGGTCGCACAAGGACCAGGAACTGGTGACCTTCGGCGGGTTGATGCACGATATCGGCAAGACCCGGATTCCGCTTTCGATCCTGGACAAGCCCGGCGAGCTCACGCCTGAAGAAACCGAACTGGTCCGCCAACATACGCTCTTCGGCCGGGAAATCCTGAAGAGCCGCCTGGAAATTCCTTTCGAGGTCAAGAAAATGGCCGTCCAGCATCATGAGCTTCTGGATGGCTCCGGCTATCCGCAAGGGCTCGCCGGCGATCAGATCGACACCATGGTTCGGGTGATGACGATCTGCGATGTTTTCACCGCCATGACCGAAACGCGCTCCTACAAGGATGCGATCCCGCCGCGCAATGCCTATGCGGCCCTCAGCACCATGAAGACCCAGCTCGATCAGGATCTGGTACGGGCCTTTCAGCCGGTCGTGCTTACCGTCGACCTGGGCGCCCTCAACCGGACGGTCGAGACCCTGTTCGACAAGAAGTCGGCGACCGGGACAACCGGCTAGAAGAAGATCCGAAAACCGAGGGTCAGGGCCATTTCACGACCGGTGGCATCGACGACAGGATCGATGCGACATTGCCGCCGGTCTTGAGGCCGAAGATCGTTCCACGGTCGTAGAGCAGATTGTATTCCACATAGCGCCCGCGCCGGATGAGCTGTTCTTCCCGTTCGGCCTCGCTCCAGGGTTTTTGGAAATTCCGCCGGACGAGCGCGGGATAGATCGTATCGAAGGCCTGGCCGACGTCTCTGGTAAAGGCGAAGTCGGCGTCCCAGTCGCCGCTGTGCAGATAATCATAGAAAATCCCGCCGATCCCGCGCGGCTCGTTGCGGTGCTTGAGGAAGAAATACTCGTCGCACCAGTCCTTGTAGGCCTTGTAGTCGGCGACCGAGTGGGCATCGCAGGCCTGCTTCATGGCATCGTGGAAGGCGATGGTGTCCGGATCTTCCTGGGTGCGGCGGGCATCCAGCACCGGGGTCAGGTCCGCGCCGCCGCCGAACCACTGGCGGGTGGTGACCACCATGCGTGTGTTCATGTGAACGGCCGGAACATGCGGGTTCTGGGGATGGGCGATCAGGCTGATGCCGGAGGCCCAGAAGCGGGGATCCTCGCTGGCGCCGGGGATCTGGCCGCGAAACTCGGGTGAGAACTCGCCGTAAACGGTGGAAATGTGAACGCCGACCTTTTCAAAGACGCGGCCGTGCATCAGCGACATGACGCCGCCGCCGCCCTTTTCGCCGCTTGAGTCTGTGCGTTCCCAGGGGGTGCGCTCGAAACGGCCTGCCGGTCGGTCGGACAGCGGACCCTTCAGGTCGCCGATTTCATCTTCCAGAGCCTCGAAGCTGGCGCAGATGCGGTCCCGCAGTTCGGCGAACCAGTGGGATGCGACTTCCTTTTTGGTCTCGATGTCGGCCGGAACCGGACCACCGCGGTTTTCTGGGGAAGGGGCCGTCATCTTGCATTTCCTCTTGTTCGCACAGACTGGGGTACGGATCGGGCTTTTAGGCGCTTAAGGCGGGTTTGGCCAGCAGGGTCTGTTATGCGGAATCGGGGCTCAGGCGGGAAAGCTGTCCGTTTGACGCAGGGCCTCGCCGAGCACGATGCCGGCGGAAACCGCCACATTGATGGAGCGCATGCCTTCCACCATCGGGATCGTCAGCCTTTCATCCGCAAGAGCGTGCACTGCGTCCGGCACACCGGCGGATTCCCGGCCCATCAGCAAGATATCGGTATCGCGGAATGTGCAGCCGGTATAAGGTTTTTCCGATTTTGTGGTCAGCAGAATCAGACGCCTGTCGGTCCCACGGCGCCAGTCCTCAAAGGCGTCGAAGGTGATGTGGCGTTGAAGCGCCGCACGCTCCAGGTAATCCATGCCCGCCCGCTTCAGGGCACTGTCGGACAAGGGAAAACCGGCAGGTTCAATCAGATGAACACGGACACCCAAACAGGCGGCCAGACGTAAAATCGTACCAGTGTTTTGCGGGATATCGGGCTGGAAAAGGGCAATGTCCGGCATGATATGGTCATTCAGTTTGATCAGAATGCCATGCTGGATATCACCGCGGTCCGGCCTTGTCATCGGGCAGGGATTTTCGCGGCGGAGAAACAAGTGACACCAATTTTCAGACTGTTCGAATCCTGGCTCGATCCGTTTCGTCCAATACCGGACGCACCGTTACCCAAAGGCGGCCTTGCCTTTCTGCTTCATTTCGTCCGGCAGGCCAAATGGCCGTTGTTCCTGACGCTGATTTTCGGCGGCCTGTCCGCGGGCATCGAAGCCTCGGTCTATGCGTTCATCGGCGCCATTGTCGACATGATGCAGACCGGCGACCGGTCGACCTTCTTCCAGATTCACGGTCGCGTGCTTCTGGGAATGCTGTTCGTGGTGCTGGTGGCCCGAGCCTTCGTCGCCATCATGAATTCCCTGCTTGAAGAACAGGTGATCGTTCCAAGCTTTTTCAACCTGGTTCGCTGGCAGGCCCATCAGCAGGTCATGAACCAGAGCCTTGGCTATTTTCACGACGAACTGTCAGGCCGGCTTTCCCAGAAGGTCTGGCAGGCCGGGCAGGCGGCAGGGGATTTCATGGTCTCCCTGCTGCAGGTCGCCTGGTACATTGTCGTTTATGCGCTCACGACCATCTTCCTGATTGCCGACCTCGACTGGAGGCTCGGGGCGATCGTCGTCGTCTGGCTTGGCGTTTTCGTCGTGGCGGCGCGCCATTTCGTTCCCAGGGTGCGGCAGGAGGCGAAGAAGGTGGCTCATGCCGGATCCGGGGTTACCGGGCGGCTTGTGGACACCTACACCAACATCCAGACGGTCAAGCTATTCGGATCGCGGCCGGAGGAAAACAGGGGCGCGCTCGCGGCCTTCGGTCATTTTCTTCATCAGCTCAAGCGGTTCACCCGGGTTCTGACCACGATCCGCATGGTCATGAACATCCTCAACGGTATCATGATTTCTCTCGTGGCGGCGCTGGCGCTCACTCTCTGGCAGCAGAACGTTATCTCGACCGGGGACGTGGCCTTTACCCTGGGCCTCGTGTTGCGCATGCATTTTCTGCTGAACCGCCTGTTCGGACAGCTCAACGGCCTGTTCCGAAATATGGGCACGATCCAGGACAGCGCCGAAACGATCGTGAAGCCGGTGGCCGTCCGTGACAGGCCGGATGCTGCGGATCTGGTCATCACCAGGGGGCGGATCGCATTCGAGGGGGTGAAATTCCACTATGGCAAGGCCGGTGGCGTGATCGACCATCTGGATCTCACCATCGAGCCGGGCGAGCGGGTCGGTCTGGTCGGCCCGTCCGGAGCCGGGAAAACCACCATGGCGAGCCTGCTGCTCAGATTTTACGATCCCGAAGCCGGACGGATCACCATCGACGGCACCGATATCGCCGCCGTGACCCAGCAATCCCTGCGGCAGAACATCGGCATGGTGACCCAGGACACCTCCCTCCTGCACCGGTCCATCAGCGAGAACATCCGGTACGGCCGCCCGTCTGCGAGCGACGAAGAGGTTCGTCAGGCCGCGCGGAGGGCCCATGCGCTGGACTTCATCGAAACGCTCGAGGACCGCCAGGGGCGGCGCGGCTTCGATGCCCTTGTCGGCGAACGGGGCGTCAAGTTGTCCGGCGGGCAACGGCAAAGGGTCGCGATTGCCAGGGTCCTTCTGAAGAACGCGCCGGTTCTGGTCCTCGACGAGGCGACGTCCGCGCTCGATTCCGAGGTCGAGGCGGCGATCCAGGCGAACCTTCGGGAGCTGATGTCCGGCAAGACCGTGATCGCGATCGCCCACCGCCTGTCGACCATTGCCGAGATGGACCGGCTGGTCGTGATGGACGGGGGCGCGATCGTCCAGCAGGGAAGCCATGACGTGCTGCTGCGCGACCGGGACGGCCTCTATGCCCAGCTCTGGCAGCGCCAGTCGGGAGGATTTCTCTCCGAAGAGAGGGGGGCCGCCCCTTCCGCCTCCCTTGCCGGGGCCGGTTCGGCATAAGAAGATCGCACCGGACAGGGGGTCACGAATGACCGCGCGGTTTTACCGCAGTCCCGGGGTCCGTTTGCGAAACGGTGCCGTCAGCCGTCAAAGGAGTTTCGAACAAGCAGAATGAGCGGGCTTGAAGGACTTTCGGTCGAATTTTACGTTACGTAATTATGCGATATTTTATTCGTCGACCGGTTTTCTTTCATCCTGCTTTTTACAATCGGGAGCGGAGGCGTTCGCAACTGCCGAATCCCAAGTGTAGCAATATTTTTACTTAATCACTTTTAGAGTCTCAGCCGGTTTTAAGAGTGGGGCGTTTCCATCCGCGTTCCCCTAACCTGACAGGATTCGCCGTGACGTTATCAATTCCCGGCCGTTTCATTGCAATGGTCGTTACCGCTGCCGCCATCATGATGGGCGGAACCGGCTTTGCGTTCTACACCTTCCGTCAGGCGCTGATCGGGGAAATCGGAACCGCCGACTCCGCGTCGGCGTTTATCTCCGGAAATGTCGCGGGCAAGGTCGATAGCCTCATCGTCGACCAGATGATCACCATCGCACTGGTGTGCATGCCGGTCGGGATTGCCTTTCTGGGCCTGGCTTTCTTTCTCGCCCTGGGCGTGGCGCGGCCGCTCAAGCGGTTGCAGAACGGACTGGACCGGCTGTCGGACGGCGATCTGGAGATTGAAATCGACGGAACCGAGCGCAGGGACGAGATCGGTGCGATTGCCCGGTCCATTATCGGATTCCGCCAGAAACTCGCCGAGCGCACGTCCGAGGAAGCACGGCGGCAGGCCGCTCGTCAGGAGCAATTGAGCGAAGAGCGCCGAACCCTGATGCAGGACATTGCGGATGATTTCGAGCACTCGGTCATCGCCGCGGTGCAGGCCCTGTCCCGGGCGGCTGAAACGGTCGGCCGCAATTCGCAGCAGCTGCAAGGGACCGTGGGCTCTTCACTCGAAGCGGTGAACGGGGTCGGAGACGCCTGCAATTCGGCGAATACCTCCGTCGGGTCGCTGACGTCTTCGGCGACACGGTTGTCCCAGTCGATCGCCAACATCAGCCGGGACGTGGATAGCGCATCCGACATTGCAGACAATGCGGTCAGGGAAGCGCGCAAGACGGACGAGATCGTCGGCCGGCTTTCGGAAACCGGACGGGCAATCGGCGAGATCGTCGAACTGATCAGCCAGATCGCAAGCCAGACGAACCTTTTGGCCCTGAATGCGACCATCGAGGCCGCACGGGCAGGCGAGGCCGGCAAAGGCTTTGCGGTGGTTGCCAACGAGGTGAAGGCCCTGGCGGAACAGACCACCCGTGCAACGGAAGATATTTCCAGCCAGGTCGCCGCGGTTCAGGACGTTGCCGAACAGTCCGAAGCGGCCATGCGGACGATTGCTTCGACCATCGACCGGATCAGCGATCTGTCCCGCACGATCCGCGAAGCGGTGGAAGAGCAGGAAGCGGTCACGCAGGAGATCGAACGGAACGCCGATATCGCGATGTCCAGCTCCGAGCGGGTCGGGTCGAATATCGGGATCCTGTCTTCGGCAATGGATGCAAGCAGCTCGGCCACCACCGAGATGCAGGCAGCCACGAGCGATCTGACCGGGATTTCGCAGGGTCTTGAAAAACAGGTGGCGCAATTCCTGCAGAATATCCGCGTCGCTTAGGGTCATGACCCTAAGACCGTTGCGGAACCGGTTACCGTGCCGATTGTGGCCGTTCGGCCACAACCCCTTCTGAAGACGCCCGGCCCCGCTATCCGGGGGTTCCATGACTGGCGGAAACAGGGTATCGGATAAGCCTGCGGCTCAGGCAGAGCTGCTCCGCATCTTTATTTTTCGGCCATGACCGCAACGGTCACAAGGACAGGAGGGCGTAAATGACAATTTGCATGATGTCTATCGAACATGCCCATGTGTCCGGCCCATGGGGATGTCCGCGCCATTGAGGCGACCCGGCACTTTTTCCCTTTAACTTCCTGACCCCGGCTACAAGCCACCCGTTTCATCCCTTTCGGTGTGCTGCATGCTTCCCGGCATGTTCTGCGGGCGTCGTATTTTCTGATTTCTTGCGGAGACGACGTGATGTCTGCCCGTTACCCACTGAGGCCGATACGGCCTGAAATTCAACTGCCCCTGCTCGTTCGCAGGCGGGCAAACCGGCTGCGCAACGGTGCACGCGTGCTGCGCGTCGCGCTGTTCTTTTTCCTCGTCAGCTTCGTGCTGGCATCGGCCCTGTTCACACCGGTTTTTCTTGTCGAGGCCAACCGGCTGGATGCGGCAGCCGGCGGTCATGTGACGGATATGAGCCGGTTCGCGGGTCATCTTGAGGGGCTGTTCCTCGGAGCGCTTGTGCTGGCCGCTGTCCTTGTCGGCCTTTCGGCAGGGGTGCTTCTCGTGCGCGGCGCCTGCCGGGCCACATGCCGGATTGCGGCAAACGATTTTCCCCGTGTGCCTTCGAGATGCTTCCTGAAGGGCGGATTTCCGGAGGTGCATGGTGTTTGAGCGGTTTGAAAACCTGATCGATCCCTTCGAGAGGACCGGGCTCGACGTGCCGCCGAAGGGGTTTATCGCCTTTTGCTGGTACTACACGAAGCCTGCCTGGAAGATCCTTGCCGGCGTGGCCGCGCTCGGTGCTTTGGTCGCGGTTATCGAAGTAACGATCTTCACCTTTCTGGGCGACCTGGTGAACTGGCTGGAAAAGGGCGACAGGGAAACCTTCCTTGCCGACAACTGGCCGGCCCTGGCCGGTATGGCCGCGGTCCTCCTCGTTCTGCGGCCGCTCTTGGAAACTGCGTGGCAGCTCCTGTTCCACCAGGGGCTCATGGGCACCTATCCCATGTCCATCCGCTGGCGGGTGCACCGTTACCTGCTGCGCCAGAGCATCTCCTTCTACCAGAACGACTTTGCCGGGCGGATCGCCAACAAGCTGATGCAGACCGCGCTGGGCGTGCGCGAGGTGGTGACCCGGATTGCCGATATCCTGGTTTACGTGGCCGTCTATTTCACCGCCGCGGTATTTGTCGTCGCCAGCGCCAACCTCTGGTTCGTCGTGCCGTTCCTCACCTGGCTTGCGGCCTATCTGGCGGTGATCCGGGTGTTCATCCCGAAGCTCAGGGACGTGTCGAAGGAACAGGCGGATGCCCGTTCGCTGATGACCGGCCATGTGGTGGATGCCTACACCAATATTTCGACGGTGAAGCTGTTTTCCCACGCGGACCGGGAAGAGGCCTATGCCAGATCGTCGATGACGGCGTTCCTGACCACGGTGTTCGGGCAGATGCGTCTCGTCACGCTCCTGAATATCGCGCTGACGAGCATCAACATGCTGCTCCTGTTTGCCACCGGCACGCTTTCCATCGTGCTGTGGCAGACGGGAACCGTGTCGACCGGGGACATCGCGATCGCCGTGGCGCTGGTCCTGCGCCTTCAGGGCATGTCTCACTGGATCCTGTGGGAGCTCGCCGGCCTGTTTGAAAACGTCGGGACCGTCCAGGACGGAATTTCGACGATTTCGCGGGAGCGTGACGTGCGCGACGCGGTGGATGCGACGGACCTTGCCGTTCCGCGCGGCGAAATCCGTTTTGAAAACATCCGCTTTCACTACGGCAAGGAAGCCGGTGTGATCGAGGGTCTCGATCTCACGATCCGGCCGGGCGAGAAGATCGGCCTGATCGGACGGTCGGGCGCGGGCAAATCCACGCTGGTCAACCTGCTCCTGCGTTTCTACGACCTTGAAGGCGGCAGGATCCTGATCGACGGTCAGGATATCGCCGGCGTGCGCCAGGACGCGCTGCGGGAGAATGTCGGCGTGGTCACGCAGGATACCTCGCTGCTGCACCGCTCGATTTTCGAAAACGTGGCCTACGGCCGTCCGGAGGCGAGCCGGGAGGCGGTGAAAACCGCGCTCGAAAAGGCCCATGCGCTCGAATTCGTGCCCGGACTGAGCGACCAGGCGGGACGCACCGGCCTCGATGCCCATGTGGGCGAGCGGGGCGTGAAACTCTCCGGAGGCCAGCGCCAGCGGATCGCAATCGCGCGGGTTCTTCTGAAGAATGCGCCGATCCTTATTCTCGACGAGGCGACATCGGCTCTGGACTCGGAAGTCGAGGTGGCCATTCAGGAGAGCCTGTTCGATCTGATGGAAGGCAAGACGGTGATCGCGATCGCGCACCGCTTGTCGACCATCGCGGCCATGGACCGGCTGATCGTCATGGATCGCGGCAGAATCATCGAGGAAGGCACCCATGAGAGCCTTTTGGAGAAGAAGGGTCTCTATGCGCAGCTCTGGTCGCACCAGTCCGGCGGGTTCCTGGCGCCGGTCCAGGCAGCGGAATAGCGGCTATTGTCGGGCAGCGCGGAGTTGCTTGATTCTGCTGCCGATATCCGGTTTTTTACATAGCCGTCTTGCACTGCTTCCGTAATTTGGGGCAGAAAAGGGGCGCGGACTGTCTTTTTCTCGCGACATTCTCCGAATGACACGTTTGTCGATCTGGACAAGCGGCTTCAAGGGTGCAAAAAGACAACCGCTTTGACAGGTGCGGAGAGATCCGCGCCTTGTCTCCGTTGAGACCCGCTTTGATCCGCTTTGCTTCCTGTGCCAGCAGAAAGCCCGCGGGCCGAAGGCGGGCTTTCGGTACAGGTTGAACAGGTTTCGAGAGGACGCGACCTTGGCACATACGGATACGGCGGAACCGACCCGCCGCGATTTCCTCTATATTGCGACCGGCGCAATGGGCGCGGTGGGTGCAGGAGCGTTGGCATGGCCGTTCATCGACCAGATGAACCCGGATGCCTCCGCACTGGCTCTGGCTTCCATTGAAGTCGATGTCTCTGCCATGGAGGAAGGGCAGTCGATCACAGTCAAATGGCGCGGTAAGCCGGTCTTCATCCGCTATCGCACCGCCAAAGAGATCGAGGAGGCAACGGCCGTTCCTCTCTCGGAATTGCGCGATCCGCTGGCGCGCAATCTGAACCTTCCGGACAACGCCGAAGCGACAGATGAGAACCGTGCAGCCAAAGGCAAGGAGCCCTGGCTGATCATGGTCGGCATCTGTACGCACCTCGGCTGTGTGCCTCTCGGCCAACAAGGCGATTACGACGGCTGGTTCTGTCCCTGCCATGGCTCGCACTACGATACCGCCGGCCGCATCCGCAAAGGACCTGCGCCCGAGAATTTGCTCGTTCCGCCGTACGATTTCGTTTCCGACGCGAAAATCAAGATCGGTTAACGGCAGGAATTTGGGGAGACAGCCATGGCTGGACATTCTAACTACGTACCGCAGAGCGCTGCTGCCAAGTGGCTCGAAAGCCGCCTGCCGGTCATTTCGCTCGTTCGCGGCTCATTCGTGGACTTTCCGACACCGAAGAACCTGAATTACTGGTGGACCTTCGGCGGGATCCTGTTCTTCGTGCTGATCGCACAGATCCTCACCGGCGTCGTGCTGGTCATGCACTACACGGCGAACACGACAATGGCCTTCGACAGCGTCGAGCACATCATGCGCGACGTGAACTTCGGCTGGATGCTGCGCTATCTGCACTCAAACGGCGCATCGATGTTCTTCATCGCCGTCTACATCCATATTTTCCGCGGCATGTACTACGGCTCCTACAAGGCGCCGCGCGAGATTTCGTGGATCCTCGGCGTGATCATCTTCCTGATCATGATGGGCACCGCCTTCATGGGCTACGTGTTGCCCTGGGGCCAGATGTCCTTCTGGGGCGCAACCGTGATCACCAACCTGTTCTCGGCCATTCCGATCGTGGGCGAAGCAATCCGGACCTGGCTGTGGGGCGGTTTCGCCGTCGACAATCCGACGCTGAACCGTTTCTTCTCGCTGCACTACCTGCTGCCGTTCATGATCTTCGGTGTCGTGATCCTGCACGTGTGGGCGTTCCACACCACCGGCAACAACAACCCGAGCGGCGTTCAGCCGAAGTCGAAGCAGGATACGGTTCCGTTCCATCCGTACTACACGGTCAAGGACCTGTTCGCGATCATCGTGTTCATGATCCTGTTCGCCTGGTTCGCCTTCTATGTGCCGAACTACATGGGCCATCCGGACAACTACATCGAAGCCAATCCGCTGGTGACACCGTCTCACATCGTGCCTGAATGGTACTTCCTGCCGTTCTACGCGATCCTGCGGGCCATTCCGGACAAGCTCGGCGGCGTTGCCGCCATGTTCGGCGCGATTGCCATCCTGTTCGTGCTGCCCTGGCTCGATACCTCCAAGGTCCGTTCCGGTACCTACCGTCCGCTGTTCAAGCAGTTCTTCTGGATCTTCGCTGCGAACTGCGTTGCGCTCGGTTATCTCGGGGCAATGCCTCCGGAAGGCTGGTATGTGATCTTCTCGCGGATCTTCACGGCCTATTACTTCGCGCACTTCCTGATCATTCTTCCGCTGCTCGGATTCCTGGAAAAGCCACGGCCGCTTCCAGCCTCGATATCGGAAGCGGTTTTGAAGGGTGGTTCCGGAACCCCGGCCGGTGCGACCTCCGCGCCGAGCACCAAGTGACGTCGAACCGATCAGGAGTTATTGGAAAAATGAGCACCATGATCAAAATGGTTCGTGCATTCGCCGCGGTCGCAGTCGTTGCGACCGCAACTCCGGCGCTTGCCGCCGGCGAACCGCCGCACATCGAGCGCCAGCAATGGTCGTTCGCCGGACCTTTCGGCACCTATGACCGGGGTCAGCTTCAGCGCGGCTTCAAGATCTACAGGGAAGTCTGTTCCTCCTGTCACGGCCTGCGCCTGGTTGCTTTCCGCAACCTGGCCGAAGAGGGCGGACCAAGCTTCACGGAAGAGCAGGCGAAAGCCATTGCTGCCGACTATACCGTCGAGGATGGCCCCAACGACGATGGCGACATGTACGAACGTCCGGCGACACTCGCCGACCGTTTTCCGTCGCCGTTCCCGAACGAACAGGCCGCCCGGGCGTCCAACGGCGGTGCGTATCCGCCCGACTTCTCCCTTCTGGCCAAGGCTCGTGCCGCACACCGCGGGTTCCCGTGGTTCATCTTCGATGCCTTCACCCAATATCAGGAACAGGGGCCGGACTACATCTACGCGCTGCTGACCGGTTTTGAGGAAGAAGCGCCCGAAGGTGTGACCATTCCGGAAGGCAAGTACTACAACCACGCATTCCTCGCCGGTAACGCCATCGGTATGGCGCCGCCGTTGAGCGACGAACTGGTTGAGTATACGGACGGCACGCCGATGACGGTCGACCAGTATGCCCGCGATATTTCCGCCTTCATGATGTGGGCCGCCGAGCCGCATCTGGAAGCACGCAAGAAGACCGGCTTCCGGGTCATGATCTTCCTGATCGTCTTCGCCGGGCTGCTCTACTTCACCAAGAAGTCGCTCTGGCGCAACGTCGAGCACTAAGCGTCAGCGCCGCTCGACAAATGAAATCAGGCCGCCGGATCCTTCGGCGGCCTTTTTCATGGCCCGGGTTTGACATCATGTCATTTGCGGGGCCTATAGGTTTCCAGAAGATCGATTGAGGGACTCCATGGTAAAATCAGTTCTCGGTGTCGTGGGCGGATCAGGGATTTACGACCTGCCTGGACTGGAAAACTCCGAATGGGTGGGCGTTGAAAGCCCCTGGGGAACACCATCGGACAAGGTGCGCATCGGTTACATCGACGGGCTCAAGGTCGTTTTCCTGCCCAGGCACGGACAGGGCCACGCCCTTTCGCCGACGGGCATCAACTACCGCGCAAACATCGACGTCCTCAAACGCTGCGGCGTGACCGATCTGGTCTCGGTTTCGGCCTGTGGCTCCCTGAAGGAGGAACTGGCGCCCGGTACCTTCGTGCTCGTCGACCAGTTCATCGACCGGACCTTTGCCCGGGAAAAGAGCTTCTTCGGCAACGGCTGCGTGGCGCATGTTTCCATGGCCTATCCGGTCAGCCCGAAACTGGTCGACTCCGTCGAAAAGGCCGCGCGCGCCGAGGATCTGCTCTACCGGCGCGGGGGCACTTATCTGGCCATGGAGGGCCCGCAGTTTTCCTCTCTGGCGGAAAGCCACCTCTATCGTTCCTGGGGCTGCGATGTCATCGGCATGACCAATATGCCGGAAGCCAAGCTCGCCCGCGAGGCGGAGATCTGCTACGCCACCGTCGCCATGATCACCGATTACGACAGCTGGCATCCCGATCACGGCGAGGTCGACATCCAGACCATCATCAAGGTGCTGCACGAAAACGCGTCGAACGCCCAGCGGCTGGTCGCGCGGATCGCAAAGGACCTGCCGCGCGAGCACGAGGCCTGTCCGGTTGGATCCGACACGGCCCTGGAATTTGCCATCATGACCGCTCCGGAGGCACGCGACCCGGAACTGGTCGCAAAGCTGGACGCGGTCGCCGGTCGCGTACTGAACCGCTGATCAATTAAAGCGGCCGCCGTGCATCCACATGCCGCCGAAGCCGCCGAAGATGCCGCCGAAGATCAACATCAGGATGCCGAGAATGGCCCAGACCACGATCATGGCCGGAATGGAGGCAAGGGCGATCTTGATGATGATCATTACAAGGCGACCGAAGGGAATGTCGATGTCGACCAGCACCGTCTTGTTTTGTTCGTCCATATCGGTATCTCCTCCTTTAAACAGGTATTAGAGCGTAAGGCGCAGCGTCCGCCTGACCTCCTCTTCCCCGATCCAGAGACCTTACAGAGACAAATCCATGAATGAAAAGACTGCGCGGGATGAATTGATCGAATCGATCCGCACGATCCCGGACTATCCGAAGGAGGGAATCCTCTTCCGCGATATCACCACGCTCCTGGGCAATGCGAAGGCATTCCGCCGGGCAGTGGATGCCCTGGTCCAGCCCTGGGCCGGGTCCAAGGTCGACCAGATTGCCGGGATCGAGGCGCGCGGCTTTATCCTGGGCGGCGCCGTGGCGCATCAGCTTTCCGCCGGGTTCGTGCCGATCCGCAAGAAGGGCAAGCTTCCCCATGAAACGGTCAGCGTCGCCTATTCCCTGGAATACGGCCTCGACGAAATGGAAATGCACAAGGACGCCATCACTCCCGGCGACAAGGTAATCCTGGTGGACGACCTGATCGCAACCGGCGGAACCGCGGAAGCGGCCTGCAAGCTGCTGCAGTCCATGGGCGCGGAAATCGTGGCGGCCTGTTTCATCATCGATCTGCCGGATATCGGCGGCAGGCAGAAGATCGAGGCTCTTGGCGTTCCGGTCCGGACACTGGTCGAATTTTCGGGACACTGACGGGTGATGCGGCGGACTTCATCCAGAGGGCAACAGATGCCGCCCGTATTCGATGACCGCTTCGAACATGCCTTTGAGACGCTGCTCCACTGGCGCCGGGATGTGCGGCGGTTCCGGGAAGAACCGCTTGCTGCCGGACTGCTGGACAAGCTTCTCGACCTCGCCGATCTGGCGCCTTCGGTGGGAAACAGCCAGCCCTGGCGCGTCGTTCTGGTGGAAGACGCGGCCCGGCGCGACAAGATCGTTGCCGGGTTCGAGGCCGAAAACCGCGCCGCACTTGAAACTTACGAGACCGACAAGGCGGCTCTCTATGCACGGCTGAAGCTTGCCGGGCTTAGGGAGGCACCGGTACATCTGGCCGTGTTCTGCGATTGTGAAACCGCTCAGGGACACGGGCTCGGGCGCCGTACCATGCCGGAAACCCTGCAATATTCCGTGGTCGGCATGATCCAGACCCTGTGGCTTGCCGCACGTATCCACGGGGTGGGGATCGGCTGGGTCTCCATTGTTGACCCGGTCGCCGTACACGATACGTTAGACGTCCCGGCAGACTGGCAGCTGGTCGCCTACCTTTGCGTCGGCTACCCGCAGGAAGAGCATATAGATCCGGAACTCGAGCGCGAAGGCTGGCAGGGGCGAACCCCGCTCTCGACCCGGATTTTCAGGCGATAAGGACCCAGGGATGAGTGTCACGATCCGGCCGATAGAAGAAGATGACCGGGAGGCCGTCCGCAAGCTGCTGACGGACCGTTGGGCGGGGCCTGAGATCCTGCTCGACGACGAGATGGTCGATGCGTCGAAGCTGCCGGGTTTTGTCGCCTTGTCCGAAGGGGAGCTTGTCGGTCTGGTGACATTGATCAAGCGGCCGGACGAGTGGGAAATCCTGACCCTGGATTCGCTGAGCCGCTGGGGCGGGACCGGAACGCTTCTGCTCAATGCCGTGATCGAGCAAGCCCGGGAGAATGGATTGAAGCGGCTGTTCGTCCGGACCTCCAACGACAATCTGGACGCGTTCCGCTTCTATCAGCGCCGCGGGTTCCGCCTGGAGCGGATCGTTCAGGGCGTGATCGACAAGGAGCGGGAACTGAAGCCGGATCTTCCCTTGCGCGGCGACTACGGTATCGAGATCCACGACGAGGTGCTGCTCGCCCGCACGCTATAAATTCTAGGCGGACTTTGCCGGCTTCCGTTCGACGAAGACAGCGCTCCTGAAGAAAAAGACCGGTTCGCCGTTCTGGTTGAAGCCGTGGTTTTCCGAACGCACGATGCCCCAGCGCGGCCGGCTTCTGCTTTCGATCTTTTCGCTGATCACCCGCTTGTAGGTGATGGTGTCGCCGGCATAGACGGGCCGAAGCCACTTGAGATCCTCAAATCCGGGCGAAGGCCCGCCGGCGGCAATTGGCTCGCCCCGCTGCAGGGCGGCTTCCTTCTGGGCCTTGTTCGTGTCGACGCTCAGCCTCATGAAGACCGCCGCCGTATGCCAGCCGGAGGCGCAGAGCCGGCCGAACTGGCTCTTCGCCGCGGCCTCCTCGCTGAGGTGAAACGGCTGCGGATCGTATTTCGAAGCAAAGGCAATGATTTCGTCTGCGTGAAAGGTGTGGCTGCCCAGGACAAGTTCCTCGCCGACGGCAATATCCTCGAAATAGGCGGTCATCGGTTTTCCGCTCCCGGTACTGCCGCCGCCCGCCGGCCGAAGAAGATCGGTCCGATCTGGCGCATGACGTCCGCCCGGGACTGATTGCGGACGCTGATCTCGAAATTGACGACGCCAATGTCGGGTCGTGATCTCAGGTCCCTTGTGCCGATGACCGTGGCCGTCGCACTCAATGTGTCGCCCGGAAAGACCGGCTTGAGCCAGGACAGCTTGTCGATGCTGTTGCTGCCCTGGCTGGACGTCCGGCTCAGGAGCCCGTCCGCAAGCAGCTTCATGACGAGGGCGCCCGTATGCCACCCTGAGGCAGACAGTCCGCCCAGCAGGGAGGCTTTTCCGGCCTCGTCGTCGAGGTGAAAGGGTTGTGGATCGAACTCGGACGCGAATTCGATGATTTCTTCCCGGGTGACTGTTTTTGAGCCAAGATCGAAAACCTGGCCGGGCTTGAAATCTTCAAAAAATATTTCCGTCTGCATGCGCGCAGACTATGACAGCGCGGTTTTTCTTGCGACCCCTTTTTATTCAAAGTTCAGCGGAAATTTTTTATAGTATTCTTATAGTTATCCCGAATTTACAGAGATAGGTTCCGAAAATATCCGGAGCGAGAAGTCAGATTTGGCGCTTTCTCCAAAAGCTCCCGTCCAAAATTTGCGTTGCGCCGCACAATCGTTATAATGGCCGCCAACAGCCTACATCTTTTTCAAATCGTGAGAGTTTTCTCGCGGTGATCCCGTTTGTCTTAATGAGAATGGAGAAGTTCTGTCGTGACCGTTGTAAAGCCGTTGGAATCTGCCGAGGCAATCTCTGATATCGCATTTGCCTTCATGGGCTCCAAGGCTCTGTTTTCCGCCCTGCATGTGGGGCTTTTTTCCGCCCTGTCCGAAAAGACCATGAGTGCCGAAGAGGTTGCGGCTGCGACCGATCTGGACGTTGATCGCGCGACGACACTGCTGACCGCGCTGACATCTCTCGGGCTGGTGCGAAAGACCGATGACGGTTTCGCGAATTCTCCTGCTGCCGAGGCCTTTCTGGTCAAGGGGCGCAAGTATGATTTCGGCGATTACCTGCGTTTCCAGATCGACCGTCAGATGTACCCGTTCCTGACCCAGCTGAACGATGCCCTGACCGGTTCGCTGGAAGAGGACAAGGTGGCGTCCTACGCGGAGTGGTTCTCCGACCCGGAGGAGGCGCGCCTCTATTCGGAATCGCAGCATGCGGGATCGCTCGGCCCGGGACGCAGCCTGGCGAAGATGGTCGATCTGTCTTCCGCCCGCACACTTCTGGACGTCGGCGGCGGCACAGGCGCCTTTTCGATTTCGCTGTGCAAGTCCTATCCGGAGCTGACGTCGACGGTGTTGGACTTCCCGAATGTGGCCAAGGTCGGCGAGGAGTTCATTGCCAAGGAAGGCCTGAGCGATCGCATCACCTATCAGCCGGGCAATGCGCTGACCGACCCGTGGCCGGCAGCCGCCGATGCGGTGCTGATGTCCTATCTCTTTTCCGGAGTTCCGGGCAAGACGATCCCCGGTCTGGTGCGCAAGGCGATGGAAACGCTGACGCCGGGCGGCCGTTTCATGGTCCATGACTTCATGGTGGACGAAAGCCGGGAAGGACCGAAACTTGCCGCGCTCTGGCAGCTGCAGCATACGGCTTTCAATCCGGAAGCGCGGTCGATCACCAGCGATTACGTGGCCGAGCTGATGACCGCGGCGGGTTTCGTCGATATCGAAGTCACGGTGATGATTCCCGGCATGACCATGCTGGTTCACGGCCGCAAGCCGGAGTAATCCGGTCTGCCGGCGTCCCGGCGACACGGATTGATAGGCCCGCCGGAGTCTGAGACTTCCGGCGGGTTTTTCCGTATCCGGAGCGGATCGTAGCCGGGGGCATGACAATTGGTCGCTTTCCCCTGTTCATGCAATAAGATAAGGGATGTTCCGGGATTGCCATTTGAATCGGACGGGCACTAGGGTACGGACCCATAAAATTCTATTTTCAGGCGCCAATCCGGCAAAGGAGAGTGAGGAAAAGCCTGCAGAACCATGCGTGTGCATGGTGCAAAGGCTTTGACGCGGCTGTCCGCGGCCGGATTGGCGTCCTTCGGATCGACCAGGAAATAGCCGCATCCTGCGTTGCAAAATCTTGAAAACCTACCGGGTTTCCTGCAATTTTGCGTCTTGGATACAGCCATTTCCTGATCGACCTGAATACAGAATTTTATGGGTCCGCACCCTAGGGTCTGACCTCAAGTCGCCGCTTCCGCAGTTCAGAGAGCCACTACATGTTCAGCCGCTTCTTCAGCCCGGGCCGCCGGGATTTTTCGTCACTCTCGGAGCAGGAAATCCTGGCGCTTGCCATTTCGTCCGAGGAGGACGATGCCCGGATCTACAAGGCTTATGCCGACGGGCTGCGCGATCAGTTTCCCCAGTCGGCGAAGGTTTTCGACGACATGGCGGCGGAGGAGAACGAACACCGCCGGCGTCTGATCGAGGTGCACCGGTCGCGGTTCGGCGAAACCATTCCGCTGATCCGGCGCGAACATGTGCGCGGCTACTATGAGCGCAAGCCCGACTGGCTGGTCCGTCCGCTCGGACTGGAAAAGGTGCGCGCCATGGCCGAAGAGATGGAATCGCAAGCCTACCGGTTCTATCTGGCGGCCTCCAAACGCGCCACGGACGCCGGTACGCGCAAGCTCCTGGGCGATCTGGCCCTCGCCGAAAAGGGACACGAAAACCTTGCGCAGCGCCTGGGCGTCAAGCACACGCCGGAGGCGGTCCAGGAGGAGGAGCGGCAGACCGAGCGCCGCCAGTTCATCCTGACCTATGTCCAGCCCGGACTTGCCGGACTGATGGACGGTTCGGTTTCCACCCTGGCGCCGATCTTCGCTGCCGCCTTCGCCACCCAGGACACCTGGCAGACGTTCCTGGTCGGCCTGTCCGCCTCCGTCGGGGCGGGCATATCGATGGGCTTTACCGAGGCGGCGCACGATGACGGTGTGCTGTCCGGGCGCGGCTCGCCGGTCAAACGCGGGCTGGCCTCGGGTATCATGACCGCCATCGGCGGGCTGGGGCATGCATTGCCTTACCTCATTCCCAAATTCTGGACGGCAACCAGCGTCGCCGCGGTCGTGGTTTTCCTGGAGCTGTGGGCGATTGCCTGGATCCAGAACCGCTACATGGATACGCCGTTCCTGCGGGCCGCCTTCCAGGTGGTGCTGGGAGGATCGCTGGTCTTTGCCGCGGGCATTCTCATCGGCAATGCCTGAGGCGTCTCCCGATCGGCCCTGATTGCGCTGCGTCAAACCGGATTTCGTCAGCTTCGGTATAATTCCCGAGGTTTGATCGCGTTCAGTTTGGGGAGGATCCCATGTTCCGCGGATTGGTTTTTGGACTTGCGCTTGTTTCCGGCGCCGTCGGCATGTCCGGTTCGGCAGCGGCATTCGACTTCAGTTTTCAGTGGGGGAATATCCCCAAATGCACGACCGGCCATCCGGGGCGTGTGCCAAATCCGGTTTTCAAACTGCGCCAGGTTCCCAAGGGAACCGCGACGATCCGGTTCGACATGAAGGACCTTGCCGTGCCGACCTATCCCCACGGGGGCGGGACGGTAAAATATTCCGGCAAGAACACGATCGGCGCCGGGGCCTTCAAATACAACAGCCCGTGCCCGCCGGGCGGGCGGCATACCTACCAGTGGACTGCCGTTGCGAAAGACAAGAGCGGCAAGAAACTGGCAACCGCGACCGCGCAGCGCAAATATCCCTGACGATTTCCGTGAATTGGAAAAGGCCGGCATTTGCCGGGTTCATACTGCATACAAAGCCCCACTCTCCCCATAGTCACCCCGGTCAAGCGACAGCGCGAACCGGGGCCGGGGAGGCAGAAGCCTAACGAATTCAGCAGGATTGAGGCGACAAAGACCTAGGCTCTCCGGTCCCGGATCTCCGCTTGCGCTGCGTCCGGGATGACGAAATCGAGTTCTATCATTTACCTCTGGCCGGCATAGCCGGCCTATCGTTTTGCGGCGCGGACTGACCTCAGTCGTAAGAGATCTCGTTGTCGTCGAGATAGACGTTGCTGGTTTCGCAGATGTCGATCGAAATCGGCTCGTCCATGACCTCGTTGCCGTCGTCGCCGAGCCAGCCGATCTGGATGAGCTGTTCGCACTCGCCTGAGTCCGAGCTGAATTCCGCGCGGGCGGACTCGCCGGGCCCGAGCTCTTCCGACAGCCAGTTTTCGCTCCAGCCGTCGCCCTCGTTGGTATAGAAGCCGGTGGCTATATGGTTCTCGGTCTTGTTGTAGATCTGGAAATAGCCCTGCTGGCCGGTTCCGGCCGCATAGGCGGCGCCGGCAGCCAGTGCCAGCATGGCGGCTGCCGCTGTAAATCTGATCAATTTCACTTCGATTTCCCCCGTATCATGACGATACGGGAGATATATGGACACAAATGCTGCGGACTGGCTACGGCAAAATGCGGGTGTCGGATCCCTCAGGATCCGTCCTCCGGCAGGCCGTTCTGCTTCGCAATGAAGTCGGCGATCATGGGCACGTATTTCTCGCCCTGGCCGGAGGCTTCCATGGCGGCGAAAGCGTTCTTCACCACCGCCTGGACGGAATTCACCGCGCCTACGCTGTTTGCCATGTTGGCGAGATAGCGCATGTCCTTGTGGGCGTTGATGATGGTGAACTTGTGGGCGTTCTCGTCGCGGTCGACGGACCATTTCATGAAGGTGTCGTAGAATCCGTTGGCCATGCGGCCCTGGCCGAGCACCGAATGAACCTGCGCGATCGACAGGCCGGATTTGCGCGCGATCGCAAGCGCCTCCGAATAAAGCGCCGCATAGCCCATGCTGATGAAATTGTTGATCAGTTTCATCTTGTGGCCGAGCCCGACCTCACCGAGATGAACGATGACGCCGGCCCAGCATTCCAGGATCGGTTCGATCCGGTTGAAGGTCTCCGGGTCCGCGCCGACCATGGTGTCGAGCGTGCCGGCTTCGGCTTCCTTGGGCGTGCGCGACAAGGGCGCATCGGCGAAGTCCATGCCGGCGGCCTTCAGGTCCGCGGCGATCTGCAGGGTGGAGACCGGGTCGGAGGTGGAGCAGTCGATGACGGTGAGCCCCTTCTTGCCCGAGGCGAGAATGCCGTTCTTGCCGCGGACGACTTCCTCAACCTGCGGGCTGGCGGAGACGCAGAGATGGATGATGTCGCATTTTTCGGCCATCTCCTTCGGGGTTTTGACTTCGCTCGCGCCGCGTTTCAGGAGGTCCTCCACCGGTTCCCGGTTGCGGTGACCCATGACGACGAGCGGATAGCCCTTTTCGACGATGTTCTTTGCCATGCCGTGGCCCATGAGGCCGACGCCGATAAAGCCGATGACCGGTTTGTCCATGTCGATTTCTCCCGTCTGGAATTGTCTGTCTTTTTTGCTGTACGCCCGGCTGATCGAGGCGGGGTTTTCTGCCCGCTGCCTGAGGTGCGTTCATCACATTGAAAGAACAGCAAGTGACGGGGTGCGCGCAAGGGCTGCTTGCGGAAAAGCTGCTGTGCGGCTGCTGCGCGGGACAAACATTCCCTTGGCAGTGCCGGCGCCTGGCGCCGCCGGGGAACGGGGCCTGACCCTAAAGGTGCGCGCCTTCGGGAATGATCGATGGCTGGCTGTTCAAAGCCTGGATCGCGAAACCGGCGACCGCCTTGTACTTGGCCGCATGGTCGGCCAACTCTTCCTTGGAGATGACGTCGTTGATGTTCTTGAATTCGCCGCCGCAGCGGTCTTCGACCACCTGCAGCACCGCATCGGGGCCGCTGCCCCGGTTGGTCAGGACCAGCTTGGTGGTGAGGGGAAGCATGTCCTCCTCGTAAGCCTTCAGGGCTGCGTGGGTCACGCCGTGTTCCAGCATGGCCGCGCCAAGCCTGCGGGCGTCGACGATGGCCTGGCTGGCACCGTTGGAGCCGACCGGATAGGTGGCGTGGGCGGCATCGCCCATCAGGGTCACGTTGCCTTCCGTCCAGTGATCGAGCGGGTCGCGGTCGACCATCGGGTACTCGTAGACGGCGTCCGCGCCGGCGACGAGGGCCGGCAGGTCGAGCCAATCGTAACGCCAGTCGGTAAACCGGGGCATGAAGTCGTCGATATTCGCCAGCCGGTTCCAGTCGCCCCGGTTCCACCCTTGGGAGGCATCGAAGGAGAGTTCCGTAATCCAGTTGATGGTGGCGAGACCCGTTTCCGGATCGGCTTCGGAAATCGGATAGGCGACGATCCGCTGGGTGGCATGGCCGATCATGACCATGGTCGCGCCGGTGCGGAACGGCTTCGCCCTGGCCGTGCCGCGCCACAAGACCGGGCCGCCCCATTTCGGCGCGCCTTCATCCGGGTTCATTTGCGCCCGGATGGCGGAGTGAATGCCGTCGGCGCCGATGACCAGGTCGCCTTCCACGGTCATCTCGGAACCGTCCACGGTGGACTTCAGGTGGAGGGCTGCACCCTTGTCCGTATTGCTGAAGCCGGTTGCCCGCTGGCCGGCAACGACGCAGTCCGGTCCGGCGCGGCGGACGAGTTCCCGGTAAAGCATCATCTGCAATTCGCCGCGATGGACCGAATATTGCGGCCAGTTGTAGCCCGCCCATTTGCCGCGCGGCTCGGTCCAGATCTCCAGTCCCTTCTTGGAAAACAGGCCGAACTCCCGTGTCTGGACGCCGATCTTCGGCAGGCTGTCTTCAAAGCCCAGTTCGTAGAGTTCGCGGATTGCATTGGGCTGCAGGTTGATACCGACGCCGAGCGGTTTGATCTCGGGGGCTGTCTCGTAAATCCTGAAAGGCGCGCCGATCTGGTGGCAGGTCAGTCCGAGAGCAAGTCCGGCGATACCGCCGCCGGCGATCAGGATGGTCATCAATGCTTTCGGGTCTTCGGACCCGCCTCCCGTCTATTCTTTTTCAGCCATCGTCGCCCGGCCGGAGTTTTCGCATTCCGTTGCAAGGGCTGCCGCTGCTAAGTTGGTTTCGTGATACAAAACATCACCTGTGAAGTAAACGAACATGTCGAAGGGCCGGGCTTGCAAGGTGAAGCCGGCATCTTCCGAAATGAATTCGAAGGGGAACGATCTTGGTTACACCGGTCCTGACGCATTTCTGCGATCTCACCGTCGAACTGGCCGATATCATGGAAATGGGGGAGGGGCGGGCCGGAAAGCGGCGCATCATTCCCATCATCGGCGGGACCGTGCGCGGTCCGAAAATTAACGGAAAGATCCTCAACCTGGGTGCGGACTGGCAGACCGTCTTTTCCGACGGCATGGCCGAACTCGATACCCGCTACGCATTCGAAACCGATGACGGCGCGATCATCGAAATCCGCAATTTCGGCTATCGCCACGGATCCCCGGAAGTCATCGCAGCGGTCGGGCGCGGCGAGCCTGTGGACCCGTCGCAGTATTACATGCGTACCCATGCCCGCCTGGAAACGGGCGACGAGCGCTATGCCTGGGTGAACCGCATGCTGTTTGTCGGCGCGGGCGGGCGGAACAGGAATTCGGTGGAGATTTCGCTCTACGCGGTGGAATAAGACGGCGCTGGACGGGCGAGGGCGGCGGGTTACAGCGGCCAGAAGATCAGGATGGCCGGGACCGAGACCCCGAGCACAATGAGTTCCAGCGGCAGGCCCAGACGCCAGTAGTCGCCGAAACGGTAGCCGCCGGGTCCCATGATGATGGTGTTGTTCTTGTGCCCGATCGGCGTGAGAAACGCGCACGACCCGGCAACCGCGACGCCCATCAGGAAGGGGTCCGGATTGACGCCCAGCGTCTGCGCGATCTGGAGCCCGATGGGGGCTGCGATCAGGCAGGTCGCGACATTGTTCAGGAAATCGGACAGGGTCATGGTGACCGCCATCAGCACCGCGAGCGCCACCCAGGCCGGATAGCCGTGGGTGACATCGACAATACCAGACGCAATCAGTTGCGCACTGCCGGAGGTTTCGAACGCCTGGCCCAGCGGGATCAGCGAGCCCAGCAGGACGATCACCTTCCACTCCACTGCCTCGTAGACTTCCCGTCCGCTGATCAGCCCGGCCAGGGCATAGACGATGGTGCAGGCGGCGAGCGCGACCGGCAGGTAGACAAGACCGGCGACGGCGGCGGCAATGGCGAGGCCGAATGCGGCGATGGCAAGGATGGCCTTGTTGCGCTGGATCAGGCCGGTGCTGCGGCCTTCGAGCGGCAGCGCGCCGAGCCAGTTGATGGCGGCCTTCAGACGATACTCGGACCCGAGCAGCAGGAGCACGTCGCCGGGCTGGATCGTCAGGTGCCGCACGCGTGCGTGAACGCGCCGGCCCTGACGGGACACGCCGAGCAGGGTGACGCCCTGACCGTGCAGAAGGCTCATGTCGAACGCGCTGCGGCCGGAAATCCGGGCGCCGTCGGGAACGATGGCCTCCTTCAGAGTGAGATTGCCGCCGGTCAGTCCGCCGCTGTGCTTTTCAGATCCGGCGAAATCGAGTTTGGCTGCGCCCATGAAGGCTTCGATGGCTTTGGGGTCGCCTTCGACCACGAGGAAATCGCCCGGCGAAATCGGTTCCTGTCGGGCAAAGCCGCGCAGACGGCGCCCGTTGCGGATCAGACCCAAAATGTTGAGGTCGTTTTCATCGGCGACCGGATAAAGATCGCCGACCGTCGTTTTTTCTTCCTTCGCGCTTTCGCCGACCCGCAATTCGGCAATGTAGAGGCTCGCTTCCGGATCTTCGGAGACCGGCGCTTCGGTAACGCGGGACGGCAGCAGCTGCCAGCCGATCAGGGTAACGAAGAGAACGCCGATCACGGCCACGGTCAGGCCGACAGGAGTGAAGGCGAACATGGAGAAAGGCTCGCCGAGCGCATCCTGGCGGTATTGCGCGACCACGATATTCGGCGGCGTGCCGATCAGCGTGATCATGCCGCCGAGAATGGTCGCGAAAGAAAGCGGCATCAGGGACAGGCCGACCGAACGCCCGGCCTTCTTGGCGGCCTCGATGTCCAGCGGCATCAGAAGTGCCAGGGCTGCGACGTTGTTGATGATGGCGGACAGGCCGGCACCCACCACGGACATCAGTCCAATGTGGGTGAACAGGCCGTGCGAGGACGACAGCAACTTGCCCGCCACGAGCTCGATTGCGCCGGAGTTCATCAGCCCCCTGGAGACGATCAGCACCAGCGCAATGATGACCACCGCCGGATGACCGAAGCCTGAAAACACCGCATCCTTGGGGACCAGGTGCAGGACGGTCGCCAGCACAAGCGCGGCAAAGGCGACCAGGTCGTAGCGGATCCGCCCCCAGATCAACAACGCAAAGACCACGCCGAACAGGGCGAACATAAGGGCTTGGTCAAGTGTCACGAAATGGATCTCCGGGCCGGTTGCTGGAACAGACTGCAGTTTGAAACCGGGAGACCTTAGTCCGGATAAGAAGCAGAGGTCGAGGGGTTTGTTCCCACGCAGCAGATACGGATCGGATGGGCGGGGACGGCGATTTCGCGCCGCCCGCCGGTGACATTGTCCGCAGGAGTTCAGGTGTTGAACTTGAACAGCAGGATGTCGCCGTCCTTGACGATATATTCCTTGCCTTCGTCGCGCGCCTTGCCCGCTTCCTTGGCTGCCGCTTCGCCGCCAAGCGAGATGTAGTCGTTGTAGGCGATCGTCTGGGCGCGGATGAAGCCGCGTTCGAAGTCGGTATGAATGACCCCGGCCGCCGCCGGCGCCTTGGTGCCTGCGGTGATCGTCCAGGCACGGACTTCCTTGGGGCCGGCGGTGAAATAGGTGATCAGGCCGAGCAGCTCATATCCGGCGCGGATCAGCCGGTCGAGGCCGGGCTCCTCAAGGCCGATGGTTTCCAGGTACTCGTCCTGCTCGTCCTTGTCGAGCTGGGAGATTTCCGCCTCGATGGCGGCCGAGATGATAACCGAACCGGCGCCCTGCGCCTTTGCCATTTCCTCGACCTTTGCCGACAGCGCATTGCCGGTTGCAGCCGACGCCTCGTCGACGTTGCAGACAAAAAGCACGGGCTTGGAGGTCAGGAGGTTCAGGCCGTCCAGGATTTTCTTCTCTTCCGGATCGTCGAGTTTCAGCAGGCGCACCGGCTTGCCGTCCTGTAGCAGTGCCAGAGCCGCTTCCATGATCGGAATGACCGCCTTGGCTTCCTTGTCGCCGCCGGTCGCCTTCTTCTTCAGCGGTGCGATCCGGCGCTCCAGGCTTTCCAGGTCGGAGACCATCAGTTCGGTCTCCACCGTCTCGGCGTCGGCGATCGGATCGATGGTGCCTTCCACGTGGGTGATGTCGTCATCCTCGAAGCAGCGCAGCACGTGGACGATGGCATCGACCTCGCGGATGTTGGCCAGGAACTGGTTGCCGAGGCCTTCGCCCTTGGACGCCCCGCGCACGAGGCCGGCGATGTCGACGAAGGTGATCCGGGTCGGGATGAGTTCCTTCGAGCCGGAGATCTTCTGAATGGCGTTCAGACGCGGGTCGGGAACGGCGACTTCACCGGTGTTCGGCTCAATGGTGCAGAACGGATAGTTCGCGGCCTGCGCGGCTGCGGTCTTGGTGAGCGCGTTGAAGAGCGTGGACTTGCCGACGTTGGGCAGTCCGACGATGCCGCACTGGAAACCCATGGATAATCGCTTTCGGTTTGGATGTCTTGGACGTTGCCGCTATGTGCCGGAACGCCGGGGGAAGGTCAAGGGGCGTGAAACGCCGTGGGGCGGAGGATCGGCGGCATGTTATACCGGCACATGTCATCGCCATGAGATCGGTCCGCATTCGAGTGGTCTTTGGATATCGGGTGCCGGTATTTTTCGAATGTTTCTTAACGCTACGTGATGTGCTGTCATAGGGGTCTGTGTTCGTGCCTGTGCGGGGGTAAAGCGCCGACCATGATCAGCGATGCAAAAGAATTTCGAGAACAGCTGGCAGTTTATATCGAGAATTACGATTATCGCGTCGGGGAGAGCGACGGCGGATATGTTCTGGCATTGAAAAATCACGCCAGGATGCCCTGGAGCAGCCGAAAACGAAAGCGCCTCTTCAAAGGCGTGGCCCCCTCCTCGGACTTCTATGAGCCGGTTGCAACCGCGGCGCTGGACTATCTTATCGACACGCAGCCGATTGCGACTTTTTTCGATCTGGGCGCAGCGCACGGGTATTTCTCCTTCCTTGTCGCGGGGCGGAGCGACAAGGACATCGATGCCCATGCATTCGAGATACAGCCGAACGTCTTGAAACGTATCCAGGATCGCGTCGCAGAGACGGACAGCAAATGGGTAAAGGCTTACCTGAGCGGTATGTCGGACCGCTATCAAGGGGAGCAGAAGATCTGGTATTCGGTCAACAAAATGTTCCAGACGGAGCCCGATCCGTCCCAGTACAGGGACAATATTTTCAAACGCCTGAAGTTCAGGCTGAAAGGCCGGCCGGATCGAGACCGCCTGAAAACGGCGCTGGTGACGATCGATAGCATCGATCATTTTTGTGCCGTCAACGAGGTGGCGCCCGACGCCATCAAGATCGATGTTGACGGCTATGAGCACAAGGTCATTCAAGGCGGGCTTGAGACGTTCGGGAAATGCCGCCCTTTCATCCTGCTCGAAATTCACAGGATGAAGTTGCTGAACCGTTTTGCGGCATCGCGCCGCGACGTCGTCAAGCCCTTGTTCGATCTTGGCTACCGCTGCATCTTTTTCAAGGATCACCACACGCTCGCCAAGGCGGACCCGGTTCTCGTCGGTCGTGATGATCCCCTGTGGGACCGGGACCGGACGGATTTCGTCCTGTTTTTCTAAAACCGGCCCGCGCTTTCCGATCTCCTCCGCCTGTGGGTGGCGAACAGGACTTTACTGCAGGCCTGAGGGGTCGATGATACCGCGGCTGCAGGCGGAGGTGGTCTCATCGGCCGCGAGCATCAAGGTGCCGGGATCGATGTCCGGGGTGATGGTGCCCTTGAGACTGATCCAGAGTTCGGTGACCAGCCGTCGGCCGCCGTCGGAAACGCATTTTACGTTGACCCGTGCACCGGTTCCCGCGCCGAAGGCTTCGTCGAACCTGGCGCGGATGTCGGCGGCCGAGACTTCATTGCCGACGTTGTTGGCGAAAAACTCGCCGACTGCCGAACTGTTGACCGCATCGGTCAGCCGGAGCATGTCGTCGAAATATTCATCCGCTCCGCCGGCGCCGTGATAGCAGGTGCCGTGTTTGATCCATTCATGATTTTGCAGATCGCTCGCGGTTCCCGGCATCGCAACCATCAGGTCGTCGGCGGTATCCGTGTCGATGTCCGGAGCCGGGAGCACATGCCAGGTATCGGGATTGTCGAGGGATTTTATGCTGGCCGGTACGCCGCAATAGATGTTGGTTTTCGGCTGGGGCCAAAGGCCGTGGATGGATAGCTGGCGCGTGGCGAAGGGCAGGAGGCCGCCGTTCAGGTTCCGGCATTCCGTCTTGGCCGGCCGTGTTTCGCAGAAGGCGGGCTGCCAGCTCAGGGTCAGCAGGTTATCGGCAGACTCCGCGCCGGGTTGCGGCGTCAGCGTCCCGGTTCCGGTCGTGGTTGTCGTTGTAGGCGTGTCGGCGCGGATGGCATGGACGCCACAGGACGCGCTGACCCAGCGCTGGTCCGTGACCGGGGCACCGGGCACGCGGACCTGGAAGAAATCGCCGCCGGGTTTGTTGATGCCGATCATGTCGTAGGCGGTGCGGGGAACCGTCGTGATGTTTCCCGGATTGGTTTGTTTGTTTTTCGACTGATAGGCTTCGCAGGTCTGTTCGGCGATGAAATAGCCGTCGAGATTTTCAAATGCTCGAGCCGGTCCCGCAAAGACCGTGAGGATCAGAAGCAAACTGGACAAACGGCGCATGGCGAGCCTCCCCGGACGGTGCAACGCAACCCGTCCCGGCAACAAGAATGCTGCCGGGGAATGTCCATATTATGACGTGTGTTTCCTTGTTTGAAAACCTTGACGTGCAGCGACCGGCTCCGTCTGCGGTCTTCAGTCCGCCTTTTTCTGGATCTCCACCGAGTGCGGATAGGGGATCGAGATGCCTTTTGCGTCGAAGGCTTCCTTGACCTTCTTCGTCATGGCGAACTTGAGCTCCCAGTAATCGCCGGCATTGCACCACAGACGGACACCGAGATCGACCGACGACTCCCCCAGGTTGGTCACCCGGATCCAGGGTTCCGGTTCCTTGTGTACGCGCTCGTCCGCGACGGCGAGATCGGCGATGATGCCGATCGCCTTGTCGATGTCGTCGGAGTAGTCGATGCCGAAGGTGAAATCGACCCGACGCGTCGGATGGGTGGAATAGTTCGTGATGATGGAGCCCCAGGCCTTGCCGTTGGGCAGAACGATCTGGACGTTGTCGGGCGTTGCCAGTTCCGTCATGAACAGGTTGATGTCCTTGACCGTTCCCGACGTGCCGCCGATGTCGACATATTGTCCGATCTTGTAGGGGCGGAACATGATCAGCATGACCCCGGCGGCCAGGTCGCTCAGCGTCCCTTGAAGCGCCAGGCCGATGGCCAGCGTCGCGGCACCGAGCACGGCGACGAGGCTTGTCGCCTGGATGCCGAACAGTTGCAGTACCGCTATGATCGTGACGAGCAGGATCAGCCACTTGATGATCGATGCGGCGAAACTGCCGAGCGTGTCGTCGATCTTTGGGCTTGCGTTGACGCGCTTGCGCACGGTGCTGCTGAGAAAGCCGGCGAGAAACCAGCCGATGATGAGAACGACAATCGCCTTGGCTGCGTTGAGAAGGAGGGGTGTGTAGGCACTCGCCTCCGCGATCATAGTGTCCATGGGCCTTCCTTTGGCTTAGAGGTCAGGCTGAGACGCCGGTTCGAAAACGCCGTACGTACGCAAGTACGTAGTTTAACGGATGAAACGCGAAGATAAAGCCTTGCCCGGGGACGGTCCCGTCGGGGCTCTAGTCTTTCTGACCGAGCAGCTTCTTGAGCATGTCGGCCATGGGGCCGGACTTGGGCAACTCCGGGGCCTTCGCCTGACGGGCCTGGCGAATGTGGCTTTGTCCCTTGGCTCCGGGCGACCTGGGGGACTTGGGGGCAGAAGTCTTCCCGCCCTGTTCCCCGCCTGCCGGCCTGGGGCCGCCACGCTTCGCCTTTTCCGGTTCGAGGGCGAGGGTCAGCTTGTTCGCGAACTGACTGTCCTTGCCTTCCGCGAGCAGATCGGCGTTGCCGGCGATCTCGCCCAACAGCGGCTCGAGCCAGTCGGCGTCGGCCTTGGCGAAGTCGCCCAGCACATAGTTGGAAACGAGCTTCTTGTCGCCCGGATGACCGATGCCAAGACGCAGCCGGCGGTAGTCGGCGCCGATATGGGCCGTGATCGAGCGCAGGCCATTGTGGCCGCCGTGCCCCCCGCCGGTCTTCATGCGGAATTTCGCCGGCGGCAGGTCGAGTTCATCGTAGATGACCACGATATCCTGCGGTTCGACCTTGTAGAACCGCATGGCTTCGCCGACGGCGCGGCCGGACTCGTTCATGTAGGTGGAGGGTTTTACCAGCAGCACCTTCTCGGATCCGAGACGGCCTTCGGAGACCTGAGCCTGGAAACGGGCGCGCCAGGGAGAAAAGGAGGAATGGCAGCGGTGGATCTCGTCAACGGCCATGAAGCCGATATTGTGCCGGTTGCGCTCGTATTTTGCTCCCGGATTGCCGAGACCAATGATCAGACGCATGAGATGCTCCCAGCTAATTCCAGATCCGTATCGCGTATTTCTGCCTGCGAAAGGGCCTGGAAACAAGAAGGGGACGGCCGACCGTCCCCTTCTGAATGCGTATAAGCGACAAGTAAGGCTTAGTCTTCGCCTTCTTCTTCGCCTTCTTCTGCAGCTTCTTCGGCTTCGTCCGTTTCCTTCAGGCCGGCCGGAGCGGCGATCGTCGCGATGGTGAAATCGCGATCGGTGATCGTCGGCTGGCAGCCTTCCGGCAGCTTGACTGCGGAAATGTGCAGACTGTCGCCGAGTTCGGCGGTCGCCAGATCGAGGTCGAGGGCTTCCGGAATTGCCGTTGCCGGAACGGTCATTTCGACCGTGTGGCGGACAATGTTCAGAACGCCGCCGCGCTTGATGCCCGGGCAGGTTTCCTCATTGAGGAAGTGAACCGGAACGTCGATCGTCAGCACCGCATTCTTGGAAACGCGCAGGAAATCAACGTGCAGCAGTTCATCGCGAACCGGGTGCAGCTGATAGTCCTTGGCGATGACCTGATGCTTTTCGCCTTCGACATCAATGGTGCCGAGATGGGTCAGGAAACCGCCTTTGTGCAGGGTCAGCGTGGTTTCCTTCACCGGAATGGTGATCGGCAGGGCAGGTTTCTTGTCACCGTAGATAACGGCAGGGAGAAGGCCTTCGCGACGCAGTGACCGAGCGGCCCCCTTGCCCACCCGTTCCCGTGCCGACGCCTTCAGCTCATAGCTGGCAGCCATGGCAAAACTCCTTCGGATGTTTTGAAATGGGCCGGCGATCCACTGCGCATTCATCTTGCGATCAATGCGCCGCGCACCGGAATCGGCCCGTAAGCGCCTCCTCCAGGGGTGCAGGCGCGGGGGTGCTATAGCGGAAAGGCGCCTGTTGCGCAAGCCGGAAGCTTGTTTCTGCGCCTGGTCCTCCTGTCCGGAAATTCAGCCGGAATGGGATGTCTGCGCGGCTTTTGGCGCTGCAGCAATGAAATGATGCTGTGCGGCAAGTATTTGTCATCATGCGTTTTTCAGGAAAGAGCAGGCCTTTCCGCGAAGGCGTGGAATTCATTCATCGTTTTTATTTGTATGAATTAGCAGGTTGTAAACAAAAATTACAGCATGTGTATATTATAACTTATACAACCCTAGGTAATAGTTATGATTATAACTTTTTTAAACTATTCATCTTCTACTGATCCATAGAAGAGAAATGGGAGATACTGATGAAATTACTTACTAGTGCAGTTCTGGCAGTCCTGATCGGTTGCAGCTCGGTTGCAGCCAACGAATTCCAGAATGAGTTGACGGCCCTGGCTTCCGGAAAAATCGCGGAAATCGCAGGTTCCAGCGAAGTCGTTTCCGCCGTGAAGGCCCAGAACGAACAGACGGCCGGTTATGATCAGGCCAAGATCGACGAGCTCGACAAGCAATGGCGCGCGGAGGCGGATGCCGCCGACCAGCCGATGATCGACAAGGTCCTTGAAAACGACCTTTCCGCCTATCTGGCCGATGCCCAGGGCGCCAGCGATGGCCTCTTCACCGAAATCTTCGTCATGGACGCGAAGGGCCTGAACGTCGGACAGAGCGACGTGACCTCCGACTACTGGCAGGGCGACGAGGCCAAGTGGAAGGAAACCTTCCTCAAGGGCAAGGGCGCGGTTCATGTCGGCGACCTCGAACAGGATGAAAGCACGCAGATGCTGCAGAGCCAGGTCAGCGTTTCGGTAACCGACCCTGCCTCGGGCGAGACGATCGGCGCGGTCACCTTCGGCGTGAACGTCGACGAACTCTGACTTTTTTGATGAAGGGCGCTTCGGCGCCCTTCATTGGCCAAGAAATATTAAGGGGAGCTTTGAGGTGAGGGTATCTACGAAACTGCCGTCGGTCATTGTCGGTATTGCGCTCCTGTGTTCGGCCGGCGTTGGTATTGCCAGTTACCTGTCGGGTGCAAACAGCGTCAACGCTCTGGCCAAGGAGCGCTTGATGGCCGTCGCCGAAAGCCGGAAGGATTCCCTGATCGACGAATTGGCAACGGTTCGTGCGGGCATTCTGTCCAACGCCGAAGGGCAGACCATTCGCGCCGCTATTGCCGATTTCGAAGCAGGCTGGGCGAAATACGGCGACGAGGCAACCGCACGGGTCCTGAAGACCTATGTGACGGACAATCCCCATCCGGAAAACGAGCGGGCCGAACTGGTGAAGGCGGGGCGCAAGCCCTACGACCGTTCGCACGCGAAATTCCACCCGCTGCTTCGACGCTACATCGCCGACAACGGCTATGAGGATCTGATGCTGATCGATCCTGAAGGCAATGTCGTCTATACGGTCAACAAGCTCGGCGATTTTGCCGCCGACCTTCGCTCCGCAGAGTGGAAGGACACCAATCTCGCGAAGGCTTTCGAAGACGCAATGGCCGCCGATACCGGCACTGCAGTCCTTTACGATCTCGAGCCCTATCAGGCGCACAACGGCGAACCTGCCGGTTTCATGGCCACTCCGATCGGGATCGGTTCGAAAAAGCTCGGCGTCCTCGTCTATCAGGTGCCGACCGACAATATCAGTGCCACGCTGGGCAAATATGCAGGCCTCGGGGAAACCGGGAATGTCTATTTCATCAACGGTGAAGGCATCGTGCAGAACGACAGCCTGCGGACCGCCGACGCTTCGGAACTGATGAGCGATGTCCTGAAGCGGGACGAGGTGCTCTCCGCGCTCGGCGGCAAGCCGGAGTTCAAGGAGCTCTATGACTTCGACGGACGTGAAGTCGATGCGGCCATCATTCCGTTTGACTATCTGAACAAGCCCTTCGCCGTTGTCGTGGTCCAGGATGTGGCGGAAGTGCAGGCGCCGCTGGCCAGCCTCAGGAACTGGATCCTGGGCATTGCCGCCCTGAGTGCCCTGATTGCCGCTGCCGTCGGCGTCTATTTCTCACGAAACCTCAGCGGCCGGATCCGGCTCCTGTCCGACACGATGATGCAGCTTGCCGACGGTAACACGGATGCCGAGGTGCCGAGCCAGACATCCAACGATGAAATCGACGACATGGCCAAGACGGTCGTCGTGTTCCGCAACAACGCCATTGAACGGGCCCAGCTGGAGGCCGATCAGCGATCGACCAGCGAGGCGCGCGAGCGGCAGGCCGAAGAGGTTCGGGCCCTGATCGACGGCTTCCGTTCGGAAGTGGCGGACATGCTGGATGCGGTTTCAAGCAATTCCGAAGAGATGCGCAACGTCGCCGAAGGCCTCAACGAAATTGCGGATGCGACCGCCGGCGAAGCGGCCGGAGCGTCTTCCGCGTCCGAGCAGGCCTCCAACAACGTTCAGACCGTTGCCTCGGCGGCGGAGGAACTGGCGGCCTCCATTCAGGAGATCAGCCGGCAGGTCGAAAGCACCACCGGTATTGTCGGCAAGGCGGTTGAAAATGCCGCGCAGACCAACGACAAGATCGGCGGTCTTGCGGAAGCAGCCCAGCGGATCGGCGATGTGGTCAAACTGATTTCAGACATTGCCGAACAGACCAACCTGCTTGCGCTCAATGCGACGATCGAGGCGGCCCGGGCCGGCGAGGCCGGGAAGGGCTTCGCCGTGGTGGCATCGGAAGTGAAGGAGCTGGCGACCCAGACCGCCAAGGCGACCGAGGAAATCAGCACCCAGATCAACGAGGTGCAGGATGCAACCCGGGAAGCGGTCGTGGCGATCCAGGGGATAACCGACACCATGGGCGAGGTGAACTCCTACACCACGACGATTGCATCGGCCGTCGAACAGCAAGGCGCTGCGACCGGCGAGATTTCCTCCAACGTCCAGGAAGCTGCGTCCGGCACGCTGCATGTGGCAGAGACGATGGTCAATATCTCCGACAAGGTCCGCGATACCAGCGAGTCGGCCTCGAAGGTTCTGGAAGCTTCCGCAAGCGTAAGTGACCGGACCGGAGAGCTGCGCCGGACCGTCGACAGGTTCTTGGCCGCGGTTGCGGCAGCCTGACCGAAAGAAGCGGAAACGCAAAAAGCCGGCCTCGAGGGCCGGCTTTTTTTATGAGCGTTCGAATTCTTATCAGCTGAACAGGCTGGAGACGGATTTTTCCAGGGCCGTCCGGTTGATCGCTTCGCCGATGAGCGGTGCGATCGAAATCGTGCGGATGTTGGCAGCCGCCGTGATCGCCGCCGTGGGTTCGATGGAGTTGGTGATCACCAGTTCCTTGAGCTTGGAGGAGGTCACGCGGGCGACCGCGCCGCCGGACAGGACGCCGTGGGTGATATAGGCGGTCACCGACTTCGCGCCGTCCTTCAATAGCGCCTCGGCGGCGTTGCACAGGGTGCCGCCACTGTCGACGATGTCATCGACGAGGATACAGTCGTAGCCGTCGACGTCGCCGATGATGTTCATCACCTCGGACTCTCCGGGCTTGTCACGGCGCTTGTCGACGATGGACAGCGGCGCCTCGATGCGCTTTGCCAGCGCCCGGGCGCGGACCACGCCGCCGACATCCGGGGAGACGACCATGACGTTGTCGGTCGCGTAGCGCTCCTTGATGTCGCGGGTCATGACCGGCGCGGCGAACAGGTTGTCGGTGGGAATGTCGAAGAAACCCTGGATCTGACCGGCGTGAAGATCGAGCGTCAGGACGCGGTCGGCGCCGGCTTCGGTGATCAGGTTGGCGACCAGTTTGGCCGAGATCGGCGTGCGGCCTGAAGCGCGGCGGTCCTGGCGGGCATAGCCGAAATAGGGAATGACGGCCGTGATCCGGCGGGCCGACGACCGGCGCAGCGCATCGATGATGATGAGCAGTTCCATCAGGTGGTCGTTTGCGGGGTAGCTGGTCGGCTGGATGACGAAAACATCCTCGCCGCGCACATTTTCCTGAATTTCGACGAAGATTTCCTGGTCGGCGAAGCGCCGGACCTGGCAGGAGGCCAGGGGCACGTCCAGATATTTGGAAATCTCTTCCGCAAGGGCTCGGTTGGAATTGCCCGCGACGATTTTCATAAGCCGCAAGTCCTTCTGGTGCGACGCCGGGCGGGGTCTGGCCCTATATCCCGGTACGGTCCTGGTTCACATCGTGCCGCGCGTCCAAGCCGCGCTGGCCAGCCCTTAGCAGGCGGCGGCGTTTTAGCAACCGCTTTTGCATCCGACAACCGCACGAGCGCGGTGTTTTCATCCCTTTTTGCAAAATTCTTTCATAAAGGATGAAATTGCGCCGGCAAATCGGTCACCGGCGGTTGAGCCAGGCGACAATTTCCACCACCGAACGGTTGGCTATTCTTTCCAGTGTCGCCGAATCGATGGCCTGCCATGGATCCCCCTTGGTCCCGCCGACCGTTTCGCTGCCGGAGATACGCTTCAGGCGTGTTCCAGCGGGATCGACGATGTCGAAGACGTAAAACACGGTTGCCGAGGAGGGCTCGCCGGTGGCCGACAGGTATCCCTTGACCCGGTAGTTCGATGCAGCGCCGACCCGGCGCACGAGGATCAGGCCCTGCTTCTGCGCTTCAATGCCGATATAGCGGGACAGATCGTCGGCGAGATTTCCCGGCGCACCTGTAAAGGGCTCGAAGGCAAAGGTGGCTTCCGACGGGGTCGCGGGAGGCGGCGCCGGAGGCGCCTGGTTCGGGGATGGCGAGCCGAGCGGCGCGGGAGGTTCCGGCAGGCCCTGACATGCGGCAAGGGTCAGAACACTCAGGATGGCGAGAAACCGGCGAAGGCCAGCAGCGGAAGGCAGGGTCATTGGCACGTTCGTAGCTCGCGGGCTGTTCGATGGCTTTCGGGTGCAAGTTTCGGGTCAGTCGAATCTGGCTGTACCGGCAGATTTAGCCCGACTTGACCGGAAGGTCGAGAGGCAGGGCTGAAAGGCATTCCGGCGGCCCTTCGGTGGTCAGGTAGGTCTGTCCGACTGTCATGGCGGTTTCGGTGACCGAATCCATCAGGATCATGTGCATGAAAAGCACCATGTTCGGACGGACTTCGGCCGGGTTGCCCTTGTAGGCCATGGGCGGGTCCATCCAGCTCGGTGTGAAGCGGGCGCCCAGGGAATAGCCACAGGTGTTCAACCGGTGGGCCATCATGTCATGCGCGTCGACGGCTGCGGCATGGGCTTCGAAAATATCGCCGAAGGTGAAGCCGGGCCGGAGCTTTTCCTCGACTGCGCTGAGCGCATCGCGGGCGGCCTGATACATTTCCTCATGGCGCGCCGTCGGTCTGCCGACGACAACGGTGCGCATCAGCGCCGCATGGTAATGGCGGCAGACCCCGGCCCATTCCAGGGTGATCTGATCGTTTTCGTCCAGCGTGCGGCGGCCGCTCTTGTAGCGGCATAAAAGGGCGTCCTTGCCGGATCCGATGATGAATTCGTTGCCCGCATAGTCGCCGCCGCCTTCAAGGATCACACCCTGCATGGCTGCAAGGATCCGGCCTTCGTCCGCTCCGGGGCGGATTTCATCCATGGCGGCGTGATAGGCCTTGTCGGCGAGAGAGGCTGCCTGGCGGACGTAGGCGATTTCCGCAGGGCTCTTCACGGCCCTGAGCCTTCGAACGATGCGGGACCCGTCGCTCAAGTCGGCGAAGCTGTTGAGCTGGGCGTTGATCTCGATCCCGATCTTTCCCGTCATGCCATGGGTGTCGTATTCGATGCCGATCTTCGCACCCAGAAGGTCCATGTCGAACAGGAGATCCTTCAACTGGCCGACCGGGCTGGCATCGGGCAGGTCGATCCAGATCCGGATGTCGGAGATGTTGGAGGTATGGCGCGCCTGGCGCTGGTCCGCAGAGCGGGTCAAAAGCACCATCCTGCCGTCAGCGGTGACCACAAGACACTGGAAGAAGCAGAAGCCGAAGGTGTCGTAGCCGGTCAGCCAATACATGCTTTCCTGGGCGAACAGCAGAATGGCGTCGAGCTTTTCCTCGCTCATGCGCTGCTTCAGGCGCTCGAACCGGGCGTCGAATTCCTCCTGGGTAAAATGCAGCGCCATGGCTAGTCTCCGTCAAGCACGATGGCCGATATCAGGCGGCCGTAGTCCGGTTCGCCGCGATGGGTGGTGCGCCGGTAGGAAAAGAACCGCTCCTCGTCGGCATAGGTGCACAGATCCAGGTTTCGGCTGTTTTCCAGCCCTGCCGCCTTCAACCGGTCGACGATGAAGGCCGGCAGGTCGAACTGGTGGTGATGCTCGCGCGGGGACGGGCGGAAATAGCGCTCGTTTTCTTGTGACATTTCCAGAAGGCGTTCCCGGAACTCGGGCCCGACCTCGTAAGCCGCCTGCGAGATCGTGGGGCCGAGAACGGCGGCGATCCGGCTGCGGTCGGCGCCAAGCGCTTCCATGGCCGCGACGGTGTTTTCCAGAATGCCGGAGATCGCGCCCTTCCAGCCGGAATGGGCCGCGCCGATGACACCGGCTTCCCGGTCGGCAAACAGCACAGGGCCACAGTCCGCCGTCGCCACGCCGATCAAAAGGCCTGGCCGGTCGGTGACCAGCGCATCGCCCCTGCGGTCGGCGTTGTCGTCGAACGGAGCGTTCAGGGTGATCACTTCAGCGGAATGGATCTGATAGGGGGTCGCCAGTCGCGACGGATCGATACCCAGTTGCCGGGCGACGCGCGCCCGGTTCTCCGCGACCTGTTCGGGATGATCGCGCGAGCCGGTGCCGATGTTGAGGCTGTCATATATTCCGGAGGAAACGCCGCCCCGGCGGGTAAAGAACCCATGCCGAACCCCGGGCTGTTTGAGTTCCTCAGCCTCGATCATCCAATTTCTCCGCCGCGCATATCGGTAAATCCTTGCTGGCTTCCGGCTGGCATGTCAAATGGCGCCAGTGGACGTCCGTCGCCACTGAGCGCCAGCACCTTGAAAAGCGTGCCCATCTGGTCCGGCGCGGCCAGGCGTTCAACCGCATCGCGGATCGTTTCCTGAACGCTATGGCTTTTGCCCGACCCAAGCGCGCCGGCGCGCTCCAGCAGGCCGAGCCGGAGCAGGAACTCGCCCTGTTCCAGCGGCGGCAACGGTATTGCGCCGCCGTCTCGTGCAGCCCGCGCCAGCGCCTCGAAATTCACATGCGCGGTCAGATCGGCCTCGCCCGGATGGGCGAGCACGTCGTCATGGGTATGTTTGTAAAGCGCCTGCAGCGTGTCGCCGGTCGCGGTTTTCAGGTAGCCGTAGTCGATGATGAGCGCCGCGCCGCCGTGGCGCGCCAGGCGCGTCCCGATCTCCTGTGCGATTGCATTGGCCGCGGGCTGGGTTTCGAGAATGGTTCCGTGCGGTGCGGTTTGCGCTGCCGGTGGCAGGTCGGTGTCGTCGAGCCGGGCCGTGCCGACGCCGAAGCACAGCTCGCCGGTCTCCGACAGGCCGATCATGCGTTCCCGCCAGCCGTCTGCGGTCCGGACATACTGATGGATCGGCAGGGCATCGAAGAATTCATTGGCGACGAGGATCAGCGGTCCGTCGGGAACATCGGCGAAGCGATCAAGGAACGCGGGCGCGAGCGGCGCCTTTTCCAGCGTCTTTGCCTGTATCTTGCGGAGCGTCGGGCTGGTTTCCACGAGAGACAGGCTGGCCGCCTCGACGAACTCCGGGCGGAGCGACGCCATGCGCAGGAGATCCGCCATCAGGGTGCCCCGCCCGGGACCAAGTTCGACAAGCTGGAAGCTGTCGGGTGCGCCCAGGTCCTTGAACGCCTGCAGACAGAAGGCGCCGATCAGCTCGCCGAACATCTGGCTGACCTCGGGGGCCGTGGTGAAATCGCCTTTTTTCCCGAACGGGTCCCGGGTGATGTAATAGCCGGCATCCGGGTCGGCGAGGCAGGCTGCCATGTAGTCGGCGACCGTGACCGGTCCGTGGGCGCGGATCCCGGCCGTCAGCTTGTCCTTCAGGGCTGCCCCGCTCATGCGGAGCCCTTGTGCCGGCGGGCGGCCCAGATCATGGCGATCAGGCCGGCGAGCATCATCGGCACCGACAGCAGGATGCCCATGGTCACGAAGCCGCTGAGATAGCCGATCTGGGCGTCGGGAACCCGGTAAAGCTCACCGAAGGAACGAACCAGACCGTAGCCGAAGGCGAAGGCGCCGGCGATGAAGCCGGGCCTCTGCAGCATCTTGAACCGGTGGCTCAGGAGGCGCATGACCAGAAAGAGGGCGATGCCTTCCAGGGCGGCCTCGTAGAGCTGGCTCGGATGGCGTGGCTCCGGGCCGCCGGTCGGAAACACCATCGCCCAGGGCACATCGGTCACCCGGCCCCAGAGTTCCCCGTTGATGAAATTGGCGATCCGCCCGAAGAAGAGGCCGATGGGAGCCGCGCAGCCGGCAAGATCGAACAGCGTCCAGATCGACAGGCCTCTTTTCCAGGCAAACAGGATCATGGCGATCACGGTGCCGGTAAAACCGCCGTGAAACGACATGCCGCCGGTCCACACGGCGAAGATCTCCGCCGGATGGGAGAGATAATAGGCGGGATTGTAGACGAGCACATAACCGATCCGGCCACCGAGGATGATGCCGATGGTGCCCCAGAGCACGAAGTCGTCCATGTCGAGCGGGGTGGGCCGCTTGAGGCCGTTCCACAGATTGTCGTTCAGCACCAGGCGGCGCATGTAGCGCCAGGCGAGCAGGATGCCGACGATATAGGCAAGCGCATACCAGCGGAGGGCAAAGGGGCCCACCTGGATCAGCACCGGGTCGATGGCGGGAAAGGGGATGACGAAAAGCGGCATCGGCGCAGCGACTCCTGCTGGCAGGGAAGGGGTGCCGGTCCCGGAGCCGGTCCGGCGCGGCCAGACGCTGGCCCATTCGGCCCCGCCGCGTCAAGAGCACGGCGCGTAACCGGCCGTCTTTTGCTGTTGGCGGCAATACGCCGTCTTGAAGTTGCCGTCAAAGCCTCATAGGTGTGTACTGACATTTTGACGGGACTGACAGGAGTTCGCCATGACCCAGGGCCCAAACCGCATGTTCGATGAATTTGCAAAGCTCATGACCGATGCCGCGGGCGTCGCCCAGGGCGCCCGGCGCGAGGTGGAAACCGCCTTCAGGGCGCAGGCCGAACGTTTCCTGTCCGACATGGACTTCGTTTCGCGCGAAGAACACGAAGCGGTCAAGGAAATGGCCGTGAGGGCGCTGGACCGGGTTGAGGAACTGGAAGCGCGCCTCGAGGCGCTTGAGAAAAAACCGGCGGCCAAACCCAAAACGGCAACAAAATCGTCTGCCAAGACGGCTCAGGACTAAACGCCTGAATTCGCTTTGATGTTTCAGCAGGGGCCGCGGTGGATAACCCGCGGCCCTTCCTGTTCAAACAAAATCGTCCACATTTTTCGGGCCATAAAAGCGCCACGTTATGTATCGCTTTATTCCTGACTGCTTATATACTGAATCTTAACAGGGATTCGTGGGGCATGATCGAACCGCCCAAACGGTCAGGATGCTCCGAACGCTTGGGACATACCCGGCGGCACCGGCCTGATACGTCATCCGGCCCCGTTGCCCCGGCTCGAAAGGGGAGTAGGCTCATGAGCCTCATCGAATTTGACTTCGAGCGACCTGACAATCCCGTCGACACCATCGAAACCGTCGCAGCGCTGAACGACTGGTCGTTCGAAAGATCGGCCGAGGACGAGATCACCATTTCCGTCGCCGGCAGCTGGTGCGACTACCACGTTTCCTTTTCCTGGATGGAAGAGGTGGAAGCCCTGCATCTGGCCTGCGCCTTCGACCTGAAGGTGTCCGATGCCCGCAAGACGGAAGTCGTCCGTCTGCTGGCGCTGGTCAACGAGCAGCTCTGGATGGGGCATTTCGACCTGTGGAACCAGGAAGGCGTCGTCATGTTCAGGCAGTCCCTTCTGCTGGCCGGCGGGTCGGAGGCAACCTCCACCCAGATCGAGGCCATGCTCGCCAATGCGCTTGAAAACTGCGAGCGCTACTACCAGGCCTTCCAGTTCGTCGTCTGGGCCGGCAGGCCCGCAAGCGAAGCCATTGCAACGGCCATGTTCGAGACCGTGGGAGAAGCATGATTTTTTCAAAAGACCGTCCGTTCCTTCTTGTCGGTGCAGGAAAGATGGGCGGGGCGATGTTATCCGGCTGGATGGCGGAGGGGCTGGATCCCTCCGCCATTGTCGTTTCCGATCCGAAACCCGGCGCCGAGATACGGGACATTCTGAACACCCACGGCATTCGCCATGTCACCGAGGTTCCCGCCGACCTGGCACCGTCGATTGTTCTCATTGCGGTCAAGCCGCAGATGATGGACGTGGTTCTGCCGGCGATCGCGCCGGCGATCCGCCCTGACACGCTGATCCTGTCGGTTGCGGCCGGCACGCCGATTTCCAGGTTCCAGACCGCCTTCGGCCCGGTTCCGGTCGCTCGCGCCATGCCGAATACCCCGGCAATGGTGGCGCGCGGCATCACTGCGGTTTTCCCGAACGAGGGCGTGACGGAGGCCCAGAAGGACACCGTCGGCACGCTGCTATCCGCCGTCGGAAAGGTCGTGTGGCTGGACAACGAGGACCAGATCGACATGGTCACCGGCGTCAGCGGGTCAGGACCGGCCTATGTCTTCTGGCTGGCGGAATGTCTGGCGGAGGCCGGCAAGGCGGCCGGACTGCCCGAAGCCCTCGCCAGGGAACTGGCCGAGGCGACCGTGTCCGGCGCGGGCGAGCTGATGCATCAGTCGCCGGAGACGCCGACCGTCCTTCGCCAGAACGTTACGTCTCCCAACGGCACGACGGCGGCGGCGCTTGAGGTCCTGATGGCCGAAGACGGCCTGAAGCCTCTGATGACGAAGGCGGTGGCGGCGGCGGTCAAGCGGGCGCGCGAACTCGCAGGCTGAATTTTCCTTAAGCTTGGGAAAGTGCTCTTTCAGGTCGAAGACTTTACTCCTATCTTTCAGTGAGCAAGGGAGTTTGAGTATGGCGACCGCGAAGACCCGGCAGAAGATCCTGAAAACCTTCCTCGATCTGCTGTCGCAGCATCCTTACGACGACGTCAGCCTGCCGCTGCTGGCGAAGACGGCCGACGTCAAGTTGTCCGCACTTCGCGAGTGCTATTCCTCCAAACGGGCACTCCTTGAAGCCTTCGCGGAGATGATCGATGCCGCGGTGCTCGATGACCGCGACGAGGAGATGGACGACCAGCCGGCCCATGACCGCCTGTTCGATGTCCTGATGACCCGGCTCGATCACCTGGCGCCCTACAAGGACGCGGTGCGCACCCTTGCCGAGGCCGTGCGCCGCGACCCGGCGCTGGCCCTGGAATTCAATTCGATTGCCGTGCGGTCCCAGCGCTGGATGCTGATTGCCGCCGGGATCGACCTGACCGGCATCAAGGGCCGGATCGTCACGCAGGGGCTGGCAATGGCGTTCGGGCGGGTGGTGGAAACCTGGCTCGACGAAACTGACGAAGGCTTGCCGAAAACCATGGCAAGGCTCGACGAGGAGCTCAACCGGGGCGAGGCCTGGATGAAGCGGCTCGACAGCGCCGAGAAATTCGCACGTCCGTTCTGGGAAGCAGGCAAACGGGCGCGGTCTCGTCGCAGCGGCGGTGAGGGAGCGGAAGAGGCTGCCGCCGAGAGTGCTGAGTCCTAAAAGCCACAACGGCTCATAAACGGCCGCGGATGTCTTGTCTCGGAGCAGTCGTTCGGGACATGGTCGCCGGGTTTGAACGTCCTGTCAGCGAGTGAAGCCCGTGAGCGATACGATTTCCTTTGACGATTTCCTGAAGGTGGACATCCGGGTCGGCAAGGTGATTGCCGCGGAAGAATTTCCCGAGGCCCGCAAACCGGCCTACAAGATGCAGATCGATTTTGGTCCGGACATCGGCATCAAGAAGACCTCCGCCCAGATCACGAAACACTATACGCCGGAAACCCTGGTCGGACGGCGCGTCATGGCTGTGGTCAACTTCCCGCCGCGCCAGATCGGGCCGGTGATGTCGGAAGTCCTGACGCTCGGGGTGCCGGACGAGGACGGCGAGGTGGTGCTGCTCAGGCCCGATCTGGACGTGCCCATCGGCGGCCGGCTCTACTGATCTGATCAGCCCGGTATCCGCAGCCGCGCCCGAAGACCGCCGAGCGGGCTGTCCTCCAGGTAGAGGTCGCCGCCGTGGCTGCGGGCGACGTCGCGGGCAATCGCAAGGCCCAGGCCGCTGCCCGGCTGATCCTGGTTGCGCGCCTCGTCCAGCCGGTGAAAGGCCCTGAATGCCAGGTCACGGTCCTCTTCGGCGATCCCCGGCCCGTCGTCGTCCACCGTGATCGTCAGCCAGCCCTTGTCGTATGAGCCCCTCAGTTCCGCCCGCGTGCCGTATTTCGTGGCGTTGGTCACAAGGTTAGACAGGCAGCGCTTCATGGCGAGGCGCCGGAGCTGCAATTCCGACGGTCCCTCAAAGGATGCGGTCACGTTGGCTCCGGAGATTTCGGCCTCTTCCTCCAGTTCTTCCAGCATCAGGGCCATGTCGGTCAGTTGAACCGATTCATCGCCGTCGCCGCGGGCAAAGGCGAGATAGTCCTCCAGCATGCCGCTCATTTCGTTCAGGTCCTTACGCATGCCGTCGCTTTCCGGCGTGTCGCCGAGCAGGGCCAACTGCAGGCGCATCCGGGTCAGGATCGTTCTCAGATCGTGGCTGACGCCTGCGAGCATCGTCGTGCGCTGTTCGATCTGGCGCTCGATCCGGCGGCGCATTTCCAGGAAGGCTTGGGCCGCCTGGCGGACCTCGCGCGCGCCGCTGGCGCGGAACTTGCCGATCGGCCGGCCCTTGCCGAAGCTTTCCGCGGCATTGGCCAGGCGCACGATCGGGCGAATCTGGTTGCGCAGGAACAGCATGGCGATGGTGATCAGGACCAGCGATGTGGAGACCATCCAGACCACGAAGAAATGGGAATTGGTGGCATAGGTCTGGCTGCGTCTTGAAAAGACGCGCAGGACCGCGTTGTCCAGCTGAATGCGGATCTCCACGAAACTGGAGCGTCCGACCGTGTCGATCCAGAACGGCTTGCCGACCTTCTGGCTGATCGCCCGGCTCAGACCGCGGTCGACAATGTCGAAAAACGGTTTCGGTGCGGGAGGCGGAAGCGGCTCGGGCGGCAGGAGGGTGATGGACAGGCCGAGGGCATTGGTTGCCATGGCTTCGATCTTGGCGTGTTCGGGATCCTGCGGATAGTTCTCCAGCACGTAGACGATGGAAGCGATTTCCCGCGCCACAGCCTCGGACAGGCGTTCGGAGACAAGCTCGTAATGCCGCTCCATGAAGACGTAAAGCAGCACGGCCTGCAGCAGCACGATCGGCGTGATGATGATCAGGAGGGCTCGTGAATAAAGCCCCTTGGGCATGGCCCGATAGGCGGCACGGGCCATGCGCCGGTAACCGCGCAGCAGATAGCGGAACGGGGGCGGAAGCTCGATGCCTGCCAGAAACTGGTTCAGATTGGCCATGCGCGGCTCGCCCTACGTGATCTAGTCGCAGGCCAGACGATAGCCGATGCCGCGCACCGTCTGCAGATAAATCGGATTGCCGGGATCCTTTTCGATCTTGCGCCGGAGACGGTTGATCTGAACGTCGACGGTCCGTTCGCCAAGGCCGCTGTCGTCGCCGACGATCTTGTGGCGGGGGACGGTTGCGCCCGGCTGTTCGGCAAATATCCCCAGGATCTGCTTTTCCCGGTCGGTCAGGCGCACCGTCTCGTCGCCGTTCTTCAATTCGCCGCGCCTGGTGTTGAAGATAAACGGGCCGAAGTGAATTTCCCGCGTGGTTTCAGCCGGCTTCGGTCCGCCCCGGCGCAGGATCGCGGACATGCGCAGCATGAGTTCGCGCGGCTCGAAGGGTTTGGCCAGATAATCGTCCGCGCCGACTTCAAGCCCGGCGATGCGGTCGGACGCATCGGATCGTGCCGTCAGCATCAGGATCGGCACGCTGGAGTTTTCCCTGAGCCATGCGGCGAGTTCCAGTCCCGTCTCGCCGGGCATCATCACATCGAGAATGATCAGGTCGAACACAAGACCGGACAGGCAATGGCGCGCTTCGGCAGCATTGGCGGCGGCGGTGACCCTGTAGCCGGCGTCGACGAGGATGCGGCTCAAGAGCTCGCGAATGCGGTTGTCGTCATCGACCAGAAGAATGTGATGCGCATTGTCGTTCGGCGGGAACGGGGTGGTCACGAAGGTCTCCTGTGTACCGTGGCCTGAAGCTGCTCCAGGGCTGCCTTAAGGTTGACTGGGCAGGCGCACGAGCTTCGCCACATCGGGCCGGGCATCCGGGTCGATCATCTGAAACAGAAACTGCCGCACAGCGTCGGCGGCGCCATCTGGCAGGTCCATTGTGGCACGCTCAAGGCGTTTGGTCTGCAAGCGGGACAGGCGCACCGCGAGGTCATGGCCTTTCCCGGTGGTGAACAGAAGCCGCTGGCGCCGGTCGAGAGGGCCCGGGCGCTGCTCGATGAAATCCTGATCGACCAGTTGTTTGAGGACGCGGCCGAGGCTCTGCTTGGTGATGCGCAGTATATTGAGAAGGTCGGTGACCTTGATGCCGGGATTGCGGTCGACGAAGTGGAGGACCCGGTGGTGGGCACGTCCGAAATCAAATTGCGCGAGCACGTCGTCCGGGTCGGAGGTGAAGTCGCGATAGGCAAAAAACAGCAGTTCAATCAGATCGTAAGGCAGCTCGTCCGGCTCTTGCGCCGGACCGCCAAAGCGGGCCTTCTCATCCGGAGATGGGATCCGGTCCGACTGGTTTTTGAAATTTACGTCAGTCATATTGACTTATTTCTGGTCGATTGTTACTTAAGATGCGCCCTGAACGAAATGATCGAACGATTTGATGCGTTTTTTCGGCATTTCCGTATTAAAACGAATCCGTTCGACGATTTCTTCACGGCAGGATACCGGGAGTTTCGGCGGCGTGCAAAGCACGGTTGAGCGGTCTGCGCAAGTCCGGGCTTAACGGTTCGTTGCATGACGTATACGGTTTAAAGATTGAACGCGCCCAGTGAGAGGCGGTCGGGAGCAAGAAAATGGCAGGTGTGCCTTTTGATCAGCGCGAAGGCGAAATCTGGTATGACGGCACGTTCGTGCCCTGGAGCGATGCGAAGCTGCATGTGCTCAGCCACGGTCTGCACTATGCCAGCGCTGTCTTCGAAGGTGAACGCGCTTATGGCGGCCGGATCTTCAAGTCTGCGGAGCATACCGAACGCCTGCACGCCTCGGCCAATGTTCTCGGCTTCGAGATCCCCTGGACGAAGGAACAGATCACCGCTGCCAAGGAAGAAGTCCTGGCGCGGATGAACCTTGTCGACGCCTATATCCGGCCGATCGCGTGGCGGGGCAGCGAGATGATGGGCGTGTCGGCGCAGCACAACACCATCCACCTGGCGATTGCCGCCTGGGAATGGCCGAGCTATTTCGCGCCGGAAGAGCGGCTGAAGGGCATTCGCCTCGATCTGGCGACCTACCGCCGGCCGGATCCGGCGACGGCGCCTTACAAGTCCAAGGCGGCCGGCCTCTACATGATCTGCACGCTGTCCAAGCACGAGGCGGAGCGCAAGGGCTATGCCGATGCGATGATGCTCGACTGGCGCGGCCAGGTCGCAGAGGCGACCGGTGCCAATGTCTTCTTCGTCAAGGACGGCAAGATTCACACGCCGAAGCCGGACTGCTTCCTGGACGGCATCACCCGCCGCACGGTGATCGGCCTTGCAAAGGCTCGTGGCATCGAAGTTGTCGAACGGGTCATCATGCCGGAAGAAATGGCCGGTTTCGAGCAGTGCTTCCTGACCGGTACGGCCGCCGAAGTGACGCCGGTTTCGGAGATCGGCCCCTATAATTTCGAGGTCGGCGAGATCACGAAGGCCCTGATGACCGATTACGATGCCGAAGTCCGCCCGGACACGCCGGCCCTGAAATCCGCTGTCGGCTGATCGGACAAGTCCGAGTTCCTATCGGAAAAGGCGGGCTTTGCCTGCCTTTTTTCATTCCGGCTTCGGCTACCGGTCGGATGCGGGACCCTGATGATGGGCATGAAACATCCGGCCCTTTTCGGCATAGACGATGCAGGCGAGCGCGCACAGGCCGTAGACCGCAAAGGCGAAGCCGAGAGGCTGGGTCGTGCCGTTGAACAGCTGGCCCATGATGTAGCCGAGAATGGCCCCGCCGAGCGTGGTGACGAAACCGATGACCGAGGATGCGGTCCCGGCGATGTCGCCGAGCGGTTCCATGGCCATGGTGTTGAAGTTCGCGCCGATGAAGCCGAAGCAGGCCATGAGTGCGCCGGAAATCAGGGTGAAGGCCCAGAAATTTTCGATGCCGGCAGTTGCCAGAGCGAACAGCAGCACGCCGAGCGCCATGAACACCAGGGTTGCCGCATGGGACAGGCGCCGCATGCCGATGGCTTCCACCAGACGCGAGTTCATGTAGGAGGAGATCGACATGGCAATCGCGATTGCGGAGAAGACGATCGGAAACCAGACGCCCAGATCGAAGATCTCGACGAAGATTTGCTGCGACATGGTGATGAAGGCGAACAGCCCGCCGAACACGAAGGCGAGGGCGAGCGTGTAGCCGATGCTCTCTCTCGTGCGCAATGTGGTCCAGTAGGCCTTGGCGATCGCGGTCACGTTCAGCACCTGGCGGTATTCGCGCGGCAGGGTCTCGCGCAGCCGGATCGAGCACCACACCAGCATGACGACACCGGCGAACAGCAGCATGGTGAAGATCCAGCGCCATCCGGAAACGAGCAGGATCGCCTGACCGATGGTCGGCGCGACGATCGGAACGGCCATGAAGATCATCATGACCAGAGACATGACCTTGCCCATCTGGCGTCCCGTGTAGCAGTCGCGAACGACGGAGACGGCGATCACGCGGGTTGCGGCGCAGCCGACCCCCTGAAGGACGCGTGCCAGAAGCAACTGGTCGAGGGTTTGCGACATCAGCGAGACCACGCTTGCCGCCGCATACAGCGCGAGACCGCCGAGCAGGACCGTTCGCCGGCCGAAGGCGTCGGTAATCGGGCCGTAAAAGATCTGGGCACCGCCAAAGCCGACCAGATAGGCGACAAGAACCTGTTGCCGGTCGTTTTCGTGGACGATGTTCAATGCGTCGCCGATTTCCGGCAGGGCGGGCAGCATTACGTCCATGGCGAGCGCGTTCAACGCCATGAGCGCGGCGATCATGATCACGAATTCAATAAATGGCATTCCCGGCTGGGCGCGGGTACCCGTTTGGGAGGAAGGTTTTTGCATATTTATCCAACTGTCTCATAGCCGGGAGGCCTGAGGAAGGCGGTTCACAGCAGGCAGAGTGGAACCGCCTCATCCCTGCCGGTAATCAACGGGCAATTTGCGGTAGGGTCAAGCGTTTTCGCACCGTAAAGTAAGCAACAGGCCTCTTCCCGGCACAGTAGAATTAACGAGGGATTACGACCACCGCTCCGCTGCGGCATCGTCAATTTCCGTGGCTTTTACCCAGGTGTCTGCAGTCCCCGACGCCAAGTGTTCTTTTTTCCAGAAAGGCGCCCTGGTCTTCAGAAAATCCATGAGAAAATCAGCCGCTTCGAAAGCCGCGCGCCGGTGGGACGATGCTGCAATGACGAGAACGATATTGTCACCGGCCGGGATCTTGCCGAAGCGATGGATAACCGTCAGCCCGGTCAGCGGCCAACGGCCGCAGGCCTGGGTGGCGATCCTCCCGATTTCGGTTTCAGCCATTCCCGGATAGTGCTCAAGCTCCAGCGCCGCAAGCTTGCCGCCGTCGTCACGGCAAAGCCCGATGAAGGAAACCAGCGCGCCGACATCCTTCCGTCCGGCGGTCAGCCGGTCCGCCTCGGCGGCGGGATCGAAGTCCTCCGCCTGAACCCGGATCAACGGTTTGCAGGACATCGCCTATCCTCCTGTCATGGGCGGGAAAAAGGCGACTTCGCGCGCAGCCCCCAGTTCGGCGTCCGCCTCGACATGCATCTGATCCAGGGCGACGCGGATGGCGTCTTCCTCCTCGAAGGCCGCGGCGTGATTGTCGTCGACGGTCTTCAGGTAGGCAATCAGATCGGCAACGGTGGTGATGTTGCCGGGGAGGTCCAGAGTTTCCTCTTCAATCCCCACTTTCTCACGCACCCATGCGAAGTAGCGAATTTGCACGTTGTCCCGTCCCTTCTGCTCGTTCCGACCGGACGTATCCGGGCGCAGGCCTATTCGTCAATGAGATGACCGATGCCGGCGCGGAAGTAGTCATAGCCGGTATATATGGTCAAAATCGCCGCGAGCCAGAGCGCCGTGAGCCCTGCCAGGGTGGTGCCGGGCAGGATGCTTTCGCCGGCCGGGCCCGCCAGGAGCAGGGCGATCGCGAAGAGCTGCACAGCCGTTTTCCACTTGGCAAGCCGGGTGACGGGCACGCTGACCTGCAGTTCGGCCAGAAATTCCCTGAGGCCCGAAACAAGGATTTCACGGCACAGGATGATGATGGCGGCAATGAGAGACCAGTCGTCGATGGTTCCGTCGGCCGCCAGCATGAGAAGCGAGACGGACACGAGCAATTTGTCGGCGATCGGATCGAGCATCCGGCCGAGAGCTGATTGCTGCTGCCAGGCGCGGGCCAGGTAGCCGTCGAAGAAATCGGTTATGGCCGCCAGGATGAACAATGCAAGCGCAATCCAGCGTAGCGTGTGGCCTTCAAAATAAAGACATGCCGCAAGGGCCGGTACCGCCGCGATGCGCCCGTAGGTCAGGATATTCGGCAGGCTCAGGGCAACGTTCTTTTTCATGAGGCTTTAATTGGATCATCTGACGTTGAAAGCCGGTCAACCCGGCACGGCGGGCCCGGCTTTTGGCGGACACAAGCATGCCAGTGAAAGCCTGTCAACGACGGGCCGCCCCCGTTTCTTTCACATTTGCCGCCTGCCGCGTCGATCAACATATCGGGGTGCCGATCTAATCGAAGATCCTGTCGCCCTGCTGGTCGATCATGAGCTTAGCCTTGCGCACGGTCTGGCTGACCGCTTCCTCCTCGCCCGGCAACATGTCGGCGCGGATGAAGATATGGACCTTGCGCTGGCCGTCGATCTCCTTCTCGATCCGTCCGGAGATCTGCCATTGACCGTTCGTGAACTGCGGTTCGCTGATGATCTCGAAATCGTTATAGAAAACCGGCGGATGGTCGTTTGAGTGCGATTGCTCGCCACCGCCGCCAAACAGTTTGCTGAAGAACTTTCCGATCATGTCTATTTCCCCGGGATCAGGTGCGGAAGCGCAAGACCTGCTTTCGTCGTGCCGGTTTACCGTTTATCCGGCCTGTCCTTCAAGCGGCAAACCTGTTTCTAGTTAGGGTCAGGACCCATTAATCAGGTTGAAATGGCGCCGGAAACGGCAAAGAGCTGCAAGGAGAGACGCGAAAAGCGGGCTCCCTGCCCGGTTGAGCGGTTCGACGCAGCAGATCGAAGCCGTTTACGCGTCCCTTCGGGATATGGCCGATTTGCCCGGCTACAGCGTTGCAAGTTCTGGAAAACCGGACGGTTTCCTGCGAACTTGCGCCTCGTATCCGAACAAATCGGCTTATACCATTCCAATCTGATTAACGGGTCATGACCCTAATTTGCGGGTTTGTCCTTCCTGCCGCCGGGCAGGACGATATCCGCCATAAGCGGCAGATGGTCCGAGCCGATATCGGGCCCGAGCCGGACCTGGGCAAACCGCAATCCGGGCGTGACCGCGACATGATCGACGACAGCGCCCAGGACCCAGTGCAGGCGATAGTCGAAGAAAAACCGTGTCGTTTGCGGGTACCCTCCGGAGAAGGCGGTGTGGAGGTTCAGCCCGCCGAACAGGTTTGAAAAGTACGCGGACCAGGGCGACAGGTTCCAGTCGCCGATGACAATGGTCTCCGTATCCGATTGCGACTGCAGGTCCTTCAGGACCGCTTCCAGCCGTTCTAGATAGGTCTGCCTGCGGATCCATTGAACCTCGCTCCGGGGGCTTGACGGGTGCACGGCGACCAGATTGACCGGCCTGCCCTCGACGTCGAGCTTCAGGACAAGGATCTCGCGGATGTCCTGTCTTGGCTGGCCGGGCTTTTCTTCGACGATGATGGATTTGCTCTCCAGGATCGGGAACCTGGAATAAACGCTGATATCGCCGAGCGGGCCGACAAAAAGATGTTCCGGAAAGGGCGGTTCTCCGACTGCGCCGATCGGCCGGCCAAGGTTTTTCCAGTGACGTTTCTGCAGCCACCAGCTTGTTTCCTCGAAGACCATCACATCGGCTTCGCTCTTCGTCAGGAAGTCGGTGAGGGTCCGGGTTTCCAGAAACAGGGATTCCAGATTGGTGGCAACGATCCGCAGGCTCGTTTCGCCCGGGCGGGCCGCCGCGACAGGCCGGGTATGCTCGACGGTCCGCCATACTGTCGCGCCGGCCAGTACGGCGAAAAGGAGGGCATAGAGCCTCAGAAAGCTCTTGTAGAGCACCGGCCGGCGGTGGGGCACTGTCAGGCCCAGGAGCCCGCCGAGGAGGCCTGCCAGTCCTGCTGCCAGAAACTGGCGCAGGAAAAAGCTCATGTTGTCCGCCGCCCAGGACCCGGGGGCCGCAAACGCGGCAAGCCCGAGCAGACAGACGAGGACGCCTCCGGTAAGGCCCAACCAGCCGATCAGGGAACGCAGCCGCCGGAAACGGGTGTGGTGCATGGACGGCTTCGCTTGTCCTGTTGATGACTGATTGTCAGGAGGGCGGCCGGCCTCGATGAGGCCGTTTTTTTTTATTGTTTCGGTGCGTATTTCCCAAGCGCCTTGAGGAGCGGCTGGATATAGGGTTCGTACTTCCGCCATTGTCCGATCGAAGACGAATAGATCGGCTGACGGACTTGCTGGCTACTGAGAGTGAGGACCTGCCGGTCGCCCGACTGGAAGTCGAGACAGACCGGATCCCAAGGCAATTCGACATAGTCGAGCAACGCGCGGGTCTCGGCCTCCTGATCCGCAATCATGGCTTCGTAGGACAGCTGATGGATATTTATGGGAAGGACTTCCTTCCAGTGTTCCATCAAATCGGCGTAGAGCCCGTAGTAGGCGCCAAGGCTCTCCTGATCGAAATTATAGCTGTGGAAGGGGCTGAGCGGCGACTTGTAGATCGAGCAGCAATTGTCCGCCGGTTCGCGGTGGACGTGGACGACTTTCGCGTTCGGGAATACCAGCGCGATCATCCAGAGCATTTCGAAATTGTGCGGCATCTTGTCGACGATGCGCAGGGCTCGCTTGTCGTACTTGTCCAGTTCGGCAAGATATTTCCGGGCGACGCGTTTTGCGTGCTTTTCGTCAAGAGAAATGGCGGCCTCGAAGAACATGGGGCTGATGCCCTGTCCTTGTTGCATCTGCTTTTGCAGCTCCGTGAAGAAGTGCTGCTCGCCGACCCCGGTGGCTTGCGGATGCCTGCCGATGATCTGCTCGACCAGAGTGGTACCGGAGCGGGGCATGCCGACCACGAAAACCGGCCGGTCCGTCTCAAGGCCGAAGCCTTTTCTGTGTGCGAAAAATTCCTTGCTGAACAGCCCCTTCATGGCGTCCAGCTGCCATTTCCTGGGAGCGAGATTGAAATCGCGGTACATGCCGTCCCGGTGCTTGGCGTAATTCGCAAACGCCTGTTCCAGATCCGAGTTCTTCTCGCAGATGTTTCCGGCCGCCAGGCTCAGGTTTGCGAGCGTGTCGGGCGCGACCAGTGTATCCGGATCGTCGATGATCTTGAGAATGTTCTGAAGCACTTCCGGCTTCTTCCGGAATTCGGCGGTTTCCGCAGCGCCCATGAGCACCAGGGGATTGTTCGGCTCCAGTTCATAAGCCTTCGCCAGATGCTTTTTGGCCTCTTCGAAATTGCCGAGCGAAACCTCAAGACGGTACAGGCTTATGTGTCCGAACGGCGAATTCGGTGCGATGTCGACCGCCCGGATGTAAGACTGACGCGCCATTTCCGGCTTTTGCAGGTAATAGTAGGAGTTGCCCAGATATATGTGGGCCAGTTCCGAGCTGTTCTCCAGAGCGACGGCATGCCTTGCCGATTTCAGGGCCCCTTCGTAGTCGTTCAGGTTGTTCTGGACTTCCGCCAGTTTGCAGAAGACTTCCGACCTTTTGGTCGCCACTTTCGAAGCGGCCAGAAGATGGGTCAATGCGGGGCGCAATTCACCGAAGTGGTCATAGACGATACCGAGAGAAAAATTGATTCTCGCATCCTGCGGGAAGGCGGTGTGCAATCCCTGCAACAGGGGAGCCGCTTCCTTGTAACGTTCCTCCGTCACAAGACGAAGTGCTTGATCATACTGGGTATCGTTCATAATCGGTGACTGCTTCTTTGAAGACTGAAACTTGGATCTAGGGCCTTATATCGCCGCTGCCGTTCAAAAGTAAGGCTGTCTCTTGAATTGGCCGCGAAGGGCGCCGTTGTTCGTTTCCATCGGCTTTACTCATGAAAATGATCATAAACAAGCTTTGCGGTCGCCTCCGAGATGCCGGGAACGGCGATCAGGTCGTCCAGGCCGGCCTTTGAAACCGCTTTCGCCGTGCCGAAATGGCGCAGCAACGCGCGTTTCCTCGTCGGACCGATGCCGGCGATGTCGTCCAGCGGATTGCGGGCGATGTCCTTCTTGCGCCGGGCCCGGTGCGAGCCGATGGCGAAGCGGTGGGCCTCGTCGCGCAGGCGCTGGACGAAATAGAGCACCGGATCGCGTTCGGGCAGCATGAAGGACTGTCTGCCGGGGATGAAGAATTTTTCCCGGCCGGCATCCCGGTCCGGTCCCTTGGCGATGCCGACCAGAGGCACATCGGTGATCCCGAGGCTTTCCAGCGTTTCCCGTGCGGCGGTCAACTGGCCCTGGCCGCCGTCGATCAGCACCAGGTCGGGCCAGGCGGGTATTTCCATCGCAGGTGCATCCGGCAAGCCGCCGTCCTCGTCCTCCCGTGCGGTATCCGTATCCGGTTCGATCCCGGCTGCGGGGGACGTGCGTTCGTGTTCCTTCAAAAGCCGGGAGAACCGGCGTGTCAGGACTTCGCGCATCATGCCGTAGTCATCGCCGGGGACCAGGTCTTCCGACTTGATGTTGAACTTGCGGTAGTGGGCTTTTGCAAAGCCTTCCGGGCCTGCGACGATCATGCCGCCGACCGCATTCGTGCCCATGATGTGCGAGTTGTCGTAGACCTCGATCCGCCGCGGCGGGAAGGCCAGGTCGAAGGCTTCGGCCACGCCCTTCAGGAGGCGTGCCTGGCTGGAGGTTTCCGCAAGGCGCCGTCCCAGCGCTTCGCGGGCGTTGGTCAGCGCGTGGTCGACCAGATCCCTCTTTTCGCCGCGCTTTGGAACCGTCACCTCGACCTTCCGGTTCATGCGTTCGCTCAAGGCTTCGGCGAGAAGGTCGCGTTCGGCAAGATCGTGGGAAAGCAGGATCTGCCTGGGAGCCGGTTTGTCGTCGTAGAACTGGGCAAGGAAGCTTTCCAGGACCGCTGACTCGTCCAGCGACTTGTCGGCCTTGGGGAAATAGGCCCGGTTGCCCCAGTTCTGGCCGGTCCTGAAGAAGAATACCTGCACGCAGGTCTGTCCGCCTTCCTGATGGACGGCAAAGACGTCCGCCTCCTCCACATTCTGGGGGTTGATGCCCTGGTGGGACTGCACGTGGGACAGGGCCGCCAGCCGGTCCCGATAGATAGCCGCCCGCTCGAAATCCAGCGCTTCGGACGCGGTTTCCATCTGCTCGGCAAGTTCCTGTTTCACCAGCTGGCTGCGGCCGGAGAGGAAGGCCTTGGCTTCGGCGACAAGGCCGGCATAGTCCTCCGGCGCGATCTCGCCGGTGCACGGGCCGGCGCAGCGCTTGATCTGGTAAAGCAGGCAGGGACGCGAGCGGTTTTCGTAGTAGCTGTCGGAACAGTTGCGGATCAGGAAAGCCTTTTGCAGGGCGTTGATCGTGCGGTCCACCGCGCCGGCGGAGGCGAAGGGGCCGAAATAGTCGCCCTTGCGCTTGCGTGCGCCGCGATGCTTGATGATTGCCGGCGCCTCGTGGTCGCCGGTGATCAGGATATACGGAAACGACTTGTCGTCCCGCAAAAGCACGTTGAACCGCGGACGCAGCCGTTTGATCAGGTTGGCTTCCAGAAGCAGCGCTTCGGCTTCGGTCCGCGTGACCACGAATTCCATCGCCGCTGTCGCCATGATCATGCGCATGATCCGGTTCGACTGGCCCTGCAGGCGGGTGTAGCTGGTGACCCGCTTTTTCAGGCTGCGCGCCTTGCCGACGTAAAGCACGTCGCCATGCTCGTCGATCATCCGGTAGACGCCCGGCCCCATGGGCAGGCGTTTGACGATGCCGGAGATCACCTCGACGCCCTTGCGCGGTGTCTGCGGCTTCCCGCTGTCATCTGCCGTCGTGTTCGCCTCCGGTTCGGCCGGAGGCTGAGTGTTATCCTGCATGGCGTTTATGTAAGACGATTGCCCGGTTCGGAAAAGCCATTAGCGATATTCTGCAGACATATCTTGGCAGCACTATTCGCCGACACCGATCACATCGGCGGTTTCCCAGGCCAGATGCTGGCCGCCGTCGATTGCGATCATCTGGCCGGTGACCGGTTCGCAGTCCCATAAGAAACGAACCGTTCGGCCGAAATCGTCCGGCGAGGGCCCCTTGCCGAGCGGCACGGAATTCCACTGCCTGTCGAATTCTTCCCGTGTCTGGCGTGCATTCCTAAAGCTCGGACCGGGGCCGATGGCATTGACCCTGATCCTCGGCGCCAGCGCCTGGGCAAGCGTTCGGGTCGCGGCCCACAGCGCCGACTTCGACAAGGTGTAGGAAAAGGCCTGGGGTGTGAGTTTCCAGACCCGCTGATCGATCACATTGACGATCAGGCCCTTGCGGTGTTCCGGCAATTGCCCGGCAAAGCCCTCCGCCAGGAACACCGGCGCCCGCGTATGGATGTGGAAATGCGCGTCATAGCGCGCCGGATCGAGATCGCCGACGGCATCGTCTTCGAAAATGGAGGCGTTGTTGATCAGGACCGACGGCGGTCCGAACGGGGTCGCGGCCCTGGCCGTGAAATTCCGCAATTCGGCGATATCGGTCAGGTCTGCGGCCAAAATCTCGGCCCTGCCGCCGCGGGAGCGTATGTCCCTTGCCAGTTCCTCGGCTTTTTCGGGCCGGGTATGGGCATGAAGAACGAGGCTCCAGCCATGTCCGGCAAGGTCTTCGGCCAGGACCTTGCCGATACGGCTCGAGCCGCCGGTAATGACTGCAATCGGGGCATCTTCCATGCTGAAAACCCTGCCTGTCATTTCTCAAAAAGGGAAGGCGCTCAGGTCACGACACCGAAAGTGTAGACCACGAAAATGTAGGCGATATAGGCAAGCGTCAGCGCAAGGCCCGCCAGCCTGTTGAGATTGACCCGGTAAATGGCAAGGCCCAGCAGGAGGACGGCGCAGGCCAGCATGACCCAGATATCGAGCCGCATGATTTCGGCCGGCACATCGAGCGGAACCGCGACGGTGGTGATGCCGATGATGGCGAGAAGGTTGAAGATATTGGAGCCGATGACATTGCCGATGGCAACGGCGCCGTGCTGGCGGATGGCGGCCATCACCGTGGTTGCCAGCTCGGGAAGCGAGGTCCCGAGCGCAATGACGGTCAGAGCGATCACGGCATCGCTCACGCCCCAGGCCTGGGCGATTGCGGTCGCGCCGTTGATGGTGAAATGAGCGCCGAGGGGCAGGCCGATGAGGCCCAGAACGATATAGACCCCGGCAAGGCCTACGGATTCGGGAACCCCTTCGACGTCTTCCAGTTCGTCTTCGGCTTCGTCTGCCTCCTCTTCAGCTTCCGCGTCTTTGGTTGCGGGGCTGCCGGAAGCGGCGTCCTTGAGTGTTTTCCGGTGGCGAAAGGTGGAGAGGGCGGAGTCCCCGAGGAACAGGGCCAGCAGAACGAGAAGAATCGCGCCGCTCAGGATGGTGAGCGGCGAAAAGAAACACAGAATGACGAAAACGGCCGAAACCGCGACCATGAAGATCGCATTCCGGACAGCGCCTTCCTCGCCGCAGGGGGTCGCCGCGATCAAGGCCGGCATGCCGAGCACAAGCAGCACATTGGCAATATTGGAGCCGACCACGTTCCCGAGAGCGATGCCGTCGGCTCCTTCGAGAGCTGCCTTGAGCGAGATGACCAGTTCCGGCGCCGACGTGCCGAAGGCGACAATGGTCAGGCCGATGATCAGGTTTGGAATCCCGAGACGCTGGGCAACCCCGACGGAGCCTCTGACGAGAACGTCACCTGCGATGATCAACGCAACAAGACCACCAGCAAGGCTCACATAGTCAAAAAGCATTTAGGGTTCCGGTCGGGAGCAGGGTTAACGGGGCGGGGCACGTATTCATGAATTACCAAATTCCGGCGCATCATGCAGATGCGCTTCGGATACGCAATAGATTGGTTCGCTGCAAGCGAAGACAAGATTTGAGGACTGCGGATCTTTTCAAGCGGTCAGGATCAGAATCCTGGTTTTAACGCTTTGTTCACCAAACAGAATCCCGTCGCGCTTTCGTCACGAAATTTCCCTGAATTCTTTTTTCTGCCGCCACAAACGAACGCCATACCGGTAGACGGGTGAGGTTGGGGACAGTCCAGTGGACCTGTCCGAACTTCGTTTGGGGCACGTACAGTTGGAGTATTGACACATGAAAGGTTTTGCATCCCTGGCGGCCGCCTTTGCGGTTCTCACCGCTTTTTCGGCGCAGACCTTTGCCGCAGATCTGCCTCAGCCGGCAGATCCTGCTCCGTCCTACCCGGTCAGTCCTGACACGATTGCCGGATTTGACTGGACCGGTCCTTATGCCGGCGCGCAGCTCGGCTGGGGCTGGGGGAATTTCACGACGCGGTCCACGCCGACCGGCAAGTTCGACAACAACGCAAGCGGAGTTCTGGGCGGCTTTTACGGCGGCTATAACTTCATGTTCACGCCGAACATTGTGGCCGGCCTGGAAGGTACGTTCGATTTCACCAATCTGAATGACAGCTCGACCGTTGGCGGCGTCAACGTCAAGACGGGATCCGATTGGAATTCCACCCTCCGCGGACGTCTCGGCTATGCCTTCGACACCTTCCTGCTCTACGGAACCGGCGGTCTCGCGCTTGCCGATCTGGATGTCAACGCAAACGGGGCCAAGGACAGCAAGACAGCTTTCGGCTGGACCCTTGGCGCGGGCGTGGAAACCGCACTGTCGAAAAACGTCACCATGCGTCTCGACTATGCGTATGAAAACTTCGGCAAGGAAAGCTTCAATCTGGGCGGTACGACCTACAAGACCGACCTGGACAACAATGTGGTTCGGGCCGGTGTAGCCTATAAATTCTGACCAGGATCATCTGGAAGGAATAACGGCTGACCCAATTCAGACCCCCGGGGCAATCGCTCCGGGGGTCTGTTTCATTCTGCCATACCCTATCGCAGCGGTTCGGGAATCTCGGCAACCGGCTGTGCCGGTAGCCTGGTCTTGGCAAAGATCGGGACAGCCTGTTCGACGCCGTCGATCCACCCGGTGAGCCTGGGACAGGACGCACGCCAGTCCCCGTTGAAGCGCAGGTCCAGATAGCCGAGGGCGCAGGCGATGGCGATGGTGCCGACATCGAGATCTGCCGGAGCGCCGACGGGGGCGGGAGGCGTATCCTCAAGCACTTTCAGAGCGCGTTCGACCTTCTGTGCCTGGTAGGCCTGCCAGTCCGGAAACCGGTATTCGGCAGGGCGGAAGCGCTTTTCATAAACCTGCAGGATGCCCGCATCCATCATGCCATCCGCCATCGCCTGATTGCGGAGCGCGGCAAATCGGGCCTCGCCTTCCGGAAAGATCCTGTTTCCACCCGCAAGATGGTCGAGATATTCGATGATCACCCGGCTGTCGTACAAGGTGGCGCCGTCATCGAGGATCAGCGCCGGAATCTTGCCGAGCGGATTTTGCCTGCGCAGGCTGTCTTCCGGGTTGGTCGTGCTGGTGTTTTCAACCTTGATATCGTCAAGCAGCCCGAGAACGGAGGCTGCGATTTTAACTTTTCGACCGAAAGGGGATGCCGGCGAGGAAAGAAGGACAAGCATTCAGGGCTCCTGTGAAAGATCTGTCAAATGTGCATGGCCTTCTCGCCCAAACAAGTCCTTTTCCGACTATTATTTTCCCTGGCTCTTGTCGGAAATCGGAGGAATTCCGCGATTTCCGGAATTTCGTGAAAATTGAAGATATTTCCACTATGGGTTGTTAAAAGGGGCTTTGTATTTTCGACCGGGTCAGAGGCAGCGCAGGCAGGAAGAGTGTTTTCTACGCAGGCGAACAGGAGGCTGTTTTCACGCGGGGTTGCGGAAACCCTGCTGATGGCCCTTTTCTTCCATGGTTATGGAGCGCCGATTTTCGACGGCTTGCGCCCGGAGTTCCTCGACAAACCTCTTTCCGAATACCGCCTGGCGGTGCAGACCGTCAGCAGCGGTCATGAGATCGGCCTGGAACAGCCGCTGCTCGATGCGCTCGGTCCGATCAAGCAGATTGTGCGGGATGCGTTTTCGCCGGCCTGATCCTAGTAACGCCTCAATGGCGGATCCACAGTCAGCCGGTTGGACCTGCAGCCCGACCGGTCGACGGCCCGGCAGGGCCGGAAACTCAGATCCTTGTTCAGGCAGATTTGAACTTCCTTGAGGCGGCCGCCGGTGCAGGTGACGGCCATGGCGGCATCATGCAGGCCCGGGTTCGCCAGACGAAATGCCTTCTCCACCGCATCGGGGGCGATTTTTCCCGGCCGGTTGATGGTGTTGAACGCCGCGGGAATTCTGATCTTTTCAAACGCCTGACGGGTCAGGTCGAAATAGTCTTCGGGACTTAAGCCGGAGCAGGTTCCATGCTTGCGCCACTGATGTCTTGCCAGACCGCGGCTCGGCATGATGTCCAGAATGCCGGTAAGGGTCCGGCGGCTCGGTTCCCCGGCCCTGCTGCGGCAGAAATCCGGCCAGCCGCGTTCGAACTGCGGCCAGAGCCCGTGAACGACGAAGCGGTGGGGCCTGGACGCATTGCATTGCAGGGGATCCGCATTGCGCCCGGCCGACCGGCAATAGGTCGGCGACCAGGAAAGGCTCAGAACGTAATAGTCGAAATCGCCCGGCGTTCCCCCGGCCCGGGACGGCAAGGTGCTGCCAAGCGTCAGCAGAAAGGCCAGGGCAAATGCCCGCAGGAACCGGGCGGGGAAAGGCGCCATGGATCAGCGTGGGCGGGTCGTGCTGCAATACGCGCCGTAGACACGCCATTTGTCGAGAGGCCCAAGACAGGCTTCGACATTCCAACTGACCCCGACGAAGCCGGCGTTTTCCTCAACCATGTAATGGACAGCGCGCAGGCTGCCGTCGCTCAGGCTTGCCGTTCCACGGCAATAGCGGCGGGCGAGCGGGCTGACACCGTTCGCCTGGTAACGCATCTCCCGGATCTTGGTAATGCCTGTGATCGTCCGGCCGCCGGCATAGTCCACTTGTGCCCGCGCCAAAGTGCCCGCGACCGCGCTCTGCACCGAAGCGGCGCTGCACTCCGGCAGTCTCGGATCCTTGTGGAAGGAGAAATAGGCACGATTCTCGGCAGAGGCTCCGCTTGCATAACATGCGGCGGCCATTGCAAGGGCGAGACTAAATTTCCGGAGCAAAAACACAGCAAACCTCCAGGGGGGCAAATCACAAGGACTGACGATGGTGGACACGGCCCGCGAGGTCAAGCCGTTCGGGCCAATCTCCGGTCATAGCCTAGACCCTATTCCTCAATCAGCTGTTCCACCTGCCAGCCCGAGCCGGGCCCCTGATGCAGGACATGGCTCAGCCAGGGCAGGATGTCGCTCATTTCACCGGCAAGCGTAAAGGGTGGATTGATGATGGTCATGCCGGAGCCCAGCATGACCGTATCCGGACCGCTTTTGCCGACATTCAGCTCCAGCGTCAGAACATCGCGGATACCGGTTTCGGCCAGAGCATCGTGGAACCGTTTCAGGCCCTTGCGGTCTTTCAGCGGATACCAGACAGCGAAGATCCCGGTCTGCCATTTCTTCCAGGCCTTGCAGACGGCCCGGGCCATGCGGTCGAATTCGTCGGTGACTTCGAAAGCCGGATCGATGATGGCCAGGCCTCGCTTTTCCTTCGGCGGCAGAAAGCTTCCAAGCGCAAGCCAGCCGTCGAGGTGGATCGTCTTGACCTGATGATCGCCTGCAAACAGTGCGGCCAGGGCCTTGAAATCTTCCGGATGGAGTTCCGTCAGGGTCAGCCGGTCCACCGGCCGCATCAGCGCGCGGGCAAGCGCGGGCGATCCGGGGTAGGTCACAAGCGCTGCATCCGGGTTTTGCGCGGCGATCACGTCGAGCCAGGGCGCAAGCAGGTCCCGGACACGGTCCGGAATATCGGCCGCCAGAACCTTGCCGATCCCCTGCTGCCATTCGCCGGTCTTCCTGGTCTCTTCGGAGGTCAGGTCGTAGCGGCCGATGCCGGCGTGGGTGTCGAGGATCCGGAACGGCTTGTCCTTGCGCTGCAGGTAAACGATGAGCCGGGTCAGGACGATGTGCTTCAGCACGTCGCCGATATTGCCGGCGTGATAGGCATGGCGGTAGTTCATAATTGCCGCTCGATCGCAGACATATGTCTAGCCATTGGTCCGCTCCAGATAGACGACGGCCTTGTCGCCATGGTCCCGGCGGCCGATCTCCCGAAAGCCGAGCCTGCCATGGAATTTCATCGAGCCCGGATTGGGCGGCCGCTCGTTCACCTCGCACAGGAAGGTGCGGTCACCGTCCTGCTCGAAGTCGAACAGGGCCCTATAGAGGGCTTCACCGATCCCCTTGCCGCGGGCGTTCTCATCGACGCAGATCCGGTCCGTGTAGGCAAAGCGCTTCCGGTTGCGGGAGACCCAGGCATAGTTCGGGCTGTCGTAGTCCTGCCCTTCGGCCAGGCACAGAAGGAAACCGGCGGGCCGGCCATCCACTTCCGCAACGAGACAGACAAGGGCGCTTGCAATCAAAGCGGCAAATTTGGTTTCCGTCAGTTCGCTCACGGCGGGAACGGCGGCATTGTTCATCGGCAAAAGCGTCGCAAGATCGCTTTCCCGGTAGGGTCTGATGGCTACTGGGCCGGAATTCGTCATGGAAAGGGGCTCGAATTTGTCGGGGGCAAAAAAACAGACGACGGCCCGAAAAGGCCGCCGTCCCTGTCGCGTTTCCGGCACCGGTTCTCCGGCGCGGAAGTTCTATTCGTTCATGTCGTCCGCGCTGTCGTCTTCGCCAGCCGGAGCGTCGCCTTCGGCAAGCTCCTGGAGATTGACAGCTTTCGGTCCCTTGCCGCGCCGGTCCGGTTCGGTTTCAAAGGAAATCCGCTGACCGCTGTCCAGCGTGGTCATGCCCGACCGTTCGACCGCGGAGATATGGACGAAGACATCCGCATCACCCTCATCCGGAGTGATGAAGCCGAAGCCCTTGTCGGTCTTGAAGAACTTCACGGTTCCCGACTGACGGGGCCCGCGTTCCACGGGTCCTTCGTCGGGACGGGGGCGCCGCTGGCGGAAACCTTCGCCGCCGCCGCCGCCACCGCCGTAGCCGCCGCCTTCGCGGCCACCACCACCGTAACCGCCGCGTCCGCCGCCGCCGTAGCCGCCGCCTTCACGGCCGCCGCCACCATAGCCGCCGCCTTCGCGACCGCCGCCGTAGCCGCCACCTTCACGGCCGCCGCCATAGCCGCCACCGCGTCCACCGCCGTAGCCGCCGTCTCGACCGCCGCCGCCGCCCCGGCCGCCGCCGTAGCCGCCGCCGTCTCTGTCTCCGCCGTAACCGCTTTCACGTCCGCCGCGTCCGCCGCCATAACCGCCATCGTCGCGACCGCCATAGCCGCCGCCACCATAACCGCCGCCGTAGTCACCACCGCCGCCAAAATCGCTGCCGAAGTCCTGCGGACCGCCGAATTCGCGCTTGCCGCCGCGCCTTCCACGCGAGCGACGGTCCGAATCGCCATCGTGCATTACTGAATCACCCTAGTCTTGTGCCCACCCGCTCGAGGCACCTAATCCATTGAATTTGCTCGCAAAAAATTTGCGAGCTGCTCCATGAAGCGCACAAAAGATGATGCCCTTCAACATAAGAGGATTGGGCTGAAACAAGGAAGCCGCATCCCGATCCATTCCGCTGCGATTTCATCATAATGGTGTGTCGGCAAAAATCGCAAGCGAATCCTTGGGGGAACGCTATTGACTTGACGTAGGGGCAGGCCAGGTGGTGGGCCATTCGGACAGCGGAGTTTCTTTGCCGTCACACGTTTGCCGGGACGCTTCTTCGATCATGACGAAGCCGGATCCGGTCCATTCCCACCGGTTCCAGGTGCCGCATTCACCAAGCCCGGATCCCTTGAACAACCCTTCCAGATAGAGGCGCGCCGGGTTCCATTTGGCGTTGTAGATGAGGTCGGTGGTCACCGGCCCTTTCTCCGCCATGCGGGCGAGATGGAGCTGGCTTGCCATGCCTTCCGCCTTGGCCTGGATGGCAATATAGGGCGTGTTGTAGGCGCTGGGCACGCCGCAGGGCAGGATATAGAGGGCGGAACTTTCGCCCAGTGGAACGGAAACCGCGTCCAGGCTGGCGAAGATCGTCGGATCGATGTCCGAACAGGACCGGCTTGCATCCCAGACGGACCGGACTGCGGGCGGAAGCTGGTCCGGATTGCTGATCGCATCCGCGTGAGGCGCGTCCTTGTTTTCTCCCGGTCCAGGCGACGAGATCGAGGACGCCGTTCCGATCCGGTTCTGGCGGGCGTCGATCCAGGCAAGGGCATGGGAAAGACCGCCGAGTTCGACCGTCACCTCGGTTTTTTCCGGCGCCACCGGCAGTTCGATGGCCAGTTTCGACGCCTTGCCGATCTTTTCAAGCAGGCTCCGGGTGGCCTGGCCGGTGGGATACCAGAAGCCTTCGCCGCCGATCGGGCGGAAACCTTCGGGCGAAACCACCGACGCCTGGATGTCGCGCAATTCGGCGACCGACAGGGTATCTTCCAGCTTGCCGTCGACGACGAACCGGATCTCGCCATCACCGGCCAGCGGTGTATTCGTGGTAATCCGCAGGAGCGGATCCGCATTGGCGGGCCAGTCGCGAATGACGCGGACATCGACCCAGGTCGACTGGCCGCGTACGAACGTGGATGTGAAGCAGAGCCCGGTGTTGCCGCAGCCGACGGACCAGGTGTCCCAGGTCGGCGGGGTGCGGTCGCTGCCGGCATGCGCGCTCACGGCCTCCAGCAGAAGGCCTGCGGCTATTACAAAAATCCTGAACAACGTGCGCGTCATGGGCCCGGATATCTGCTTTCAGGTTTCGCCTGTTCAAATTCGGCTTCTTCTTGTACGAAAAGCGGAACCGAAGGTGAAGCACGAAAGACAAGAAACATGTGCGCGCAAGGTCTTATCGAAATCAAGACCAGGGCGAACCTTCAGCCTCACGATCCAAAATCATGACACAGGAAACGGAGACACCCTTGCCGGACAACGAACAGCCGCCCATCCAGATCATGGTGATCCCGGTGACCGCCTTTCAGCAGAACTGCGCGCTGGTCTGGGATTCGAAAACGAAAGCAGGCGCCGTGATCGATCCGGGCGGCGATGTGCCGACGATCCTGAAGGCCATTGAGGAACAAGGGGTTAAGGTCGAAAAGATCGTTCTCACCCATGGCCATATCGATCATGTCGGCGGCGCGGCCGACCTGGCGGCCGAACTTGGCGTGCCGGTGGAAGGACCGCATGAGGCCGACCGGATGCTGATCGAACGGGTTGCCGACCAGGCCCGGCAATTCGGGGTGTCGGAGGCCAAGCCGGTGGAACCGGACCGGTGGCTTGTCGACGGCGATACCATGGATATGGCGGGGCGGACGTTCCAGGTTCTGCATTGTCCGGGCCATGCCCCGGGCCATGTGGTCTTTTTCGAGCCGGAACTCAGGTTCGCCTTTTCCGGGGACGTGCTGTTCGCCGGTTCCATCGGGCGGACGGACCTGCCGGGCGCCGATCACGCCACGCTGATTGCTTCCATCAAGGAGAAGCTTCTGCCGCTCGGCGACGATATTTCGTTCCTGCCCGGCCACGGTCCGGCATCGACCTTCGGTCATGAAAGGGAAACCAATCCGTTCCTGCGCTGAGTCCGAATGGCCCGCGCCAGTGACGGCGGGAAGGGAACCGCCGGTGCTTCAGAGCAGGGCGCGCAGCTCTTCTTCCTTGTCGTTGACCAGCCAGCCGTAATAGTTCTCGCGCGGCCAGGCCGCGCCGCTTCTGCGGAAGGCGGCCGCCCGTGACCACGGATCGCCGAGGTTATAGAGGGTGGCCGTCAATCCCGGGTTCTTCGAAATGTCCACCTTGCCGACCGACTTGTAGGCCTCGATCGCGTCCTGGATGACCGCCGCCATGTAATGCAGGGAGATGTCCGGGTCCATCGTGGCCCTGTAGACCTCCTTGGCATCGGATGCGCTGAGCGCCCGGTAGCGGCTCTGGCGGGCAACCCGGTCGGTCATCTTCAGGACCGTCAGCGGGCTGAGCTGGCCGAGGCCGAAGCTTTGCCCGGCAAACAGCGGCTGGAAGAAGGTCTCGTTGAAATTCGTGCCGGGATAGCGGGTGCCGTCGACCCTCCGGTTCCGGAACTGGCCGTTCCAGATGCGTTCGTAACAGGACCACAGACGGTCGCTGTCGGTTGCGGTCTTGCCTTTCCGGCAGCGGTCGAACTGGGGCCTCTGGACGAAATCCACCACGTTTTCGTCGTTGTATTCGAAGCTGATATCGATGCCGGCATAGGCGAGCGCCTTGATGTAGTAGGACTGGGCGCTGTCGAGTGTGTCGTAGTTGTAGGTGTGTTCGCCGACAATGGCGCCGATCATGTGGATCGGGTCGATGCCATAGACCTTCGCGACGCGCTTGATGGAGGAAATCAGCCGGCGGTCGCGCTTGAGGACATCGAGCACCTTTTCGAATTTCGCGTCATAGGTGGATTTGGAGGCCTTGGTACGGCGCGCCGAGGCGAAGGGAATACTGGGCTGGTTCCGGTACCGGTTTCCCTCGGGAACGACACGCACCTGTGCCGCGGCAGCCGGCGTATGCGCGGCAAGGTAACCGGTTCCGGCCAACGGCAAGGCAACGGCCATCGCGGCTGCGGTATGAACAAGACGCTTGTATATATTTCTTCCGAACATTGCCGGTGCTCCAGGACCTGGCTCAAAATATTTAAACGCGGCCTGCCGGTATCGCGGGACTTCATGCCTTGCCGGCGTTGGACGGGTTAAGCCGGGGGATGGCCTATCACCGAATCCTCCGAATCCCGTAAACGCAGGCGACAAGAAATCATCCCGCAACGTTACTTGCAAGCTGGCACATTGGCTTCATTGACCGGTTTTTGCGCTAGCATTGATGCGAGTAGGTGAAAACGAGTGTGTCCGTCGTATACCGGCCCGTTGGACGGCAGTGATCGTAAACTTCCCGGGTTCCGCGGACGGTCACCTGAAGCTGGTCGGAGCGGACGGGGCCCTCAACCGCATATTCCAGCGGCGTGCCGGGGCAGTATTTGGAAAACACCCGGGCCGTCCCGCGGTACCAGTTGCCCTGCTTGACGCCGTTGAACAGCAAGGTGCCGCGTTGGACACCGCCTGCCCGCAGCTGCGGCCTCGGAACTTCATAGCTGAGCCAGCGCTGGTTGCCCTGTGCCTGAAGGCGCATCAGGGATCCGTTATGGGTCCAGCAGCTGTCGGCGCTGGCCGCGGTCGAAAAGACGGTCGCCGCCGCAAGGGCGAGTGCCGCTGCTTTCCATCGGCCGCCGGCCGTCTTGCCGCCCTGTGATCCTGAGTGTCTGTATTTCCGCATGGAACGAAACCCCCTTCGTTTGTCTTTCAAGACCTTACAAGGTTCGGCGAAAGCGTCTGTGACGTATAGCACGGTTTGGCCGCAATTCTTCCATGCGGGCCCGCGCGGACGGCTCGCTCACGGATCCTGGCGCTTCCTGCCGAGAACAGGGCCCATGCGCAGGCGGACGGCGCGCGGCACCTTCATGTGGTCGAAAAATTCCTTGTGCCGGGTCAGCCCGCAGAGTTCGCGCTGGATCGTGACGTTCCAGAGCGCTTCGCCGGCTTCGGCCAGCAGCCGGTCCCGCATTTCCATGGCGACGTCGTCGGCGTCCGGATCGGGTTCTGGCAGGCGCGCAAGGGCTTCTTCCAGTTTCCGGTTCAACCGGGCGAGGGTGCCGGCCTTCTCGTTGAAGATTTCCTGCTCCAGGGCCGCCGAGAGCGGATCCTGCAGGTCCTTCGAATAGGCTTTGGGTGGTCGAACAGTCATGAAATCCGGCGCCGTCTATGGAGCGAGAGTCGCCCGTTCCCGCCCGGAATGCAACTCCTCATGAAAAAGCCCGGAGCTTGCGCTCCGGGCCCTGTTGCTTCGATCGGGCGACGTGACCGCGTCAGTCGCGCAGCTTGACCACGACGTCGTCGTCGCCGTCCTTTTTCTTGCCGCCGCCTTCGCCGTCTTCGGTGAGGCCGAGTTCCTCGGCCGGACCCCGGCCTTCCATGGCCATCTGGTAATTGGCGATGACGGACTTGAGCTGGGCGATCTGGTCGTTCGCGGTATCGACCTGGATCTTGTACTTCTGGAGCTTCTTGTTCTCTTCCACCAGATCTTCCAGATTTTCGGCGTATTTCTGGTTCTGCTTGCGCTCGTGGTTGAGATCGGTCAGGGCCGAATTGTAACGCAGGTTGACCTCACGCAGCTTCGCGCTGGTCGAGATCAGCTCGTTGCGGTCCTTCTCGTGGTTCTTCTGCGCGCTGTCCAGCAGGAGCTCGATTTCCTGCATGCGCTTCATCAGGGAACGGTTGCGCTCCTTGATGGAGGAGTTTTCGCGGGTCGTTTCCTGCAGCGACTGGGCGCCGATGCGGCGCTGGGACGAAAGGTTCTAGATCTCCGCGTTCAGCGCATAGACCTCGTTGTCGTGCTTGCGCTGTTCTTCCTCCAGCCGGGACTTGGAATAGGCCAGTTCCTGGCGGGCGACATCCATGTGCGACTTCAGGTCGATGTTGTCGTTGCGCAGATCGATGATCTCGCGCTTGGCGGCTTCAAGCTCGTTGGTGGCGCGGCTGTTCTTCTTGACTTCCTCTTCCAGGAGCGTCGCGCTTTCGGAGAGGTTCTGCTGCAGTTCCTTTTCGCGCCGGGCGATGGCATCGAGTTCGGACTTCAGGCTTTCGGCATGGTCCTCGAGGGAGTCGTATTTCGCCTTGAGGTCGTTCAGTTCGCCGGTGAGTTCGGCGATCTGGGAATTGGCTTCTACGAGCTGGGCGCTCTGATGGCGGTATTCCTCGTTCACGCGTTTGTTGTTGTCGCGGATGGTGACGATGTCGTTGCGGGCGGTTTCCAGGGCGGTGCGGGTTTCGGTGGAGCGCTTGCGCAGCGAATGCACCTCGGCCTGGGCCTCTTCCAGCTGGGTGGACAGCGACTTGACCTGATGCTGAACGTCCAGCAGGTCGGTCGACAGCTTGGCGTTTTCCGATTTCAGCCGGACTTCCGTCTCGACGTGCTGACGGGAGGCTTCGACGAATTCGGACAGCAGGTGAATGCTGTTCTGGGATTCCATCGCCAGGGCGTTCATCTGCTCGAAGGTCTTGCTCAGGCCGCCGATGCGCGTCTTCAGGCCGTCGAGCGTGTGCATTTTTTCCTGCATCCGCAGCGCAAAGGGGGAAATCTGCGCAACGTTCGATGCTGTGTCTTCCGCTTCCATGTGCGTTGCACCGGCGGTACCGGCGTCCTCTGGCCGTTGCCGCGCGTCTTCGCCAGACCGCGAGCTCTTGGAAAAAATGCCCATAACCGACTCCTGTCTTACGCGAACGGCCGACGGCCGACGCGACTCTGCATTCCATTAACTCATTTTTAACCGATCTTGCCGGTCGCTTTCAACGATCAGCCAGAATTAGCCTTAAAACGGGGTATGGGGAAGGCTTTCGGCCAAATTTTATAGTCCTGTTGCATCAGAGTCTCTGCCGAAATCCCTGTTGTGGATTCGCGCTTGAGATCCTGTGCGAAACCGCTGTAGATGCGCCTCCGGAATGACCGGCAGACAGACTGATTCGCTTCCTGGATGACGCAGGTGGACCTCGCGGCGTTGCAGTGCGATAATGATTGACCGGTCAAGACAGATTTTTTTGACGGACGTTTCCAGATGAGCGACACGAACCTGAAACCGCGGACCAAGCCGCGGATCAAGGCCGAGCGGCCGAAGCTTTACCGCGTTGTGCTCCTGAACGACGACTTCACGCCACGGGAATTCGTCGTAATGGTCCTCAAGGGCGAATTCCGGCTGGATTCCTCCCAGGCCGAGATCGTCATGCTGACGGCACACCAGAAGGGCGCCTGCGTGGTTTCCGTCTATCCGAAGGACGTTGCCGAGACCAAGGCAGACCGCGCCGTCGCCGCCGCCCAGAAACACGGCTACCCCCTCCAGTTCACCGTGGAACCGGAGGAGTGAGAAACGTCCCGCGAAGCGGGCAAAAAGCCAACGATTTGGCTTTTTGAGTTTCGAACGCGCGGAGCCATAGCGAAGCGCAAGGGCCGCAAACGATTTGGCTTTTTGAGTTTCGAACGCCCGAAGCCCTAGCGGAGGGCAAGGGGGGGCGCAGCAAATGAAACGCCAACGATTTGGCGTTTCAAGCGACGAACGCCCGGAGCCCTAGCGGAGGGCAAGGGCGGCAGAAGCAAGACGAATTTCAAAATGTTATCCCGATGAAGACCGTGGCTCGCCGGTCCCGGATCTTCGCTGCGCTGCGTCCGGGATGACGAAATCGGGGTTTATTATCAGCCTCAAGCCAACGATCCGACGCCCGTCTCCCACCCCTCAAACGAACTGAAAATCGTCTGCGTGCAGGCTTGCGAGGGCGACGCCGTCGAGGGTGACGGTGGCGGCCGAGCTGACGGTGATGACCGTGTCGGAGCCGGAGGTGGAGGCGGCGGCCAGGACGCCGGCGTAGTCGTGGAAGACGGCCTGGGAGAAGGCGATCGTGTCTTCGGTGGCCGCGCCCGCGGTGAAATCCGTGATGTGGTCGAAGCCGAAATTCTTGCCCTGGAAATAGAACGTATCGTCGCCGGTGCTGCCGGTCAGGGTGTCGTTGCCGTCGGAGCTTGAGGACAAGAGCAGGAAGTTGTCGCCTTCATGGGAGTCGGCGGCAAACGTGTCTGTCGTGCCGTCGCCGTTGTAATCGCCGACAAGGACGTGTTCCGCGGGCAGGATCCAGTCCGGATCGATGTAGTTCTTGATCTGGACGAACGAGTTGCCGATGCAGGTGAAATACTTGACCTGGTTGGAGTCCTGCCAGGTCAGGATCAGGTCGTCGCGGCCGTCGCTGTTGTAGTCGCCGACCAGGACGCGGTCGGGATTGTTGTTGAGCGCGCTTGGAACATTGTAGCTGGACGAATAGTCGAAGCCGCCACCGGCCGTGCCGAAGAACATGCGCTTGTCGCCGTTTTGCGACCAGGTGAAGATCAGGTCGTCGCGGCCGTCGCCGTTGAAATCGCCGACCAGGACCTTGTCGGGGCTGCTGTTGATGGCCGACGGGTCGATCTGGGCTCCGACATAGTTGAAGCCGCCGGCCGCGGTGCCGAGGAACAGGCGGTTCTCGCCGTAACGGGCCCAGGAGAAGAACATGTCGTCACGGCCGTCGCCGTTGAAGTCGCCGACAAGCGTCTGGTCCGGGAAGCTGTTGATGGCCGACGGTGTCATCGGAAAACTGACGTAGTCGAAGCCGCCGCTGGCATTGCCGAGGAACAGCCGGTTCTCGCCGTAATGCTCCCAGGTGAAGATCAGGTCGCTGCGGCCATCGCCGTTGAAGTCGCCGACCAGGGTGTGATCCGGGTATCCGTTGATCGATGTCGGCGTAATCTGGAAGCCCATGTAATCGAAGCCGCCGCCGGCATTGCCGAGGAACAGGCGGTTCTCGCCGTAATGTTCCCAGGTGAAGATCAGGTCGTCGCGTCCGTCGCCGTTGAAGTCGCCGACCAGGGTGTGATCCGGGTAGCCGTTGATGGCGTGGGTCGCGAGCGGGCTGCCGCCGTCGGTGAAGCTGCCGTCGGCGTTGCCTAGAAACATGCGGTTTTCGCCGTAATGCTCCCAGGTGAAGATCAGGTCGCTGCGGCCGTCACCGTTGAAGTCGCCGACCAGGGCGTGGTCGTGGTGGCCGTTGATGGCATAGCGATTGACGTTCTCCACCGCGGCGAAAGCATAGGTGTAGCTGCCATTGAGGGCGTCGTTGCCGCTGCCGCCGTTGAGGGTGTCGCCACCGCTTCCGCCGTAGAGCGTATCGTTGCCCGCGTCGCCGGTCAGGCTGTCGTTGCCGCCGTTGCCGGTCAGCACGTTGTTTGCGGTGTTGCCGATCAGGCTGTCGTTGCCGGACCCGCCAATGGCGTTTTCGATCACCGTGCCGCGGGCGATCGTCACGTTGCCGTACAGGCCGGCCGCGTTGGAATAATGTTCGGGGCGCAGGTCCAGCGTCTGGTCGAAGGCAAAGCCGGAGTAATTCAGCGTATCCGTGCCGCCGTTGTCGATGATGGTGTAGGAGACCGGATAAAGCGACGTGAACTGGTCGTAGTAGCCGCCGGCGTTGGAGCCGATGCCGTAGACGGTGTCGCCGGTGCGCAGGGTCGATGCGGCGCCGTAGAGGGTCTGCATCGCGAGAATGTCGGCGACCATCGGCGTGATCACGAAAGCGGTGCTGGCGTTGATGTAGGTGTTCTCGCCCTGCGAGAAATACGACATCACCGTCGCTTGCCAGGAGTCGTTCGCATAGAGATTGTCGACGCCGTAGGTGGCCGAGCCGTTGTAGTTGCCGGCATGGCCAAGGCCGAGCGCATGGCCGATCTCGTGGATGTAGGTCTGGAACGAATAGGTGTTCAGGCCCGTGCCGTAGGCGCCCAGCCAGGCGGTCGAGACGTTGACGATGGACTGGGATATCGTGTTGCCGGAGCCGTAGGACTGGCTGAAGGCGCCGCTGTAATCGTCATAGAAGTAGATACTTGCCGAACTGGACGTCGTTGCGCTGAAATTCAGTCCGGTGACGAAGGACCACGCCTGCAGCCCCGTCTTGGCAAGGTTCTGTCCGGCGGCGGTCAGCCCGGTGATGTTATAGCTCAGTGTCGCCCCTGTGGAGACGCCGAAGGAGCGCCAGCTGCCGCCGTTTGCATTCCAGTAGCCGTTGACCAGCTGGTCGGCGATCTGGTTGTTTGAGTAGACGGTTGCAATTGATGGGTCCGCGGAATCCGTACCTGGTTATATGGGCCTGATTAATCTGGGCCTGAATAATTTGCCTTCGACTCTTGTTAAGAATCTTAAAGAAAGTGCTAATTCGTTGTCCAGTGGCAATTGTGCGGAATGTCTCCCAAAACGTGTGGCATGCAGGGAAATTGGAGCGTGCTTCGGCATCGGCCGGGCGGCAGGATTGCCGGGTTTCGAGGGCCGGTCATTCGTGAACGGCGCAGGGGCCGGGCGCTGCGTATTCCCGCTCAGCCGCCGTTCAGCCACATCATTCCTGCGACGATAAGCACCACCACGACGCCGGTTGCGATCAGGGTCTGGGTGTCCGGGCCGGTATTCGTCCCCGGCGGAGGCCGCAACAGGGCCTCGTCGGGGTCTTCCGTTGAGTCCGGTTCCGCGGCCGGTTGCGGTCGTTTCGGCCGGGTCAGCCGCAGGATCAGAAGCATGAACACGAGCGCGGTGATCACGGCCATTGCCGGACCGAGGGTCACCGCGACGCCGATGGCGATGCCGCCGTCCCGGTCGGGGCCGTCCAAGGCGACGATGATCGGGTAACCGACCACGAAGGCGCCGATATAGCCGATCACCGCCCCGGCGATCGCCCCCAGAATTGCCCCCAATGCGCGCATCGCTGTTTCCCCCAGGCCGAAAGGAGGGCTAATTTACCCGGAACGGCGGTATCGGCCAATCGGGGCCGGATACGGAGAAAGGGGGGAAGCGGTGAGCGGTCCCTATCTGATTTTCATCACCTTCATGGCGCTGGCCCTGCTGTTGCTGGTGGCCGCCTGGGCGCGGACGCTGGTGTTCTTTCGGCACCAGTCGCCGGAAGGCGCGCTCGGCTTCGATCTTGTCGAGGGGGCGAAGCTCTGGCTGAAGCTCCTGCGCCGCAACGGCTTCGGGCCGGACGCCGAACCGCTGCGCCGCCGGGTGATCCGGCTCTATGTGCTGGCTATCGCGGTGTTTGCGTTTGCTGTGGTGCTGTTCACCGTCCTGCCGGCGGTGCCGGGGTGAGAGCCAGGCCAGCTTTGAAATCTTGGCAAGTTAAAAATAATTCATTTTATTTCAGCATGTTAGCTGGTTCCTACCTGTTGAAATAACCGCTGCAGGTGCCCATGTAAAGATCTTCCGAAGCAACAAAATTCGGGAGAATTCACGATGAAAACGTTACCCAGGATCGCGCTCCTCGGCGGGCTTCTGGCCGTCACCTCGGCAGGCCTCGCCTATGCGCAGGGAGAACAGACCGGCTGGTTCGTGCTGCGCCAGGATCACGCCGGTACCTGCTCCACCCGGAAACTGACCGACGCGGACGGCGGCTACCACCACAGCGGCAACTGGCAGATCGCCGGCGGTCCGTATGACACGCAGAAACAGGCCCTCGACCGCAAGCAGGCGCTCCAGCTTACCGGCACCTGCGCGTCAGATTCCTGAGAAACCACCTCCTGACGAGTACCCCTTCGGAGACGCCGAGGCCGGCCCCGGCACCGGGAGGTCCGCCGCTTACCGCGCCGTCCGGCCCGCTCTCCGGCCGTCATGCCATGGCTTCGGCCGTGGCATGACGTGTTTTGGGGTGCCTAATTGCCAAACTCTCCATCGTCATTCCAGACAAGCGCAGCAAGGCTGCGTGCCGATCTGGAATCCAGAAATCATTCGCACCGCAGGTGCGGCTATTTTCCAATCATGAGCGGTGCTCGCTTGCGCTCGCGCTGATGTCTGGATTCCAGATCTGCGCTCGGCTGCGCCTCACTTGTCTGGAATGACGGGATGGGGATTGCAGGCGCATACGATGCACGTAAAGATCGTGCCATGTCCGCATATGTTTACATCCTGGCTTCAGATCGGAACGGCACGCTTTACATCGGTGTGTCCAGTGATCTGCCGCGCCTGATATATGAACACAAGAATGGTCTCCTGGACGGCTTCACCAAGACCTATGACGTTACCCGGCTGGTCTATGCGGAACAACACGACCGAATAGACGAGGCCATTGCACGCGAAAAACAGCTAAAAAGCTGGAAACGGGCATGGAAGATCGACTTGATCGAAAGAAGTAATCCGGAGTGGCGGGACCTGACGGAGGATGGGTTGTTCTGAATTCGGGTCAATTCTCCACCGTCATTCCAGACAAGCGCAGCAAGGCTGCGTGCTGATCTGGAATCCAGAAATCATTCGCACCGCAGGTGCGGCCTATTCTCCATGAAAAACAGTGTTCGCTTGCGCTTGTGTTGAGGCGTGAATTCCGGATCAGCGTTCAGCATACACCTCAAAGGTTCGACAAATCCGCCTGGATCGCGGCGACCTCGGCGGCGAACATGTCGAATTGCTGCCGGGAAAAGTGCGCATACTGATAGTTGCCGGCTGACTTCAACGCGAGAACCACGAAATAGCTTCCGTCGCCCGTTTCCTGTTTCAGGCTGAGCGTTACGTTCGTCGTGCCGTTATTTGCCTTCGTCTCGAAATCGCGGATGAGACGTCCGGCGATTATCTGATACAGCGTCCGGAAAAACCACATGGTTCCATCCCCCTAAGCGTCGCGCAAAGCCGGGATTACCGCCCCGGCCGCCCACTCTTCTTCGGCCGGCCGCGCCTCTGACGCTCCTCTGCCGGATCCTCATAAGACCCTGCACCGATCTTGCCACGCACGACCGGTCTGACGTCGTCCTCCGGCTTCGTCGGCAGAGGTTTCCTGGACAGGGGCACTTCGGTCCGACCCACCGTCATCTCGTCGAGGGTGTTCTTTCGGACCTTTGACGACGGGCTTAGCTGGTCTTCGCTCGGGTTTTGGGTTGCGCTCACGGCTGAGCGCGAGCCGTGCTCGCTAGCCTGCGCGGGCGCGCCCTGACCGGGCGACGGGCGCTTGCCCTTGCCGGCTGCGCCGGAACCTATTTCCCCTGCTTGGCCCGAACTCTTTTCCCTTGCCGCCCTGGCACGGTCCTTCGCCGTTTCCCGCTTCTTTCCCGATGCCCCGGCCTTGGTGCCCCCGGCGCCGAACTTGCGGTCGCCGCGGTAGCCGCCGCTGTTGTCGTCGATGGCTTCCTGGCGGGCCATGGGGTCGTCGGCCACCGCCAGTTCGGTGGCCTGCAGGCGCTTGATTTCGTCGCGGAGGCGGGCGGCGGTTTCGAAGTCGAGGTCGGCGGCCGCCTCGCGCATCTGCCGTTCCAGGTCCTCGATGTGGGCCTTGAGGTTGTGGCCGACCAGCGCGCCACTGTCCTCGGCGAAGCCGGAGTCGACGGTGACGTGGTCCTGTTCGTAGACGCTGTCGAGAATGTCGGCGATGTTGCGCTTGACCGATTCCGGGGTGATGCCGTGCTCTTCGTTGTAGGCGAGCTGCTTTTCCCGGCGGCGCTCGGTCTCGGCCATGGCGCGTTCCATGGAGCCGGTCATGTTGTCGGCGTAGAGGATCACCTTGCCGTCCACGTTACGGGCCGCGCGGCCGATGGTCTGGATCAGCGAGGTTTCGGAGCGCAGGAAGCCTTCCTTGTCGGCGTCGAGAATGGCGACCAGCGCGCATTCGGGAATGTCCAGGCCCTCGCGCAGCAGGTTGATGCCGACCAGCACGTCGAAAGCCCCCAGACGAAGATCGCGGATAATCTCGATCCGCTCCAGCGTGTCGATGTCGGAGTGCATGTAGCGCACGCGCACGCCGTTCTCGTGCAGGTATTCGGTCAGGTCCTCGGCCATGCGCTTGGTGAGCGTGGTCACCAGCGTTCGGTAGCCCTTCGCCGCCACCTCGCGGACCTCGCCGAGCAGGTCGTCGACCTGGGACGAGGCCGGGCGGACATCGATCACCGGGTCCACGAGGCCGGTCGGGCGGATCACCTGTTCGGCGAAGACGCCGCCGGACTGGTCCAGCTCCCACGAGCCGGGCGTGGCGGAGACGCAGACGGTCTGCGGCCGCATGGCGTTCCATTCCTCGAAGCGTAAGGGTCGGTTGTCCATGCAGGACGGCAGGCGGAAGCCGTATTCGGCCAGCGTCGCCTTGCGCCGAAAGTCGCCCCGGTACATGCCGCCGATCTGGGGAATGGTGACGTGGCTTTCGTCGGCGAAGACCAGCGCGTTGTCGGGCAGGTATTCGAACAGGGTCGGGGGCGGCTCGCCCGGCGCGCGGCCGGTCAGATAACGCGAATAGTTCTCGATGCCGGCGCAGGAGCCGGTCGCCTCCAGCATTTCCAGGTCGAACCGGGTGCGCTGCTCCAGCCGCTGGGCCTCCAGCAGGCGGCCGTGGGCGTTCAGCTCCTCCAGCCGCTCCTTCATCTCCTGCTTGATCGACTTGATCGCCTGGTTCAGCGTCGGCTTCGGCGTCACGTAGTGCGAGTTGGCGTAGACCTTGACCTGCTTCAGCTCGCCGGACTTCCTGCCGGTCAGCGGGTCGAACTCGGTGATCGACTCGATCTCGTCGCCGAACAGGGAGATGCGCCAGGCCCGGTCCTCGTAGTGGGCCGGGAACATCTCGATGGTGTCGCCGCGCACCCGGAACGTGCCGCGCTGGAAGGCGGCGTCGTTGCGCTTGTACTGCAGGGCGACCAGATCGGCGATCAGCTGGCGCTGGTCGATGCGCTCGCCGACCTCCAGCGCGAAGGTCATGGCGGTGTAGGTTTCCACCGAGCCGATACCGTAGATGCACGACACGGAGGCGACGATGATGACGTCGTCGCGCTCCAGCAGCGAGCGGGTGGCCGAGTGGCGCATGCGGTCGATCTGCTCGTTGATCGAGCTTTCCTTCTCGATATAGGTGTCCGTGCGCGGGACGTAGGCCTCCGGCTGGTAGTAGTCGTAGTAGGAGACGAAATATTCCACCGCGTTGTCGGGGAAAAAGCTCTTGAACTCGCCGTAGAGCTGGGCCGCCAGGGTCTTGTTCGGCGCCAGGATCAGGGCCGGGCGCTGGGTGCGCTCGATCACCTGGGCCATGGTGTAGGTCTTGCCTGAGCCGGTGACGCCGAGCAGCACCTGGGTCTGCTCGTCCGCCTGGATGCCTTCCACCAGTTCGGCGATCGCCGTCGGCTGGTCGCCGGCGGGCTCATAGTCGGACTTCAGGACGATCTGCACGCCGCCTTCCGACTTGGCGGGTTTTTCCGGCCGATGCGGGGTCCAGATCTCGCCGTTCTTGTGCAGCGGATTGCCGCTCTCGATCAGCGCCGACAGGGCCTCGACGGTCGCCGTCGCGCCCTGATTGCCGGTCAGCTCGCCGAACTTGGATTCTTTCTTTTTCTTCTTGTTGTCCTTGAGGTGTTTTGTCAGCTCTTCGCTCACGGACGAGCGTTCGCCCTGCTCACTGTCCTCCGCGGGGGCGGCCTGACCGGCCGGCGCGCGGTCGCGCTTGCCGGCTGCGCCGGAGCCTTTTCTCTTGCTTGCCTGTTTCTGCTTGGCGAAGAGCGCTTCCGCGTCTTCCAGCGAGATATCCAGCCCGGCAATCGGGTTCAGCCCGCCGGCGGCGCGCTCGCGCGGGTTGCTGGTCGCGCCCATGGAAGTGCCTCGCGCAGAGCGGACCGGAGACTGGGTTTTGGAAGATTTTTTAGGTGCGGGCTTTGCCTTTGCGCTCACGGATGAGCGTTCGCTGCGCTCACTATCCTCCGCGGGGGCGGGCTGACCGGAGCTATCTTTTGCGGACTTGCCAGAGGCAAGGTCCATGGGCGCGCGGTCGCGCTTGCCTTCGCTTCGCTCGGTTGTTCTTGTGCCCTTGCTAGTGTCCGTCGCCTTCGCCGCTTCTTCCTCGATCTCCTTGGCCCAGTCGGAGATGCCGCCGCTCAGGGGGGCGCCTTCGAAGGCGGCCTGGGGGGCTTCGCCGAAGCCTTCGGTTTTCGGCTCGTCGGCGGTGGTCTTTTTCGAACGGGAAGGGGACGTCTTGCTCATCCCCGCAATATGGTCCACCCGCGCGCGGGAATAAAGGGGCGGGCGGCCCTTTGCCGCCCCTTCCGTCCCGGCTCCTGACACAAGGGTGTCAGGAGGATGGCAGGAGCGGGCCCTGAACGCGCTCGGATCAGCGTTTCGGCGCGACCAGGGAGAATTTGGCGCCTTGTGGGTCGAAGCAGTTGACGACCCACAGGCCGCCGGGCACCTCCATCGGGCCGTTGACCACCTGTCCGCCGGCGGCTTTCACCCGATCGGCGGCGGCGTCGATGGCCTCCACGTTGACATAGTAGCTCCAGAACGGAACGGGCATGTCGGGCTTTCGGGTCATCATGCCGCCGATGAGGGGACCGTCGAGCCTGAAGGTCTGGTAGCTGCCCATGGGCCCCATATCGACGGCCATGTCCGGCTGCCAGCCGAACCGTTTCGAATAGAAGGCGAAGGCCTCCTTGCCGTCGTCGGCATAGAGCTCGTTCCAGCCGAAGGTGCCCGGCGTGCCGGCCTCCGGCATGGGCGGCAGCGGGCCTTCGGGCATCACCGGTTTGAACAGGCTGATTGCCGCGCCGTGGAGATCCGACACCACCGCAAAGCGGCCGATACTGGGAATATCCGCCGGCCCGGCAAGGATCTTGCCGCCGTTTTCGGCGAACTCCCGGGCCTTGGCGTCGACGTCATCCACGGCCACATAGCCGGACCAGTGCGGGGATATGTGGCCGTCGCAGGCTTCCTGCGTCAGCGCCATCATCCCGGCCACGCCCATGTCGAAGCCAGGGACCTGGAACAGGGTGTAGTCGACGCCGGGCACGCCGGAGTCCTTCGCCTGCCAGCCGATCACCTCGGTGTAGAATTTTGCCGCCGCCGCGGGATCGCTGGTCGTCAGCTCGTGCCAGATGAAATTGCCTTGCATCATTGGTTCGTGGTCCCGCTTCAGGAGTGACAGCTGCGGCGTTCTTCCGCGTCGGCGTATTCGTCGTGACGGCGGACGAAGTCCATGTTCGGCTCCTCGTTGCGGCCGAACGGCGCGCGGTCGAGGATCATCAGCGTCCCGATCAGTTCTTCCGGGCCGCGGGCATAGCTGGAATAGGTGTGGAAGACCTCGCCCTTCGGGTTCCGGTAGAAGGAGGACAACCCCGGGAGTTCACCGCAGGCGTTTTGAGCCGGTATCTGCGTGAAGTTGTAAGCGACCGATCCCGACGCCAGCTCTTCCGGGCTGAAGGTCACGTGAAAGTCGCTGTTGAACCCGGAGCCATGTGAGGACACCCAGGGCACCGTCCAGCCCATGCGGCGCTTGTAGGCCTCGATCTTCGCCAGCGGCGCGCGGGAGACGCAGACCAGCGTGACATCGTGATTGTTCAGGTGAGGAAGGGCGCCGTCCAGATGGTCGGTCAGGAAGGAGCAGCCGGTGCAGCCGGCCTCCCAGTCCGGGTCGAACATGAAATGGTAGACGATCAGCTGGCTGCGCCCGTCGAACAGGTCGGTCAGCGATTTCTGCCCTTCCGGTGTGTCGAAGCGGTAGTCGGTCTCGACCCGGACCCAGGGCAGGGCCATGCGCTGCGCATTCACCCGGTCGCGCTGCCGGGTCGCCTCTTTTTCGGCGATGAGCAAATTGCGGCGGGCTTCGAGCCACTCCTGCCGCGATACGACTTGATGTTCCATTGCTTTCCCCTCCTGGGTTCTTTGCCGAGTTCGCTGACTTGACTAAATAGGTTGATATCAACATATATAGGCCATGTCAAACGAATCGGACGTTCCCTTTTCGGCCACGGCCCATGTCCGTGACACCTGCCTGTGCCTTCATGCCCAGCGGGCCGCGCGCACACTTGCCCGCCGCTTCGACGAGGCGCTGAGGCCGCTGGGGCTGACGAACCGGCAGTTTTCCCTGATGATGTCGCTCAACCGGCCGGAGCCGCCGTCCATGAGGCCGGTCGCCCAGTTGCTGGCCATGGACCGGACGACGCTGACGGCCGCGCTGAAGCCGCTGGAAAAGCGGGGATGGGTGTCCGTGGAGCCGGATCCGCAGGACCGGCGCGGCAGGCGCCTGCGCCTGACGGCCGAAGGCAGGACGGCCTTGGCGTCGGCGCTGCCGGTCTGGACGCGGCTGCATGCGGATATCGAAGCCGAACTGGAGACCGATGCCGATATGCTGCGAAAAGGCCTGGTCGAATTGAGCGGATAGCATGGGCAGGCCGGAGGCTTTGCTTTCCCTCTTATCTGGGCGCCTTTGCCCGATGCCGGATAGTCAGATTTGGGGTGGCGTCGGGCTGCCTCCGAACGCCTGGGCCAAGAGCGCGTAATAATCGCGCCCTTTTACGCCGTTGGCGTCCTGTCCGTCCTGCCCTTTCAGCATTTTCCGCGCGCCGCCAGCGCCAAGCAGATGCGCCGTCGCCAGAAGGCCGGCGAGGGCGGCCTTGTTGGCGGTGTTGATGATCGTTTCCAGAACTTTCTTCGAGTCCCTGTTGTTCAGGAGACTTCGGTAATTGCGCCGCGTGAAAGCGATTATTTCGGTGTCCTGGCAGGCGTTGGTGTTTGCGAGCCAGGCGTCGCGGGAGGTCACGCCGTTCTTGCCCGTCCACCAACGGTCCTGCGCCAGCAGACGCGTCTCCGCACCGTTCTTCACATAACCGCCATCGATCAGGGCCAGCGCACCGAACTGCCAGCGACCGCTGTACCCCAGACGGTTCACGGCCCCGTAATTATTGGTCGACTCCCGGTGGCCCAGGACATCGATATATTTGGCCCAGTCCGCTTTCGTGAAGGGGCCGAGCGTACCGGCATCGAAGTTCGGATCTTCCGTGCCCGGGCCATTGCTTTGTGCAGGATCCGCATCGAAACCCTTCAGCATCCGGATCGCCACGACCTGACGCCTGTCGAACTCCGTTTCCTTGACGCTGTCGCTTTGGTTGCCACCGAGCAGCTTGATCTTTTTCGCGTTCTGCTCGACGAAAAAACCCACATGGCCGGAGGAATCCGTTGTTCCGCTCCTCGGCCTGAGGACAACGACCGCGCCGACGGGCACGGCGGATTTTTCGTAGGCGCCGATCGGCACCTCCACATCGCCCCATGTCTTCCAGCTTGCGGCGCGCGCCGCTGTTGCCTTGTTGACAGACTTTACAGCGATTTCCGCATTTGACTGCTGGAGACACCACGCCACGAAGGCGCCGCACCAGGGGTCTTCCCTGTTCGTTTTATAATCGGTTGCCTTGAAATACTTGAGGACCTCCGGATTTGGAGGCGTGCCCGTTTCCTTCACCCCTTTGACGAACTCCTCCTGCGCGACCCTGTACCAGGGCAGCTTGTCGTTGACGACATAGATCAGATCTTCCGGAGTGAGTTCCCGAACCAATGTGAAGGACCGTTTCAGGGCCGCATCGAAGGCGGTGTAAATCTTGTCGTCGACATCCTTGATCGACAGGTCCCCGTTTCCGAAGAACCGTTTGTAACGCTCAAGAAGCGCAGCGGCCGTATCTGCGCCGGCCTTCTCTGTCAAAAGGGCGGTGAATTTCGTATCCGGCGTGCTCTTCAGTTTGTCGATGTAAGCCGCGGTAAAATCCTTGCCGCAGGCGAGACACAGGAAGAGTTCGATGGTGGTCGGCATCCACGGGCCGCTGGCCTTCGTCGTATCGGCGGTTGAAAAATGTTCGCTCAGAGACTTGGTCGCCTCAAACACCAGGTACGCGAAGCCGTAACACTGGAACACCGGCACATCTATATCTCGGTCCCGGTAGCCAGATTCATTGAAATCACTGGCCAGAAATTTGCCCCAATCCGCCACCGTCAGAGCAAACGGACCATGTCGTTCTTCCGCACCCGAACCGGTCACGCGGTTCTGCGGTACGGAGTCCGTGTCCGTGCCGGTGTGCACCAGGGCATAGGCGATCATGAAATCGCGGTTGATGCCGTAACCGGTCTGCTCATTCGCCTTGTTGATCACGCGCGCGGCAAGCGTGCAGTTCTTGACGAAGGGCCAAGGGTCGAGATCCTCAGGCTTCGGCGGGTCGGCAGGGTCGACATCGATCGCCCTTACCCAGCCTTCCTCATCGCCGCCGGGGAAGAGGGCCGTGATCTTGAACCAGGTCTTGGTTTCGTCTTCCGACAGGGATTTCAGATCCAGGTCCGGAGACAGATCGATGCGGTTCAGCTTGTCTTCGATCGTTAGCGGATCGGAGGGCAGATCCCGGTACAAAAAAACAGCGGTACCCGTTTTGGCTCGGTAGTACATCGCATTTCCTCCACAGCCGGATCTTTCCTTATGGTGTCGCGGTACCTGTTACGGGCTTACCAGGCTGAAGAATTTAGGCGTCACTTCGTCCTTGGCAACTCCGGACATCGAGAAGTCGATTGTCTTGAACTTGTCGGAATCTTTCAGAGCCGTGATCACATCCCGGACTTCGGAGATACTGGTCTTGTTGGTGTCCGGGGAGCCGGCAGCTGTCAGCAGTTCGCCGACGAATTTCTTTTCCAGGTCCGGGTCTTTGGCGAAGCGGAACTTTTCATAATAGTTCTTGTATTTCGATGTGGGGCAGGCAGCATCCTTTTCATTGGCCATCTTGAGGATAGTGGCGCCTTTCCTGTCACTGAGTTTTGAGTCTATTTCTCCGCCACGGTATGAAGTCTGAGTCCAGAGCAGGATGCCTGCGCGCGTCTTGTCGCCGAAATTCTTTGCCGTATTCGCGATGCAAAGGAATTTCTGGATTTTCTCGAGATCATCCGGCTGCAGCTGTTTTTCCCATTTGGTTTCAGCGCCAGGTATTTGTTTGTCTTCACCGATTGTCGGGCCGGGTTTCAGCGGCTCATTCGGTTTAAAATTATATTCCACGCCGCCGGCTGCGGCTCCAATCGTCAGTCCGCTTCGGGGCGACCAGTTGATCGAATTTTCACTGGTCGGTGCAATCCCGCTCGATGCAAGCGTCGAATAATTGTTGATGTTTGCCTCGATCGCGAAGGGCAGGCAGAGACGAAGATAGGATCTGAGGATGTACTCCGCCTGTGGCCGATCCGTTACCGCAATTTGCTGCTGCCGGAAATCCGCCCTGAACTTGCGGCGCAGGTTGAGAACGACTGAGTTGACGGTCGAGGATTCGATCTCGAGCAACAGCCGGCTGTGATAATTCTCGACACTCTGCGAAATCAGGTCGAAGGCCAGTCCGGCAACCGTCAACGCCTTGGTCGAAGCTTCCGCAACGCCCATGATACCTGTCGTCGCCGCACGGACAGAACCGATCTGGCTGATAACCGGTCCTTTCGAGCGCTTCTTGTTGTCGAGCCATTGCAGATAGGCATCGCAGCGCCGGTCGATGTCGTTCATTCCCTGGGCGACGACGAGGAGCCATTTCCTGTCGTTGATGGGATTGAGAGCGCATGAGTTTGGAGCGTAGGACGAGGTCCACCCACCAATCCCTGCCTGCTGGCACAAATAACTGAAGTACTTGTTCTGCAGGTTGGTCGCACGAATGATATCGGCTTCAGGGGCCGGTAATTCGGAGCCGATGCCGTTGGAGAGATAGTCGTTTCCGGCAGGGCTACAGCTCGCCAAAGTCAGAGCGCAGAACAGGCCAAGAAAAATGCGCGCAAAATTCCTTTGTCCGCGGGCAGGCGAACTCAAACAGGCCGGCATGCGACCACTCCATCTGACTTAAGACATCTCCCTGACTCAAGGCGAGCCAATGTTTGCAAAGACTATCCGGATCGCGCCCGCCGGCTGTCAACCAATCGTTAACCATTTGGACTTGCCCGGACTTCGCGATTTGCCGGCAGCGGAGATGGTTACGCCTGGAACCGGTTGTGCAGCCGTTTGGAAACAACTGAATCGAAAGGCGAAAAGCTGCTTCGTTCCATGCAGCTTTTGCGGATGGTCCGGCTTGGCCGGGTCCGGAAAGAACAGGGGAAATTCCCTCCTCAAAACGGCCCGGGGGTCTGCGCGATCACGTTCAGCGCTCCTGAACCGCAGTTATAGGGATTCGATTCGCCCGCAGGCCTGCGCAGGTCGGGAAGGACCGTTTCTCCGTTCTCAGGCCGACTTGCGTTTGCCCTTGCCGGTCTCTGCGGCTTCCTTCTCGCGGGCGGCCATGTCTTCGCGGAACAGATCCTCGACGAAGACGGCCATGTTCCGGCCGTTGGCCTTGGCGTGATAGAGCGACTGGTCGGCGAGACACAGAACCAGTGAGGCGGTGTCGCCGTTTTTCGGGGCGATCGCCCAGCCGATGCTGACGCCGATATGGGCCATGCCTCCGGCGACCGGGATCGGCTTGGAAGCCTCCTCGATGATCGTGTCGCACAGCCAGCGCAGATGGCTTTCGTCCACATTGCCGGTGATCAGCGCCAGGAATTCGTCGCCGCCGGTGCGCGCGACGATCCCCGATCCGGCGATCGCCTCCTTCAGGCGGCGGGCGACGTTGCGGATCACCATGTCGCCGGCATCGTGGCCGTAGGTGTCGTTGACCTGCTTGAAGCGGTCGAGGTCGATGGCGAGCACCGCGCAAGGAGCGGTCTCGCACTTGTCCATGGCCGCATCCAGCGCATCGCCGAAATAGGTGCGGTTGCCGAGCCCGGTCAGCGTGTCGTGCAGGGCGAGGTAGCGGTTGCGCGCCTCGCTGTCTTCCAGCGCCCTGGACTTTTCCGCCAGCTTGCGGGCAGAGACATAGCCGATCAGGAGGAAGGCGAGAATGATGGCGGCTGCAATTGGACCGATGGCGTAACGGATCGCCGTGCCGGGGGCCGCGCTGATCCACTCGAAGAAGCCGATCGGCGCATCGTCGTTGACGGTCACCGGCACATTGGCCGCCGTGGAAACATGGCTGGACGTATAGCGGAAGTCGTCGAGCAGGAAGGTCTGGCTGACGCTGGAGAGCAGCCTGGTTTCGATCAGCCGCACCGACAGCAGGACGCCGGGCGCACCGTCCGGCAGGGTCAGGGCATCGGTTTCGGGAACGATGGCCATGGCGCTGACCAGCGCCGGCTTTCCTGCGACTTCCCGCACGTCCGTGGCATAGATCGGGGCCAGTTCGCCCTTTTCCACATAGCGGACGCGGTAACCGTTCGCGGCCGGCCGGCGGACGGAAAAATAGCCCTCCCGCGCCCGGGAAACCAGGTCGCGGGCCGCCAGCAGCACTTCGCGACCGCCTGCGGCCGGTACGACCTCGTCTTCGGCGGCGACCATCATCAGGTCGTTGTCCGGTCCGATCACCAGCGTCCAGTCATGGTCGAAGTCGAGCCAGGTCTGTGCGGCGATCGTGTCGGCCAGGGTTTTGCCGATGTGTCCGCTCTCGACCTCTTTCACGGTGCGGTCGTTCACCGCAAGGAAAGTCTGGTCGCGGGCGAGCAGGTCGAGCTGGTGCTTCAGGGCCTCGTTGACCAGCGCCTTTTCATGGGTCAGCGCCAGATCGTCGGCGCTTCGGGTCGTGGTCGCCAGCAGGTAACCCATGGCGACAATGCCGCCGGCAAGCAGGACGGAGACGGCCAGATAGACGAAATGGCGCAGCCGGAAACGGGACGGCTTCCCGCCCGGATCGAACGGTTCCATGTCTTCCGGTTTGGTCAGCCGGGTCTGGCGGTACATCTGCGGGCGCTCCCCTCGCGATAGTCAACGGAGCACATCGCCTTGCCACTTCCCAGGCCGCCCCCGCGGCGCTTAAAGCAGAACCCGTGCCCATCTCTTGGCCGGCATTCTGGCGGAAGGGAGTGAAACAATCCTGAGCAAACGGGGGAAAGCCACGGATTTCAGCGGTTTCGGTTAATGAAGGGTAAGAAAAGGGGACTCGTTTTTAAACGATCAGGGAACGAACGACCGTTACTGCTTAAAGACGTTTTCGCGGTGCCAAGCCAGATAGTGCGGATGTGGGCGTAATCGCGATTCTGAAGGCACGTTCGCCTTCATATCCTTGTTGAGAAGATGTGATACGTCGTAGTTCAGATGTCGGGATGGTAGAATGGAATAGTCATCTCCAAGAGAGAGGAGACCGCGATCGAACATCCAGTGGACGGTTCCGGATAATGCGATCCCATTCTGAACAGAATCATTTCCGCCTTTTTCGACTGGGATTATGTGCGCGGCTTCGACTTCAGGGCGGCCTTGCCCATTAATCAGGCGGAGCCCGGTGAATGCGCAGGTGCGATCGTAAATTCGGCGAATATGTTGCCTGAACTTTGCATCCCGAAATGGTCGGTTGACGATTTGGCTCACGATCGTTCGTTCGCCTGGTATGTCGATTAATGGCGATTGTGGACCATCTTCGAAACGATCGCTTTCGTTTTGATTTCCGTTCGTCGGCAAATCATATCGATCTGGCCATTCGTCAGGGCTAGAAAGACCGGCATTTACGATTGCCACATACTCATCGCGGTCAAGAATTCGGACAGCTTGAACACTAACCCCACCGTTCACTGTCCCATCGGGACGGACCAGCTTTTTCTCGTATCCATCGTTCTCGGTGTAATCGAGCGGACGATCGAAATCCAAGTACTGGCTCAAGAACGCATAATAGTGCCCCTCTTTCGAAGGGTCTTTTTCAATGGCATCGACCTTGGCTATTCCGGAGTAGTAACGGCCTTTTAGCGGCGGAAGGGGACCGTAGTACACGATCCAATCACCAAGCGTTTTCTCGACACGAGACAAATACGTTTTGGGAAAATGATACTGTTTGCCTGTGACGTCGTCATACTCGCTGTCTGGCTTATGATAGAAAATTGCTTGGGCCATGTTTGCGCATAAGTGACTGACTTTAATTCAACTTAGACGAGATGGACGTGCCATTGCAATAAATTCAGGGGGCATTCTCCCATCGCGTCTCTTCCAGCACTATTTTGATGATGTTCACCCTCGGAAAGGAGTTCCCCCATGCGTCTCGAAAGCGACAGTCTCGGCGAGATCGAAGTTCCGCACGACCGGTACTGGGGTGCGCAGACGCAGCGGTCGCTGAAGTATTTCTCCATCGGCACGGAGCTGATGCCCCTAGAGATCATCCACGCCTACGGCTTGTTGAAGCGGGCGGCCGCGGAGGTGAATGCGGAGCTGGGCCTTTTGCCGGACGACAAGTGCGAGCTGATCGTGGCGGCGGCGGAGGAAGTGGACCGGGGCGAGCTGGACGCGCATTTTCCGCTCCATGTGTGGATGACCGGCAGCGGCACCCAGACCAACATGAACGTCAACGAGGTGATCGCCAACCGGGCGATCGAGATGGCCGGCGGGGTTATGGGCTCCAAGGACCCGATCCATCCGAACGATCACGTCAACATGTCCCAGTCGTCCAACGACACGTTCCCGAGCGTGATGAACATGGCGGCGGCGATCAATACGACCGGCCGGCTGCTGCCGGGGGTGCGCGAGCTGCGCGACGCTCTGGACGTCAAGGCGAAGGCGTGGGAGCGGATCATCAAGATCGGCCGCACCCATATGCAGGACGCGACACCGCTGACCCTCGGCCAGGAATTTTCCGGCTATGTGCGGATGCTCGACGAGGGGATCGCGCGCATCGAACATGCGTTGAAGGACGTTTACTTTCTGGCGCTGGGCGGGACGGCGGTCGGCACCGGCATCAACGCGCCTGCGGGTTTCGCCGAACAGGCGGCGGAGCGGATTGCCGTTTTGACCGGGCTGCCGTTTGAAACGGCGCCGAACAAGTTCGCCGTCCAGGGCGCCCATGACGCGCTGGTGATGCTACATGGAGCGTTCAAGGCCCTGGCCGGGTCGCTCTACAAGATCGCCAATGACATCCGGCTTCTGTCCTGCGGGCCGCGCTGCGGTTTCAACGAACTCGTGATCCCGGCCAACGAGCCAGGCTCGTCGATCATGCCGGGCAAGGTCAACCCGACCCAGTGCGAGGCGCTGGCGATGATCGCCGTGCAGGTGATGGGCAACGACGTTACGGTGGGCTTGAGCGGTGCGGGCGGCCTGCTGGAGATGAATGTCTACAAGCCGGTGATGATCAACGCGGTGCTGCAGTCGATCCGGATCCTCGGCGACGGCGCGGCGAATTTTGCGGCGTTCCTGGTCGAGGGCACGGAGCCGAACGAGAAGCAGATCGCGCGCTTCGTCGAAAACTCCCTGATGCTGGTGACCGCGCTCAGTCCGGTGATCGGCTACGACAAGGCAAGCCACGCCGCCCATCATGCCTATGAGCACGACCTCAGCCTCCGACAGGCCTGCCTCGACCTGGGCTATGTGAACGAAGTGGAGTTCGACCGGATCGTCGACCCGGCGAAGATGGTGCACCCGGGGCTTTGACAAGGCGAGACCCGGCCCCTTTGGAGGGACCGGGCGATGCGTGTCAGTTGGTGACGGAAAGTGCGGTCACGACCAGGGTGCCGCTGTCGGATTCGCTATAGGTGATCTGCACCACGTCGCCGATATTCAATCCTTCCGGATCGATGGTGTCCGGCAGGACGTAGACGGTGTCGTCGTCCAGAACGATGGATTTCGCGTCCGGGTCGATCTCCACAATGGTGCCTGTGGTCTCGTCGGCAAAGGCGTGCGAGAGCGGCAGGACGACCATCACGGCCAGGACGGCCACCAGGCGTTTGAACATGCGCATTCCAGGATCTCCAGAGAGAGCCCCGAAGGTGAGGACGGGCCGGCCTCAAGGCGCGGGGAGCCGTATCCTCGGATCCTGCCGGGGGGTATCGGGGTTTGGTTTTTAATAAAGGTGCGGAGCTGTCGCGGCCTGTCTTTTCCCGGACGTTCTGTCCGGGGAAGCAGGCGGCTTGGGTCCTTTGGGGATCCGGATTCCGGTTTCCCCAGAAGGGCTTACGCAGGGCGCGTGTCATTCCGCGATCGAGATATGAGCGCCCGCATTGCGGCGGATTTTAGGCTGGAAAAGAGGCTTGAAAAATAATTTTTCCCGGAGACGGGAACGTGTCCCGCGCCTCCGGGAAATTCTTATTTTTCAGAACGTATCCCGAGATCTTTCAATCTCGGGATACGTTCTGAACTTTTTCCTTGTCGTGTTTCCGAACCGCAAAACCGGTATCCACTTTTGCTGGAAACACTCTAAGCGGCCGCCACGTCCTTGAGGAAGGTTTCTATCCGCTGGGTCAGGGCACCGAGCTGTCTTGTGGCCTCGTCGGTCACCTGTTCGACCTGCTGGGCCGACTGGCTGGTTTCGCCAGATCCCTGCGACACGATCCGGATGTTGTCCGTAACGTGGGAGGTGCGTTCAGCGGCGATGCTGATGCTGGTGGAAATTTCCTCGGTCGCGGACGACTGCTGTTCCACCGAAGCCGCCATGGCGGCGGCCGTCTCGTTGACGGCTTCCATCATGTCCATGATGCCGGTGATCGCCTGAACCGCCGTATTGGTGGACTGCTGGATATCCGAAATATGGCTGGAGATTTCATCCGTCGCCTTTGCGGTCTGGCCGGCCAGCGACTTGACCTCGGAGGCGACGACGGCAAAGCCCTTGCCGGCTTCCCCGGCGCGCGCCGCCTCGATGGTGGCATTGAGCGCGAGCAGGTTCGTCTGTTCGGCGATTTCCTGGATGAGCGACACCACATCGCCGATGCGCTCTGCGGCCCGGGACAGGCCGCGCACCTGTTCGGTCGAGGTTCTGGTTGCGCCGGTCGCGTCTTCCACCCGTCCGAGCGTGTCATGCACCTGACGGCCGACCTCCTGCACGGAGGCGGTCAGTTCCTCCGTGGCGGCGGCCACGGTCTGTACGTTGTCTGTTGCGTCTCGGGAGGCCTGCGAAACTTCCTCGCTCTTGCCGCTGGTGTTGCTGGCGATGCCGGTGAGGAGTTCCGCGGTGGCTTCGAGCTGCTGCATGTTTTCCGTGACGGCCGACAGGGCGGTTTCGATGTCCTGGCGGAACTCGGCAACCAGCCGGTCCACCTTCTGCTGGCGATGGTGGGTCGCTTCGGCGTTTACACGCTGCTCTTCCTCCAGACGGAACCGTTCGCGTTCCCGGTCGCTGAAGGTGCCGATGGCGCGGGCCATGTCGCCGATCTCGTCGCGCCGGTGTTCCGCCGGGATGTCGAGATCGGTTTTCCCGTCCTGAAGATGCCGCATGGCGGCGGTCAGGAGGCGGAGCGGCGTCATGATCGTGCGCGACAGCATGACCGCGAGCAGGGCGCTGATCGCCAGCGCCAGGCCGAGAGCGACCACGATCTCGATTTTCGCGCCCTGTCCGGCAGCAACGGCCTGTGAACCGGACTGTTCGCTGATCCCGCGCGCGGCATCGGCCAGGTTGGCGACCGTGTTCGAAAAGACGTTGTCCGCAGAATTCAGCGTCTCCGTTGCCGACATGACCCCGGCGAAGGTATCGGGCACCTTGGCCGTTGCCGCCCGGGTTTCCTCGATCAGGGCCGCAACAGAACCGTTCAGAACCGCCAGAACGTCCTTGTCGCCGGTTTCCGATATGGTCCTGGTCAGGGTATCGGCCATGTTGCCGGAGACCCTCGTCATTTCGTCGAGGATGCCCTGGAGAACCGTTGCCGCTTCGGCGGAGGGCTGCTTCAGGTAATCGGCATAGGTGCTCCTGATGCTGACGGCGCCGCGGGCAAGGGTCTGGGTGTTGGTCGACAGGCGGGCGATGGCCGCGTTCACCGTCTCGAAGGCGCGCAGCTCCGTCTTCATGTCCGAAATCGGTGTCTTGACCGCGGCCTGCAGGTCGCCGATCAGGCTGGAAAGGGACGCCACGGCCGGTGCGAAGTCGCCCGGTTCGGCGGAGCCGACCTTCTTTGCGAGATCCTTGGTCTGCGCAAGAAAGGTCTTCGCCAGATTCTTGACCGTATCAAGCTTGACCGCCCTGCGGACGGCTTTGGCGTCTTTCTCAAGATCCTTGATCTGTTTCACGACGTTCTTGGCCAGCTTCTTGTCCGCCTGCTGCGTTATCTCGGCGGTGTCCTTGCCGATCATGACGATGGCAACGCGCATGTCGCTGATGCGAGACTCCACGCCCGACAGCTTCTGCAGCTTGCCTTCATTGACTAGGGTCGCCGCGACGCGCTGGCTTGCCAGTGCCTCGATCTGTTCGAAGGCCGTGCCGGTTGTCGCCAGCAGGCTGGAGGTCATGTCGTTCAGCACCTGAACCGCATCGTCCCGGTTCTGCCGCGCGCCGGCAAGGGTATCGAACGCGCCGTCCAGTTCACGAGTGATCGCTGCCAGTTCGTTCGCTTCGTCAGGCCGCTCCGCAGCAAGCCGGTCGGCCCGGCCGGTGATGGCGGCGATTTCGGCGCGGACCGCATCCGAGGCTTCGTCCGTTCCCGACTGGCCGAAATCGCCCAGATGGCGCAGGAGGCCGGGAACATTGCCCAGAATTCCGCTGGCCTGATTGGCGATGGAAACGGTTTGCTGCACCTGTCCGGCGGCAAGAAGGCCGCTGGCGCCGACTCCGACCGCGCACAGCAGCATGACGCCGAGACCGCCCATGAACTGGGTCTTGACCGAAAACTGCGGAAGCCGGATGCGCTTTTTTCCGGAAAGGTTCGAAGAACCGGCAATTGCCGGCTCCTTGTGCCCGATCGATCGTTTGAACAGCAATGTCACACCCCACTCAACAGGCCCATGAGAAAACTCCTCGCAAATTTTATCGCGGCAAAACTCTAAGGAAGTGCAAAGGAACGCGTAGGTCGGGCCATTACAACCGCTAAATAGTGCTTCTTTTTTATGCGGAAGCACGCATCGCGGCTGATCTTTTAATCAGTAAGCGAAAGTGCCGCCAAGGCATGCGCTTAAGCGCTTGGTCGCGCTCGGGTCCAACTCACTCGCCCCGCGGGAACCGCTGGCCTTCTTCGACCTCGTTCAGGTCCATGTGATTGCGCATGTAGCGCTCGGATGCCTTCTGCAGGGGCTGGTAGTCCCACGGGAAATAGGCGCCGTTTCTCAGCGCCTCGTAGACGATCCAGCGCCGGGCCTGGGACTGGCGGATATCCGCGTCGAAGGCGGCCATGTCCCAGGTGTCGCGAACTTCGGCGGCGAGCTCTGCGGCAATGTCGGTGAATGCGGTGTCCTCAGCGAGGTTGTTCAGTTCCAGCGGGTCTTTTTCCAGATCGAAAAGCTGAGGCGGGTCGAGTTCGCAATGGACGTATTTGTAAGGGCCCCGGCGGAGGCCGACCAGCGGCGCGTAGGACGCTTCCGCGGCATATTCCATGCGTACCGGCGACAGGCGCTTCACGCCGTTCGCCAGCGGCACGAGGCTTTCGCCGTCGGTCCAGGGCATGATTTCGTCCATGTCGATGCCGGCGAGTTCGGCCAGCGTGGGCAGCACGTCCAGCGTGCTCACCGGGGTTTCGTAGAGGCCGGATGGCATGTCCGGGTCCGCGACCATCAGCGGCACGCGGGAGGAGCCCTCGAAGAAGGTCATCTTGAACCACAGTCCCCGCTCGCCGAGCATGTCGCCGTGGTCGGACACGAAGACGATGGTCGTGTCGTCGGTCATGCGCATGGCATCGAGCGCCGTCAGGATCTCGCCGATCTTGTCGTCCAGATAGGAGAGGTTGGCGAAATATGCCCGGCGCGAACGGCGGATGTCCTCCCCGGTGATGGCGAAGCTGCGCCAGTCGTTGGCATCGAAGATGCGTTTGGAATGGGCGTCCTGGTCTTCATAGGGGATGGCGGGAACTTCCGGCAGCAGGTGCTCGCAGTCCTCGTAAAGGTCCCAGTACTTCTTGCGCGCCACGTAAGGGTCGTGCGGATGGGTGAAGCTGACGGTCAGCATCCACGGCCGGTCGTACTTGCCGCGGCCGTAATCGTAGATCTTGCGCACCGCCTGGAACGCGACGTCGTCGTCATATTCCATCTGGTTGGTGATTTCCGCGACGCCGGCGCCGGTGACCGAGCCCATGTTGTGGTACCACCAGTCGATCCGCTCGCCGGGCCTGCGGTAGTCCGGCGTCCAGCCGAAATCGGCCGGATAGATATCCGTGGTCAGCCGTTCCTCGAAACCGTGCAACTGGTCCGGGCCGACGAAATGCATCTTGCCCGAGAGGCAGGTGGTATAGCCGGCGCGGCGCAGGTGATGGGCGTAGGTCGGAATATCGGACGCAAATTCCGCGGCATTGTCATAGACCCGGGTCCGCTGCGGCAGTTGCCCGGACATGAAACTTGCCCGGCCGGGGGCGCAGAGCGGCGAGGCCGTATAGGCGTTGCGGAAGCGGGCGGAGCGGGCGGCGAGCTTCTTCAGGTTCGGTGCATGGAGAAACCCGGCAGGCCCGTCCGGAAACAGCGTTCCGTTCAACTGATCCACCATCAGGACGAGAATGTTCTTGGCGTGGCTCATCGGGGATCTCCGTCTGAAGAAATTTCTGGCCTCGCGGTTTTTCTAGCGTTTTTTTGAATGGTGGATCAATAAAAACCGTCGCTTTGTGGATGAGAGGCGTCTTGCGGCCATCTTTGGAGCGAAAAAAGCGAAAACCGGTTCTTGACCTGGAGTGCACTCCAGCACCTAGGGTCTTTCAAATCGTCCTGTTCGGAGAATGTCCATGCTGATCGGTGATCTTGCGGAAAAGTCGGGGCTCAGCGTCGATACGCTGCGTTATTACGAAAAGATCGGCCTGATCCCCAAAGCGCCGCGCGATGGCGGTGGCCGGCGGGTCTATGATGCAGCGATGCTGCGGTGGATCGATTTTCTCGACCGGCTGAAGGCGACCGGCATGGGGATCAAGGACCGGCTGCGGTATGCGGATCTGCGCGGCAAGGGGGCCGCTTCGCTCGGTCTGCGCCGGCAGATGCTGGAACGTCACCGGGGAAAGGTGGCGGAAGACATTGCCCGACTCACCGAGGTGCTGAGCGTTCTGGACGACAAGATCGACCTCTACCGGAAGATGGAAGCGGGTGGACCCGTCGATCCGTCTTTCGAAAACTGCGCGCGAACCGGACACGGCGCGCAGTGACCTTCAAAGGACTGATGAATGAGCACTGCACTGGAACGTGGCCGTGAGCTGACGAAGAAGCTGAACCCGGATCTGGAACAGATCCTCGATGACCGATACGGCGCGCTGCTGCCGGATTTCGCCGAAAGCCTGATCGAGTGGGCCTATGGCCGGCACTATGCCCGCCCGGGACTGGATTTGAAGACCCGGCAACTTTGCACGATTGCGGCGCTGACCGCGCTGGGCGGCCAGACCGGCCCGCAATGAAAATCAACATCGAACACACACTGGCGGCGGGGGTGAGCCGGACCGAGATCGTCGAGGCGATCTGGCAGATGGCGGTCTATGGCGGCCTGCCGGCGGCAATCAACGGGCTGAATGCTGCCATGGACGTGTTTGCCGAGGAAGATCGGGCTGCCGCCTGACGGAATCGCGGCATTGAAACAGCCGGACGAAGGCGGAGGGACCGTCCTGGTCCGGCTGTTTTAAGTGTTAATCTGCAATGGCATTGGCGATGATCGGTCCGGCGGCTTCGTGGAACAGCTCGATCAGGTCTTCATCCATGTAGCGATAGTCATCGGGAATATCGAGCACGTGAAGCGCCTTGTGACGAACTTCCTGGCGGAAGTCCGCCCGGATCCGGGACGCGTGCTTCTCCTCCATGACCAGGATCAGATCGGCCCAGCGGATGTCGGAAAGGGACAGCTTGCGGCGGGCGTTTCGGCTGGTGCCCGCGGACCGGGTGGCGACGCCCGCCATTTTCCTGAACACGGCTTCCCCGGTCGGGCTGCGCCACTGGTTGCGGCTGCACACGAACAGGACATTCAGGGGCTTAACGTCGGTCAAGAGCTTTTCCCATTTGCGAGCGGACCGGCAACTGCCGGATTTTGCCGCCGGTTCACTTTCATCGCTCTGCAGTAACACCTTTCGCGCTGCGGTGGTGATCGAAGAATAAAAATGCTCAGGAATTTTAAATATACCTGAAAAATTTTGTTCACCTTCCGGAGGTTATCGCCTCGATCAGAAATACGATAAATGACGCTGTGTTAAGAGATTTAGGTTGTATAAATATATTTACTTCATCTTTTCCGGTGGAGCGGGAGGATGTGAAATGCTTCGAAATATTTTTCGGCTGTTCGCAGCCTTGTTCATTTTGACCCCTTTTCTGTCACATGCTTCGGAATACGGGACGAAGCAAGAGGCGGTCGACATGGTGAAACGTGTCGTCGAGCGGTTTGACCGCGACGGCGGGGAGAAGACCTTTGCGGCCGTTACCGACCAGTCGACCCCGGAGTTCCATGACCGGGATCTCTATCCTTTCATTTATGACCTGAACGGCGTCAATGTCGCCCACGGAGCGCGGCCGGCGCTGGTCGGCAAGAACCTGCTGAAGCTCAAGGACCAGGACGGCAAGTATCTGATCCAGGAGATGATCGACATTGCCAAGGGCGAGCCCGGCCACGGCTGGGTCGACTACAAGTGGCCCAATCCGCTCAACAACAGGATCGAAGACAAGTCGAGCTACATCGAGCGCATGGGCGATTACTTCGTAGGAGTCGGGGTCTACCGCTTCTGATCGTATAATTAAGACACGCCTGGGGCGCTGGCGATGGCATTTCTGCTGCGTAACATTTCCATTCGAACCAAGATGCTGGCCGCCTATGCCCTGCTCGTGGTCTGCCTCGTCATTCTCGGTGCGAATGCGTATTTCACGATCACGAACATGGACGTCGGGCTCAACCGGCTGTCAACGGCCACATTGCCCAAACAGCTCCTGGTTTCCCGGCTCAAGGACAAGGCGGTCGCGGCCCATGTGGGTATCTTCCGTTATGTCTCCTGGGCCAGCAACGGCGTCGATTCCGCCTTGCTGGAGGGCGTCAATGAAGACGTCTTCAAGGATATCGATGCCTCCTTTGCACTTCTGTCGGAACTGGCCGAGCCAAAGGATCTCGTTGCCGCGGAGCGCGACCGGATCCAGATGCTCCAGGGCAAGTGGAAAGAATATGAGCATGTCGCCAGGGACACGATAGACGTCGGCAGCGTCGATGCGCCGATGGCAACGATGATGCTGGGTATGGTCGATGACGAGTTCAAGGTCGTTGCCGAGAACCTGGATTCCTTCTTCCTCCATGTGGCCGACGAAACGCGCTCCTTCACCGGAGATCTGGCGAGCGAGGCCAGCGCCAGGAAACGCCTGCTGATCATTGGTGGCCTGTTGGCCGTTCTCGTCAGTCTTTTCGTGGCCCTGGTCCTGTCGAGATCGATTGTCGGTCCGATACAGGCGATCACGAATCTCATGCAGGATGTGTCCTCGGGCAAACTGGACGTCGAGATTGACGATAACGGCCGGAAGGACGAAATCGGAAAGATGGTGCGGGCTGTCGCCGCCTTCCGGGAAACAATCGAACGGGACAACCGGCTTCTCAAGAGCCGGGAGGAAGAACTGCGCCTGCGCAACATGCATTTCAACGCCGCGTTGAAGAACATGTCGCAGGGCCTGAACATGTGGGACGCGAATTCGCGCCTGGTGCTGTCCAACCAGCGTTATTTCGACATGTACAGGATTCCGCCGGATGCGATCCGTGCCGGAATGTCTTTTGAAGAGGTCATCGAATTTCGAAAATGGATGGGGGTCGACTACGGCGACGTGAAGGCGTTCACGGCAAAAGTCATGGCGGCCCTGGAAAAGGGCGAGGCGATTTCCCATATCATCGAGACCGATGACGGACGGGTTATCAATGTCATCAATCGTCCGATGCCGGGCGGCGGATGGGTGGCGACGCATGACGACGTCACCGAGCGTCATCGCGCCGAAGAAAAGATTGCGCTCATGGCGCGGCAGGACGCCCTGACGTCCTTGGCGAACCGCCTGACATTCCTCGAGGAAGTCGAAGGCGCGTTTGCCAGGCTGAAAGACAGGGCAGAGACCTTCGCGGTCTTTGTTCTTGATCTCGACCAGTTCAAGGCCGTGAACGATACGCTCGGGCATCCTGTCGGCGATGCCCTCCTGATCGAAATAGGCAAACGCCTGCGAGACTGCGCCGGCGCGCGCGATACGGTGGCGCGGTTTGGCGGTGACGAGTTTGCGATCCTTCAGGCAACCGATGGCGGCCGGCAGCGGGAAACGGCGGCCCGTCTCGCAAGAGATATCCTGAATGCCGTGAACGGGCCCTACCTGATCGACGGCAATGAAGTCGTCGTTACAACGAGCATCGGCATTGCCATCGCGCCCGAAGACGGCGCGACGCCCGACCATATCCTGAAAAAAGCCGACCTCGCGCTCTACAAGACAAAATCGGAAGGGCGGAAGGGATACCGGTTTTTCGATCCCGTGATGGCCGCCGAAACCCGGTCGCGGCGGAGCCTGGCCGCCGATCTCGGGGAAGCGCTATCCCTTGAACAGATCGATTTGCACTATCAGGCGATTACCGACCTGGGCACCTGCAGTACGTGTGGTGTCGAAGCCCTGGCGCGGTGGACCCATCCCGTGCGCGGCCCGATTTCTCCAGGCACGTTTATTGCACTTGCCGAGGAAACCGGAATGATCCTCGAACTCGGCGGATGGCTGTTGCGAAAGGCGTGCGCCGACGCGATGACCCTGCCTGCGCATATCAAGGTCGCGGTGAACCTGTCCCCGGTTCAGTTCCGGGATCCGAAACTGTTCCAGGTGATCGAAGCCACGCTTGCCCAGACCGGTCTGGCGCCGGAACGGCTGGAAGTGGAGGTCACGGAATCGGTCCTGCTGCAGCAGAACGAAGAAAACCTGGCAACGCTTCACGCCTTGCGGGAACTCGGTGCGTCCGTGGTTCTCGACGATTTCGGAACAGGCTATTCCTCCTTGACCTATCTGCAGGAGTTTCCCTTTGACAAGATCAAGATCGACCGGTCTTTCGTGTCAAAGGTTCAAAGCAATGCCGATTGTGCCGCAATCGTGAAGGCCGTGACCGGGCTGGCGCGTTCGCTCCAGGTCACCACCGTCGCCGAAGGGGTTGAAGCGCCCGAACAGCTGGATTTTCTCCGGGCGGTCGGATGTCATCAGGTTCAAGGCTATCTTTTCAGTCATCCGGTGCCGTTGTCCAAACTGGATCTAATGCTTCCAGGCAGAGGGCGTCGATGGACTATTCGCGCCAAGACGGCCTGAACAGGGAGAGGCGCGCCCGCCGGAAAGAAGCTCCGTCCGGCGAGCGCCAGGCCATTATTCCGTTACAGTGACTTCGGAGGCGTGGAGCGTGCCGTCGGCCGCCGAGCTGAATTTGATCTGGACGTTGTCGCCGACATCCACGCTGTTCATGTGGACGCCGTCATCGACGATGAAGGTCGTTGTTTCTTCCAGAACGATGGTCCGGGTCTGTGTATCGACTTCGGTGACCTGGCCGCTGGCGTCTTCCGCGTAGGCGGCGGAAACGGACAGGGGAAGCAGAACGGCAAGGGCTGCGAGAAGAGACAGGCGCATTGAAGTTACTCCATTCAGAGCAGGCATGTTTGATAGGACCGCCGCCGGGCGGATTGCCGGCTGCCACGGGATTGAGAACAGGTCGAAACTGTTTTGCTCGTGCGGTGCTGTCGCGGCGGGGCCCGGCCCGGTTCCCCCGGGTGGCTCCAGCGGCTTGGGTCCTCTGACGGAGCTGGAATACGGCTGGCCGGAGAAGGGCTTACGCGGGGCGCGTGTCATTCCGCAGTCGTGAGATTGGCGCCCGGATTGCGGCGGAATTTCGACCGAAATCACCTGCCTCAAGAATATTTTTTGATGGCCGGCGGCGCCCCGCTTGCCGGGGGAGCGCAAGGCCGTCATCCGGATCCACGAGGCGGTGAAGACGGAAGCGGCTGAAGCGACTGAAGCTACCGGCCCTTAACGGTCCGAATGGCCGAGATCCATTTCCGGCCAGACCAGATCGCGGACCCGCTGCTTCAGCACCTTGGCTTCGGGAAAGCCGCCGTCGATTGTCCGGTCCCAGACCGTCTTGCCGTCACAGGCGATGACGAAGGTTCCGCCGGTTCCCGGGATCAGGGTCAGGGACCCGACCTCCTCGGAAAAGGACGACAGGATTTCCTGCGCCATCCAGGCGGAGCGCAACAGCCAGCCGCATTGGCGGCAGTAGGTTATGGTGATATGCGGGGAAGGCAGGTCTTGCATGGGATCTGTCCGGATGAAGGGGCGCGTTTGAGAGCCTGAAAAAAGTTGAGTAATAAGTGCCACAAATGACATCTCATCCGCCAGCGCCAGATTCGAATTTTCCGATCTCGCAAGATGCAGACCGAGAGTCCGTGGACAAGGCTCTTGAAGCCAACCCGGACCTGCAGGAGATCCTCGATCCCGTTCTGTCCGTTTTCCGGCTGAACGGCCTGACGAACCGGGTCTATCGTGTCACCACGCCTGGCGGCGATTTTGCGCTTCGTCTTCCAAGGCCGGAAAATGCCGGGCTGATCGACCGGCAGGCGGAAGCCCACAATCTGGCCCTTGCCGGCGAACAAGGCATCGCACCGCCGGCGCTCGTTCTCGATCCCCGCACCGGCATATTGCTCACCCGGGCGATCGGGCAAGGCGGTGCGCCTGGATCAGTGGAACCGGCAGCGCTCGGCCGGCTTGTCGGCAGGCTGCATTCGGCGCCGCTGCGGTTCCGGGGGATGATCGACCCGGACGGACTGATTGCCCACCAGCGCGCAAGCCTTTCCGGCCGGCCGGACCTGCTGTCGGTCTTCGATCCCCTGGCGGACGCGCTTGCGCGACTGGGACCGGTCGCGGATGCCCATGGTTCCGTTCCAAGCCACGGTGACCTGTCGCCGGGCAACGTTCTGGCCGGGAGCGATGGCCCGGTTCTGATCGACTGGGAATATTCGGCCATGGCCAGTCCGGCTTGGGATCTCGCCTATGCGATCCTGGAGCATGAATTTGACCCGGGCGAGGAGCGGGCGTTTCTGGAGGCCTATGCAGCGCACCGGCCCGGGATGGCAGATCCGGTCCCGGAGATCCTCAGGATGAAGGTGCGCTGCGATGCGGTTTCCGTGCTCTGGGCACTCGATCAGGCGAGGAAGGGGAACGCTTCCGCCGACTTCGACGCCTTTGCCCGGACCCGGCTGGAGCGGGCGCTCGGCACCTTTGCGAGGCTTAGCGGTTAGGCGTTTCGGTGTTCTCGGGGGGAAAACTGCAGGCGGAATAGTGGTTGTTCATGTCCTGCAAAAGTTCCGGATCTTCCGGATTTGTCAGCAAAGGCTCCCACAGGCCGTCTTCCTTCAGCGTGTTCAGGGTGCAGGCGCAGATCTTCGAACATTGCGCGTCCGTGCCGCGGGCCAGAACGCAGGAATTGATGCAGTTCTCCTGAAAATCGAGCGCGGCCCGGTCGGGGGCAAGTCCCGCGGCGGCCAGCGACCACACCAGCCCGTAAAGGATCGGCTGATGCAGCAGATAGATCGTCAACGACCTGCGGCCGCATAACCGGATCATGCGGCCGGGCCACGAGGCGAGGCGCATGGGACGCAGCGCATCGAGAACAGCCGGTATGCCCGGGGTCTTGAAGACCGCGACACCAAGCAGCACGGCGGCGAGCCAGGGAGCGAGCGGAACATAGTCGACAGAGCCGGATGCCGGCGTGCCCAGGCCCGTCCATGAGAACAGATCGCCGTCGAAGACCGGGGTGCTTGCCCAGCGGGGCAGGGTGACCACCACGATCGCTGCCATATAGGATACCACGGCCGGCAGACGCACGAAGGGAAGGGCGATCAGGCTGCCGGCGGCGATCGAATGGAGAATGCCGAAGCGAACGAAAATATTGGAGAAGGCCAGGAAAGTGCCCGCGGAAACGAAAAGTGCCGCCGCGACAATAACCGCCTCCCTTTTCCAGAAGGCCTTCCAGCGGATCCCGTCCCGGTGGGCAAGAACCAGGCCGGCGCCGGCAAGAAACAGAAAGGAACCGGCGATCGCGCCGGAGAAGATCCGCCAGCCCGGTCCCTCCGAGACCGGCCAGTCGACGAAGCCGAACCAGGAAAGATCCCAGGACAGGTGATAGGCGATCATCGCCAGGATGGCGACGCCTCGCAGGGCGTCAATCGCCGGTATGCGGGGCGTTTTCATGGACGATGCCGGGGCGTGCGGAAGGAACGGAGGCTAGTTCCCGAATGCGAGCAGCAATGTGCAGACCACCGCAGCCAAGGCGAGAATGCCGCCGACAAGGGGCCACGGAGACGGTTTGTGAACGGTGAAGGTGTCACTTTCCGAGTGATCCTGGAACATTGCCTGAAAGCTCCTTGCTCCCGTTTGTCGCTGATTGACAGCCTGCAGGAGGGCAGGAGTTTCGTGAAGTTGGTAAATGAACAATTAACCGGGTTTTCCAAAAGAACATTCCGGTGAAACGCTCTGCCGGTGGAAAACCGCCGGTCAGAGATCAAGAGCGTCGAGGCCGTTTTCCAGATAATCCGGCAGAAGCGGCATGCCGATCAGGTAGTCGGCAGTCGGGCCGACGGCACGTTCACGGGCCTCTTCCACGGCCTGTTCGAAGTCTTCCGCGTCGAAATCGCCGCGGCCGATCCAGGCAACCGCAACCAGTTCCGCTGCTTCATCGACATTGAGATCCTCGATCAGCTCCCGAAGCTCCTCGTCGGACATGTCGTCGTTTTCTTCTTCCGCCAGGCCGTCATGGCTATGGGTGTCGGTCAGGGTTTCCTCATCGAATTCGACGTCACCCTCGTGGCCATCTTCGAACGTGTCTTCGAGGTGGGACGAGACGGCACGGGCCTTCTGGGCGAGAAGGCGGATTGTTTCCGCGGACAGGGTCAAATCGACGTCCATGGCAGGCTCCCAATTGCTATTGATTTCTTTATGGTTCGGGTCTCGCCGCTTAGCAACGATTTTGTACATCGATCGCATTGGCCTGCCCCTGAGACGGGCAGGTCCCGGGCACAGGATCTGCTTTTTCGGCTGGTGGATCTGTGCGGACCAAATGCTCCGATCCGGGGATGGTCGGTTAAAAATCGGAATCAAGTGAAAGCTAGAGTTATCCCCGAAATTCAGTCGATGGGTCCGGGAAATCACGGATATGGTCCTTTCCCGGCGAAATATCTTGCCCGGGCGGAGGGGTGCCGATTAGCATTTATTTCAAGAAAGACGATCCGGAAGAAAAGATGTTGCCGTCGGAATTTTCCCGCACCGGGCATAAGCGGGGTACGGCAAAGGCAGGGCCGGATCGAAAAAGGGCTGAAAAGTCTGATTACCGGGGGCGGACCGGGCACTCGGGGGCCAACGACAGCAATCTGGTGGTTGTCGTTGGCTCCCAGCTTGGTTTTACCGGGGCCGGCCCTGAATCATTTCCGAAAACTAGTCGCGGAATTCCTGTGCGTTCGGGCGTCATATCGAACCGGAAGTTTCCGTTGTCTGCGTCGGGACGGGATGATCGGGGCGCCAGGCCGCGGCAACGGTCAGTGTCAGGGCAAGGACAAGTCCGATCGTAATGGCAACCAGCAACGGCCGCGCCTCATGCAGGACCGGATTGGCCGATGCCTTTTTGAGCTTCGTCAGGATCACTGTTTGTAACTCCCGGTGGAGGAAACCCGGATCCGTGTCAGGGCGGGATCAAGCTCGTCTCCGTCACCGTTTATCCCGGCCAGTTCTGCGCCGAGGCGTCCGGCAAGGCAAAGCGTTGCGGCGAACATGGCGATGAAGGCTGCGCACAGGAGAAGCAGCAGGTTGTTTTGCGGAAACGCGATGCCGGCCACCATCGCCAACAGCGCCAGTGTCGACAGGGCCATGACCTTCAGCAGCGCACGATTGTCGTGAGTCTCGACCTGGAAATCGGTTTCACGGTATTGTCTCGACACCATCGCTTTGTCCTCCGTTGGTTGCGACAGGAAAACAATGGCGGTCGATTTGGCCGGGTTGCCGACCGATTTGGGGCACTTCCGGTGTCATTTCGTGACCGGATTGTGGTCGCAATTCGCGACGACGAAAGGCGAAGAAACAAGAACCGTCAGATGTTTGGGATTGTCTGAATCGTCTTCATAACTTTTTTGCTTTTAAGCCTGATCATACTTTTCAACCCATGTATTGCCGAACAGATCGGCCAGGCACGCGAATGAGTACACAAGTAGCGCAACGTCGGGAAACGGAGGAGACTGCGGTCTCTGACGTCGAGAAGTCTCCCGAAGCTGATAAGGACACGCTGGGTCCGGCACTTCATCTGGCCGGGCTGCAGTTTTTCATCGCCGACATCAGCCGCAAGAGCATCCTGTGGAACGAGAGCGGGTCGCAAAGCTTCAACAGCGAGATCAAGGATCTTCAGGAAGCGCAATCCGCCCAGGCCTTGCGTCTGCTCACGCCGGAAGACCGCAAGACAATCCTGCGCCTGGTTCAAGGGGCGATCAAGGATGGCAAGGCCGGACCCTATGACGTCGGCGGCGGCGCGGACCACCGCATTCCGGGCGTTCCGCTCATGGCCTACCGCTATGAGCTGGAAGGCGGCCGGCTGCTGGCCATCTGCTTTCCCTCGCTTGGCGAGGACGATGCCAATCCGGGTAATATCGTCCTGGGCCTTGCGCCGATCCTGCAGCACTTCGTTGCGAGCTCGAACCGGATCGTGCTTCTGGTGGACAATTTCGGCTATGTCCGCTTCGCCAGTGCCGGGTTCCTGCAAAGCTTCCAGATCTCCGACGCCAAGCTGATCCTGGGCCGCAACATCGCCCATATCCAGAAAAGGGTGGGCCGGTCCATCGTCTCGCTGGCGCTGACCTCGCTGGCACGCAGGCAGAGCGCAACCGGCCGGGCCAAATTCCTGCTCGCATCGTCGGACAACGTGGAACTGACCTACGAGGCCATGTATTTCCGGTTCGGCGGCAGTGTGGGCGGGGTTCTGTTTTCGGCCGGCCATGCCGCCGGCGACGTCGACTATGCACAGGTCTTCGACATCTGCGGCGCGCCGATCATCGTGGTCAATACCAAGAACCGCATGATCGTTGCGGCGAACAAGTCCGCGCACAAGGCCTATCACCTGACGCAGGAATCGATCGATCAGCAGCCGATCACGGAAACGCTTCTGCATCCCAAGAGCTATGTCACGCTCCTGGAGGCGGCGCAGAAAAACGTCGACGTGCCCCAGTCGGTGGTGGTCAACAGCCTGAACGGCCAGTCCAAGAAGAAGCGTCTTAAAGCGTCCCTGATTGATGCGGACCGCACGCCGAAGCTGATTCTCGAAGCCCGTTCCTGATACAGTCTCAATACCAGCGTCTTTTTTACGCTGAAGCGCCGCTTTGTCTTGCGTGTTGCGACGTACGAGACTAGGGTCCGCCGCGCTTGAAACTTCCCGTTTCCCATGGAGGGCATTATGGGCTTTATCGCCGACGCGCTGGCGCGAGTTAAACCATCCGCGACCATTGCAGTCACCAACAAGGCAGCTGAACTGAAAGCAGCGGGTATGGACGTCATCGGCCTGGGTGCCGGTGAGCCGGACTTCGATACCCCGGACAACATCAAGGCGGCCGCGATCAAGGCGATTAACGAGGGCAAGACCAAGTACACCAAGGTGGACGGTATCCCCGAACTGAAGGCCGCGATCTGCGCCAAGTTCAAGCGGGAAAACGGCCTGACCTACACGCCGGACCAGATCACGGTCGGCACCGGCGGCAAGCAGGTGCTGTACAATGCCCTGATGGCGACTCTGAACCCGGGCGACGAGGTCATTATCCCGACGCCCTACTGGGTGAGCTACCCGGACATGGTTCTTCTGGCCGGCGGCACTCCGGTGATCGTCGACGCCGACAAGTCGACCTTCAAGATCACGCCGGAGGCGCTCGAAGCGGCAATTACCCCGCGCACCAAGTGGATCATCTTCAACTCGCCGTCCAACCCGTCGGGCGCCGCCTACACGGAAGCGGAGCTCAAGGGGATCACGGATGTGCTGATGAAGCACCCGCATGTCTGGATGATGACCGACGACATGTACGAGCATCTGGTCTACGACGACTTCAAGTTCACCACGCCGGCCCAGATCGAGCCCGCGCTTTACGAGCGCACGCTGACGGTCAACGGGGTGTCCAAGGCGTATGCCATGACCGGCTGGCGCATCGGGTATGCCGGCGGTCCGGCCGAGCTGATCAAGGCCATCGCCAAGATCCAGTCCCAGTCGACCTCCAACCCCTGCTCGATCTCCCAGTGGGCGGCGGTGGAAGCTCTGAACGGCACGCAGGATTTCCTTCCGGTCAACAACGAGATCTTCAAGGGCCGGCGCGATCTGGTCGTCTCGATGCTGAACCAGGCGCAGGGCATTCACTGCCCGGTTCCCGAAGGCGCCTTCTACGTGTTCCCGTCCTGTGCGGGTACGATCGGCAAGACGGCACCGTCCGGCAAGGTGATCGAAACGGACGAGGACTTCGTCACCGAGCTGCTGGAAGCCGAGGGCGTTGCTGTCGTTCACGGATCGGCTTTCGGCCTCGGCCCGAACTTCCGCATCTCCTATGCGACCTCGAACGAGGCCCTGACGGAAGCTTGCACGCGCATCCAGCGCTTCTGCGGAAACCTGAAGTAACACCGGTTTCATACGGATAAGAAAAGGGCGGAGCGATCCGCCCTTTTTTGTTGCCTGACGGGATGACCGCTCCGGTCAGAAACCGTTTTTTTTTAAACAACACAATTGGGCCATATGGGTGGTGTGTGTGTCGTGCAGGTCCTCACAGGGCAAGTCCCGTGGGCCGGGGCTGGGAACCAAAGGCCGTCCGTCCGCGTTACGGTCAGGTAGCATAGGAGTTAAGAATGAAACGTTTGGCACCGATTGCACTTTCCCTCATTGCCACCGTCGCTTCGGCGACGCCCCTTCTGGCAAAGGATGCACCTGGTCTCCAGGTCGGCAAACTGACCTGCAATGTCGAGCAGAAAACCAATTTCATCATCGGATCCACGGCGACGCTCGGCTGCAACTACAAGCCGGCCACCGGCGGTCCGGTCGAATATTACACCGGTACGGTCGGCGATTTCGGGATCGATATCGGATCCGTCGATCAGGCCACGCTTATCTGGGGCGTGGTTGCGCCGAGCGCGGACATGCAGCCCGGGGCGCTCGCCGGCAACTATGGCGGCGTGACCGCAGGGGCAAGCCTCGGCGCAGGCCTCAAGGCAAATGCGCTGATCGGCGGGCTCGACAAGTCGATCGCCTTGAACCCGCTCAGCATCGAAGGCCAGACAGGCACCAATATCACCGTCGGCGTGAGCAAGCTGACGCTCAAGCCGATCGACTGATCCGTCACGAAGGACCGTTTCAGGAAGGGCCGGCATTTGCCGGCCCTTTTTGGTTTTGCCGGGCCGGCGCATGAAGTCGGCACGGAAACCTCTATTTCGCGGGAGGAGGCAGGCAGTCCGTGCCGGTGGACGATGTGCAGCCCCTGTTATTTTCGTTCATCCGGTCCACATTCTGCCGCCGCTCGCTTTGTTCGATGGACTGCCGGGTGGAAAAGGTGCCGATCTGCTGGTCCTGCTGCCTCTGGAGCATGCCCTTGACCGACGGCAGGTTCGACCTGGGGTCGTCGGGGATCCCGCGCAACTGCTGCGTCTGGGCATATCCGCCAAGGGTCAGGCCAAGGAGAATTGGGCCGGTCAGAAGAGCGGATTTCAATATCCCGAGCGGTGCGGTCCTGGTGACGGATATTCGATCGGCATTTCGGCTGAATATGTCGGGACTTGACGGCATTGTTCAGTCCTTCGGGGATAGGGCTTCTTATAATGTGGGGTGAGAGCGGAGCGCTGTCCATGTTGCGCTGCCGCATATGTTTCCCTTGCGTTATTGGTTCAATCGGCGCGACGATGAAGAACCGCCCCCATGGCGGGGCGAGGCGCGGCGGGCCGCGTCCAGCCTGAATGAGCTGAGTTCATGTGTGGCCTTGTCGGCGCTGGTAAGGGTTTCAACCCCAGTACCAACGGGAGGCACTTCATGGCGGAAGGCAGTAAGGGCGGGCAGAACGGCGGGGCCCGCGACACGGCAGACAATTCCGGTTCCACATCAGGATCAGGCACGCGATGCATCGCGCTGGTCGGGCCGTTCGGCAGTGGCAAGACCAGTCTCATGGAGGCGCTTCTGGCGCGCACGGGAGCGGTGGCGCGCCAGGGAACGGTCGCCGGCGGGAACACGGTAGGGGACGGGTCTCCGGAAGCGCGCGCCCATGGCATGAGCGTGGAAGCGAACTTCGCGGAGACCGAATATCTCGGTGATCGCTACAGTTTCATCGATTGCCCGGGCTCGGTCGAATTCCTGTCGGAAATGGAAGGGGTTCTCGACGGCGTGGATCTGGCGGTGGTCGTCGCGGAGGACGACGAGCGCAAGGTACCCGCCTTGCAGCTGATCCTGAAAAGCCTGGAAGCCCGCGCCGTCCCGCGGGTTTTGTTTTTGAACAAGATCGACAAGAGCAGCCGGCGCGTGCGCGATGTCCTGCAGGTATTGCAGCCGGCGTCCTCCGTTCCTCTGGTTCTAAGGCAGATCCCGATCTGGGAAGGCGGTGAAGCCAAGGGCTTTATCGACCTGGCGCTGGAACGGGCCCATGTCTACCACGAACAGGAAGAAAGCACCCTTGTCGACATGTCCGATGCGGACAAGGCCCGGGAGCTGGAAGCCCGCTACACCATGCTCGAGACGCTTGCCGATCATGACGACGATCTGATGGAGGCGTTGCTGGAGGACATCGCACCCGATCCGGATCTTGTATTCGCCGATCTGGTGCGTGAACTCCGGGACGGTCTGATCTGTCCGGTCTTTTTCGGGTCGGCGGAACACGGCAACGGTGTCGGGCGTCTCCTGAAGGCGCTTCGCCACGAGACGCCGGATGTGACGGTCACCCGCGACCGTCTTTCGGTGGATGGCAGTGGCGCTGCGGTTCAGGTGGTCAAGACGCTGCATACGCTCCATGGCGGCAAGCTTTCCATCGCCCGGGTCCTGGGCGGACAGGTGAGCGACGGCGACACGCTCTACCGGGCCGACGGCAGCGAAGTGAAGGTGTCCGGGGTGTTCACGATATTCGGTCAGCAGGCAGTCAAGCGGGCGACGGCTGCAACCGGCGACCTGGTCGGCCTTGGCCGGCTCGAGGATGTGCAAACCGGCGAACGGCTGCAGATATCGGCGCATGAGGCGGCCAACGGAGCCGGCCCGTCCGCGCTCAGCCTGCCCCAGCCGGTGCTGTCGATTTCCGTGGCTGCATCCAAGCGCCAGGACGAAGTGCGTCTGTCCTCGGCTCTCGGCAAGCTGATCGAGGAGGACCCGTCGCTTCGCCTGCACCAGAGCCAGGCGAGCAGCGAAACCATGCTCGGCGGTCAGGGCGAGATGCATCTCAGGGTGGCTAAGGAACGGCTTTCGGGCAAATACGGGCTCAGCATCGATACATCCGTGCCTCATGTGCCCTATCAGGAAACGATCCGGGTGGGCACGAAAGTCCGCGGCCGGCACAAGAAACAATCGGGTGGACACGGCCAGTTCGGCGATGTGGTGCTGGACATCAGGCCGTTGCCGCGCGGTGAAGGCGTCCAGTTCACCGATACGATCACCGGCGGCGTTGTGCCGAAGCAGTACATTCCTTCGGTGAAGGACGGTGTTGCCGAAGCCCTTCAGGCCGGGCCGCTCGGTTTTCCAGTGGTGGATGTTGCCGTGTGCCTCACCGACGGATCCTATCATTCGGTCGACAGTTCCGATCAGGCGTTCAAGATGGCGGGGATCCTTGCGATCCGCGAAGGGTTGCAGGAGTGCAAGCCGGTGCTGCTGGAGCCGGTCATGAAGGTCGTCGTCGTCTGTCCGAGCGAGGCCACGGCCAAGATCAATGCGATCGTGTCCGCGCGCCGCGGTCAGCTGCTCGGGTTCGACGGCCGTCCGGGCTGGGACGGCTGGGACGAGGTCAACGCGCTGATGCCGCAGGCCGAAATCGGCGATCTGATCGTCGAGCTCAGATCGGCAACCGCAGGGGTGGCAAGCTACACGGCCGAATTCGACCACATGGCGGAGCTCACCGGCAAGGCTGCCGAGGATGCGCTGCGCCGGGCCGGGCAACAGGCCGCTTGAAACCCCTTCGATGATACCTTGCGCCGGTTCGCTCCGGCGCAGGGGCTTTTGAACGGGCCGCCCTTGCCGATAGACAGAACGGTCACGGGTTTTCAGCGAAAAGTAACTTGGGCGTTATTTGCCTTTGAACTCCGATTTGCCGATCTTTCAGGGCAGCACAAGGAGTGAGACGCCATGAACATCATTCACAAACGGTCCTGGGAATTGCCGGAAAGCGCGGCAACGCCGGAGGACGTCTTCTGGAACCGGCGGCGGTTTCTCGCCGGCATGGCCGGGGGAAGCCTGGCGCTGGGAGCCGGAATGTTCACACGGCCTGCCTTTGCCGAGGACGATCCAAGCGCGAAGCTCTATCCGGTTCCGCGCAACGAGGCCTACACGCTGGGCCGGGACGTGACGCCCGAATCCGTCACGTCGGTCTACAATAATTTCTATGAATTCGGGTCGCACAAGCAGATCGCACGCGCCGCCCAGGCCCTGCCGATCCGGCCCTGGAGCGTGGTGCTCGACGGCATGATCGACAACCCGCAGACGATTGGTATCGATGACCTCCTGGCCAAGATGCCGCTGGAGGAACGGCTTTACCGGCACCGATGCGTCGAGGCCTGGTCGATGGCCGTGCCCTGGTCCGGTTTCCAGCTTTCCGAGCTGGTCAAGCTGGCCGGGCCGAAATCGGGGGCCAAGTATCTCCGCTTCGAGACGTTCAAGAACCCCGATGTCGCCTCCGGCCAGAAACAGAGCTGGTATCCCTGGCCCTATGTGGAGGGGCTGACCATGGAAGAGGCGACCAACGAGCTGACCTTCATGGTCACCGGGGTCTACGGCAAGCCGCTCGCCAAACAGTTCGGCGCCCCGCTGCGGCTGGCCCTGCCCTGGAAATACGGGTTCAAGTCGATCAAGTCGATCGTGCGCATTTCCTTCACCGACAAGCGTCCGGTGAGTTTCTGGGAGGAAATCCAGGCATCGGAATACGGCTTCTGGGCGAACGTGAACCCCAAGGTGCCGCATCCGCGCTGGAGCCAGGCGAGCGAAAGGCTGCTCGGGACCGACGAACGCCGCGATACCCTGCTTTACAACGGCTATGAAGAGCAGGTCGCCTATCTCTACAAGGACATGAAGAACGAAAAGCTGTTCATGTAGGCCGGACAGGCGATACGGCCACCGACTTGATCTGAAAAGAAAACAGGGCCGGCGCTTTTGGCGTCCGGCCCTAAGTTTATGAAGATCCGCCGGGGGAGAGCGGATCTCGGGGAGGGGACGACGGACCGTTTCTGTCCGTCTTCCTTGATATGGGGATGCGTGCGGCCTTGCACCAGAGGCTGCGACAAGCTGTCAATTGAAAATTGCTTTTGCGAAATGGCGCCCGGGCTTCGATCTTGCAGCGCAAAAAAAATGCCGGGTCAAGGACCCGGCAGTTTAGATTTTGATTTCACTGCATTTTGCAGTGGAATCACCTTCCAGAGGGGAACAGCTGGCAGATAAGGCGCTGCTGGGAGGAACGAGCTGCGCCAACTGACCAACAGTGATGCTTATATGCAGTGCACAAGCTGGTGAAACAAGAGGCAGGCGTGCAGATCTGGTATGCAAAAACCGAATGGCTTTTATAATACGCTGATTTAAAAGGGTTTATTGCAAAAATCAGGCGTGAAAAAGTGCAACTCTTGATGTTATTTTCGCAGATTTCAATGAGCGCCCGGTCCGGATCTCAGGAATCTGCATAATTTGCAGTCAGATTGGGCATGTCTATCAAATGGGCAGACGATTGCCTCAGTAAACCCAGGTTTCGGCATTGGCGACGAGGAAGTCGCGGAACACTTTCACCCGTGCGGTGTTCTTGAGTTCCGACGGATAAACGAAATAGGTGTCGAACGAAGGCACCTTGTCCTCCAGTTCGGTCAGGACCTGCACCAGGCCGCTGTCCTTCTCGATGATATAGTCGGGCAGTATGGCAATGCCGACGCCGGTCTGGACGGCGCGCTTGATGGCCACCAGGTTGTTCACCTGCAACACCGAGCGACGTGGATCCGCCGGTGTCCGCCCGGCCGTGTCGAGCCAGTTCATGTCGCGCAGATAGGCCGGGGCCTGTTCGCCGAAGGTGACGATCCGGTGCTTGTCCAGATCGTCGATGCTGCGCGGGGTGCCGAAGCGTTTCAAATAGCTCGGTGCCGCGTACACGTGGAAATGCACGGTGAAGAGCTTGCGCTGAATGAGGTCCGGCTGGGTCGGCAGGCGCAGCCGGATCGCGACATCGGCCTCGCGCATGCCCAGGTCCAGTTCGTCGTCGTCGAAAATCAGCTGCAGCTGTACATCCGGATAGAGGTTGATGAAGTCGTTGATCCTGGAGGTCAGCCATGTGGAACCGAGGCCGACGGTGGTCGTCACCTTCAGCACGCCGGACGGTTTGTCCTTGCTGTCGGAAAGGCGACTCTGGACCGATTCCAGCTTCATCAGGACATCGGCGGCGGTCCGGTAAAGCAGTTCACCCTGTTCGGTGAGCAAAAGACCGCGGGCGTGCCGGTGAAACAGCGGCACGCCCAGATCCTGTTCCAGGGAACTGACCTGACGGCTCACTGCCGACTGGCTCAGGTTGAGCACATCGCCGGCGTGGGTGAAACTGCCGGCCTGGGCGGCGGCATGGAAGATGCGCAGTTTGTCCCAATCCATGTCACACGCCCCCGCTTGCTGTTTATTTGCCAGGTTGCCGTCTTATTCCGCCGGTTCGGGTGCGGAGGCTTCATGTTCCGCCAGAAACCGTTCCGCTTCAAGCGCTGCCATGCAGCCCATGCCGGCCGCGGTGACGGCCTGGCGATAGATGTCATCGGTCACGTCGCCGGCGGCAAAGACGCCCGGGATGGCCGTCTTCGTGCTGTCGGGTGCCGTTTCCAGATACCCGTTGGGCTTGAGCGGAAGCTGTCCCTTGAACAGCTCCACCGACGGCGCGTGGCCGATGGCGATGAAGACGCCGTCGGTCGGAATTTCCTGCGTTTCGCCGGTTTTGGTATTTTTCAGGCGGACCCCGTTGACCGCCTTGGGAATGCCGCCGCCCAGAATTTCATCGACCGCGTGGTCCCAGATCACCTCGATCTTTGGGTGCTTGAGCAGGCGATCCTGCAGGATGCGTTCCGCGCGCAGGCTGTCGCGGCGGTGAACGAGGGTGACCTTGGAGGCAAGGTTGGCCAGATAAAGGGCTTCCTCGACCGCCGTGTTGCCGCCACCGACAACCACCACTTCCTTGTTGCGGTAGAAAAATCCGTCACAGGTGGCGCAGGCGGAGACGCCGGCGCCCATGAAGTCCTCTTCCGACGGCAGGCCGAGCCAGCGGGCCTGGGCGCCGGTGGCGATGACCAGCGCATCGGCGGTATAGGTCGTGCCACTGTCGCCTTCCATGCGGAAAGGGCGCTTCGACAGATCGACCTTGAGGATCGTGTCGTAGACGATCTTCGTACCGACGTTTTCAGCCTGCTTTTGCATCTGTTCCATCAGCCACGGGCCCTGGATAGGGTCGGCAAAGCCCGGATAGTTTTCCACATCGGTGGTGATGGTAAGCTGGCCGCCCGGCTGGATGCCGGCGACAAGCGTCGGCTCCATCATGGCGCGGGCGCCGTAGATTGCCGCGGTATAGCCGGCAGGTCCCGAGCCGATGATGAAAAGCTTGGAATGCTCGGTGGTCATGGGTGATGCGCCTCGTCTCGTTCGCCTTGCCTGTCGCGGGCGGCCGCCGTCGGGACGGCCGGATCCGGTATTCTTTTGTCAGCCCGCCCGATGTCTTGCGAATCTCTGCAGGATTTCGCTGGCGATCATCGGCGTACTGTCCAGCGGCTCGTAGGTAGTGTTTTTTAGCGGCCCCGGAAAGGGGTGAATGATCCCAAGTGAGGTCAAAGTCCCCAGAAAGCGGTCAATTTTCGGGTGATTGCCCTGGGGCGTGAACACGTGAACCGGTTTTCCGGTGGCTGCCGCCTCGCCGATCATGTTGGTCGAATCGGCCGTCGCGACAACGGCATCCGCCTTGGCGAGATAGGCGGAGAGGGGATTTTCGCCGCTGCCGTCCCACAAGAGACAGCTTCCGGATGCGGCAAGTTGTTCCAGCCGCCTCTTGAGCGATTCCGGCGTCCTGCGGGATGCGGTGATCATCAAGGAGGCGCCGTCTTGCTCCTGAAGCCGTGCCAGACCAGCCATCAGGCTTTCGATATCGTCTTGGGTAAAGGTATGATGCCGGCTGTCGCCGCCGATCAGGACGGCCACGCGCGGATGGGACAGGGGATCGATGTCCGGGTGCGGCCTAGTCCGAAGATCCGCCAGGACCTGACGGGAAAACCGGTGCGGGGCGGTGGGTGTCACGAGGACGTTCGTGCCGCGCAGGCTGTCGTGCTCGGGCACCCAGATCAGGTCGGCGGTCTTCGGGCCGGTGCGCGGGTCCTTCAGGAACACGGTAAAGGTCCGTCCATCAGAGGCCTTCTTGACTCGCCTCAGATAGGGAACCGCGCGCCGTCCCGATGCGATGACGATATCCGGAAAGGGTGGGGCGATCGGGCTGCCGGGCCGGCTTTCGCTTTCGCGCGGGTCGACGGGGCCCCACGGCATCATCCAGGAAAAGGGCGGGCGGGGCGCGACACGGCGGATCCCGTAAGCGGTCCCGAGCGCCTCGGCGACGCCGATGCATTGGGTTTCGTCCCCCGCCTTGCCGTCTGTCAGCACCCAACAACTTTCTGGCAGTGGCGGTGTATGCACGGGATTCCTGTTGTGATGTTTCTGAATCATGCGCGATTTTGTTATAGTCTTGCACAAATGCGCAAAAAATCATAATTCGGCTGAGGTGAACCGTCCGGCCGGATTTGCGGCAGAACGGTATTCGATTTTCCAGATCAAGGCCGTATCCGGGCTGGCCGGACAACGCAATACGGCCCGGGAGACCAAGAGTGAAAGCGCGGCTTGATGCAATCGACTGGCACATCCTGAAAGAGCTGCAGGAAGACGGGCGGATGACGAATGTCGAACTCGCCCGCAGGGTCGGAATATCCGCCCCTCCCTGCCTGCGCCGTGTCCGCGCACTGGAAGAGGCCGGGCTGATCCGCGGCTACCGGACGCTTCTGGATGAAAAGCAACTGGGTTTTGACGTGACCGCATTCGCCATGGTCGGGCTGCACAGCCAGAAAGAGGCCGATCTGATCGCCTTTGAGAAAACGGTCCAGGCCTGGGATGTCGTGCGCGAGAGTTACATGCTGTCCGGAGAAGTCGATTTTCTTCTGAAATGCGTGGCTCCGGATCTGCAGAGTTTCCAGAATTTCGTCATCAGCGAATTGACGGCTGCGCCAAACGTGGCGAGCGTGCGCACTGCCCTGACCATTCGTCGAACCAAAGATGAACCGATTGTTCCAATTGAAGACTGATGATCAATGTTGAGTAACGCAACGTAAGCTATATTTGTGATATTATATATGTATTATATTAATTCTTGATTATGGGCGGATTTAGACGATTTTTTGGCATTCTCCGCCAAAATCGTTTCGAGTTTACTGCACATTAACACTGCGCTCTACATGCTTGCCTACGTAGATCAACTTACTCGCAAAAGACGAGGTTTGATATCGGGCGGCGAGACGGGCCCCGGTCTCAAAGGCTTTTGCAGGGGGGCGGAGTGGGGACGACGCTGCAGATTTCCATTGATGATATTCCCGATGGGGTCCTTATCTGCGACCGCACCGGCACCATTCAGGCGTTTAACGGCGCGCTGGAGCAGATTTTCGGATACGCGCGCGAAGACCTGATTGGCCGGAAAATCGAAATCCTTGTCCCCGATCGGTTTGCAGGTCATGCGAAGCTGCGTGAAACCTATGCGTTGAATCCGGTTTCCAGGCCCATGGGGTCGGTGCAGCGGATCTTCGGCAGGCGCAAGGATGGATCGGAAATCCCGCTCGATATCTCCTTGAGCAAGCTGAACGCGAACGGCGATATAATCTGTTTTGCCCGGGATGTCTCGGAGCACGTGAGGCTGGCGGAAGAAATCAGGAAATCAGCCTATTTCGATCCGGTTACGGGCGCCTTGAACCGGCGGGCCTTCAATGAGGACCTGGCGGAAGCCATGTCCGGGATCGATGCCCGTGCGAATGGCGTCTGTATCGGCCTGTTCGATCTCGACCATTTCAAGGATGTCAACGACACGCTGGGTCATTCCGTCGGTGACAAGTTGCTCGTGGCTTTTTGCGATCGGCTGCGCGAGGTCATGCATGAAAAAATGCGCCTTTACCGGATCGGGGGAGACGAGTTCGCCCTGATCCTGCCGACCTGCGCCGACCCGCAGAATGCCTTCGCCTTCGTCGAAACGGCGATCTGGAATGTGCGCAAGCCTGTTTTCATCGGTGCCCATGAAATCACGATCGGGTGCAGCGCGGGCGTCGTGCATGCACCTGAGAACGGGATTACTCCCGACGAGCTGATGAGCAATGCCGACCTGGCGCTTTACGAAGCCAAGATCATCCGCGGGCGGGTTTCCAGGTTTACCCCCGATCTGCGGGAGGCGGTCGAAGAGCGTTTCGCACTCATGCCGGAATTGAAGGCGGCGTTGGAAAAGGATCAGTTCGAACTTCACTTCCAGCCGCAGATCGATATCCGCAGCGGCCGGACCGTCGGCGCGGAGGCGCTGCTGCGGTGGAACCACCCGAAAAGAGGCCTGCTGGCACCGGACTGCTTTATCGATCTGATCACGGGCAGCGAGATGTCTGTCAGCATCGGCCGCTGGGTTCTGTTTCAGGCATGCGCCCAGGCGCAAAAGTGGCGCGCGCTTGCCGGACGACCGCTGAAAATCGCGGTCAATCTGTTTCCGAGACAGACCTATTCCAAGTCCCTCGTCAACGATGTGACCTGGGCGCTGGCCGATACCGGTCTGGACGCCGGATCGCTGGAGCTGGAACTGACCGAAAACACGATCCTGGATTCGTCTGACAATTTCATCGAGGTCCTGGGTTATCTCAGGGGCCTGGGGGTAACGATCGGACTGGACGATTTCGGAACCGGATATGCCTCCTTGAACAGCCTGACCAGATACCCGGTCGATACGATCAAGGTGGACCGCAGCTTCGTCTCAGGGTCGGCCGGCAAACCGGAAAACCAGGCGGTTCTGCGGACGATGGTCATGCTTGCCCGCGAATTCGGACTGGTATCGGTCGCCGAAGGGGTGGAAACCGCGGAGGAGGCGCAGATCATTCAGCAGATTGGCTTCAATCTCGGTCAAGGCTACAACTGGAGCCGTCCGATCAGCGGCCCCGAATTCGAAAAGCTCCTGAAATCCGGTGGGCGCAAACCGCCGGCGGCGGCCACAGGTCAGGCCGAGGCGTCCGACGACAGGGAAATCCAGGCTGTCGGCATGCCTGACATTCATGGTCGGTCCCGGCAGGTATCCGTCTGACCGCTCGTGCATGCAGGAGGAAATTCAATGACCGTCAAACGCGTCGTCACCAATATCGCCTCCCCGGACACGGGGGCGGCCGCCCGTTTCTACGGCGAAGTTCTGGGCATGGCCATCGTTATGGACCATGGATGGCTCGTGACATATGCCGATTCCGGATCGGCAATGCCTCAGCTCAGCATTGCCAGCGAAGGCGGATCGGGAACCGAAGTCCCCGACCTCTCTGTGGAGGTCGATAATCTGGATGAGGTCCTGGAGCGGGCCCGGGACCGGGGCTTCCCGATCCTCTACGGACCGGTGGACGAACCGTGGGGCGTCAGGCGTTTTTTCGTTCGCGACCCTTTTGACCGCGTCGTCAACATCCTCCAGCACCAATAACCGTCAGGCACCCGCGCGGCTGCCGTTGCAGCGCGCCACGCGGTGCCGTCTATGCGGATTACGGGAGGATCTGATCCGGCCGCAGGACCGGGTCCGGATCAGATGAATTGAACGTCAACGATCTCGTAGGACCGTGCCCCGCCGGGAGCGGACACTTCGACGCTGTCGCCGATGGTCTTGCCGATAAGGGCGCGGGCGATCGGCGAAGATATGGAGATCTTGTTCTGTTTCACGTCGGATTCCACGTCGCCGACGATCATGTATTTCTTCTCTTCCTCGGTGTCCTCGTCGATGAGGGACACCGTGGCGCCGAACTTGACCACATCGCCGGACAGTTTGGTCACGTCGATCACTTCTGCGCGCGAGAGCTTGTCCTCCAGCTCGGTGATCCGGCCTTCATTGTGGCTCTGGGCTTCCTTGGCGGCGTGATACTCGGCGTTTTCCGACAGATCGCCATGCGCGCGGGCTTCGGCGATCGCATCCACGATACGCGGGCGCTCGACCGACATGCGCTGCTTCAATTCCTGTTCCAGCATCGCGTAACCGGCGGAGGTCATCGGAACTTTTTCCATTGGTCACAGACCTTCAGCTTACCGGGCCCTCTTTCCAGGACCTCGCATCATAAAAAGAAACCCAGCCGGGAAAGGATTTCTTTCCCGGCCGGGGGGCTAGCCCACATTTCTCACACTCCCTTTGCCCTGTTGTCTGTTTCCGTGATGCAGGGCAAAGGGAGTGTGAGAAAGGCGGGCCGGATAATAGCCTCAAGCGAAGTAAGATTGCAAAGGTCTCACTTCGAGGTTGCCTTTCTTGTGAGCGACGATGCCCTTGGCGGCGGCAACCGAGCCGGCAAGGGTGGTGTAATACGGAACCTTGTTCATCAGCGCGGCCTGGCGCATCGAGCGGCTGTCGAGCAGCGCCTGGGCGCCTTCGGTGGTGTTGAAGACAAGCTGGACTTCGCCGTTCTTGATGGCGTCGACAATGTGCGGCCGGCCTTCCAGAACCTTGTTGATTTTCTTGCAGGAAATTCCCTTGTCCTGCAGGAAGCTCTGGGTTCCGCCGGTGGCGATGATGTTGAAGCCCGCCTGTTCCAGCATGCGCACGGCCTCGACCACGCCTGCCTTGTCCGGATCGCGCATGGAGACGAAAACCGTCCCCTTTTCCGGCACGCCGGTCCCGCAGGCGATCTGCGACTTGGCGAATGCGGTGGAAAAGGCGCCGTTGAGGCCCATGACCTCACCCGTTGAACGCATTTCCGGGCCGAGAACCGTGTCGACGCCGGGGAAGCGGGTGAAGGGAAAGACGGCTTCCTTGACGGCGACGTGCTTCAGGTTCTTTTCCACAAGTCCGAAGGAGGCGAGGCTTTCGCCCGCCATGATGCGGCTTGCGATCTTGGCGACCGGGTCGCCGATGGTCTTGGCGACGAAAGGCACGGTGCGCGAAGCGCGCGGGTTGACTTCCAGGACATAGATGTCGCCGTCCTTGATGGCATATTGCACGTTCATCAGCCCGCCGACCTCGAGGGCCAGGGCAAGGGCGGTGGTCTGGCGCTTCAGTTCCTCGATGATGTCCTTCGACAGATTGTAGGGCGGCAGGGAACAGGCGCTATCGCCGGAGTGGATGCCGGCTTCCTCGATATGTTCCATGATGCCGCAGACGAAGACGTCCTTGCCGTCGCACAGCGCATCCACGTCCACCTCTACCGCCCCGTCCAGATAGCGGTCGAACAGCAGCGGGTTGGTGCCGAGCAGGGTGTTGATCTGGCCGGTCTTGTCGTTCGGATACTTCGCCCGGATGTCGCCGGGGACGAGTTCGGGCAGGGTTCCGAGCAGGTAGGAATTGAGCGCTTCCTCGTCGCGGATGATCTGCATGGCCCGGCCGCCGAGCACATAGGACGGGCGCACGACCAGCGGCAGGCCGAGCTTGCCCGCGATCAGCCGGCCCTGTTCGACGGAATAGGCAATGCCGTTTTCCGGCTGCTTCAGGCCGAGCTTGACCAGAAGTTTCTGGAACCGGTCACGGTCCTCCGCCAGGTCGATCATGTCGGGCGAGGTACCGAGGATCGGCACGCCGGCCTTCATCAGCGCCTGGGCGAGCTTCAGCGGCGTCTGGCCGCCGAACTGGACGATGACGCCGTGCAGCGTGCCGTTTTCCTGCTCCTTGCGGATAATCTCCAGAACGTCCTCTGCAGTCAGCGGCTCGAAGTAGAGCCGGTCGGAGGTGTCGTAGTCGGTGGAGACCGTTTCCGGGTTGCAGTTGATCATGATGGTTTCATAACCGACCTCGTCCAGGGCGAAGGCTGCATGACAGCAGCAGTAATCGAACTCGATCCCCTGGCCGATCCGGTTCGGTCCGCCACCCAGGATGACGACCTTCTTGCGGTCGGTCGGGGCCGCTTCACAGGCGGGCTTGCCCATGAAGGGAGCCTCGTAGGTGGAATACATGTAAGCGGTGGGGGAGGCGAATTCCGCCGCGCAGGTGTCGATGCGCTTGTAGACCGGGTGCACGTCAAGCTCCGCGCGCAGCTTCGCGATGTCGGCCTCGTCCTTGCCGGCAAGAGAGGCCAGCCGGGCATCGGAAAAGCCCATGGACTTCAGCTTGCGCAGCATCTGGGTGTTCTGCGGCAGACCGTGCGTGCGCACCTTGTCTTCCATTTCAACGATATCGGCGATCTGTTCCAGGAACCAGGGATCGATGGAACAGGCCTGATGGATTTCCTCAAGGCTCATGCCAAGCCGCATGGCCTGGGCGACATTGAGGAGCCGGGTCGGCGTCGGGACGGAGATCGCGGCGCGGATCGCGTTCTTGTCGTCGCCCTGATCGAGGCCCGCAATCTCGGTCTCGTCCAGTCCGGTCAGACCCGTTTCAAGGCCGCGCAGCGCCTTCTGCAGACTTTCGGCAAAGTTGCGGCCGATCGCCATCACTTCGCCGACGGATTTCATCGCCGTGGTCAGGACCGGTTCGGAGCCGGGGAACTTTTCGAAGGCAAAGCGCGGGATCTTCGTCACCACATAGTCGATGGAGGGTTCGAAGGAGGCCGGGGTCGCGCCGCCGGTGATGTCGTTTTCCAGCTCGTCCAGGGTGTAGCCGACGGCAAGCTTGGCCGCGATCTTGGCGATCGGGAAGCCTGTCGCCTTGGACGCAAGTGCGGAGGAGCGCGACACGCGCGGGTTCATTTCGATGACGACAAGGCGGCCGTTGTCCGGATTGACGGCGAACTGCACGTTCGAGCCGCCGGTTTCCACGCCGATCTCGCGCAGCACCGCAATCGAGGCGTCGCGCATGATCTGGTATTCCTTGTCGGTGAGCGTCAGCGCGGGCGCAACGGTGATCGAGTCGCCGGTGTGAACGCCCATCGGATCGACGTTTTCAATGGAACAGATAATGATGCAGTTGTCCGCCTTGTCGCGGACCACTTCCATCTCGTACTCCTTCCAGCCGAGCAGGCTTTCGTCGATCAGCACCTGGCCGACCGGTGACGCGTCGATCCCCGAGCGGACGATGGTTTCGAATTCCTCGCGATTGTAGGCAACCCCGCCGCCGGTGCCGCCGAGGGTGAAGGCCGGGCGGATGATGGCGGGCAAGCCGATGTCGTCGAGCGCCTTCATGGCCTCCAGGACGCCGGTGGCACGGTCGTAGCCGATGATCTTGCCCTTCTCGTTCCGGATTTCCGGAGACGAGGCGATGGCGGCGCGCGGGTTCTCCAGGCCGATGACATCCATGGCGGCGCGGAATTTCTCGCGGTCTTCCGCCTTTTCGATGACGTCGGCCCGGGCGCCGATCATCTCGACGCCGAATTCTTCAAGGACGCCCATCCTTTCCAGATCGAGCGCGCAGTTGAGCGCCGTCTGGCCGCCCATGGTCGGCAGCAGGACGTCGGGGCGTTCCTTCTCGATGATCTTGGCGACGATCTCCGGCGTGATCGGCTCGATGTAGGTGGCATCGGCCAGGTCCGGATCGGTCATGATCGTCGCCGGGTTCGAATTCACCAGGATGATGCGGTAGCCCTCTTCTCGAAGTGCCTTGCAGGCCTGCGTACCGGAATAGTCGAATTCGCAGGCCTGGCCGATCACGATCGGACCGGCGCCTATGATGAGAATTGAGGAGATGTCAGTACGTTTTGGCATCGGGGCTCGCATCGGCCGTTTCCGTGCAGGCATGGCTGCCCGCCGGTTCGGCTCGTTCCATTATGAGTGTCAATGTTGGCTGAGCGCGTCTTATAGGGAAAACTGTGAGGCGTGGAAACCCCGCGCGGGGGCTAAATTCCTTTTTCACAGCGCGTTGGCGCGCAAAACGTTAATTCTTGGCCGGAGCTTCGTCGGGCGGCAGGACATTATTGCCGTCAAAATCGCCGATTCCTTCCGACAGGGCATAGCAGGCGAGACGAATCGACTTCGGAATTTCGACCGGCCGGCCATCCCGGTTGCCTTTTTCGTAATACTGGATCATCCGCTTCTTGAGACCCAGCTGTTCGGCGGCTTCCTTCTGCTTCAGCCCGAGCGACCGACGCCATTCACGGAACTGGTCGGGGCTCATTACAGGGGCGCCATTTGAATTTTTTGTATCGGCCATGTCTTCTATCGTGCTTGCCGGTCGAGCAAATATCCGCGCATTTGCGGGCAAGATGTCCGAAGTCTCTCGTGTTCGGCGGTTCAATCGATTCCGGCGCCGGCGGTCCTTCCCGGGTGCAAAGCCGGAGCCGGGAACTCCTTAACCGACAAAATAGTGAAGCGCCACATAAGCTTCATCCGGAAACAGAAAAATCTCGAACCGGCCGGACTGTCAATGCGCAAGTGCACTATGTGCCACAATTGCCGAAGAGGGCGGTTGCCCGGACAAATCGTCTCATGCGTGAAAGTATTTGGCTTCTAGTGTTGTTTTCCTGCATTTTTTTCGAAGGGGGCGTTGACCTTCGTGTCGGTTGCATTTCAAACTGTTCAAGCTGAGACTATTCGAGCCGGAATTGTTAACAAATAAAACAAAGCCGAATAGATCACTCTGGAATATTGACGTTTCTACAGAGGTCGTTGTTTATCTTTTCGCCGGCGAAGAGGATGGAAGCTCGTTTTTTATCTGGACATTTGTTTATACGCTGGCTTTATTTTCAAACGTATATTTCATGTAAATATTATCGATAATTAATATAATAAAGCGACTTCGAAGCTGTGCTTCTCTGCAAAATTTGCATAAAAATCATAAGTTGCAGTTTATGTGTTGTGAAAACATCTCTCTTATTAAAAAAATGCTATTTTTTGGCAATTCGCGCCAAATTTTTGAAAACGACGTGGATTAGCTGTTCGAAAATAGTGTAAGAGAGTTATGTGAAAGCTTTCGCGGTATGGGGTCGGCCGCTGTTGTGCCTGTCAGTCATGTGTAGCGATAGGGGTTGCAGCGATCCTGAGTATCCGGCGTGTGGGATTCGATGAATACGGAGGTGGGCCGTGTCGTTGAATGCCGGATAGTCGCCTGACCGTGCAAAATAACGAGAAACTATCGGGCAAGTTTGATGAACAACATAGCTATGAACATAGTCGCCGTTCCGGATATCGCGGGGCCGGTTGAAGATGCCGCAACCGAAAACGAGGTTCTTGCGATTTCCGAGATGTCGGAACTGTTCGGCGTCACACTCCGAACACTCCGGTTTTATGAGGAAAAAGGCCTCCTTCATCCTGTAAGGCGGGGTGCGCGCCGCTTTTACGGCTCAAGGGATGTCGGGCGGATGCGGGTTATCCTGCAGGCCAAGAAGATCGGTTTGACGCTGGCGGAAATCCGCCGCGTGATCAAGCTGGTGGAAAGCGATACGCCGAAAGGCGACCAGTATCGCGAACTTCAGGGCATCTGCCAGGCGCAGCAGGAAATGCTGCACGAGCAGAAGGCGCTTCTGGACGAGCAGGTTACCGAAGTCGACACCGTCCTGACGGCGTTGAACAAACTGGTGGCCGCCAACTAACGGCATTCGTACTGCGTCTGCTTTCTCCGGCGCAGGGACGAATCGGCACGCTTTGTCGACAAAAAAAGGCCCGGATGCTTCCGGGCCATTTTTTGTTTTCGCGCCAATTTGTTTTGAGTGCCGGCCGGTCAGGCCGCCTTTTTCGTTTCCCGCATGAAATCGGTGAAGCGCTTGAACAGATAATGGCTGTCGCGGGGACCCGGCGAGGCCTCCGGGTGATACTGAACGGAGAACACCGGCTTGCCCTTCAGGCGGATACCGCAGTTGGACCCGTCGAAAAGGGACACGTGGGTTTCTTCCACGCTGTCCGGCAGGCTCTTGGCATCGACCGCGAAGCCATGGTTCATGGAGGTGATTTCCACCTTGCCCGTGGTGTGATCGTGCACCGGGTGATTGGCGCCGTGGTGGCCCTGATGCATCTTCACAGTCCTGCCGCCAAGGGCCAGGGCCAGCATCTGGTGACCGAGGCAGATCCCGAAGACGGGAATGCCGCGCTCGATGAGCGCCTTGATCGTTGCCGTCGCGTATTCGCCGGTTGCAGCCGGATCGCCCGGTCCGTTGGACAGGAAAACACCGTCCGGCTGATGCGCCAGGACTTCTTCAGCCGTCGCCGTTGCCGGCAGCACGGTGACATCGCAGCCGGCTTCCGTCAGCAGGCGCAGGATATTGCGCTTGATGCCGAAGTCGAGCGCGACCACCTTGAATTCGGCCGCGCCGGCCTTGCCGTAGCCTGCGTCCCACTTCCAGGTGGTTTCGTCCCAGTGGTGGGTCTGCGTCGTGGAGACGTCCTTGGCAAGGTCCATGCCTTCAAGGCCGGGCCACTCCGCGGCCTTCTTCTTCAGGGCATCCAGATCGAACTTGCCGTCCGGCGAATAGGCGATCACCGCGTTCGGCACGCCTTTTTCACGGATCAGGGCGGTCAGGGCCCGGGTGTCGATACCGCTGATGCCGATGATGCCGCGGGACTTGAGCCACTGGTCCAGGCGCCGGGAGGCGCGATAGTTGGACGGATCGGTCACGCTGGCGTTCACCACACAGCCGCGAATACCGCTGTCGGCGGCCATGTTGACCGTTTCGATGTCTTCTTCGTTGGTGCCGACGTTGCCGATATGGGGAAAGGTGAAGGTGATGATCTGGCCGGCGTAGGAAGGGTCGGTCAGGATCTCTTCGTAGCCGGTCATTGCGGTGTTGAAACAGATTTCGCCAACCGCGTCGCCGGTTGCGCCAAGGCCTTCACCCTCGATCACGCTGCCGTCGGCAAGTACGAGTAGGGCTGTCGCCGGCTTTATGGACCATGCGTCTGCAGTCGTCATGTCTTGCGTTCCAGGTGTTGTTGGTGACATCATGCGCTGCAGGAAGGGCGTGAGCGCGCGGGCCGGGGCCCGTCAGATTGCCATCTGCATTAAGCGCGGGACTCTATGGGAAGCTATCTCGATCGTCAACAGAGTTCCTGTGAAAAAAAGGCTATATCTTTCAATAACTTGCTTTGATATGGGTTGAAGGCGGACTTGGGGCGCACTAAAGTTTGCCGCAGCCGCGGGGGCAGTGAAAAAGCATGCGCGAAAAAATAACGATCGCACTCAAGCAGGCACAGGAGGCGGGCGAAAAGCGCCGTATCGCCACCTTGCGCCTGATTCAGACGGCCCTGAAGGACCGGGATGTCGCGGCGCGCGAAAGCGGCCGGGACGGCGTGACGGAAGACGACGTCATCGATATCCTGGAAAAAATGGTCCGCCAGCGCGAGGTGTCCGCGCAGGAATTCGAGGAAAGCGGACAGCTGGATCTGGCCGAGCAGGAACGCGCGGAAGGCGAGATCATCCGGGAATTCCTGCCGCAGAAGCTGGACGAAGCAGAGATCCGGTCGATCTGCGAGGAAACCGTGCGCGACATCAATGCCCATGGCCTGAGGGATATCGGCCGGTGCATGTCGGAACTGAAGGCCCGCTATCCGGGGAAGATGGATTTCGTTCAGGCCTCCTGCGTGGTCAAGGACCTGCTGCGCTCCGACGGGCCGAAAAACGTGGATACGCCGCCCAAGAAGGCCGGTGAAGGCGGGTGACGGGCTGCTCCAGCGTTCCAGGCCCCGGAGTTATGCCCAGGTTAGCCACAGGGATCCGTATGCGGGCGGAGTGACTCGCTCTGGCCGCAATTTATTCTTATCTTCGCTCTTTGCTGTCCGGATATCGCCGGACTATCTGATAATGTGTGCGTCTGGTGTAAAGTCAGGCTCGGTTCGGCAGAATTCATGCGCTTCGACAATCGGCTACTCGATGAAATAAGGGCCCGGATCACCCTGTCCGATCTGGTCGGCCGTCGGGTGACCTGGGACAGGCGCAAGACCCAGCCGGGCAAGGGCGATTACTGGGCCTGCTGTCCGTTCCATCAGGAAAAATCCCCGAGTTTCCACGTGGACGACCGGCGCAACCGCTACAAATGCTTCGGCTGCGGTGCGTCAGGAGATCATTTCCGCTTTCTGACGGAAACGGAAGGGCTGAGCTTTCCCGAAGCCGTGGAGCGGCTTGCCGAACAGGCCGGCGTGGCCTTGCCCGCGCCCGATCCGCAGGCTGCGCGCCGGGAAAAGCAACGCGCCAGCCTTGCGGACGTTTGCGAAATGGCCGCGCAGTTCTTCCAGGCGGAATTTGCCACCTCGAGGGGTGAAACGGCACGGGGCTACGCTCTGAAGCGCGGCTTCACGCAGGAAACCTTAAGGGAATTCCGCTTCGGTTATGCGCCGGACAGCAGGGACTCGCTCAAGCGCTATCTGACCGGCAAGGGCGTGCCGGAAGAGATGATGGTCGAGGCCGGCCTGATCATCCGGCCCGATGACGGCCGTCCTACCTATGACCGGTTCCGCGGCCGGCTGATGATCCCGATCCAGGACGAGCGGGGCCGGGTCGTCGCCTTCGGCGGCCGGACGCTCGATCCGGACGGCCAGCCGAAATACCTGAACTCGCCGGAGACGCCGCTGTTCCACAAGGGCGTCATGCTGTTCAACGCCCACCGGGCGCGCGAGCCGGCCTTCAAGTCCGGCCAGGCGGTCGTGGTGGAAGGCTATCTCGATGCCATTGCGCTGTGGCAGGCCGGTGTGAAGCATGTGGTTGCCACGCTCGGCACGGCCTTCACCGAAGACCAGGTGATGCGGCTGTGGAAATTCGCGGCCGAGCCGGTTGTCTGCTTCGACGGCGATGTCGCCGGTGTCGCGGCCGCGCACCGGGCAATCGACCGGATCCTGCCCGTTCTGAGAAGCGGCTACTCGTTCCAGTTCTCGTTCCTGCCGGACGGCATGGACCCGGACGACCTGATCAGGGAGCGCGGCCTTGCAGGTTTCGAGGCCGAGATCGAACGGGCGCAGCCCCTGTTCGATGCCGTCTGGGAGCGGGAGATTTCCCTTGCCAGGCTGGATACGCCGGAACGCAAGGCAGCCCTTGAAAAGCGCTTCGACGATCTGATCGAGACCATCCGCGACCAGAGGGTCCGGCGGCGCTATCAGCTCGACATCAAGCTCAAGCTGTCCAATCTGTTTTTCGAACTGTCCCGGCAACGGCGCGGAGACAGGAACAAGGACGGTTTCGCAAGCTATACCGGAGCCGCCCCGGCCCGGGTCGATGCCCCCGATACGCCGCTTTTCGGAACCGAGCGCCTGGTTTGCGGGCTGTGCGTGCGCTATCCGCAGTTGCTCGACCGCCATCTGGAGCGGATCGCAAGCCTCTGGTTCTCCGACGATCTCCACCGGCGTTTTCGCGATGCCCTGTGCCGGATCGCCGATGACCGGGACGGTGCGCCGGTGACGGAGCTCGCTGCCTCTGCCGATGAGCCCCTGCAACAGCTTCTGGCGGAAATGATCGCCGATCGTTCGGCCGGCCTGCAGGAACGAAAGGGCGGGGCCTTTTCCGCGCTCATCCAGCGCTTCCCGCTCCTGCGTAACCATCCGCCGGAGGATTTTGTCGAGGCCGTCTTCCTGCATTTTCTGGATGTGCTCGAACTGCGCACCCTGGAAAACGAACTCGAGATGGAGATGGCCTCAAGCGAAAACGAGCTGGATGAAGATGCCTGGAACCGCATCCGCGCCGTGACCCAGGATCTGAGCCGCCGGCGCGAGGAATGCGTGCGCGAAGAGGCCGAACTCGCCGAGAGGGCAAAGAAGATCAAGGCGACGCCGATGTCCGTTCCGGAGCCCGTTTCCGTCGCCGTCGGCGCCGGGTAGGGGCTAAATCTTCACAAAAGCGCATTTTTTTAGCTGAATTTGATTGACCTGCAGCGAATCACACTTGCGAATCGGAAACACCGAGCTAAATACAACATCTGCAGCAAAAAACGCCGCGGTATGGCACGAAGCCCCGGGCAATCATTCTCGAAAAGGCTGCAACAACCCGTATCGGACGCCTTGTGGCAAGTGCGACGTCATTTGCCCGAGCGTTACGCTCGTGGTTTCGCGACAGGTTTTTTTAGCCCCGTTCGACGCCACGGTTAATTGGGACTTAAGGGACACGGTTTACAACCCGATTCGATAAACCAATGCAATGGGCTGCGCAGTCTTGACGCTGGCGCGCCGGTTGTCGGGTCGGAGTAAACAGATTTTGGGCGCGGCGCGGCCTTTCTCAACGGGCCGCGGTTCTGGAGCAAAATATGGTAGCTAAGGCGACACAAGCAGACGACACGCAGGAAACCAGCGCAGAAGGCCCGGACGGCCCCTTGCTCGACCTGTCGGATGCCGCAGTCAAGAAGATGATCAAGGCCGCGAAAAAGCGCGGCTATGTTACCTATGACGAGCTGAACGAAGTCCTGCCCTCCGAACAGGTTTCTTCCGAAAAGATCGAAGACACCATGTCGATGTTGTCCGACATGGGCATCAACGTGATCGATTCGGACGAAGTCGACGACGCGGCCGCTGAAGACATCGACGGCGGCGGCGATCTGGTTGCTGCAAGCTCCGGCGCGGTCGCCAAGACGACCACGACCAAGGAGCCCGCCGACCGGACCGACGACCCCGTGCGCATGTATCTGCGCGAGATGGGATCGGTGGAGCTTCTTTCGCGCGAGGGCGAAATCGCGATTGCCAAGCGCATCGAGGCCGGCCGCGAGGCGATGATCGCAGGCCTGTGCGAAAGCCCGCTGACCTTCCAGGCGATCATCATCTGGCGCGACGAACTGAACGAAGGCAAGGTGCTCCTGCGCGACATCATCGACCTGGAAGCGACCTATGCCGGTCCGGACGCCAAGGCGGGCCCCGCCAGCGCGAACGACGACGAAGAGCCCGGCGAGGATGAAGAGTCTCCCTCCGTCAAGGCCGCTCCCGAATCCAAGGGCGGCGCCGACGAGGAAACGGAATCCGAAGGCGAGGGCGAGGGTGATGACGGCGAGGACGATGACGAGTTCGAAGCCAACGTGTCGCTTTCCGCGATGGAAGCGGAACTGAAGCCCGCCGTTCTGGAAACCTTCGACCGGGTTGCCGACAGCTACAAGAAGCTGCGCCGCCTGCAGGACCAGCTGGTTGAAAACAAGCTGGCCAACCGGACGCTGTCTCCGTCCCAGGAGCGGCGCTACAAGAAGCTGAAGGAAGAAATCGTCATCGACGTGAAGAGCCTGTCGCTCAACCAGAACCGTATCGACGCCCTGGTTGCCCAGCTCTACGACATCAACAAGCGGCTGATGGGCTACGAAGGCCGCCTGCTGCGCCTGGCCGACAGCTACAACGTCGACCGGACGGACTTCCTGAAACAGTACCAGGGCGCGGAACTCGACCCGAACTGGCTGCGCAAGGTGGCGAACCTGTCCACCCGCGGGTGGAAGAACTTCATCGCCAAGGAAAAGGAAACCATTCGCGAGCTGCGTCAGGAGATCCAGACGCTGGCGACCGAAACCGGTCTCGAAATCACCGAATTCCGCCGCATCGTCGCCATGGTGCAGAAGGGCGAGCGCGAAGCGCGCATCGCCAAGAAGGAAATGGTCGAGGCGAACCTGCGTCTCGTGATTTCCATCGCCAAGAAATACACCAACCGCGGCCTGCAGTTCCTGGACCTGATCCAGGAAGGCAACATCGGCCTGATGAAGGCGGTCGACAAGTTCGAGTACCGCCGCGGCTACAAGTTCTCCACCTACGCCACGTGGTGGATCCGGCAGGCGATTACCCGCTCGATCGCCGATCAGGCCCGCACGATCCGTATTCCGGTGCACATGATCGAGACGATCAACAAGATCGTTCGGACCTCGCGCCAGATGCTGCACGAGATCGGCCGCGAGCCCACCCCGGAAGAACTGGCCGAAAAGCTCCAGATGCCGCTGGAAAAGGTGCGCAAGGTCCTGAAGATCGCCAAGGAGCCGATCTCGCTCGAAACCCCGATCGGGGACGAGGAAGATTCGCACCTGGGCGATTTCATCGAGGACAAGAACGCGGTCCTGCCGATCGATGCGGCGATCCAGTCGAACCTGCGCGAGACCACGACCCGCGTGCTGGCGTCGCTGACGCCGCGCGAGGAACGCGTGCTCAGAATGCGCTTCGGTATCGGCATGAACACCGACCACACGCTGGAAGAAGTCGGCCAGCAGTTCTCGGTGACCCGCGAGCGTATCCGCCAGATCGAGGCAAAGGCACTGCGCAAGCTGAAGCACCCGAGCCGGTCGCGGAAACTCAGGAGCTTCCTGGACAGCTAAGGGACAGGTTCGCTTGGCGGAAGAGCGGCTGGATCAGCGATTTGAAAAGCCCATAGCCTTCCTTGTGCTTGTCGTCTTTTTAGGAGGGGGAGGGATCCCGATATTTTCTCAAATATTCGGATACCCCTTCTCACCTTCAGTCGAATACTATGAAGCCTCGTCCCCATTGCGAATACTATTCGGTCTGGGTGCCGGGGCTTACATATTTTATTTGACGCTTGCCACGGATTTTTTTGAAAGGCGGAAAAACAGCGGGCTGGATCGCAGCAAGCATCCATTGAAATGGATGCTTTTTTTGATATTTGGGCCAGTTCTGTTTGGCACGACTGCAAACATGTTTGTCGTTTTTACAATCCCGATGACCCTGGCTGTCGTTGCCGGAGGCCATATTGAGTTGACCTATGAGGTGCGCGATCCAACCGCATCCAACAGTCGATATTGCCAGTCCAAGGTGACGCTCAAGTCCATGCCATGGTATGGGGGAGATGTGTGCGGTGTCGGGGAAAGTTTCCGTTCTCGACTGCGCCCCGGGATGAAAGTTGCTCTTGGGGGATGGGGAACGGCGCAGGGCCTATTCTACAACGAAATTTCGATTGTCGACGAAACTGACGACCATTAAGTCCCGCCCGGCGATCGCATTCGGCAATTCGCGGTCCTTGTCCCGGAAAATCGGACCCTGCCTTGGTAACGCCGGGTTTTTTGTTTGTATCTATTGAAAGGGGCGACTCAAGCTACCTAGGTTCGGAATTGACGGTCGATGCCGGAACGCTTCCCGATTGCACTGCAGATAACAAAAGGTGACCGGACCTTGGCATCCGATGCCCCCGCCCTGACGATGATACCGGCCGATGAAGGGCCGATGGACAGGACACGGCGCACGAACCGTTGGTTTTTCAGCGGGGAACTTGCCGTCTCCCTGCTGCTGCACACCCTTGTCGCAGCAGCCCTGATCGGCGGTGTGGTCCGGCAATTCGACACACCTCATGTGGATCCGATCGACGTGGAACTGGTGGCGCCGCCGGAATTGAAAAAGCCGGAGCCGGACGACAAGAAGCCGGACGAAAAGCAGCAGGATGCGCCCAAGGCCGAGGCTCCTCCGCCACCGCCGCCGCCACCGCCGCAGTTGGAAGAAAAGCCGGTCGAGCCGCAGGTGACGCCGAAGGTGATGCAGCCGGTCGTCGAGTTCGGAGACACCGACAGCGGACCGCGCAAGGCCCTGGATGGAACGGCGGCGGAAGACGCGGTCAAGTCCGACCAGCCAGAGGAAAAGCCGGCAGATCCGGCCCCGACGGCGGAAGATGCCGGAAAGCCCGAAGACCCCCAGAACGCGGACACCCAGGATTCGCAGGCCCCGCCGGACGAAACGGCTGATGTGCAGGAGCCACCAAAGCCGGAGCAAGAACAACCGGAAGAAACCCAGCCGGAGCAGAAGCAGGCGGAGCAACCGAAACCGGATGAGCAGCCACCCGAGCAAGTCCAGCCGGATCAGCCGCCCGAAGCTGCTGTAGCGGAAGCGCCGGCCCCGGAAGCAATCGCCGAAACCGAGGCGCCGACAGAGGATTTCGGTACGGTCGGGCCGATCGTGACTGCGGCTCTGCCCGCACCGAAGCCCGCGCAACGGCCGGCGGCACGAAACGCTTCCAATGCCGCTGCAAATCCCGCAAGCGGCAGCGGGAATTCAGGACGCCAGTCTCCCAGGTTGGCGGAGGCAAGGCAGCTGTTTTCCGATTCGATCCTGGGCGGTACCCGGGCACGGACGGCTATGGCCGGCATGCCTCCCGGGCAGAGGCTGAATCTCCTGTGCATGACCGAATTGCGTGCCCAGTTAACCGATTGGGATCCGGCTCGCCCGCCGGAAATGCTGCCCTCGTTCCGGCCACGGGGAGGCAATGTGCTGGAACCAGGGCAGGCCGCCTATGGGTCGCGTGGCGATTGGTACGACCTTAATTTCCGTTGCGAGACGGACAAGGAAGTCACGCGGGTTGTGAAATTCTCGTTCCGGATCGGCCCGCCGATCCCGCCGACCAAGTGGCAGGCGCGCGGGCTTCCGAGCTTTTAACCAGCCAAAGAAAACGGCGCGAGGAGTAGTCCCCGCGCCGCTGGTGTTGTCAGGCCTTATGCCGCGTCCCCGTCGCGCAGGCGGACGAGGTCGTGCATCAGGCCGCCGGTGCCGTTGTGGACCGTCAGGCGGTCCACCTTGCCGGCGATGGCTTCGAGCGCTTCCAGCTCCTTCAGCCGCAGCATGACCGGGTTTTCGGCCATGACCTTGGCGGTGTTCAGAAGCGAACGGGTGGCGTTCGTTTCCTCGCGGCGCCGGATCACGTTGGCTTCGGCTTCCTTTTCAGCCTGCACCACCATGTTGAGGATCTCGCGCATTTCGCCCGGCAGGATCACGTCCTTCAGGGTGATGTCGGAGACCTCAAGCCCGATCTTCGCCATGTCGGCGCGGACCTTGTCGGCGGCTTCCGCGTTGACCTCGCCCTTGCGTTCCAGGATCTGGTCAAGCTTCATGGCGCCGAGGGTCCGGCGGTAGGCGACCTGCAGCGCCCGGTAGAGCGCGTCGGAGAAGTCCTTCACATCGTGGGCGGCCTTCACCGGATCGACCACGCGGTAATCCGCGGTGATGTTGATCCGGATAGTCACCCGGTCGAGGGTCAGGACTTCCTGGCCGGTCACGTCCAGGCTCTGGCGCTTCAGGTCGATCACCTTCTGGGTGACCGTCCGCCCCGCCTTCCAGTAGGCGTGGACACCCGGCTCCTGCACGGCGGTCATCACACCGTCGATATAGACGAGCGCGATCTGACCGTCGGCGACCGGCACGATGACGAACTGGGCCGTCTGCCTGGCATCGCCCAGACGACGCATCAGGGCGGCCGGGACGACCGGTTCCGCCTGCGTGTCGATCACGGTCGACGTCCACGGACCTGCGACGGTCCACAGGACCAGCCGCTGGTCCGGGCCCAGGACGGAGTGGATGCGGCCGTCGCGTTCCACGACCGCCACTTCGCCCGGCTTGGTCCGGACGACCGTCAGGTGCTCAGCTGCAACCTCGGGGAGCTTGTCGAAGAGCGCCTTTTCATAGGGCGAGCGGAATTCGGGCACTGCCAGGTTCTGCCGCTCGATTACAAGCGAACCTTGGCCATTCGCCAGCGAGTATTCCCCCGGCGTCAGAATGGTCCGCAGTTCGCCCTTCACAAGGTGCAGGGCCCGTTCGTTTTCCTGGATCAGCACGCGGGTGCGGCCCAGGATCCTTTCGAGAATTCGCATCATCTTCGTTACTCCTTCCATCGCGCTAAGGCACTTTGGTCGTCCTTTCTGTTTGTCTGTTTCGTTTCATTCCCGGGGCCGCAGACACAGGAGATCCGAAGGGAGCACCGGGGCCCGCGCCGGGCCGGAAGCAAGGGGACGTTGCGGCGGACAGGCGGAGCGCGCCCGTTCGAAAACAGGCGGTTTCGGCAAGTCCGCGGTGCGGTCGTTGCAACAGGCCGGACGGGAGCGCCGGGCATCGGCAAGGCTTTCCCGGCCGCGCGAACGCAGCGGGTCAGGCTTGCCTCCGCAAGCTCCCTTCAAATCCCGCAATTGAGACAGCACCTAAAGCTGTTGGCGTGACAGGCCAATTCGGGAGTTGAACCCGACACCCGAAGGGTTACCTCTTGGAGCGGGAGTTGAACCCGCGACCGTCGGATTAAAAGTCCGATGCTCTACCAACTGAGCTATCCGTGTTCACACGACAGGAGTCGAACCTGCTTTCTCCGGGCGGTAACCCGGCGCTATACCGATTAGCATCATGTGACAGCATCCGATCCCGGAGCAGTGTCCGTACATGAAAGGGCAGGGCCCGATCACGCGGGAGGCCGTAAAATGGCCGAAACCGTTGACATCCGCACCGGTGCGGCGACCGGGAGGCGTGACATAAGGGAAGTTGGGCGGCATCCGCAAGAGGGATATTGTGAAATTTCGCAGGTGTGCATCTTTGTGTTGCGTTTGAGCAACTGAAGGTGGCGGGTCCAGAACCCGTCGGAAAGGGGGGCTGAGGGTCCGCCCGGCGGCCGATTCCCGTCTTGCCACTGCCGCGAAGGACAGGCACACTCCCCTTCCGTTTTCTTTATCTCCGGTCCATTCAGGTCCCTCATCATGCCCAAGTCTCAGACCCGCTTTCTGCTGGATACCTATTTTGCCGCCTTCAATGCCGGGGACACCGGCAAGATGGAGGATCTGGTCGCCGAGGATCTGATCCACGACGTGAACCAGGGCGAACGGCGGGTCGGCAAGGACAAGTTCTGGGCCTTCAATGTGCATATGAGCCGCTGCTACAAGGAACGGCTGTCGGATATTTGCCTGCTGATTTCCGAGGACGGTTCGCGGGCGTCGGCCGAATTCATCGTCTCCGGCACCTATCTGGAAAACGATGAAGGCCTGCCTGAAGCCAGGGGGCAGACCTACAAGCTTCCTGCCGGCAGCTTTTTCGAGATCCGCGACGGCAAGATCGCCCGCATTACCACCTACTACAATCTCACCGACTGGATCGCGCAGGTCGAGAAGGCGGGATAGGCGGCGCGCCGCGCAGTTTCCGGACGACCTTCATTTTGCGCCGTTAACGCGGACCGCATTCCACGATGCTCCCGGGCGCCGGATTGGCGGGCGCGCCGGGGCACCAGTCTCCGAAATTCCGGACATAGGCGGTTCGCCCCACGGCCTGGCTTATGCCGTCGGCAGCGGAATCCGCATTTGCCCGGTCCGGGAACAGGACGATTGAACGGAGCCATCCGTCCCGCTCCGCCAGGAACGCGCCGGGATAGTCCGGTTTGACGCGCGCGATTTCGTGCAGGGCACTGGTTTTGTCCTTGTCCGCGCCGAAGACGACGGCCCATTGGGTAATTGCCGCGCCTTGTGACGGGGTGACTGTCACCGTCTGCTCGCTTTGCCGGATGGCGGTGTTGATCTGGTTCGCGACGTTGTCGGCGCTTTCCCGGTTGCTTGCCTGCATGTCCGGCGGAATCAGCTTCTGCAACCTTTCGATTTCCGCTTTGGCGATGGCGAGATCGTCCACGTTGCTCTGAATGACCTTGTCCCGCTCGATCACTTCCAGTTTCCAGCCCGCAATGGCCAGTTCCTTGACCTTCAGCCCGGCCCGTTCCAGCCGGTCGAAAACGGTTGCCGAGAGCTTTTCGGGAAAGAAGAAAACACCGGTGAGGAAGGCGACCAGCAGGACCAGCAGCAAGGTCGTTGCCACCGAGGAGATCGCTTCCGAATAGTCCTTGATGCGCATTTTCGCATCCTCCTCTCAGCACGTTTACGTGCACATGCGCATCATGCACCAAAACCGTGTGCGGAAAAATCCTTGCCTCCGTCCGGTGTTCGTTATAACTATAAAACTAGAAATATAGTTATTTTGAGATGAGGTGACTGGACATGGATCTGGAAGAAGCTGCGCAAGGCTTTGCCGCCCTTGGATCGGAATCCCGCCTGCAGGTGGTGCTGACCCTGGTGAAAGCAGGGCGAAGCGGATTGACGGTCGGGGACATCCTGGAGCGCACCGGGATGGCCGCGTCGACGCTCGCCCATCATCTGAAGTTCCTGACATCCGCCGGTCTGATCCTTCAGGAAAAGGCCGGCCGTTCCGTGATCAACCGGGCCGCCTTCGACCACCTTGAAGGTCTCGCCAGCTACATCCTGCAGGAATGCTGCGCGGACGAAAGCGCCTGTGCCGCCTTGTGCGCGGCTCGAGAGGAGACAGTGGAATGACCGATCTTTCGCCGGCTAAATCCGCCTGCTGCGCGACGCCTTCGGGCGATGCCTGTTGTGCACCCGAACCCTCTTCGGTCCCGTGGAGGCAGGTCTTGCTGACGCCATGGACGCTTGTTGTTGCGGTACCGCTTCTGGTGCTGGCACTCGATCCGGGCGAGGCGGGGCCTGTGACGCTGTTCGCGTTCAAGGCTTTTATGGGAACACTGCCCTATATCGTGGCCGCCGTCCTGCTGATTGCCTGGCTGAAGGCGGCAGGAGCCGAGAGCACGATTGGGCGGGTGTTCGAGGGACGCGAGGTCCAGGCGATCGTTCTCGCCGCCCTGTTCGGCGGCCTGGCGCCGTTTTGCTCCTGCCAGGTCATCCCGTTCATCGCCGGTCTGCTGGCGCTCGGCGCGCCGCTGCCGGCGATCATGGCCTTCTGGCTGTCTTCCCCGCTGATCGACCCGCCGACGCTGCTGATCACCGCCGCGGCTCTCGGCTGGCCGTTCGCCATCGGCAAGGCGGTCTTTGCCGTCGGTCTCGGCCTGTTCGGCGGCTTCACCGTCAAGGCGCTGGTGAGCGGGGGGCTTTTTTCAAACCCGCTCAAGCCGATCACGTCGGGCGGCTGCGGCTGCGGGCCGTCGCCGTTCAAGGGCAAGCCGGTGTGGCGGTTCTGGCGGGAAGAAGACCGCAAGGCGGTGTTCGGCACGGAACTGAGGATCAACGCCTTGTTTCTCGCCAAGTGGCTGGCGCTCGCCTACGCTCTGGAGGCGTTGCTGGTCACCTATGTGCCCGCGGACCTGATCGCGCGGGCCGTTGGCGGTGACGGAGTTGTGCCGATCGCGATTGCGGCCCTGGTCGGCATGCCCGCCTATCTCAACAGCTACGTGGCGCCGCCGCTTCTTTCCGGCCTGGTGGACCAGGGCATGAGCCCGGGGGCGGCCATGGCCTTCATGATGGCCGGCGCCGTCAGCTCGATCCCCGCGATGGCGGCGGTGTGGTCGCTCGTCAGGCCCGGGGTCTTTGCAAGCTATCTCGGCCTCGGCGTCACCGGTGCGATTGCTTCCGGTCTGATCTTCCAACTGTTCATGTAAGAGGTGAAGCGATGCTGACCCATGTCACCGTCACCGTTGCACCGGATGAAACCGGCGGCCGGCACTTGCTCGCGCCCGTCGGCCTGCCGACGCCCCATCAGGTGCCGGTCCGCTTTGCGGTGGAAGGGGCGGATTTCGAGCTGACCGGCGAGGCGACGACCGGACAGATGGCGGCGCTCGTTTCCCCAGATCCGGCTACTCAGATTACATTCAGTTACACCTTCGCCGATGGCGGCCCCGGCTATCCGGATATCTTGTTCCGGTCGCAGGAAAACCGTTTCACGAAGGCAGCCGATGCCCTGGTCCGGGATGCGCGTCGTCTGGCAGAAAGCACGCGCGACGGCCATGCCGCGATCGAGGCGATCGTCAACGACGTGGCGGAAAAATTCGTCTACGGGCATCCGGAGGTCCGCTTCAACGACGGACTGGAGGAGATCCCTTATCTCGCCTGCGGAGTGACCGAAGGCTCCTGCGTCGACATCAACACCTACCTGATCGCCTGCCTGCGCGCGGCCGGTTTCGAGGCCGGATATGTGACCGGCTATTTCTTCCCCGAAGAAAAGAACGGTTGCTGCGACGACATGCATTGCTGGGTCGTGACCCGGCATGACGGCGTCACCCTGGAGTGGGATATCGCCCATCACCTGAAAATGGGCAAAGGTCCAATTTGCTGCGGTCTCAATCCCAAGGCAGGCAGCCGGGTTGCCATGGCCCATTCCATGGGACTGGATTTTCCGCAGCTGGGCATCGTGGGCGCCAAGCTGATCGCCGAGCCGGCCTGGATCAATGCCGACGGAACTCTGACGCGAACTACGCTTGATATCCGCATGCAGAAAACGCAGCCGGATGCGGCCGAAGCAGCCGCCTAACCTGCCTTGTTCGACCGCTGTCGGCTGAACACCATTTTCTGCTTCGCAAGCCGTTCCGCGGGGCCGATCCAGGCATAGGCCAGAAGCGCCGGCTCCAGATTGGAAACCGTGATCCGGTGGGTGTGCTCCGGCGGATTGAAGATCATCGAGCCGGGCGCATAGACGCCCTGATGGTTTTCCGAAACCGCCCCGGACAGGCAGATATAGCTTTCCGATATCCCGTCATGAGCGTGGGAGGGATAGGTACAGCCGGGGGCGAACAGAACGAAGCCCAGAATGACCTGATCGGTGAGGATCGGTCCGTTGGGGCCGCAGATTTCCGCATAGGCGTAGGTTTTTTCCAGGCCGCGCGGAACCTTTTCGTAGCCGTATTGCCAGATGAGGTGCTGCTGGATGGATTCTATGGAGCGGATGAAGGGAGCGGTGCGTTCCAGCTTGCCTTCGTCGAGCGCGCGCTTCAGGTGAACGTTGACCGGCTTTTCGGCCGGGCTGTTGAACTCCAGGGGAGGGTTGGCCTTCAGGACCCGGCTGATGGCCTCTCGAACGGCCCGCTGGTGGGCCCGGATCCGGTCGCTGCCGCCGGACGACAGAAACCGGTAAAGCTCGTAATATTCCCTGAGAAGGTATCCCCAGTCCGGCAGATCGGCCAAGCGTCGTTCCAACATCGCACCTCCCGGGCTTGCGCTCACATCGGAAATCGGAAGGCTTCCTGCGTCAAAGAAATTCGCCTTCCGGTCTTGATCCGTATCACATGTGGATCGGAACAAACGGAATAACATTGCGACCTAATGTTGCTTGCGCCCGACAAGCGGGCGGCTAGTGTTGAACTGAAACTCTCCAGAACCGGATTTCACATGAAAATCATCGTTGTCGGCGCCGGCATTTCCGGCCTGTCCACCGCCTGGGCGCTGGCCCGGCAGGATGCGGACGTCACGCTCATCGAACAGGGGCCGATCCCCAATCCTTTGTCGGCGTCCGGCGACCAGCACCGGATCATCCGCCGGGCCTATGGCGGACAGGGCGGCTATCAGCGGCGCATCAGCGCGGCCTATGACGCCTGGGACCAGATGTGGGAAGATCTCGGCCGTAAGCACCTGGTCGATACCGGCTTCCTGCTTCTGTCGCAGGAACCGGGCGACGAAGGCGAGGAATACCGGGACGGCCTGATTGCCGGCGGTTATCCGTTTGATGAGATGAGCCCGGCGGAAACCGGCGAGCGCTTTCCCTTCATCGACGGCAGCACGATCCGCTTCGGCGCCTACAGCGAGGAAGGCGGGGTGCTGCTGTGCCAGAGGATCGCGTCGGACATGCGCGACTGGCTGATCGCCATCGGGGTGGATGTGCGCGAGAACACGCGGGTGGTCTCCCTCGACGAGACATCGGGCAGCGTGCGGCTTGAGAACGGCGACGAGCTGACGGCCGACCGGGTTGTTGTAACCGCCGGGGCCTGGGTCCTGGGTCTTCTTCCGGATCTTGCTGCGTCCCTGACCACCTATCGCACGGCGGTTGCCTATCTGACGCCGCCGGCGGATCTCAAACCGCACTGGGAAAAGGGGCCGGTCATTCTGGACGTGGGCGGCAAGGTCGACGGCTACGTGCTGCCGCCGGTGGCCGGTACGGGGCTGAAGGTCGGCGCGGGCTGCCATAAATATGTGACCACGCCGGATGCCGATCGGGTCGCGGCGGCGGGCGAGGGCGAAACCATTCGCGATTACTTCTCGCCGCCGTTTGCGCGGATCGGGGAATACGGCGTCGCCGATGTGGTCACCTGCGCCTATACCTTCACCGCTGACGAGCATTTCTTCCTGAGCGAGCGGGGCAAGGTGGTCGCCGTCTCCGCGTGCTCCGGACACGGCTACAAGTTCGGCGCGGTCGTCGGACAGAAGGTCGCCTCCGGCGTGCTCTCCGGCGACGTGGATCAGGCGCGGATCTGGCTTGAGGCGCGGGACTGAACCCGCGTTATGCGCTGGAGGAAACCATCCGCTGCATTGTGGCGTCCTTGAGCACAAACTTGTGCCACAGGGCACCGACGATGTGCAGCGCGATCAGCACGATGAACACCGGCTTCATCCATTCATGGACCTCGCCGGCGGGTCTGATCTTCAAATACCAGGCGGCAAGGCCGGTCAGCGGTGCTGCGATCAGGAGCAGGTAAAACAGCCCGTGGATCGCCTTGGCGACCATGACCTGCAGCTTCGGGCCGGAAATGGGCGCGGGCGCACCGTGGGAGAGGCGCAGGGCAATGCGCGCGAGCATCAGGACAAGGATCGCAACCCCGGACCAGATATGCGCATTGGCCATGATGACGAGGCCGGAATCGGGCGTTGTGCCTTCGCGTAGCACGTGGCCGTATTCGGCAATCGATTCGCCGAAGATCAGCTGGAAAAAGACGATGAGGGCAATGACCCAGTGCAGGATGATCTGGGCACGACTGTAGGATGCGGGCTGGCTGACAGACATGGTTCACCTTCAGACAAAAATATTGTTCGCCGCGGGAGGAGGCGGCAAAACCGAGATTAGCGGTTAATCATTTCATTGTTTTGAATTTTTTGTCGCAGACTGTAACAGGAGAAAGTCAGCGCACCATTGTTGCCGGGCAGCTTTCCTTCTGCGAGCGGCGCTCGTGCCGGTCATACTCGGGCAGGAATTTGTAACCGGTCCGGTCTTCGATATTGAGCACCGACACCCGCCAGATCTTCAGGTATTCTTCGGACGTCATGCCCCGCTCGCGCCGGGAGGGATGATCGATGTTGGGCAGGAGATAGGCGTTGACCCGGCCGATGCCCGGATCGACGATGATCTTGAACAGACCTGCGGGAATGGCGACGCCTTCTTCTTCGGAACAGGCGAGGTTCGGGCCCTTGCCGGTTTTTCCGCCGCAGACCGCCTTGCGTTTCAGGGCCGGCAGCACGATTTCCCGGCCGCAGGGGTTCTGGCTCTCTGGAATGACGATATCTTTGCCTTGCGGGTCCTGGTAGACCGGGCCGGTGATGACGATGATTTCGCCGCGGCTGACGGCGAGGTCGCGGACCATGTCCTCGAACTGGCTCCAGATCGAGGAGTTGAAGCCGGGGCCTTCCTGGGGCACCGCATTGGAGAAAACGAAGGTCTGTTTCATCCAGTCCAGATTGGACTTGAAATCGGCCGATGCGGCCTGATGGCCCCTGGCATAGAGAGACCGGGCATAGTCGTCGTCCTTGGCCGATTTGTCCTCAGGCACGGCCGGATCCGGCTTGAACTTGACCTTCGGACGCTTGTTCGTGCCGGTGACGATGTCCTTCGTCAGCCGCTCCATGACCCAGTCGGGCGTCCTGGTGGCGAAATTGTAACGGGTCAGGAATTCCGGCTTGCAGATTTCGGCGTAGTCGCAGGGATCATCCTTTCTGGAAACAGGCTCTCCGACGTCTTTCCAGAGGAAGGCACAGGCCGATATGTCGGCTTGAGGCGGGCAGTCTTCGGCTGCCTGCGCTATGCCGGAAAAGGCGGTCATTGTCAGGCCCGCGGCAAATGCCACGGCGAACTGCCGGAATAGGTTCGGCCGGTCGTCTTTCCGGGGCTTTCGTGACCGGGTGTTGCTGGGCATCTTCATCCGCCGCCTGCTCCTTTCTGGCCCTTGCCGGCATCGGCGCTTCAGGACTGACCACCTCCCTGGTCGCCGCCCTGACCGCCTGCACCCTGACCGCCGGCACCCTGGCCGCCTGCGTTGGACTGGTTATCCTGCTTCGGCAGGCCAACCGCCTTGGAGACGATGAAGCCGCCGCCGCTGATGCCCAGAAGGCCAAGCACGTTCGGCGGGATTTCGACAAAGCCGCCGGTCTCGATGCACAGCATCAGGAACAGCCCGGCGATGACGAAGGTGAAGATCAGGAACTGGAACCGGGACAGGCTGGCCTTGCCATAGGGCCCGCTCTCGCCCGGCTGGAGCGGTTCGGAAATCAGGCCGCCGAGCTTGATCGTGCCGGTCGCAAGCTGCCACAGCACCGCCGCGGCAAACGCCAGGATGATGATGGAAAAGGCGATGAAGCCCAGGACGGCGATGTCCTTCGGCTTGACCTGGTAGTGAAAGGCCGCCGCGCTGATCGCGACAATGGCGAACACGAATGCGAAGGTGAACAATATCGCGTCGCCCCTCAGACCGGTCGGGTTGCGATTTGGTTGCGAACCGTTGCTCATGACCTGGTGTCCCCTTGTGTCTTGCGCATGATCTTGCCGCCGAGATAAACCCCGTTGCTGCCGGTCAGGACGACCAGAAGCGCGTCCGGTATGTCGGGCATCTGATAGGAATGGGTGGCTTCGACATAAACCGCGCCCTGATGCAGGGCGGATACGAGATAGGCGCCGGCGGCGAACAGGGTCGTGCCCAGGATCGCCACCCGTTCCGGATCGATGTCCCGGTTTCCGGACCGGGTGCGGAGCAGCCCCCTGGTGTTGATGTCACCGCGCAGGATCTGGATCGCGATCACCGCGAAGAACAGCAGCAGCCACGGCAGAACGGCATATTGAATCAGAAATCCGATATCGCCCAGAGACACCACACCCTCCAGCCCGGGTTTCCACGCTATATGCGGGAAGCATATCACGCCTGAACAACCTTTGGTAGATTTCGCGAGGGCCGGGACGCGGACGGTCCGCAGTCCTCAGCAGGCAGGAACGGACCGGGCATGAAAAAAGCGGGCCCGAGGCCCGCTTCTTAGGTGATCGCAGATCCTGTCGAGGTCAGGCCTTGGCCCGGCCTTCCTCGACCGCGTCCAGGATGAAGCGCGGCAGGGCGAAGGCGGCGGCGTGGACTTCGGGCGTGTAGTAGCGCGTCTTGAATTCTGCGGCCTTGAAGCGGTCTTCCAGAACCGCGACCGGGGTTTTGCGCAGCTCCGCATTGTCGCTGGCCCAGCCGAGGGCCATGTGGCCGCCGAAATAGGTCGGGATCGCCGCGATATAGGCGGCGGCATCCGCGTAGGTCTTCGAAAACCGTTCGATGCTGGTGACCAGTTCCTGGCGCTGCAGGAAGGGCACGCCGTTCTGGGTGACGAGCACGCCGCCCGGCGTCAGGCAGCGGTGGACGCTGTCGTAGAAGTCTTGCGAGAACAGGATCGCGCCCGGCCCTTGCGGGTCGGTGGAATCGACGATGACCACGTCGAAGCGGCGGTCCGTCTCGGCGACGAATTTCATGCCGTCGGCAATCACCAGGTCGAACCGCGGATCGTCGAGGACACCGGTGTTGAACTCGCCGAAGTGCTCCCTGGAGAATTCGACGACGGAGGCGTCGATTTCCACCTGGGTGAGCTTTTCGACCGAAGCGTGCTTCAGCACTTCCTCGGCGAGGCCGCAATCGCCGCCGCCGACGATCAGCACGTTGCGCGCCGCCCCGTGGGCCAGGATCGGCACATGGGACATCATCTCGTGATAGATGAATTCGTCGGCCGTCGTCACCTGGGTGATGCCGTCCAGCATCAGGACCTTGCCGAACACCGGATTGGTGAACAGCACCAGATCCTGATGTTCGGTCCGGTCCTGATAGAGGATGTCCTCGCAGCTGTAGCTGACCTCGACGCCCGGATGGAGCGTCTCGTTGAACTTCAGTCCGCTGCTCATGCCACTTCCTTGCCGCGCAGCAGTTCGGAGACGGCGGTGCGTCCCGGCCTGAAGGCTTCGCGCAGCACGTCGACGCAGCGTTCCGGCTTGGCATCGCCGCACATGAACACGTCGAAGGCCGCATAGCCGGCTTCCGGCCACGTGTGCACCGAGATATGGCTTTCGGCCAGCACCGCGACACCGCTCACGCCGGTCGGCTCGAACGGATGCAGGTGAATGTGCAGCAGGGTTGCCCCGGCTTCATCGACACAGGACCTGAGCGTCTCCTCGATATACGGGAGATCGTCCAGACGCTCCGCGTCATAGAGATCGATAATCAGATGCGCACCAGCGCAGCGGACCCCTTGTCTTTCGATGAAGTGGTCCAGACGGTCATCGGTTTTCACCGCAGCGACCGCGTTCGAATTTACGTCTTCCTTCTGGGTGGTGCTTCTTGGCTCGGCAGCGTCCATGACGCCTTCTTCAACCTGAGCCTCCAAGTCCATCCCCAGTTGGAAGAGGGCGACGTTTTCCATTACGCTCTCCCCAACCAGCAGATGAGACCGGATTTAAAAACCGGAGCCGCGTACATACGAATTTTCGATCCGGGATTCAATGGGTGTTTTTTATGAAATGAGAGCGATAGGCGTAAGCTTTGATGCCTATCGCTCTTACTAAGCCGGCTAATGATTTGACGATATCGGGAGCGATTCGTGGCAATTGAAATCAGAACGCTGAAGGGCGACAGCCTGAAAGCGGCGCTGCCGGCGCTGGCCGGTTTGCGTATTTCCGTGTTCCGGAAATGGCCCTACCTCTATGACGGTTCGCTCGACTATGAGGAGAAATATCTGGCGCGCTATGCGGACACGGACGGTGCCGTGATTGTCGGCGCCTTTGATGGCGAGCGTCTTGTCGGGGCCGCGACCGGTCAGCCGCTGATCCATGAGGTCGCCGCGATCCGCCGTCCGTTCGAGGAGGCAGGACTGGATCCGGCGGAGGTGTTCTATTTCGCTGAATCCGTTCTCGATCCGGGCTACCGGGGGCGGGGCATCGGCCACAGGTTCTTCGATGAACGCGAGGCTCATGCCCGCTCGCTTGGCTGTTCGACGGCCGCGTTTTGCGCCGTCATCCGGCCCGACGATCACTCCTTGAGACCGAAGGATTATTCGCCGCTCGATCCTTTCTGGACCAAACGCGGTTACCGCAAGCTGGAAGGGGGCATCGTCTACTTTCCGTGGCAGGACGTGGGCGAACCGCACGAGACGGAAAAGCCGATGCAGATCTGGATCGGCGACCTCTGACCGCCGATCCGGGGTCGCCGACCCATCCTATTCCGCGATTTCCCAGACGATGCTGACGGTCGCCGAAAGGGTTTCCTCGCCGGCTTCGACGGGCACGGGGGCGGCCGCCATCGCCATCATCTTTTCCGAGCGCACCGCGTAGGGGCGCGGCATGGCCACGCTGCCCTCGGAGATTGACAGGATACGTCCGAGTTTTACCCCAGCGGCATCCGCGTAGATCTCGGCCTTGCGCCGGGCGTCGGCGACCGCTTCCTTGCGGGCCTCGTCCAGTTTCTCGCTGGTGTCGCTGACGGCAAAGCTGATGCCGTCGACCGAATTGGCGCCGGAGGCGACGACCGCGTTCAAGATGGCGCCGAGCTTCTCAAGGGCGCGGACGCGGACCGTAACCCCGTTGGAGACCTCGTAGCCGACGATCTTCGGAGGTTCGTTGTTGCCGTCCTTGCGGTTCTCGTAGCGCGGGTAGATTGAAAAGCCGCTGGTCTGAATATCCTTCGCCTCGATGCCGGCCGCCTTGATATCGGCGATCACCTTGGCAATGGCAGCAGTGTTGGCCTGAAGCGCTTCGGGCGCCGAGGCGCCCACATTGACGACCCGTGTGGTCACCACGGCCATGTCCGGGGCAACGGAGATCTCGCCGCGGCCTTCCAGACTGATGGTGGCGGGCTTTTCCGCAGCCTTTGCTGCCGGGGACGGGCTGACGATGGCGATCGTCATGGCAAGGAGCATGGCAGACAGAACGCGGGAACGTTCCGGAGCCCGGCGGGGCATGGTCGAAAGCCGGATTATTTGCGACATGGAACCTCTCAAAGGGTTTGAATAAAGCAATTTTCAGAAGCTGCAGACCGATTGGGGCACAGTGATGGCCCGACGGTTCATCTGATATTCATCGGGGGATGTTCATCGGTCGCTTCCCGATCAGCCGTTGTCATGGTGGTGAAGCCCGGCCTTCTCATGTCCGGGCGGATCGGCGATCGCGCCATTGGCCGACAGCAGGACGGCGACCGGCCGGGAGGCCTCGAATTTCGAGCAGACAATCATGATCAACACGGTCAGCGGTACACAGAGCACCATGCCGACGGCCCCCCAGATGGATCCCCAGAAGGCGAGCGACAGCATGATCACCAGGCCGGACAGGTTGAGGCTCGATCCCATCAGTCTGGGCTCGATCAGATTGCCGATCGAAAACTGGATCGAGCCGAGACCGGTGGCGATGATGAAGAAGGGCACCAGGGTGTCGTAATAGACGACGGCCAGAAGGCTCGGAAAGATCACGCTGACCAGCGAGCCGATCGTCGGGATGTAGTTCAGGAGAAACGCGATGAACCCGAACAGCGGCGCATAGGGGAGATCCATCACGGTCAGAACCAGGCTCGTGAGCACGCCGGTGGCGATGCTGACGGCGGTCTTGATGCTGAAATAATGCAGGATGCTCTGGTTGATTTCCGCCCGGACGGCAAAGGCCGCCTTCGCCTTTTCCGGATCGGCGAACAGCCGTTCCAGCTTGAGGTCGAAGGTCGACTGTTCCAGGAGCAGGAACAGGGTGTAGATGAAAACCAGCGAGGCAGAGCCGGCGACGGTGGTCACGAACCCGGCCCCTGCGGTGACCAGTTTGGGCACGAAGGCGTCTGGCAGAAGATCCTCCAGCTTGATCGGATCGCTCAGATGGACAAGCCCTGCGAGCTGATCGAACACCTCCTCCAGACGGCCCTGATAGACCGGGGCATCCCGCGCCAGCTGCGCCAGGTTCGCGGCCACCATGTCGAACACGAAGGTGCCGGCGATGAAGATGGTCGCAAGCGCTAAGGGGAAGGCGATCCAGCCGGGCAGATGCCGGCCGCCCAGGCGGACGAGCTGAAACCCGTGGGACAGGGCGTTGATCAGGTACCAGACGATCAGGGCGATGACGAAGGGCAGGAGCAGGGCCCGGCCCGCCACCAGCAGCCAGCCGACCAGGACGACCAGGATGATACTCAGAGTCACGTTGAGCAGGGACGACTGCATGATGGCTCCGCAAATGAGGCTCTCTTTCCTGTGGTACAGAACCCGAACGGCGGTGCAAAGCGGGTTTTTCGGCAAACCGGTGCGCAAAGGACGGCCGGAATGCCGCGGATCGCCTCAAGAGGCTTGCTCGTGCCGATTGCAATGGTGTAGGTAGCTGAAAGCACCGCTCGGGCAGGGCTCCCGCCCTGCTTTCCGCCGGTCAGGGCCTGTAGCTCAATTGGTTAGAGCCGTCCGCTCATAACGGATTGGTTGGGGGTTCGAGTCCCTCCGGGCCCACCACTCCACTTTTGGGGTGTTGATTTTCCAGCATTTTTTCCTCTTTTTGTCCCACTCGGTTTGCTGTGACGAGAAAGTGGGACATTTTTCCGTTCTGTTGAAACTTCAAGATGTTCGAACGCCGACTTGGCGAGACGTTTTTGCTCGGCCTTCTTGGTGTAGATCCGAGCAGTTTTTGAATCGCTCCAGCCGAAGACCGCCATGAGCTGATATTCCGTGGCACCGGCTTCGGCCAGCACGGTCGCAGCGGATTTTCTCAGGCCGTGAGAAGAGCACTGTTTCAGGCCCGCTGTATCGCACCAGTCGCGCATTTTGTTACCGAAACCGTTCGAGCTAAATGGCTTACCGAACTCGGTCGTCAAGAATGTTTCCTGGCCTTCTGGGGCGTGCCTGAGCGCGGCCATGAGGGCTCTCGTGATCGGCAGGACGAGCAGCTCATTCTTGCTGCCTTTCTGCGGGACCAGTTTGAATGTGTCACCATCGAGGTTGCCTGGACCGAGTTGAACAAGATCCGACCTGCGAATGCCCAGATTATAAAGCAGTTCAAACGCCAAGCGAGCTGTAGTGCCAAGCGGATAATGTTCTCGGAAAGTGGAAATTTCGATTGCGGACCAGGTATGAAAACCGTCGGAGCGGCTGATCTTCGAGATCCCTTCAGCCGGATTTCTGGGCACTGGAAACCGGGCCATAAGATCAAGGTCGCTCAACGCCCAATTGAAAAGGGCTTTCAGATATTTCACGAGCTTGTCAGCCGCCGCAGGCGTTTCGCGACGTTTCATCTGGCTGGCTTCGACATCAGACTTCCTGAGCATCTGGAACGGCAGATGACCAACAGTTGCGCAATAGCGCCCTAAAACGCTATGCTTGTCCCGTTGGGTCGCCTGATCCTGCTCCTGAAAAGTCTTCGATCGCTGATATTGAGCAAACAGCCAACCAATTGAGCCTGGTTTCCACTCGTCGGGTTTTGTGTTCAATACCTGATCGACGTTGCCTGCCATAACGCGATGATATTCCGCGGCAAATGCCTCGGTAATATTGCCGTTATCATCCAAGTAGGACGACTGCATCCGGTATTTAGGCAGACCCGGCCGACGCAGATAAATCCGGACGTTGCCGTGCCGGTCAACATCTGCCGAACAATATTTGAACGGAATCTTCTTTCGATTAGCCGACGGCATAGTCGAACGGATTTTCAGCGTCTTCATCTTCTACGGTTGAGTTCGCCTCTGTCAGATCGTGAAGGCTCGACCGGAGGTCATCGACAAACCATCGTCTAAGCCCTCCAATCTTGTAACCTTTGGGCATCCAGCCGCGGCCGACCCATGTGTCGAATGTGGTTGGTGAAATGTCGAGCATGTCGGCGGCAGTAGAGCGGCTGACAGCTAGCTTCGCTGACCGAGCGTGTTTCTGCGAATGGGGCATTGCAGTCATGGATAAGGTCAAGCCCTTGAAGGGGAACGAGTGGGCGTTTCAACAATCGGCGCAATCGTATTGTTCTTGATGAATTCCTCAATCGCGCCATTTGGAATGAAAATTCCGCCACCGATCCTCACGTGTCGCAGTTCCCGATTTTCGACGAGCTTGCGAATGCGGCTTTTAGGCCAACCGGTCCGGTCGGCCAGTTCTTTGATCGTTTCCAATCCCAGAGCCATTGTATCGAATTTTCTCCACTGGTATGAAAAACTTAGCTTTAGCGTCGTAGGAAGTTAGTATTTCCTACTTAGTACAAAATTATGTACCAAGGTCAACCCAGAAGTGTCTGATATCGGTAAACGATTAGCGGTTGTTCGTGAGAATGCTGGATATTCGCAGATCCCGTTTGCGGAAAAACTCGGTGTATCGCAGAGCTCTTACAAGAACTACGAGCGAGGAGCTTCGCCCGTTCCGGTCGGCTTGATTGCTAGGATTTGCGAGGAATACGGCGTATCGCCTGCTTGGCTTATTCTGGGGGAAGGGCAAATAAAAAGCGACATGAATGGTGAATTGGTTGAGGCTGCCGTTCTTGCTGTGGAAAAATTTGCAAAAATGAATGATTTGGAGCCGCCTCTTGAGAGGAAGGCCAAGTTAATTCGATTTGTATATGAAGAGGTAATTTCTGGAAGAGATTTCGGGGATAAAGAGCTCAAGAGAATATTTAATACGGTCATGTGAGAGCTGCATGAAAAGCGAAAAGGCGGAAGCGATTTCTGAAGCACTTCTTTCATTGCTGAATAAGAAGTTTTCTGAAACGTCTGATCTAGAAGGCGGTGATAGCTTATTTAGCGGGCTCTCCTTCTATCGGAAGAAGCGCCGAATTTTGAGTGAAGAGGAAATTCTCCAATTCTGGAAGCGGAATGCTCTCCGAAGCAAAGCCATTTCCTTGTGCGCGCTAGCCCTACCAATGTTTGCTGCTTTTCTGCTGTTTCGCGGCGTGCTGGAAACAACCACCGTCTGTTGGATTGGGCTTGGAGGTTTGACGATTTACGCGTTTTATCAGCTCTTTTTGATTGATCGGCTCGAAAGACTCCTGGGAGCTTGGAAAGCCACCTCTCTCAGAGAAGCCCGGAAGTCCGGCGAAAAGGGATGGAAGTTTGTTGATGCATCTGATCGGAAGTTCCCGGCCAATTCACGTTTCGATACGGCAGATGGTTCATCGAACTAACCTTTCAATGTTGGTGCGCTGACGCTTAATTAGTTGGGTTGGTCTTAAACTTGAAATGTGCGTCTAGTTGACGTACATTAAGCAAAGAGTTTACCCTTCGAGCCACGCAAACAAAGGAGGCGTCAATGTTGGGAGCAGCGGATCTCGTATCTTCTCTGCCTGAGAAGAGCGATGCCAGGCTGAACATCCGTACGAAAGCCTCGATAAAAGCGGCCATTGAAAAGGCCGCTGAACTCTCCGGCATGGATCTCAGCACATTTACGACCAATGCAGCATTGCTGCGTGCGCAGGATGTGATTGCGGCGCACGAACGAACGATGCTGGCGCCCGTCGATCATGCTGCGTTCTTTGACGCTCTTGAGCGCCCGGCCGCTCCAACGGAAAAGCTGTTGGCCGCTGCAAAGCTGCATAAGGAGATGGTTGCCGGCAGTGAGTAATATTTCGCGGCCCCTCAAATTCGAGCCGTTCGATCCGGATAAACACGATCGGACGGCTTTTTCATGCGGCGTAGACCAAGTCGATAACTATTTTAGGAAAACCGCGAATAAGCTTCAAAAAGCCGGGAATGTGCGAGTATCTGTTCTAATCGACGCGGGAGACCAATTGTTGGGCTTCTATGCTGTCAACGCGCACACAATTGCTTATGGGGATCTTCCAAAAAAGTATGCTCGGGCAAGGCCTAGCCACGGGTCAATCCCTGCCGCCTATATTTCGATGATTGGCGTTGATCAAAGATTTCAGGGCAACGGAATAGGCGGCGTTCTGCTCGTTGAGGCTCTTAAGAACCTCGCCCGTGCTTCCGAGACACTCGGTATCTCTGTGGTCCTGATGGATGTACTTGATTGCGGAAATGAAGAGGCCACAAAGCGAAGACTTACCTTATATTCCGGATATGGTTTCACGCCTTTGCAGAATTCTCAGCTTCGGTTGTTCATGCCAGTCCAGGATGCAATAGCACTTTTGAACGTTTAGTATTTTAGACTTTGGAGCCATTGTTATCTTTTGATGCTCCGTAAGTTTTTGATGATTTTAATTTAGTATAGCTCGTGTAAGCTGTGGGTGGAGAAATTGGAACTTTTAGTTATCCATGTTTTATGCCCATTCAGGTTCCGCTGAAGATCAAAGCGATTGGCAGGCCTTGCAGGACCACCTCCGGGCGACGGCGGCATTGGCCATGACCTGAGACCCGATCCTCGTCCGGTTTAGCGCGGAGTCCTTCGGTTGATTTTTGACCTCATGCGGCCTGTGTTTGCAATGTCATTTTCAATGCGAATTCGTAGGGCGTGAGATTGCCCAGGGATGAGTGGGGTCTGTTTCGGTTGTAGTCGTCCTTCCATGATGTGATTTTGGACCTGGCTTCGGCGAGCGACGAAAACAGTGTTTCGTTGAGGCATTCATCCCTGAAACTACCGTTGAAGCTCTCGACGAAACCGTTCTGCATCGGCTTTCCCGGTTGGATGTAGTGCCAGTCGACGCCAGTCTCCTGACACCATTTGAGAACGGCCATGCTGGTCAGTT
>NZ_JABFCZ010000130.1 GCF_014692675.1 Roseibium aggregatum | reverse complement strand
CTCGCCCACGCCCGAAGCTGCGTGCGTCGCCAACCGCTGCAACAAGTGCTGTGGCATTGATGACGCCAATCCCGGGGACAGTCGAAAGGCGGCGGGCGGCTTCATTCTCGCGCGCCATTGCTACAAATTCCTTGTCGAAGGCGGCAACCCGCATATCAAGACTGCGCCATTCAGCCCGCAAATCCTCGACCAGCAAACGCATGCGCGACGACAGACGGGGATCGTCCTCATCTGCAA
>NZ_JABFCZ010000012.1 GCF_014692675.1 Roseibium aggregatum | reverse complement strand
ACAAGTGCAGTGCCTACTCGCCGCCACTGCCCAAAACATCAAAAAGATCGCAATGGCACTCACCAAAGCTCCGAAACAAGCTCCCGCGTGACAAAGACCAGCGCGTAAAGGACCAAACGCAAAAACGCGGACAAGCGCCACAAAACCAAAGCCAAAAAAACAAACCCGCCGAAAACGACGGGTTTGTCAGCAGTCTGAACCCGCCGGATCGGCGGGTTTTTTGTTGTCCTGGACAGGAATGAACCGGCTTCCTCTACGACGCGCGCGCCGTATTCGCCACCCGCCGGTCCCGGCGGCGGTCGCTGACCGGCTGATAGGCGATCTTGCAGTGATGGGCGCAGTAGGGCACGCCCGGATCGGAATGGCGTCCGCAGAAATAGAAGTCCTCGCTGCTCGGATCGCCGATCGGCCATTTGCAGGTCCGTTCCGTCAGCGTCAGGATCGTTGCCCGCTCGGATATGGGGACCAGCTCCGCGATCGGTTCGGCTTCCGGTTCGATCTCCGGAGCGGGAGCCGGGGCCATTTTCAGCGCCGTCGCTCCGCGCGTCTGCGGTTGCGGCGCGCTTTGGCGGCCGGCGGAAGAGGCCGGAGAGGATGGCGACGACGGACGGTTGCGGCGCGGTTTGCTGGCCGGAGACGGCGTCTTCGCCCGTCCCGACAAGCCGAGGCGGTGAACCTTGCCGATGACCGCATTCCGCGTGACGCCGCCGAGCTCGCCGGCGATCTGGCTTGCGCTCAGGCCCTCGCTCCAGAGTTTCTTCAAAAGCTCAACGCGTTCCGTCGTCCAACTCATTTGCCGCACCCCTTGGTCCGTGGCACATGCCAGAAGGCATTAACCCGGTGTTAAGGCGCGTATGAACGCGCCAGTCATGGCATATATAGTGCCGTGATTTGATTATGTGCACGAGATATCGTGGCTGATGGGTTGGAGATTACAATAGGGAGAAAAGGGCAGGCAAGTTGCCCGCCTGAATGAGATGGGGAAGAACCGACTTTTCCCCATAAATGGCGCAAATCGTCGGGCGCTCCGGAAGTGGCTGATTTGAGCCATTTGCATTGACACAAAGCCGGGGAAGCAGTGTATAAGGAGACCTGAATTGCGCGTGCCGCCTCTTTGGGGCGGCACGTTTCGTTTTGGCCGGTAAAGGGCCGAAGGCGAGCCGGGGAATCCGGTCTCCAGAGGAGTTGAAACAATGTCGGCGACTGCGCTGTTTGGGAATTACGCAAGATCGAGCCTGGAGTTCGATCACGGGGAAGGTGTCTGGCTCGTGACGAACGACGGCCGACGTTTCCTCGACTGCGGTTCCGGCATCGCGGTGAACTCCGTCGGCCATTGCCATCCGCATCTGGTCCAGACCCTGAAAAGCCAGGCTGAAAAGCTCTGGCACGTCTCGAACCTGCACAGGGTGCCGGATCAGGAACGGCTCGGCCGCCGCCTGGCCGAGGCGACCTTCGCGGACAAGGTCATGTTCTGCAATTCCGGTGCGGAAGCGATGGAAGCCGCCATCAAGACCGCACGCCGCTATCATTATGACCGGGGTGAGCCCGAACGCTACCATATCGTCACCTTCGAAGGCGCATTTCACGGGCGGACCATCGCCACGATCGCGGCCGGCGGCCAGGCCAAGTACCTGGAAGGCTTCGGTCCCAAGGCGCCCGGTTTCGACCAGGTTCCCCCTTGCGACATGGAGGCCCTGAAGAAGGTTATCGGCCCGCAGACGGCGGCGATCGCCATCGAGCCGATCCAGGGCGAAGGCGGTATCCGCGAGATCCCGGTCGATTTCCTGCGCCAGCTGCGCAAGCTGTGCGACGACGAAGGCATCCTGCTGATTTTCGACGAGATCCAGACTGGTGTCGGCCGGACCGGCAAGCTTTTCGCCCACGAATGGGCCGGCATCGCGCCGGATATCATGGCGATTGCCAAAGGCATCGGCGGCGGGTTCCCGATGGGCGCCTGCCTGGCGACGGAAGAGGCTGCCGCGCCGATGGTGCCGGGAACCCACGGCACGACCTTCGGCGGCAATCCGCTGGCCATGGCCGTCGGCAATGCGGTCCTCGATGTCGTCCTCGCAGACGGCTTCCTCGAAGCCGTTCAAGCCAAGGGCCTGTCCTTCAAGCAGAAACTCGCCGGACTGGTCGACAGCCATCCGACGGTCTTTTCCGAGGTGCGCGGCGCCGGCCTGATGCTGGGCATCAAATGCGTGGTCCCGGTCGGCGATTTCGTCGGTGCGGCCCGGGAAGCCGATGTGCTGGTCGTGCCCGCCGGTGACAACGTGGCGCGCGTCATGCCGCCTTTGACCATCACGGAAGAAGAAATCGGCGAAGCCGTTGCGCGGTTTGAGGCCGCGGCCAAGGCGATCGAGCAGACACTGACAGCAAAAGGAGCGGCAGAGTGACCAGTACCGGTATGTCGCGGCATTTTCTCGACCTGACCCAGTTCGGCGGCGACGAGCTTCGCCATATCCTCGACGCCTGTAAGCGCATCAAGAAGACCCGCAATGGTGTGCGCCGCGGCGAGGGGATCCTGGCCGGCAAGGTGCTGGCGATGATTTTCGAACAGCCGTCGACACGAACCCGCATTTCCTTCGACGTCGGCATGCGCGAACTCGGCGGCGAGACGCTGATGCTGACCGGTGCGGAAATGCAGCTCGGCCGGGGCGAGACCATCGCCGATACCGCGCGCGTCCTGTCCCGTTTTGTCGATGCGATCATGATCCGGATCCTGGACCACGAGCAGCTCAATGAACTGGCGGAAAACGCCACCGTGCCGGTGATCAACGGCCTGACCAAGGTGTCTCACCCCTGCCAGATCATGGCGGATCTTCTGACCTTCGAGGAACACCGCGGCATTATTTCCGGCAAGAGTGTTGCCTGGACCGGGGACAGCAACAACGTGCTGGCCTCCTGGGTTCATGCCGCCCCGCGCTTCGACTTCGAACTCAGGATCGCCACGCCGAAGGAACTCGCCCCGCCGACGGACCTGATCGAAAAAGCCCGCGCCGACGGGGGCTCGATTATCGTCACCGACGACCCATATGAAGCGGTAAAGGATACCGATTGCGTGGTGACCGACTGCTGGGTTTCCATGGGAGACGATGACGAGGAAAACCGTCACAATCTTCTCAGCGCCTATCAGGTCAACAAGCGCCTGATGCAGGAAGCCAGGTCGGATGCGCTTTTCATGCATTGCCTTCCCGCCCACCGGGGTGAAGAGGTGACGTCTGAAGTGATGGACGGGCCGAATTCCGTGGTCTTCGACGAGGCGGAAAACCGCCTGCACGCGCAAAAGGGTATCCTTGCCTGGTGTTTTGACGCCGTTTAAGACGCGGTTGGAAAGGCTTTAAGCGTGGCATTCAATATTGAGGATTATGGCGTAAGCCCCGCAGGGCAGGACGCGGTGCGTCCCTTTGCCGTGGAAGGACTGGACGTGCGCGGTCGGGCCGTTTCGCTCGGCCCCGTGGTGGAAAAGATCCTGGAGCGGCACAACTATCCGGAGCCGGTCTCGCGGGTGCTGGCCGAAGCGATCGTCCTGACATGCCTTCTGGGAACCTCCCTGAAGTTCGATGGCCGCTTTACCCTGCAGACCCAGACCGACGGGCCGGTGTCCATGCTGGTCGTCGATTTCACCTCGCCCGACGCGGTGCGCGCCTGCGCGACCTTCGACCAGGAAAAACTGGCGAAGGCGATGGAAAACGGTCCGCCCTCGGCCGAACAGCTGCTCGGCCGCGGTCACCTTGCCATGACCATCGACCAGGGACGGCACATGCAGCGCTATCAGGGGTTGGTGGAGCTCGACGGGATCTCGCTGGAGGAAGTGGCACGTCGCTATTTCGCCCGTTCCGAACAGATCCCGACCGAGGTCCGCCTTGCCGTCGGCGAACTCTTCACCCGCAACGAGGGCGAAGGGCCGTCGCACAGCTGGATTGCCGGCGGCGTCATCGCCCAGTTCCTGCCCGAGGCGCCGGAACGCATGCGCCAGGCGGATTTCTCACCCGGCGACGCGCCGGAAGGCACGGTCCTGCATGACATCGACGAGGACGATGCCTGGGTGGAGGCGAAAGCCCTTGTGGAAACGGTCAAGGACGTCGAATTGACCGACCCGGAAGTGACCGTCGAGCGGCTGCTGTTCCGCCTGTTCCACGAACGCGGGATCCGCCTGTTCGAACCGCAGCCGATCGTCGACCGCTGCCGGTGTTCGCGCGAAAAGGTCGTCGGCATCCTGAAGAGCTTCAGCGCCGAGGAAATGGCGGACATGAAAAAGGACGGCAAGGTGGTGGTCACCTGCGAATTCTGCAGCACCCGCTACGAATTCGATCCCGAGGAAGCCGCCGGCTAGCTCACCTTCCCGGCAAAATCGGCGACTGCCTTTGCAGCCTCGGCAATGTTGCCATCGAGGGTCGCCGGGGACTTGCCGCGCGGTCCGAAGTCGTGATTGCCATCTTCCAGGTAAGTGATCGCAACGTGTTCCGGCAGGGAAATCTCGTCCAGCTCGGCGCGCGATCCGAACGGATCGCGGTCGCCCTGGCAGATCAGGACCCGCCGTTTGGCTCCCTGAAGAGGCTCCAGGCGCCAGTCCGCCTCCGCTTTCCCGGTCGGGTGGAACGGATAGCCGAAGCAGCACACGCCCTTGACACGGCCGGGCAGGGAAGCCCCGCCCGCCAGCATGGCGGCCACGCGCCCGCCCATGGACTTGCCGCCGATCAGGATCGGGCCGTCGCTTTCAGACATGAGCGCCTGCAGGGCGGTCTGGAATTCGCCGATGAGCTTGTCGGCCCGCGGCGGCGGCCGTTTGGACCCGCCGGTCCGGCGTCCGGCCATGTAGGCGAACTCGAACCGGGCGACGGCGATCCCGTTGGCGGCCAGTGCCGCCGACAGCTTGTTCATGAAGGCGGAATCCATGGCCGCTCCCGCCCCGTGAGCGAGCAGGAGGGTGGCAACGGCTGAGGTGTCCGGGCGGGTCCAGAGAAAGTCGGGCATGTGGATCGGGGTCCGTTGGAGGTTTCTTGGGTCAGAAAAAGCTGACCGGGAAGTAGCGCAGGTAAAGCTCGCGGTAGACGCCTGTCTGCTGTAGCCGGCGAAGGGCGTAGTTGATGGCCTCGCGCGTGGACGCGTCGTCCTTGCGCATGGCGATCGACAGGCCTTCGTCGAAATAGCCGGGCTCCAGCCAGGGGCCGCCGGCAAACCGGCAACAGTCTGCCGCATCCGTGCTGTTGAGCCAGAAGGAAAGCGAAAGCCCGTCGCCGAAATGGGCATCTACGTCGCCTTTGACCAGCGCCGTGCGCGCCGCCTCCACCGTATCGAAAGGCATCAGGAAGGCCTCCGGCCAGAATCGCGCGGCAAAGGCTTCGTGTCGGGAGCCGGCTTCGACGGAGATCCGGGCGCCGGCGATCGCATCCGCCCCGAAGGCCTTTTCCTTCCCCGTCCGGACGATAAACCGCGCCGGAAGCTTCAGGTAGTCGTCGCTGAACGAAAGGCGCTCCACAAGGTCGTCGGTGCGCGCGAGGCCGGATATGATGGCATCGCCTTCCCCTTCCTCCAGGGCCGGCAACAGGCCGCTGAATTCCTTGATGCGCAGGGAGCAGGACGTATCGAGTTCCTGGCAGATGGCGCGCGCGAGGTCGACGTTGAAGCCCGTCAGTCGATCCTCAGCATCGCGGTACACGAACGGCGGATAGCCGTCGGTCGCCAGAAACTGGATCTTGCCCGGAATGTCGGCCGGACGGTCATGCACCGCCTTCGGGTCCCAGAAATTGGGCACCACGACCGTCTCCTGCGCATTGACCCTCGTGAGAAAGGCGCAAAGGGCCAGGAAAACAAGGAGTATGTTTCTGAAATGAGTGACCATTGCCTGCCGCTTGTGCCTCGACCGTCCCGACTGAGCCGCGCCCCATTCGCGCTCCGTGAGTCTCGAAACTCTTTATAGCGTTTTTGCGGACGGTTGCAGGGGCTTTCGTCGGGCGGCGGCGATTTCAGGCATTTCTGTTGCCGTGGCATTCGCCGCCCGTTTCCGATCAGGTGCTTCCGCCATGCCTGCCGTAAATGCCAGGCGCATCAGCTATGCAAAAATACGGTAGAATTTCTTGAATTTCCGCATTGAATTCTTAACTTCCGTCTAGTAGTGGTCGCACAAATCGGCAACGCATCACCCCGGCGGAGTTCGGGCGTTTCAGGAGGTCGACATGACCCGTGATGAACTTATTCGCGAATACAAAGAGCACAGCGGAACCTGGCCGGCCCTTGTCGGCGTCTACGGCGTGATCGTGGGTACGATGCTGCTGTCCGGCTATTTGATGGTCGGCTGATCCGGCACAGGCCGATCAATTCCCTTAAATCAGGCTGAGCCCCCGGTCCTGTCAGGACCGGGAGCGGTTTTGTTTGTCCGCACCTCCGGCGTCGCCGCCGGAGCGTCAAACATCGGCGGCTTCGCCGATATCGTCGACGCCGCGTTCTTCCAGGAGCGTCGTGAGCCAGTTCGGATCCATTTCCGGAACCGAGGACAGGAGCAGATCCGTATAGGGATGGTGCGGGGGCGTGAACATTTCGTCCTTGGGCCCCTGTTCCACGACCTTGCCTCTCTGTATCACCACGACCTCATCCGCGATGGAACGGACCGTCGCCAGATCGTGGGTGATGAACATGTAGGCCAGGTTGAACTCCTGCTGCAGCCGGTCAAGCAGCTTCAGAATGCCTTCCGCCACGAGCTGGTCCAGCGCGCTGGTGACCTCGTCGCAGATGATGAAGGACGGATTTGCCGCAAGCGCACGGGCGATTCCGACACGCTGTTTCTGACCGCCGGAGAGCTCCGGCGGGTAACGGCTGTAGAATTTCGACGGCTCCAGTTCGATCAGGTCGAGCAACTCGTCGACCCGGCTTTTGAGCTTGGCGCCTTTCAGACCGCCGTAGAACTGGGCCGGGCGGCCGATGATCTCGCTGATCCGGATCTTGGGATTGAGCGCGGTGTCGGCCATCTGGTAGATCATCTGGGCCTGACGAAGCTGTTCCTTGGTCCGGTCCTGATATTTCGGCGGCATGACCTCGCCGTTGAACAGGATCTGTCCCTTGGTCGGCGGCAGCAAACCCGTGATGCAGCGGGCGGTCGTCGACTTGCCGGACCCGGATTCACCGACCACGGCCACGGTCATCCCCGGATAGATATCGAAGGATACGTCGTCCAGCACCTTGGTCGGACCATACGCGGCATCGATGCCCTGGACAGAGACGATCGGCGTTGCATCCGGGCCTGTCGGCCGGCGCTTTTGCGGCCGCTTGAAGCTGCGCACCGCCCACAGGCTCTTGGTATATTCCTCCTTCGGATTGTCGAGCATTTCCTCCGTTGGAGCTTCCTCGACCTCTTCCCCTTTCAGGAGCACCTTGATGGTATCGGCCATCTGGGCGACGACCGCGAGGTCGTGGGTGATGTAGATCGCGGCGGTGTTGAACTGGTCGACTATATCCCGGATGGCCGCCAGCACCTCGATCTGGGTGGTCACGTCGAGGGCCGTCGTCGGCTCGTCGAAGATGATCAGGTCGGGACGGCAGGCCATCGCCATGGCGGTCATGGCCCGCTGCAGCTGTCCGCCGGACACCTGGTGCGGATAGCGGAAGCCGATTTCGTCCGGATTTGGAAGGCGCAGGCGCTCATAAAGCTGCATGGCGTCTTCCTGCGCTTCCATGCGCTTCTGGATCCGGTACTGGATCGGGGCTTCGGTGTGCTGATCGATGATGCGATGCGCCGGATTGAAGGAGGCGGCGGCGGATTGGGCCACATAGGCGATCCGTGATCCGCGCAGGGCGCGCAGGTCGCTCTCCGGCGTCGTCGTCAGCTCCATGCCGTCGAATTCGATCGATCCGCCGGAAATCCGGCAGCCGTCCCGGGCAAAACCCATCGCCGCCAGGCCGATCGTGGACTTGCCGGCCCCGGACTCGCCGATCAGGCCGAGCACCTCGCCCTTGTGCAGGGTGAGGTCGACCCCGTGGACGATCTCGATCCATTCTTCGTCCGAAAAACCTTCGATACGAAGATCGGTGATCTTGAGCAGAACGTCTTTCTTCGAACTCATGGTCAAACCTCCTTCAGGCCGGAGGACCGGAACAGCATCCAGTCGACAACGAAATTGACGGCAACCGTCAAAAGGGCGATGGCGGCGGCCGGGATCAGCGGTGTCATTTCACCGAAGGAAATCAGCGTCGCGTTTTCCCGCACCATGGAGCCCCAGTCGGCTGTTGGCGGCTGGATGCCGAGACCCAGGAACGACAGGCCGGCGATCAGCAGGAACACGAAGCAGAATTCCAGGCCGAATTCGGCAATCAGAGGCGCCGTCGAATTCGGCAGGATCTCCCGGCGGATCAGGTACCAGGTGCCTTCGCCCCTCAGTTTTGCCGCCTCGATATAGTCCATCACCACCACATTGCCTGCAACGGCGCGTGTGAGCCGGAAGACGCGGGGTGAATAGATGACCGCGACCACGATGACGATGACGGCCAGATTGGTGCCGAAGATACTCAGCATCAAAAGGGCGAAGATCAGCGAGGGTACGGACATGATCACATCGGCCGTCCGTCCGAGGATCTGGTCGAACCAGCCGCCTTTCGTGGCCGCATAAAGGCCGGCGACCGCACCCATGAGAAAGGCGAGGGCCGTTGCCAGGAGGGCAAGCCCGACCGAGTTGCGGGCGCCGAAAATGATGCGGCTGAACATGTCGCGTCCGAGCTGGTCGGCCCCCAGAAGCATGTTCTCATCTGGCGGCGCGAAGGCCGATGCGATCACCTGCGCTTCCCCGTGCGGTGCGATGATCGGGGCGAAAACGCCGGCAATGGCATAGGTGAAGATCACGAACATGCCGAACGCCGCTGTCAGCGGAGCCGTCCTCAGTTCCTTCGCCATCCATTCCGGACTGATCATGATCAGGAATTCGCGGAAGGCGAAAGACGTTCCGGCTGCAAGGGCAAGCATGCCCGCAGCGATCGTCACGAAGCGAAGCGCGGGGACACCACCGATAATTCCCATGATGAACGACGCCAGCGTCAGCGAGAAAATCAGCAGGAAGACTTCGCGTTTCTTGAAATAGGCTGCCAGACAGGAGGCTCCGATCAGCAGCGCGTAGTATCCGATTACAAATGTGTTCATATCGCTGCCCTCACTTCGGATGCCGCAACCGCGGATTGGTCAAAATGGCTCCGACATCGGCCGCCAGATTGAGCAGGATGAAAGTTGCGGCGAAGATCAGGCAGCAGGCCTGAACGATCGGGAAGTCGCGTTTCGCAACGGCGTCCACCAGAAGCTGGCCGATGCCCGGATAAACGAACACCACTTCCACCAACACCACGCCGGTAATGAGATAGGCAAGGTTCAGGGCCACGACGTTGATGATCGGCGCCCAGGCATTCGGAAGGGCGTGTTTGACGATCACCCGCCAGGGCGGAACCCCTTTCAGCCGCGCCATCTCGATATAAGGCGAGGCCAAAAGGTTGATGATTGCCGCTCGCGTCATGCGCATCATGTGCGCGGTGACGACAAGCACAAGCGTGAGGGCGGGCAGGAACGTTCGCTGCAGCAGCTCGGCAAAGGTCATGTCCCCGCTCAGGCTTGCGATCGCCGGAAAATAGTTCGACTTCACGGCCAGATAGAGGATGAGGATGTAGCCGAGGAAGAATTCCGGAGAGGAGATGGACGTCAGCGTCAGGACGTTGGCGACCCGGTCGAACAGGGTGTTTCTCAAAAGCGCGACGATCACCCCGAGTATGATCGAAATGGGAACCGCGATCACGGCCGCATAGGTCGCAAGAAACAGCGTGTTGATGAACCGGCCGGTGATCGCTGCGGTCACCCGTTCTCCGGAGACGAGCGAGACGCCGAAATCGCCGGTCAGGGCGCCGGCCAGCCAGTGCAGATAGCGGAGGACCGCCGGCTGGTTGAGGCCCATTTGCTCGCGCAGGGCGGCAACCGTTTCCGGCGTCGCGCTCTGTCCGAGCACCGCCTGGGCGATATCCCCGGGCAGCAGTTCGACCGCGAAGAAGATCAAGATTGAAACAACGAATAGCGTGAGCAGGCCCAGGCCGAGTCGTTTGAGAACGAGCCTCAGGATATCGCCCATATGTCCCTCCAGATGTTTGCGCCAGACGCCGGTTCGCGCTGCCGCCAGTGCTGGAGAATGCCGGGTGATGTCAATGAAACAAAACTCAACGCCTCCAGCCAGCCCCTTCCGGCAGCCCGTTCTGATGCGGGCATGCCGTCATGTGCGTCCGGCGTGGCCGGGCTTGTGATGCCGGCCGCGCCAGTGCTGTTCACCTTAGGCGTCTTCGAACCACCAGCGGCTCGGCGCGCGCGCGCCGTCGCAGGCCCAGCTTGCGGCAACGGAATCGCCGTGCATGACGTTGGAACGGCGTGCGTAAACGAAGTTGTTGAAGAACGGGATGATCGTGCCGCCGTCGTCATGCATGAGCAGGCACATCTCGCGGTACATCTCTGCGCGCTTGGTGTCGTCGAGCTCCGACTTGGCTTCCAGGAGAAGCTTGTTGAACTTCTCGTTGTGCCAGTGGCTCTCGTTCCAGGCCGCGTCGTCCTTGTAGGCGAGCGTGAACATCACGTCCGGAGTCGGGCGCGCGCCCCAGGAAACCGCGGTGAACGGCTTCTTGAGCCAGACGTCGGAGTAGTATCCGTCGTTCGGCTCGCGCACGACCTGGAGCTCGACGCCGGCCTTCTTGGCCTGTTCGGCATAGAGCACGCACATGTCGACGGCGCCGGAGAAGACGCTGTCGGCCGTCGACAGCGAAATCTTCAGGTTGTCGTGGCCGGCTTTCTTCAGCAGCGACTTGGCCTTTTCAGGATCGTATTCATGCTGCGGAATATCGTCCGGCCAGTACGGCTGCACCGGCGAGAGATGGAAGTCGTTGCCGATCGTGGCGGCGCCGAAGGCGATCTTTTCGATGATTTCCTTGCGGTCCATGGCGAGCTTCAGGGCGGTACGCACGTTCACGTCGTCGAACGGTGCGGTATCGCAGAACATCGGCATGGTGATCGCGGCACCGGACGGAATGTTGTCCACCTTGATGTTCGGATTGCGCTCCAGCAGGGACAGCGTCTTCAGCTCGACCAGCGACACACAGTCGACATCGCCGGTGACAAGGGCTGTCTGGCGGGCATTCGGGTCGTTGAGGATGATCATCTCGACCTTGTCGAAATAAGCGCCCTCGCCGTGCCAGCCGTCATTGCGGCTCAGGGACCAGCGTACGCCGAACTCGCCGCTGTCGATCTTGTACGGGCCGCAGCCGTCGCCGGACTGCCAGTCGATCGTACCGTCGTCATTGGCCGGGCAGATGGCCAGGTGATAGTCGGTCATCAGCCACGGCAGATCCGCGATGCCGCGGCCGAGCTTGATGACAACCGTATGATCGTCGGCGGCCATCACGTCCGTGACATCGGTCAAAAGGGCCTTGGCCGCGGAAGTCGTCTTTTCACCCCGATGGTGGTTGATCGAGGCGACGACGTCCTTGGCCATCACCTTGTTGCCGCTGAGGCCGAAATGGGCGTTCGGGTTGAGCTTGAACGTCCACTGTGCCGCGTCGGGTGTCGCTTCCCATTCGGTTGCCAGATCCGGACCGAGGGAATTGTCCGGATTGATCATGGTCAGATAGCTCCGGTACTGATGCGCCAGGAAGATCATCTGCCGCGTCACGTAGGTGCCCGGATCGTGCGTGTCCGACGTGTTGCCGTCATGAACGCCCCAGCGGAAGGTCCCGCCTTTCTTCGGCGCGGCTTTCGCCTGGGTGGACCACAGTCCCGTTGCCGTGGATGCCGTGATGCCGGCCAGCACGGAGTAGCGGATAAATTCACGTTTGGTGATACCGCCCGTGCGGGCCGCGTCTGCAAGACGGGTCAGTTGCCCATCGTCTTTGGACTTTGTCATCCTGTCTCCCCTTTCGGATTGTCCTTGATCGTTCTGGAATTGATCGTTCTGAAATTGGATGTCCTAAGGTAGCATCCGACGTTTTTTGAATATCGAAATGCTTATTTGCGACATGTTCCTAGCAAAACACGAACTATCGCGTTCGGCCACCCCTTTGGAAAAATTCATTTTTTAAATTTTTGTAAGCTGAGCAGTTGCGTTTGAATGTTGCGGGGCAGCATTATTATACATGTACGATGAGATCAACCCCGTCCGGCAATCTGTCGGTTTCTCGAGGAATTTTATTACTTAAATAAACTTATTTTCACCCACGTGAAAAGGCGTGAATATTATATATTTGAATGGGGAGACGCGTCTGTCGGTAGCCGCTCGACAGGTTTCAGCAAGAAATAAGTGGTTTTCCCGAAGTCAAAATGTACTAGAACCGTAGATGTTTATGAGTTTCGCAATACACTTCTGAGGCGAGGGGGCTTCCGGGATCTTGGGGGCGCTGCTCTCTGCGAGCCTTAAGGCAAGACCGGAATTCGGCGTGCCGCTGCCGGTCGCTTCCCCGAAATTCCGGAGAAACGCCCAATATCGAGGACGTGCCATTATTCGCGAAATGAAGTGCTGGAGCGGGTGAAGGGAATCGAACCCTCGTCTTAAGCTTGGGAAGCTTCTGCTCTACCATTGAGCTACACCCGCGTTGGGAAGCGCTTTTCTGCGCTCCGCGGCGTCTTCTGTCAAGACGCATTTGCAGAGGCCCGTTCTTCCGGATCCGGCCGGAAAAGCCGGGATAATTTGCCGGTCATTCTGCAGCGGGAAGCAAAAGCACAAACCCCCGGCCGAGGCCGGGGGGTGCTGCCGGTCTGATGCCGGGCCAGGGGAGGGGATGGGTCTGCGGTCAGACCATTGCCGGGTCAGCCCTTGTAATACGGTGAGTAGCACGGCTGGCGCGGGCCGCTGTACGGCCGGTAGGTGTTGGAGTGTGCGTTGTAGCTGTTGTGGCGGTTGAAGCACCAGTCGACGTGCTTCTGCCAGTTGTGGCCGTTGCGGTAGGGCTGCTGGTAGCCGCCATTGTGGCCGCCGTTGTAACCGCCATTGCCGTAGGTGTTGCCGCCGTAGCCATAGCCGCCGGCCGAAGCCGCGGTCGTGCCGAACGCGGCGGCAGTGGTTCCCAGGATTGCGATTGTGAATGCCGAGATAATGGACTTCCGAAACATGTTCATTTTCCTCTTGGTTTGAACTCCGGCGAAGCTCCCTCCGCCGATGTCCAGAACCTAGGCGTGATCCGGCCCCGGTACCTGTGACGCGCGACACTCCCCGAACACGGGCAACAATTAATGACTAAAATCAGTAGTTTGGGGAACAGTCTCTGATGCGGACGGTCGAGAGCAGACCACCAGTCACACGCTTTCAGCGATGTCCTCGAGCCCGGATCTGTCCCGCACGATCAGCCAGCCGTCCTTCAGATCGATAAGCTCCGAACGCTGCCATTTGCGCAGGCAGCGGTTCACGTTCTCGCGGGTGTTGCCGATCATGCTGGCGATTTCGGACTGGGAAAGGGACAGGCGCGTCAGGGGTTTTGCCTCGCTTCCGGGAGCGGTCACGGTCACGCGCAACAAAAGGCGGGCCAGGCGTGAGGGGAGGTCGAGAAAGGCAATTTCCATCATCCGCTCATCGGACCGCCGCACCCGTTGACACAGCAACCCGATGAGGTTGATCGACAGGTCCGGATTGCGTTTCAGGATGTCCAGCAGCGCCCGCCTTTCCAGAACGGCCACGGTACAATTGGTCAACGCCCGAACGTCGGCCGACCTTTCCCGCCCGTCCAGCAGGGCGATTTCTCCGAAGACGTCCCCGGCGTGAAGCTCTGCGAGAGTGACATTCCGCGCTGTCGGCGTCAGCATGCTTACTCGGACCGTGCCTTCCGCGATGGCCATCATGCTCTGGCCGGGAGCCCCCATGTTGAAAATCACGTCACCGGCAGAATACCGCTTGAGATAGGCAAAGGCGGCCAGGTCGCGTTTGCTCTGATCGTCAAGCGCCTTGAAGATGAAGCTCTGGCCCAGCAATCTTTCTTTTTCGGCGGTGCCCTCGTCGCTCATTCCCTGCGCCTTCATCTTTGGGTATGGTGTCAATAACACGGTGGCCATCGCAGAAGAAATTCGTGACCTTCGCCTGATTTATGAGGTCGAACCGTTATTTTTTACAAGTCTTTCAAGGGATGGATGCCAATGCGAATTCTCACCCTAATGCCAGCCTTCGCGTGGTTTCTGGCCATCGCCCCGTCGGCCGCCATGGCGCAACAGGTCAACGGCTGCGTCCAAAGCGAACTGACCAATCCCGCCCGGGTTGTCTATACATGCGAGGGTGGCCTGGTTCTGGAGGCCGAGGCGGCCGCGGCATTCGACATAGGCTCGGGAAGCCAGGGGCGCCCCCAATCGGCCGAACTGTCCGGAAAGGGCGTCCTGGTTGAGGTCGAGCCCGGGAGCGGGCCGTTTCAGATCCTGACGCCGCAGGCGATTGCCGCCGTGCGCGGAACGGTCTACGCGGTGGATGTGGAGGACGCGGTAACGTCCGTCTTCGTGGTGCGCGGCGAAGTCGGCGTTTCCCGCCCGAACGGGTCGGAAGCAGTTGCACTTGCCCCGGGCGAAGGGGTGACCGTGACGACCGGCGAGCCGCTGGTCGTCAAGCGCTGGCCCCAGGAAAAGGTCGATAGGCTGCTCGCCCGCTTCGCTCGATGAAATCAAGCCTGCCTTACTGGTCTGTTGCTCTTGCCGTGCTCGTTGGCGTCGTCTGGACCGGCTGGCTCGGGCAACGGCACCTGCAGGGGCTGGCCAGCCCTATCGATCGTGCGGAGACCGTGCTTCTCGACATGCGGATCCTGGCGGTCGGCTCCCGTCCGGCTCCAAAGGATGTGGTCATCGTCGGGATCGATGACGACACCGTCGCAAAGGCGGGGCGCTACCCGATCGGACGGGACCGCCTGGCGGATCTGGTCGGAAAGATACGCGATGCCGGTGCAAAGGCGCTTGGTATCGACATGCTGCTGGTCGGGAAAACGGATGAAACGGCCGATGTGAAACTGACCGCCGCCCTCGGCAGCCTGCCCAGTGTCATCGCCGCCGCAGGCGTCTTCAAGGACGAAAACGGAAAGGGCGAAAACCGTCCTGTTTCGATCGTCCCAACTCCCGGTACGTTCTGCGCCCGCTGCCGGAATTCGCGGCGGCGGCGTCCGTGGGGCTTGTCAACGTTGCGGCGGATGCGGGCGGCACGCCACGGCATATCCCGCTTTTGTTCAAAACACCGGAGGGCCTGGCGCCGTCCCTCAGCCTGCGTGCGGTTGGCCTGTATCTGGGAGAGATGCCGGCCTTGACCGGCGAGGGGCTTCGTTTTCCGGACCGGGTCCAGCCGCTCGATCTCGGCTGGCATCTGCCGTTGAATTATTACGGTCCTGGCGGAACCATCAGGACCATCAGCGCACAGGATCTTTTCGATGGGGGAGCGGCGGCTGCCGCTGTCAAGGACCGCCTGGTTCTGCTGGGGGTGACGGCGACCGGTGTCGGCGACCGGTTCAGCACGCCTTTTGACCAGATATTGCCGGGGGTCGAGGCGCTTGCGACCGGGGTTTCCAATCTGCTCGACGGGTCGGCCCTGATCAGGGATGGGACCGTCCGGCGCGTGGATGCGGCCGCCGCCATCCTGATCACCGTGGCCGGAATGGCGGCAGCGGCCTTTTTTCCGCTCGCCGTCGCTTCCATCTTTTTCGTGCTGCTTTTGTGCGGCTGGCTGGCAGCCGTGACGCTGATGCTCGGCGAAGGATACTGGTTCAGCGCGGCGCTGCCCCTTGCCGCAGGCGTGCCGCCCGTCATCGGTCTTGCCATTCTCCGCCAGGTTTTCGACCGCTATCAGTTGAAGCGGCTCGAGACCGTTCAGGATGCTCTCAGCCGCTTCCAGGCGCCCGCACTGGCGCGGCGCATTGCCGAGGACCCGACCTTTCTGCTTGAGCCTCGCGAACAGGACGCGGCTGTGCTCTTCGTCGATCTGGCCGGCTACACGGGCTTGAGCGAGCAGATGGGCCCCGCCGGAACGCGGGAATTCCTGAAGGCGTTTCATACGATCGTGGTCAATGAAACCGAACGGCACAACGGCCTTGCCATGTCCTTCATGGGTGATGGCGCCATGATCTGCTTCGGTGTCCCTGACCCTGGACCATCGGACGCGGTCAATGCCTGGCAATGCACCTTCGACCTTGTCCGTGAGGTCGGCAAATGGATGGCCGGTACCGGTTTGAGATCGGGTGTCGGCGCCTTGCGCGCCGGTGTGCATTTCGGCCCTGTCGTTCTGTCGCGCCTGGGCCACGAACACCAACAGCAGATCACCGTGACCGGCGATTGCGTCAACGTGGCGAGCCGCCTGATGGAGGTGGCCAAGGCGCATGACTCCCTGGTGGCCATGTCATCGGAGCTGATGGAGGCGGCCAGCCGCGAAGCACGTGCCGACCTGCAGGCCCCCCGCACCGAAACCGTCGCCATCCGCGGCCGTCAGCAGGCGATGGAAGTCGGTCTGTGGACGGCGCTGGAAGCGGAGGCGACGAAGCCTGTTGTTCCGGCGAATTGAATGCGCTGGAACGGATGAATGGAACCAATCCCGTTCTTGGGCGGTGTGGACGATTTCAATCGAGGGTTTCGACGCTGACCAGTTCGATATCGCCGTCGAACGGCTCAGCTATGCATGCGGAAATGTTGTCTGAAAATTCATCCATGAGGTTGAGCCCCTCTGGATCATAATCGTTTTCGGCGACAAGCCTCAACGTGCTTCCCTCGAATGTACAAACGACGTTGTTTTCGTGCGGATAGTGGAGTCGGAAGGCCTCCATGATGTCGCGCGCCGCTTCTGCGCCTGCTGCAACAGGAACGCCGTGGCAATCCAGGGTAATGCGATACATTCGGTCAGGCCCCCGAGTCGCGAAACACTGTGCATTATAATGCGGCTTTCGGACGAACTACCAGCGGATCCCGAGGCGGAGCGCGTCGTAGATGGCTGCATGGATGTTGCGGGCCGAGACCGCGTCGCCGATGCGGTACAGGATGAACTTTCCGTCGTTCGACGCTGCCGGAAACACGTCCCCGCCCATGACCAGCCTGTCGTAGTCGACCGCGCCGAGATTGGACGACAGCGGTTTCAGGTCGAAGTAAAGCTCGTCCATGGGCCAGGTGCCGTGTTCGACGACCACCTGATCCGCCTGCCGTTCTTCCGACCAGCCGTCGGCATAGTCCGATCCAAGCGTCGCGACAAGGCCGTTTCCGTCCCGCCGGACCGCCGTCAGCCGGGTGTTGATCGTGATCCGGACACCCTTTTCCTGGAAGGCCTTCATGTAGGGCACATGGTTCAGCCCGCCGATTTCCGGGGCGAAGAAGCGTTCCGGCGTGATGAGTTCGAGCGAGGCGCCGGCGTTGGCGATCATTTCCGTGGCGGTCATGCCCTGGTGCCCGCCCGAATCGTCATAGACGAGGACAGTACCGGCCGGCTTGACCGTGCCGCCGATGATGTCCCAGGAGGACACGACCAGATCGTCACCGGCCTCCAGCGGCGGGTTCTGAGGAATGCCGCCGGTGGCGACGATGACCACATCGGGCTCGAGCGCCAGCACGTCTCCGCTCTCCGCATAGGTGTCGTAGCGGATCTCCACGCCGAGCCGGTCAAGTTCCTCAAGCCGCCAGTCGACGATGCCGATCATTTCCTTCCGCCGCGGGTTCTGGGCGAGAAGGCTGACTTGTCCGCCGGCGCGTCCGGAGGCTTCCAGCACCGTGACAGCATGGCCCCGTTCCCCGGCGACCCGTGCGGCTTCCAGTCCGGCCGGACCTGCACCGACGATGACGACGCGCTTGCCGGGCGTTTCGCTTTTCGCGATTTGGTGCGGAATAACAGCTTCCCGTCCCGTCGCCGCATTGTGAATGCACAGCGCCCCGCCGCCCTCATAGATCCGGTCGAGGCAATAGGTGGCACCGACGCAAGGACGGATGCGCGCTTCCTCGCCGCGGGTAATCTTGGCGACGATATGCGGGTCGGCAATATGGGCCCGGGTCATGCCGACCATGTCGAGCTTGCCTTCGGCGACCGCATGCCGCGCGGTCGCCACATCACTGATGCGGGCGGCATGAAACACCGGGAACTTGGTTGCCGCGCGCACCTCACCGGCAAAGTCCAGGTGAGGCGCTGACCGCATACCCTGGATCGGAATCACCTTGGAAAGCGCCGCGTCGCTGTCGATATGGCCACGAATGAGATTGATGAAGTCGAAGTTGCCACTGTCAGCAATGCGCCGGGCGATCTCCACACCCTCGTCGCGGGAAAGACCCTTGTCCCAATCCTCGTCGGCGACCATGCGGATGCCGACGATGAAATCCGGACCGACCTCCTTGCGGATCGCCTCGATCACCCGCCAGGTGAACCGCAGCCGGTTATCCAGCGAGCCGCCGTAGTCGTCGTCCCGGTGGTTGGTCGCCGGCGACCAGAAACTGTCCATGAGGTGGCCGTAGGCTTCGATCTCGAAGCCGTCGAGACCGGCGGCCTGCATCCGTCCGGCAGCTGCGGCATAGTCGCCGATGATCCGTTCGATGTCCCAGTCTTCCGCCATCTTCGGAAACGAGCGGTGGGCTGCTTCCCTGACAAGCGACGGAGCGAGCACGGGGAGCCAGTCGGCCGTGTTCCAGCCGGTCCTGCGGCCGAGGTGGGTGAGCTGGATCATCACCTTGCAGTCGTATTCGTGGCAGTGATCGGTGAGGTCCTTCAACCACGGCACGATCGCGTCGTCATAGGCATGCAGGTTGCCGAAGGCCGCCGGGCTGTCGCGCGAGACCAGCGCGGAGCCCGCCGTCATGGTCATGGCAATGCCGCCCTTGGCCTTTTCCGCGTGATAGAGCCGGTAGCGCTCCTTCGGCATGCCGTCTTCCGCATAGGCCGGCTCGTGGGCCGTCGACATGATGCGGTTCTTCAGCGTCAAGTGCTTGAGCTGAAACGGCTGGAGCAGCGGATCGTTCGACATTCTCTTTCCTGGTCTCCGGCTACGTGGCTTCACAAGGCCTCAATACCACTGGTCCTCCACCGAGGCTTTCTTCCGAGCGACATAAGCTTGCAGGGCTTCGTCAACACTGCCATCGATTTCCGGCGCCTGATAGTCCTCAAGCCGCTTCTTCCAAAGCCGGTTGGCGCGGGTCGCCGCATCGACCGATCCCGCGTCCGACCATTTCTCGAAGGGCTCGTTGTCGGCCATGTCGGAATCCCAGAAGGCCGTCTGGTAGTTGGCCATGGTATGGGCGCAGCCGAAGAAGTGGTTGCCAGGGCCGACCTCCGGGAAGGCATCGAGCGCCAGCGAATTGTCGTCCACGGTGACGCCGTCGAGATAGGTGTGCAGCGCGCCGCACAGGTCGGTGTCCATGACGAATTTCTCGTAGGACATGGACAGAAGGCCGTCGAGGAACCCGGCCGAATGCAGGATGAAATTCGCGCCGCAGTGGACGGCGGCGAGCATGGACATGGTCCCTTCGCCCATGGCCTGGGCATCGGGGAGCTTGGAGGTGGTGAAATTTCCCGAACAGCGCAACGGCAGCTTGAGCCGGCGGGCAAGCTGGCCCACCACCAGCGACCCGACCGCAGGCTCCGGCGTACCGAATGTGGGCGAACCGGAGCGCAGCGCAATGGATGACAGGAAATTGCCGAAGATCACCGGCGCGCCGGGCCGTTCCAGCTGGGTCAGGGCACAGCCTGCCATAGTTTCCGCCAGCGCCTGGGCGATGGCGCCCGCGTTGGTTACCGGTCCCATGGCACCGCCCAGGATGAAGGGCACGATCACGGCGGCCTGATTGGCGCGGGCATAGGTCCGGATGACCTTTGTCGCCATGCCGTCCCAGACCAAGGGCGAGTTCACGTTGACGTTGCCGAGGATAACGCAGTTGTCCTCCACCGTCTGTTCGCCGAACAGGAGGCGGCACATGTCGATGCAGTCTTGCGCCCGCTCGTCTGTGGTGACGGACCCCATGAACGGCCGGTCGGAATAGCGGATATGGCTGTAGACCATGTCGAGATGGCGCTTGTTGACCGGCACGTCGACCGGCTCGCAGATGGTTCCGCCGGAATGGTGCAGCCAGGGAGAACTCTGGGCGAGCTTGATGAAGTTCCTGAAATCCTCCAGCGTGCCGTAACGCCGGCCCTTGTCCAGGTCCATGACGAAGGGTGACCCGTAGGCCGGGGCGAAGACGACATTTTTCCCGCCGATCCGGACGCTGTTTTCCCGGTTGCGCGCAAGCTGGGTGAATTCCGCCGGCGCTGTCTTCAGGATTTCCCGCAGCATGCCCGGCGCGAAGCGCACCAGCTCTCCGCAAACATCGGCACCGGCCTTTCGCCACATGGCGAGAGCCTCGTCATCGCCGCGAAACTCGATCCCGACCTCGGCCAGAATCCGGTCGGCGGCTGCCTCGATCCGCATAAGATTTTCTTCTGAGAGAACCTCGTAAGGTGGAATGTTGCGGGCAATGAACGGCCGGTGCAGGGCCTGCGATGGGGCGGTGCGTTTCTCCCGTCTTCCCTGACGGCCGCCTTCCCTTGTCCGGCGTGGGGTGGTGAGGGTGTTTTCGTCGACGCTCCGCAACGGTTCCATGGCGCATCTCCTTCGCTGACCGGTTCAGCCTAGGAGCGGAAAAATGCGCGGTGAAGCTGGAAAATTCTAATTAGTGAGATAAGCTGGACTTATGCGAAACCTGCGTTTCCTCGTGCCCTCCGCGGGCGCCCTGATCGTATTCGAAACGGCCGGACGCCTGCAGAGTTTCACTGCGGCCGGGCGGGAACTCGGCATGAGCCAGGCGGCCGTCTCCCAGGCGATCCGCTCCCTGGAAGCGCAACTGGGTGTGAGCCTGTTCCGGCGCGAGCACAGGAAGGTCGTTCTGACCGACGCGGGGCGACGGTTCTTCGCCGATGTGACCCTGGGTCTGTCGCATATTCGAAAATCGGCGGAAGAGCTGCGGTCCTTTGCGACCGAAACCCACGTCACGCTGGTCGGCTCCACAGCCTTCGCATCCTTCTGGATGATGCCCAAGCTGCAGCGGATCAGAAACGACCTGCCGGATATCGAGTTACGGATTCAGAGTGCGGACCGGGATCTGGACCTTCTGACGGAAGGTATCCCGCTCGGCATTCGCGGCGGCCAGCCCGAGGACTGGCCGGAATACGACTGCGCCTTTCTGGCCGAAGAGGAAATCATCGCGGTCGCCGGTATCCGATACAAGGAAATCGCGGGCCTGCCCGATACGCCGGAGGAATTGCTGAGCCACCGCCTGATCCATCTGGAAGAGCCCTATCGCGACGCCATCGACTGGGCCGACTGGCTTGCAAGCGCCGGCGTGCAGGCGCCGCGTCCGCTCCGTGGCCTGGTGATCAACGACTACGCACTGGTCATGCAGGCGGCCATCGAAGGGCAGGGGATCGCCCTCGGCTGGACCCATCTGACCGAACACATGGTCGGCGCAGGCCTGCTTCAGCGGGTGACGGGCCACACCCTGAAGACCGGCAAGGCGTTCTATGTGGTCTGGCACAAGACCCGGACCCTGTCGGACCCGGCGAAACAGGTGCGGGACTGGCTGCTGGAACGGGCCTGATCACGCCTGAAGCCAAGTTCTGATTGTTTCTGAAGATTTTCTCAATCTCAGGCTGTTGCCCCGGAGGCAATATTTGTATGGTCTTTCCCGGCTATGCGGCAGATCCGGGATATGGACCCGCCGCAAGTGGAGTTGAACCGGGGGCAGTGAATTGTTCGAATGTTTTAAGTCGGCCGCAAAGGCGCGTTTCCTTGAGTTGAAAAGAGTTTTCATACCGATTTTGGCTCTTGCCATCGGCATCTGTCATTCATTGCCTGTTGCGGCGCAGGGAATTCCCATAAAGCGTCTCAATGACTGGGAGTTTCGCTTTTACGTATGCAAGAACGTGATGGAAAACGCGTCCATTGTCCTGGGGATGATGAACCGCTTTCAGGTCTCCAGCCAGGAGGACATAGATGAAATGCAATCCCAGTTGGGGCCGACAGTGGCGAAGACAGTACTGGAACGAGAGAAGGACTATCCGTTTTCGGACATTGAGGCGATACTTGTCAGCGATCTCGTCTTCTCCGTGGTCGGCGGCATGGCGGGCGGCGGATTTGAGCTGACGGACAAGACGCTTATGAATGTCGGCCCCGGCCTGTGCATCCACGTCCTTGATGGAGCGGCGAGCCAGTAGGCATTGTTTTCCAGCGCAAACTAGACCTGTTCAATCAGGTCTTCCGGCCCCTCGACCACAAGCGTCACGCCCGTCGCGGTGTAGTCGCGGGATATCACGGTCAAGCCGAGCGTTTCCACCTGCCGTTCCAGGTCGGAACTGTGGGCGAACTCCGCACTGACCGTCTTGCGGGCCAGCTTCTGAAACGGTACCAGCCTCGCGTTGGCAATGGCATCGGCCGCGGCACCTGAATAGGCGCGTGCCAGACCGCCGCCGCCGAGCTTCACGCCGCCGAAATAGCGCACGACGATGACGCCCGCATCGATCAGCTTCGCGCCCTGCAGCACCTTGAGCGTCGGCATGCCGGAGGTGCCGGCGGGTTCGCCGTCGTCCTTGCCGCTTTCCTCGATCCGATCGTCATCAAGAAGATGTCGATGGGCGGTGACGAAATGGTTCGCCTTGCGGTGCTCCTTGCGCAACGCTTCCAGCCGGGCCGCGAAATCGGCATAGGGCACCAGAAACGCCAGAAACCGCGACTTGCGGTCTTCCAGCTCGCCGGTGGCTTCGCTTGATACCGTGAAGAGGTCCATGACGGCCCTCAGGAGGGCACCTTGAAATGCTTGGAAAGCTTCAGCGCCTGGCCCTGGTAGTTGGAACCGATGCCTTCGCCGTAGAGCTGTTTCGGCCGTTCGGCCATTTTCTCGTAAACCAGGCGGCCGACCGTCTGCCCGTGCTCCACGATAAACGGCACGTCGTGGGAACGGACTTCGAGGACGGCGCGCGAACCGATGCCGCCGGCGCCCGCATGGCCGAAGCCCGGGTCGAAAAAGCCGGCGTAATGGACCCGGAACTCGCCGACCAGCGCATCGAAGGGCACCATTTCCGCTGCATATTCCGGCGGCACATGAACGGCCTCCTGGCTGACCAGGATATAAAATTCGTTCGGGTCGAGGATCAGTTCGGCAGCCCCGCGCCGGTAGATCGGTTCCCAGAAGTCGAGCGGGTCCTTTTCGCCCGGCAGATCCACGTCGATCAGGCCGGAATGGTGCTTGGCGCGGTAGCCGACCAGGCTGCCTTCGCCTTCGCCCTCCAGGTCGATGGAAAGCTGGACGCCGCCGCCGATACGTTCGTTGCCGCCGGAAACCAGCGTGTGCGCGCTATGAACCTTTTGCAGGTCCTCGTCGGATACCGCCGCATGGCCGCGCCGGAATCGGATCTGGCTGAGGCGCGAACCGGCGCGCACCAGGATCGGGAAAGTCAGCGGCGAGATTTCAGCGTAAAGCGGGCCGCTGTAGCCGGCGGGAACCGTGTCGAACGCAAGCCCGTGGTCGGCAATCACCCGGGTGAACACGTCAAGCCGCCCGGTGGAGCTTTTCGGATTTGCGGTCGCCGAAATGTCGCCCGGTAAAGCGAGGTTTTCCTGCAGGGGAACGATATAGACGCAGCCGGTTTCCAGAACCGCGCCCTCGGAAATATTGAACGCATGAAGTTCCAGCGCTTCGAGCTTTTCGGCAACCGTGGCGCCCGGTCCGGGCAGGAAACTGGCGCGGACCCGGTAGGCGGTGTGGCCCAGACGCAGATCGAGACTTGCCGGCTGGATCTGCCCCTTCACCGGTGCGCTTTCGGCGAAGATCGTATTGTCGCCGAACATTGCTTCGATCGTATGCGCCGGCAATATGCCCGTCGGTGCCGCTGTCATCCGTTCTTCCCGTTTCAATGCGTTCCTTACCCCCGTGCTTAGCGGATCGGCACATGGAGGCCAACACATATTCGACCTGAGCTATTTGACCTGCGAGGGGTTTTACCCTATTCGTGTCCGGGATCCGTGGTGATTTGGGCCGGCCGGCTTGCAGCCACGTTAAACAAGTAGCTAAAAAGGCCGGGTTGTAAAAAACCCCGGTCCAGGCCGGGGTTTTTGCATTTTGGGGTGAATTTCTATGACGACCAACGACACGAAAGCGAAGAAGACCTGGCGCCCGGCGACGGAGCTGGTTCACGGCGGAACATCCCGCTCTCAACACGGGGAGACGTCCGAAGCGCTTTTTCTGACGCAGGGCTTCGTCTATGCGGATGCCGAAGCGGCGGAAGCCCGGTTTAACGGCGAGAATCCGGGTTTCGTCTATTCGCGCTATGCCAATCCGACGACGGCCATGTTCGAGGACCGCATGAAGGTGCTGGAAGGCGCGGAGGCCGCGCGGGCGACCGCCAGCGGCATGGCCGCGGTCAATCTGGCGCTCATGGCCTCCGTCAAGGCGGGCGATCACGTGGTCGCCGCCAAGGCCCTGTTCGGGTCCTGCCGCTATATCGTCGAAACGCTGCTGCCGCGTTACGGCGTTGAATCGACCCTGGTCGACGGCACCGACCTGGACCAGTGGAAGGCGGCGGTGAAACCGAATACGGCGGCCCTGTTCCTGGAAAGCCCGACCAACCCGACGCTGGAAGTGATCGATATCGCTGCTGTGGCCGACATCGCCCATTCGGTCGGCGCACGGCTCATCGTGGACAACGTCTTCGCGACGCCGATCTATCAGGCGCCGCTCACGCTCGGCGCCGATGTGGTCGTCTATTCGGCGACCAAGCACATAGACGGCCAGGGCCGTTGTCTCGGCGGCATCGTGCTGTCCGACGAGGAATGGATTGCCGACGAGGTCATGCCCTTCGTCAAGCACACCGGGCCGCATATGAGCCCGTTCAACGCCTGGGTGCTCTTGAAGGGTCTGGAAACCCTGCCGCTCAGGGTCGAGAAGCAGACCGCCACCGCCGGCCGTATCGCCGACTTCCTTGCCGGACAGTCCGCGGTCTCGCGGCTGATTTATCCCGGCCGGGACGATCACCCTCAGGCGGACGTCGCGAAGCGGCAGATGCGCGCCGGCTCCACCATGCTCGCCTTCGAGATCGACGGCGGCAAGGAGGCCGCGTTCCGTTTCACCAATGCGCTGGAGATCGTGAAGATTTCCAACAACCTGGGCGATGCGAAGAGCCTGATCACCCATCCGGCGACGACGACCCACCAGTCGATCGGCGAGGAGGCGCGGGCCGAGCTCGATATCTCCGACGGCCTGCTCCGATTGTCCATCGGCCTGGAGGATCCAGAAGACCTGCTGGAGGACATCCAGGGCGCACTCGACGCAATCAAGTAGTCGGCATCCGCCTGAGCGTCCGGACGCCGATCAGGATCCGGGCGCCGGCGGAGACGATGCAGACGGCGGCGAAGGTCCACGCGAGAAGGACGAAGCCGGACGGCCACAGGCACATCAGGATAAAGAGGGCGATGGTTTCCGCGCCCTCTGCCAGCCCCCCCAGATAATAGAGCGACTTGGATCCCTGCCGGTCGGTTTCGAGGCCGTGCTTTTCCGCCATGATAGCGAAGGCGAGAAACGACGCGCCATTGGCGTAGAAGCTTAAAAGCAGGGCCGCGGCGGCAAGTGCGTTCTTTGACGGATCGAAGACTGCGAAGGCAAAGGGCACTGCGCCGTAGAAGAAGAAATCGAGAGTGATGTCGAGGTAGCCGCCCAGATCTGTCTTGCCGTTGACCCTTGCGACCGCGCCGTCCAGACCGTCTGCCAGGCGGTTCAGGAGCACGAACACGAGGCCTGCCAGCGGGGCGCCAAGGGCGATCAGGACGGCGGCCGCCATGCCGAAGACGAAACCCGATACCGTGACCGCATTGGCGCTGATCCCCGTGCGGGCAAGGCGCTTGCCGGCTGCATTCAGCGGCGGGTCGATCAGGGGGCGCAGACGGCTATCGAACATGGTTCTCTCACTTCGGGACCGGCATTATTTCCGTCTAACTACTTAATATCGAGACTTTGAACAGCCGATCCCTTTCACGGATGCGTCATCGGCCCTATAAGCGCATAAAGGGCAGACAGACACACTGCACGAGACGACTGGAGTTTTGGAATGTATCGCGCGGTCACCAACCGAATTGAGGTTTCCGTCGAGCCTTATTACCTCGATGACGAATCCAATCCGGAGGAAAACGAGTATATCTGGGCCTATGCGGTGGAAATCCGCAATGACGGCGACGAGCCGGTTCAGCTCAAGACCCGGTACTGGAAAATCATGGATGCGCAGGGGCGCGTGGAGGAAGTGCGCGGCGCAGGCGTTGTCGGCGAACAGCCGGTGATCAGCCCGGGCGAGACCTTCGAATATTCCTCCGGATGCCCGCTTTCCACCGACTCCGGCTTCATGCAGGGCAGCTACGGCATGGAACGCCAGGACGGGACGACCTTCGACGTGGCCATCCCGGCCTTTTCGCTCGACCTGCCGGATGCGATCCGGAGCATGAACTGAAAGATTATACCGTCCGGTGCCGGGCGATCGCGCCGCGCTCGATGGCGGCCACCGTCAGCTTGTCGAGGTTGAAGCGGTCGCGCAGCAGCTGGAGGATGCGCAATTCCTCCTTGGAGACGCCGAGATCGGCTGCAGCGACCTCAACCGCCAGCGCATAGGCGGTGTCGAACAGATGGACCGGCAAAGTGTCGGCCACCAGGCGCAGCACTTCGGTCAGGCCGTCTTCTGCCTGAAGCCTCTCGCCGCAACGCTGGGCGGCCGGCAGCACATTCGCGGAATCATAGTCGCGGAACACCGGAAGGGTCTTGGCCACTTCGCCGATGGTGGCCAGCTCGCTATCGGTCATGCTGGCGTCGGATGCCGATGTGATGACCATGACGTAGATCAGGGCTTCCTGAATGCTGATTGTGTCGCTCATTGAGTGTATTGCCTTGTCGCCAGCTATAGGTTTTGCGTGTGGTACCCGCTCACGCATCGCACTTCAAGTCACACAAGGTCGACAATCGAGTGACCGGAAGCCCCCTGTTAACCGGCACGAAGGCGCGCTTTCGGGCGCTCTCCTGCGGGCAAAAGACACTTGACCATCGCGTCGGCTATGCTCTACGCGTCTGTCGCCGCGGTTTGCGGGCTTTCGTTGAGGCCACGCAGCGCGGATTTCTTCACCTCAACAGAACTGAAAACACATTATGACCGACCAATCCCTGCCACCGCTTGACCTCTCGCAAGATCTTGTCGAGGCGGCCCGGGCTTCCAAAGCCTGGCCCTTCGAAGAAGCGCGGAAACTGGTCAAACGGATCGAGAAACGGGATCCGGGCCGGCCGGTTCTGTTCGAGACCGGATACGGACCCTCGGGCCTGCCCCACATCGGCACCTTCGGCGAGGTCGCCCGCACCACCATGGTGCGCACCGCCTTCCGGCTGATCACCGAGGACAAGATCCCGACCCGGCTGCTGTGCTTCTCCGACGACATGGACGGCATGCGCAAGATCCCGGAAAACGTGCCGGACCGGGCAATGCTGGAGCCGCATCTGCACAAACCGCTGACCTCGGTGCCGAACCCCTTCGGCGGCGACTACGACAGCTTTGCCGCGCACAACAACGCCATGCTGCGCCGGTTCCTGGACACGTTCGGCTTCAATTACGAATTCGCCAGTGCGACCGAGTACTACAAGTCCGGCAAGTTCGACGCGATCCTGATGAAGGCCTTGGAAAAATACCAGGCGATCATGGATGTCATGCTGCCGACGCTCGGCGCCGAGCGCCAGGCGACCTACAGCCCGTTCCTGCCGATCTCGCCGACCTCCGGCCGCGTGCTCTATGTGCCGATGAAGGATGTCGACGCAAAGAACGGCACGATCACCTTCGCCGACGAAGACGGTACCGACATCACCCTGCCGGTCACCGGCGGCAATGTGAAGCTGCAGTGGAAGCCGGATTTCGGTGCGCGCTGGGCGGCGCTCGATGTCGATTTCGAGATGTTCGGCAAGGACCACGGCCCGAACATGGCCGTCTACGACCGGATTTGCCAGGTGCTCGGCGGCCGGCCGCCGGAACACTATGTCTACGAACTGTTCCTCGACGAGAACGGCGAAAAGATCTCCAAATCCAAGGGCAACGGCCTGACCATCGACGAATGGCTGACCTACGCGCCGACGGAGAGCCTGTCGCTCTACATGTTCCAGAAGCCGCGCACGGCCAAGAAGCTCTATTTCGACGTAATTCCGAAGGCGGTCGACGAATATTACACCTTCGCCCAGAAGTACCCGTCGATGCCGCTCGACCAGCAGCTCGGCAACCCGGCCTGGCACATTCACTCCGGCAAGGTGCCGGCGATCGATCTGCCGGTGCCGTTCTCCATGCTGCTCAACCTGGTCTCGGCCTCCAACGCCGAGAACAAGGACGTGCTGTGGGCCTTCATCTCCCGCTATGCCCCGGGTGTGACGCCGGAGAACCATCCGGAACTTGATGCGCTGGTCGGCTATGCGATCCGCTACTTCGACGATTTCGTCAAACCGACCAAGTCGTTCCGCGCACCGGACGAGGTGGAGCGGGCCGCTCTGGAGCAACTGGACGCCCAGCTTGCAGCCCTTCCCGCCGATGCGGACGGCGCGATGATCCAGGATGCCGCCCTCGATGTGGCCCGTGCGATCGAGCGTTACCAGGACCACAACAAGAAGAGCCCGGACGGCGGTCCCGGCGTTTCGGTGGCCTGGTTCCAGGCCCTCTACCAGGTTCTGCTCGGCCAGGAACGCGGACCCCGCTTCGGATCCTTCGTGGCTCTTTACGGCATCAAGGAAACCCGGGCGCTGATCGAAAAGGCGCTGAAGGGCGAACTGACGGCCTAAGGCACGTCCTTCCCCTGATCGGATTGGCAAAAGCCGCGCGGTTTGCGCGGCTTTTCGCGTTCGGGGGCAGGCGTCAGCCGTTCGGCGGCAGCGTCTCGCGCAGACCAGGGCCGGTCGACGGCGGATCCTGGGGGCTGACCAGAATATTGCTACCGTCATCCGGCAAGTCTCCGGGCAGGCCGGACGGGAGGTCCGGCAGGGAGAGATCCGCTGCCGGTTCCGGCAAATCCTTCAGCCACTCCGCCTGCCATTTGCCGCGCTTGTGCTTCTTCGCCTCTTGCGCCAGCGCAGCGTAAGGCTCCGGCGCAGTCGCCGCCGGGGCCGCCCAGCCATAGCGGACGAGCCATTCGCCGATATCGATCTTGCGGCGGGTGCAGGTCGCCGCGATCTGCCGCGGGCCGAGGTCTTCCGTCTTCTGGCAGACGACCGTGAACATGCGAACCAGCCCGCGCAGAGCCGTTCGGGCGCGCGCGCCGCAGGGCCATGTGCCGCCCACGCGGGAAACGCAGGTTTCGTCCGCCTTCAGGGCGTTGACATGGGCAATGCGGACAACAAGATCTTCGGTCCCGAGGGTCCCCGCATCGATCACCTGCGGCCGGCGCAATTCGAACTCTCCGTCGGGTACCGGTTCCACCGGCGGATTGATAAGGTCGAGGAGGCGCTGCGACGGCCTGATGCGTGTCAGCCTGCCCGTGACGTCCGGCGGGCTGATTCCTTCCGGAGAGACGTCCCGGATTTCGCTCGGCAACGGTATGTGCGATCCGGTGGTTTCGCTTTGCGAATCCGCCTGCGGTGCAGCGGTTTTGCGGGTGGGAGGCGGAGAGGAGGCTTCGTGCCCCGTATCAGCGGAAGCCACTTTCTGGGCGCTCGGCGGCGCCGGCGGTTCGGCCAGAAGCAGCCAGGCAAGCAAACTCGCTCCGGCAATCAGGACAATGGCCGGTATCAGGACCGGGCGGAGCTGCTTAAGCAATCCCAATCCGTGCTCCGATTGGTTTTTTGATTACGGGCATTGGTGCGGCAGGAATATCCCTTTTGATAATTATGTTCGGGGCGAAAATTTCTGTCAAAGCCCGGTAGGCCATTGCCCACGCTTGTTCTGCGGTGCGTCAGGCGATAGGGTCCGCGCCGCCCGGTTCCGGTGACGGAGCCGGGCGACCAACCCGACTTCCAGGACGTGATCCGCATGCGACTGATTTTCAAGATTGTGCCCGAAGACCTCTGGCAGGAAGCCGAAGCGCTTGGCGTCTTCAAGGGCGCACCGGTGGATCTGGCCGACGGCTTCATCCATTTCTCCACCGCGGACCAGGCGCGGGAAACCGCTGCCAAACATTTCGCCGGTCAGGACGGCCTGCTGCTTGCCGCTTTCGATGCGGACGGCCTCGGCCCGGACCTGAAATGGGAGCCGTCGCGGGGAGGGGACCTGTTCCCGCATCTTTATGCCGATCTGCCGACATCGCTTGCCGTCTGGGTCCGGCAGTTGCCGCTCGGAGCCGATGGTGCGCATGTCTTTCCGGACCTTGGACAATGACCGCGTCTCCGTTTGAAAAACTGGCCCTGGCCGGGCTTCATTTTCTGGACGCGGAGACAGCCCACGGCCTGACCATCAAGGCGCTGAAGACGGGTCTGATGCCGAAGTGCCCGGTCGCCGCCGATCCGCGCCTGGAAGTGCGGCTCTGGGATCTGCGCTTTCCCAATCCTCTGGGCATGGCGGCAGGTTTCGACAAGAACGGCGAGGTTCCCGATGCGCTTTTGAAACTGGGCTTCGGCTTCACCGAGGTCGGCTCCGTCACGCCGAGGCCACAGCCGGGAAATCCGAAGCCCCGCGTGTTCCGTCTGCCCGCCGATCAGGGCGTGATCAACCGCTATGGTTTCAACAACGAAGGCCATGAGGCGCTGCGCCGCCGGCTGGACGGGCGCAGGCGTCAGACCGGTATCGTCGGCGTCAATGTCGGCGCCAACAAGGATGCCACGGATCGGGTCGCCGATTACGTGGCGGGGATTCACGCCTTCGCCGATCTCGCCTCCTATTTCACCGTCAACGTGTCCTCGCCGAACACGCCGGGCCTGCGCGACCTGCAGGCGCGGGAGGCGCTTGCGGAACTTCTGACCGGCGTCATTACCGCGCGGGACGAACGTACGCAGGTCGTCGGACGGCATGTGCCCGTCCTGTTGAAGATCGCACCGGACGTGGACGAGGCCTCGCTTGCCGACATCATCGAGGAAGTGCAGGCCAAATGCGTCGACGGACTGATCGTCTCCAACACGACGGTTTCCCGTGACGGCCTGACCGACACGGCGACCGCGCGGGAAACCGGCGGACTGTCGGGCCGGCCCCTGTTCCGCAAATCCACCATTGCCCTTGCCAAGGCGCGCCGGCTCGCCGGTCCCGATCTGCCGATCATCGGTGTCGGCGGGATCGACAGCGCGGAAAGCGCCTGGACCAAAATTACCGCGGGCGCCGACCTGCTGCAGCTCTATTCATCGCTGACCTATCACGGCATCGGTCTTGTCGGAGAGATCCTGAAGGGCCTGTCGGACAAGCTCGACCGGCACGGACTGAACCACATTTCCGAGGCGCGCGGCGTCAATCTGGACGCCTGGGCCGGTCTGGATCTCTAAGAGAGCCCTCAAGCGGGCTGAAACGTCTGGTTGGCGCGGTGGCGGCACATGGCGGCCAGGCTGATGCCGCGCGCGCCCAGGAAGATTTCCAGCGACAGCCACAGACCGTGGTTTCCCATGAGCGGAAACAGGGTGTAGTAGGCGGCGATATAGATCGCCAGCGACAACAACATCATGTTGCGCATGTCGCGCGACCAGGTCGCGCCGATGAAGACCCCGTCCATCTGGAAGGCGAGCACGCCGAAAAGCGGCGTGAGCGCCGCCCAGGGCAGGTAGACGCGCCCGAGCTCCCTGACGCCCGGGGAAACGGTCATCAGGTCGACCAGGAGCGGACCGGTCGCGAAATAGACAAGCGCGAGACAAAGCGCCAGCGCGAAACCCCAGAGCGTGGTCAGCTTCACCGCCCGGTCGAACGCCGGCCGGTAGCGCGCGCCGACCGCCCGGCCGGCCAGTTGTTCGACCGCGGTTGCCAGGCCGTCGAGGAAATAGCCGCCGACCAGGAAGAACTTCTCCAGGATGGCGTTTGCCGCCAGAAGGACATCGCCCTGATCCGCAGAGCGGGCGGTGAAGAAGGCGAAGGCGAACAGCAGGCTGAACGAGCGGATCATGATGTCGCGGTTGATCGCCATCATGCGCAGGAGCAGCCGGCGGTCGAAAACGACGGACCACATGGGCCAGACGCTGCCTCTGGCCGCGCGCAGGATAAGCAGAAGCCCGGCCAGGCAGGCGGCCGCCTCGCTCAAGACGGTGGCGGCGGCGACACCCTCGATGCTCCAGCCCAGCCCCATGACGAACCAGATGCTCAAGGCAATATTGAGCCCGTTCAGGAACAGTTGCAGGAACAGCCCGGTCCCGGCGCGGCTCAGCCCCAAAAACCAGCCGAGGATCGCGTAATTGGCGAGCAGGAACGGGGCGCTGTAGACGCGGATCTCGAAATATCTGCGGGTGGCCGACTGCACGTCCGCGCTGCCGCCCATGAACGTCAGGCCGATTTCCAGAAACGGCACCTGCAGGAGAATGACCGCAAGACCGGCAACCGCGGCAATGAACAGGGCGCGCAGAAACGTCGCCTTGATCTCGCTTTGATCGTCGGCGCCGTAGGCCTGCGCGGTCAGCCCCGTGGTACCGGAGCGCAGGAAATTGAAGGTGGTGAAGACGAGATCGAAGATCACCCCGCCGATGGCGATACCGCCGACCAGGGCCGCGTCCCCGAGCCGCCCGATCACGGCCGTGTCCACGACGCCGAGAAGCGGCGTCGACAGGAATGCAAGCGTCATCGGCACCGCGATCGCAAGGACACTGCGATGGGTCACGTCAAACGCCTTTTCGGGCCTGATGTCGGAAGACTGCGTTGTCATGGAAAGTCCGGAAGGTGATGACGCACTCTTCGGTATTTGCCCTGCGCCGTCAAGCGGACATGAATGCTTCCGCAACCCGGCAGGCCGCTTCGGGCCCTGGCGTGTTGCGGGAATGAAAATCGCCGCTGGCGCGGCGGTTTTTCGGGCTATAGTCGGCCGTCATGACGCTGCCCATCGTACATCATCCCGACTATTGCGCCGACCTGCCTGCAAACCACCGGTTTCCGATGGACAAGTTTCGTGCCGTCGCGGAACGGATCGTTGCCGAGGGACTGCTCTGCGGTGGAGAGTTTATCAGGCCGCGGCCCGCACCGGCGGAGTGGGTCGCCCTGGCCCATGACCGGCGCTATGTCGATCAGGTGTTTGATGCCCGTGTTCCGGCGGAGATCGCCCGGGAGATCGGTTTTCCGATGAACGGGGAGATTGCCCGGCGCGCCCGCTGCGCGACCGGCGGCACCGTCCTGACCGGGTATCTCGCCCTGGAGCACGGCATTGCCTGCAACACCGCCGGCGGCAGTCATCATGCAAGGCGCGCTCATGGCGCCGGCTTCTGCGTCTTCAACGACGTGGCGGTCGCAATCCGGGTGATGCAGGCAGACGGCGCAATCCGGAAAGCGCTGGTCGTCGACCTGGACGTACACCAGGGCGACGGAACCGCCGATATCTTCACCGGCGATGACAGCGTCTTCACCTTGTCCATGCACAGCGAGAAGAACTATCCGGTCAGGAAGGTTCCCTCCGATCTGGATGTCGCCCTGCCGGACAGCACGGGCGACGAGGCCTATCTGGAAAACCTGATGCGCGCATTCCCCCTGGCAATCGAACGGGCGCGGGCGGATATCGTCTTTTTCAACGCCGGCGTGGATCCGTATCGCGACGACAGGCTCGGCCGTCTCGGGCTGAGCCGGGACGGATTGATCCGCCGCGACCGGTATGTGCTTGAAACTTTACGCGACGCGGGGTTGCCGGTCGCAGGCGTCCTGGGCGGGGGCTATTCGGCAGACATCGAAGAACTGTCCGACAGGCACGTCACCCTGCACCGGGAAGCCTTACGCCTGTGCGGCATCGGGCACCCGGTTGGGGATTGGTGAAGCTGCTATCTGCCGACCGACTTGATCAGCCGCATGACCAGCCAGATGGGCACGACAATCACCGCGCCGATCGCGAAGTAGCGCAGGAGGTTTTCGATTGCCGCAAAACCCATGTCCCACAGCCGCTGGACGAAGCGCACGGCGTAGTCGACGATCTGGAGCGGATCGAGATCGAGCGCAGACAGGATCACGCCGACCACGAACGACAGGAACACAAGCCGGAGAATCACCTGACCGGGGGAACCGCCCAAGAATTTGGTGAGGCTGCTGTCAGACATTTTCAATCCTGTCGTTGGTGCGGATCTGGGATTTCGGTCGGATGGAATGCGACCTGATGAATTTTTCATACTTAAGTCGAGCGAATGACAACCGCAATCCCCGGGGAATTTTCAGCAGAATTCGCAGGGAAACGACAAATGCATTTTCTTTGAGCTTGCATGAGATATGACACTTATATGAAATTTGGCATATTTGGGTAAATTTGAATCAAGTTCTGCCAATTACCCGTGTGGGTATTTGAGGTATTTACCAAGCTGCGTCGTGACGGACGGTTGGTTTCGTTCCTCCCTTGAAACCTCCGGTCCGGGCTGACGCGGTTCAGCTATCGCGCTGAAAGACGAATCGTGACGAGGCACCGGCATCCGCACATGGCCCCATCTGGCTGCGGCTGTTTTTAGTTGCGGTTCGAAAGCGGCGGTATAAACAAGAACAAGGCTGAATCTGGTCCGGTGGACCGAAGAGCTTCGATCCTGCATAAGGCGGATGCAGGCCCGTTGCCCGCAGAAGAAGGGACTATCGCAAGGTAGTCCCAGAGAGGCCGGACATTTAAGAACGGGTCCCGTGCGGCGTGCGGGGCCCGTTTTTTCATGTCCTTCGTCTGATGTGCCGGACGCCACTTGCACGCAACGTGCTCTAACGGTTCCGCCGGTATTGGCTCGGCGAGACCCCGAACCAGAACTTGACCGCCCGGGAAAAGGAACTCAGCTCGGAAAAGCCGAGCAGAAAGGCGATTTCCTTCAGATTCAGGTTTGTTTCGCGCAAATATCTGGATGCCAGGGTTCGGCGGATCGTGTCCGTGAGTTCTCGAAAGGACGTTCCCTCCATTTCAAGGTGACGCTGCAGGCTGCGCTGGGACATGCCCAGGCTTTTGGCAACCGTCTCCAGCTTGCAGTCGCCGGCCTTGAGATGTTCGTTGATGGCCGCCTTGATCCGGGTAATCGGATCGTTCAGGGACAGGAGCTTTTCGACTTCGGCCAGGGCGGTCGACTCGACCAGGCTGTAAAGATTTGCCTCGTTTTTCGGGGGAACGGCATCGAGATACGGGCTGGGGATCAGGATCCTGTCCTGAGCCTGCGAGAATAAAAGACGGTTGCCGTATTTCTTCTGGAAACGGGAAGTGCATTTAGGTGGCGGAACGGTCAGTTCGATCATGAGGCGTAAATCGGGATCCTGAACGATGTTCTCGATACGGCTCGATGCCCAGGCGATTTTGGCGAACATGTTCTGGGTCCTCGGACCAAGCCGGTCCGGAATATCCCAACTGAGTATGCCGTACCGGGGCTCCTCGGTGAAAATCATGTGATAGCAGTTGGTGCGAAGCGCTATGAACCGCTGCCAGTTTTGCAGGGCAGCGCGAAGCGAAGGTGCACAAAGGGCGACATAGTCGAAGATCGGAATGGCGCCGTGCGGCAAGTCGGAGAAGTAGTCCAGCATCGCCGCATCGTCGCCGATGAGTTCCGCCGCATACTCGAATATTTCGAGCATGAGCGACATTTCCACCTTCTGGTCTTTCAGATCCGAGGCACGACTGGGGAGCGGGAACCGCCGGGCAAGGTCATTCCAGCTGCGCCCTTTCGAGATCAGGAGCTGCTCCAGGTAGCCGATCTGCTCAGCCTGTCCCCATTCTTCGGAATGCAGTTTTCTGCCAGCCAAGCCGTCATTCCTCCCAGCACATTCTGCTACCAATAAAATATCGGGTGCAATAGTTTGGGCCGCGAAAGCTTGATTAATAAGTTTCGATTCAATGGTATTCTTAACTAACCGATCTGCCTTGTGCCGCCTTCGCGGATTTTTCGTGGCGGAACGCCGTACCAGGTCTTTACCGCGCGGGAGAACGTACTCAATTCCGAAAAGCCGAGAAGAAAGGCTATTTCCTTGAACGGCAGGTCGGTGCTCTGCAGGTAGCGTTCTGCGGCAGTCTTTCGGATGTCTTCCGTCAGCTTGCGAAACGTGGTCCCTTGCTGTTCCAGGACCCGCTGGACGGAGCGTTGCGACATCCCGAGATTCTGAGCGACCTGTGCGAGGTTGCAGGTGCCGCTCTTCAGGGTTTCCGCGATCTCGTTCGCAATCCGTGAAAGTGGCGAGTTCCGGTTTTGGAACAGGCCCAATTCGCGGAACGCCGACTTCTGGATAATTGCATACAGATTGTCCTCGTTCTGCGGCAGGGGTTTTGACAGCAGATACGCGGGAACCGAAATACTGTTGCGAAGGCGGTTGAACCTGATTTTCCCGCCGTAACGCTCCAGAAACTCCGACGGATCTTTCGGTTCCGGCGTCGCCAGTTCGATGTCGAGCGGCGGATGATCGGTTTCAAGCACGATTTCGAAGCGTCTGGCCGCCCAGCCAATGCGCGCATACATGCTTTGATACCAGATACCGCGCCCTTCCATGATAGGCCATTCGAGGGTGCCGGTGAGCTGATCCTCATGATACTGCAGTTCGTAAGCATTGGTGCGCATGGGCATGAAGCGCTTCCAGGCCTTGCAGGCGTCCCTGAGCGTCGGCGCACAGATGAAAAGGTAATCGAAAACCGAAAACGCCCCGACGTCCATCTTGTTGAAAATGTCGAACATGATGGCGTCACTGCCAAGTTCCCGCGCCACGTGTTCGAACACGTCGAACAAGGTGGTTATCGCTACGGTGCCTTCCGGGTCGTCGATAACCGCGGGGTCGAATTCATAAAGCTTGGCAATGACCTGCCAATCCAGCCTGGAGGCCGGGGAATAGTACTTCAGGGCCTTAAATGCGTCGGAACGCATCCATTCGGATTTGGCGGGCACGGACATATCCCGTTTGCGGAAATGCACGCAGAAAGTGCATTTTTGTAAAATATCTCTAATGGCGTGTTTTGTCTAATTTACGGTTTATTTGGCCAAGTTTGCAGCCCGGATAACTACCAATACACGGCGTTGAAAATCGGAAGCGATACGGCCGCCGGGGATCAAGTTGGATCGTTTCAGTCTGCAAAGCTGTTGCAGGCATTTGGCGTGGTTTGCAAAAGAAGTTGCAAAATATGGAAAGTTACGTATTATCACTTACACGGAATCCTTGAGTGAATCGACCGGAAATTTTGACGTGAAATCAGCCGGTTAATTCAATCGCCGCGTGTGGAGATGCCGGGTCTGTACAGCATCTCCCAGAGGTTCGGAAAGCATCATTTAATACCGGCATGTGGCCCCATCACAAAAATAAGCCGGACAGTGATCTTCCTGAATGAACCGCGGAAGCCGATGGCCGGGCGGGAAAAGGCCGGTCAGGCACCTGATGGCCTGTCGCGGCCCTGTTGACGGATAACGCGTGGCGGATGACCAAGCCATCTCTTGACGGCTCTGGAAAGTGCGCTGGCTTCGGAAAACCCAAGCAGATAGGCGATTTCCTTCATCGGCAGATCCGTGTCGATGAGATAGTGTCCGGCCATTGAACTGCGGACATTTTCCAGGATGTTCCGAAAACACGTTCCCTCCCGCTCAAGCGGTTTGTGCAAGGCCTTTTGGGTCACCCCCATGGTGGAGGCCGCCCTGTTCATCGAGCAGTCGCCGGACTTCAGGCAAATTTTGACCATCGCGTCTAATTCAGCGAGCGGAGACACCCCCCGCAACCGGTCCTGCAATTCCAGCTCGGCGGCGTTTTCTATGATCCTCAAAAGGCCGCGGTCGGCCCGGGGCGGACGACTGTCCAGAAGCCGTGCAGGTATAAGGATGCGGTTGGCGGTCCGTCCGAAAGAGGTCCGGGTCGCGTGTTTTTCCAGAAAACTGCAGCTTTGCTTCGGCGCCGGGACCGCAAACTCGAGACGGATCTGTTCCGATACGGTTTCAAGGACCAGTTCGATACGCCCGGCAATCCAGGCCACGAAAGTATATGTTGCCTGATTTGCATCGCAGCCTCTGGACCTGGCGATACCGGCCAACACCGAAAGCGGTCTTGCCACAACCCATTCGGCAGCTTCTGTCTTGCCGGCGGAGATATCCGGGATGGCTGACGGTGCCGTTTGGTTGGAGGTTACGTTTTCGGGCAAGGAGCGGACTTTCGATCTCAATTCCGGCGAATATGTATAATCATGTATATTTATGACGTAGCGTAAGAGTTGATCGAGTCAAGAGTTGCTGGAGGGGGTGAGGTGGAAAATCAAAGAATGAAAAATTATACTGTATAAAATACTAAGTGATGCGCGATATATTGCGTGCAATATGTGCGTTCACCTGTTGAAAACTTTGAATGTCCCGTCGGGGCGAAAATTAGTGATGGCGGAGCAGGGAAACGCGTGCTGACGGTAACGCATGCACGCGCTGCCGGACGGATCTGGGCGGAACGCCGTACCAGCTTTTGACGGCGCGGGAAAAGGCGCTGATTTCGGAGAAGCCCAGAAGGTAGGCGATTTCCTTCATCGGCAGTTCCGTGTTGACCAGATACTTCTCAGCCAGGGAACGGCGGACTTCCGCCAGCAGGTTTCTGTAGGTGGTTCCGTGATCGCCAAGCGTTCTCTGAAGACTGCGGCGCGACATGCCGAGCTCTCGGGCAACAGCCTCGGCCGAGCAGTCTCCAGACGTGAGCAGGGTGTCCATCGCGTCCACGATCCTGCTGAGCGGCGATATCTCCGCGCTGTGTTCCTTGATGATGCTGTAGACGTGCTGCTCGATGATTTGCAGCAAAACCGGATCTGCGGTGGGAGGACGACGGTCCAGCAGCCCGGCCGGTACGATGACCCCGTGATCGGATTGATTGAACTTCACCCTGTGTCCGTATTTTTGCAGCACCCGGGACGACGAAACGGGTCTGGGAGAGGAGACGTGGATCGTCAAATTCCAATATGCATCGTCCAGGAGCATTTCGGCTCGTCTGATCGCCCAACCCAGGAAGGCCAGGGAAAATTGCCTGAAATCATGATACAGGCCCGGAATCGTCCATTCCAGCTTTGCGGTTTCAGCATCTTCCGAGTAGATCGTTTTGGCGCAATTGCTTCGCAGAAGCGTGACCTTTGCCCAATTGCTCAGCCCCTCCCTGACGGTCGACGCACAAAGTCCGACATAGTCATACCCCTGGGTGAAACCGACAGGCGTTTCATAGAAGTGATCAAGGATACAGGCATCGTCGCCGATGACTTCCGCCACGTGATTGAAAAGATCGAGTGCGGTCGCCATGCCCACCGTCGCGTCCGGGTCTTCAATCCTTGCCGCGTCGATGTCGTAGGATCTTAAAATGGCCTCCCAGTCCAGTCCTCGCGCCTTGGCCAGCACGCCCAGACGGGCGACCGGGCTTCCCTGGATCCATGCTTTGTCGGTCGGCTGAAACATGATCCTCCCGTTCGGAGCCGAGTTTCGAACGTTGCGTAAGTCTATTTATGCATACGGCTGCACAGAGGAGATGGATTATTTTCTCTGGAAGAAATTTTCCTGAGGAAATGTTTCCGGCCTGCGGACCATCCTCCGGAACGAACGTCGCCTCGCGGGAGGGGCAGGAAAACCCGGCCCTCCCGCGATTGAAGCGTCAGGCCGCCTCTGCGGATTTTTCGGATTCCTTCGGCGGGAATTTTCCGTAGAAGGTTTCGTTGGTCTTCGCCATTTCGCGCAGCAGCCGGTTCGGCTTGAAGCGCGGGCCCCATTTCTTGGTGAACTGCCGGCAAAGCTTGACGAAGGCCGCCGTTCCCATCGTGTCGATGTAGGACAGGGTGCCGCCGGAATAGGGCGCGAATCCGAAGCCGAGGATCGAGCCGACATCCGCTTCGCGAACATCCGTCAGGCACTTCTCCTCGAAGATCCGCGCCGTCTCCAGAGCCTGCATCACCAACAGGCGCTGCTTGAGTTCCTCGATGTTGAACTGCTCGGCCGGCTTCGGCGCGCCGACAACCTCCGGAATGCCGGGCCATAGCTGCTTGTCCCGGCCCTGGTAGTCATAGAAGCCCTTGCCGTTCTTGCGGCCGAAGCGTTCGCGCTTGACCACCATGTCTTCCAGGATGTTGTCCAGCGGGCCTTCGACATATTTGATGCCGAGATCCTTGCGGGTCGCCGAGACGATTTTCCAGGCAAGGTCCAGTGCGACCTCGTCGCCGAGCGACAGTGGACCGACCGGCATGCCGGCCATCCTGCCGGCGTTTTCGATCATGGCGGCCGGGACACCGTCTGCGAGCATCATCAGGCCTTCGCGGATATAGGTCATGACCACGCGGGAGGTGTAGAAGCCGCGGCTATCGTTGACGACGATCGGGGTCTTCTTGATCGCCTTGATATAGTCGAGCGCCATGGCGAGCGCCCGGTCGGAGGTCTTCTTGCCCATGATCACTTCCACCAGCATCATCTTGTCGACCGGCGAGAAGAAATGGATGCCGATGAAGCTCTTCGGGCGCTTGGAGGCCTGGGCGAGCGAGGTGATCGGCAGCGTCGAGGTGTTGGAGGCGAAGATCGCGCGGCTCTTCATCACCGCTTCCGCCTTTTCCGTCACAGCGCGCTTGATCTCGCGGTCCTCGAAGACCGCCTCGATCACAAGGTCGCAGCTGGCGAGTTCCTCATAGTCGGTCGTCGGCAGGATTTTCGACAGCAGCTTGTCCTTCTGCTCCTGTGTCGCCCGGCCGCGCTGAATTGCCTTGGTCAGCAAGGCGTCGGAATGGGCCTTGCCCTTGTCCGCGCTTTCCTGGTCCCGGTCGATCAGCACCACATCAATGCCCGCCTGGGCGGTGACGTAGGCAATGCCGGCCCCCATGAAACCGGCGCCGAGAATGCCGATCTTCTTTATCTTGTTCGGCCGCTCGGCTTGCGGACGGCGTGCGCCCTTGTTCAGTTCCTGCATGGAGACGAACAGGGAGCGGATCATGTTGGCCGCTTCCGGCGTCTGCAGCACCTTGGCGAAATAGCGGCTTTCCACCTGCAGGGCGAGATCCATCGGCAACTGAAGGCCTTCCACCACCGAATGCAGCAGGTAACGCGGTCCGGGGTAGTTGTCATAGGTCTCGCGCCGGTAGATGGCGTTGGCCGCCGGCCAGAACTGGAAACCCTGCGGCGAGTAGATCTTGCCGTTGGGCAGCTTGAAGCCCTTCTTGTCCCAGGGCTTGACCGGGTCGACGCCCGCCTTGAGCAGCTTTTTCGCCGCCTCGACCAGTTTGCGGGCGGGAGCCGCGCCGTCGACGAGCTTCATGGCGAGCGCCTGCTTGGTCCTCAGCGTCTTGCCCTGCAGCAGGAACTGCATGCCCTGCTGGCCGTCGGTCATGCGCATGACGCGCTGGGTGCCGCCGGCACCGGGGAAGAGGCCGACCTTGACCTCCGGCAGCCCCATCTTGAAGCCGTCGTCGTCGGCGACGATGCGGGCATGGCAGGCAAGCGCCAGTTCCGTGCCGCCGCCCATGCAGGTGCCGGCGACCGCGGCGACGAACGGCTTGCCGCAGGTTTCCAGCTTCCGGTAGATCACCGACAGGCGGCGGGAACCTTCGAACAGGGTCTTCGCCGCGGCTTCCGGATCGGCCCGGCGCTTGAGATGGAAATCCTGCAGCAGGCTTTCCAGCATGGTCAGGTCGGCGCCGCCGGTAAAGGACGACTTGCCGGAAGTGATGACGGCGCCCTTGATCGCCTCGGTGCCGGTGACCTCGTCGACCAGCGCATCGAGTTCGTCCATGACCGTCATGTCGATCACGTTCATCGAGCGGCCGGGCATGTCCCAGGTGATCAGCGCAATGCCGTCATTGTCGGTCTGCAGGGTGAAATTCTTGTAGGTCATGGGCATCTCCCCGATCAATGGAAGGTTGTTCTTGGCGGATCCGTATCGATGTGAACGCATGCGAAAGCAAAGGCTGCAGCGGAACGTTCGGGATCGCAGTGGTAAGGCTTTGTAAAAGCAAATCCGGTAATTTTGACGGGTATGTCGACCTCATGTCGCGCCAAAGGAGTTTTATTGCTTTGACCTGCGCAGCCTGCCGTGAAGGCGCGGTACTGGATTTTGATTTCACGATGGCGTTCCAGCCGATCGTGGATGTCAATATCGGGCGAATTTGGGGATATGAGGCTCTTGTCCGCGGCTCCGGCGGCGAGTCTGCATATCATGTGCTGAACCAGGTCACGCCGGAAACCCGCTACCGGTTCGACCAGGACTGCCGGGTCAAGGCGATTGAGCTTGCTGCCGGTCTTTTTCCCGATGACGAAACCCGGCTGTCGATCAATTTCATGCCCAACGCTGTCTATGAACCGTCGGCCTGTATTCGCACGACGCTTCTCACGGCGGCGCGGACCGGCTTCCGCCTCGACCGGATCATGTTCGAATTCACCGAGACGGAACAGGTACAGGATACCGGCCACCTGCAGGCGATCATCAACGAATACCGCCGTCGCGGCTTCGTCACGGCGATCGACGACTTCGGCGCCGGTTTCTCCGGGCTCAATCTGCTTGCGGATTTCACGCCCGATCTCGTCAAGATCGACATGGATCTCGTTCGTGGCATTGACGCCAGCCAATCGCGCCGCGCGATTGTCAACGGTATCGTTTCGATCTGCCGCGAGCTTGATATCACGCTGCTGGCGGAAGGCATCGAGACCGAAGCCGAGATGGAAACTCTCTCGGAGATCGGCATTGACCTGATGCAGGGATACTATTTCTCCAGGCCCGCGGTCGCGTGCCTGCCTGCCGTTCATGGTCTTGAGCGGCTGAGCGCATGAGACATGCCGGATCATCGCAGCAGTTTTGGCGCCGGTCTCTGGATTGTAGGTCTCGTCGGTCATCTCAACCACCCGGTACTCAGTAGGGCGTTCCATCTTTGTGCATCAGCCGCTTCGACTGGTTGATCCGCTCGAAATGCAGGTCCGCGTCCGTGTAGTGGACGCTTTCGGCGGAAGCGCGTGTGCCGACCTCCAGATAGACCAGGTCCCGATCTGATTTGTTGAGAAGACGGTGTCCGAGGCCCGCTCCGGCCTTGAAGCCGGCAGCCTCGCCCGCCTTCAGGATCTCGACGCTGTCGCCTTCCTCCAGGACCGCTTCGCCCTCCAGGATGAAAACGAACTCGTCTTCGTTTTCATGCCAGTGCTTCAGTGCCGAACCGGCGCCGGGCTTGAGCCGGGTCAGGTTGACCCCGAACTGGGTCAGGTTCGCGGCATCGCCGAGCGCCTGTTTCTCCCGACCTTCGGTCGCTTTCGCATAGGGCTCGGGATAGATGGTCATCGAGCGGACCGGAATGGATCCGATATCGATCTTGGGCATGCCGTCTCCTCAAACACGCTCGATGATCGTTGCCGTTCCCATGCCTGCACCGATGCACAGCGTGACGAGCGCGGTGTTCAGGTCGCGCCGTTCCAGTTCGTCGAGCACGGTGCCGAGGATCATGGCGCCGGTGGCACCCAGCGGATGACCCATGGCAATCGCGCCGCCGTTGACGTTGACGGTCTCCGGATCGAGGTCGAAGGCCTGCTGGTAGCGCAGCACGACGGAGGCGAAGGCCTCGTTGATTTCGAACAGGTCGATGTCCTTCAAGGTCATCTTGGTGTTGTGCAGCAGCTTCTCCGTCACATCGACCGGTCCGGTCAGCATGATCGCCGGTTCCGATCCGATATTGGTGAAGGCCCGGATCCGGGCGCGCGGTTTCAGGTCTGCAGATTTGCCCGCCCTCTTGGAACCGATCAGAACGGCTGCAGCCCCGTCGACGATGCCGGAAGAGTTGCCGGCATGGTGGACATGGGTGATCTTTTCCACTTCCGGATGGGCCTGGATGCCGACCGCGTCGAAGCCGCCCATGCTGCCCATCAGCTCGAAGGAGGGATTGAGCGAGGCGAGCGACTGCATGTCGGTTTCGGGTCGCATGTGCTCGTCACGGTCGAGAATGGTGATCCCGTTGATGTCCTTCACCGGAACGACGGACTTCGCGAACCGCCCTTCCTTCCAGGATTTGGCGGCCCGCTTCTGGCTTTCCACCGCATAGGCGTCGCAGTCGTCGCGGGAAAAACCGTATTTGCTGGCGATCAGGTCGGCGGAGACGCCCTGGGGCACGAAATAGCCGGGGAGCGCCACCTGCGGTTCGATCGGCCAAGCGCCGCCGGACGCCCCAATCCCGACCCGGCTCATGCTTTCCACGCCGCCGGCGATCACAAGCTGATGCTGGCCGGCCATGACCTGTGCGGAGGCCGTGTTGACCGCATCGAGGCCGGACGCGCAGAACCGGTTGATCTGCATGCCCGGCACCGTCGTGTCGTACCCGGCGGCAAAGACGGCCGCGCGGGCGATGTCGCCGCCCGCTTCGCCGACCGGGTCGACGCAGCCGAGGATGACGTCGTCCAGTTTGCGGGTGTCCAGGCCGTTGCGGTCACGCACGGCCTCGAGCGCGGTCGCCGCGAGGCGCACACTCGGGACTTCGTGCAGGGCGCCGTCCTTTTTTCCGCGCCCGCGCGGCGTGCGAACGTGATCGTAGATATAGGCTTCCGGCATGGTTTCCTCCTAAAAGCTTTGGTTGCAGCCTACGCCGGCAGCGGATGGCCGGGCATCAGGTCGTAGGGCGCTTTCCAGCCGGGCAGGGCACTGATGTTCCCCAGCCAGCGGTTGATGTTCTTGAACGGTGTAAAGTCGATGCCGATTTCCTCAGGCCAGTACAGGTAGGCGCAAAGAGACAGGTCGGCGATGGTCGGCTTGCCGCCGACGACGAAGTCGCGGCCTTCCAGATGGTGTTCCAGGACCTTGTAGGCGCCGATGGCCCGGCCTTCGAGCCACTTCACCACCTCGGTTTCGCCGGTCTTGGCGAAGACACGCAGGTATCGCAGTGTCGCGGTGTAGCTGGTCAGCTTGTGGTTGTCGAACAGGATCCAGCGCAGCACCTCGCGCCGCTCCGTGTCGTCCGCCCAGCCGAAGGTACCGAGCTTTTCGACCAGATAATCGAGGATCACCCCGGACTGGGTCAGTTTCAATCCCTCGTGCTCCAGCACCGGGATTTCGCCCATTTCGTTATAGCTTTCCCGGAAATTCGGCGCGCGCGAACCGCCGTTGAAAAAATCGTTCCACTTCGGCTCCCAGTCGGCCCCGGACAGTTCCAGCATGAGGGCGGGCTTGTAGGCGTTGCCGGATTGGGCGAAGCAGTGCAGTACGTATTCGGCCATGAAAAACTCTCAGGGTTTGGCTGTCGCTTGTGCCTCAAAGGCTGCGGGCGATCAGCACCTTCATGATTTCATTCGTCCCGGCGTAGATGCGTTGCACGCGGGCATCCGCGTAAAGCCGGGCGATCGGGTACTCGTTCATGTAACCGTATCCGCCATGAAGCTGGAGGCACTCGTCCATCACTTTGCATTGAAGATCGGTTGTCCAGTACTTGGCCATGGAGGCGGTGACGCTGTCGAGCTTGCCTTCGATGTGGCGCTGAATGCAATCGTTGACGAACACCCGGCCGATCGTGGCCTCGGTCTTGACTTCCGCCAGCTTGAACTGGGTGTTCTGGAAGTCCAGGATGGACTTGCCGAACGCCTTGCGCTCCTTGACGTAGTCGAGCGTGACCTTGAGCGCCCGTTCGATCGCCGCCATGGCCTGACAGGCGACCAGCAGCCGTTCCTGCGGCAATTGCTCCATCAGCTGATAGAACCCCCGGCCTTCCTCCGCCCCGATCAGGGCGTCGGCGGGAACGCGCACGTCCTCGAAAAAGAGCTCCGACGTGTCGTTGCCCTTCAGCCCCAGCTTGTCCAGATTGCGGCCGCGCTTGAACCCTTCGACGTGTTCGGTTTCGACGACGAACAGGGATATGCCCTTGGCGCCCTGGGCGGGATCGGTCTTGGCGACGACGATGATCAGGTTGGCGAGCTGGCCGTTGGTGATAAAGGTCTTGCTGCCGTTGATGACGTAGTGATTGCCGTCCTTGCGCGCGGTGGTTTTTACGCCCTGAAGGTCAGAACCGGCCCCCGGCTCGGTCATGGCGATGGCGCCGACGAGATCGCCGGAGACGAGACCGGGGAGCCAGCGCTTCTTCTGGTCCTCCGATCCGTAGTGCAGGATATAGGGGGCGACGATTGCCGAATGCAGCGCGATGCCGAAATGGTCGAAGCCGTCGACGCCCAGACGGTGGATGATCGCCGCCTCATGGGCAAAGGTGCCGCCGGCGCCGCCGTAGGCTTCCGGGATGGCCGGGCACAGGAAACCGCCGTCACCGGTCTTCTTCCAGGCCTCCCGGCTGACGCTTCCGGCCGTGACGAAGTCCTCGTAGTCCGGCGCGATCTCCTGTTCCAGAAAACGTGCGAACGCTTCGTCCAGAAGATTGATTTCCTCATCCTGATAGGACGGTGCCGGAACCTCCAGAACACCCATGGCTGCTTCTCCCGAATTCTCTGTTCTTTATTTCACGGGCATCCTGTTCCTCCTGCCCGCGACGCAGACTAGAAGGCCTCCGCGGGCAGCGCCATCATCGTGTCGGCGCCGGTCGAAATCCGGGCCAGATGCGCCCCGGTCTCCGGCATCAGCCGCTCCATGAAGAACGTGCCGAAGGTCAGCTTGGCCTTGAGCCAGTCTTCTTTGTCTCCGGCGCCTGCAGCGAGCTTGTCCTGCACGGTTTTTGCGATCTTGGTCCACATGTAGCCAAGCGCGACCAGGCCGAAGAGATGCATGTAGTCGGTCGACCCGGCGCCGGCATTGTCGGGTTTGGTCATGGCGTTGTTCATGAACCACATGGTGGCTTTCTGCAGATCTTCCAGGCCGTTCTTCAGCGGGCCGGTAAAGGCGGCGAGTTCCGCATTCTCGGCGTTTTCCTGCAGGAAGGATCCGACCTCGTTGAAGAAACCCATGACCGCGCGGCCGTCTTGTGCGGGCAGCTTGCGGCCGACCAGGTCGAGTGCCTGGATGCCGTTCGCGCCCTCGTAGATCATGGCGATACGGGCGTCGCGGACGAACTGCTCCATGCCCCATTCGGCAATATAACCGTGACCGCCGAACATCTGCTGGGCGTTGACCGTATTGGCAAAGCCTGTGTCGGTCAGAACGCCCTTCAGCACCGGCGTCATCAGGCCCATCATGTCGTCGGCGGCCTGCCGCGCCTTTTCGTCTTCCGACCGATGGGAGATGTCGCCGTTGAGCGCGGTCCACAAGACCAGTGCGCGGGCGGCCTCGTTGAAGGCCCGGATGCCCATCAGCACGCGGCGTACGTCCGGATGGACGATGATCGGGTCGGCGGCCTTGCCCGGTTCCTTGGGTCCCGACAGCGACCGGCCCTGCAGGCGGTCCTTGGTATAGGTCACCGCGTTCTGGTAGGCGACTTCCGACTGGGCCAGGCCCTGGATCGCCACGCCGAGGCGCGCTTCGTTCATCATGGTGAACATGGCACGCAGGCCCTTGTCTTCCTCGCCGACGAGCCAGCCTTTCGCCTCGTCGTAGTTCATGACGCAGGTGGCATTGCCGTGAATGCCCATCTTGTGTTCCAGCGCGCCGCAGGAAACGCCGTTGGCGTCGCCCGGCGTTCCGTCCTCGCCGATGAGCTTCTTCGGCACCACGAACAGGGAAATGCCCTTGGTGCCTTCCGGCGCTCCTTCGATGCGCGCCAGCACCAGGTGGATGATGTTTTCCGACAGGTCGTGGTCGCCGGCGGAGATGAAGATCTTCGTGCCGGTTATCCGGTAGCTGCCGTCCGCCTGGGGAACCGCCTTGGTCCGGATCAGGCCGAGATCCGTGCCGCAATGCGGTTCGGTCAGGTTCATCGTCCCGGTCCAGGTTCCGGCGATCATGTTGGGAAGGTATTTCGCCTTCTGCTCGTCCGTCCCGTGCAGGGTGAGGGCGGCGATCGCGCCGGCCGTCAGGCCCGGATACATGGCAAAGGCCATATTCGCGGAAGACAGATACTCGTTCATGATCGCGGCAAGCGTGTGCGGCAGGCCCTGTCCGCCGAACTCGGCAGACGCGGAAAGACTGCCCCAGCCGGCCTCGCAAAAGGCCGAATAGGCGTCCTTGAAACCGTTCGGCGCGGTCACGGTGCCGTCGTCGGCCCGTTTGCAGCCTTCCAGGTCGCCCGTACGGTTCAGCGGCTGGACGATTTCCTCGCAGAATTTCGCGCCTTCGCGCAGGATCGCCTCCACGAGATCCGGCGTGGCATCTTCGAAGCCGGGAAGATTGCTGTAACGCTCGAACCCGAGGACGTCATTGAGCAGGAAGAGCGTATCTTCGACGGGGGCATTGTAGCTCGGCATGAAATCCTCCCTGAACGTTTCCGCATGATTGCTACATTACGTTTGCGTAAACGTAAACCTCGCGAGACAGATACGCGTTTGTCATCTGGGAAACAAGTGATGTCCTAACGTCAACCTGTGCTCTTTTTTTGAATAATAGCGCGGGATTGAAATCAGCAATGGAAAAACCGGAGATTTCTTCCCGGTTTCAGCTTGTTGAAAGGATCGGAAGGCGCGCTGTCCTTAGTTAGGGCAGGGCGACGTAGCCGACCCTGTAGAGTCGTGTCTCCTCCGATCCGCGTTCCGGCGGTGACTGCCAGAGGCAAAATCGCAAGGTATTCCAGCTTGTTGGATCGAAGGCAGTGAGACAGGCGACGGCCTGACTGTCCGTCAGCGCGGTCTGCGTCTCCTCGACGGTCCGGGCGCGCAGGGCCTGCAGGTCGCTGTATGCAGGGATCGGCCGGATCTCCCGGCTGGCAAAACGCGCCCGGGAGAGATCGTCGCCCAGCTCCGCATGCCAGCCGATCCAGGTCTCCACGCTCGGCCGGCCGAAGTCCCGCGACAGCACGTCGAACCCGGGGCCCGTGAGGAATTGGTCGGCGCCCGCCGGCGCATCCCAGAGATAGAACGGTGCATAGAGATTGTCGCAGGTCCCGATATCGCAGTCATTGCGGTCGGCGAAGAGATAGGCCTTGAAACGCAGGTGGGGAAACCCGTCAAGCAGATGTCCCTTGTCGCGAATGCGCCGGGCAATGATCTCCATGTCATAGTCTGCCGGCAGCACGAAGTGGTATTGCATCGCCATCATTGTGCTGCCTCCGAAAGGTCGACGGGTTCCTGCCAGTCCACGGCGCTGCCGTCCTTGACGCCCTGGATGCTGATGTAGCTGAAAGGCGCCGTTGGTGCGGCGCCGTGCCAGTGGCGTTCGCCCGGAGCGATCCAGACGCAGTCGCCGGCGCGGATTTCGCAGATGTCGCCGCCGTCCCGCTGCACCTGGCCGACACCGTCGACCACGATCAGGACCTGTCCGCGCGGATGTCTGTGCCAGTGGGTAACAACGCCCGGACCGGCAAAACCGCGCATGACGGTGTTCTCCCCGTCCGTTTTGCTGCCGAGAAGCATCTCGTACCAGAACGGTTTGTTCGACATGCCCGCGGGAACTTCGCTGACGCCGGCGCCTGGACGAAAAATCTTCATTTCGGGCGGACAGGCGTCGCTCATTCCAAATTCAACGCTCATGGGTTCCTCTCCGGATAAACGGGGACATTGATTGACACGGGCACCCTAGAGCAGCAGTATTATCCGGAAAATAAGGAAATATTTGATTATTAGTCCTGAAAAAATGGATGATTGAATGCGCTTCACCAATCTCGACATGGATGCCCTGCGCAGCTTTGTGACCGGCATGGAACTTGGCTCCTTCGCACGTGCCGCTGACCGTCTCGGCCGGTCGACATCGGCAATCAGTGCGCAACTGAAAAAGCTGGAAGAGCAGGCGGGCGTGTCCCTCGTGCGCAAGTCGGGGAGGGGGCTGGCACCAACGACGAGCGGCGAGTTGCTTCTGTCTTACGGCCGCCGGATCCTGGATCTGAACGACGAGGCGGTCGGTGCGGTAAAGGATGCGGATCTGGAAGGGTGGGTGCGCCTGGGGTTGCAGGAGGATTTCGGCGACGCGCTTCTGCCCCAGGTGTTGGGCCGGTTTGCCCGTTCCCATCCCCGGGTCAGTATCGAGGGGCGCATCGCCCGCAACAGCGAACTGATCGAAAAGGTCAGGTCTGGCGATCTTGACCTTGCCATTGCCTGGGCGGGTGAGGAGACATTGCCTTTCGCCCGGCGCATTGCCGAGGTCCCGTTGTGCTGGCTGGGAGCGGCTGATCTGGATGCTGACTGGCGCCCGGACGGTGGCGGTCCGGTGGCGCTGGCCGCATTGGAGGCGCCGTGCCTTTTCAGGTCGGTCGCCTGCGATCGGCTGGACCGGCAGGGCCGGTCATGGCGCCTGGCGTTCGTGAGCCCGGGCCTTGCCGGCCTGGGCGCTGCGGTCGCAGCGGGGCTCGGGATCTCCGTGCGCACAGCCATCGGCCTGCCGAACGGGGTGCGGGTCCTGGATCCGGCCGCCCATGATCTTCCCGAACTGCCGTCGCTCGGGCTGACGCTTCATCGTGCCGGCAAGACCTTGAGCCCGACGGCTGAGCACCTGGCTTCGATGTTATGCGAGACCCTGGCAGACATTCTTCCGGACAGCTGCCAGGTTTCGGTGTGAAAACGGGTAAGCTGCGGGGCCTTATTCCTCGCCTTCGGCTTCTTTCTGCTTCAGCATGCCGGAGACGATTTCGACCGTGCGCGACAGTTCCTCGATCGCCTGTTCGATGTCTTTGCGCTGGACTTCCAGGATGGCGATCTGCTCGTTGAAACGCGAGAGCGCGACGCGCAGCTGCGTCACCTGGCCGTCGCGCAGGTCATAGAGATCGAGCATGTCGCGGATTTCGGTCAGCGAAAAGCCCACCCGCTTGCCCATCAGGACCAGCTTCAGCCGCGCCCGGTCGCGCCGGTTGTAGATCCGGTTCATGCCGTCGCGCTTTGGGTTCAACAGGCCCTTGTCTTCGTAAAAGCGCAGGGTGCGCAAGGTGCAGCCGAATTCCTTGGCGAGGTCGCCGATCGTGAATTGGGTTTTCTTGGTGCTTTCGTCTCGCGCCGCGACGACATCGACCAGTTCATTGTCGCTCAGGATGGAGAGGGCTTCGCTCATCGGGTATTCGCCTGTGTTCACATTGTTGCTTATTGCGGCCGGGCCGGCCGTAATGATCTCGAGGTATCTGAGATTGATCGTGTCGGAAGCCGCTCACGCATCGCGATACCGCAGGATGGCAGCCGCTTCCGTTGGGGTTATGTGTAGCTTACGTTTACGTCACCGTCCAGTGGGCAAGGCGATAACCGTTTAATTACGTTAACGCTGGAAATGACGTCAGGTCAGGCTTTCTGCACATTTTGCGGAGGCTTGCACCCGCAGTTTTTGCATTTGGCTATTCCGATTAACGCCCTGTTTACCCTGAAGGGACAAAGATTCACCAACTGCTGCAATGCCACTTGTACCTTGTTTCGGCGCAACGCAGCGCGTCTTTTTCAGCGGTCAGAAGACCGTCAGTTCAGGGTCAAGACATGCCGGGTTGGAAAAACCGCGATGCAGGACGCCGCGGGCATGAACGTTTCGAAATGCAGGATCGGCGCGGACGTCCGCTGCGCGATGATTTCGAAGGTTCGGGCCCCAGACGATCCCGCCGTGCGGAACTCGACCGCATCGAGCGGCTGACCAGAACCGCAACCGCGCTCGGGCCGGGTCACATGGATTATTCGAACGGGGAAGACGAACTGGAAGCGGTCGCCGACGAACTCGACCGGCTGCTGGACACGCGCGAGCGTGGCGGACGCCATAGGCCGGCCGGCCGGGATGTCCGGCGCGAACGGCCGGAGCCCCGCCGCAGCCGTCGGGCGGAAGCGCCCCGCCGGGATGATCGGTTGGCCGACCGCCCGAATGACCGTCTGGACGACGTGCTCGGCGCTCTCGAGCGCCTCGACCGGCAGGTTCAGGACCTGACCGGCGGTTCCGACTATGATGACGACTATGAAGACGGTTACGAACGCGACCCGGAAGAGCGTTACGAAGATCCCAGGCCGGCATCCTATGCCTATGAGCCGGATGATTTCGATGACATCGAACAGGACGATTATGACGAGCGCCCGCGCCGGCAGCCGCGTCGCCGCTCCAGACGACGGTCTCCGGATCCGGCGATCCATATCTACAGGGACCTCGGCCGTCGGATCGAGGCCCTGCGCCAGCCGCAGGAGGAGGCCTACGGCCGGGTGCGCGAGGAACTGGGATCCCTGCGCGATGCGCTCGGCGGCTATTCCCGCGGCACTCATGAAAAGGTGGGACGGCAGAACGCGGAACTGCGCCGCCTGGCCGACATGGTCGAGCGTCTTCGCGTCGACCGTCACGACGATCTGCTGGCCAAGGATATCCGCAAGGAGATTTCCGATCTGAAGGCCATGATGGCCAGGACAAACGTGGAAGGCTCCCTGCAGACGCTGGAGCACGGCTATGCCCATATCCTGCAGCGCCTCGACGAGCTGTCCCGGGGGGCGGTCGATCCGCGCTCCCTGCGCAATCTGGCCTCCCGGTTGAACGAGATCGAGGAGGCTTTCGCCGCCTTGCCGCGCAGCGAGCATATTCTCGTGCTCCAGGATCGGATCGGCGACATTTCCGAACGCATGGAAGTGCTGCTTCAGCGCAAGAACCATGCGGATATCGAACCGCTGCGCAACGAGTTGCTGGAGGTTCGCCAGTTCATCGAGCAGATCGACATCAAGGGTCTGGTCGAAGGCATCGACGACCGCATGCGCTTTGTCTCCAATCGTCTGGATGACCTGGAGCAACTGGCGCGCGAGCAGAAGGGACTGGATAGCCGCCTGAGCGCCATGGAAGAGCGCATGCCGGCGCCGGAAACCCTGAGCCGCCTGCAAGGCCGGCTTGAGGAAATCGTCGGCATGATCTCCGACGACCGCGCTCACAGTGATGCGGGTGCCGACATCGACCGGGTCGACAACCGGCTCGATGAAATCGTCGGCCGGCTGGAGCGGATGGAACAGGCCGGACCGGCAGCGGCGAATGACGGCGCCTATTCCGCGATCGCCGAACGGCTCGACACCATCACCGGCAAGATCGAGGCGATCGAGAAAAAGGCCGCCAAGCCGGCCCCGGCGCTCGACGCGGACGCATCGCGCGGCAGCAGTATTGACACGAGCCTCCTGTCGCAATTGCAGGCACGGCTGAACGTCCTGTCCGAGCAGCTTGAACAGCCCAGGGACTCTGTTACGACCGCGGATCTGGACAAATTGCGCGCGGAAATCGGCGCGATGCGCGAAAGCGTCGCCGCGCCCGCTTCCACCGAAGCTCTGGAGCAGAGGATCAACGATCTGGCGCAAGCGATCCAGCAGGGCAGCACGGGCCTGGACGAGAGCCGGCTGGAACAGCTCGGTGCGAAGGTCGCAGCCCTTGCCGAACAACTGGAAACCTCATCGGACCGCACCGGCGACATGTCGGATGTGGCGACAACTCTCGCGCGCATCGAAAGCGGTCTCCAGGAAACCCGGCGCGATGTCGTCGATATCGCGCAAAAGGCGGCGCGCGAAGCCGTCAGCGGCGCACCTGCCGCCCGTTCAGCGGACTATGACGAGGCAATCGAAGGTCTCCAGGGCGATCTGAAACGGCTGCTGGATGCCGCTGAAGGGTCCGATGAACGCACGCGCAATACCTTCGACGGGGTTCAGGCCGTTCTCAGCTCCCTGACGGAACGCCTGGAAAGCCTGGAACGGTCAGGCAGCGCGAGCGGCCGGCCTGCAGGGTCCTTCCTGGCTCCGAAACGCGGGCGTGCCGGCGCTGAAAATACCGGCGCGCGTGAGACCGTCGATGCCTCAAAGGAGCGTCCGTCGGAACGGGTCCGTGACCGCAAGGCGAATTTCATCGCCGCAGCCCGCCGGGCGGCCCAGGCCGCCTCGGAAGAAGCCGCGCAGCTGAAGGCCGAAAGCCCGATGGCGGCGCAGTCCACGGAACGGGACGAGGCCCGCAGCGAGGCGCGTGTCGGCTGGCTCAAGGGCGCACTGAAGCGCGGCAGGAAGAAACAGGATCGGGAAGAAGAGGCTTCTGTCGCGGAAGAAAAAGCAGCATCTGCCGAACCCGCTCAGCCGTCCGCCGATCCGGGCCACGTGCTGCCGGGTGACCGACCGGCTCCGGAAGAACCGCAACCGTCCGGCGGAGGACGCCGCCGCGCGCTCCTGTTCGCGGCGGCCGCCGTCGTCCTGGCCATCGGCACCCTTCAGGTGTTCAAGATGGCCATGGCGCCGGAAGCAGGCGATACCAAGGTTGCCGCGACGACCCAGACACCTGCGCCGCAGGTGACGGCCGCCAAGGTGCCGGATGCCAAAACCCCGGACGTCAAGGCAGCAGGTGCCAAGCCGGTCAAGGTCGCCGGGATGCCGGACAAGGCTGTCAAGGCGCCGCCAGGCGCTGCCGATCACGCAGCGGCTCCCGGGAAGGTCAGCGCGCCGAAGCCCGGTGCTGAAAACAAGGACCTGACGGCGACCGGCGATGCAGACCGCAAGCCAGCGCCCGTCCGGGCCGCAACAGCCTCTGCCGAAACCCCCGGTCCTGCGGCCAAGCCGCACTCACAAGCCGCTGCCGCGGCTCCCGAAAACGTCATGGCCCCTGCCGAAAGCGGCGAGGACCTGGCCTTTGCGCCGCCAGCAGGCGTCAGCAGCAGCTTCGGCGGCGAAAAGGTCCAGCCGGAAACGAAATTCGAACCGGGCAAACCCGGGACCAAGGCCGATACCCATCCGGCAAGCCTGGTGGCCAGCCTGCCTCCGGAAGCGGTCGGGCCCATGGCCCTGCGCAGCGCCGCGGCAAGCGGCAATGCGGCTGCCGAGTTCCTGGTCGGTGTGAAATACACCGAGGGCGACGGGGTGCCCGCGGATCTGGCTGAAGCCGCGAAATGGTATCAGAAGGCCGCCGATCAGGGGCTGGCTCCGGCGCAGTACCGTCTGGCCAGCCTCTACGAGAAAGGCCGCGGGGTCGAAAAGGATCTGACGAAGGCCAAGGACTGGTACCTCAAGGCGGCCGAGGCCGGCAACGCCAAGGCCATGCATAATCTTGCCGTGCTTTACGCGGAAGGCGCCGACGGCGCACCGGACTTCGCCAAGGCGGCCAAGTGGTTCGAGAGCGCCGCCATCTACGGCATCAAGGACAGCCTGTTCAATCTGGGCATTCTCTATGCCCGGGGTCTGGGGGTGGAGAAGGATCTGACCCAGAGCTACAAGTGGTTCGCGATCGCCGCCGAACAGGGCGATCAGGATGCCGCCAAGAAACGCGACGGCGTCGCCAATTCGCTCGACCAGGCCGGACTGGCGAAGGCCCGGCTGGCGGTGGAGAATTTCAAGCTGAAGGCGCCTGACCCGTCGGCCAACAAGGTGGCAACGGATCCGGAATGGGCGGATGCGGGGATCGGGGCGACCAACGCTTCGGTCGGTGGCTCGGACCGGGTCGATTACACGGCGATGGTGCGCAAGGCGCAGACCCAGCTCAACCAGCTCGGCTTCGATACCGGAACGCCGGACGGCCAGATGGGACCGAGAACCCGCAGCGCGGTGAAGGCGTTCCAGCGCAGTCTCGGGCTCAAGGAAACCGGGGTGATTGACGCGGATTTGATCAAGGAGCTGGACAGCCAGTCCATTTAACCGCGTCAATTCGGTATTGAACAAGTTTCGCCGGTTGACAGATCTTCAAGGGAAGGTCTTAAACCGGGTGTGAAATCACCAGCAGCGCAGGCCGTGCGCTGCGATGAACTCCGGCAGCCCATCGTGCAACTTTATCTGCCCATCGCCGAGATACCGGTCAATATCTTCGTCATATTCGGCATGGGCGGTGCCGTGGGGTTTCTGTCGGGTCTGTTCGGGATCGGCGGCGGGTTCCTGCTGACGCCGCTTTTGATCTTTTCCGGAATTCCGCCCGCGGTGTCGGTCGCAACGGTCACGACCCAGGTCGTCGCCTCTTCCGCATCGGCAGTGATCAGCTACTGGCGGCGCAGGGCCATCGATTTCAAGCTGGCCATCATGCTCCTGGTCGGCGGTGTCAGCGGGTCGACCGTCGGCGTCATGCTGTTCGATCTGCTGCAGTCCCTCGGCCAGCTCGATCTCGTGATCTCGCTGTCCTACGTGACCTTTCTGGGCACCATCGGCGGCCTGATGCTGTTTGAATCGATCCGCGCCATCCGCCGGCGCAAGACCGGGGCGAAGGTCACCGCGCGCCGTCCGGGCCAGCACAACTGGATCCACGGCCTGCCGTTCAAGATGCGGTTTCGCCAGTCCAAGCTCTATGTCAGCGTTATCCCGATCCTGGCGCTCGGCGGCATCATCGGCTTCCTCGGCACGGTGCTGGGCATCGGCGGCGGCTTCATGATGGTCCCGGCGCTGATCTATCTCCTGCGCGTCCCGACCTCCGTGGTGATCGGCACGTCCCTGTTCCAGATCCTGTTCACCATGTCGTCGGCAACGGTCCTCCATGCCGTCAGCACCCAGACCGTGGATATCGTGCTTGCCCTGACGCTGATGATCGGCGGGGTGATCGGCGCGCAGTTCGGCGCGCGCATGGGCCAGAACCTGCGCGGCGACCAGCTCCGCCTTCTGCTTGCGCTGCTGGTACTTGCCGTTGGCATGCGCTTCGCCGTCGATCTGCTGCTGACGCCGGAAGACCTCTATTCCATCGCGATCGTGACGGGGGCCGGGTCATGATCCGTTATCTCGCCCTCGCGATCGCGGCTTTCCTCGCCGGCCTCGCCTCCGCGAAGGCGGTTCACGCGGAGGAACTGGTTACCGCGATCTCTTCGGACCTCGTCTCGATCCGGTCCAACTTTACCGGAACGGATATCGTCATTTTCGGCCAGGTGTCGCGCGATGTTAACAGCATCAGCCGGAGCGGGGACTATGATCTGGTGATCGTCGTCGAGGGGCCGCCCCAGGAAATCACGACGCGGCGCAAGGGCCGTTTCCTGGGGGTCTGGGTCAACCGTTATTACGAGACCTTCGAGAACGTGCCTGCGTTCTACGCGCTGGCCAGCACGGCGAAGGTGAGCGATCTCGGCTCGCGGGAACTGCTGGACGAATATCGGATCGGGCTCAATCACCTGAACCTGGCCATTGCCCGCCGTTCCTCCGTGCCCCTGTCGGAGCGGGACGATTTCCGCCAGGCATTCTTGCGCCTGCGCCAACAGCAGGGGCTGTTTTCCGAACGCCCCGGGGCCATCGAATTCCTGACCAGCACCATGTTCCGGACCAATGTTCCCCTGCCGGCCAATATTCCCGTCGGCACCTACAAAGTCAAAAGCTTCCTGCTGCACCAGGGAAGCCTGCTTTCCAAGACGGAAGCGAAGATGCATGTCGCCAAGACCGGCTTCGAGCAGGTGACCTACAACCTGGCCCAGAAGATGCCGGTCGCCTACGGTCTCCTGGCCGTGTTCTTCGCGATCTTCACCGGCTGGCTCGCCAGCGTCATCTTCAAGAGGGACTGACAGTCCCGTAAGCGCCTTTCAGCCAGAGATCGGTCAAGAGATCGGCGACCGCTTCCGGATCGTCCGCGAAATGCGCCAGGGCCGGCGCCTTGCGTAAGTAGATCTGGGTCAGGAACTCGTCGACCATGCCGCCGAGCGCATAGGCGATCGGAAGCGTCTCTTCCGACGTGGATGCCACGCCTGCCTCGGACCTGTGCCGCGCGATTGCCGCTGCCATCCGCTCGTACCAGGCACGGTTCAGCTCCTGATAGGACCGGGCAAAGGCGGAACTTTCGCTGCCCATGTCGAACAGGCATTTCATCAGCGCGGCATTGTCGGCAAAAAGCCGCGCATAGATCAGGCTTGTTCCCCGAACCCGTTCCCGGGACCCGGGTGCCCCGTCGCGCTCAAGGGAAAGCGTGGCGCGCAGAAACTGGGCGAAGTCCTCGATCAGGGCATCGGTTGCGGCGCGAATGTCATCGAAATAACGGTAGAAGGTGCCATGGGCGAGATCTGCCGCCGCCGTCACCGCAGCGACTTTCAGGTCGCGACGGTCGATGCCCGCCGTCAGGTGCTCCGCAAGACTGGCAAGCAGCCGGTTCCGTGTCCGCTCCGTCTTGCGCTCCGCCTCCCGCGCCCGGTTCATCAGAACGACTGAAAAGCGAAGGTCTGTCCCGGCCGGTAGCGGATGTTCGGCAGTCCTGGCCTGCATGTCGTTATTGCCTCCTTGCTTACACGGATATTGACACAAAACCTGTTATATGGAAATGAAAATGATATCAGTATCATTTTTGGAGACGGTGATGCTCTACCACCGCGCCGATTTCGCAGATCTGTCGGAGCTGGCCGCCCATCGCCAGCGCCTATGGGAGACGCAAAGGGCCTATGTGCTTGCCCGGTCCGATCTCCATCGCCGGGCCTGGGGATCCCATCGTCCACCGGAAAGGCTGGAGGCCCTGCCGGACCTGCCCCTGGTCGACAAGGAAATGCTGCGCACGAGCCAGCGCGATCATCCCCCCTTCGGCGATTATCTGGCCGCGAAACCGGGAGAGATCTCCCGCGTGCACCGGACGTCCGGAACGACGGGAACGGCGATGAACCTGGTGCTGTCGGCGCAGGATGCCCACGAGACGGCCGTCGTCGGCGGCAGGGCGCAGGCGGCAAGCGGCCTCGGTCCCGGACATCGTGTCGTCCATTGCCTGAACTACCGCATGTGGATGGGCGGGTTGACCGACCACATGACGCTTGAGGCAACGGGGGCCGCGGTCGTGCCCTTCGGCGTCGGCGATACGCGGCTTCTGATCCGCACCATTCAGGAACTGGGCATCACCGCGATCTCCTGCACCCCGTCCTATCCGGCGGTGCTGGAGCGGGTGATCGAAGAGGAATTCCCCGGCCTGAAGCCGCGTGACCTCGGCCTGAGGCTCGGGCTGTTCGGCGGCGAGGCCGGGCTCGACAACGCCGATTTCCGCCGCCGCATGGAGGAGACCTGGGGTTTCAAGGTGCGCAACGCCAATTACGGCGTTACCGATGTCTTCTGCAATTTCGCCGGCCAGACGGACGAGAGCAACGATCTTCATTTCGTGGCGCTGGATGTTCTTCATCCCGAGCTGATCGATCCGGAAACCGCGAGAGTCCTGCCCTGGCAGGAGGGCGAGCGGGGCGAACTGGTCCTGACCCACATGCGCCGTCACTGCCAGCCTCTGGTCCGCTTCCGCACCGGCGACATCATCGAACTGACCGGAACGGGCAGGGCGCCCTGCGGTCGCACCGCGCCGCGCTTCCGGGTGGTCGGCCGGGCCGACGACATGGTCGTCATCCGCGGCATCAACGCCTTCCCGACCCAGGTGGCGGCGACCATCAACCAGTTCGAAAATCTCTCCGGTGAATACCGCATCGTGCTTCCAGGACCCGGCCCCTACGACGTTCTGCCGGTGGAAGCCGAGCTTGCTACAGGAACCGCGACGGACGAAGGCCTCGCGTCAGCGGTGGAAAGCCGCCTCAAGCGCGACATCGGCATCACCGCCAGGGTCACCATCGTGCCCTTCAACACCCTGCCGCGCACCGAGGGCAAGACCAGAAGAATAATCAGAGAGGATAAATCATGACCGGAACCGTTCTGACCGAAGACCTGGGCGACGGCGTCCGCAAGATTTCCCTCAACCGGCCCGAGCGCCTCAACGCCATCGTGCCGGAGCTGCTGGACGATCTGGTGGAGGCGCTGACCGAGGCGAACCGGGACGAGACCGTCGGCGCCATCGTATTGACCGGCGAGGGCCGCGCCTTCTGCTCCGGCGACGACCTGAAGGATTTCGAGGACCAGGTCTCCGACGAGGCAGGGACCACGGCTTACGTGGAGCGCATCCAGGACGTCACCCGCGCCATGGTGCTCGGCACCACGCCGGTGGTCGGCGCGATCCGCGGCTGGGCTGTCGGCGGCGGCCTGGAATGGGTGATCAACTGCGACTTCGCCCTCGCCGCCGAGGGCACCCGCTTCTTCTTCCCGGAAATCTCCTGGGGCCTGTTCGTCACCGGCGGCGTCACCGAGCTCCTGCCCCGCCTCGTCGGCCTCCAGCGCGCCCGCGACATGATCCTGTTCGGCGACCGCTTCGACGCCGCCCAGGCCCACGAGTGGGGCATGATCCGCGAGGTCGTCCCCGATAAGGACCTCCTGGAAAAATCCACCGCCCTCGCCAAACGCCTCGCCGCCCTCCCCAAAGGCCCCCTCCAGGACCTCCGCCGCATCCTCACCAGACCCGGCGGCGCCAGCCTGGAAATGGCCATGGCGCTGGAGACGGAGGCGACGGTCAGGGGGTTTCTGGACCCGGAAACGGCGAAGCGGATCAAGGGGTTCGGGTGAGGGCTGCCGGCGCGCAAAGAAACTGAGAACTCTATCCCAGATTGTGTATTCCGTCCTGTCGGGATAGTGTTTCGCCATGTCTCGAAACTGGCGCCTGACCTACCTCAATCTCCGCGAAAAGATCCCGCAAATCAGCCCCGTCGCTGTCGTCGTCGTAGGGTTTATCGTGGTCGGGATCGGTCTTCTTTCGCTTCAAAGCGGAGTGGGGCCTGCGAATTATTCTGCGGCAGAAGGCACGGTGCTCTCATGGTCCAGAAACCTGGATGAAACCGGGTCTCCTGCCGTTTGGGTTTTCCTGCAACTGGACACCGGCGAGCGGGTCACCGCGACGGCGCAAGCTAGCGGCCGGGCGCCGTTGGTGGGCGAAACGCTTTCGCTCACCAAAAAAACGACCTCTTCGGGCAGAACGATTTATCTATGGAATTCTCAATCCCCGATCAGCCGGGACGCAGTAAACGGATAAAGCCGGTTTTCGCCGAGCAGGAAGGCGGAGAAGCGGCGGGGTTCGAAGTAGCTGCAAAAGGCCCGGTCCATGACGTTGAGCCCGCCGGTGAGCGCGCCGAAGGCGGGCAGGATGAGGCGGCTGCCGTTGGTCAGGAAACAGGGGCGGCGGATGGAGCGGCCGAAGCGGCGCACGCGTGCCGCCGGATGCAGATGGCCGCAGACCTCGCCTGCGCTTAAAGCGGGGCTGATCGTCTCGCTCGGCTCGTGGCGGAAGGTCAGCGGCCCGATGGTGACTTCGTCCGCGGTCTCGCCGCACAGGCGCACCGGGGCGACCGGATCGTGATTGCCCGTCACCCAGATCCATTCCCGGTTCAGCTGCAGCGAGGTCAGCATGGCCCGGTAGGCCGGCGGCAGCCGGTCGGAGCCGTTCTCGTCGTGGAAGCTGTCGCCGAGCGAGATCACCCGGGTCGGCTCGAAGGCGTCGATCACCGCGGCGAGTTTTTCCAGCGTGACCGCCGTATCATAGGGCGGCAGCAGGGTGCCGCGCCGGGCGTAGGACGAGGCTTTTTCCAGGTGCAGGTCGGAGACGATGAGGGTGGTTTCCTCCGGCCACCAGAGCGCCCCGCTGTCATGCAGACCGACCAGTTGCCCGTTGATCTGGATGTCGTGACACACAGGTGCAATGGCAAATTGGCGCGAATGCGAATTCAGCGCGGTCATCCAAGGGCCTCCAGGACAAGATCTTCGGCTGCGTCTTCCAGAATGCTCTCCATGGCTTCGCCGTAAACGGGCTCCCGGCCGATCTCCAGAAGGATCGGGACCGAAAGCGGCGATACCCGGTTAAGGCGAGTATGCGTGATTCGACCCTTGATCCGGGAAAGAAGTTGGCTCAGCCGGGAGATATCCAAAAGTCCTTCGGCCGCGTCGTTCCACGTGGCCTTAAGGAGAATGTGGTCCGGTTCATGGGCGCGCAAAACGTCATAAATAAGGTCGGTGGAGACCGTGACCTGGCGGCCGGATTTTTCCTTTCCCGGATGCCGGCGCTCGATCAGGCCGGCAATCACCGCGCAGTTGCGGAACGTGCGCTTCATCAGGCTGGATTCCGCCAGCCACGCATCCAGATCGTCGCCCAGAATGTCCTCCTCAAAGAGCCCGTTCAGGTCGATTTTGCCTGTGGAAAAATAAAGCGACAGGTCGCCCAGGCCCCAGACGGCGAGCGCATAGTCGTTGGCGACGAAGCCCATGGGCCGGGCGCCGAGCCGTTCCAGCCGCCTGGTCAGCAGCATGCCGAGCGTCTGGTGCGCCAGCCGGCCTTCGAACGGGTAGCAGACCATGTAGTGCTTGTCATTGCGGGGGAAGGTTTCCACCAGCAGTCCGTTGCGCTCCGGCAGCTTCGACTTGAGCTTCTGCAGCTCCAGCCACTCGCGCACCTGCTCCGGCAGGGTCGGCCATGTGGCAGGCGTCGCCAGCATGGCGCGCACGCCCTCCGCCAGATAGGTGGACAGCGGAAACTTGCCGCCCATGTAGGCGGGGATTTTCGGGTCGTCCGATCGCGCCCGCGACACATAGGCTTCATTTTCGCGCAGTCCCTCGAAGCGCAGCACCTCGCCGCCGAACAGGAAGGTGTCGCCGTGCTCCAGCTGCTCGATGAAATATTCCTCGATCTCGCCGAGCAGGCGCCCGCCGCGCCCGACCGGGGTGCGCCGTCCGTCCGCCTTGGACCGGACGAGGCGCACCTTGAGCATCGGCGCCTCGACGATGGTACCGACGTTCAATCTGTATTGCTGCGCGATCCGGGGATGGGCGATCCGCCACAGCCCGTCCTTGCCCTTTCTCAGCTTGGCGTATTGCTCGTAGGTTTTCAGCGCGTAGCCGCCGGTGGCGACGAAATCGAGCACCTTGTCGAAACTCTCCCGGTCCAGATGCCGGTAGGTTTCCGAGGAACGGATCTCGGCAAAGGTGTCGTCGGCGTCGAGCGGCGCGGAACAGGCGAGCCCGAGGATGTGTTGCGCCAGAACGTCGAGCGCGCCTTTCCTCAGCGGCGGCGTGTCCTGGTCGCCTCGTTTGGACGCCTGCAGGGCGGCCTGGCATTCCAGCACCTCGAACCGGTTGGCCGGCACGAGGACGGCCTTGGACGGTTCGTCCATGCGGTGGTTGGCGCGCCCGATCCGCTGGGCCAGACGGCTCGCGCCCTTCGGCGCGCCGATATTGACCACCAGATCGATATCGCCCCAGTCGATGCCGAGGTCCAGCGAGGAAGTGGCGACGACGGCGCGCAACACGCCCGACGCCATTGCCGCTTCCACCTTGCGCCGCTGGCCGACGTCGAGCGAGCCGTGGTGAAGCGCGATCGGAAGCGTGTCGTCGTTGATCCGCCACAGGTCCTGGAAGATCGCCTCCGCCTGGCTGCGGGTGTTGACGAAGAGCAGCGTCACCCGGTGGCCCTTGATCAGCCGGTACATGTCATCAAGCGCATAGCGCGCCGAATGGCCGGACCAGGGCACCCGTTCCTCCGAGGCTAGGATGGAGATATCCGGTTCCGCTCCACCGGCAACCTCGACCATGTCGGACAGGGCGCGGGCTTCGGGATCGGGCTGGCCGACCAGATAGGCCCTGAGGTCATCGGGCTCCGCCACGGTCGCCGACAGACCGATGGTCCTCAGGCCCGGAGCGAGACAGCGCAGCCGGGCAAGACCCAGCGCCAGAAGGTCGCCGCGCTTGGAGGTCACCAGCGCATGCAGCTCGTCGAGGATGACGGTCTTCAGCGACGAAAACAGCTTTTCCGATGCCGGGTCCGACAAAAGCAGGGCGATCTGCTCCGGCGTGGTCAGGAGCATGTCAGGCGGATTGAGTTTCTGCCGCTGGCGCTTGTGGGAGGGCGTATCGCCGGTGCGGGTCTCGATCCGGATGTCGAGACCCATTTCCGAAACCGGTGCTTCCAGATTGCGCGCGATATCGACGGCCAAGGCCTTCAGCGGCGAGATATAAAGCGTATGCACGCCTTTCGATCCGGCCGAGCCCGGTTTCTTCTTTCCCCGCGCTTCCAGCTCCACGAGGCTCGGCAGGAAGCCCGCCAGCGTCTTGCCGGCCCCGGTGGGCGCGATCAGCAGCGTGGAACGGCCCTGGCCAAGCTTCTCCACCAGCGCCAGCTGATGCGCCCGGGGCGCCCAGCCCCTTGTGGCGAACCAGTCCTGAAAACGTTTTGGAAGAAGCGCAGCGTCCATGTGCCTGTTTTAAGGGGGCTCTCCGGGAAAGGCGAGATGCCGGTGAAGGGTTCCTGTCAGCAGTGGCCAGTGGCAACTCACTTCAGGTAAGATCCTGCTGGAATTTCGATCAATGATTTTCGGTTTGGAGGATAAAGTGAGATTCGGTTTGCTGCTGACCTTTGCCCTTGCGTTTACCGGCGTTGCCGTTGGCGCATCCGTCGCTGAGGCCTCGGAAAATCGCACCTACAAATGCCGGACGGGCACTGTCGATGCCTATGTCGAGACCATTCCGGAGGAAGGCCGCGCCCAGTACACCGGGCCCGACGACATCGCCTCGCTCCAGGCGATGCCGAACGGCGCCTTCGTCAGCGGCAACTCCGGCATCTCGTTCCAGACGACCGGTCAGGGCGGCACCCTGTGGCTCGGCGACGTGTCCTTCCCGTGTCAGGTGACGACCGCCCGCGCCCCGGTGGCGCCACCACCGCCGACGGTCCTCGGCGGGCCGGAACAGCTCAATCATGTCGGCCAGTCCCTGGGCGGCCGGTTGCGCGCCGGGCCCGGCACCAGTTACCCGCAGATCGGCAGCCTGGAGGAAGGCACCTACCTGACCATTCTGTCAAATACCGGCGTGAGCTTTGACGGCTACGACTGGTTCGAGGTGGTGCTCGACAATGGTCAGCGTGGCTTTCAATGGGGCGGGATCCTGTGTTCCAACGGCGGGCAACTCGTCGGCCTCTACGCGTCCTGTCAGAACATCCCTCGCTAGGGTGGCCGACTCCGGGATTTATTCTTCTCTGGAAACCTGCTGCAAAGCGGATGGACGAAAGGTTCATCCGGTCAATATGATAGACTGAGGTGCCGTCGGGGCCGTCAAAAGCCCCGGCGGGCGGGAACTGGATGCCGGCAAGCCGGACGACACGGCACTGGCAGGCCAGGGTTCACAGGGGGCAAGACATGTCCGATGACAACGGGCGCGGGGCCAACGGATCGGGCGCCGATCCGGAAGCGGAAGCTGCCGAGGCGATCGCGCAGCTCTTCGACGACTATCAGGCCGGGTTCAACGATTTCGAGGCGGATCGGATTGCCGATTGCTTCGCCTTGCCGGCCGTCATCTGGCAGAACGAGAAGGGTCATGTCTTCTCCGACGAAGACGAGCTCATGGAAAACATCGAGGCGCTGCTGGCAGCCCTTGAGAAGGAAGGCGTGACCTATTCCGACTTCCATGTCTCGTCCAGCCACATCAGCGGCATGGCCGCCCTCGTCACCCTGGACTGGCACCAGGAAAACGACGACGGCGATGCGGTGCTTGAATTCACCTGCCACTACCACCTGATCCAGGACGGCGAGGACTGGGCCATCGCCATGGTGGTGAACGAGTAGGGCAACGCCTTCAAGCAGTCGGGGACGATGAACGGGCATGGCCTTGCCTCGTCCACCAACCGTCACCCCGGCCTTGAGCCGGGGCCTAATCCACATCTCGGTAATTACGGATAGCGGGTAGGAGCACGCAAAAGGCAAAGCCATTGTGCCTGCCTTAGACGCTCTGGAAACGAGTAGGTCCCGGCTCTCAGCTTCGCTTCGGCCGGGATGACATCAAAGTTTGCGGCGAAGTCCCCGCCGCTTACCTCATCACCCCTGTTTCGCCCGAGCTTCCTTGCGTGCGGCGCGTGAAGGCTTGTTTTTCTTCGGCTTTTTCTTGTCGACAGGTTTCTTGCCCTTGCCCGGCTTCCGCGCTGGGCGGTCGTCGCGCTCACGGCGCGGGGCTTCATCGCCGCCCGCTGCGCGGTCGAGCGCCTTCATGTCCAGCGGCTCATAGGCCGGATGGAACGGGGCCTCTTCGCCGTCGTCGAACCGGCGGCGCTTTTTGCCCTTCGGCGCAAAGTCGCGGGCAGGCCGTTTGCTTCGGCTGTCGCTTCTGCCTTCGCTCTCGATCCGGTCCTCGCGGCCCATGGTTTCGTAGTCGGGCGCCTCGCGGCGGCGGCCTTGCGGCTTGCGGTCGCGTTGCGGTGCCCGGCGCGGACGGTCGTCTGAGGGCGGCGGCGGGGTCTTGCCGCCACGCGCGTCGAGCAGCGCGATGGTGACCTTGTCTTCGCCGGAGCCGTCGCGGCGGATGATCTCCGCATAGCGTTCGGCATGGGCGCCATCGATCTCGAACCGGGTTTCGTTCTGGAAGATCTTGATCGCGCCCACTTCCTTCTTGGTCACGTGGCCGGCGCGGCAGATCATCGGTAAAAGCCAGCGCGGATCGGCCCGGTGCTTGTGCCCCAGCGACAGGCGGAACCAGACGCCGTCTTCGAACTTGCCGCGGATTTCCGCAACACGTCCGCCCTTTTCGCCGGGACCGCGGCCCCTGAGACTGTCTTCGCTTGCAGCCGAGACGTCTTCCGGCGCGGGCAGGCGGGACTGGTAGAGTTTCACGAAGGCGTTCGCGATCTGCTCGGCGTCATGGGCTGCAAGCAGCTCACGGGCAATGGCCAGTTCCTCCGGCTCCAGTTCCGCGGAAAGGACCGGATCGGCAAGAAGCCGTTCCTTGTCCTTGGCGCGGATATCGTCGGCGGTCGGTGCCGGTTTCCAGGTCACCTTGACGCCGGCATATTGCAGCACCCGTTCCGCCTGGCGGCGGCGCGGGTAGGGCACCATCAGCACCGACGTGCCCTTGCGCCCGGCGCGGCCGGTCCGGCCGGAGCGGTGCAAGAGGGCGGCCTTGCCGGTCGGCAGGTCCGCGTGAATGACCAGGTCGAGATGAGGCAGGTCGATACCGCGGGCGGCGACGTCGGTCGCCACGCAGACCCGGGCCGAGCCGTTCTTCATGGCGGTAAGCGCGGCGGAGCGCTGTTCCTGGCTGAGCTCGCCCGACAGCGACACGATGGAAAAGCCGCGGTTCGCCAGCCGGCTGGTCAGCCGCTTGACCGCTTCGCGGGTGGCGCAGAACAGGATCGCCTTTTCCGCCTCGTGCAGGCGCAGCACGTTGATGATGGCGTTTTCCCGCTCGTTGGGCGCGACCGGATGGGCGATGTAATCGATATCGCCGTGCTGTTCGCGGGGGCTGACCGTCGACAGCCGGACCGCATCCTTCTGGTAGCGGCGGGCCAGCTCCACGATCGGCTTCGGCATGGTCGCCGAGAACATCAGCGTACGCCGGCTTTCAGGCGCCGCGTCGAGGATGAATTCCAGATCCTCGCGGAAACCCATGTCGAGCATTTCGTCCGCCTCGTCGAGCACGACGGCGCGGATCGCGGAAAGGTCCAGCGCGCCGCGCTCGATGTGATCGCGCAGGCGGCCCGGCGTTCCGACGACGATATGGGTGCCGCGTTCCAGGGCGCGGCGTTCGGTTCTGGGGTCCATGCCGCCGACACAGGAGGCGGTATGCGCCCCGGTTTCCGCATAAAGCCAGGTCAGCTCGTCCTTCACCTGCAGCGCCAGTTCGCGGGTCGGGGCAATGGCGAGTGCTATCGGGGCGCCTGCAGGACCGAGCCGGTCCAGATCGCCGAGCAGGGTCGGGGCCAGCGCCAGACCGAAGGCAACGGTCTTGCCGGAACCGGTCTGGGCGGAGACAAGGAGGTCGGCCTCTGCGGGCGCCTCGTTGAGGATGCTCTCCTGCACGGAGGTAAGGGTGTCATAGCCCTTTTTCGCCAACGCGGCAGCGAGCGCCGGTGCGACGGAATTCAAGTCAGTCATTCATTTCTTTCAGTGGGAACAGCGCTGTCCACAATCTCATAAAGTGTGAGAAATGTCGGTTAAACGCGCAAGCTTTTGCGGCCTGTATAGAGAGGAATGTGCGCCAGGTCCACCGAAACCGCTCAGGAAGGGCAATTCGGCGGAATTTGTTTCGGTTTCCTGAAAGCTGTTCCCTGAAAGCTGTTCGAGGTGAAAGTGTTAAACCTGTTTTGAACGCTACCCCAGTTGATTTGCGTCTCCTCCCGGCGCAGGCTCTGGCGCAAACAGGAAACGGGGAAGGGTTCAAGTCATGGCGGTAACAATCGATTATTTCTATACGCATATCTCGCCCTGGGCCTATCTCGGCCATCAGGCCTTTCGGGACATCGCGGCCAGGCACGGGGCAACGGTCCGGCTCCGGCCGGTCGATCTGTCCGGCGTCTTTGACGCGTCGGGCGGCCTGCCTCTGGGTAAACGCCATCCGACTCGCCAGGCCTACCGGTTCATTGAAATGCAGCGCTGGCGTGAAAAGCGTGCTCTTCCGCTGACGCTGAAACCCGCATTTTTCCCCACGCCTCCAGGGCTTTGCGACTGCTGTGCGATTGCACTGGCGGAGCAGGGCGGTCCGGCGCTCGACTTTACGGGTCTGGCCTTCAAGGCGATCTGGGCGGATGAAAAGAATATCGCCGAGGAAGCGGTTCTGGGAGACTTGCTTTCGGACCTGGAGCAGGATGCAGGAACCGTTCTCGCAGCCGCCCGTTCGGAAGATATCACCGCAATCTACAAGCAGAACCAGACGGACGCGATTGAGCTGGGCGTGATCGGGTCGCCGTGTTACGTGTTGAACGGCGAACCGTTCTGGGGTCAGGACCGGCTGGATCTGCTGGATGATGCGCTGACAAGCGGAAGAGGGCCGTACAAACCGCTTTGAGAAGCGCCAGCGGATAAGCGGCGGACTGATCCGGAAATTCCTTTTTACCGGAAAGGGCGGTTCCGTCGCGCTTTGGCCATGTCTTTGTGGCAAGTATCGCAGTGCCCGGTGCTTCAATCGAAGCCGGGCTGGCTCATAAACTCGGAGTGTTGCAGTTGATCCGAAAAGAAGGCAAGCCGATGGAAAACCTGCCGAAATTCATGCGCATGACAGCCGCTTGCCTGGTTCTGTCCGCCGCCTTCGCGGCAGCGCCCTCGGCGGGATTTGCACAAACCGCTATGCCGGACGGCAACGCGGCCGAAGGTGCTCAGCTTGCCGACGACCAGTCTCCGACTGACCAGCGCTACGGCCTGGTCGAGGCAAATGGCGACATTCTCCGAATCGACCGGCAGGCGGGATCGGTGAGCTTCTGCCGCAAGATCAACGGCGCCTGGCGCTGCATGCCGGCGCCTCTGGCCGAGGAGGCCTATCAGAACGAGATTGCGGATCTGTCTCAGGAAGTGGACCGGCTGAAGGCCCGTATTCGCGACCTTGAGGCCCAGGTGTCGGCCCGGCCGGAGGAAACTGCGCCGCAGGTCGGGGCGGAACCTGCCGAACCACCGCATACCGCTCAGGATAAGGCCGCCGAGCCGCCTAAAGCATCAGAGGATCAAACGGCGGAGGACAAGACCCCGCCGGCCGACAAGGACAAGTCGGCCTCGCGCCTCTCGGATGAGGACGAGCAGCAACTCGAACGCATGATGCAGTTTTCCGAAAAGGCGATGCGCCGGTTCTTCGGCCTGATGAAGGACCTGCAAACCGAATTCGGCAGTAACTGAGGTCCCTGTTCCGGAGCGTCCTGAGACGAACCGGATCATTGACGGGCGGAGTACTTGCCTTTGCCTACTGCATCGAGATGCGCGAAATATCCTTCATGGCCGTTTCGGGCAGTTCCACCGCCGTCCTGGCATTGAGATCCATGACCAGCGCGACGACGTCGCAGATGGCCGCCAGGCGTTTGGTGCGCGACTCAAACAGATGGTGGCGCATGGAGAAGGTCTTGTTGCCGCTGCTGCAGGTCAGCCCGCTTGCCACGACCACAGTGTCGCCGGCCTTGAGAGGGCTCGCCCAGGTCAGTTTCATTTCCACTGCGACCCGGCCGAAGGTGTTTTCGCTCATGAAGGCGTGGGTCATCGGCGTCCGCTCCCAGACATGGGCAACGCCGTCGGTAAAGCAGGACAGGGCAAAGCCGTCATCCGCCCGACCGTCTACTCCGAGATGGCGCGGCAGCACGGTTCCGCGGAAACAGATCTTCGCCCCTGATGCGAGAATATTGTCCAGGGTGAAGCGCGTGCCGACCGGCGTCGCGGATATGCCTCGCGGCGCGGCCTCGTCGATCATCGGGCACTGGTGATCCTTGAACCGGCTGCGCAGCGTCTTGACGGAACCGGCATTGGGCTCATAGCCGTCGATCGCGGTGGCGGCGAGCGCCCCGGTTGTCGTGTTGTACATTTCGTGCACGACCGTCAGCATGTGAGGGCCGTCGAAGGCAATGGCGGAGCGGACGGTGACGAGATCACCGGTCCTGAGTTCCTTGTGGTACCGGACGTGCCGGACGCGGCGGGCGCCGACCAGCGCTTCGCTGAGGCCGGATATGAGCTGAAACTGCCTGTCGGCTTCCTCAAAACGGCTGAAATAGAACTGGACGTTCAGATGGTCGTTCTCGTCGCACTCCCATCGGTTCACAAATGAAAACAGGGTTTCTTCGGTGCTCATTACAAATCTTTTCTCGCACAATGCGTGATTCTTGTCTGGCGACTCGCGATCGCCTGTTATTTCTAAAAGGGATACTTTCTTTGCGGCAATTTTCAAACAAAATATTTCAATTGCATAGAAATTTTGATCGTTAATGTTGTGTTAAGCAATCAAGTTTTGTCGGTTGTGCACATATATTATTACATTTTATAGTAGTTTTTCTTTTCAATGCTTTCCGGAGAATAGGTGTGTCGGGTAGTTGCGATGAGGTCCTGCAACTGTCGCGCTCTTTTGCATGATTTCTGTTTGAAGTGAAAAGTTATTGTGCGGAAAAATCCTGGGAGGGCAGCCTCCGGGAGGTGGGGGCGCAGCTTCCGCGGGGCCGCTGCCGGCAGCTCGGCCGATGGCGCGGATACAGTTCAGCAAAAGGCGGACGATACCTGTGCTGCTTGAGGCGATGCCGAAACACTCGCCGGCAGCACACCGGTTGCCCGACGTGTATTTTTTTGAATACCCGCAAGGGTTTTCGACGATCCCGGCGCGTCGCCTCAGGGGGTGGCGGGCGTATGCAGCGTGGTGATCGGGGTTCCGGACAACGTGGTCTGTCCATGATCAGCGTAGCCGGGGTTGACGATTTTTCCCGCAACCGCGCCGGCAACGATCATGACGGCAAGTGCCAAACTCCAGACGTTCATGCGATCACTCCTTCAAGTTTGCGCAACACCCCTTCGGCAAGGGCAAGAGTGGCGTCTTGCAGGCGTCGATGGGGCCTTGTCCTGCAATCGTATCCTCCAGGCACTTATCCTTTGCGGCCTGCCGTTTCCGTCGTGTGACGGGCGCGAAACCGCAAATTCGACTCACCCTTAGACTTTGGTCTATATTAGACTTTCGAATAAGAGTTCGCAACGATGTGACGTAGAAAACGTTTGTGCGTTGCCGAATAACGGCGTCTAGAAATGTGCCCGGATTCACAAGGTGAGGGATGGTTGCCGTGGCATTCTTGTCTGCAGCGCATCCTTGGAATTTGTTGCTTTTGCTTGAAAAGAGTGCGTCATGTCCACGCGAATATGGGTTTGACTTTCTAAAACATTGCAGTGCAAACATGGTCAGCCTGCACAACAGGCAAGCTTCGGGACAAAATCTCCGGGACTTGTTAGAGATAACTAGGATAATAAACATAGACGCCGGGGTTTACGACCTGAGCCAGGTCAAACCGGAATGCGCCGGGAGACACTATTGGATGGGGATGGATAAATCGGTCCCCGCGCCGTCTTGTCGGGAAGTCGCATGAGCGAGGGAGGAAACCAAGCGTGCCGGATACAGCATATCGATTTATTATCGCTGACGACCATCCGCTGTTTCGGGGGGCATTGAGACAGACGCTTGAAACGCAATATCCGGATGCGCGTATCGACGAAGCCGGTACCCTGGAAGATGTGACGGCCCGCCTGGAGGAAGACGGCGACGTCGATCTGATCCTGCTCGACCTGACCATGCCGGGTATGCGCGGCTTTTCCGGACTGATGTACCTGCGGGCCCAATATGCCGGCGTTCCCGTCGTGATCGTCTCGGCCAACGAGGAAGCGCAGGCCATTCGCCGGTGTGTCGAATTCGGCGCTTCCGGCTTCATTCCCAAGTCCCATGGGATCGAGGTGATCCGTGAGGCGATTTCCTCCGTCATGGCCGGGAACATGTGGACACCGCCCGACGTGGATCTCGGGGCCGATGACGGCGCCGGCGATCTGGTCCAGCGTCTGGCGACCCTGACGCCGCAGCAGGTCCGGGTTCTGATGATGCTGTCGGAAGGATTGCTGAACAAGCAGATCGCCTATGAACTGTCCGTCTCCGAGGCGACGGTGAAAGCCCACGTGTCCGCAATTCTGCAGAAGCTCGGCGTCGAAAGCCGCACCCAGGCAGTGATCGCGGCTTCCAAGATCGAGGCCGGGCAGTGGCAGATGGGACAGGAAACGGATAATTCCGCTGCATCTTCCGGATAACGGCACTATAGCCTGAGGCGGGGTGGGGTCGGCCGCTATTCGGCGGCAACATGCTCCGCGCGGCAGCGGGCCAGATGGGCCCGCAGCGCCGCAGGCTTGATCGGCTTGTTGAACATCTCGATGTTCTTGGCCGCGGCTGCGGCCCGGACCGCCCGGCTCCGGTCGGCGGTCACCAGCAGGGCCGGGATGCCGGCGCCGAATTTCCACCTGAGACGAACGACCGCATCGATGCCGTTCCCGTCGTCAAGATGATAATCGATCACGATGATATCCGGGGTATCGCCGGTTTCCAGCAGCCTTTCAATGGCTTCCGCGTCGTCGCGCGCAGTGATGACCTTGCAGTTCCAGTTTTCCAGCAGATGACGCATGCCGCTCAGGATGTCCGGTTCGTTGTCGATCGCCAGCACGCATAGCCCGTCGAGTTGTCCTTTCGCGGGCGCAGTGCTCTGCAAGGGCGTTTCGAGCGGAACGGCAGCTGCGGTCGGCAGCGTGACGGCAAAGCAGGATCCCTTGCCCACAGCGGACCGCAGATCGACCGGATGCTCCAGGACATGGGCGATACGTTCGACGATGGAAAGACCCAGCCCGAGCCCCTTGGCGACCCGCATGCCGTCGTCGAGGCGATGGAATTCCTGGAAGATCACCTTCTGCTTGGTTCCCGGAACCCCCATGCCGGTGTCATGAACTTCGATGACCACCTTACCGTTCTTGCGCCTGCAGCCGACAAGGACGCGGCCTTTTGTCGTGTATTTGAGCGCGTTCGACACCAGGTTCTGAAGCAGGCGGCGCAACAGCCTGCGGTCCGAGCGCACCGAAACAGAAGTCGGCACGAACGTCAGTTCGAGGTTTCTTTCCCGTGCCACCGGTTCGAATTCGGTTTCCAGAGCGCGGAAAAGAACGTCGAGGCGGAAGACCGTCAGTTCCGGTTTCAGGGCGCCGGTATCGAGGCGGGAAATATCCAGCACCGCGCTGATGATGTCCTCGACCGATTCAAGCGCGCCTTCCACATTGCGCACCAGCGTTCCGGTTTCGCCGTCCTTCAGCTTTTCCACGAGGACCGATGAATAAAGCCGGGCCGCATTCAGCGGCTGCAGAATGTCGTGGCCAGCGGCAGCGAGAAAGCGCGTCTTGCCGATGTTTGCCTCTTCCGCGGCATGGGTCGCTTCCCGCAGGCGGTCATTCACATGGGTCAGTTCTTCGGTGCGTTCCCGAACCCGCCGTTCAAGGGTTTCGTTGGCGCGGGCGAGCGCGTCTTCGGCGAGCACGCGCTCGGTGATGTCCGTATAGGTGATCACGATACCGCCGTCGGGCATCGGACTGATCCGGACCTCGAGAACCGTGCCCGAAGAGGCAAGGCGCTCCTGATGGGTTTCCTGCGCGACGACCAGCTTTTCCAGGCGTTCCGATACGACGGCCTCTACCGGCCCGTCTCCGATTTCGCCGCGCTTGGCATTGTAGCGGACAATGGCGTCGAGCGTCGTGCCGACCTGGCCGTATTCGGTCGGCAGTTCGAGGAGATCGCGGAACTGCCGGTTCCAGCAGATCAGGCGCAGGTCCCGGTCGAACACGCCGATGCCCTGGCGAACCTGGTCGAGCGCGGTCTGCAGAAGGTCCCGGTTGTACTGGATCGCGGCCGAGGCGTCGTCGAGCAGCTTGACCGCTCCCTTCGTGGAAGGGTCATGGCGCTTGAGCATCAAGGACAGGACGAGGCGGGAGGAGGCCGCGCCGATGGCGCTGGCCAGCAGCTGTTCTGAAAACCTGAGCAGGCTGGCGTCCGCCGGAGCATTCGGATCCAGAACGCTGCCGCGCTCCTGCGCATAGCGGTTGAACGAGCGGTTGGCCCGCTCCTCGCCGAGATAACGCGCAAGCGTCGCCGTCAGGTCACCGGCCGTGACCGAGGTGCGCCAGAGCCTGAGGCTTGGAGCCGGGGCGATCTCGTCCGGCACGAAGATATTGGCCTGCAGCTTTTCCGCCGGCTCCGGGGCCCGTGTCAGGGAACCCGCCACGAAGAACAGGACGTTGATCAGCAGGCTCCACATGGTTCCGTGAATGAAGGGATCCATCTGAATTCCGAGAAGCGACTGCGGCTTCAGGAAGGCCAGGCCGAGCGGGCCGGTGTCCAGAATGGTCGAGGAGACGATGCCGGATTTTGCGAAAGTGGGCAGAAGCAGCGTGTAGAACCAGAAGGCGAAACCCGCAACCATTCCGGCGATCGCCCCGCGGGCCGTTGCCCTGCGCCAGACCAGGGCGCCGATGAAGGCGGGTGCGAACTGGGCTATGGCGGCAAACGACAAGAGGCCGATGGAGACCAGCGCCGCCGTGTCGCCGGCCGCCCGGTAATAGGCGTAGGCAAGCAGCAGAATGCCGAAAATCGCCATGCGCCGGATGCTCAGCAGATGGCGGCTCATGTCACGGCCGCCGGCGAGCAGTTCCTCTTCGCTGCGCCTGCGGAGGATCAGCGGCACGACGATGTCATTGCAGATCATGATCGCAAGCGCGACGGTTGCCACGATCACCATCGCTGTTGCCGCAGAAAGCCCGCCGATAAAGGCGAACATCGCCAGCCAGTGCTCACCGGCATCGAGGGGGAGCGCCAGCACGAAGGTGTCCGGATTGACGTCCTGACCGAAGCGCAGCAGGCCGGCAGCGGCAATCGGGACCACAAACAGGTTGATCAGGATCAGATAGAACGGAAACAGCCAGACGGCCCGGCGCAACTCTCCCTCGGAATTGTTTTCCGTCACCATCACGTGGAACTGGCGCGGCAGCATGACAACGGCGAAGGACGACAGCACCGTCATGACCAGCCAGTTTTCATGGTTGAGAGGCTGATCGAAGACGGCAGCCACTTCGGGCGCCCCGGAGATGGCGCGCACCAGGTCGATGGGACCGTCGTAGAGGGTAAAGGTCACCCAGATGCCGAGAGCAAGGAAAGCGACCAGCTTGACGATCGCTTCCGATGCGATGGCCAGCATCAGGCCTTCCTGGTGTTCGGTCGCATCGATATGCCGGGTGCCGAACAGCCATGTGAAAACGGCCATGCCGATGGCGATCAGCAAGGTGATGTCGTCGAAGACGGGAAAATAGCCTTCAGTCGGCGTAATGAGCGGGCCGACCATGGTGGTGATGGAAAGCGAGACCGCTTTCAGCTGCAATGCAATGTAGGGGATGATCCCGATCACGGCGATGATGGTGGCGACGGCGGCGACAGACTGGCTCTTGCCGTAGCGGGCGCCGATGAAATCCGCGATCGAGGTGATGCTTTCCGTCTTTGCGATGCGGATGATCCGGCGCAGGAGCGTGTAGCCGAGGCCGAAAACAAGCAACGGGCCGATATAGATCGTCAGGAATTCGATGCCGTTACGGCTCGCACCGCCGACAGAGCCGTAAAATGTCCAGGATGTACAGTAGACCGAAAGCGAAAGCGCATAGATCAACGGCCGTCCCCGCCCGGGGATGACGCGGCGCGGCATCCGGTCCCCGTAGCTGGCAATGGCAAACAGCAGGAGAATATACCCCACTGCAACCAGTATCACGACCCAACCTTCATTCATCATTTCAAGTCTGCGCCTTCCTCCCGGATGCGGCAGGACCGTCGGCCTGTTCCTGCTTTTTCATGTCCGCCGCCCTGAGATCGGATCACAACTGTGGCAGACTGTCCATTCGTCTTGGGGCGAAGACGTTTCCGAAGAACTCGCCGGCACGCGGATCGTTTTTTCTTAACGCAGGGTCATTTCCGGCGATAAACTACATGAAGGTTGCCGAGTCGTCGCTTCGACGCCGGCCCTTTCGCAGTGAGGAAGACCTGATGCTTAAGGAATTCAAAGAATTCGCCATGAAGGGCAACATGCTCGACATGGCGGTCGGTATCGTGATCGGCGCGGCCTTTTCCGCGATTGTTTCCTCGATGGTCGATGACATCATCATGCCGCCGATCGGCCTGATCCTCGGCAACATCGACTTCTCCGAGATCTTCATCATCTTGAAGCAGGGAACGCCGGAAGGTCCCTATGCGACAGTGGCCGCGGCCAAGGAAGCGGGCGCGGTCACCTGGAACCTCGGTCTGTTCATCAACGCTCTGATCAAGTTCGTCATCGTCGCTTTCGCCCTCTTCATCCTGGTCAAAGGCGTCAACAACCTGCGCCGCAAGGAAGAAGCGGCGCCCAAGGAACCGCCTGCACCCCCGCAGGATATCGTGCTGCTGCAGGAAATCCGGGACCTGTTGAAAAAGTAGAAAATGCGCGGGGCCGGCCGGCGGATTTACGCCGGTCCGCCATCGATATCGCCCGGACTTGTCTTGCCGCCGGGTGCTGTGGCCGAAGGTCGACTTTTCAAACCGGTCTCCCAACCGTTAGAAACTGGTCCGAAACCCTCTCGGCATTCTCATGACGACTTGACTATTGGAAAGGCTGCATACGTGGCGCGTGATGTAATTGGAGGCCTTCGGGCCGAGGCGAGGCTTGCGCCTGAAAGCGGCATCGTGGAAGTCGTGAATGCGGCGCGGAACCGGGAAGGCCTCATTCCGCTCTGGGTCGGTGAAGGCGATCTGCCGACCCCTGATTTCATCTGCAATGCGGCCAAGGCGTCGATGGATGCCGGGGAGACTTTCTACACCTATCAAAGGGGCATTCCCGAATTGAGGGAAGCTCTGGCCGGCTACCATCAGGACCTCTATCGCAAACCGTTCTCGCCCGAGCAGTTTTTCGTCACCGGCTCGGGAATGCAGGCAATGCAGATTGCCGTGCAATGCGTTGCAGGCGCGGGTGACGAGGTGGTTTTCCCCAGCCCGGCCTGGCCGAACCTCGCCGCCAGTGTCGGCATCATGGGCGCGCGCGCCGTGCCGGTCGCCATGGATTATGGCGATGACGGCTGGTCGCTCGACCCGCAAAAACTTTTTGATGCGGTGACGCCGCAAACGCGGGCAATTTACCTGAACTCGCCAAGCAATCCGACCGGCTGGGTCGCGGACCGGCAACTGCTGAATATCATCCTTGAGGAGGCGCGGGCGCGCGGCCTGTGGATCCTGGCCGACGAGGTCTACGGACGGTTTTCCTATCAGGGCACAGGTCCGGCCCCCTCCTTCTACGAGATCGCGGAACCGGACGACAGGATCCTGTTCATCAATACGTTTTCCAAGAATTGGGCCATGACCGGCTGGCGGATCGGCTGGCTTTCCGCGCCGCCGGAAATGGGACAGGTGATCGAAAACCTCATCCAGTACTCGACCTCCGGCGTGCCGGTCTTCAGCCAGCGCGCGGCGATTGCCGCCCTGACCGAAGGGGCCGGCTTCCTGAAACAGCAAATCGAACGGGCGGAAGGTGGACGGAGGATCGTCGTCGACGGCCTGTCGGAATCCAACCGGATCCGGTTGTCGGTGCCGGACGGCGCATTTTACCTGTTTTTCGGCATCGAGGGCATCGACGATTGCCGTCGCCTGGCGCTCGATCTGGTGGCCAGAACCGGCGTCGGCCTTGCTCCCGGGTCCGCTTTCGGATCGGGTGGCGAGGGCTTCCTGAGGCTGTGCTTTGCGCGGAACCCGGATCAGTTGAAGGTTGCTGTGGAGCGGATTGCCTCGGCTGCGGGCGATTTCCGATAAGGGCTTTTCTTGACTGGGTTAAGTAAATACCCTTAAGCAGGCATGCGAAATGTTGCGTTGGATCCGGGAATTCGACAATGGATGATACCGTCAGGCCAAACTTGGGAGTTACGTCATCGACGTCCGAGGCACGGCTTGCCAGCGTTTTTGATACGGCGGTCGACGGCATTGTCGTGATCAACGAGCGGTGCCAGGTGCTTGCCTTCAACAAGGCGTGCGAGAATCTTTTTGGCTACAAGGCGAGCGAACTGCTCGGTGACAATGTCAACAAGATCATGCCGATGGACTATGCAACCGCGCACGACGGCTACGTTCAGCGCTATCTCGATACCGGTCAAAAACGCATCATCGGCATCGGCCGCGAAGTCAGCGGTCGTCACAAGGACGGGACGGAATTTCCCTTGGAGTTGTCGGTTGGTGAGGCGTCGACCCCGGACGGACGGCAGTTCATCGGCATCTTGCGCGACCTGCGGCCTCGTCACTCCGTTGAGCAGCGGTTGGCGCAGGCGCAGGCGCAGCTGGTGCATATGACGCGGATCAGCGCAATGGATGAGATGGGCGCTGCGATCGCCCATGAGCTGAATCAGCCGTTGACCGCCATTCTGCTCTACCTGCAGGCCGTTTCGCGCAAGGCGAAAGCAAACGATTTACTCGATCAGCAATTGCTCAGCGTCATTGAAAAGGCGGTGGCAGAAGCCGAACGGGCCGGCGAAATCATTCAGCGCATGCGTGAGCTGGTCGAAAAGAAGGAACCGGAACGCACGGACATCGATGTGGAGGAATTCACCCGGGCCTGCATCGATCTTGTGGAGATGGGGCAGGGCGGGAAGCGCTCGATCATCCGCTATGAAGTCGAGCCCAACCTTCCGTTTTTACCGGCCGATCCGGTTCAGATCCGCCAGGTTCTGGTCAATCTTCTGCGCAATGCGCGTGAAGCCGTGTCCGACAGCGAGATCCAGGAAGTGCATCTGTCGGTGGTCGGTACGGAGGGCTTTATCGAGTTTCGGGTGCGCGATACCGGACCCGGTGTGCCCGAGGAAGTGGTACCCGAACTGTTCCGGGCCTTCTCCGGCAAGAAGCAGAAGGGTCTGGGGCTGGGGCTCGCGATTTCCCGGTCGATTGCCCAGAATCACGGCGGCGATTTGTTCCTCGATACAAACGCAATTAAGCCGGGAGCAACCTTTGTCCTGAAACTTCCGACTGGTAAACCGATGTATTCCGAGTCGGAAAGCTAGCTGTTGCGACAAGTCGCTGCGAATGAAATGAAAAGAACTGAATAGGGGCCGGACTTTATGACGAGCGAAGCGAAAGCCATTTACATTGTCGACGACGATCCGGCAGTCCGGGACGCATTATCGGTCGTGTTCAATCTCGAAGGCTTCGTCGTGGAAACGTTTTCCGATGGCGACACATTTGTGCAATCGGCCAGCAAAACCCACCCGGCATGCGTGATTCTGGATGTCCACATGCCTGGCCGGTCCGGAATCGATATTCTGAAAACGCTGAATGCGGAAAATTATCCCGCACCGATCTTCATCATTTCCGGACAGGGCGATATCCCGATGGCTGTTGAAGCCATTCGCAACGGGGCGTTCGATTTCATCGAGAAACCGTTTACCGCGGACAAGGTGGTCGAACGGATCAATCAGGGCATCGAGGCTGTCAAAAGGACAAGTTCCGACGAAATGCCGATGAATTTCTCCGGCGCGGATTTGCTGACCCGCCGGGAAAGCGAAGTCCTGAAGGAGATCACCGACGGCTCTTCGAACAAGGAAGTCGGTCGCAAGCTGGGCATCAGCCCGAGAACGGTAGAAGTGCACAGGGCACGGATCATGGAAAAGCTCGGCGCCCGGAATGCCGCAGACCTGGTTCGTATTGTCCTCGGACGCGCCTGACCAAAAGCCTTGCGTGCCTCGGGTAGTACGGGAAATTCCGGACTGTCGCTCCGGGGTATTTCCCCCCACATTGTCAGCAGGTCATCTACTGCCCGTGTTACTGCGTACATCGTTTAGTCTCGATATGATGTATTTTCGTGAGACACTTGCAGTCGTTTCAAGCTGAAAGAATCATCGTCTTGCGTGTTCATATAGTTGAAGATGATACGGCCGTTGCGGATGCGCTTTCGGTAGTCTTGAGCGATTTCGGCCATTCCGTGAAATGTTATCCGGATGGCGAAACGTTCTTGGAAACCGCGTCCCCGGTGTCCGAAGATGTCGTTATCGTCGACGTCGGCTTGCCCGGCATCGGCGGGGACGATGTGATCCTGCATCTCAATGCCATGCAGGATGTTCCGCGGATCATAGCGATTTCCGGAAAGCCGAAGAATGCGCTCGAGCGCCGCCTTTCCGGCTTGCCCGATCATGTCCTTTTGCGCAAGCCTTTGTCGCTAGCGGCTCTGACCGAACATCTTCTTAAGGCCTGACTAACCAAAACAGGGTTTCAGGCTATGTAGTTAACCCTACGCAGTCGACCGAATTACTCCTGCCATATATTATCACTAACGTAGATCATGCAGGGACGGCACAATCGTCGGACGGGACGTTGTGCCTCAGAGCGGCAAGGGTCGCAAAAGGCTATTCTTGCCAAGATGATCTGTTTCTTTCGACAGAGCCTTGCCTCTTAAAGGAGGGGAAAATGGCATATCTTCAGCATGAGTCCACCGGACAGGCTGCCATCCGGCACAATGCTTTCAACCACGTATCGGAAACGACGGGTGCATCGTTTGCGTCCTTCGGAGCCAAGCGCGCGAGCTTTGACGCTCACGATGTCATCTATTACGAAGGCGATCCCGCAAAACGGATTTACGAACTGGGCTCCGGGACGGTGATGCTTTTCAAGCTTCTTCCGGACGGACGCCGCCAGGTGGTCGAAGTTCTGCGCCCGGGCGACATCTTCGGATTGTCGAACGGTGACGAATACGACTGCACGGCCGAAACCCTGACGCCTTCCGAAGTCCACGAAATCGATCTGAAGCAGGTCGAGGCATCGGTCGATCTGCAGCGCAAGCTGACCAGATGCCTGACCCATCAGATGCATGTTCTGCATGAGCATGCCGTGCTTCTTGGGCGCAAGTCGGCCATCGAGCGTGTCGCCAGTTTCCTGATGTATCTCGTGCCGAACCGCGGTGGCGTCGGTTGCACCGGTCCTGCTGACGAAAACAACGACGGCTGCGACATCCATCTTCACATGACCCGGCAGGAAATCGCGGATTACCTTGGCCTGACGATCGAAACGGTCAGCCGTGTGGTATCCGAACTCAAGCGCCGCGGCGTCATCCGTATCGACAGAGCGGACAGGATCCATCTCAACAAGGTCTGCAGCCTCTGCCAGATGACGGGAATCCACTAGGATTTCGGGATCCTAACGAAAAGCACATAGCCCCATCGATCCGTGGAAGGCCGGTTTTCCGGCCTTCTCCTGTTTGCGCAGCAAATCGCATATAATACCGTTTCACACAGCCATGGAGTGGCGCGCGCCGGTATTGGCGTGACTGTCGGCGAGATAGGCATCGAAAGCCGCAGCGGCGAGCCGGACATAGGGTTGCCCGGCGCGTGTAATCTGCACGACGCCGTCGTCTTCCAGACTGACCAGTCCGTCCCTGACGAGTTCACCGAGTGCGGCTATCGAACCCTTAAGGGTTTCGATGTCTGTGCCATAACTCCGGCAGACGGCCTGAAGGTCGCAGCGATAATCGGTCATCAGCTGCTCGATGATCCGGCCTCTGAGCAGATCCTCGGTCGAAAGCGCCAGCCCGCGTGCGACCGGCAGCTTGCCGGCGAGAATCGCGCGGCGCCAGTTGCCGACATCGGGAATGTTCTGGACGTAGCCCTGGGTCAGGCGGCCGATCGAGGACACGCCGGCGCCAATGAGCTGCTCGCCCTGATCGGTCGTGTAGCCCTGGAAATTGCGTCTCAGGTCTCCGTTACGGATCGCGATTGCCATGGAATCGTCCTCGCGGGCGAAATGATCGAGCCCGATGGCCACATAGCCTGCGTCGATGAGATCGCGCCGTGCGACGTCGGCAAGTTCCAGACGTTCGGCAGGGCTCGGCAGGGTGCCTTCGTCGATCAGCTTCTGGTGCTTCTTCATCCAGGGAACATGCGCATAGCCGAAAAGCGCGACACGTCCCGGTTTGAGGCCGACCGTTCTGGCGACCGTGTCGCGGATTGTGTCCACCGACTGGGCGGGCAGTCCGTACATCAGGTCGAAGTTCAGGTTTTCCAGACCCGCGGCGCGCAGATGGGCGGTGGCCTGTTCAACAATCTCATAGGGCTGTATCCGGCCAATGGCCTTTTGAACCTCGGGATCGAAATCCTGAACGCCCAGGCTCGCCCGATTGACGCCGATTTCCGCCAGCGTATGGGCCAGCGATGAACCGACGACGCGCGGATCCAGCTCGATGGCGTGTTCCATGTCCGGCGCAAAGTCGAACAGGACACGCATCAGTCCGGCAAGATCGCGGAGGCTTGCTTCCGGAAGCAGGCTCGGCGTGCCGCCGCCCCAATGGATATGCTTGACCGGACCTGGGGACTTCAGGTGTCTTGCAATGAGTTCGAGTTCCTGGCCCAGTGTCTGTGCATAGGCCACAAGCGGCGCCTCCTGGCGGGTCGCCTTCGTGTGGCAGCCGCAATAGTGGCAGATCTCACGGCAATAGGGCACGTGGAGATAAAGGGACAGCGTATCCGTCGGCCCGAGCTTTTCCAGCCATTCCGCATAAACCTCATCGGTAATACCGCTGTGAAAATGCGGAGCGGTCGGATAACTCGTGTAGCGCGGAACGGTCCGCATGGCGTAGGTAAGAGCAGTGTCGGTCATGCCGCCAAAATGGTGTTCATTCCGACGGGTGTCCTTGATATCGCTCAAGAGCGCCGGAAACCGCGGCTGAAAAATCGGCCTGCCGGCAAACGCAGTCGGAGGGGAAATGTCAGACCCGTTCAAACCGGACCCGGACCGGCTTTGCCTCTACGGTTCGTTCGACAGTGCGAACCTGGTGGTTCGCTTTGTCCTGGAGGAATTGGGGCTCGATTACCGGTTCATTGCGGTGGACCGTGCCGTCCGCGCGAACAAGACGCCGGAATTTCTGAAGCTGAACCCGCAGGGTCTGCTGCCGGTTCTTGCCGATCCGGACCTGAGCGAGCCGGTGTTCGAAACGGCGGCCATCATCCTTTATCTCGCCGACAAGGCACAAGGGCTCGCGCCGCCATTTACCTCGCCGGAGCGCGGCCGGCTTCTGACATGGCTGTTCTACCTGTCCAACACGCTCCATGCCGACTTGCGCATCTCGTTCCGCCCTGAACGCTATGTGGCCGACGAAGCGGCCCGTTGGCATCTGATTTCCGGGCTTGAGGGGAGGTTGATCCAGGCGTTCGACCAACTGGAAAGCGCGTTCGAACGGTCGGGCGGGCTTTATGTATTAGGCGCGGAGCCGTCGATCGTGGATTTTTACGCCGCGACGTGCGCCAGATGGTATCAGCTTTATCCGGAGCCTAAGGCGTTCAACCGAAGTGCCTGGCCACGGCTGACGGCAATGATCGCAAAGCTGCAGACCCGACCCGCCGTTATTCGCGCCAGGGAGATGGAGCAGATACCCGGTCCTGCGTTTCTTGATCCGCAACGGCCCGCCATCGATCCAGCGGCGCTGACCGGAATCTAGGAAAAGCGATCTGGAACTCTTGTTGAATCTTGCCTGTAACCGTCTTTGTGTCTGCAAGGGGATCTTTCGTTGAGTGAGAAAATGCCGGTGGCCTCAGCGCTGCGCCGGACCGGGTTGACATTTGCGCTGGGCGCGCTCGGCGGCACGCTCTTTTATGCGATCGGGTTGCCGGCCTCCTGGCTTGCAGGCGCCATGATTTTCGTGGCGGCAGCCGCACTGGCACGCGTTCCGGTCGATCTGCCGGACAGGATGCGCGACGGCTTTTTCGTCATTCTCGGCCTGTCAATGGGGGGAGGGGTCAGGCCGGATGTGATCGACCGGGTCGCCCAATGGCCTGCGACGATGGCACTGCTGGCGGTGACCCTCGTGCTGGTCACCGCAGCGACCTATGTCTTCCTGTTTCGATTCGCCCGTTGGGATCGGGAATCGGCTTTTCTGGGCGCCATTCCCGGCGCCTTGTCATTCGTCATGGCAATTGCGGCCGAACGGAGGGCCGACCAGGCGCGAATTGCCGCCTCGCAAACGGTGCGCCTGGTGATTCTGGTTTCCGTTCTGCCGCTGGTGATTACATCGACGGCTTCCCACGGGCAGCAACCGGCCGTTCCTGAGGCATTTCCGGGCTGGGCAGACGGCGCCGTTCTCCTTGTTGCCTGTCTGGCCGCAAGCCTTCTGGCGGTGCGCCTGCGTGTGCCGGGCGGATGGCTGACCGGAGCCTTTTTCATGAGTTCCGCGATCAATGTGACCGGTCTCATGCCGGTCGCGCTGCCCCAATGGATCCTCGTCCCCTGCTATATCGGGCTGGGCTGCTTCATCGGCAGCCGGTTCAGCTCGACGACATTCTCCCTGTTTCTGGGGATGCTCAAGGCATCCCTGGGGGCGATCGTTGTCGGGCTTTGCGTTTCCCTGGCGGTGGCCTGGATCGCATCCGTTCTGCTGGGGCTGCCGTTCGGCCAGCTGCTGCTTGCCTATGCGCCCGGCGGGCTGGAGGTCATGACACTGTTGTCCTTCATGCTCAACCTCGATCCGGCCTTCGTCGCGGCGCACCAGCTTGCGCGCTATATCTCGATGGTGCTGCTGCTACCTTTTATCACAGGCCTTTTGCTCGGCCGGAGACCGAATGAGTCCAGAACGGGGCGAAACTGAGGCTTCCCGCACTGCAGCGCGGACTTATCCAGCCTTATTGTCGCAGGGTCCAATTGACCCAGCGGCATTGTGTCGGCGATCTTTCTTAAGCGGTTTCAATCATTCTTGATTTGAATCAACGTCAGGACGATCCCGCCGTGCGCATGGTCGGGCCATCGTTGGCACTCTGTAACGATTTTAAAGACTGGGGCGCGAAATATGGCACAGACAAAGGCCAGATTCATTTCGCTGGAAGAAGGCTTCTTTGCGGCTTTCCTCGTAGCGTTGGCATTCGCTTGCCTGATCATAGCAGGCAAGACATACGATCAAGTGATGGCTTTCCACACCGGGATTGGGGCACTGGCTGCCGCTGTCAGTGTGTTCGTCATCTTCAAAAGTTACTTCGACAGCGACGGGATGCCGATCCCGCAGGAGATCGACGGTAAACCGAACTACAACATGGGGCCGGTCAAGTTCGGCGCCGTGGCTGCCATGTTCTGGGGCATCGCCGGTTTCACGGTCGGCCTGATCATCGCATCGCAACTCGCCTTTCCGGCGTTGAATTTCGATTTGCCGTGGACGAATTTCGGCCGCATGCGCCCGCTGCATACCTCGGCGGTGATCTTCGCCTTTGGCGGCAACGTGCTGCTGGCGACTTCCATGTATGTGGTTCAGCGGACCAGCCGGGCGCGGATGCCGGGCAAGGTCCTGCCGTGGTTCGTCATTATCGGTTACAACGTTTTCATCGTCATCGCGGGTACGGGCTACCTGCTCGGCGTCACCGAATCCAAGGAATACGCGGAGCCGGAATGGTACGCCGACCTGTGGCTGACCATCGTCTGGGTCGCTTACCTGTTCCTGTTCCTCGGCACGATCTGGAAGCGCAAGGAACCGCACATCTATGTGGCCAACTGGTTCTATCTCGCGTTCATCGTCACCATCGCCATGTTGCACCTCGTCAACAACGCGACCGTTCCGGTCTCCGTGTTCGGCACCAAGTCGTACATCGTCTGGTCGGGCGTGCAGGATGCCATGGTGCAGTGGTGGTACGGACACAACGCGGTGGGCTTCTTCCTGACCGCGGGCTTCCTGGCGATCATGTATTATTTCGTGCCCAAGCGTGCTGATCGTCCGGTCTACTCCTACCGTCTGTCGATCGTGCACTTCTGGGCGCTGATCTTCATCTACATCTGGGCCGGCCCGCACCACCTGCACTACACGGCTCTGCCGCAGTGGGCATCGACCCTGGGTGCGACCTTCTCCATCATCCTGTGGATGCCGTCCTGGGGCGGTATGATCAACGGCCTGATGACGCTTTCGGGCGCCTGGGACAAGCTCCGCACGGATCCGGTCCTGCGCATGATGGTGGTGTCCGTCGCCTTCTACGGCATGTCCACCTTCGAAGGCCCGCTGATGTCGATCCGTTCGGTCAACTCGCTGTCGCACTATACTGACTGGACCATCGGTCACGTTCATTCCGGTGCGCTCGGCTGGGTGGGATACATCTCCTTCGGCGCGCTCTACTGCCTCATCCCGTGGCTGTGGAACAAGCGGGGCCTGTATTCGCTGAAGCTGGTGGACTGGCACTTCTGGCTGTCGACGATCGGCATCGTTCTCTACATCTGCTCCATGTGGGTGTCCGGGATCATGCAGGGTCTTATGTGGCGTGCCTACGACCAGCTCGGTTTCCTGGAGTACTCCTTCATCGAAACCGTTGAGGCGATGCATCCCTTCTACATCATCCGTGCTCTCGGCGGTGCCCTCTTCGTCACCGGCGCCCTGATCATGGCCTACAATCTCTGGATGACCGTTCGCCACGGCGAGGCTGAAGAAGCCGAAGCCACCGCTGCGGGCTCCCTGGCTGCGGCCGAATAAGGGGGAGAACACGAAATGTCTGTATGGGCTAAACACCAAATCCTTGAAAAGAACTCGATCATCCTCCTTCTCGGCATCCTTCTGATGGTCGCCATCGGCGGCCTGGTCGAGATCGCCCCGCTCTTCTATCTGAAGAGCACGATCGAAAAGACCGAAGGCATGCGGCCCTATACGCCGCTCGAATTGGCCGGTCGCAACATCTACATCCGTGAGGGCTGTTATCTCTGCCATTCGCAGATGATCCGTCCGATGCGTGACGAGCTGGAGCGGTACGGCCATTTCTCGCTGGCGGCGGAGTCGATGTACGACCACCCGTTCCAGTGGGGGTCCAAGCGGACGGGACCGGATCTCGCCCGTGTCGGCGGCAAGTACTCCGATGCATGGCATGTCGGTCACCTGACCGATCCACGTTCGGTCGTTCCCGCGTCGATCATGCCCGGTTACCCCTTCCTGAAGGAAACCAAGCTGAACACGCGTGACATCGCGGCTCATCTGAAGACCAACAAGATCATCGGCGTTCCCTACACCGAAGATCAGATCGGCGAAGCGGCCAAGGACATTCTTGCCCAGGCTAATCCGGACACGGATGCGGCTGACGCATTCCTGGAACGCTATCCGTCCGCCACCGTGCGCGACTTCGACGGCAATCCGAACGAAGTCACGGAGATGGACGCGCTTGTCGCTTATCTCCAGATGCTCGGTACGCTGGTCGATTTCTCGATCTACGACGACAAGGCAAACCTGAGGTAAGGCAATGGACGAGACATACACCGCAGTCGCGGCCTTTGCACAAACGTGGGGCCTTATCTACTTCATGATCCTGTTTGGCATCGTGCTCGCCTACGCACTCTGGCCGAAGAATCGCAAGACCTTCGACGATGCTTCCCAGATCCCGTTCCGGGAGGACTGATCCATGGCCGATATCCATCACAAGGAAATCGATGAAATTTCAGGCGTCGAGACCACCGGTCACGAGTGGGACGGACTGAAGGAACTCAACAACCCTCTGCCGAAATGGTGGCTGTATCTGTTCTATGCGTGTATCGTCTGGGCGATCGGTTACTGGGTGGTCTACCCCTCCTGGCCGCTGATTTCCGGCTATACCCATGGGGTTTTCGGCGACAGCCAGCGGGCCGATGCAATCGCCACCTATGACAAGGCGATTGCCGACCGGTCTCACCTGGGCGACCAGCTGGTCAACGCGTCCTTCGACGAAATCCTGAGCACCCCGGCACTGCTGGAGTTCGCTCTGGCAAACGGTCAGGCCGCGTTCGGCGACAACTGTGCGCCCTGCCACGGTTCCGGCGGTACAGGGGCGGTCGGTTATCCGAACCTTCAGGACGATTCCTGGATCTGGGGCGGAACGCTGGACGATATCCAGACCACGTTGCTCTACGGTATCCGTTCCGGCAACGATGATGCCCGGATCGCTGAAATGCCGGCCTTCGGCAAGGATGAGCTCCTGACGAAGGAAGAGATCGATCAGGTGGCGAATTTCGTCGCCTCCAAGGCCGGTCTCGAACCGGAAGCGGGTGTCGATCTGGCTGCCGGGGAAACCGTCTTCACGGACAACTGCGCAGCCTGCCACGGCGAGGACCTGAAAGGCATCCAGGACACAGGTGCACCGAGCCTGCTGTCTGCGAACTACCTTTATGGAAAGTCGCTCAAGGCCATCAAGGCACAGGTGAATTCACCCCGTCACGGCGTGATGCCGGCCTGGGTGGGCCGCCTGGATCCGGCGACGATCAAGTCGCTTGCTGTCTACGTCCACTCCTTCGGTGGCGGTCAGTAGGAAGACGGCTTTTCAGGGCCGAAATTGATCCGGCGCAAAGGGAACTTTCCCGCGCCGGATTAAACTCAAAGCAAATGAGAGAACCGGGCCGGCGGCAATCCGGCCCGGAGGACGACGGGATCCCTGTGGGGCGGGGTCTGGAACAAGAAGGACGGACGGCATGACCGCCGAGACCGAAGCTGCCAATGCTGAGCAGCCGGACGAATGGTTCGCCTCAGCGAAAAAAATCTTCCCCATGGCCGTGCACGGAAAGTTCCGCACGATCAAATGGGTGATCCTCTTCATCACTCTTGGACTCTACTATTTCCTTCCCTTCATCCGCTATGACCGCGGACCGGATGCGCCGGGACAGGCGCTCCTGATCGATCTGCAGGCACGGCGCGCCTACTTCTTCTTTATCGAGATCTGGCCGCAGGAGGTCTATTATCTCACCGGCCTTCTGATCCTGGCCGCGGTGGCCCTGTTCCTGATGAACGCGGTGGCCGGACGCGTGTGGTGCGGCTACCTGTGTCCGCAAACGGTCTGGACGGACCTGTTTCTCTGGGTCGAACGCAAGGTGGAAGGCGACCGGCGCGAGCGTATCGCGCTCGATAATGCGCCCTGGTCGGTCAACAAGATCACCCGGCGCGCCATCAAGCACTTCTTCTGGTTGATGATCGCCTGGTGGACCGGCGGCGCCTGGGTTCTTTATTTTGCCGATGCGCCGACGCTCGTCTATGACCTGGCGACATTCCAGGCGCCCTGGAGCGCCTATCTGTGGATCGGCATCCTGACGACCACGACCTATCTGCTTGCCGGTTTCATGCGCGAGCAGGTCTGCATCTACATGTGCCCCTGGCCGCGGATCCAGGCCGCCCTGACGGATGAAAAAGCCCTGAACGTCACCTATCGCTGGGACCGGGGCGAGCCGCGCGGATCTCTCAAGCAGAACCAGGCGCTCGCACTCAAGGGCCTTCCTGCCGGCGACTGTATCGATTGTCATCAGTGCGAATACGTCTGCCCGACCGGCGTGGACATCCGCAAGGGGCTGCAGCTCGACTGCATCCAGTGCGGCCTGTGTATCGATGCCTGCGACAACGTCATGACCAAGATCGGCAAGCCCACGGGCCTGATCGCCTACGACACGGACGAGAACATCCAGCGCCGGATCGACGGCAAGGATTCGGTCTACGAGATCGTCCGGGTGCGCACGGTCGTCTATGCGGCGATCATCGCCGTCGTCGGCGCAATCATGCTGTTCGCCCTGCTGACACGGGATTTCGCGGGCATCAATGTCCTGCACGACCGCAACCCGATCTTCGTGACCCAGTCCGACGGATCGGTGCGCAACGGCTACACCGTGCGCCTGCTGAACAAACGCTCGCATGCGCGCCACTTCATGCTGCATGTCGAAGGCATGCCGGCAGGCACGAAGGTGGAAGCTGTCGGTGTCGAAAACGTCTTCGCGGACCGTCCGATTATCGAGGTCGACCCGGACACGACCCGTGAGGTGCGCATTCTGGTCACGTCGCCTCCAGGTGTTAAGATGCCTGCAAGCACGCCCGTGAAGTTCCGCCTGACGGAATCGGTCATGGGTGAAGTCGTGACCGCAGACGACTACTTCAAGGCGCCGTAACAAGCGCGTTTCAGGAGAGTGAGATGACGACACAATCCGGCATGCATCACCGGAAGGCGTTTACCGGAAAGACGATGCTCTTGTGGCTGTTCGGCTTTTTCGGCGTCGTCTTCGCGGCGAACGGCGTCTTCGTCTGGCTCGCGGAGTCGTCCTTCCCCGGCGTTACGGTGGAAAGCGCCTATTCGGCGAGCCAGGCCTACAACCAGTCCATCGCATCGGCCAGGGAACAGGCCGCGCGGGGCTGGGAGGTGGATGCGGGCCTGTCCCGGACGAAGGAAACAGCCGCCCATCTGGAGGTGACCGCCCTGGACCGGACCAGGTCTCCGCTCTCCGGTCTCGCCTTTACCGCAACCTTGCAGCATCCGGCGCATGACGGCAAAATTTCCGTCATGCTGGATGAACGGGGTTCCGGTCGTTACAGCGCCGATCTTTCGGATGTGCCGGCCGGAAACTGGTATCTGGTCCTGGAGGCCAAGAGCGGCGAGGAGCGGGTGTTCCGTTCCGAAAACCGCGTGTTCCTCAAAGACTGACACAAAGACTGCAGCGAGGCGCTGGTGAGTGTCCACATGCGCGATTGGGATGCCTTTGTAACTCCGGCGGAGGACGGTGCCGTCCACATGGACCTTGCCGTGGAAGGCATCACCTGCGCCGCCTGCATGGGCGAGATCGAACGCGGATTGTCCCGCCTGCCGGGCATCCGCAAGGCCCGGGTCAACCTGACCAACCAGAGACTTGCCGTCGACTGGGTCCGGGAGGAAACCGGCGCTGACGATATTGTCGCGGCGCTCTCCCGTCTCGGCTACAAGGCCCACCCCTTCGATCCGGCAAGCCAGCGGGAACGGCAGGACAAGCATGGCAAGGAATTGCTGCGCGCGCTCGCCGTCGCCGGTTTTGCGGGCATGAACATCATGCTTCTGTCGATATCCGTCTGGGCAGGGAACGCAACGGATATCACGCCGGAAACGCGGGATTTCTTTCACTGGATCTCGGCCCTGATCGCCCTGCCGACAATTGCCTACTCGGGCCGGCCGTTTTTCCGCAGCGCGATCGGCGCCCTGAAGGCGGGCCGGATGAACATGGACGTGCCCATCATGATCGGGGTGCTTCTGGCCGTCATCCTGTCCGTCGTCCAGACAATGCAGCATCAGCACGAGGCCTATTTCGAATCCGCGGTGATGCTCCTGTTCTTTCTGCTGGTCGGCCGGTATCTCGATCACAACATGCGTGGCAAGACCCGCTCCTTTGCCGAAAACATTGCCGCCCTGAAGGCGGAAGTTGCAGCCCGTATCGGAGCGGACGGAACGGTCCGCGAAGTTCCCCTTTCCAAGGTGCAGCCCGGCGATCTGGTCCTGGTCACGGCCGGCGAACGGGTCCCGGTCGACGGGGTGGTCGAAGAAGGCGTGTCGGAAATCGACCAGAGCCTGGTGACCGGGGAAAGCGTCCTCGCGACCGTCCGCAAGGGGGGGGAAGTCTATGCCGGAACGCTGAACGGCGAAGGCGCGCTGAAGGTTCGCGTGCGGGCGGCGTCCGGGGCCACCTTGCTGGACGAGGTGAACCGTCTTCTGGAAGCCGCCGCCCAGGCGAAGTCGGCCTACGTCCGCCTTGCGGACAGGGCCGCCCGGCTTTATGCGCCGCTGGTTCACGGCGCTGCGGCGCTGACCTTCATCGGCTGGTGGCTGGCGGGTTTCGGATGGCAGCCGTCTCTGGTGATTGCCATTTCCGTGCTCATCATCACCTGCCCCTGCGCACTCGGGCTGGCCGTTCCCGCGGTTCAGGTGGTGGCTTCCGGACAATTGTTCCGCTCCGGTGTGCTGTTGAACGCAGGCGATGCAATCGAACGGCTGGCGGACGCGGACACGATCGTCTTCGACAAGACCGGAACGCTCACCTCCGCCGAACCCCGGCTTCTGGAACCGGGAAAGGAGGAGGACAGCCTGCTCCATCTGGCCGGGCGCCTGGCCCTTTCAAGCCGTCATCCGCTGTCTCTGGCCCTGGTTCGGGCCGGCGGCGCGCTTGTGCCCTTCGACCATGTGACGGAGATGGCCGGTGCAGGCGTCGAGACACGGGTGGGCGGTGAACCGTTGCGCCTCGGCAGTCCGGCGTTTTGCGGTGCGGATGATGACGAGGTCTGCAAGGTGCTGACGCAACACCCGGGCGTGTCACTTCTGGCCGTCCGGTTGGGCGACAACCCGCCCCGGCTGTTGCCGATCAGCCAGAAACTCCGGTCAGATGCGATCGAAACCGTCACCGCCTTGAAGGCGCTGGGCTATTCTCTTGAGATCCTGTCCGGCGACCGGCAGGACGCGGTGAGGGCGGCCGCCGAAGATCTGGGCATAGAGAGCTGGCAGGCGGAGGTCCGCCCCGCCGACAAGATTGCCCGCCTGAACGAACTTAAGGCCTCCGGACGGAAGGTGCTGATGGTGGGAGACGGGCTCAACGACGCGCCGGCGCTCGCCGGTGCCTATGTGTCCCTGTCACCCGTTACGGCGGTTCACCTGAGCCAGACGGCTGCGGACGCCGTCTTTCTCGGCGACCGGCTGGCCCCGGTTGCAGACACCCTTCGGATCTCGAAAAAGGCCCGGCGGGCGATCGAGCAGAACCTCTGGATTTCGGCCCTTTACAATGTCATTGCCGTACCGGTGGCCGTCGCCGGTTTCGTGACTCCGCTGATGGCGGCCGTTGCCATGTCCGCGTCGTCCATCGTCGTGACGGCAAATGCACTCAGGCTGCGCTGGGGCGAGGGGCTCCGGGAAGGCCGGGAGGAATAAATGGACGTCCTGATCTATCTGATCCCGATCGCGCTTTTCCTCGGTCTTCTCGGACTGGGGGCGTTCCTGTGGACGCTGAAAAGCGGTCAGTATGACGACCTGGAAGGGGCGAAGTGGCGCATTCTCGATGACGACGACCTGCCCGATGAGGACCGTCCGTACTCGGAAAACCGAAACGGTCTGTAGCGGAGACCCGCCGGCTCAGGCACGTCATGCCTCAGCCGAGCAGTGTCCCGATAATCATGGTGGCCGCTATCAGCACCAGCGCGATGCCTGACAGCAACAGGAAATTTGCCCGGAGCGGCATATAGTTACCGGCCGCGCGAGGACCTTGCACGAAGGTTAGCGGCTTGTCCGGACCTTTTGGAATTTGTCTGCTCGACATACATACACCCGCCGACAAATGAAAGAAGAAGATACACTTCAACGTGTCTGGATTAACGTCACAACTATAAAAGGCCGGTTAAGAACGGTTCTTCCGTATAATGAATTATCGGCAATATTACCGTAAAGTAAAGTAAGGTATCATTAAGAATGCCTTTTTGGAAAAAAGGCGCCTCCGGTCTTCGGCCTGGCATGTGCCCGAAATCCGGCCTAGGTATCGCGGATAATCATGCGGCGGCGACGGCAATCGGGGCGGCCGGGCAGCGATTTTTACGCAAATTGAACTCACTAACCCTCTTTTCAGACTTTTATGGCAGGTTGCCGTTACAAAATGGAGAAAAAAGGTGAGCCTCGATCTTGCCTCGTTGACATTTTTGCTGGTTGAAGACAGTGCCTACATGCGCACCATCTTGCGGACCATGCTGCAGGGCTTCGGCGCCCGGCGCATTGTCGAGGCGGAAGATGGCGCATCGGGCCTGGAAGCGATGGACCGTGCAAATCCGGATATCCTTATCCTCGACTGGGTCATGCCGATCCTCGACGGAGCGGATATGGTGCGCATGATCCGCAGCCCCAACAATCCCTTCGCCTATATTCCGATCATCATGGTGACCGCCCATACAGAGCGGAGCCGGATTGTCGAAGCGCGCCGTCTGGGCGTGCACGAGTTGCTGTCCAAGCCGATCTCCGCCAAGGCGCTGTATCAGCGGGTGTCGAGCGTCATTCTGCACCCGCGCGATTTCATCAAGACATCCACCTATTTCGGCCCTGCGCCGCGGGAAATCCGCAACCGCCAGAAGATCTGGCAGGGTGGGCCCCAACAAGGTGGTGAAGGGGCCGAACAGAACGCCAGCGTCGGCTAGCAGAAAAGAGCTTTCCTGCTTCGATCCGTTTCCACCGCTGGAAATAATCCGCCGAGTCATGTCTAAAGGACGCCGCAGTCCGGTCATCAGTCTCCGGCCACGCACCGTTCATGCGACCGCTATTCCGGAGGAGGTTTGCCGTGTCGAAAATCGTTTATATTCTGAATGGCCCCAACCTTAACCTGCTCGGCAAGCGCGAGCCGGCAATCTACGGCCATGAGACCCTGGCCGATGTGGAGGCGAATTGCCGGCGCTATGCAGCCGAGCATGGTGTCGAACTGCGGTTCCACCAAAGCAATGCCGAATACGAGTTGATCAACTGGATCCACGAAGCGCGCGAATGCGCTTGCGGATTGATCATCAATCCCGCGGCGCTCACCCACACCTCGGTCGCCATCCTCGATGCCCTGAACGCCTGCGATTTTCCGGTGTTCGAGATCCACATCACAAACGTTCACAAGCGCGAACCCTTCCGGCACAAGTCCTATGTGTCCTTGCGCGCCGACGGCGTGATCGCCGGATGCGGTATTCAAGGCTATGAGCTCGCCTTCATGCGGCTGATGAAGCTCGCGGGATAGGTCGCTTTCGCGCGCCTTAGCAACCGCTGCCCTTGAAGAATTCCTGCACGGCGGTCCTGAAAATGATCTTGATATCCAGCAGGAAGGACCGCTGCTCCAGATAGGCCAGATCGAATTCGAGCCGCATCAGGGCGGCATGCCGGGTGGTGGTTTCACCCCGGTATCCGTTGACCTGGGCAAGGCCGGTCAGTCCCGGTTTCACCTTGTGCCTGTGCATGTAGCGCGGATCCAGCTCCTCGTAGGGAACGCCTGCGGCCAGCATTCCCGGAACATGCGGACGGGGACCGACCAGGGACATCTCTCCGCGCAGGACATTGATCAGCTGAGGCAGTTCGTCGAAATTGCTCTGGCGCAGAAACCGGCCGACCGGGGTAACCCGCGGATCGTTTTCGACCGTCTGCCTGACACCGGACTCGTCGCATTGCTCCACATACATGGTGCGGAACTTGTAGATCTCGAATGTGGTCCCGTTGGCGCCGTGGCGCTTCTGGCGGAAGACCACCGGTCCCTGGCTGTTGACCTTGATCGCCACCGCAGTCGCCACCAGGAGCGGCGCCAGCAGAACCAGGCCTGTGGTTGCTCCAAGGATGTCCACCGTGCGCTTGAGCGCATGACCGGCTTTTGACGGACTGGCGGGCACTGTGCCCGCTGGATAGAGGTCCGCTTCCCCAAGCTGCGTCTGGCGTTCGGCATTGGCGACCCAGCGGACTGTCGATGGTGCGGGCGACAGGCCTGCCAGGGTGCGGCGGATCTTGTGGCCGCGGGACAAAGCCTTTGGAGAGTGGCGGTTTGCAGGCTGGGCGGGTGCGTCGGGCGTTTTGGCGTCCGGCTCCACATGCACCGTCTTGGGCTCAACCTCGTAAGGAACAGCTTCGTGGGACACAGCAGACACTCATCAAAATATGCGAAACGAAATCATTGTCTGTTTTACAAACTAGGTTCCTCTTTTTTCCGCCGCCAGTTAAAGGTTTACAAAGGGTTAACGGACGAATGGGTCGAATAAACTATATAAAACAAACAATTACGCCTCCCGGCCTTGTGGCGGGGAGGCGCTGGAAACATGAACTTTCGGAAAGGGTAAATTATAGCGCAGCTATAAGTTGACTTAAGGTCATGTGCATACAACTGCAATTTAGTAGGCGCGGCCCACGCTGATGTAGTTGAAGCCGCGGTCGCGCATGTCCTCGGTGTCATAGATATTGCGCAGATCGATAATGTTCGGCGATTTCATCGTTGCCTTGACCCGGTCCAGGTCGAGCGCGCGGAACTGGTCCCATTCGGTGACGATCACCAGTGCGTCGGCATTTTCGATGGCATGGTAGGGACCGTCGCAGAAAACCACGTCCTTCATGACGTGGCCGGCCTCTTTCATGCTGGCCGGGTCGAAGGCCCGAACGGTTGCTCCCGCCTCCTGCAGCTTGGCGACAATATCGATGGACGGCGCGTCGCGCATGTCGTCGGTATTGGGCTTGAAGGCAAGGCCCAGGAGGGCAATCGACTTGCCGGACACGTCGCCGCCCAGGAAGTCGATCACCTTGTCGGCCATCTTCTTCTTGCGCGCATCGTTCACCTCGATGACCGCATTGACGATTTTCAGCTCTGCCCCGGCGTCGTGACCGGTTCTCGACAGGGCCAGCGTGTCCTTGGGGAAGCACGAGCCGCCGTAACCGGGGCCGGCATGCAGGAACTTGCCGCCGATCCGGTTGTCCAGACCGATCGCCCGGGAGACTTCCTGGACATTGGCGCCGACATTTTCACAAAGATCGGCGATCTCGTTGATGAAGGTGATCTTGACGGCCAGAAAGGCGTTCGCCGCGTATTTGATCAGCTCCGACGTCCGGCGCCGGGTGACGACAATCGGCGTCTCGTTGAGATAGAGCGGGCGGTACAGCTCGCGCATCACCTTGACCGCCTCTTCGTTGTCCGTACCGACAACGACCCGGTCCGGGCGTTTGAAATCGCTGATGGCGGCACCTTCACGCAGGAATTCCGGATTGGAAACGACAGCGAAATTGGCATCGGGATTGGTCTTGCGGATGATGGCCTCGACTTCATCGCCGGTACCGACCGGAACGGTCGACTTGGTGACAACGACGGTAAAGCCTTCGATCAGTTCTGCAATCTCTTCGGCGGCTGCATAAACATAGGAAAGGTCGGCGTGGCCGTCACCGCGACGGGTCGGTGTGCCAACAGCGATGAAGACCGCATCGGCTGTGCGGATGGCGTCCTTCGCATCTGTTGTGAAATAGAGGCGTTCTTCTGCAACATTCTTGGCGACGAGTTGCTGCAGGCCGGGTTCGTAGATCGGGATCTCGCCGTTGTTCAGGGCATTGATCTTTCCTGCATCCTTGTCGATGCAGGTAACCACATGGCCGAAATCGGCAAAACAGGCTCCGGATACGAGGCCGACATATCCAGTGCCAATCATTGCAACGCGCATTTTGTAATCCAGTCTTCAGCAGAAACAGCGATATATCGCCGGATGGTCCAAGCCTTCTTCAGGCGGGGCAGCTAACAGTCGTCGATTGCAGTAGTATGAAAACCTTGCGATTCCGTAGCGCTGGTCATCGCCGTTATCAGACAGGCCCGGTTGGATGCGACGGCGCAAAAGGTCACGCCGTCTCGATGCCGCACCAGCTTGCCGTAAACAGCGCGATGGTTTCCGTGATCCGCTTGAGCGACGGCAGGTTCACGCGTTCGTCGATGCCGTGGATGTTTTCCGCGATCGGGCCGTAGGTCAGGGCCGGGATGCCCGCGTGATTGGCGAACAGCGTGGCGTCCAGATAGCAGGCCATGATGTAGCGGCCAAGATCGCCGTTATGCACCAGGCCATGGGCCGTCTGGAGCGCGTCTTCCGCGGGCGACGTGTCGGCGAGGCGGTAGCCTGCCTGCATGGTGCCGACCCATTCCACCGTCGGCGCGGACCGGGCGAGGCGGGCGTCCTCGGACAGCAGCGCCGCGATACTGTCTTCGACTTCCCTTGCCCGCTCCCACGGATCCTCGCCGGGGAAGAAGCCGATACGTCCTTCGAAGACGCAGGCAAAGGGGACCGAAGACGGCCATTCGCCACCGGAAATGGTTCCGATATTCAGGCTTGCCGGGTTCCGCAGGTTTTCAAAGCCCGCGTGTTTGTGCCGTTCCTCATTCCAGGTCTTTTCAAGCCTCTTCAGATGGCCGATGAGCTGAATGGCGGCATCGATGGCGCTGAGGCCGGAGTCCGGATCGCGCGGATGGGCGGGAACGCCCCGTGTGGTGATTTTGAACTTGATCACGCCGGCATTGGCGAAGACGAGCTGCTCGTCCGTCGGTTCGGGAATAAGCACCGCATCGGCGGTGTAGCCGCGATGGATGGCAGCGGCCGCGCCGTTGCCGGTGGTCTCTTCATCCACCACCGACTGGATCTGAAGCGGACCGGTCAGCCGGAAGCCGGCAGCTTCAATCGCGTCGACGGCAAAGATATTGGCCACCAGTCCTGCCTTCATATCACCCGCGCCGCGGCCGTAAAGCCAGTCGCCGTCGCGGGTGGCGGAAAACGGCGGGTAGGTCCATGCGGACGGATCAGCGGTCGGCACCACATCCGTATGAGCGTTCAGGATCAGGGAACGGCCCTTTTGCGTTTTCGGCGTCTTGATGCCGGATACGTTGAATGTGTCCGCATAATCGATGGTTGCCGGCGAATAGGCCGGATGTTCGTCGACCGCTTCCGGGTCGACACCGAAACGTTCGACGTCGTAGCTGCGATCGACCAGTGCCCGTGCGACGGTTGCCTGGACGGCTGCCTCTTCCCCCCTGAGCGAAGCGGTCCGAACGAGGTCCTGCAGGAAGGAAACCTGTGTCTCGAAATTGGCCTCGACGGCCTGTTTGATGCGGTCGATATCAGCAGGGGAAAGCGGTTCGGTCATGGAGTATCTCGAGCGGATAGGGGAGGGTGATGCACCGGACCCTATCAACTGAAACCGATCGCCGAAAGCCCTGCGTCCTTTTGGCCGGCAAGCTGCCGGGCTCAGACCGTGAGATGCTGGCGGACCCGGGTCTCCTCCAGGTCGGCGCGCGCACCGGCCATGACGACTTCCCCCCGGTCCATGACGGCAAAGTCGTCCGCAAGGTCCCTCGCGAACTCGAAATACTGCTCGACAAGAACGATGGCCATTTCGCCCTGTTCGCGGAGCCATTCGATCGCCCGGCCGATATCCTTGATGATCGAGGGCTGAATGCCTTCGGTCGGCTCGTCGAGCACCAGAAGCTTCGGTCGGGTAATCAGCGCCCGGGCAATGGCCAGTTGCTGCTGCTGGCCGCCGGACAGGTCGCCGCCCCGGCGCGAGAGCATGGATTTCAAAACCGGAAACAGTTCGAAGATGGTCTCCGGGATCTTCCGGTCCTTGCGGGGGACGCAGGCATAGCCCGTTTCCAGGTTTTCCTTCACCGTGAGCAGCGGGAAGATCTCCCGGCCCTGGGGGACGATGGCGATCCCGCGCTTGGCCCGGGCATGGGGGGCGAGCCGGGAGACGTCCTCACCGTTCCACAGGATCCTGCCGGAACTGACCGGGTGCTGGCCGACGACCGCGCGCAGGGTCGAGGTCTTGCCGACGCCGTTGCGGCCCATGAGGCAGGTGACCTTGCCGACTTCTGCCTTGAGGGATACGCCCTTCAGAGCCTGCGCGGCGCCATAATAGAGATCGATGTTTTCAACGCTCAGCATGGGTCTTTCCTCACCGGCCCAGATAGACTTCGACGACCCGCTCGTCGGCCGAAACATGGTCGAGCGAGCCCTCGGCCAGCACCGAGCCCTCGTGCAGCACGGTAACCTTGACCCCGAGCGAGCGCACGAAGGTCATGTCATGTTCGACCACGACGACGGAGTGGGTCTGGGCGATGTCTTTCAGGAGTTCAGCGGTTTCTGCTGTTTCGGCATCGGTCATGCCGGCGGCCGGTTCGTCCACGAGCAGGAGCTTCGGGTCCTGGGCGAGCAGCATGCCGATTTCCAGCCACTGCTTCTGGCCGTGGGAGAGATTGGCGGCAAGTTCGTTCCGCTTGTCACCGAGCCGGATCAGCTCCAGCAAATCCTCGATCCGCTTTTTCTCGCCGCCGGAGATGACATGAAACAGTGTTGCGAACGGTCCGCGCGGGGCTTTCAGCGCCAGCTCCAGGTTGTCCCAGACCGTATGGCTTTCGAAGACGGTCGGCTTCTGGAATTTCCGGCCGATGCCGAGTTCCGCAATTGCGGCTTCGTCCTCGCCGGTCAGGTCGACGACGCCGTTGAAATAGACCTCGCCGGTATCGGGCCGGGTCTTGCCGGTGATGACGTCCATCATGGTGGTCTTGCCGGCCCCGTTCGGGCCGATGATGGCCCGCATTTCCCCCTCGGCGATCACGAGGGACAGGTCGTTCAGCGCCTTGAAGCCGTCGAAGGACACCGACACGCCATCGAGATAAAGCAGGCTGGTTTGGCGGCTCATGGTGTCACTCCGCAGGCTGGGGTGAGGCGTCCGAAGACGCCCTCTTGTGGGAGACGTCGGCAGGCGCGTCGGGGCTGCCGGGCGGTTCGTCCGATCCGGCCTCGTAGGCGGCAGAGGCGGACCGTTGACGCAGTGCGCTCCAGCCCTGGGAAACCGTGCCGACGATGCCCTTGGGCAGGAACAGGGTCACGCCCAGGAACAGGCCGCCGAGAGCGAACAGCCAGATATCCGGCAGGGCGGCGGTGAACCAGGTCTTGGCGAAGTTGACCAGCACGGCGCCGATGACCGGGCCGATCAGGGTTCCGCGTCCGCCGACGGCCACCCAGATCACCACTTCAATGGAGTTGGCCGGCGAGAACTCGCCCGGATTGATGATGCCGACCTGGGGGACGTAAAGCGCACCGGCAATGCCGGCCATCATGGCCGAGATGGTCCAGACGAACAGCTTGTAGTGTTCCACCCGGTAGCCGAGAAAGCGGGTCCGGCTTTCCGCGTCGCGCACTGCAACCAGCACCTTGCCGAGCTTGGACCGGGTCAGGGCGCGGCACAGCAGGAAGCACAGGGCAAGGGCAAGCCCGGAGGCGATGAACAGACCGGCCCGGGTGCTGTCCGCCTGAACGTCGAACCCGAGAATGTCCTTGAAGTCGGTCAGGCCGTTGTTGCCGCCGAAGCCCATGTCATTGCGGAAGAAGGCGAGCAGCAGCGCATAGGTCAGCGCCTGGGTGATGATCGACAGATAGACGCCGGTGACCCGCGAGCGGAAGGCGAACCAGCCGAAGACGAAGGCAAGCAGGCCCGGCACGAACAACACCATGATCGCCGCGAACGGGAACATGTCGAAGCCATACCAGTACCACGGCAGTTCCTTCCAGTTCAGGAACACCATGAAGTCCGGCAGGAGCGGGTCGCCGTAGACGCCGCGGCTGCCGATCTGGCGCATCAGGTACATGCCCATGGCATAGCCGCCGAGGGCGAAGAACGCGCCGTGGCCGAGCGAGAGAATGCCGCAGTAGCCCCAGACCAGGTCGACCGACAGGGCGAGCAGCGCATAGGTCAGGTACTTGCCCATCAGCGTGACCGCGTAGGTCGGAACGTGCAGCGGGCTGGTCTCCGGCAGGAGAAGGTTCGATGCCGGGATCGCGACGGTCAGTGCCAGAAGGATGATCAGGAACAGACCGGCCCTGGCGTCCAGGGCCCTGAAGAGAAACGAGGTCATCATGCTTCGACTGCCCGGCCCTTGAGGGCGAACAGGCCCCGTGGACGCTTCTGGATAAAGAGGATGATGAAGACGAGCACGAAGATCTTGCCCAGCACGGCTCCCGCATAAGGCTCAAGGAACTTGTTGACGACACCGAGCGTCATGGCGCCGACCAGCGTGCCCCAGAGATTGCCGACCCCGCCGAAGACCACCACCATGAAGCTGTCGATGATGTAGCCCTGGCCGAGGTTGGGCGACACGTTGTCGATCTGGCTGAGGGCCACGCCGGCAATCCCGGCAATACCCGAGCCCAGGCCGAAGGTCAGCGCGTCGATCCAAGGCGTGCGGATGCCCATGGAGGCGGCCATGCGCCGGTTCTGGGTGACGGCCCGGGTGTAAAGGCCGAAGGGCGTCTTCTTCAGAACCAGCATCAGGCCTGCAAACACGGCGAGCGCGAAGAAGATGATCCACATGCGGTTGTAGGTGACGGTCATCTGGCCGATCTCGAAGGCGCCGGACATCCAGTCCGGATTGCCGACTTCCCGGTTGGTCGGGCCGAACAGGGAGCGCACCGCCTGCTGCAGGATCAGCGACAGGCCCCAGGTGGCCAGCAGCGTTTCCAGCGGCCGGCCGTAGAGCCAGCGGATGATGCCGCGTTCGATGCCGACACCGATGGCGCCTGACACGAGGAAGGCCAGCGGAAGCGCGATCAGAAGCGAATAGTCGAACAGGCCGGGGGCGGAATTGCGGATCACCTCCTGCACCATGAAGGTGACGTAGGCGCCGATCATTACCATTTCGCCGTGGGCCATGTTGATGACGCCCATGACGCCGAAGGTAATCGCCAGGCCGATGGCCGCCAGCAGCAGCACGGAGCCGAGCGACAGGCCGTACCAGATGTTCTGGGCATTGTCCCAAAGGGCCAGCGTCTTTTCGATCCGCTTCACCGCGGTCGCCGCCGCCGCCTGCAGGTCGCCTGTCGAGCTGTCGCGAACACCGATCAGAAGGGACAGGGCGTCCCTGTTGCCCATGCTGCTCAGGACTTCGACGGCTTCAAGCTTTTCACCGTCACTGCGGTCGGAATTAAGAACGGCCGCGGCCCGGGCCTGCTCCATGACCAAACGGACTTCATCATTCGTCTCCTTTGCAATAGCGGTATCGAGGCCTTCGATCGCATCCGGATCCTTGGCCTTGAACACCGCTTCGGCAGCCTCCTTGCGCACCTTCGGGTCCGCCGCCATCAGCGTCAGGGATCCGAGTGCCGATCGGATCACCCGGCGCAGGCTGTTGTTGACCTTGATCTTGCTGACTTCTCGCTTTCCGGCTTCGCCGGCGCTTTCCAGCGTCAGCGGGTCGGTCAGCGCATAGCCCTCGCCTGATTTGCTGGTGATGAACACCTGCTTGTCGGACTTCCTGAAATAGAGGTCGCCATCCGAAAGGGCTTCCAGCGCCGGAGCGACCACCGGATTTCCCGTCGCGGCCAGGTCGCCGATCTGCTTCTCGGTCTCCTTGTATTTGCCGTCCGCAAGCGCGTTGATGAGCGGGCGCAGGCTTTCGGTATCGTTCTGGGCTGCTGCCGGGACCGATCCGGCACCGAGAGCAACAACAAGCAATCCGATGACAAGGGCAAGCGATCTGAGCAAGGACATGGGTCCACCGCGTTTGTCTGTCTGTTTTTCCCGATAGGGCTACCGGGAGGAGAAGCAGGAGACGGGCCAAAAGGGCCCGTCTCCGTCTGTTCGCCGGGACTTAGGAGCCCGAACCGCCGCACTTGCCGGTGGCGGTGTTGAAGTTGCCGCAGGATAGCGGTGCGCGCCAATCGGAGATCAGGTCCTTGGAGCCTTCCAGGTAATCGGACCATGCGTCGCCCGGAACGAGGCCGGAGGTTTCCCACACGGTTTCGAACTGGCCGTCTGCCTGGATCTCGCCGATCAGGACCGGCTTGGTGATGTGGTGGTTCGGCATCATGGCCGAGTAGCCGCCGGTCAGGTTCGGCACGGACACGCCGACGAGGGCGTCGATGACCGCATCCGGATCGGTGGTGCCGGCCTTCTCAACGGCCTTCACCCACATGTTGAAGCCGATGTAATGCGCTTCCATCGGGTCGTTGGTCACGCGCTTGTCGTCCTTGATGAACGCGTGCCAGGTGTCGATGAACTGGGCGTTGGCGTCGGTGTCGGCGGACTCGAAGTAGTTCCAGGCAGCCAGGTGGCCGACGAGCGGACCGGTGTCGAGACCGGCGAGTTCTTCCTCACCCACGGAGAAGGCCACGACCGGGATATCTTCGGCCTTGATACCCTGGTTGCCGAGTTCCTTGTAGAACGGCACGTTGGCGTCGCCGTTGATGGTGGAAACCACGGCCGTCTTCTTGCCGGCAGAACCGAAGGCCTTGATGTCGGACACGATCGTCTGCCAGTCGGAATGACCGAACGGCGTGTAGTTGATCATGATGTCTTCTTCAGCGACGCCCTTGGCTTTCAGGTAGGCTTCGAGGATCTTGTTGGTCGTGCGCGGATAGACGTAGTCGGTGCCGGCCAGAACCCAGCGCTCGACGCCTTCATTTTCCATGAGGTAGTCGACGGCCGGGATGGCCTGCTGGTTCGGAGCGGCACCCGTGTAGAACACGTTGCGCTGGGATTCCTCACCTTCGTACTGAACCGGGTAGAACAGGATCGAGTTCAGCTCTTCGAACACCGGCAGGACGGACTTGCGCGATACGGAGGTCCAGCAGCCGAAAACGGCGGAAACCTTGTCGACTTCGATCAGCTCGCGGGCTTTTTCGGCAAACAGCGGCCAGTCGGACGCCGGGTCGACGACCACGGCCTCGAGTTTCTTGCCGAGCAGGCCACCCTTCTTGTTCTGCTCGTCGATGAGCATCAGCATGGCGTCTTTCAGCGTGGTCTCGGAAATGGCCATGGTGCCGGAAAGCGAATGCAGGATGCCGACCTTGATCGTGTCGTCTGCTGCATAAGCGCCGCTGAACATGTTGGATGCCATCAACCCGGCGAGAGCCAGGCCAGTCAGTTTGGTTTTCATGTTGTTCCCCTCTGCGTGATCCCTGTGGAAGCGCTGCGGCAGGCCGATGAGCCGCCGTCGGAGAAGGATCGTGAGGGGAGTTGCCGCAGTGCAACATACGTCGAATGACGTAGTCGGCTGCGCCTTTTGCGCAAAACGCGCAGCCGGTCGATCTCCCGAGAACTGACAAGGGGGTAGAAAAACGGCACTCGGAATGATGCAGGGTGCGCAATAGCGCCGCTTATCGGCCGTATTCGCTTTGCGTTTGATTATTGTTTGGGCAAATGATCAGAAAATAGTCAGATCCTGTCGTGCCATCGTAAGAACAGCGTATTTCTTGAGGGGGCATCCCATCCGCCTGTTCCTGGAAACGGACGTCGGTCCGGAGGCCGGTGACAGAAACAACAGCCGGCCTCGATGAGGCCGGCTGCTGCGGTGATATTCAGAATCGACCGCGTATCCCGATCAGTCGTGATCGCCGCCGTCGCTTCCGCCGTCGCTTCCGCCGTCGCCACCGTCGCTTCCGCCATCGCTTCCGCCATCGCTTCCGCCGTCGCTTCCGCCGCTGTCGCCACCGTCACTGCCGGAGTCGCCGCTGTCCGAGCCGTCATGCCCGGCGCTGTCGTGATCGTTGCTGTCGTGGTCGGCGCTGTCGTCGCCGCCGGCGCCGTTATTGTCATTTGTGTCATGGCCGGCGCGTTCGTCGTTGCCGTGGGTGCCGGTGGTCGCAGTGTCGTTGTCTGCCCCACTGGAGTTTGTGCCGGCACCGGCTCCGGAGAAGTTGCCGCTGATGGCCCCCTTGACCGCATCGCCGAGGCTCCAGGCCATTGCAGAAGATGCGTGGGTAAGAACGAATATCGTTGCGAGCGCTGTAAGTGTCTTTTTCATTTTCTGATCCTTTCTGCTGATCCTCTTCGTGGTGCGCCTCCGTCCCCCGGCGCTGAGAGGAAACTAGCAAAGGGGTTCTGATATCTGGCTGACAGGCGGTATCATAGAATCCTCAGCTTTCCCGAAGCTTACCAGGATAGCTCGAATACGCTGCAACAGTTATCCATGGCCCTTTTCTTGCATATTCGGACCTGCCCCGGGAACCTCCGGAGGCAGAGCAAAACCGTTTCCAAGGTGTTGAAAGTCCCGTATGGCCGCACGCCAACGCATCATCCCTGTCAGGCGTCAGTACAATCAGTGGGTCAACAACCAGACCCTGGAAGATTATGCGTTGCGCTTCACGGCCAAGAGCGCGCGCCGGTTCTCCTCGCGCCGGATCTCGCAAACGGCCATCGGTGCGATTTCCTTTCTGGCGCTTGAGGCCATCGGCGGAGCGATCACCCTGTCCTACGGGACCACCAATGCCTTTGTCGCCATTCTGGTCGGAAGCATCGTCATCCTCTTCATCGGGGTGCCGATCAGCCGTTATGCCATGCGTTACGGCGTCGATATCGACCTGCTCACCCGCGGCGCCGGTTTCGGCTATATCGGGTCGACGGTTACCTCGCTGATCTACGCCAGCTTCACCTTCATCCTGTTCGCCATCGAGGCCTCGATCATGTCCGGCGCCCTGGACTATGCGTTCGGGGTGCCGCTGTGGATCGGCTACATCATCTCGGCGGTGGCGGTGATCCCGCTCGTGACCCACGGCATCACCCTGATCAGCCGGTTCCAGCTGATCACCCAGCCGTTCTGGATCGTCCTCAACATCCTGCCGTTCATCGTGATCGCCTTTTCCGACTGGCAGGCGGTCGGGGCATGGTTCGGCTTCGGCGGGGTCGATCACGCAACAGGGGCGGTGAAGGCCGCCGGACCGGGTTTTTCCGACCTCAACCTGATCAGTTTCGGTGCGGCGTCGGCGGTCATCCTGGCGCTGATGGCGCAGATCGGCGAGCAGGTCGATTTCCTGCGCTTCCTCCCCGCACAGGATTTTGCCCGCAAGCGGCACAAGCTTGCCCTGTTTCTCGCCGGTCCCGGATGGGTCGTGCTTGGTGCGCCGAAAATGCTCGCCGGGTCGTTCCTTGCCGTCCTTGCGCTCTCGGCCGGGATCCCGGTGGATCAGGCGGACGAGCCGTCGCGCATGTATGCGGTCGCCTTCGGCTACATGATCCCGTCGGAACAGATGGCCCTGCTTTTGATGGTCGCCTTCGTGGTTGTCTCGCAGCTCAAGATCAACGTCATGAACGCCTATGCCGGGTCGCTTGCCTGGTCGAACTTCTTTTCCCGGCTGACCCACAGCCATCCGGGGCGGGTCGTCTGGCTGGTGTTCAATGTCGGCATCGCGCTCCTGTTGATGGAGCTTGGCATCTACAAGCTTCTGGAAGAAACGCTCGGCGTGTTTTCCATCATCGCCATGGCCTGGCTTAGCGCCATTTCCGCCGACCTCTTCATCAACAAGCCGCTCGGCCTGTCGCCGCCCGGCATCGAATTCAAGCGCGCGCATCTGTTCGACATCAACCCGGTGGGCACCGGTGGGATGGTGCTTGCCGCCGTCCTGTCCCTGGTTGCCTATTACGGCTATTTCGGCAAGGAAGCTGCAGCCCTGTCCACGTTCATCGCCATGGGTGTCGCCTTCATGGCGGTGCCGGCGATCGCGGCCCTGACAAAGGGCCGTTTCTATCTTGCGCGCAAGCCCCGCAAGAGCTGGCAGAATGCCGATACGATCGCCTGTTCGATCTGCGAAAACCCGTTCGAGCCGGAAGACATGGCCTATTGCCCGGCCTATCAGGCGCCGATCTGCTCGCTGTGCTGTTCGCTCGATGCCCGTTGTCACGACCTGTGCAAGCCGAACGCACGCATCAATCACCAGGTCGGTGTCGTCGCAGCCAGGTTTCTGTCCGAGCGAACGATTGCCCATCTGAACACCCGTCTCGGCCGCTATGCGCTGACGGTGGTGCCGTCGATTGCGGCCATCGGTTTCGTGCTCTGGGTCATATACAATCAGGCGGCGGAGCGGTTTCCCGACTCTGCAGTGATCATCGGCCAGACCGTGGCGCTGGTCTTTTTCGTGTTTGCCGTCGCTGCCGGGATCTCGTCCTGGTTCCTGGTTCTTGCCCATGATACCCGGCGGGTGGCGGAGGAGGAATCGGCGCGCCAGAACGCGTTGCTGCAAAAGGAAATCGACGCCCACCGGATCACCGACGCCGCCCTGCAAAAGGCCAAGGAGGATGCGGAAGCCGCCAACCTTGCCAAGAGCCGCTACGTGGTCGGCCTGTCCCACGAATTGCGCACGCCGCTCAATGCAGTGCTGGGTTATGCCCAGGTGCTGGAGCGGGACAACGCTCTGCCGGAAAGCCGCAAATCCAACGTCAGCACGATCAGAAGGAGCGCGGAGCATCTCTCCGGCCTGATCGACGGGTTGCTCGACATTTCCCGGATCGAGGCCGGACGCCTTCAGGTCTATTCCAACGAAGTCAACATCCACGAGTTCCTCGATCAGATCGTGGACATGTTCAAGATGCAGGCGGCGGCCAGGGGGCTCGGCTTCGAGTTCGCGAAGGCGAAGAACCTGCCGGTCTATGTGCGCACCGACGAAAAGCGCCTGCGCCAGATCCTGGTGAACCTCCTGTCCAACGCGATCAAGTTCACCGATACGGGCACGGTCAGCCTCGAGGTCGGTTACCGGTCGCAGGTCGCGACCTTTACCGTCACCGACACCGGCCCGGGCATTCCGCTTTCCGAACAGACCAAGATCTTCGAGCCGTTCGGGCGCAGCGAGGACGAGAAAATCAAGCGGACGCCGGGGCTGGGTCTGGGTTTGACAATCACCAAGCTCCTCGCCGAAACCCTCGGCGGCGCGATTGCGCTGTCCAGCGAGCCCGGCAAGGGGAGTGCCTTCGAAGTCCGGCTCATGCTGGCCGAAGTGGCCCGGCCGGTGAAGGTGCGGCCGCCGGAACAGCGGATCCGCGGCTATGCGGGCGAGCGACGCACGATTGCGGTCGTCGACGACAATCCGGATCACAGGGCGCTGATCCGCGAAATCCTGACGCCGCTCGGCTTCGACCTCAAGGAGGCCAATAGCGGCGCGGAATGCCTGGATGAAATTGGAAAAGGCGAAGCCGATCTGTTCCTGATCGACATCCTGATGCCCGGAATGAACGGCTGGGAACTCGTCAAACGCCTGCGCGAAGAAGGCATGGACCAGCCCGTGATCATGCTCTCGGCGAATATCGGCGATCAGACGCTACGGCCGGACGGGCCGAGCCTGCACGATGATACGCTGGCAAAGCCGTTCGATCTGCGCCAGCTTCTGGACAAGATCCAGAAACATCTGGACCTGACCTGGACCGGAGACGATGTGAAGAACAGGCCGCAGGCCAACGGCCATGTTGCAGACGACCCGGTCATCAATCCGGGGACTATTCATGTCCGCGAACTGATCAGCCTGGGAGAAATCGGCTATATCCATGGAATCGAGGCCAAGCTTGCCGAGCTTTCCGGTAATCCGGAAAACGGTCCGCTGGTCACCACCTTGCGCGGGCATCTGAAACAGTTCGATTTCGACAGCTACACCAAGGTCCTGGAAGGACTTGCCGCCGATGACTGAAAAGCAGCGCGACATTGTCCTGGTCGTTGACGATTCTCCCGAAACCCTGGGCTTTCTGACCCAGGCCCTGGAAAATGCCGGCGTGACTGTCCTTGTGGCCACCAGCGGGGCCGCGGCGCTGTCCGTTGCCGACCGGGTGACGCCGGACATGATCCTGATGGACGCCATCATGCCCGGCCTGTCCGGGTTCGAAACCTGCGAGCAGATCAAGGCCAAGGCTCATCTTCAGCACGTGCCGGTGATCTTCATGACCGGCCTGAGCGAGACCGAACATATCGTCCACGCGCTGGAATCCGGCGGGGTCGATTTTCTGACCAAGCCGATTAACATCGACGAGCTTCAGGCCCGCATCCGGGTTCATCTGGCCAATTCCCGCTCGGTGCAAAGCGCGCGGATCGCACTCGATGCCGCCGGCCGGCACCTGCTTGCGGTCTCCCGCGCAGGCGACCTGCACTGGTCGACGCCGCAAACGCACCAGCTCATCGGCACCACGCCGAGCGGTGATGCGCTGTTGAAGGAAATTGCCGGCGCGCTGGGCGAGTGGCTCGGCCGCGAAGAAGGCGCCTCATCGGCCCGTCTCGATCCGTTCGCGCTCAATCCGGGCGGCGAATTGAACCTGCAGATGCAGTATCTCGGCTCGGTCGGGCCGGATGAGTATCTGTTCCGGATGACGACGAGCGACCATCCGAACCAGACGGATGTGCTGCAGCAGCATTTCGGCCTGACCGCGCGCGAGGCGGATGTCCTCTTGTGGATCGCCAAGGGCAAGGCGAACCGGGACATCGGCGAGATCCTCAGCCTGTCCCCGCGCACGGTGAACAAGCATCTGGAGCAGATCTACCAGAAGCTCGGCGTGGAAAACCGCGCCTCGGCGGCGGTGCGCGCCGCCCAGGTGCTTTACGAACTCTGAGAGTGAGCCCTTACGCCGCCTTGCGCACTGTCGCCGGTCGGTCGGCCTTCGTTTCCGCCGCATAGAGCGCCAGCGCGCCGAAGCGGTAGAAGCCGTGCACGAACTTGCCATAGGGCATGGTCAGGAACAGGGCGAAGACCACGCCGAGGTGGACGGACAAGGTGATGCCCAGGGCCGGAGTGTCCCGCAGCGCCATCAGCAGCAGGCCGGTCAGGCCGGTCGCGAACAGCATGGCAAGGAAGGCCGTCTCCATGCCGAACTTCGACCTGTCCACCATATCCGGGTCCCGTGTCAGCTTGGCCTTCATCAGGCCGATCGTGCCGATCACAAGGCCGATTCCGCCGGGAATGCCGAACAGCTTCGGCAGGGAGAAGAGGCCGTAGGGGGCTTCCCAGCCGAAGCCGTAGTGATAGACCGTGCCGATACAGGTTGCGGCGAAGCACAGCAGGAAGCCGTAGAAGGTGAGGTGATGGTAGAGCCGCCGGTTGTCGGTCGGCCGTTCGTCCTCGTTGTAGCAACCGACCCCGCCGCCATCGAGATAGCGGAGCGCAGCGGCATCCTTGACCGCCTGCCACAGGGAAAGCCCGGACCCGGCCGCGACGCTGCTTGCGCCCACATCCTTCCAGAAATTGGCAAAGCCCATGATCAGCGCCAGGGCCGCGTAGAGCGCGACTGCGCCGAACAGGCCGGCCATGACCGTATGCGGCATCAGCTTGTAGAAGTTCCCGGTGGTCGAGGTCAGGGCCGACGGGTCGTGCCAGACCGCAAAGCCCAGGATGAAGCCTGCGATGGCGAGCGCCGTCACGATCGCAATGGCAAGGCCGTTGCGGTCGAACATCGGCTGGAACGCCTTCGGCCAGGCGTACTGCCGGTAGCTGTCGGTGCGCACCCGGGAGAGGATTTTCGGCACGTTGACATTGAACTCGTGCGGCGGCGAAAACTGGCAGTCCGCGTAGCAGGCGCCGCAGTTGTGGCAGAGGTTCGCCAGATAGTTCAGGTCGCCGTCGGCAAAGCTCCGGCGCAGTTCCATGGCAGGGAAGACGGCGCACACGCCCTCGCAGTAACGGCACGAGTTGCAGACCGTCATCAGCCGTTCCGCTTCCTGCAGATGATCAGTTGCATGCATGCTGAGCGGCTCCTTCGCCTGCGATCTTTCCGAATACACTGCCGATGGTCATGCCGACACCTGCGGCATAGCCCTTGCCGAGCACGTTGCCGGCCATGATTTCACCCGCCGAGAACATGTTTTCAGCGCCTCCGCCCGATGCCATCTGCATCCGGGCGTCCTTGTCGACCCGGGTGCCGAGATAGGTGAAGGTGATGCCCGGCCGGACGGGGTAGGCGTAATAGGGCGGGTCTTCCAGCTTCGTGGCCCAATGGGTCTTTTCGATTGCGAGCCCCTTGGTGCGGCAGTCGTCGAAGACGGTGTGATCGAAGGTGCCCGGCTGGACCGCATCGTTGAAGCCGCTGACCGTCGCCTCCAGTTTCTCAGCCGGCAAATCCAGTTTCTGCGCCAGCTCCGCGATCGACTGCGCCTCGATCGGCGGGAACAGGGACGGCATGAACTTCTTCAGGGATTTAGAATCGAAGACGATATAGGCAATCTGGTCCGGCTGGGCGGCAACGAGCCGGCCCCAGATGGCGTAGCGCTTCGGCCAGAAGTCTTCGCCCTCGTCATAAAAGCGCTCCGCGTTCCGGTTGACCACGATGCCGAAGACGACACAGTCGAGGCGGGTGATGATGCCGCCGTCGTATTTCGGCGCGCGCGCGTCGATGGCGACCGCATGGCACTGGGTCGGGTCGCCGATGGCTTCCACGCCGCTACCAAGCAGCATCTTGAGCACGTCGCCGCGGTTATAAGGCGTGCCGCGGATCAGGAAGTTTTCCGCGCACTCGCCCCAGCCTTCCTTCAGCCAGTCGATATTGGCTTCAAAGCCGCCGGCCGCGGCGACAAGAGACCTGGCGGTGATCTTCGTGTCCTTGCCGTTGACCCTGGCGATAGCGGAACGGAAGGTGCCGTTGTCGATGTCGAGGCTTGTGACCGGGGCATCGTAGAGCACGTCGATGCCGAGCTTTTCCGCCGTCAGGTAGAGCGCATTCAGCATTGCGCGGCCGCCGCCGAGGAAGAAGGAGTTGGTGCGCCCCAGGCTCAGCGTGCCGCCGAGAGACGGCTGGAAACGCACGCCCTGTTCCGCAATCCAGGTCAGCATTTCCTTGGACTTGGTGATCATGTGCCGGGCAAGGGCCTCGTCGGTATTGCCTTCGGTCACGCGCAGCAGATCGTCCCAGAATTCCTCTTCAGTATAAGGACCGGTCAGCGTGTCGGTCGCCGTGTCGTGGGCGCAGCGCATGTTGCGGGTGTGGCGCGTGTTGCCGCCCCGATAGAATTTCGGCGCGCCCTCGACCACCAGAACTTTCGCGCCCTTGCGCCGGGCAGCGATGGCCGCGCAAAGCGCAGCATTGCCGCCGCCGATCACCAGAACATCGGTGTCGATGCTCTCAACTGTCATTTCGCTCTCCCCTTCAGATGCCGGAGGGCCGGAGCCACCGGATCACGTCCGGTGTATATACGGAATTAGGATACCTTTGTATACTAATGTCGACTAAATTTTCCAGATGACGTTTTTGTGCCTATGATGCCGGATCGCTGCTATGACGGCGTGAGGAAGCGGCCCCATGAAAGAGGCAGGATGGTGGATCAGGACGTGGCACTGGTGCGGCAGGAGCGGGGCCGGGGAGACAGCTCCCGGGGCAGCAAGGTCTATCAGGCGCTGCTGGAGCGTATCCGCAACGGCACGCTGCCGCCGGGGTCGCGGATGCGGGAGGACGAGATCGCTTCCCTGCTCGGCGTCAGCCGAACACCTGTGCGCGAGGCGCTGGCCCGGCTGCAGGCGAGGGGGCTGGTCGAAAGCGCGCGCGGCGGCTGGACGATCGTCGAACTCACCCGCTCCCAGGTCATGGAGCTTTACGCCATGCGCGGCGTTCTGGAGGGGGCTGCCGCCCGTTTTGCCGCGGAAAATGCCTCTTCCAGCGAAATTGCCGGCCTGAAACACGTAGCCGAAATGTTCGCAAGGTCGGAGAGCGATGCTTCTGAGCGCGCACGGGTCAACATGATCTTCCACGAGGCGATCTACGAGGCGGCCCACAACACCTATCTGATCCGCATGCTGCAGGACCTGAACGATTCGCTTGCCCTGCTGTCGGATACGACCTTTACGGTCGAGGGGCGTGTGGAAGGGGCCGAAGTCGAGCACGGCCTGATCCTGGCCGCCATCGAGGCCCGGTCGCCGGATGCGGCCGAACAGGCGGCGCGCGCCCATATTCGTCATGCGCTCGAGGCCCGTCTCACCCTGCTTTTCGAGCGCCGCTAGGTTTCTCCCGAGTCGCGAGGGCCGGGAGAAAATCCCGTGGCTGCACTTGTGTTGCAGTGCATTTAGTATACAGTTGAATGCAATCTCATCGTTTACCGAGAAGCATTCCTCTTGGCTTTCGACTTCGACAAGACAAAATTGCGGCAGCAGGCGGCGACGCTTGCGATTTCGGTTGCCGGTGTCGCGATCTTTCATTTCCTGCACCTGCCCCTGCCGTTCCTGTTCGGGCCCATGCTCGGCAGTCTGATTGCAGCGCTGCTGGGTGCACGGCTGCGCGGCGCGGGGCAGATTTCCGTCGGCGCCAGAACGATCCTGGGCATTGCTGTCGGCGCGTCGATCACCCCGGCCGTTGTCGGACAGGTGCCGCACATGCTGGCATCAGTTGCCCTTATTCCGCTTTACATCGTGATCATCGCGCTGATCGGCGTTCCCTATTTCTACAAGGTCTGCAAGTTCGACCTGCCGACCTCCTATTACGCCGCGATGCCGGGCGGCCTGCAGGACATGGTCATTTTCGGAACCGAGGCCGGCGGCAATGTGCGCGCCCTGTCCCTTGTCCATGCGACGCGGGTCCTGGTGATCGTCTCCATCGCGCCGATCATTCTGGTGCAGGGAATGGGCGCGCATCTGGAGCATCCCATCGGCGCGCCTGCGGCCTCCCTGCCGCTCCATGAAATGGCGGTGATGGTCATCGTCGCCTTCGTCGGCTGGAAAGGGGGCGAACGCATCGGCCTGTTCGGCGCCTCGATCCTCGGGCCGATGATCCTGACGGCGATCCTGTCCCTGACCGGCGTCATCCATTCCAGGCCGCCGGCCGAAGCCATCCTGTTCGCACAGTTCTTCATCGGCATGGGGATCGGTGTCGGCTATGTCGGCGTGACGCTGGACGAGCTCAGGCACTTCGTCCTGTCCGGCATCGTCTACGTGCTGATCCTGGCAGTGGTGGCCGCGGGCTTCACCGAAATCGTTGTCCTGGCCGGCTTTGCGCAGCAACGAGAGGGCTTCCTGGCCTTCTCGCCCGGCGGTCAGGCCGAAATGACAGTGCTGTCCATCATCGCCGGCGCGGATCTCGGCTTCGTGGTGGTCCACCATCTCACGAGAATTGTCACCGTCATCACCGGTGCGCCCATCGTCGGCCACGTCCTGAAGGTGCGCGACGCAAAACAGAAAAACGGCGGCTGATCCGTCCGGTCCAGCCGCCTGATGGGAACTTATTTCCAGACTTCCGGATTGATCATGTTGATCGGGGCGCCTTGGTCATAGGCAACGATCTGGTCGAAGATATCTGAAAATTGCAGGTCGTATTCGTCTTCGGTGACGAAGCCGATATGCGGCGTTCCGATGAGGTTCGGATGATGCACCAGCGGATCGGCCGGATCTGTCACCGGTTCGGCATCGAAAACGTCGACGGCGGCAAAACCGGGTCTGCCGGCGTTGAGGGCACCAAGCAGCGCTCCTTGTTCCACGAGACCGGCACGCGACGTGTTCACGAACAGGGCAGTTGGTTTCATGCATGCCAGGTCGGCGGCAGTGATCAGGCCCTTCGTTTCGGGTTTCATGCGCACGTGAACGCTGACGACATCGGCCTGTGAGAAGAAGGCCTCGCGGGAGGCTGCAACCGTCTCGCCGTCTTCAACGGCGCGCTTGCGCGAGCCTTCCGAGGCCCAGAAGTTGACCTTCATGCCAAAGGCCTTGCCGTAGCCTGCGACCACCTTGCCGATCCGGCCGTAACCGTAGACGCCGAGGGTGCGGCCGCGCAGGGTCTTGCCGACGCCCATCTGCCACTTGCCCGCCTTCAGTGAGGCATTCTGCTGCGGGATCTGGCGCATGCTTGCAAGGATCAGCGCCCATGTCATTTCGGCCGCCGCATAGGACGGCGTGTCCGCATGCATGTTGGAGCACAGCAAAATGCCGTTCCGGGTGCAGCCCTCCACATCCACATGCGGATAGACGCTGCGCTGGCTGATGAGCTTCAGGTTCGGCAGCCGGTCGAGGAGTTCGCCGGTGATCTTGGTGCGTTCACGGAACAGGACGACCGCATCGAAGCCGGTAAGCCGCTCTGCCAGGGCGCCGGTTTCCTGCACATGGTCGTTGAAGACCGTGACGTCGTGACCGTCCAGCTTCGCGAAACAGGGCAGGGTCCGCAGCGTGTCGAAATAATCGTCCAGAATGGCAATCTTCATGTGTTTCAGGGAGCTCTCGGAGTTGGAACGTGAAATTCGGCGGAAAATTCCTGGAGCAGCCGGCTCACGCGCCTGCGTTCGGCCAGCAGATGATTGTACTGGGCGTCACAGGCCGAATAGGGCGGCGGATAGTCGGCAATTTCCCGGTCGAGGAGTTGTTTGGCGGTGACAAGTTCGCCGTGTGCGACCTGCATACAGTCTGAAAAGGATACGGTCATGGCTACCCTCCATCATGTGTATTCAAGTGTATACAAAATGGAAGGGCCATGCAAGGCAGCAGGTGGCGAAACCACAGGATAACAACCTTCCGGGTGGAAGACGCGAATCTCGCCGGAGACGGGTTAGGTGGCGGGTCCGCCTGAAAGCCAGGTGTCGCCGCGGGCGTAGAGCGCCTCGACTTCGGGGCCGTAGAGGCCGGGCATGTCCGGCTTCACCTTGTAGCCGATCCCGGCCTGCAGATAGGCGAGATGCCGGTATCCTTCCGGGAACGAGGCAAGCACCTGCGGGTCGAGCTTCGGCGCCTTGGTCGGATCGATCGGGTCGAGCCGGTCCTTCTCGTAGATCGGCTGGCGCAGGACCAGGCCCCACTTGCCGTCCCGCTTTTCGATGAAATCGTAGAAACGGCCGGTGCAGACCACGTCGCACATCACGCCTTCCACTTCCGCCCGCTGGCTGATGGTCATCTTCGTCTGGGCGATGGCCCGGTTGCCGCTGAGCTCGATCGAGGTGCCGCCGAGGAAATGAAGGATGCGCACGCCTTTTTGAAAGCCGGATTCGCTGACGGCGATGAATTCATCCGCCGTTCCCTGGAACCAGGTGGCCTGCATGACGCCGTCGTCGTGCCACACGGTCCGGAACCGCTTCCAGTCACAGGCGTCGCGCCACACGGCCCAGTTTTCCACCAGATCCCGGATGGCCAGACGATCCACCAATTCCTCAGAAAAGGACATGCTCCCAATTCCTCCCGTTTTGTGTCCATTTGCCCGAAATCTTCTGCGGCAAATGTCCTTTGAGCCCTCCAGCGCTGATTTCAGGGGATCCTTCTCCCCGACGCCATTGGACGGATGGACCATCCCCGTAAATGGCCATTGCCGTCAAGGGCGGGGAGCGTTCGCAATGCCTGTTCCTCGATTGGTTCTGGCACTCCAGACCGGGCCTGCTAAGCTGCCGCCAACGCAACAGTCCTGCGATGCCCAGTGTCCTTCACGATCCGACAACTTCAGTATTTCGTCGCCGCCGCCGAAAAAGGCTCCATTTCCGGGGCGGCCCAGTCGTTTTCGATTTCCCAGTCGTCCGTGACCGAGGCGATCAAGGAACTGGAAAGCGATCTTGGCGTGACCCTGTTCGAGCGCCACTCCCGCGGCCTTACGATTACCCACAAGGGGCACCAGTTCCTGCGGCATGCGACCGATATCCTGGCCAATGTTTCCGATGCCCGCCGGGCCTTCGCCGACCAGCCGAGCGAGATCAAGGGAACGCTCAATCTCGGCGTGACCTCGCTCGTCGCCGGCTATGTGCTGTCCGACATCCTGGCCCGCTTCCGCAGGGCCTATCCGGGGGTGAATATCACCGCGACCGAGGACAGCGGCGAATATCTGGAGCACCTGCTGATCGGCGGCGAGCTGGATGTGGCGGTCATGGTGGTCTCGAACCTGCGCGACCGCATGGCGCTGCAGTCGGAGATCCTGGAGGTGTCGCCCTACCGCCTGTGGCTGCCGCTCGGCCATCGCCTCGAGACCCCCGACAGCATTTCCCTGTCCGAATTGGCCGGCGAGCCGCTGATCATGCTGATGCTGGATGAGATCGAGGAAGCCACCGGCAAGCTTCTGGGCGCGCTCGGATCCCGGCCGCCGGTCGCCTTCCGCACGCGCTCCGTCGAAGCCGTGCGCAGCCTGGTGGCCACCGGCGCCGGCATCGCCATTCTTCCCGATCTTGTCTACCGGCCGTGGTCGCTCGAAGGCGACCGCCTTGAATCGCGTGATGTTTCGGGCGCCTTGCCCGTGGTGCAGGTCGGTATCGTCTGGCGCAAGGGTTCCGCGCCCAAGCAGACGACCGTCAATTTCATCAATGTCGCCAAGGCGCAGAGAATGTTGCGGAATCGATAAGCTATCGGAATTTCCGATAGAACCTTTCTGATTTTTGAATTTGCGAAGGCTCCCTCCGGCGCGCAAGCTGTCCCTCGGATTTCCGAACGGAAGTGCTTGGGCAATCCATTCTGAGGGGAAGGCTTGCAAATGAAAAAACTGCTTACTAGCTGTTCCGTCCTGTCACTCGTCATCGCGCAAGGCGCGAGCGTGCAGGCTGCGGACATGATCACCGAACTGGGCAAACCGGAAGGACAGGTGAATATCGTCGCCTGGCCGGGTTACATCGAGCGCGGCGAAACCGACAAGGCCTACGACTGGGTCACGAAATTCGAGGAAAAGAGCGGCTGCAAGGTCCAGGTCAAGACCGCCAACACCTCCGACGAGATGGTCGCCCTGATGAACGAAGGCGGCTTCGATCTGGTCACCGCCTCCGGCGATGCGTCCCTGCGCCTGATCGCGGGCAAGCGCGTCCAGCCGGTGAACATCAGCCTGATTCCGAGCTGGTCCAAGGTGGACGACCGGCTCAAGGATGCCCCATGGCACACCGTGAACGGCGTGCATTACGGCGTTCCCTACATGTGGGGCCCGAACGTCCTCATGTACAACACCGACGTCTTCAAGGACGCGCCGAAGAGCTGGAACGTTGTCTTCGAGGAAATGACCCTGCCGGACGGCAAGTCCAACCAGGGGCGGGTGCAGGCCTATGACGGCCCGATCCACATTGCAGATGCCGCCAACTACCTGATGGCGCACAAGCCGGAACTCGGCATCAAGAGCCCGTATGAGCTGAACGAGGACCAGTATGCCGCAGCGCTCGACCTGTTGCGCGAGCAGCGTAAGCTGGTCTCCCGCTACTGGCACGATGCCTTCATGCAGATCGACGACTTCAAGAACGAAGGCGTCGTTGCATCTGGTTCCTGGCCGTTCCAGGTCGGTCTGCTCCAGAGCGAAAAACAGCCGATTGGCTCCACCATTCCCGAAGAAGGCGCCACCGGCTGGGCCGACACGACCATGATGCACGCGGATGCGGAGAACCCGACCTGCGCCTATCTGTGGATGGAGCACACGCTGTCGTCCAATCTGCAGAGCGACCTGTCGGTCTGGTTCGGCGCCGTCCCGTCGGTTCCGGCCGCCTGCACCGACGGCAGCGGTCTGCAGACCGCGGAAGGCTGTGCGGCAAACGGCATGGAGGACTTCGAGAAGATCAAGTTCTGGACCACGCCGGTGTCCAAATGCGCCAGCCAGGATCAGTGCGTGCCCTATTACCGCTGGGTCTCCGACTATATCGCCGTGATCGGCGGCCGCTGATCCTTCACAACACCGGAAATGAAACAAACGCCTGCCGGTCTCCGGCAGGCGTCAGGACAAATATGAGATGCAGACAGCGGTATTGTTTTCGAACGTCTCCCGGCACTACGGCGAGGTGCGGGCCGTCGACGGCGTCGATCTGGAAGTCGGGGAGGGCGAGTTCTTCGCCATGCTCGGCCCGTCCGGTTCCGGCAAGACGACCAGCCTCCGCCTGATTGCCGGCTTCGAGCAGCCGACCTCCGGACATATCGAGATCTTCGGCGAGACCGCTGAGGGCGTGCCGCCCTACCGGCGCAATGTGAACACGGTCTTTCAGGACTATGCCCTGTTTCCGCATATGAGCGTGCGCGACAACGTCGCCTACGGCCTGATGATCAAGGGCATGGGCAAGGCGGAGCGGCACAGGGCGGCGGAAGAGGCTCTGGAGCTTGTCCGTCTGCCCGGCTACGGCGACCGGCCGCCGAGCGCTCTGTCCGGTGGGCAGCGCCAGCGCGTGGCCCTGGCCCGGGCCATCGTCAACAAGCCGAAGGTCCTGCTGCTCGACGAACCGCTCGGTGCGCTCGACCTGAAGCTGCGCGAACAGATGCAGGACGAGCTGAAATCGCTGCAGCAGACCCTCGGCATCACCTTCATCTTCGTGACCCACGACCAGGGCGAGGCCCTGTCCATGGCGGACCGGATTGCCGTCTTCAATCACGGCCGGATCCAGCAGATCGGCGCACCGGAGGAAATCTATCAGCGGCCGCAAAGCCGCTTCGTTGCTGATTTTGTCGGCTCGTCCAACATTCTGGAACCGGCCGTTGCCGAGAGGCTGACCGGCCAGAAGGGCTGGGCCAGCCTCCGGCCCGAAGCGATCCGGATCGGCGAAACGGCGGGAAAGCCGGCGACCGTCGTCTCCCACAGCTATACCGGCGCCATGAACCGGGTGGTCCTCGATGTCGAGGGAACCCGGCTGACCGCAATTGTCCCGGCCCAGGTGAGCGTGCCCGCGGCCGGCGCATCGACGACCGCGGCCTGGAACCCGGACGCGCCCCATTTCATGGAGGGCGAGGGATGACCGCCATGGCGCCCGCCATCCTGCCGCCCGGCGCCGGGGTCTTCGCCAGGCTCTCAGATCTGTTCTGGCGCAGGCCTTCTGTGCTGCTTGCCGTTCTGCTTGGGCCGCCTTTGCTGTGGCTGGGCGTGATCTATCTCGGCTCGCTGATCGCCCTTCTTGCCCAGAGCTTCTTTTCCATCGACGAGTTCTCCGGCCTCATTCAGTACGAATGGACCCTGAAGACCTATGGCGAGCTGCTGCGTCCATCGAACCTCGACATCATCCTGCGCACCGTCGTGATGGCGGCTTCGGTAACGATCGCTGCCGCTATTGTGGCGTTCCCGATTGCCTATTACGCCGCCCGCTATGCCCGGGGGCGCTGGAAGGCGCTGTTTTATCTCGGCATCATGCTGCCGCTGTGGTCCAGCTATCTGGTCAAGGTCTATGCCTGGAAGCTGATCCTGGCCAAGGAGGGCATCCTCAACTGGCTTTTCGCCAAGCTGCACCTGACCTGGGCGCTCGACGCCTTTCTGGCGATCCCGCTGATCGGCGGCAACTCGCTTTCGGTCACTTACACCGGGACGTTTCTTGTCTTCCTCTATGTCTGGCTGCCGTTCATGATCCTGCCGGTGCAGGCCGCGCTCGAACGGGTGCCGGTCAGCCTGCTGGAGGCGTCCGCCGACCAGGGCGCCGAACCGCGCCAGACCTTCCGTCATGTCATCCTGCCACTGGCGCTGCCCGGTGTCGTTGCCGGGTCGATCTTCACCTTCTCGCTGACGCTCGGGGACTACATCATTCCCCAGATCATCGGATCGTCGCGGCTCTTCATCGGCCAGGCCGTCTACGCCCATCAGGGCACGGCCGGCAATATACCGCTCGCCGCCGCCTTCACCGTGGTGCCCATCGTGATCATGGGCTTCTACCTCTGGGGCGCCAAACGCATGGGGGCCTTCGATGCCCTCTGACAAAACCACGAAAGCCCCCCTCAGCCTGAAGATCGCCGCGACCGCTGGACTGCTGTTCCTGCATCTGCCGATCCTGCTGATCTTCGTCTATGCCTTCACCACGGAAGACAAGAGCTACCAGTGGCCGCCTCCCGGCCTCACGCTGAAGTGGCTTGGCGTGACCTGGAACCGGCCGGATGTCTGGGAGGCGCTGTCCCTGTCCGTCAGGGTCGCCGCGGTCTCGACAGTCATTGCCGTCGTGCTCGGCTCCTTCTGTGCGGCGGCTGTCGCCCGGACCCGGTTCTTCGGCCGGGAAACCATATCGCTGCTCGTCATCCTGCCGATTGCCTTGCCGGGCATCATCACCGGGATCGCGCTGCGGTCGGCCTTCAATATCGCCGACATTCCCTATTCGATCTGGACCATCGTCCTCGGTCACGCGACCTTCTGCGTCGTGGTCGTCTACAACAACGCGGTGGCGCGCTTCCGGCGCACCTCCGGGTCGCTGATCGAAGCCTCCATGGATCTCGGCGCCAACGGGTTCCAGACCCTGCGCCACGTTATCCTGCCCAACATCGGGACGGCGCTGCTGGCCGGCGGCATGCTCGCCTTCGCCCTGTCCTTCGATGAAGTCATCGTCACCACCTTCACCGCCGGTCAGCAGTCGACGCTGCCGATCTGGATGCTGGAGGAACTGGTGCGTCCCCGCCAGCGGCCCGTGACCAACGTGGTCGCCATGGTGGTGGTGCTGGTGACATTCCTGCCGATCCTCGGCGCCTATTATCTCACCCGCGACGGCGACCGGATCGCCGGCCACGGCAAGTAACCAACAAACGGAGGTCGACTATGGACACTCAAATGCTGATCGGGGCCGACTTCGAGGCCGGCACGGAACACGAAGAAGCCATCTTCAACCCGCGGACGGGCGAAACGGTCCTGAATCTGCCGGAAGCCTCCATCGATCAGGTGGAGCGTGCGGTCGCGGCCGCCGACAAGGCGTTTCAGACCTGGTCGCGGACCACGCCCGCGGAGCGCTCCGGCTATCTCCTGAAGATCGCCGAGCGGATCGAGGCGGAAGCCGACGGCTTTGCGGCACTCGAAGCGCTCAACTGCGGTAAGCCGATCAACGCGGTCCGTAACGACGAGATCCCGGCGATCGTCGACTGCTACCGCTTCTTCGCCGGCGCGGTGCGCTGCGTTCCGGCAAGCGCGGCCGGCGAATACATGGCGGGCCACACCTCCATGATCCGCCGCGACCCGATCGGCATCGTCGCCTCGATCGCGCCGTGGAACTATCCGCTGATGATGATGGCCTGGAAGCTGGCACCTGCCATCGGCGGCGGCAACACGGTGATCTTCAAGCCGTCAGAGCAGACCCCTTTGACAGCCCTGAAACTGGCGAAGATCCTGGCGGACGTCCTTCCCGAGGGCGTGGTCAACGTCGTCCTCGGCCGCGGCGAGAGTGTCGGCAACGCCCTGATCAACCACCCGAAGGTCAACATGATCTCGATCACCGGCGATGTGGCGACCGGCAAGAAGATCCTTCAGGCCGCGTCCAAGACCGTCAAGCGCACCCATCTAGAGCTTGGCGGCAAGGCGCCGGTGATCGTGTTCGACGACGCGGATGTCGACGCCGTCGTCTCCGGCCTCAGGGCCTTCGGCTATTACAACGCCGGCCAGGACTGCACCGCCGCCTGCCGGATCTATGCCGGTTCGAAGATCTACGACAAGCTGGTCGCGGATCTGTCGGCGGAAGTGTCCCAGATCGCCTATGCGCAGGAAGACGACACGCTGAATGAAATCGGCCCGCTGATCTCCATGCGCCAGCGCGACCGGGTGGCAAGCTTCGTCGAACGGGCCCTGGAACAGCCGCACATGGAAGCCGTTGCCGGCGGCAAGGCGCATGAAGGCAACGGCTTCTTCTACCAGCCGACGGTCATTGCCGGCGCGCTTCAGTCCGACGAGATCGTGCGCCGGGAAGTCTTCGGCCCGGTCGTCTCCGTCACCCGCTTCTCCGATGTCGACGAGGCGGTCAACTGGGCGAACGACAGCGACTACGGCCTGGCGTCGTCGGTCTGGACCAAGGACGTCTCCCGCGCCATGGCGACGTCGGCCCGCCTGCGCTACGGCTGCACCTGGGTGAACACCCATTTCATGCTGGTCAACGAGATGCCGCACGGTGGCCTGAAGCAGTCCGGCTACGGCAAGGACATGTCCCATTACGCGCTCGAGGACTACACCGCCGTCCGCCATGTCATGATCGCACACGGCTGAGCAGCCGGTTCGTCATTGGAATTCGGACAAACGAAAGGCCGGTGAGATCGATCTCACCGGCCTTTATTTCTTGCTGTCAGCGAGTCGCTTACCACTGGTTATAGGGCAGGAACTTGCCGGACATGGAAACCTGGACGCGATCGCCCTTCGGGTTCGGAATCCGTTCGATCTTCAGGTCGAAGTCGATGGCGCTCATGATGCCGTCGCCGAATTCCTCGTGGATCAGTTCCTTGATGGTGTCGCCGTAGACGTAGGTGATCTCGAAGAAGCGGTAGATCAGCGGATCCTTGGAAACGGTCTCGGCTTCCTGGCCCTTCTTCGGCGGAAGCTGGAGGGCGATTTCCACGTCCTTTGTGCGGTTGCCGAGGCCAAGGAAGGAAGCGACCTTGGCGGCGGCTTCCGCCGGCAGGGTGTTCTGGCCGAGGCAGGCGGAAACGACGAAGACGTCGGACATGCCGGCCGCCTTGGAGATTTCGGCCCAGCTGGTCTGCTTGGCGAACTTCGCCGCCATGATCAGCTCGGTCATTTCCAGCTTGGTCATCAGCGGGGCGGGCGCTGTATCAGTCGTGCTCATTTCTTTGCTCCTGTTAAAAGGTCTCTGGTTTGCGGTTGAAGGGTTCGTCAGGTTCGGTTCAGGTTTGGGACTGGGGTCAGGCGGCAGCCTCGCGGGTTCCGTTTGCAGGTGTTCCGTCGCGATCCGGCCCTGTCCGGGCAAGCAACTTGCGGGCCATCATGTGGTCGCGCGGCGCGTTGACCGTATCGACGGCAAGCAGCCGGTCGCCCTGGAAATACCTCAGGGCGAAGCGGCCTCCGTCATAGTCGCCTTCGATTTCTGTCCGGTCGTAGCCGGAAGACAGGGCTGCGATTTGCAGCTTGGCGTCGTATTGGTCGGACCAGAACCAGGGAACCGGATCATAAGCTTCCGTCTCGCCGAGCATGCTGCCGGCGGCGATCCTGGCCTGATCGATGGCATTCTGCACACTTTCCAGGCGGATCGACCGGCCGTAGCGCGCCGAGGGAAACTCGGTGCAGTCGCCCGCGGCGTAGATGCCGGGTGCGGACGTGCGGGCATATTTATCGACGGTGATACCGCTGCCGACGGCAAGGCCGGCGCTCTGCGCAAGCTCCGTGACGGGTACGGCGCCGACGGCCAGAAGCACCAGATCGGCGGGGACTTGCGTGCCGTCGCCGAGCGCGGCGCCGGTGACAGTGGTCTCGCCGGTCAGCCGCTCGACCTTCTGTTCCAGACGCAGGGTCACACCATGAGCCCGGTGCAGGTTTTGAAAATAGGTCGAGATTTCCGGCGCGACGGAGCGTTCCATCACCCGCCGGCAGGCCTCGATGACCGTGACGGTCTTGCCAAGCCCGGCGGCAACGGCGGCGAATTCCATGCCGATATAGCCGCCGCCCAGGATGACAACGTTTTCGGCTGCGTTCAGCGACGCCCGGATGGCGGCGACATCGGCCATGGTCCGGAGGGAAAACACGCCTTCAAGTGCGGCGCCTTCCAGCGGGATCTGCCGCGCCCTTGTGCCGGTCGCAAGCAGAAGCGAGGAATAAGGCAGGCGGGTACCGTCGGACAGCGCGATGCTTTTGGCGGCCGGATCGATGGATGTGACAGATGTCCGCGTGCGCAGCTCGACGAAGGCCGCCTCGAAATAGGCTTCCGGCCGCAGGAACAGGCGTTCCTCGTCCATTTCGCCCTTCAGATAGGCTTTCGACAGCGGCGGCCGCTGGTAGGGCAGGAAGGCCTCGTCGCCGAACAGGACGAGATCGCCGTCGTAGCCCTTCTGGCGCAGGGTTTCCGCTGCCTTGATGCTGGCCTGGCCGGCGCCGACGATGAGGATAGGGTCCGTCATGGGTCGCGTCTGTTTCGATTGCTCGGGATTTCGGAAGAGGCGCATGGGGCGCGGCTGCAAGTGCGCCCCATGCGATTTCAAGGCCGGGCCCTAGTAGGGCAGGCCTTCCTCGATCGGCAGTGACGGATCGCGGGACCACTCGTTCCAGGAGCCGAAGTAGATCTTCACGTCCTTCACGCCGGCTTCCTTGAGCGCCAGGTAGGTGTTCGAGGCGCGTGCGCCCTTGAAGCAGTAGATGGCGACCGGCGTGTCCGGCGTGATGCCGACGGTTGCGCATTCCGCGAGCACTTCTTCCTTGCTCTTGATCATCGGGCCGGACGGGGTCGGCTTCATCATCCGGTACCATTCCAGCCACTTGGCGCCCGGAATGCGGCCCTTTCGCGGGCAGAAGTCCTTGCCATAGGGAGAAGAGCTTTCCGCAATCCATTCGTCGATGTCGCGGACGTCGAGCTTGACCACGGCAGCGTCTTTGACCGCGTCGAGCATTGCCGCCGCATCCATCATCAGGTCCTTGCCGGTCTCCGTCATCGGGAAGGTCTTAGGCTCCGGAGCAGAAGCTTCCGTGGAGACCGGGAGACCGGCCTCGGTCCAGGCCGCGTAGCCGCCGTGGAGCACCTTGATCTTTGGATAGCCGAGATACTGCAGCAGGAAGTAGCCGCGGCAGGACTGGCCGAAGCCGGTGTCCATCGACTGTTCGTAGATGACTGCGGTTTCTTCTCCGGACAGGCCGACCGAGCCGAACTCCTCGGCGAACTTGTCCCTGAGTTCGACGATGCCTTCCGGCGAGGAGGTCGCCAGATAGGTGAAGATGTCATGCAGATTGACCGCGCCGGGAACGTGTCCGGCGGCAAAGGCTTCCGGCGCCCGCGTGTCGATGATCACGCAAGGCTCCGATTGAGCCAGGCTTTCCAGTTCAGCCGGTGAAATCAGGCTTTTGTCCGTCATGTCTGTTGTCCTTTCCACTCCGTCGACCGGGGAAGGGCCGGTCCCCTCTTTTCAAGCGATTGGCATGTCGCTCTTTTTGCGGCGGGGCGTCTTCAGGCCTCGCCGAGATCCGCCAGCATCTTGCGCAGCTGCTTGGTGGCAGGCGTCACGATGGCGACGAAATAGGCTTCGCGGAGACGGCGCTGTGCGGCGCCACGCTTGACGTAGCCGCGGGCTCCGCAATGGAGCATGGCGTTGTGGGCGGCGGCAACGGAGGTATCGCCGGCGGCCAGGCGCGCCTTGATCACGCGCACGAAATACTCCTTCGACGGATCGAACGGCGTCTTGCAGAGGTCGTAGACTTCCTCTTCCATCGCAGCCAGCTGTGCGCGGAAATCGGCGGGCTGATCCGGCAGGAAGCAGTTGACGTGGCTGAGCGAGCTGCCGGCCTGTTCCATCAGGTCGATGCAGTTCCTGATCAGGCCGAAGGCCATGCCTGCCTGAAGCAGAATGAAGCCGGCGCGGATCTTCGGAATGTAGCTGTCGATCGGATCGGCGAGCACATGCTCTTCCGGGATGAACGCCTTGCGGAACTGGATCGCGAATGTGCGCGTGCCGTCGAGGGCGACGAATTCGTCGTTGGCGACGATCTTGACGCCGTCCGCCGAACAGTCGGCCACGGCCATGACCATCCGTTCGTTCTCGCCGGGCAGGGAGAAGACGATGCCGAAATAATGATCTTCGCCGAGGTTGGAGACCCAGGGCAGCATGCCGGTAACGGAAAAGCCGCCCGGAACCCGCTCCGCCTTGAGCTTCAGCCGTTCGATGCCGAACAGGGTTTTCATCGGGTTGGACAGGCCGGTGCCGCCGAGCGCCTCGCCGGTCAGGAGCTTCGGACCGATAGTGCTCTTGAGCGTGTCGTTCTCGCTGTTGGCGATGTACCAGCCAAGCGCATCCTGGCACCAGACGCAGAAGCCGGTCGACAGGCAATGCTCGCTAACCGCGGACATGGCGCGCACGGAGCTTTCAATGTCGAATTCGCCCGAACCGTTCATCGGCGCGTGGGGGGAATAGGCTCCCGCGGTTCCGAGCGCCCGCATGAAGTCTTCCGGGTAATGACCCTTGAGGTCGATGTCATGGACCAGGGGGGCAAGGTCCTTCTGAGCCAGCTGTGCCACCTGCTCGATCATGCTTGCAGGCTCCTCGAATGCCTGCTCTTTCGGCTGTACCTGTACGTTCATTTTTCAGCTCCTAAACCGTTTTGCCCCTCCTGATGGACGTCCGCCCCGTGGAACGGGGCGGACAGACGTGTCAGGCCGACTCCGCGACCATGTTCACCGGGCGCGAGAAGGTGTTGAACACCGGCGACCACTGGCAGACGTGGGCGATCAGCTCGTCGATGGTCTCCTGCGGTGCGTCGGCGTCCATGTGGACGATGATGCGCACGTCGGTGAAACCGACCGGCTTTTCGCTGACGTCGCCGGTGCCCCACACGGCGGTGATGTTCAGGTCACCTTCCAGCTCGACTTCGAGCGAGTTGATGGTGATGCCGCGGTGAACGGCATTGGCGTGCAGGCCGACCGCGATGCAGGAACCCAGCGCTGCGAGCGAAGCTTCCGAGGGGTTCGGAGCGGTGTCGTCGCCGAGCAGTCCCGGGGGTTCGTCGACGATGTAGGGCTGCAGGTCGCGGATGTAGTTGGCGTGCCGGAAACGGCCTTCCGCCACGGTCTTGCACTTGAGCGTCTTGACCGCTTTCGGATCGGCCTTGCCCTTCTCGATCAGGTCTTCCAGACCGCCTTTGTCGATCGGAGCAAGACACCCTGTCAGGGCGGTTGCGGGTTGACTGGACATTTCTCTCTCCTTTGTTGAGACCTGCGAAGGCAGGCCCTTCGGGGTTAATCCTCGCGGTGCCAGCTGAGCCGTGCGATGGCGCGCTGGCAGAGGAAGTCGAGGCCGAAGCCGATGATGCCGATGATGACGACGGTGGCCGCCAGACGGTCGTATTCGAGGGTGTCGCGGGCGTCGTTGATGGAGTAGCCGAGGCCCGAGGTGACGCCGAGATATTCAGCCGGGACCAGCACGATCCAGGCGACGCCGAGCGCCAGGCGGACGCCGGTCAGGATGTCCTGCGAGATCGCGGGCAGGATGATCGTGAACAGCATGTGCCAGGGCCGGGCCCCGAGGTTGCGGGCGACCTTGAACCAGGACGGATCGACCCGTTTCAGACCGGCCGCGGTGGAAAACAGCACCGGCCAGACCGCGGCAATGCCGATCAGGAACACGATGGCTCCGTCCCAGGTCGTGAACGCCATGACAGCGATCGGCATCCAGGACAGCGGCGAGATCATGCGCAGGAACTGGAACGGAATGTTGGTCAGTTTCCCGACCGGGCCGAACCAGCCGATCAGGATCCCCATGGGAACCCCGACGGCGACCGCCCAGGCCAGGCCGAAGCCCACCCGGTAGAGGCTGGGGGCGGTCATTTCCGCAGCTTCGCCGCTGCCGAGCATCTCGAACAGGCGGGCGAAGGTCGGCCCCGGAGCGAAGTCCGCGAAGGCGAACATCCGCGGGTTGGACTCCACCAGCCGGCCGCCGAGCCACCACAGCACGAGCAACAACGCCATGCCGGCAAGGGCATAAAGGAAGCTCTCGGCCATGGCGGCCAGATGCCTGTTCCGCCCGGAGGCGGAAGGCGCGGCCTGCACGCCTTCTTCCTCCGGGGCATCCGCCGGCGGTGCCGGCGGTTCCATGGCGAGTTGCGTTGACCGGGTCAAAGTTCCAGGACCTCTTCGCGGTTGAAGGGATCGCCCGGATTGACCGACGGGTCGTTCTTCCAATCCGGATATTTTTCCAGGGCGGCCTTGACGAAGTCGTAGTTGACCAGATCGTCGGCCACGAACTGCGGGTCGAGCTTGTCGAGGAAGGTCTTGTCGCCACCGACGACCGTGTTGTTCATCTGCTCGACGATCAGCTTGGTCGCGGACGGGTAAGGCCAGGGCTGGAAGTCGATGCGGCCGTTGCCCCAGCTTTCGGCATGCTTGATCGCGCCGCTTTCGATGTAGTCTGCGTCGTCCGCATAAAGCGTCATCGCCCGCTCGACGACCTTTGCCGGCATCGGCAGATAGCCTTCGCCGTCCTTCGACATCAGCCGTGCGACTTCCGCCTTGTTCTGGGAAGCGTAGATCTGGGCGCGGACCACGGCATTCATGACCTTCTGGGTCCATTCCTGCTTCTCGGTCGTGGCCTGCTCATGCATGCAGATCACGCAGCACGGATGGTTCTTCCAGACGTCGCCGGTGAAGCGCAGCATGCGCGCGCCGGCCTTGATTTCGCCGAGCGCGTTGAACGGTTCGGCGACGATGTAGGCGTCGATCTTGCGGCTGGCGAGGGCGGCCGGCATTTCCGGCGGCGGCAGGATCTGCAGGTTGCATTCGTCGGCGGCCAGCGGCTCGCCTTCGCCCTTGATCACGGCCTTGATGCCCGACTGGCGCAGGGCGTACTGCAGCACGATGTTGTGCATGGAGTACCAGAAGGGAACGGCAACCTGCTTGCCGCCGAGCTGCGAGAAGTCGGTAATGTCTGTATGGCCGCCGACGACCAGGCCGGAGCCGTTGGTGTGGGCCCAGGCCATCAGCTTGACCGGGATGTTGTTGTTGTAGCGCATCCAGACCGGGATCGGCTTCAGGAAGTGCACCAGGTTGAACTTGCCGGACACGAAGCCTTCCACCAGCGGAGACCAGCCGCGGATCAGGGTCGGGCGTTCGGCGGTCAGGCCTTCGTCCGCGAAGTACCCCATGCCGTGGGCGACCAAGAGGGCGGTGGCGTCGGTGATCGGCAGGTAGCCGATGCGCACGATCTCGTCGTCTGCCGCGGCGAAGGCCGGCGAATTCATGGCGCCGATCAGCGGGCCAAGGGCTGCCATCAGGCCGCCGGCGGCGAACATGTCCAGCGTCTGGCGCCGGGTGAAATCGCTGGGGACGTATTCGTCGTCCCAATCCAGGTTTGCGGTGTTGTTGCCGTCTGCCTGTCCGTGCTTCTTGTCGACCATGTCATTCCCCTTGTTTCTGGAAGGTGAGTTCATTCACTTGATGGCCCGCACGCGTGCCGGCGCGGGGTCGGTTGCGGAGGTAAGCCGGTCGGGTGCCGCGGTTTCAGCCATGGTGAGACCCGCCGCACCCTCGTAGGCTTCGACCAGGGCCGCCTTGGCGATCGCGAATTCGTGGCTTGACGGTGCGCGATCGCCCTCGATCGGGATTGCGACCTCCGCAGAAAAGCGTCCCGGGTTGGCCTTCATCACCAACGCCCGGTCGGCCATCATCACGGCTTCGTTGATGTCATGGGTGACCAGCACCAGGGTGATGCCCATTTCGGCGGCGATCCGGCGGATGTCGCGCTGCAGGGCATGGCGGGTGAAGGCGTCGAGCGCCGACAGCGGTTCGTCGAGAAAGAGGATCTGCGGGTTGAGCACCAGCGAACGGGCCAAGGCGACACGCTGCTGCTGCCCGCCGGACAGATCCTGGACATTGCGCTTTGCATAGGAGCCGAGTTCGACCAGCTCGAGCATTTCCGGAACCCGGGTCTTGGCCTCGCGCATCCGGCCGTTGAACTTGAGCCCGACGGCGACGTTCTGCTCCACGGTCATCCAGGGATAAAGGCTCGGCGCCTGAAACATCATCACCCGGCTGGGCGACGGGCCGGTGACCAGCGCGCCGTCCACGTAGACGGTGCCTTCGCTCGCCTGGGACAGGCCGGAGAGAATGTGCAGCAGGGTGGACTTGCCGCAACCGGAGCGGCCGATCAGGGCAATCGCCTCGCCGGGCTGGATCTCCAGGTCGATACCGTCCAGGGCTTTGGTGGCCCCGCGCCGGTATGTGTGGGAGATCCCCGTTGCCTTTATATGTGCACCCTTCACCACCAAGCTCCTCGAAAAGGAAACAAACCGTTCTGTTTTCTTTTCGATGGTTTTGCACGGAACGTGCCAACTCGGGAAATGGTGCCCGGTACCTTGAATCTTAACCGGAATTTCTATTCGGGTCAGTTTTTTGCGTCTGCTGCACTGCACATAATGCGCGCGATTGCCCGAAAAACAGCCCATTTTATGGGCGGGTGTACTTGACGTGCACCTTGGCCGCAGCTGGCGGGAGCGAATTCACCAGATTGCAATCGCATCCTTGTTGCGCTAGGAAAGGAATACAGATCTGTATTCATTTGGAGGCGATCTTGCCGGCAGTCATCGAATTGGAAAAGGGTGCGGAAGGACGTGGCGGCGGAGCGCGGGAACGCCTGCTGCTGGCGGCGTCCGACCTGTTTTGCCGCCAGGGGATCAACGCGACCGGCGTCGATGCGGTGGTCGCCGCGGCCGGCACGGCCAAGACCACCCTTTATAAAGCGTTCGGATCCAAGGAAGGCCTGGTGGAAGCCGTCCTGGAACGGGAAGGCGAACAGTGGCGCAACTGGTTCGTCGCCGAAGTGGATGCCATTCCGGGCGATGCGACCAACAAGCTGGTCAACCTGTTCGACGTTCTGAAACGCTGGTTCTGCGAGGAGAACTTCTTCGGCTGCCCCTTCATCAACGCGGTGGGTGAGCACGACAAGGACGACGACCGCCTGCGCGACATCGCGATCCGCCACAAGACGGTGGTTCTGGACAAGATCCGGGATCTGGCGAAGGACGCCCGGCCGTCCGACCCGGAAGGCCTCACCCACGAACTCGCCCTTCTGATCGACGGCGCCATCGTTGCCGCCCTGATCACCCGCGACCCGAGCGTCGCCGATCACGCCCGCAACGCGGCGGCGCGGGTTCTGATGAAATAATCAGATCGGCTCAGTTCGCCCGCGGCGCATAGCTTGCCGGGTCGATCGTCTCCGGCCGACCGGGCAGGGAAAGTGCGGCAACACGCGGCGGCGTTTGCGAAATCACCTTGCCGGCCCTGACGACGGCAAGGCGGGTCGCCTTCAGCCGGATCGCCTCGATGGTGTCGCGCGCCTGCAGCAGCACGAAATCAGCCTTGCAGCCGGTGTCGACACCGTAGCCTTCCAGTCCCATGATCTTTGCCGGGTGGGTGGTGACGCAGTCGAAGGCGTAGCGCATCGCCTCGCGGCTGGTCATCTGGGCCACGTGCAGGCCCATGCTGGCGACTTCGAGCATGTCGCCGGAACCCATGGAGTACCAGGGGTCCATCACGCAGTCGTGGCCGAAGGCGACGTTGATGCCGTAGCCGCGCATTTCCGGTACCCGGGTCTGGCCGCGCCGCTTCGGATAGGTGTCGTGACGCCCTTGAAGCGTAATGTTGATCAGCGGATTGGCAATCGCGTGCACTTCCGCCTCGGCCATCAGCGGCAGCAATTTCGACACGTAGTAATTGTCCATGGAATGCATGGAGGTGAGATGGGAACCGGCTGTGCGGCCCTGCAACCCCAGCCGCTGGGTCTCGTAGGCGAGCGTCTCGATGTGGCGCGACATCGGGTCGTCGGTCTCGTCGCAGTGGAGATCGACCATCAGCCCCCGGTCGGCTGCGATCTCGCACAGCCATTTCACCGAACGGGCACCGTCTTCCATGGTGCGCTCGAAATGGGGAATGCCGCCGACGATGTCGACGCCCATGTCGAGCGCTCTCAAAAGGTTCTTTTCCGCATTGGGCGAGCGGAACAGTCCGTCCTGCGGGAAGGCGACCAGTTGCAGGTCGATATAAGGCGCGATCTTCTCCCGCACTTCCAGCAACCCTTCCACGCCGGTCAGCCTGTCGTCGCAGACATCCACATGGCTGCGGATCGCGAGAAGGCCCTGGCTGACGGCAAGGTCGCAGTAGCGCAGCGCCCGCTCGACCACCGCATCGACGGTCAGGATCTCCTTGAGCTCGCCCCAGAGTGCGATGCCTTCCAGAAGCGTGCCGCTCTCGTTCATGCGCGGCAGGCCGAGGGAGAGAGTCGCATCCATGTGGAAATGGCAGTCGATGAAGGGCGGCGACAACAGCTGTCCGTCCGCATCGATGGTGCGCGCCGCTTCCGCCGTGATGCCCGGCTCGACGCCGGTGATCCGGCCGCCTTCACAGGCAATGTCGACGCCGGTGCGGCCATCGGCGAGATTGGCGTTTTTGATCAGCAGGTCGAGGCTCATTCCAACGTCTTTCCTGTTAGCGCTGGCCACGGAAATAAGGCACGAGAAGCGCGCGCGGATAATCCGCCTTGCGGGCCACCAGGACAAGGGCGGCGATCGACAGGAGATAAGGCATCATCAGGAACACCTGTCCGGGGATGAAGCTGCCGACCTCGGTCTGCAGCCGGACCTGGAAGGCGTCGAAGGCACCGAAGAGCAGGGCGCCGAGCAGCGCCTTGCCCGGACGCCAGGAGGCGAAGACGGTAAGCGCGATGCAGATCCAGCCGCGGCCGTTGACCATGCCGAAGAAGAAGGCGTCAAAGGCGGACATGGTCAGGAATGCGCCGCCGAGCGCCATCAGCGCAGACCCGGCGACGACCGCGCCGATCCGGAGGCCATAGACCGAAAGACCCTGCGATTCCACCGCCGACGGATTGTCGCCGACGGCCCGGATCGCAAGCCCGAGCGGCGTGCGGTAGAGCACGAAGGCAGTTACCGCGACGACGGCGAGGGCCAGGAAGGTCAGCGCCGTCTGCTGGAACAGGGCCGGACCGATGAAGGGCAAGTCGGAAAGGACCGGAATATCGAGCGGCTTGAAGGCCTCGATGCGCGGAGGCGAGGACACGTCCGGCAGGGCCGTGCGGTAGATGAAATAGCTGAGCGAGGTGGCGAACAGCGTGACGCCGATACCCGACACATGCTGGGACAGACCGAGCGGCACGGTCAGGATCGCGTGGATCAGACCGAAGAAGCCTCCGGCAAGGGCGGCGACCAGGACGCCGCCCCAAAGTCCCGCGCCGAGCCAGACCGCCATCCAGCCGGCCATGGCGCCGGCGGTGAAGATGCCCTCGATGCCGAGATTGAGGACGCCGGCCCTTTCGCAGACGAGGGCGCCGATCACGCCGAAGATCAGCGGTGTGGCAATCCGCAGGGCTGCGGCCCAGAAATTGGCGGCAAGCAGAATGTCGAGAATATCGCTCATTTCGCCGCTCCTTCCGTGTGCCTTTGACCGACGAAGCGGACCTTGAACCTGAGGAACAGGCCTGAAACCAGCACCGAGATCAGCGCCATGGCGACGATCAGGTCGGCAAGATAGTTGGACACGCCGGTGGCCCGCGACATGGAATCCGCACCGACGAAAATGCTGGCGATGAAGAGCGCGGCAACGACCACGCCGATCGGATTGAGCCCTGCAAGCATGGCGACCACGATACCGGAATAGCCGAAGCCGGGCGAAAGGTCGGCGGTCAGATAGCCCTTGAGGCCCGCGACCTCGCCGACACCGGCAAGACCGGCCAGAGCCCCGGAGATCAACCCTACGCGGATAAAGGTCGCCGTCACCGGAATCCCGGCATGGCGGGCGGCATTGGCGTTTTCGCCGACCGCACGGATTTCAAAGCCCCAGACGGTGCGCTTCAGAAGAAGATAGACGCCAAGCGCCGCGACCAGCGCGATGATCAACCCGCCATGGATGCGCATGCGGGCCATCAGCTTCGGCAGAGCGGCGGCGTCCAGGATCGGCTCGGACTGGGGCCAGCCCATGCCCATCGGGTCCTTCATCGGCCCTTCGAGCATCATCTGCACGAAGAGCAGGATGACGAAGTTGAGGAGCAGCGTGGTGACCACCTCATCGACGCCGAGCCGGGTCTTCAACAGGGTCGGCCCGAGCATGACCAGCCCGCCGGCAAGGGCGCCGCAGAAGACGACCAGCGGGATCAGGACGAAGGACGGCGCGTCGATCACCCCGGTGCCGACGGCGACGGCGGCAAGCGCCCCGGCATAAAGCTGGCCTTCCGCGCCAATGTTCCAGAGCTTTGCCCGGAAGGCGAGGGCGGCGGCAAGGCCCGTCAGGATCAGCGGTGTTGCACGGGTCAGCATTTCGGTGAAGGCGAACAGGGAGCCGAAGGCGCCGGTGGCCATCAGCCCGTAGGCCTTGAAGATGTTGAGGCCCGCAAAGCCCATCGGGATGGCTGCGAGCGCCAGTGCGACGACGGCGGCGGCCACGGGAACGAGGATCAGGCGGGAGAGGGAAGCCGGCTCACGCGGTTCGAAACGGATCATGCGGCCTGCTCCTCGCTGTGCCCGGCCATGCGCATCCCAAGCGTTCCCCGGTCGAGATTTTCGGTTCTCTCGGCGGAAGACAGGTGTCCGCGATGGATGACCGCGATTCGGTCCGACAGGCGCATGAGTTCGTCCAGGTCTTCGGAAATCAGGATGACGCCGGCGCCTCGGGAGCGGGCTTCGAGCAGACGGCGGTGAACGTCCGCCGTGGCGCCCACATCGAGGCCGCGCGAGGGCTGTGCGGCGAGCACCACGATGGGATCGGAATCGAGCGTCCGGGCGAGAACGATCTTCTGGATGTTGCCGCCGGAGAGCAACCGCGCCGGCGCGTTGCCGCCCTGGCAGCGGATGTCATAGGCGGTAATCGCCTCTTTGGCGCGGGCGGCGATCGCATCGAAGCGCAGGAAACCGAAGCGCTGGTTTTCCGGCTTGCGGATCGTCTCGATGGCAAGATTCTCCGCGACCGACATCGGGCCGACGATACCGTCCCTATGCCGGTCTTCCGGAATGCGGGCGATGCCCGCATCGATCATGCCGCGCGCCGATGACCGGGTCAGCTGCTTGCCGTTGAGGCTGACGGTTCCCGAAATCGGCGCCTCCAGTCCCGAGATGACCTTGGCGAGTGTCCCCTGGCCGTTGCCGGAAACCCCAGCAATGCCGAGGATCTCACCGGAAAGAAGCTCCAGGTCGACCGCATGCAGCGCATCACGGCCTGTACCCGTGGTGACCTGAGACAGAACAAGAAGGGCGGCCCCCGGCTGCTGCGGTGTACGCGTGCTTTCCGGCACGCTCTTGCCGACCATCAGTTCGGCAAGCTGGCGCTTGTCGCAACCGGCGGTTGGCTGATCGGCCACCTTGCGGCCACCGCGCAGGACGCCGATCCGATCGGAGGCGGCAAGCACTTCGTCGAGCTTGTGTGAAATGAAGATGATGCCGAGGCCGTCGGACGCGAGTTTCTTCAAGGTGGCGAACAGCGTGTCGGATTCTTGCGGCGTAAGCACTGCGGTCGGTTCATCGAGAACCAGCACCCGTGCATCCCGGTAAAGCGCCTTCAGGATCTCCACCCGCTGCTTTTCGCCGACGGAGAGCGAGGAAATGCGGGCGTTGAGGTCGACGGTCAGGCCGGAGCGCTGCATCAGGTCGCCCAAGTGCTTGCGGGCCTTGCCGCGGGCGGAACTGAAACTGGAAAGCGGCTCGGTGCCGAGCAGGATATTTTCGAGCGCGGTCAGGTTTTCCGCCAGGGTGAAATGCTGGTGGACCATACCGATCCCGGCATTCAGCGCCGCATGGGGCGAGCCGGGCTCAAGTTCCTTGAGCGTGCCGTTTGTTCCCGCCACTGCGACGGTGCCCTCATCGGCGACGTAGTGGCCGAACAGGATATTCATCAGGGTCGTCTTGCCGGCGCCGTTCTCGCCGAGAAGCGCCAGGATCTCGCCGCGGTGCAGATCCAGGGAGACGTCGTCATTGGCGGTCAGTGCGCCGAAACGCTTGGTGATCCGCTCGAGCTTCAGAACGACGGGTGCCCCGTCCACCGTGCTGGTCATGAAATCCTCTCCCCGAAGCGCATGTGCATGCGCAGCCGCACTCACGCCTGGAGGCATGACGGCAAAACGATGCATCCGGCTGCGAATTCGGCCCAAAGTCAGAACTGGGAGCTGATCCGCAGCCGGAAGACGATCTTACATGGTCGACTTCGGTTCGCTGTCGTTGACGTTGACGCGGAACAGGCCGTCGAGGATTTCCTTTTCCTTTTCCTTCGCGGCCTTCAGAGCGTCGGCCGGAGCGAGCTTTTCATCCGCGACGAAGCTGCCGCCGCCATAGGACATGAAGCTGTAGGGGCCGTAGTCGGACGGCTCGAAGCTGTCGGTGGCGACCGCTTCAATCGCCTTGTCGATGGTCGGCTCCATGTGCCACAGGGCCGAGGCGAGGATCGTGCCCGGATAGTCGCCGGCCGTATCGATCACGTTGCCGATGGCAAGAATGCCCTTCTCCTTGGCCGCGTCGGAAACGCCAAAACGTTCCGCGTAAAGGACGTCGGCGCCCTTGTCGATCATGGCAAAGGCGGCTTCCTTGGCCTTGGGCGGATCGTACCAGGAGTTGATGAAGGTCACGAGGAACTTCACGTCCGGATTGGTCGCCGTGGCGCCTTCCATGAAGGCGTTCATCAGCCGGTTCACTTCCGGAATGGCGTAGCCGCCGACCATGCCGATGACGTTCGACTTGGTGGTCGCCCCGGCAATCATGCCGGTGAGGTAGGACGGCTCATGGATCCAGTTGTCGAACACGGAAAAATTCGGCTTGGCCGGGCCGAAGGAGGAGCCCATGAGGAAGGCCGTGTCCGGATATTCGGCGGCCACCTTGCGGGCCGCGCGTTCCACGGCAAAGGCCTCGCCGACGATCAGGTCCATGCCCTGTTCGGCATATTCGCGCATGACGCGCTCATAGTCGGTGTTGGCGGTGTTTTCGGAAAAGACATAGGTGACGTCGCCGCGATCCTGTGCGGCGGTCAGCGCCTTGTGAATGCGGCTCACCCACTGCTGTTCCACCGGAACGGTGTAGATCGCGGCAACCTTGAGCGGCTTGTCCTTGGCCGAAGCCGGCTGGAAGGGAAGCGTTGCGATGGCTGCGGCTGCAAAAGCCACCGACAGGAACGCCCGCCGGGACCGATTGAAAAGTTTTGAATATGCCATTTTTAACCCCTGGAAACTGTTTTTGGCGCGAGAGAGTTGATCATATGTTTTGCACGCTCACAATATGTGCAGAGGCAGTATCCGTTAATTTTTTGAACTTTTGGACAAAAATCGCCGGAAAGCGGAGTTTCGTCCGGTTGAGGCGCCTGGCGCCTGCTTCCGTGGGTAGAGTGAAGTGTCTTACCGTTCGATGAAACCGGGAGGGCAGTACCTGTCCTCGCCGACGGTATGAACCATGCTCCTCTTGCCAAATGAACATGTCGGCCCTACCTGAAACGTGCTATGTTGCGCTGCAATATAACTGCGCGATCCATTTCAGGATTCAGGCGAAATGGCCAAAAAAGCCCCCAAACCTCACACCCTCGACCTTGCCCTTCAAGGCGGCGGCGCCCACGGGGCATTCACCTGGGGTGTCCTGGAAAGGCTCCTGGAAGAACCGGCAATTTCCATCAATGCGGTCAGCGGCGCGAGCGCCGGTGCGCTGAATGCGGCCGTTCTGGTCTCCGGCCTTGTCGGCGGCGGACCGGAAGAAGCCGCTGCCCGGCTGTCGTCGTTCTGGAAGGCTGTGAACCAGTCCGCCCGCCAGACCACGATCCTGCCGTTCCTGGAAGCCTTTCCCGCAGCCTTCAAGACCGCGGACATGTTGTGGTCGATGGTCAGTGCCGGCAGCATTTCCGTTTCCCCGTCACCGCGTCTCGGCCGCACGGCGCAAGGTATCCTGCGCGATGTCCTGAATAAGCACGTCGATCTCGATGCGGTCCGGTCGCCGGAGGCGCCGCGGATCTTCGTCTCGGCCACCAACGCCCGCTCCGGCGCGCCGCGCATATTCCGCAACGACGATCTCAGCATCGACGCGCTTCTTGCCTCCGCCTGTCTGCCGATGAATTTTCCCCCCGTTTCCATCGACGGCGAAGATTATTGGGATGGCGGCTACAGCGCCAATCCGCCCATTCTGCCGATCGTTCAGGAAAGCAGTTGCAGCGATCTGCTGCTGGTGACGGTCAACCCGGTGACCCGCAAGGACACCCCGCGGGCCATGAACGAAATCCCCGGCCGGATCAGCGAATTGATGTTCAACCTGAGCCTCGTGAAGGAATTGCGCGGTCTGTCGCTGCTGAAGGAGGACATGGGCGCCTGGCAGTTCTTCGGTAATGGTCTGATCCGGTCCATTCGCGATCTGCGGCTCCATGAAATCTACGACGAGGAAACCATGTCCAGGGTGGATCCGCGTTCGAAGATGACGCCCGGTTGGCAACTGCTGACCCGCCTGCACGAGGCCGGGCACCGGGCGGCGGAGAACTGGGTCGATATCTGCTCCGGCGATCTGGGCAAGCGCTCCACCGCCAGGATTGCCGAGCGGTATTTTTGATCCGACGGTCCTTTCAGGCCGGTACCGGCACGGGTGTCTGAAGGCCCCTGTCGTGCTCGATGGCGACCTGCTGCGCAATCTTGGCCGCCTGTGCGATCAGTTCGTCCCGGGGCTCGCCGATAAAGGTCGCGGTGAAGTGGAGCGGCGTCGGCTGCCAGCCGGGATCGAAGGTGGCGATCCGCTTTTCCGCGACCAGCCGCCGTCCCAGCACGGTCGGCAAAATGCCGACGCCGATGCCCGATGCCACCATTTCAAAGCCGGTGGACAGGGAATTGGTCGGGAAGATCTGGGCGGTGCTGCCGTAGCGTTCCTGAAGTTCCCGGGTCAGTTCGCGGTGGGGGCGCGAGTTCCGGTTGTAGGTGATCACCGGGGTGACGCTCAGGTCCGGATCGGCGAGGTCCAGCGGACGATACCAGCTCAACTCAAAAGGCGGCAGGTCCAGGTTGTCGACGCTGAAGTCGGACACCGGGCCCATCAGGATCGTCAGATCCAGCGACCGCTCAAGCAGCATGTCGCGGAGATTGAACGAGATGTCGACCGAGACCTCGATCTTCAGCTTCGGGAAGGTCTGGTGGAGCCTTGCGATGAAGTCGGGCAGCCACGTCTGGGCGACGGTTTCCGCCACCCCAAGCCGGAGCAGGCTGCTGACGCTGTCGGCGGGCATGACATCGGCCTTGATGCGTTCGACAAGGGCTGCGATCTGCTCAGCATGATTGCGTAACAGAACTCCCTGCTTGGTCAGGGTAACCCCGGTCGGACCCCGGCTGAACAGGGCCGTGCCCAGGTCACTTTCCAGACTGGTGATGCGCGCCGATACGGCCGGCTGCGAGATGTTCATCTGCTCCGCGGCCTTGCGTACGCCGCCCAGCCGCGCCACCCACAAAAACGTTCTCAACTGCTCCAAAGTCATGGCAATTCGACCCTGCTAAGTGATCAGGTATTTCTATCACTTTGGACAGAAAATAGCGATTTGACTTTATACTCCAGCAACCTCAGCATTTTCCACAAGGAGTTGAGGTGGCATGACGGCATCAGTCGAATTTACCGATCTGGTCGGACAGGATGTGGCAGCGGTTCGCGAGGCAATCCGGCAGGGACGCTACACCGGCCATACGGCCGGCCTTGCCAGCGGTCAGCTGCAGTGCAACCTGGCGATCCTGCCGGGCGAGCTTGCCGGTGACTTCCACGAATTCTGCCGGAAAAACCCCAAGCCGTGTCCGCTGGCCGGCGTGTCGGACCCCGGCAATCCGCATATTCCGCGTCTGGGAGCGGCGGTCGATATCCGCACCGACGCGGCCCTCTACAACATCTACCGCAACGGCGTTCTGACCGACCAGGTGCGCGATCTCAGCGATTACTGGCGCGACGATCTCGTCGCCTTTGCCATCGGCTGTTCTTTCACCTTCGAAAACGCCCTGGTCAAGGCGGGCATCCCCATGCGCCATATCGAGCGCAACGTGACGGTGCCCATGTTCCGCACCACGATCGAGACGGAGCCTTGCGGGGCGTTCGGCGGCGGCATGGTCGTCTCCATGCGCCCGGTTTCTGAAGATCGCATCGCGGAAGTCTATTCAATTTGCGCAGCCTATCCGCTTGCGCACGGCAGCCCCATCCATGTCGGTGCGCCGCAAGAGATCGGGATTGAAGCAATCGAAAAGCCCGACTGGGGAACGCCCGTGGATATCGGGCAAGGGGAAGTGCCGGTTTTCTGGGCCTGCGGGGTGACGCCACAGGTCGCCATTATGCAGGCCAGGCCGGAGCTTTCCATTGCCCATGCACCCGGCGCCATGCTGATCACAGACGTGAATGAGCTGACGGCGCCGATCTACCCTTATAACGACAATAACAAACCGACTTTCTGACCTTCAGAGGATGGAGAATGACATGATGAAACGTCTCGCCCTTACCACCATTTCGCTGGCGGCCTTGTGCGCCGGCTCCGCGGCCGGCGCGGAAGAACTGTCCGTCGTCGGCAGCTGGAGCAGCCTGCCGCTGCACAAGCAGTACGAAGTGCCGTTCTGGACCGAAACCCTGCCGGAAGTCTCCGGCGGCGACCTGACCGCGACGCTCACCACCCACGACCAGATGGGCATCTCCGGCGGCGACGTCTACCGCATGCTGTCCCAGGGCGTCTTCGATGTCGGTATGACGGTGGCCGATTACGCAGTGGCCGACAGCGCCGCCCTGGAAGGCCTCGACGTTCCGCTGATCGCGACCGACGCCGCCACGGCGAAGAAGGCCGTCGATGCGGCCCGGCCGATGGTCGACGACATCTACAAGGACGTCTTCAATTCCAAGGTCCTGGCGATCGCGCCCTATCCGCCCCAGGTCGTCTTCTGCAATGCGGATATCAAGTCCCTGGACGATCTCAAGGGCAAGAAGGTCCGCGCCTCCGGCCGCATGACCGCCAAGTTCCTGGAAGCGCTCGGCGCGGAAGGCGTGAACGTCAGCTTCGGTGAAGTTCCCGGTGCCCTTCAGCGCGGCGTGGTAGACTGTGCCGTCACCGGTGCGGGCTCGGGCTACAATGCCGGCTGGTGGGAAGTCTCCACCCATCTGATGACCCTGCCGCTCGGCGGCTGGGATCCGGTCGTCACCGCCATCAACATGGACAAGTGGAACTCCCTTTCCGACAAGCAGAAGAGCGTTCTGGAAACCTCGATCAAGGAAAAGTTCGAGGCGCCCGCATGGGACGCCGCTCAAGGGGCCCTTGAAAACGACATTGCCTGCCTGACCGGAAAGGGCGAATGTCCCTATGGTGAGGCTCGCAGCATGGTGCTGGTGACCCCGAGCGCGGCCGACGAGGCCAAGGCGAAGGACGTGCTGATCACCCAGGTGCTTCCGGACTGGGCCGAGCGGGCAGGCTCCGACTGGGCCAAGCGCTGGGCCGACAGCGTCGGCAAGGTGACCGGCGTCGAACTCGACGTGAAGTAAGGCCGCTTTCTCATGACACCGCTCATTGCCTTTTTGAGGAAAACCAATGACCGCGTGGCGATCGGTGTTGGGCTTGCCCTGCTTGCCTGCGTCGTCTTCACGCTCGTTGAAATCGTTTCCCGCCGGTTGGGAGCGTCCTTGGGCGGAGTCGATGAGATTTCCGGCTATGTCATGGCTGTCACCACCAGTTGGGGTGTCAGCTACGCCCTGACGGAGCGGGCGCATGTGCGCATCGACCTGCTCCGCCAGCGCCTTGTTTCCGCCGGACGGGCGCTGCTCGATGCCGTCGCCATGCTTTGCCTGGCCGCAACGGCCGTGGTCGTCGCCTGGCGCGGCTGGAGTGTCGTCGCCAAGACGCTGTCCACCGGCGCCCGGGCGAACACGCCGCTGGAAACCCCTCTGTGGATCCCGCAATTGCTGTGGTGGGCCGGCTGGCTCTGGTTTGCCGTCACGGCCTGCCTGATGATGGCCTTCGTTCTCATGAAGCTCGTGCAGGCAGACTTCGACGCGGTCGAGGACGCCGCCGGGGCGAGGGGCGAGGCATGATCCAGTTCACCGCCTTCGGACTTCTCGGCCTTCTGGCGCTTTCCATTCCTGTCGGCGTGGTCCTGTTCCTGCTGGCCTTCGGCATCGACTTCTTCTTCAGTCCGTTCCCGCTGATGCGCGGCCTCGGCCAGGTCGTCTGGTCGTCGTCGAACAGCGCCACCCTGATCGCGATCCCGCTGTTCGTGTTGCTCGGAGAAATCCTGGTGCGCAGCGGCGTGGCGAACCGGACCTATGCGGCGCTCGACAAATGGGTGTCGTGGCTGCCGGGCGGGCTGGTGCATGCCAATATCGCCACCTCGACCATGTTCTCCGCCACCTCCGGCTCGTCGGTCGCGACCGCGGCGACGGTGGCGACGGTCGCGATGCCCCAGGCGCGGGACCTTGGGTATAACGAGAAGCTCTTTTCCGGGGCGATCGCCGCCGGCGGCACCCTCGGCATCATGATCCCGCCGTCGATCAACCTGATCGTCTACGGCTTCCTGACCGAGAGCTCGATCCCGCAGCTCTTCCTGGCCGGGCTCGTGCCGGGCCTGTTTCTCGCCGGGCTGTTCATGGCCGTCACCGCGATCCTGTGCGTCGTGAAGCCGGAACTCGGCGGACCGCGCCGATCAAGCTCTTGGAGCGACCGCTTCGCCAGCCTGGCCGATCTCCTGCCGATCTTCGGTCTTTTCGCGGCCATCGTCGGTTCGATCTATGCGGGATGGGCAACGCCCACGGAGGCCGCCACGGTCGGCGTGGCCATTGCGCTCGTGATCGCGGCCCACCAGAAGGCGCTGAGCCGGGCGATGATTGCCGATGCCTTGCGCGGCTCGGTGAAGACGTCGTCCATGATCATGCTCGTGGTCATCGGCGCCTATGTGCTGAACTTCGTCCTGACCGCAGCCGGTGTCAGCCGCGCGCTTCAGGACGTGTTGAACAATCTCGGGCTCGGTCCGCTGGCGACCCTGCTGGTCATCGTCGCGATGTACATCATCCTCGGGTTCTTTATCGAAACCCTGTCGCTGATGGTGGCGACGATCCCGATCGTGGTGCCGATCATCATGCATCTCGGCTACGACAAGATCTGGTTCGGCATCCTGATGATCATCCTGGTCGAAATGGCGCTGATCACGCCGCCGGTCGGACTGAACCTTTACGTGGTCCAGGCCGCGCGGGGCGGCCGGCCGTTCAGCGACGTCATGCTCGGCTGCATTCCCTTTGTCATCGCGATGCTGGTCATGGTGGGGCTCCTGATCCTCGCCCCGCAGATCGCGCTCTACCTGCCCTCCACCTTGTAAGAGGCTTTCCATGCAGTTCAAAACACCGACGGGGGTGCTGGAATGCACCCCGGATACCCTGATTGTTGCCGGATGGACGGGCCGGGACCGGGCCGCCGTGGATCATCATATCGAGGAACTGGCGGCCATCGGCGTGCCGGCGCCCTCGACCGTCCCACTCTACTACCAGTGCGCGGCCTCCCTCCTCACGCGGGATGACAGGATCGAGGTTCTGGGCGGAGGGAGTTCCGGTGAGGCGGAGCCGTTCCTCCTGAAGGCGAAGGGACGGATCTGGCTCGGCCTGGCGTCGGACCATACCGACCGGGCGCTGGAAACCTATTCCGTCGCCCACTCCAAGCAGATCTGCGCCAAGCCGGTCGCCGACACGCTGTGGCTGCTGGATGATGTCATCGATCATATCGACAGCCTGCAGCTCAAGGCCTGGATCCGCGAAGGAGGAGACTGGGTCGCCTATCAGGACGGCACGCTCGCCTCGATCCTGCCGCTCACCGAGCTGATGGCCGGGGTCACGCTGGACGAAGGCACCGCCATGCTGTGCGGCACGCTGCCTGCGATCGGTGGCGTTCGCCCGTCGGCTGATTTCAAAATGTCCCTGACTGATCCAGTGACTGGAAAGTCGATCGAATGGGGCTACAGTTCGCGCGTGCTTTCGGTTATCTCCTGAGAACCTGTCGCCAAACTTTCACCTGACGAGGACATCCATGAGTAAAGACCTGCAATTCCCCTGGAGTGCCGGGACGGCGCCCACCCGCGTCGAGGCCGCCCTGAGCCGGATTGCAGAGGACAAGGCCGTCGAGGCCGTCTTTACCAAACCCCTCGGCGACCGTGCCCGTGCCCAGGCGAAAGCAGCGGCGGCCAAGACATCGCCGCTCGCCGGCGCGCTCGTCAGCGTGAAGGCGCTGTTCGATGTGGCGGGCGAGGTCACGACGGCGGCAACGCAAGTACTGCGCAACGACCCGCCGGCCGCCGCCGATGCGCCCTGCATTGCCGCTCTAAGCGATGCCGGCGCCGTCTTCGTCGGCCTGACCAACATGTCGGAATTCGCCTATTCCGGCATCGGCATCAATCCTCATTACGGCACGCCCGACAACCCGGCTTATCCGGGCGGCGTGCCGGGCGGATCGACCAGCGGCGGCGCGGTCGCCGTGGCGCTGGGCCTGTGCGATATCGCCATCGGCACCGATACCGGCGGGTCCTTGCGCATTCCGGCAGCCTTTACCGGCATTACCGGTTTCAAGCCGACTCAAGGCTCGGTCTCGCTTGCAGGAGGTAAGCCTCTCTCCGACACGCTGGATAGCTTCGGACCGATGGCAAAGACGGTCGCCGCCTGTGAACTCGCCTGGCAGGTGATGGCCGGGCTGCCGACGATCCCGGTCGCCGCCGAAAAGCGGCGCCTGGTCGTGGCCCGCAATTTCGGCTTCGACGACCTGGACCCCGCAGTTGCCGCCGGTTTCGAAACGGTTCTGGATGCCCTGCGCGCCGCAGGCTTGGAGATCGTCGAACGCGATCTCGGCGTGATCGATCTCTACACGCAGGTGCCGCCCTGGCACATGACCTCGGTGGAATCGCGCGCCCATTACGAGGATCATTTCCAGAGCACTCCGGAAAAATTCGATCCGCGCGTTTATGCCCGCATGGCGCGGGCCGGGGAAATCACCGCGGTCGAATACCGCCAGACCCTGAACCGCCGGGCAGCTTTTGTGGAGGCTTTCGCAGACGAGCTCGGCGACGACCTTCTCCTCCTGCCGACGACCCCGATCCTGCCGCCGTCCCGGGAAGAGCTGATCGCCAACGACGACGCCTTCAACCGGCTGAACCTGCTGGCACTCAGGAACCCGTCGCTCGCCAATGTCGCCGACGGCTGCGCCATCGCGCTGCCCTATGACCATCAGGGCAAGACCTTAAGCGCGATGCTCGTCGGCGCGAAGGCTAAGGACAAGAACCTTCTCTCCGCCGCCAAGGTCGTGGAAGCGGTGCTGAAGGGTTAGTCCGCTCCGATATCCAGCCCGAGAAAGCCCAGCTGGACGTCCAATTGCCCGGCGCCCATTCCGCTGCCGTCGACAACGGTTTTGCCCGCGGCTTTTGCTGCCTGAACGAAGGCCGTGTCGCCGGAGGCGGTGACCACGTCGCAGCACAGCTCCGCCTTGGCGATGGCGGCTTCGGGAAAGGGCAGGGGGTCCTTTTCGGACTTGCCCAGCGTGGTGGCGTTGACGAGAACCTGTGCATCGTCGAGCGTGTCTGAAATTTCCACCTTCGGCCAATGATCGCGCACCAGCCGCAGCGCCGCCTCGCACCGGGCCGGATCGATCTCCTCGAGGATCAGCCGGCCGATGCCCTGTTCGCTAAAGGCGTCGATGATCGCCTTTCCGGCCCCGCCGCCGGCACCCGTGATCCAGGCGGTCTTGCTGCGGATCTCAATTCCTGTCCCGGCAATGGTGCTAACCATGGCAAGCCCGTCGGTCGCATCCCCGGTCAGGCGGCCGTCCGGTTCCCGGCGGATCGTGTTGAGCGCACCCAGCCGCTTGGCCCGGTCGGTCATGCCGTCCACGGCGTCAAAGGCGGCCTGCTTGTGCGGATAGGTGATCGAACAGCCGAGCATGTTGGAACTGCCGCGCAGGACCTGCCAGAAGCCGTCAAGGGCCGCAGGCTCGATGTCCAGTCCGACCATCACCGCATCGATATTCTTCTTCTGGAACAAGGCGTTGAAGGCGGGTGGAGAGAACACGCCCGACACCGGATGACCGATGATCGGAAACAGCCGTGTGGCGCCTGTGATCGGCATGAAAGTCCTCCCGAATTTTCAATCTTGACTCGTTTATAAAAGGATTCAAAAAATATCCAACATTTTCAGAAACGGGACACGAAATGCTCTTCGGTAAACGGCAGGACGAGGACGAAACGGTTGTCGCCATGCTGGCGTCGGCGCTCCGCCGGGATATCTCCTTCGGCGTGCTGCGGCCCGACCAGAAACTCAAGATCGAGGCCCTGCGCCAGCGCTACGGCGGATCGAACCATTCCATGCGCGAGACCCTGCGCGTGCTGTCCGCCGAAGGTCTGGTGGAGGCAACGAGCCAGCGCGGCTTCCGCGTCACCTCCGCCACCGAGGAAGACCTGCGCGATATCCTGCTGATGCGGCTGGAGATCGAGAAGCTCGGCCTTGCCCGGTCCATGGAGCGCAGCAACGTCGCCTGGGAGGGCCGGGTCATCGCGACCTTTCACACCCTGCGCCACGCGGATGCCCATGTTCAGGACCATCCGGACGACCTGACCGCGCTGGAATGGGACGAAGCCTGCCGGGCGCTGTCCGCCGTCCTGATGGAAGCCTGCGGCTCGCCGCGGCTGATCGGTCTGGCGGAGAAGTTCTTCAACCAGTCGCGCCGTTTCCGGCTGGCGCTCCTGCGCGAGGGACACATCGATTTTGCCGCCCGCCAGGCTCGTCACAACGCCCTGCGCGACGCGATCCTGGGCAAGGACACCGACACCGCACTTGCCTGTCTTGAAGAGGAGATTGCGGCCGATCTCGGCCGAAATAACGGATAACCCGCCGCGCATAACAAGCGGCGGACAACACCATAAAAACCAACACCATAGACACTCAGGGAGGAAATCATGGTGAAACTGAACAGACGTGAAACGCTGGGCCTGATGGGGGCTGCGGCCTTGACAGGGCTGGCCCGTCCGGCCATTGCCCAGAACCGCAAGACCGTCGTCGGTGCGCTGCATCTGACCAGCCATTCCGGCAGCTTCATCGCGCTGGAACGCGGCTATTTCGCCGATGCCGGCCTCGACGTCGAACTCAAGTTCTTCCAGGCGGCCCAGCCCATGGCCGTGGCAATCGCCAGCGGCGACGTGGACTTCGGCGTGACCGCGATTTCCGGCGGTCTGGTGTCTCTGGCCGACAAGGGTGCGGTCAAGGTGATCGGCGGGGCGCTGTCCGAGGCGCCGGGCATCGACGGCCAGAAGATCCTGGCGTCCGACGAAGCCTTCAAGGCCGGCCTGACCTCGCCCAAGGGCCTGGGCGGCAAGCGCTTCGGCATGACCACGGCCGGCTCTTCCTTCCACTACATGGGCTCCAAGATCGGCGCCGCGGAAGGCGTGACGCCGGAGTTCGTGCCGCTGCAGAAGGTCGGCGCCATCATCGGCGCGCTGAAGTCGAACCAGATCGATGCCTGGTCCATCGTTCCGCACATCGCCAAGCCGCTGGCCGGTTCCGGCGCGGCCCATATCATCGGCAACGTCGCCGATTACCTGCCGAACTACCAGGTGACCACCGTCTTCACCTCCGCCAAGAACGCCGCCGACGACCGCGCGCTGACCGAAGCCTTCCTGAAGGGCTTTTCCGCCGGTGTGGCCGACTATGACGACACCATGGTGGACAAGAAGAACGGCGAGGCCGCCATCAACGAGATGGTCGAGCTGATCCACAAATACGTCTACTCCGACCGGCCGCTGGAAAAGGCCGCTCCGTCGATCATCAACGGCTCCATGCTGCTCAACCGCGGCGCGGCCCTGAACGTGGCCTCCGTGCGCGATCAGCTGAACTGGTTCCAGTCGGAAGGCCTGGTCGACAAGGCGATCACCCTCGATACGCTTCTGGACACCAGCTACGTCGAAACCATCGACTCCTAAGAGGGCGACTCCCACCCGGCGGCGATCTGAACAACCCACCAAGGATCGCTGCCGGTTTTTTTTATTCCTGAACTGAGAACCGAAATGGACATCAGACTGGATGCCATCAGCCATTCCTATGGCGATATGGAAGTGCTCCGGGACATCACGCTCGACATCCCCTCCGGACGGATCGTCTGCCTTGTCGGGCCGTCGGGCTGCGGCAAGTCCACCCTGCTGCGCTTTGCCGGCGGGCTGGAGCGGCCTGCTTCCGGCCGCGTCCTGCAGCTCGGCACACCGCCGGAAAACTGCCTGAACCCGCTGACCTATATCTTCCAGGACTTCGCCCTGCTGCCGTGGCGCACCGTGCGCGGCAACGTCTCGCTGGTGCTGGAAGATCACGGCATCCGGGGTGCCAAGGCCGACGCGATCATCACTGACGTTCTGGCCCGCACCAAGCTGACCGATTTCGCCAGGGCCCTGCCCAAGCAGCTCTCCGGCGGCATGAAGCAGCGCGTCGCCATCGCCCGGGCGCTGGCCGTCAACCCGGCGGTCATGCTGATGGACGAACCGCTGTCGGCCCTCGACAGCCAGACACGCGAATTGCTGATGGACGATCTGATCGCCCTTTGGACGCGCACACCGTTTACCGCCGTCTATGTCACCCACAACCTTGCCGAGGCCGTTCGGCTCGGCCATTCGGTCGTCGTGCTGTCGCGCCGGCCGGGCCGTATCCGCGAGATCGTCACGATCGACAAGCCCTTGGTCGAACGCGGCTACGCTGACCCGGACCTGGAGAATATCCAGAAGCACCTGTGGGGCCTGATGCGCGAAGAGGCGCGGGCGGCGGATGAGGAGCTGATCGATGTCTGATCTCTCGCTGAACTCTGCACCCGCCCGGGCGGACGACCGCCAGATCGAAGTCCGCTTCCGCGGCGGCGGCTTCGCGCCGAAAAGCCGCCGCTGGGTCGGCTTCGCCGTTTTCGCCGTGCTGATCGCCCTGGTCGAATGGGGCACGCGCACGGGCTGGATCTCCAGCCTGACCCTGCCCAGGCCGTCCGATGTCCTGAAGACGCTCGGCGAGCTCTATTCCTCCGGCCTGCTTTACAAGCATCTGTCGCTGTCGCTCTCCCGCCTGGTGATCGGCGCGGCCATCGGGGCAAGCGCGGGCGTCTCCGTCGGCGTCGTCATTGCCCTGTTCTCCTATATCCGGGCTGGACTGGTGCCGCTGATCGCCGCGATCTTCCCGATCCCGAAGATCGCACTGCTGCCGCTCTTCGTGATCTGGTTCGGGATCGACGAAGGCTCGAAATACGCCCTGATCGCCTTCGGCACCTTCACCCCCACCGTGGTCGCCACCTATGGCGCGGTCGACAATGTGGACCGGTCGCTGATCCGCATGGGCCAGAGCTTCGGCCTGTCGTGGTTCTCCATCGTCCGCAAGATCGTCCTGCCCGGCGCCATGCCGGGCATCCTGTCGGGCCTGCGTATCAGCCTGGCGATCGCCATCATCCTTCTGGTCGCCGCCGAAATGCTCGGCGCCCAATACGGCATCGGCGCCTATATCCTGGAAGCAGGCTCGCTCTACGATCTGGAACGGCTGTTCGCCGGCGTGGTGATCCTGTCGCTGCTCGGCGTCATCGTCTCCGCCGTCATCGGCCTGATCGAGCGCCGTCTGCTCGGATGGCGCTCATGAGCCGCAAGCCGGAGGCAGACTATGACGTGATCGTCGCCGGCGGCGGTGCCGGCGGCGTTGGCGCTGCTCTCGGCGCGGCGCAGGAAGGCGCCAAGGTGCTCTTGGTGGAAAAATACGGCTTCCTCGGCGGGGCCGCGACCACCTCCAACGTGCTTGCCTATTGCGGTTTCTTCCAGCAGGGCCCGGATCCCATAAAAGCCGTCGGCGGTGTCGCCGACCTCGTGCTCGATGAATTGCGCGCGCTGGGTCTTGCCTGCGATCCGTTCCGCTCGCCGACCACGTCGAACTGGATCATCCTTTTGGAACCGGAGGCGGTGAAGCTGGCGCTCGACCGGGTGCTTCAGAGCCATGGCGTCGACGTGTTGCTGCACACCCGGGTCGCGGCGGTCACCCGCACCGCCGACCGGCTGGAATCGGTGACGCTCGCCGGCATGGACGGACGATGTCGCGTGGTCGGCGAAGCCTTCGTCGATGCCACGGGCGATGCCAATCTCGCACTCCTGACCGGTCTTGCCTGCCGGACAGGCAATGAGGAGGGCAAGCTGCAGGCCGTCTCCGGCCCGATCCGGGTCGGCGGGCGCAATCCGTCCGTGCCCATCGACCGCGAGGCGATTATTGCAGCGCTTGAGAATTACAACAGGACCGGCGACTGGCCCGTGGCCCGCACCGACGGCGGCATCTACACCGAAGTGCCGCAGACCGGCGAGATGTGGTGGATGATCTTCGACCATCCGCTGGAAGATCTCAGTTCGAAAAGTTTCACCCGGGCAGAGCAGGCTTCCCGTGCCGCCGCCCATGACTATGTCAACGTGCTGCGCAAGCATGTGCCGGGCTTCGAGAACGCCTACCTGGCCCAGACCGGGCCCCAGATCGGCGTGCGCGAAAGCCGCCATCCGCCGGCACGCTACGAACTCACCGGCGAGGATCTCCTAACCGGCCGCCGCCGTCCGGACGGGGTCGCCCGTGCCGCCTGGCCGATCGAGGACCATTCGGTTCCCGGAAAGCCGGTTTACCGCTCCATCGGCGGCGAGGGCTTTGCCGATATCCCGCTCGACTGCCTGCGCGCCAAGGGCCTTGAAAACCTGTGCTACGCCGGCCGAGTCATCGGCGCCGACAGCGCCGCCTACGCCTCCATCCGCGTCATGGGCACCGCTTTCGCCACCGGCGAGGCGGCCGGGCGATTCAGTGCGCGTGGCGGGGCCTAGTCAGGCGCGTATGCAGCGCCCAACCTGAAAATCATCAGGAAACCCCGCCGCGCGACCCACAAGCAATGCCGGCGGACCAAAAGAGCCGTATGATTTTGGACGGCCGGGTTTGCGCGGAAGCGAATTCCGTACTATTTCACATTGTATGAAAGTATCGATCCTATTATGTTCCCGGCAACAAAACGTCCGCCGCGTTGCCGGGGCCGCATTTGAAGGCCTTCGGTCGGGTGATATCGTAAAAAACAGGAAAACAGGTGGCCCGGCCGGACAATGGTCGGGGAACAGATGACCTATCTTGAACCAATACAATACGGCCTCGGCGTTCTCTCGGGCGGACTGGTGGGGTTCACGCTCGGCATGTTCGGTGGCGGCGGTTCGATCCTGGCCGTTCCCTTGATGGTTTACCTGGTCGGTGTTCCCAGCGCCCATCTGGCGATCGGAACCAGCGCGTTCGCCGTTGCCGCCAATGCGTTTTCCAATCTCCTGAGCCACGCGCGTCTGGGCAACGTCAAATGGCGCTGCGCGGCCTTCTATAGCGTCGCCGGTATTGTCGGCGCATTCATAGGGTCCAGCGTCGGCAAGATCGTCGACGGTCAGAACCTTCTTTTCCTGTTTGCGATTCTCATGTTCGTGGTGGGCGGCCTCATGTTCCGCAAGCGCGGGGCGGAGGGAAACCCCGGCGCGCAATGCTCGCGGGAAAACGTGCACAAGGTTCTCGGGTTTGGCGGTCTGACCGGCGTTTTCTCCGGCTTTTTCGGCATTGGCGGCGGTTTTCTGATCGTGCCCGGATTGCTGGCGTCGACCGGCATGCCGATCATTTTCGCAATCGGGTCCTCCCTTGTCGCGGTCACCGCATTCGGGCTGACGACGGCCTTGAATTACGCAATCTCAGGCTATGTGGATTGGGTGCTTGCGGCGGTCTTCATCGGCGGCGGTATTTTCGGCGGTCTGATCGGCGGGGCGCTCGCCAAGAGGCTGTCGGCGCGAAAAGGCACGCTGAACACCCTGTTCGCCGGCCTTATTTTCGTGGTCGCCACCTATATGCTTTACCGAAGCGTCGGCCAGATGCTGGGCGCCTGAACCGCCGGCCCGGATACCCGCTTCTGTCTTCCTGATGGAACCGGCTTGCCGGCCATGATTTCATGCCTGCAGACGCAGTTTGTGGAAAGCCGGTCTGAAGGTGCTGTCTACCAGGCCTGCCGCCACAATCGCTCGGCCCGCTTGTCGTTGGCCTGCCCGCCATCGTTTCCCGGCAGTGCCCCCGTTGCCGGGATCTCAGCAAAAGCGACATTCTAATATTCGAAAATACTTGAATAAATTTAACTTCGCGCAGCTTGACGATCGTCAAGTAAGCGCGCGCGTAAACATGAAACCAATGCTCCGAATTTCAAACCGATCCGGATTTCGGAGCACTCCCATTGTCTTTCCATCGAGTTCAGAATCAGAACTGGCTTAGAGGTCTCTGTCTGGCGCTCGCCATCCTGGCCGTGGCGATAACCGCACGAGAGGCTTCCGCGGCCGAGCTGTCGAGGTTTCTTCCGGATACGCCGGTATCGGAACTGGTGCCCGGTGCCGACAGCTACGGCGAACCGGGAAAGGACGTTCCGGTGGTTCCCGCGCTCAAGGGCGGGGACACGATCGGCTGGGTGTTCCTGACCTCGGATTTCGTCTCCACCACCGGATATTCCGGCAAGCCTATCCACACGCTCGTCGGCATCGACAAGGATGCGGTGCTCACCGGCGTGAAGCTGGTCAAGCATTCCGAGCCCATCGTCCTGGTCGGGATCCCGGACAGCAAGATCAAGGCGGTGACGAGGAAATATGCCGGCCTCGATCTGAAGGCGGAAGCCACCGACGCCGGGTCCGCGCATGACCTGGACATCATCTCCGGCGCCACCGTGACGATCATGGTGATCGACGATTCCATCATTCGCTCCGGCCTCAAGGTCGCTAAGAGCCTCGGCCTCGGCGGCCTCAAGGAAGACGCCGGCGCCAGCGGTCCGAAGATGGTGATCGATCCGTCCCGTGACGAAACGGCGGACTGGCAGAGCCTGACCGGGGACGGGTCGGTCAGGCGGCTGTCGCTCGACGTGGCCCAGCTCAACGAGGCTTTCGTCCGCGAAGGCGATCCCCGGGCCATTGCACGTCCCGAGAAAGGGCCGGAGACCGACACCTACATCGACATGTACCTGGCGCTCGCCGACGTGCCCTCCATCGGCCGGTCGCTCCTGGGCGATGCGGAATACGCCAACCTCAAAGCCCGTCTGAAAGAGGGCGAGCATGTCCTGCTGGTGATGGGGCGGGGCCGCTATTCCTTCAAGGGATCCGGCTATGTGCGCGGTGGCATCTTCGACCGCATCCAGCTCGTCCAGAAGGATGTTTCCGTCCGCTTCCACGACCGGCAGCATCACAAGCTGGGGGAAATCGACGCCGAAGGCGCTCCCGCCTTCAAGGAGATGGATCTCTTCACCATTCCCGCCGACAGCGGCTTCGACCCCGCTGAGGAGTTTCGCCTGCAACTGCTCGTGCAGCGGCCGGTCGGTGCCATCGACAAGGTGTTCCTGACCTTCGACCTCGGCTACCGGCTGCCGAAGTCCTACCTGATGGTCGATCCCGCCAGCCGGCAGACCTCTGCTGCTGCAGCGCCTGAAACCTCGCAGGTTACCGAAAATCAGGCGGCCGCCCAGAAACTCTGGATGCGCATCTGGAAGACCCGCAAGGTCGACGTGCTCATCCTCGCAGGCGCCATCGGCGTCCTGACACTGGTGTTCTTCTTCCAGATGCAGGTCACCCGCAGCGAACGTTTCACCTTCTGGTTCCGCATTGCCTTCCTGACCTTCACGCTGGTCTGGCTCGGCTGGATCGAGAATGCGCAGCTCTCCGTGGTCAATGTGCTCGCCTTCTTTTCCTCGCTGACGACCGAGTTCAGCTGGGACGCGTTTCTGATGGATCCGCTGGTGTTCCTGCTGTGGTTCTCCGTCGCCGCCGCGTTGATCTTCTGGGGCCGTGGTGCCTTCTGCGGCTGGCTGTGTCCCTTCGGCGCCCTGCAGGAACTGACGAACCGGATCGCCAAGCTGTGCCGCATTCCCCAGTTCGAGGTGCCCTGGGGGCTGCATGAGCGCCTGTGGCCGGTCAAGTACATGATCTTTCTGGCCCTGTTCGGTGTGTCGCTCTACTCGCTCGATCTCGCCGAACACTATGCCGAGGTCGAGCCCTTCAAGACGGCGATCATCCTGAAGTTCCAGCGCGCCTGGCCGTTTGTCGCATTCGCCGTCGCGCTTCTGCTCGTCGGCCTGTTCGTGGAGCGGTTCTACTGCCGCTACCTGTGCCCGCTGGGCGCGGCGCTTGCGATCCCCGCACGGCTCAGGATGTTCGACTGGCTGAAGCGCTACCGCGAATGCGGCAATCCCTGCCAGCGCTGCGCCAGGGAATGCATGGTCCAGGCCATTCATCCGGAAGGCAACATCAATCCCAACGAGTGCCTGAACTGCCTGCACTGCCAGGTTCTGTACCAGCACAACCAGAAATGCCCCGTCTGCATCAAGAAGCTCGCCAAGCGCAAACGCTTCGAAGTCCAGACCGGCATCGCAAAACCGGATGCCAGGGGGGCGAAATCGGCCCCGGTTCCGGCGGAATGAACTCCGAACGACGAGAGCAAGGAGAAAAGTCATGACGGAGAAGTCAACCAAATCGGGCGTGTCCCGCCGAGACCTGCTGGGTGGCACGGCCAAGACGGCCGTGGTCGCCGGCATGGGCGCTGTCGCCCTGGGCGGTGCGAACCCTGTCTATGCGGCCGAAGGCGGTCAGAAGTTCGAATTGTCGCCGGGTGAACTCGATGAATATTACGGCTTCTGGTCCTCCGGCCAGACCGGCGAACTGCGCATTCTAGGCGTTCCCTCCATGCGCGAATTCATGCGGGTGCCGGTGTTCAATCGCTGCTCCGCTACCGGCTGGGGCCAGACCAACGAATCTCTGAAGATCCTGACCGAGGGCCTGACGCCGGAAACCAGGGAGTTCCTGGCCGCCCGGGGCAAGGTCACCTACGACAACGGCGACCTGCACCACCCGCATATGTCCTTCACCGAAGGCACCTATGACGGGCGCTATCTGTTCATGAACGACAAGGCCAACACCCGCGTGGCCCGCGTCCGCTGCGACGTGATGAAATGCGACAAGATCATCGAGATTCCCAATGCGCATGACATCCACGGTATGCGTCCGCAGAAATATCCGCGCACAGGCTATGTTTTCGCCAACAGCGAGCACGAAGCTCCGCTCGTCAACGACGGCAAGATCCTCGACGATCCGTCCCAGTACGTGAACATCTTCACCGCCATAGACGGCGATACGATGGAAGTGGCCTGGCAGGTGATCGTGTCCGGCAACCTGGACAACACCGACTGCGACTACCAGGGCAAATACGCCTTTTCCACCAGCTACAACTCCGAAATGGGCATGAACCTGGCCGAGATGACGGCCAACGAGCTGGATCATGTGGTCGTGTTCAACCTGAAGGAAATCGAGAAGGGCATCGCCGCAGGCGACTACCAGGAACTGAACGGCGTCAAGGTCGTGGACGGGCGCAAGGGATCCAACAAGAAGTACACCCGCTACATCCCGATCCCGAACAGCCCGCACGGCGTCAATACAGCCCCGGACAAGAAGCACGTGGTCATCAACGGCAAGCTGTCGCCGACCTGCTCGGTCATCGACGTCACCAAGCTGGATGCCCTGTTCGAAACCGATGTGGATCCGCGGTCGGCCGTCGTTGCCGAACCTCAGCTCGGCCTCGGTCCGCTCCATACCGCCTATGACGGCAAGGGCAATGCCTTCACGACGCTGTTCCTGGACAGCCAGGTGGTGAAGTGGAACATCGACAAGGCCGTCCGTGCCTATGCGGGGGAGGACGTCGATCCGATCATCTCCAAGGTGGACGTCCACTACCAGCCGGGCCACAACTCGACCTCCATGGGCGAGACGGCGGAAGCCGACGGCAAATGGCTGATCTCGATGAACAAGTTCTCCAAGGACCGCTTCCTGAACGTCGGTCCGCTGAAGCCGGAGAACGAGCAGCTCATCGATATCTCCGACGACGGCATGACCCTTGTTCACGACGGACCGACCTTCGCCGAGCCCCATGACAGCATCATCGTGCACCGTTCCAAGGTGAACCCGGTCACGGTCTGGGACCGGAACGATCCGATGTTCGCCGACGCGGTGGAACAGGCCAAGGCGGACGGAATCGACCTGGAAGATGCCGCCGACGTGATCCGGGACGGCAACAAGGTGCGTGTCTACATGTACTCGACCGCGCCGATTTTCAGTCTGGAGAAATTCACGGTCAAGCAGGGGGACGAGGTCACGGTCTATGTCACCAACATCGATGACATCGACGACCTGACCCACGGCTTCACCATCTCCAACTACGGTGTCGCCATGGAAGTGGCGCCCCAGGCGACCGCTTCGGTCACCTTCACCGCCGACCGGCCCGGAGTGCACTGGTTCTACTGTCAGTGGTTCTGCCATGCCCTGCACATGGAAATGCGCGGACGCATGCTGGTCGAGCCGCGCGGAGCCTGACCATGAAACGCGCTCTCCCGCTTCTTTCGTCGAGAACGCTTCTCGCAGCCTGCTGCCTCCTGGCCACGGCCTTTGCTCCGGCCTGGGCGAAGGAATGGCAGGTCGCGGCGGGAGGGCGCAATCTTCAGGACGCTCTTGAAAACGCGCAGGCCGGGGACGTTCTCCGGCTCGCGCCAGGTACGCACCATGGCCCCATCGTCATAAAGAAGAGCGTTACGCTCCGCGGTGCGTCGGCTGCCCGGCTTGTGGGTACCGGGACAGGCAGTGTCGTCACCGTCGAAGCACCGGCGGTGACGATTACTGGGCTCACCCTGACCGGTTCCGGTCTGTCCCAGGAAACCCTGGACGCTGGCATCAAGCTCACGCAGAAAGCGCGCGGCGCCACCATCGAGAATAACCGGCTTCTCAACAACCTGACCGGTGTCGACGTTCACGGCGCAAAGGACGTTCATATCGCCCGCAATCTGATCGAAGGCCGGCAGGACCTGCGCATGAACGAGCGCGGCAATGGGCTCTACGTCTGGAACGCGCCGGGCCTGACCGCCGAATTCAACACCATCCGCTATGGCCGCGACGGCGTTTTCGTCAATGCCAGCCACAAGGATAAGTTCCTCAACAACCGGTTCGAGGATCTGCGCTTCGCCATTCATTACATGTACGGCAACAAGGGCGTGATTTCCGGCAATGTCTCCGTCGGCAACGACATCGGCTTCGCCCTGATGTTCTCCAACGGGCTGACCATCGAAAACAATCTCTCCGTCCGCGACCGCAACCACGGTCTGATGCTGAACTACGCCAACCACGCGAAGATCGTCGGCAACCGGGTGGAGGACGGCGGCGAAAAATGCCTGTTCATGTACAACGCCAACAAGAACACGGTCGAAGCCAACCGGTTCGAGGGATGCCCGATCGGCATTCACTTTACCGCCGGATCGGCCGGCAACCATTTCGCCGGCAATGCCTTCATCGGCAACCAGACCCAGGTCAAGTACGTCGGCAGCCGCAATCTGGACTGGAGCGAAAACGGCCGCGGTAATTTCTGGTCGGATCTGGCCGCCTTCGACCTCAACGGCGACGGCATTGCCGACAGCACCTACCGGCCGAACGACATGGTCGACCAGCTTCTGTGGACACGGCCGGCGGCAAAGCTCCTGACGGGCAGTCCCGCGGTTCAGCTTCTCCAGTGGACCCAGTCCCAGTTTCCATCGCTTCTTCCCGGCGGCATCGTCGACAGCGCTCCGCTGATGCATGCGCCGGACTTCAAAACGCCTCATGCGGGAGTTCAAGGATGACCCCAGCAGCCACACTGACCCTTAAAAACGTCGACAAATCTTTCGACCGTAACGCTGTGATCCGGGACGTGTCGTTCGAATTGCGCGCCGGAGAACGGATCGCGCTCCTCGGCCACAATGGCGCCGGCAAGACCACCTTGTTCAAGATGGCGCTCGGCTTCCTGCGGCCCGACAGTGGCGATATCGCTGTCCTCGGCCATACGCCCGGCAGCGGCGCTTCCCGCGCCGGCACGGCCTATCTGCCGGAGGCCGTCGCCTTCCAGAAGGCACTGACGGGCAGGGAGGTGATGGCCTTCTACGCCCGGCTGAAGGGCGCGGACAGAAAAAGGTCGCTGGACCTGCTGGAGCGGGTCGGCCTCAGCGACGCTGCCAACCGAAAAGTCGGCGCCTATTCCAAGGGCATGCGCCAGCGCCTCGGCCTTGCCCAGGCGCTCATCGGCCATCCGAAACTGGTTCTGCTCGACGAGCCGACCAGCGGTCTCGATCCGGTGTCCCGGCAGAACTTCTATGAACTGATCGAGGAAGTTGCCGCGGGAGGGGCGACCGTGCTGCTCTCCTCCCATGCGCTGACGGAAGTCGAAGCCCGGACCGACCGCATCCTGATCCTGTCGAAGGGACAGCTCGTGGCCGACGATACGCTTGCAGCCCTCCGCGCCAGGGCACGGCTGCCAATCCGCATCCGGGTCCGGGGAACAGACGGGGCGGCCGACCGGATCGCCGACAGGCTCGGCGGGACCCGCGTCAACGGCTGCTCCGTTGAGCTTTACTGCGAACCGGAAGGCAAGGTCGCCTGCCTTGCCTCGATCGGCGAACTCGGCGGCCTTGTCGACGATGTCGACATGCACCTGCCGTCTCTCGACGATGTCTACCGCCATTTTTCCGGCATCACGGCCGGGGAGGTTTGATCCCATGTTCACTCGCATATTCACTGTCGCCGGCCAGGAACTGCGTCTTGGACTGCGCAACCGCTGGATCATGCTGGCCACGCTGATCCTGGCCGCCTTTTCCCTGGCGCTTGCCCTTCTCGGCTCGACCCCGGCCGGCACGCTCGGCGTGGATCGCATGACGATCACCGTCGCCTCGCTCGCCAGCCTCTCCGTCTATCTGGTGCCGCTGATCGCACTGCTTCTCGCCTTCGATGCAATTTCCGGCGAGATCGACCGGGGCACGCTGCTGCTGATCTTCTCCTGCCCGATCTCGCGCACGGAATTCCTGCTCGGCAAGGCGCTGGGTCACCTGATGGTGCTGACCGTCGCGCTGGTGATCGGCTACGGCTCTACCGGCCTGCTGCTTTATGCCGTCGGCGCCGGTTCGCCCGCGGGACTGGCCGATTTCGTCCGGCTCATCCTGACATCCGCCGCTCTCGGTCTTGCCTTCCTGGCCGTCGGCTATGTCCTCAGCGCACTGACACGGCAGAGTTCGACCTCGGCGGCGCTTGCGATCGGCGCCTGGCTGATCCTGGTGGTGCTTTACGATCTTGCCTTGCTCGGTCTGCTGGTGACCGACACAGGCGGCACCTTTGCGCCCCATGTTTTCCCTTACGCCATCATGCTCAATCCGGCCGACGCCTTTCGCCTGTTCAACCTGGCCTCGCTCGGGGCGAGCAGCCTCGTCGGCGGCATGGCCGGCGTCGCCGAAAGCCTGCCGTTCCCGCCCGTGGCGGCACTTGCATCCATCGCCGGCGTAACCGTTTTCGCGCTCTGCCTTGCCCTTGTCCGGATCCGGAGGATTACGCCATGAAACGCCAAGTTTCCGCTCTCATCATTGCGCTGGTGGCCGGCTTCGGGTTGTCCGCCTGTCAGGAGGAAACAAAGGCTGCCAAGCCCACCCCGGTGGCCATGACCGAGGATGCGACCGGCTACTACTGCCATATGGCCGCGCTCGAGCACGAAGGTCCCAAGGCGCAGATCCATCTGGAAGGAAATCCGTTCCCGCTCTGGTTCCCCCAGGTTCGAGATGCCATCGCCTTCACGCTGTCTCCCGAAGAGCCCAAGGACTATGTCGCCGTCTATGTCAGCGACATGGACAAGGCGGAAAGCTGGAAAAATCCCGGCAAGGACAACTGGGTCGACGCGGAGAAAGCCTGGTTCGTGATCGGCAGCCGCAAGACCGGCGGCATGGGAGCCCCGGAGGTCATTCCCTTTGGCAGCGAGGAGGGGGCGAAAGCCTTCGTCACCGATGAGGGCGGCAACATCGTCCGCCTGTCCGAAATTCCGGCATCCTATGTTCTGGGCTCCGTCGTATCGGAAGAAGGCTCCGGACATGAGGCGATGACCATGGTGGAGGCAAGCCAATGACCGCGCTCACCCAGGCCAAACCGCTGTCCCGGCGCCGTTTCCTGACCATTTCGGCCGCTGCGGCCGGTGTGGCGATGTCTCCCGCGCTGGCAATGTCCCCCGCACTGGCCTTGGGCAAATCCGCGATACAACGCTGGCACGGCATCGCGCTTGGCGCGGGAGCGGAAATCAGGCTCGCCGATACCGACCGGGACCATGCGCGGAAAGTCTTTGCCGCAATGGAGGCGGAGATCCGGCGCCTGGAGCGGGTGTTCAGTCTCTATCGGACCGACAGCGCGCTGGCGCAACTGAACCGGGAAGGTCGAATCGTCTCGCCGCCGCCTGAACTGGTCGACCTTCTGGCAACCGCCCGGAGTATCCACAAGACGACGTCCGGCGCTTTCGATCCGTCGGTTCAGCCGCTGTGGGACCTCTATGCCCGCACCTATGCTGGCGGGAACCGCGAAACGGATGCAGCGCTTGCGCCAGAAGACGTTGACCGCGTCCTTCAGCTGACCGGTTTCGACAAGGTGCAGATCGCCCCGGAACGGGTGGCTTTCGAACGGCCCGGCATGGCGCTGACCCTTAACGGCATTGCCCAGGGCTATATGACCGACCGGATATCCGCGCTGCTGAAGAACGAGGGCTTTACGGACATTCTTGTCAATATCGGCGAGATCGCCGCGTCCGGGAATGATCCCGAACGGCCTGCCGGCTGGGAGGTGCTGCTTGCGCCGGGTGAGGTGGAGCAGGGGAGGCGGATCGTGTTGAAGGACCGCGCAGTTGCCACCTCGGCCCTTTCCGGCACGACCTTCGACCGGGAGGCCCGCGTGTCGCACATCCTGGATCCGCGAACCGGCCGGCCCGCGCGCTCGGGTCTGGCAGGAGCGAGTGTCGTCGCATCGTCGGCGACCGTCGCCGACGGCCTGTCGACCGCAGCACTGGTCTGCGGCGAACAGATCCTTGCAAAAGCTCTCGACGGCTTTGCAGGAGCACAGGCCTTCCTCCTGAGAACGGACGGCAGCGAAGCTGTGCTTCGCGCCTCAACGTGAGGATAAAAACATGGCACGGACAGCAGCGCTTAAAGGAGCCGGGACCGGACTTCCGGTCTTTCTGACGGCCGGATTCCGGCTCTATTTTCTGGCCGCAGGATGCTTCGCCGTCCTGTCGATTGCCGCATGGATCGGCTGGCTGGGCCTTCATGCCGCAGGCGGCGCGTTTTCGGAAGCGCCCATGGCCATGGCTCCGTATCTGTGGCACGCCCACGAGATGATCTACGGCTACACGGTTGCGGTGATGGCCGGCTTCTTCCTGACGGCCGTGCCCAACTGGACCGGCTCGCCGTCCGCCCGATCCGCCTTCGTCGCGACGACCGGCCTGGTCTGGCTTGCCGGGCGGTTGGCGATCTGGTTTTCCGCCTATTTCGACCCCTTGGCTGTCGCCGTCATCGATCTGGCCTTCATCCCGTTGCTCGGCCTGAAGATCGGCAGCAACCTTTTGAAGAAAACGCAGCTTCGTAACGTCATCTTTCTCGGACTGCTCACGGCCATGTTCACCGGCAATCTCCTGATGCATCTGGAATGGTTGGGCTGGACCGATGACACGGCGATCGCGGGCACCAGGCTCGGCCTTTACACCAGCGCGGCCATGATCGTTATCATCGGCGGGCGCGTGGTACCGGGCTTTACCCGCAATGCGCTCAACCGGCGGGGCTATTCCGGACAATTGCCGCAGGTCCGCCCGGCTCTGGACAAGATCGCAATCCTCGCCTCCGTCCTCGCCGCCGTGGCGAGTGCCTTGCCCGTGCCTGGGGTCGTCCTCGGGAGCCTGTGCCTCGTGGCGGGCATTGCGAACGGGATGCGGGTCGCCGGATGGCGCGGCCTGCTGACCTGGCGCGAACCTATCTTATGGGTGCTGCATCTCGCCTTTACCTTTCTGGCAATCGCCTATCTCGCCCTGGCGGCGGCGCATCTCACCCCGTTCCTTGATGAAACCTCCGCCTTGCACCTGCTGGCGATCGGTGCGGTCGGCGGCATGACGCTTGCAATGATGACCCGGGCGTCGCTCGGGCACGCCGGGCGTCCGCTTATTGTCGCAAAGCCGATCGCGATCGCCTATCTCTGCGTTTTCGCGGCAGCTCTTGTGCGGGCTTTCGGGACCGGGTTTCTGGATTATTTTCAGACGATGTACCTGTCGGGCGCCCTGTGGCTCCTGGGTTTCGGCCTTTATGTCTGGATCTATCTGCCGATCCTGGCGTTTCGCAACAGCGCTGCCGATTAGCCTGGCGCGCGCGGCGCAACGCCTCAGCTTCGCGATCTCAGGACCTCGGCGCGTTCCTGTTCGAAGAAGTTCCGCAGGCGGTCGACATCGTGAATGGTGGCCATGTTCCGCTTCACGGTAACGCCGACCTCCTTCAGGCGGGCAATGGCCCGCGACAGGCTTTCCGGCTTCATGCCGAGATGGCCGGCGATCAGGGCCTTGTCGTAGGGCAGGGCGATCGTGCAGGCGCCTTCCTCGACGGGTGCCAGCGCCAGCATGAATTCCGCAAGGCGCTGGGCGCCCGTATGGGCCTTCAACTGCTGGATCTGGTGCACCAGTCCGTGCAGATGCTGCGAGGTTGAGGCAAGCATCGACAGGCCCAGTTCCGGGTTCTGGCGGATGCGGTCGAACAGCCTGTTTGACGGAAACATCAGCAGGCGGGCATCGGTCACGCATTCCGCGCTGACCGGAAACATGCCCGCGGTAAAGGCGGCCGCCTCGGCGAAGCTCTGGCCCTTTGTGAAGATGCCGACCACCGCTTCTTCCCCGGCAACGGTTATCCGGTAAAGCTTGATCCAGCCATCGAGCACGACGAAAAAGGCGCTCGCCGGATCCCCCTGAACGAACAGGACCTCGCCATGCTCCGGCGTCTTCACCACGGCATCCGACAACAATGCCGTCAGGGCCTCGTCTCCCAGACCGCCCAGGATCGCGGTCTTCCTGATCAGTTCCAGATCATTGCTGGTCAAACCGATTGCCATGCCTGCTTCTATCTCCAAATGCGCCGACGCCTTATGACATAGGACAGACCTCATCGGTTTGGAAATTGCAATCTTTGGCGGCTCGAATGACGGGTCCGCTCAGCTGGATTTTTTTCCTGAGGTTCCTCAGGTTGATGTTGGACCAGAGGTCTTCCGCCCGGTTCCAGATGGTCATCGCATCCCGTCGCGCGAGACTGGTCCAGCCCTTCGACAGCGTAACGGTTCCCCTGAACGACGGGGCCGGTCCGGGTGAAGACGTCCGGAGCGCCTGGAACCCCGGCTTTGCCGCCAGGCTCTGCATCCATCCCCGCCAGGTCGATCTCGTGAACACAGGGTTCGCACCGTCCGGCGACGAAACGGCCTGCGCATCGTCGTTTGATCAACGCATAGGCGAAGGCTTCACTCGATCGATCACAGGAAGACGGTCGCGATGCCCGGGATCAGAATGACGAGCAGCAGGACACACAGCATCACCGCGATAAACGGAAGGGTACCGGCGAATATCTGTTCAACGGAGACCGCCGGGTCGTTGAGCGTGTTATGGACTGTGAAGACCGAGATCCCGAACGGCGGCGTCAGCAGGCCGATTTCCACCGCGATCACGATCGCAATGCCGAACTGGCTGAGATCGATCCCCATGCCTTGCGCGATCGGGGCTGCGATGGGAACCATGATCAGAAGGATCGATGTGCTGTCGAGGATCATGCCCATGAGGAGGATGAGGCTCGCACAGAGCACCATGAAACCCATGGGGCCGAGGCCGCTCTGGTTGACCAGTCCGGCAATCGCGTTGGGCAGCCCTGCGATCGACAGCATGCGGGAATAATAGCTCGCCGCGATCAGAAGGAGCAGGATCGAAACCGAGATAACGCCCGTCTGTTTCATCACCTGCCAGAGATTGTGACGGTCGAGGGACCGCCGCGACAGGGCGACGAGCAGGGCGCCGAAAGCCCCCACGCCGCCGGCCTCCGTCGGGGTGAAGAAGCCGGAGTAGAGGCCACCGAGAACCAGGATAACGAGCAAGATGATCGGCACCAGCTTGGCGATCATCCGCCCGACCGGCATGGTTTCGAAATCGCGGTCCAGCCGGCGCTTTTTCGCGGCTTCCGGATCGGTCATCACGAAACCGGGGAACAGCAGCGTCACGGAGATCAGCATCGCCACGAACCCGCCCGCGAGCAGCAGGCCGGGCACGATGCCGGCGATGAACATGCCGCCGATGGAGACTTCCGCAAGCACGCCGTAAATGATGAGCAGGAGGCTTGGCGGGATCAGCATGCCAAGCACCGAGGAGCCGGCGACCGTTCCGGCCGAAAACGCGGAGCGATAGCCGTGGCGCTTCATTTCCGGAACGGCGACGCGGGTGAAGACCGCGGCCGATGCAATGGAAACACCGGTCACGGCGGCAAAGATCGTGTTGGCCGCGACGGTCGCGACACCAAGTCCGCAGACGACGCGGCGAAGCAGTTCCTCGGCGACCTCGAACGTATCCCGCCCGACATTCGAGACACTGACCAGAAGTCCCATCAGCACGAACAGCGGGATGGTCGCAAAAAGATAATCCGCAATCCCGCTGTAGGCGGTCAGTTCCAGCATGCGAAAGGCGAGATCGATATTGTGGCGGATGATCCAGATGCCGGCGAAGGCCACCAGGAACAGCGCGTAAGCGATCTGCATTCCCAAAAGGACCAGAAGGATCAGCGCGCCGACTAGCAGGAGCCCGATGCTCAGGGTGGTCATGGCAGGCTCCGGAACTTGCGGATTTCGTCTTGCGCGCGGTAGAGCGCGGCGAGGGCCGCTGCTGCGGATCCCAGGACCGTGATGCCCCTGAAGGGCCATGTCGGAATGGTGAAAACGCCCTGGACGCCGAAGAACTCGGATGTTGCCCAGGCGCTCGCCAGTTTCGGCCAGGAGGCCCAGACGATCAGGGCGAACACGATCATGCCGGCGATGGAAAACAGCGCTTCGATCAGGCACACCCCCTTTGGCGAAACGCGATGGAGACGCCGGATCAGAAAATCGGCGCGGGTCAGCCGTTTCTGCAGGATCGCGGCGGCCACCTGCAGGAAGACGATGGCGACGACGGCGCGGCCCGCGATTTCCGCGACGCCGGTAATCGGTGCATTGAAGAAGTTGCGTCCCAGAACATCCGCCACGATGAGCACCATGAGTGCTCCGATCGCGAGCGTGCCGACGGAAGACATGATAGCCGCGAGACTGCCAAGGGTCGCGCCGATGGGCGCCTCCGAGAAGGCCGGGACGAAGGCGTCGTCGGTTTCGGCATTGGTGTCATCGGTCATCTTCGCATCCATTTCAATCTGCAAACACCCGCCCGGTCGGAGGCCGGGCGGGTGGAGAGTGCTGTTATCGCCTGAGGCGTGAGGTCGATCCTAGAGGCCTTCGTCCCATGCCCTCAACGGCTTGGCGCCGTGCGCACGCAGCGCATCGAAATACGCCTTCAGGACCACGCGGCCGGCATCGCCGGTCTGCTCGAGCCACGGCTCCACGATATTGGGCAGGCCGTTGACCCAGGCCATCTTTTCAGCCTCGGGCAGTTCGTGGATCGTCAGGCCCGCGTCCTGCATTTCGGTCAGCGCGCGCTTGGCGAGATCCTCGACATACTGGCCATGGGCCTTGGAGGTTGCCTTGGCCGCTTCGCGGAAGGCCTTCTGGACCGGCTCCGGCAGGCCCTCGAAGAAATCCTTGTTGGCCGCGATGCCGCCGAAATACATCGAGCCGATGCCCACGCGGGTGAGTTCCGGCGCGACTTCATAGACGCGGGTCGGCAGAATGCCTGACGCAAATGACAGCGTGCCTTCGGTCACGCCCGTCTGGATGTTCGTGTAGTAGGTGGTCAACGCGCCATCGACCGGCGTGGCGCCCGTACCGCGCAGCCAGTTTGCCGACGTTCCGGGCGCGTTCAGCTTCCGGTTGGCGAGGTCACCCATCGAATTGACCGGGAAGGTCGCATAGATGTCGTAGCTGTCGGTGATCAGCGATGACAGGTGAACCATGCCGTTTTCGGCCCAGCTGTCGCGAAGTTCGGGCAGGTTTTCCGACAGGTCATCGAAAATCTCGATGATCATCTTGTGGTCTTCGGTGGCGAAAGGCGTGAAATAGGTCACGTTCTGGAGCGGCATGTTGGCGCCTTCCCAGACCGTGCCGACCATGCCGACGTCGACGATGCCGTCCATGACGGCTTCACGGGTATCGGTGAACTTGTAGAGCGTGCCGCCGTAGGACTCGACCCAGTTGATCTTGTACTCGCCGGCAGCCTCCAGGATGCGGTTCACTTCCGGTTCGAAAGTGTTCTTCATCGCATAGACCCAGATGTTCTGCTCCGGGTGCGATGAACCGATATTCACCGTAATGGTCTGCTGCGCGGCGGCGAAGCCCGCGGAACAGGCGACGATGGCCGTCGCGGTCGCCAAGGTAATGAATTTCATGATTTCCTCCCTAGATACGGGGCTCTTCCTCCTGAGCCCCATTTGCTTCAGTCCTTCAAGGCTCCAAGTGCCCGAAGGATCCGTTCAGGCGTGAACGGCATCTCGGTGACCTGCGCGCCCATGGGCCGCAAGGCATCGTTGATCGCATTCATGACGGCTGCCGGAGACCCGGCCGTTCCCGCTTCCCCGGCACCCTTGGCGCCGAGTACGCTCTCCTGCGTCGGTGTTTCCACGTGGCCGATGATCATATCGGGCATCTCGGCCGCCATCGGCACGAGATAATCCGCCATCGAGCCGTTCAGAAGCTGGCCGTCGGCGTCATAGTGGATTTCCTCGAACAGGGCGCCTCCCAGGCCCTGGACGATCCCGCCGCGGATCTGTTCGTCGACGAGCTGCGGGTTGATCACCCGTCCGCAATCCTCGACGCACCAATGCTTGAGAAGCTTCACGATCCCCGTGTCGGTATCGACCTCCAGATAGGAGGCCTGCACACCGTTGGTGAAGGCAAACGGATAGTCGGAGGTGATATAGTGCCGGGTCTGAACCAGCTCGCGCGGCAGCCCCTTCGGCAGCGTATCCCCGCGGAAATAGACGATCCGGCCCAGTTCCTCCAGCGGCATTCGTGCCTCGCCCGTCGCACTGTCGACCACGGCGCCGTCCCGGATATCGAGCTTCGATTGTTCCGACTGCAGCATTGCCGCCGCCACCTCGAGGATCGAGTCCCGAAGCGCTCGCGCCGCCTGCAGGGCGGCCTCGCCGCCGATGCCGGCCCCGCGCGAGGCCCATGTTCCGCCGCCGTAGGGCGTGACCTGGGTATCGCCGGTGATCACGCGGACCCTGGACGGCGGTACGCCCACCCCCTCTGCCACGACCTGGCTCAGCATCGCCTCGGTTCCCTGTCCCTGTTCCGTCACGCCGGACAGGGCCACGATCGAGCCGTCGGGATCCATCCGCACGGTGCATCCGTCCTGGGCTGAGATACGTGCGCCGCCGATGCCGTACATGAACGGCGAGGGATTGGTCAGCTCGATGAAGCTGGCAATGCCGATCCCGCGGTGGATGCCCTGCTTGCGCAGTTCCGCCTGTTCGGCGCGCAGTCCGTCGTAATCCATCAGCTCCAGAAGCTTGTTCAGGGAGGCGTGGTGCGACAGGCCCTCGAACCGCATGTTGGCGGGCGAGGTTGCCGGATAGGCATCGTCCCTGAACATGTTGCGCCGGCGGATTTCGACCGGGTCCATCCCGATCTCCGCCGCTGCCATGTCGACGAGCCCTTCCGTGATCGCAACCGCGATCGGGTGACCCACCGCGCGGTACTGGCAGGTCGGTGTCTTGTTCTGGAAGACGACCGTGGTCTTCGCGCGGTAGTGCTTGAAGTTGTAAGGCCCGCCGCAGAGGTTCACCACCTGGTTGCCCTCGATGGCGGAGGTGCGCGGATAGACCGAATAGGCGCCGATCGCCGTCCAGTCGTCCACGTCCATGGCGACGATCGTGCCGTCTTCCTGGACTGCGATCTTTGCCTCGATTTCGTGATCGCGGGCGTGGATGTCGCTGGTGAAGCTCTCCAGGCGGTCGGCCACGAACTTGACTGGCCGGCCCATGATCTTTGCAATGGCAGCGGTTGCCACTTCGTCCGGATAGACGTGGACCTTGATGCCGTAGGACCCGCCCACATCCTCGCAGATGACCCGGACACGGCCTTCCGGCAGGTCGAGATGCTTGGCCAGCGCTGTCTGGATCATGTGCGGCGCCTGGGTCGCATGATACGCGGTCATCTGTTCCTCGGCCGGGTTCCAGTCGACCAGGATGGAGCGCGGTTCCAGCGTCACGCCCGTATGACGGCCGGTGACGAACCGCGCCGATATGACCTTGTGAGCGGACTTGAGGGCCGCATCGACATCGCCTTGCTCGTGCAGGCGCTGGAAGGCGAGGTTGTCGCCCATATCCGCGTGAAGCACGGGGGTGTCGGCATCAAGTGCGGTCATCATTTCGGTGACGGCGGCAAGCGGCTCATAGTCCACGTCGATCAGGGCCGCGCCGTCTTCGGCGGCTGCGCGCGAGGTCGCAACCACGGCCGCCACGGGCTCACCGACCCAGCAGGCCCGGTCCACGGCGATCGGATATTCGGGCGGCGACTTCAGGCCTTTCAGGTGTGCGAGAACCGCCACCCAGGGCGTGCACACCTTTGCGATGTCCGCACCGGAGAAGACCCTCAGAACGCCTTTCACGTTCAGCGCTTCCGCGGCATCTATGCCGTTGATCTTCGCATGGGCAAACGGGGAGCGGACGAAGGCGACATGAACGAGACGGGGCAGCACGATGTCGTCGACATAAATACCGCGCCCCTGGACGAGCCGCTTGGCGTTCGGACGGGGAACCGTCTTCCCGATATAGGAATTGGGCCGGTCCGGATTTCCGAATTGAATGGTCATGCCGCCCCCCTTTCAGCGCGCGCGCGGGCCACGGTTTCGACCGCATCCACGATGGCTTCATATCCCGTGCAGCGGCAGTAGTTCCCGGACAGGTGTTCGCGGATTTCAGCGCGCGAGGGCACGCCCCCGCCGGCAAGCAGTTCTTTTACCGCGATGAGCATCCCCGGTGTGCAGAACCCGCACTGGAGCGCATTGCGTTCCACGAAGGCTTCCTGCAGATCGTTGATTTCGGCGGTGTCGGAGAGACCTTCCACGGTCCAGACCTCCGCACCGTCGGCTTGCGCGGCGAGCATCAGGCAGCCGCGCACCGCCTTGCCGTCGACCTGCACGGTGCAGGCGCCGCAAACACCGTGTTCGCAGCTGGCGTGGGCCCCGGTCAGACCGAGTGATGCGCGGAGAAAGTCCACGAGGTGCTGGCCTGCGGGGACGCGCGCCTCGACCGGCTCGCCGTTCACCGTCAGGGCAATGTCGACCTTGTCTCGAAACAGTCCCGTCATTCGCTTTCTCCCTGGATCGTCGCCACGGCGCGCCGCAGCAGGATGCCGGCAAGATGACGGCGGTAGGTTGCTGTTGCCTGTGTGTCGGAGGACGGGTCGATGTCCGCCTGCAGCGCGCGGACGGCGCCCTCGATGTCGCCCCGGTCGAGTTCCGCCATCGCCTGCACGGCCAGAACCGGTTTTGGAGCGACGGAAAAAAGCGAAAGCCTGTGCTTGCCCGAACGCTTCACCAGGCAGACGCCGGCGAGCGCGTAATCGCCGGACCGGCGGGCGACTTCGGTGATCGTCTGCCGCTCGTCCGACGCGGCCTTCGGGATCGAGATGCCCGTCAGGATTTCACCGTCATCGATGGCCGTCTCGAAAATATCCTGGAAGAAATCTTCAGCCGGGATGTCACGGGGTCCGTCCAGTCCTTCCACATGAAGGGTCGCGCCGAGCGCAAGCACGCCAGCGGGAAACTCCGCGGCCGGATCCGCATGGGCGAGTGCGCCGCCGATCGTCCCGCGATTGCGGATTGCCGCATGGGCGATAAAGCCGACGGCCTGGGAAAGGAGAGGGGCATGATCGCGGATCAGGGCGTTCCGCCCGATTTCCGCATGGGGCGTCAGCGCCCCGATCCAAAGGCTGTCGGACGTTTCCCGGACACCGGCCAGTTCCTCGATACGCGAGATATCGACCAGGATGTCGCCTGTGGAAAGCCGCATGTTCATCGCGGCGATCAGGCTCTGACCACCCGCAAGAACGCGACCGCTCCCGTCGCTGGCGGCAAGCATTTCCAAGGCTTGCCGCACGTCGGATGCACGCGCATAGCCGCCCGCCGATGCCTTCATGGCGTCTCCCTCCCTTGTTGCGACGCCTCCTCGCGTCGCTTATTGAGCAGATGCTCAGTCTTATTGAGCAAATGATCTATAAAAAGCGAAAGATTGCAAGTAGAATATTTCGTGACGTATGACGGGACGCCGATAGAGGGATGTGATTGGAATGGCAAAAGTCGCTGAATGTGACGAGCGGTCGAGCCGACGGAGGCTACCTCCCGGTGAACGCCGCCAGCAGATCGTCGACGGTGCCGTCGCCTTCTTCGCCGAGGTCGGACTGGAGGGAAACACGCGCGATCTCGCCAAGCGGCTCGGCGTGACCCAATCGCTTCTTTTCAACTATTTCGCAACCAAGGACGACCTGATCGAGGCGGTTTACGAGCAGGTCTATCTCAACCGCCTGTCACCCGATTGGCCCACCCGCCTGACCGACCGTTCGGTCTCGCTCAGGCAGCGGCTGCTCGACTTCTATACCGAGTACAGCACGCTCATCTTCCAGTATGAGTGGATGCGGATCTTCATGTTTTCCGGTCTCTACGGAGCGCAACTCAACCGGCGCTACCTCAAGCACCTGGGCGACGTGATCCTGAGACCGCTGCTCGGTGAAATCGAGTTCGCGGCCCGGTCGGACGAAACTCCGGTGATGGAAGACATCTGGAACCTGCACGGCGGCATCGTCTACATCGGCATCCGCCAGCACATTTACCGCATGCCGTGCCCGGACGACCCGTCCGAGGCCATCTCAAGGGCAGTGGACCGCTTCCTGCTTTCGTTCGGGATCGCGCCGGGCGATTGAATTTGCTCCTAGAGCATCATCCTTTTCGGCTCGCTGATGAGGCTTGCATATGTAGCCAGGAACCGTGCTGCATCGGCTCCGTTGATGACGCGGTGATCGTAGGAGAGATCGAGCGGCACCATGGGTTTCGGCTGGAAGG
>NZ_JABFCZ010000129.1 GCF_014692675.1 Roseibium aggregatum | reverse complement strand
GCCCGCATAATCGAAAGTGGTATTCCGACCGAAGCGCTGCTGGCGCAGATCGCGGTGGCCAAATATGCCGACGGCCTGCCGCTCTATCGCCAGGAAGCGATTTATGCGCGCGATCGCGTCGAGATCGTAAGCGCGAAGCTGCGGCCGTTCAGCTCTTGTAGTTCCAGGGCATGAGAGCGCCGATGTCGCTATTGGGCCAACCGTTGGCGATGCGCTCGAGGGTCTGTGTGAGCCAGGCGTGGGGATCAAGC
>NZ_JABFCZ010000128.1 GCF_014692675.1 Roseibium aggregatum | reverse complement strand
CTCGCCCACGCCCGAAGCTGCGTGCGTCGCCAACCGCTGCAACAAGTGCTGTGGCATTGATGACGCCAATCCCGGGGACAGTCGAAAGGCGGCGGGCGGCTTCATTCTCGCGCGCCATTGCTACAAAGTAAGCGCGAAGCTGCGGCCGTTCAGCTCTTGTAGTTCCAGGGCATGAGAGCGCCGATGTCGCTATTGGGCCAACCGTTGGCGATGCGCTCGAGGGTCTGTGTGAGCCAGGCGTGGGGATCAAGCT
>NZ_JABFCZ010000127.1 GCF_014692675.1 Roseibium aggregatum | reverse complement strand
TTGCAGATGAGGACGATCCCCGTCTGTCGTCGCGCATGCGTTTGCTGGTCGAGGATTTGCGGGCTGAATGGCGCAGTCTTGATATGCGGGTTGCCGCCTTCGACAAGGAATTTGTAGCAATGGCGCGAAGCCGACCCCATCTAGCGCGGCATGAGGTTATGGGCGAGAGGTTGTGACACTGAAGGAGCGGAGGAGCTTACGGTGTCAGTTTCTATGTCTGCGCCTATGACTGATGATAGAAGTTTCCATGTTCTTGAAGCGGTT
>NZ_JABFCZ010000126.1 GCF_014692675.1 Roseibium aggregatum | reverse complement strand
ATATCCGCGCCTTCCTGGCGGGCACCCTTGATCCCGAATATTCCCGTCAGCTGACCGAGCAACTACGACAGGCAGGCGTCCCGGTTTGACCATGCCGTCGCTGGCAATTAATCTGAGCACGTGGCGGATGTTTGCAAGCAGACCCGGATGTTTGCGAGCACATTGGCAAAGAGCGTGAGCACGACGCCCGCTCCATTGTCAGATAATTCGAGCAGAAAATGCCGATGTTTGCGAGCAGAGGCGCTTATGTTGGCAAGCCGCTACAGCTAT
>NZ_JABFCZ010000125.1 GCF_014692675.1 Roseibium aggregatum | reverse complement strand
AACCGCTTCAAGAACATGGAAACTTCTATCATCAGTCATAGGCGCAGACATAGAAACTGACACCGTAAGCTCCTCCGCTCCTTCAGTGTCACAACCTCTCGCCCATAACCTCATGCCGCGCTAGATGGGGTCGGCTTCGCGCTTACGTTTTTGCGTTTGGTCCTTTACGCGCTGGTCTTTGTCACGCGGGAGCTTGTTTCGGAGCTTTGGTGAGTGCCATTGCGATCTTTTTGATGTTTTGGGCAGTGGCGGCGAGTAGGCACTGCACTTGT
>NZ_JABFCZ010000124.1 GCF_014692675.1 Roseibium aggregatum | reverse complement strand
AACCGCTTCAAGAACATGGAAACTTCTATCATCAGTCATAGGCGCAGACATAGAAACTGACACCGTAAGCTCCTCCGCTCCTTCAGTGTCACAACCTCTCGCCCATAACCTCATGCCGCGCTAGATGAGGTCGGCTTCGCGCTTACCTTGAAACGGCCATCCGCACGACTTATTCGGTCGCATTCACAAGTTTATACGTACCCCTCCGGTGAAGGCCGTCTTGCTGGCGTAGGCTGAAGACTGCCAGTCCTAGTGATAGCACTAGGAGTAGTCATATGACCAAGCAGCATATCGAGGTGATCACGTCGGTGGAGCGACGCCGGC
>NZ_JABFCZ010000123.1 GCF_014692675.1 Roseibium aggregatum | reverse complement strand
AAAAGCCGAAGGTCGCGATTGTCGCCGTCATGCGAAAACTCATCGTTCTCGCAAATACACTCCTCTCAGAAAACCGGATCTGGTGTCCAAACCATCCTTGACACAAAACACAGATGCTCAAGGGGGGAGACGGGAGCAAGGGATAGGTCCGTTTACCTGCAATCGTCATCCGGGTGAGCAACTGCGAAGAGCCCTGGCCTTTACCTGCAGCAAAAAGGGCGCCCTGAGGCGCCCTCAGACTGCTGACAAACCCCTGGCGTTAGCCGGGGGTTTTTGATTCACTGTTTTGATGTTGAAGAAACCCGGTCCGGATCAGACAGCGCTTGAGATGGTCACACTCGACCAGCTTGTTCCCGCCGAT
>NZ_JABFCZ010000122.1 GCF_014692675.1 Roseibium aggregatum | reverse complement strand
ATCTTGGGGATCTCGCCATTGGCAAAGCCGACTACGAGGTAGCGGCCACGCCAGGCAATTGAACGGAACGCCGGTTCCGCATAGATGCCGCCGACCGGGTCATAGATCACGTCCGGGCCCTTGCCGTCGGTCAATTCCTTGATGCGCTCGCGCAGGTCTTCGGTCGAATAGTTGATGAGCGCATCAGCGCCGTGGTCCTTGCAGACCGCCAGCTTCTCGTCGCTCGATGCTGCGGCGATCACGCGTGCGCCGATCGCCTTGCCGATCTCGATGGCCGCCAGCCCGACGCCGCCCGCAGCGCCCAGCACCAGCATCGTCTCACCAGCCTTCAGTTGCCCGCGATCGACCACCGCGTGGTGCGACGTACCATACGTGAGCGTGAAT
>NZ_JABFCZ010000121.1 GCF_014692675.1 Roseibium aggregatum | reverse complement strand
CATTGGTCCCCTTGTGCAAAGCTGGCGGATTGGATTTAGCGATGCCAAACTTCCAACCGAAGAAATAATCAGTGAAAAACTCCAGCTCATCAATCCAAGGGACATCGAATTAGATGATGAGGAGCAGACAGTCTATTTGAAAAAAGAAGGTATGGCGATTGATCTGGGTGCCCTAGCCAAAGGCTATGTAGCAGATAGGATTGTTGATTTTTTAAAAAGAATTGGAGTAGAGGCTGGACTGATCAACCTGGGAGGCAATGTATTGACTTTTGGACAGGCTCCGCATAATCCAGATGGTTGCTGGCGGATTGGGATTCAGGATCCTCAGAAACCACGGGGTGAGAATGCCCTCGTCCTCAAAATAGGAGAAGAATCAGTAGTTACCTC
>NZ_JABFCZ010000120.1 GCF_014692675.1 Roseibium aggregatum | reverse complement strand
CGGCAATGGCGCGCAAATCACCGGTGCCGGCAACCGTTTGATCGCCAAGGGCACTGTCGGCTCAGTGGCCGAAGCGACCGACCTCAACGCGCTGCTCAACCCGCAGGGCCAAGGCTTCCAGAGCGCAATCAACACCACCGAATACGCGGGCGCCGCCCAGGTCAACCTGCGGGTGCGCTTTGCCGAAGTGTCGCGTTCCGAATTGCTGCACTACGGCGTGAACTGGAACGCGATGTTCAACAACGGCACCTTCTCGTTCGGGCTGATCACCGGCGGTGGCCTGGCGGCTGCCACGGCGGGTGGCTTGGCGACGGCGGGCACCGGCTCGGGCAATGTGAATATCGACGGCATGCTCGACGCACTGCAAGCCAACGGCGTGTTGCAGATAC
>NZ_JABFCZ010000011.1 GCF_014692675.1 Roseibium aggregatum | reverse complement strand
AAAAGCCGAAGGTCGCGATTGTCGCCGTCATGCGAAAACTCATCGTTCTCGCAAATACACTCCTCTCAGAAAACCGGATCTGGTGTCCAAACCATCCTTGACACAAAACACAGATGCTCAAGGGGGGAGACGGGAGCAAGAGGCCTGGACGTCATCAAATCACACACCCGAATTGATGACCAGAGCGGGGTTTGTCTAAGCTGCAATCAGCAGCCTCAGCCGAGGCGATTGCGCTTGGCCAGAGTTCTGAGGCGCAGGGCGTTCAGCTTGATGAAGCCGGCCGCGTCCTTCTGGTCGTAGGCGCCCTGGTCGTCCTCGAAGGTGACCAGCTCTTCCGAATAGAGCGAATAGGGCGAGGCCCGGCCCACCACGATCACATTGCCCTTGTAGAGCTTCAGCTTCACGGTGCCGGTGACATGCTCCTGGCTCTTGTCGATCAGCGCCTGCAGCATCTCGCGTTCCGGCGAGAACCAGAACCCGTTGTAGATCAGCTCCGCATAGCGCGGCATCAACTCGTCCTTCAGGTGGCCGGCGCCGCGGTCGAGCGTGATGGATTCCATGGCCCGGTGGGCGGTCAGCAGAATGGTGCCGCCCGGCGTTTCGTAGACACCGCGGCTCTTCATGCCGACGAAGCGGTTTTCCACCATGTCGAGACGGCCGATGCCGTTGTCGCGGCCGTAATCGTTGAGCCTTGCGAACAGGGTCGCCGGCGACAGCTTTTCGCCGTTCAGGGAAACCGCGTCGCCCTTTTCGAAACCGATCTCGATTTCGGTGACCACGTCCGGGGCTTCGGTCGGATCGACCGTGCGCTGGTAGACATATGCCGGCGGTTCCTCGGCCGGATCCTCCAGCACTTTCCCTTCCGACGACGAATGCAGCATGTTGGCGTCGACCGAGAACGGCGCTTCGCCGCGCTTATCCTTCGGCACCGGGATCTGGTATTTCTCGGCAAAGTCGATCAGATCGGTCCGCGACTTGAACGTCCAGTCGCGCCAGGGGGCGATCACCTTGATATCCGGGTTGAGCGCATAGGCCGACAGTTCGAAGCGGACCTGGTCGTTGCCCTTGCCGGTCGCCCCATGGGCGATCGCGTCCGCGCCGGTTTCCTCGGCGATCTCGATCAGGCGCTTGGAAATCAGCGGCCGGGCAATCGAGGTACCGAGCAGATAGACGCCTTCATAGACCGCGTTGGCGCGGAACATCGGAAAGACGAAGTCCCGGATGAATTCCTCGCGCAGGTCATCGATGTAGATTTCCTTGATGCCAAGCATCTCGGCCTTTTTCCGCGCCGGTTCCAGTTCCTCGCCCTGACCGAGATCGGCCGTGAAGGTCACAACCTCGCAGCCGTATTCCGTCTGCAGCCATTTCAGGATGATGGAAGTGTCCAGCCCGCCGGAATAGGCCAGCACGACTTTTTTGATGTCACCATGCGCCATGTGTGAGAAGTCCGTTTGAGATCTTGGATACGGCCTTTTCGGGGCCTTTGGATTTGGCGCGCAATTTAGCTGGTAAATAGCCAAGCGCAAGGGCTTCCTGGCGTCTTTCCGGTCCTGCTGTTGTGCCGGGTGGTCACGGGAAATACGGCCCGGAGGGTTCAGGCGGACCTAGCCGGACATCGTCTCCTGAAAATCCTCGGCTTTTTTTGCAGGAGCGTAGCGGGCAAGGATCATGTCGACGCTGTCTTCGATGACCGCTGCCATTTCGTCCCTGGTAGCCTGACGGTTGGCATAGATATTCGGAAAGAAGCCGCGCGATTTGATCAGGCCCATGAATTGCGTGGCGGCAAGCTTGGGGTCGGGAACGTCAAGCTTGCCTTCCCTCGTTGCCTTCGCCATGAAGTCCTCCACGACGCTCAGCTTCGTCATGCGGGCGTCCATATCCTCGGCCAGCTTCGGATCGCGGATCGTTTCGCTCATGACCATGCGCGCCATGTTCATGAAACAGGGGCTCGTCAAAAGGTCCCCTTCCGCCCAGCCGAGGCGCAGGAGCGCGTCGCGGATCGGCAGGTCCGGATCGTAGGGGACTTCCATGGCCGCGTTGAACTGGTCGGCGAGGCACTGGTTGATCGCCTTGAACAGCTCGTCCTTGCTTTCGAAATGATTGTAGACCGTCCGTTTGGAGACCTGCGCCCGGTCCGAAATCCGGTCCATGCTGGCTCCGGCAAAGCCGCGTTCCTGAAATTCGGCGATCGCCGCTTCCAGGATCTGCTTCTTTTTGCGTTCGGTGACGGACATTTTGTTTTCATTCGACATGACCCCTTTCATCCCAAAAAACGCGCCCTATGTAAACTTAGCGGTTTACACGTACGTCATTTCAAGATTACACTACACGGTGTAGTTTACTTCCTTTAGCCATGTGACAAGCCAGGGGAGGCTTTCCCGATGTCCATCACCCTCACCATCAACGGAGAGCCGCGCACGATCGACGCGGATCCCGAAACACCGCTTTTGTGGGCGCTTCGCGACGAACTCGGCATGACCGGAACGAAATTCGGTTGCGGCATCGCCCAGTGCGGCGCCTGCACGGTCCACCTGGACGGCACGCCGGTCCGTTCCTGTCAGACGTTTATCGGGGATGTCGGTGACGCCTCCATCACCACCATCGAAGGCATCGACGGCAAGGCCGCCAAGGCCGTCCAGGCCGCCTGGCAGGAACTTGAAGTGCCGCAATGCGGCTACTGCCAGTCCGGCCAGATCATGGCGGCCACGGCCCTTCTCGCCGAAACGCCGAAGCCGAGCGATGACGACATCGACACGGCCATGGACGGCAACGTCTGCCGCTGCGCCACCTATGCCCGGATCCGCCAGGCGATCCACCTCGCCGCCGACAAGATGGAGGCCTGATCCATGTTGCACATGCTCGAAAACCCGCTCCAGTCGGCGGTCCCCAGCCGCCGCACGTTCCTGAAACTGTCCGCCGGCGCCGCCGGCGGCCTGATGCTCGCGCTGCGCATGCCGGGGTCGGCCCGGGCCGCCGGCGATGACGCCTCCTTCGCCCAGCCGTTTGTCCATATTCGGCCCGACAACACCGTCGTCGTCCTGAACAAGCACCAGGACATGGGCCAGGGCAACGCCACGGGGCTGGCGACCCTCGTCGCCGATGAACTCGACGCCGACATCGCGCAGGTCACGGCCGAGTTCGCTCCGGCGAACGCCGCCCTCTACAAGAACCTCGCCTTCGGCATGCAGGGAACGGGCGGCTCCACCGCGATCGCCAACTCCTTCATGCAGTACCGGCAGGCCGGTGCGGCCGCAAAGGCGATGCTCATCGCAGCGGCAGCCGAGGACTGGGGTGTCCCCGCCTCTGAAATCAAGGTCGAAAAAGGCGTCCTGTCCCACTCAAACGGGAAATCCGCCACCTTCGGCGATCTGGCCGGCCTTGCCGCCAAGCAGGAGGTTCCCGGTGAACCGGTCCTGAAAAAGCCGGAAGACTGGGTCTATATCGGCAAGGACTTTCCGCGCGTGGATGCCGCCGGCAAGTCCCATGGCTCCATCGGCTTCTTCGGCATGGACCATCAGGCGGAGAACATGCTCGTCGCCGTTCTGGCCCGCCCGCCCAGGTTCATCGCGGTCGCGACCGGTTTCAACGATACCGAAGCCCGCAAGGTGAAAGGCGTGGTCGACGTCGTTTCCGTTCCCAGCGGTGTCGCCGTCCTGGCAACCTCCACCTGGCCGGCCATCAAGGCGCGCGGTCTCCTGGACGTGACGTGGGACGACAGCAAGGCCGAAACCCGCAGCACGGAAGAAATGGCCAGGGAACTTGCCGACATGACCGGCAAAAAGGGTCTGCCCGTCGCAAAGGGCCATGGAGATCCGGAGGCCGCCCTCGCGAGTGCCGCCAGGGTCATCGAAGTGGATTACAGCTTCCCCTTCCTGGCCCACGCCCCGATGGAACCGCTCGACATCACCGTCCTCTTCGACGGCAACAGCGCCACGTTCTGGACCGGGTCCCAGTTCCAGACGGTCGACCAGATGGTCGCCGGCACCGTGCTCGGCCTGACCCCGGACAAGGTCGCCATCAACACCACCTGGGCCGGCGGCTCCTTCGGCCGGCGCGCCCAGCCGGACAGCCACTATTTCGCGGAAGCCGCCCTGATCGCCAAGGCCCGGCTCGATGCCGGCAACGCGCCCCAGCCGATCAAGGTGGTCTGGACCCGCGAGGACGACATCAAGGGCGGGTACTACCGGCCCATGGTCGCCCACAAGGCCCGCGTCGGTCTTGATGAGAACGGCAACGTGGTCGGCTGGCATCACCGGGTCGCCTCCAAATCGATCATGATCGGAACATCCTTCGAACCGTTTGCAGTCAAGGACGGCGTCGATTCCACATCGGTCGAAGGGGTGGACGAACTGCCCTATGAACTGCCGGCGTTCCAGGCCGAGGCCCATAATGCGGAGACGCCGGTTCCGGTCCTGTGGTGGCGCTCTGTCGGCCATACCCATACCGGCTATGTGGCCGAGACCATGATCGACCGTCTGGCGAAGGAGGCCGGCGAGGACCCCCTCGATTACCGCCTGAAGCGGATCAAGAAGGATCAGCGCTATGCCGGTGTCCTCAAGCTTGCCGCCGAAAAGGCCGGCTGGAAGGACCCGCTGCCGGACGGCCGCTACCGCGGCATTGCCGTGGTGAAGTCCTTCAACTCCTATGTGGCCGAGGTTGCGGAAATCTCCTTCCGCGACGACGGCACCGTGAAGGTGGAAAAGGTGGTCTGCGCCGTCGACTGCGGCATTCCGGTCAATCCGAAGAACATCGAAGCCCAGATGCAGAGCGGCATCGGCTATGGCCTCGGCGCCATCCTGCGCAACGAGGTCACCATGACCGACGGTGTGGTCGACCAGGAAAATTTCGACACCTACCTGCCGATCCGCATGACGGACATGCCGGAAATCGAGGTGCACATCGTGCCCTCGACGGAAGCCCCGACGGGCGTCGGCGAACCCGGCACCCCGCCGATCGGCCCGGCCGTCGCCAACGCGATCGCCGCGGCCAAGGGCGAGTGGATCACCGAGCTGCCGCTGTCGAAACACGGCCTGGCTTAACCAGGCCCACCGGAAAAACGAAAAGGGCCGCCCATCGGGCGGCCCTACTTTTTTCAAGGCCCCACTCCCTCGATAGTCACCCCGGCCAAGCGCCAGCGCGAGCCGGGGCCGGGGAGGCAGAAGCCTGACCGAAGCAGTCGGGGCCTATGCTGCGAGGACTGTGGCTCTCCGGTCCCGGATCTTCGCTCCGCTGCGTCCGGGATGACCTAATCGGAGTTTTATACTTCCCGCCAGCGCACCACGGCGGCGGTGACTAGGCCGAACAGCAGGTGACCGACGAGCGACGCCCAGGCCAGGGTGATAAAGCCCAGGAAGGGCGGCAGGCCGGCGAAAAGATGCGCCATGATGTAGAGCGCGAAGATCCAAAGCCCGACACCGAAACCGAGGCCGACGATCCACCACGGCAGGAACGGCGTCACGACCCGCGCGATCGGCCGGGCGATGAACAGATAGCCAAGCGGATAAAACAGCACGCCGACAACGCCATGAATGAGCTCCGCGAGGAAATGGTTCTTTAAACCGAACACGGACTGAACCAGCGCAGCCGGTTCCAGCGGCCCGCCAACCCAGAAGGGCGTGATCCCGCGCGCCCAGATTTCCCAGGTCAGATCGGCGGCAATCCCGGCCAGAACAGCCGTGAGCAGCGTGGCCGCCGTCAGCGGCGGAAACAGCGAGGACGACGAGCTGGTGTGCGTGGCGTGTGAACTGATCATTTGAAATCCCCTAAAGCTTGAAGTGCGTCGATCCGACAATCTCCGGCACCCATGCAAATGGTCCGGAAGCCGGCTGCGATCAAATCAAGCCTTGTTCAGAAGATCGTGGCTTCAGATCACGAAAAGGAAGAGGGTTCGTGATTGGCTGGCCACCCGAACGCATTCTGCGGTCAGGTTCCCGTCCACGCTCCAGCGAAGACCGATCAACAAACTCAATCGAAAATCTCGGCCTTAACGAGCGGCCTTAGGAAAACCCGGTATCGCCGCACGAATAGGCCGTAAGCAAAACCGCCGGCTATGCCTCCGAGATAAATCGCGGGTTCCTGAAACAAATCCAATCCAATTAATCTGCCCGCTGGAGCCGCGACAAGACCGGCGACAGCCAGTAAGGCCGCGCCCACTCCGCAGATCGTGAAATAGGAAAGGCTTGAATATCCGCGCCATCTTGCCACGGCCACGCTCATGATAAATCCCGGCCAGGACGATATGGCAATCAAGACGGCTGTCATCAGAAATAATAGACCGGACAATTTAATATCAAAACCCTCGTCGATCTGAATGTGCCCGGGAAGATAATCTTCGGTAATAACGGCGACCGAGCAAACGAAGGCCGAGACAAAGACTGTAACGACATACCCGAGCAGCGCCCACAGCAGCTCCTGATACAGGCGCCGCTGCACCGGTCAGGCTCCGGCGCCGGCCGCTGCCTCGCGGTCCTTCTTGCGCATGCGTTCAGAGGCCGACTTCAGCTGACCGCAGGCGGCGAAGATATCGCGGCCGCGCGGTGTGCGGATCGGCGAGGCATAGCCGGCCCGGTTGACGATATCGGCGAACTCCTCGATCCGTTCCCAGTCGGAGCATTCATACTCGGATCCCGGCCAGGGATTGAACGGGATCAGGTTGATCTTGGCCGGAATGCCCTTCAGCAAACGCACCAGATCGAGCGCATCCTGGTTGCTGTCGTTGACGCCCTTCAGCATCACGTATTCGAAGGTAATGCGCTTGGCGTTGGACAGGCCCGGGTAGGCACGGCAGGCATTGAGCAGATCCTTGATCGGCCACTTCTTGTTGATCGGCACCAGCACGTCGCGCAGATCGTCGCGCACCGCGTGCAGCGAGATTGCCAGCATGCAGCCGATCTCCTCGCCCGCGCGGACGATTTCCGGCACGACGCCGGAGGTCGACAGGGTGATCCGGCGCTTGGACAAGGACAGCCCCTCGCCGTCGGAGGCGATCAGCAGCGCCTTCTTGACGTTGTCGAAATTATAAAGCGGCTCGCCCATGCCCATCATGACGATGTTGGACACCAGCCGGCCCTCCGACGGCACGATCGCGCCCTGGGGCGTTGAGGCATCCGGAAAGTCGCCCAGCCGGTCGCGGGCGATCAGGATCTGGGACAGGATTTCTTCCGCCGTCAGGTTACGCACCAGCTTCTGGGTACCCGTGTGGCAGAAGGTACAGGTCAGCGTGCAGCCGACCTGGGAGGAAATGCACAGCGTTCCCCGGCCCTCTTCGGGAATATAGACGGTTTCCACCTCGACCGGCCGGCCGGCGCCGCGGGCCGGAAACCGGAACAGCCACTTGCGCGTGCCGTCGACGGAAATCTGTTCGGAGACGATTTCCGGACGCGCGATGGTGAAGGCCTCGTCGAGCTTCGCCCTCAGGTCCTTGGCGATATTGGTCATCAGCGCGAAATCGGAAACCCCGCGCACATAGAGCCAGTGCCAGAGCTGGGAGGCGCGCATGCGCCGCTGCTTTTCCGGCACGCCGATTTCGGCCATCGCTTCGGCCAGCTCTTCGCGGGTCAGGCCGATCAGGGTCGGCTTCTCGTCCTGAGGAGAGGCAGAGGCCGCAATACCTGTAACCGTCGGCGCGTTCGGGTTGTCCCGCGCGATGTCGAGCGTTATCGCCATGTGCTGATCCGTTTTTCGTCCGCGTGTCGGCGGACACTTATCCCATTACCGGGCAGTCTGATGCCAGTCGAACCGGGATATAGGGTTTTTCGGCCCGATTTCAGCCACCCGCCCGGGCTTTCCGCCTGGCGCGTCCGGTCCTTCCGGTCCGGAACTCCGGATGCGGTCAAAACCATATTGGCGGCAAAAAATCAAGCTTGCCGGGCGTTTCAGGCAATAAAACCAAATTGGGCAAACCAAAAAGCCCAAACAAAAAGGGCCGGTGTGCCGGCCCCTTCTGTCAATCGATCCGGCTGCCGCCTCAGCGGCAGGCGTCGGTGGCGCTCTTGATCGCCGCCGTCACACCGGACAGCGAGAACTTGTAGGTCGTCTTGGTTCCGCGGCTCGATTCGCCGTGGACGGTCATTTCGCGGCCGGCCTTCATGGCGTCGACCAGCTGCGTTTCGGTCGCCGCGTTGTCGACCCAGGCCCCGTCGTTGTTGGTGAACATCGAGAAACCCTTGCCGTCCACATCGACCGAAACGGTCGACTTGTCCTTCAGCGGGTAGCCGACCAGCAGGCTCGGCTCCTCCGAAACACCTTCCGCAGGACGGCTGGTGATGAAGAAGAAAACATCTCCGTGGTTGCGGTCGCCCGGCAGCATCTGCGTCGGCTTTGTCAGCGCGTAACAGACCTTCCCGCTGCCGCTTGCCAGGACGTAGGCTGCCCAGTCCTTATGCTGTTTCAGCAATGTCGGGGTCTGTGCGAAAGCCGCTGCACTCGAAAAAATTAGACCCGCGAGGGCCACGATCAGCGTTTTTGCTTGCATCATCTCCACACCGTTTGGCTCGTGACAGTTCGTTTGCATTCTATTCAAATGCCATTGGGCATATAAACCTTGCTTTAATGATAACTTAAAGCCGGTTACGAAAGGGTTGAGAGCCCGAAAATACGGACATTTTTGGCCTGACCCCGCATCATCGAGACCGCGGACAGGCTGTTTGGATAAATCGGGCATGAGTGTGGCAGGATGGTTCCGAAACATGCCGATTGCCCGATACGGCTGATTTTAAGGGCTTTTCGCGCGGAGGCCGCGCGGCAGAAAAACGCGAGAACATCCGGGATGGTGATGAGGGGAATTTTATTTGCCGGTCTGTTGTCTTGCGCCGTGCCGCCCCCCCTGCCGGCCCATGCCGCATCGCCCCTGCCGGACGGATTTGTCTATCTTGCCGACAAGGCGCCGGAGATTCGCCAGGACATCCGCTATGCCGGAAGGCAGAACTTCATGCACCGGCCCCTTGCCGGCTACCGGGCGGCGGAGTGCATCCTGACCGAGGCCGCGGCAGACGCGCTCGTGAAGGCAGGCAAACTGGCGAGGGCCCAGGGCTTCGGGCTGATCGTTTTCGACTGCTACCGGCCGGCACGCGCGGTCCGTGACATGGCCGGCTGGAGCGCGGCGGGCGCGGAAACCGACGCCGCCTATTTCCCGCAAACCCGGCGGGACCGGCTGATCGCGGAAGGCTATGTCGGCCGCAAAAGCGCCCATGCGCGCGGATCGACGGTCGATATTGCCCTGGCTCCGCTCGGAGGAGCCCCGGCCGGTCCCCATGCCGCCGCCCCCTGCAGCCGGCATGACCGGCAAACGGTCGACTTCGGCACGGCGTTCGACTGTTTCCACCCCTTCAGCCGAACCGCGTCGAAGAAGATAGCGCCTTCAGCCCAGACAGCCCGGCGGCAGCTCCTTGCCCTGATGGAAAAAGCCGGTTTCAGGAACTACCCGGCGGAGTGGTGGCACTTTACCCTCAGAAACGAACCGTTCCCGCGTACGTCGTTCGATTTCCCCGTCACGGCACGATAGCCAGTAATGCGGCGCTAATCGGCGAAGACCGGGATCAGCTCGGAAATCGCCGTGTCCTGGTATTTGGATCCGTCGTAGACGGCATCGATTCTGAGCTCCATCCAGGTTGCCGCGACGGGTCTCTGCAGACGCTTGCGAAGCACGTTCATGGTGTCGCTCAGCGGCAGGTCATAGCTGGATCCGTCCGACAGCCTGACCGTTGCGCTCCTGACACGGCCGTTCTTGGTGAAGATGCTCTTGTTCTTGGTGTAACCGTTGGTGATGTCGATGCCGGCGAACCGGCGTTCCGAGCCGAAATTGATCAGGATCCGTTCACCGGTCCCCGTCCCGCCGACGCCCTCCACCCAGGCCGTCGCACGATCCCCGTCGGTCAGGTTTCCCGGGCCGTACCGGTTGCCGTACTGGGGATCGAGCACGGAGGAGGAGCAATAGGTCAGATGCGAACCGCCGACGGTGCGCGCCACACAGGTCCCGTTGCCGTAATTCGGCGGGTCCAGATGCGCCGGGGCGGTATTCACCACCACGATGTTTCCCTGGTCACCTGTGTCGGTGTCCGTCGTTTCGCTCGCGCCAGCGGAAGCCCCTTCGCCGACAAGCTTCTGCCGCGCCGCACGGGCGATGTCCGCATAGAATCCGTCGGAATACCGGGACAGAAAGGCATCGTAGGCGGCAACGGTTCCGACCCTTTCGGCAAGGGCGAAGGCGCTAGCCGAGGGATCCCCGTCGGCCGCAGCCGGAGCGATCGCAGTCGGAGTGGTCCCAGGCGGCGTCGTCACAGGCGGCGTGGCCGCGGTCTGAGGCAGGCCTGCAAAATAGAACTCGCCGATCAGGGCCTCGTTGACCCAGGGAAGCTGGCGTTTGCCGGTCTCATCGTAGACCGCCTCGCGGACTTTACCCATCATCTGACGGACCTCGAGCCCCGGCTGGCGGATGTAGCGCGCAAGGGCCGTGGTAAAGGGGCTGTTCGCCCCGGTCCCGTCGGACGCGACATCGCCGGGAGCGGTCGCGAATGCGATCATGGTGCCTGCCGTGCCCGCATCGAGCCGGGCAAGCCCCCTGGTCGTGCCCCGCGTCAGCGACCGGGGCAGCGGATTGTTCCGGCAGGCATCCAGGAACACCAGCTTCAGCCGCGCGCCCGATGCGTCCATGATCTCTAAGAGATCCTCCGCACGGACCGCCTGCCCCGGCAGGTCCGTGGAGGCTTCCACATGGACATCGACCGGCAGCAGCCAGTTGCGCCCGCCCACCTGCACGCCGTGGCCGGCGTAGAAAACCAGTGCGATATCCGCATTCTGCGCCGCCCGTCCGAACTGGGTCAAAGCGTTCAGAAGCGCGCGCTGGTCACCGTCGATCACCTGGATCACGTCGAAGCCGAGACCGGCAAGCGTGCGGCCCATCAGGGCCGCATCGTTGGGCGGGTTCGGCAGCTCGGAGGCATAGCGATAGGCCCCGTTGCCGACGACAAGCGCGACGCGGTCAGCCGCGCTCGCGGAGATCGGAACAGACAGCCCGAGCAAACTCCCCAAAATCACCCAGTAAAGACATAAGAAGCGCCTCACCGACCCCACTCCGGTCCGTTCCCGTTGGGAATAGAAAATCCCGCCGCAAGGGAAGATGCAAGATTCAATTCCGCAAGCCGGCCTTACCAGGCTCCGAACGTCAGTTGCCCGGCACCTTCCGGCCGGTCCGCATGATCGGTCCGCCCTGGACATGTTTCGGAATGTCCGCACTCGGCGCGCCGGCGGTAATGGAGCGTTCCCGGTAACGGCCCAGCGCCCGGTGGCGGTCATACATGACGATGGCCCCTGCCATCGCAACATTGATGCAGAACCTGGTCGGGATCTTTACCACGTGATCGCAACGCGCCAGCATTTCCGGAGACAGCGAGCCCCGTTCCGGACCGAGCACATAGGCCGCCTGCAGGGGATGTCCGAAGCTCGGCAGGTCGATCGCCTCGTCGGTCAGCTCGATCCCGACCAGCTGGCAGCCGCGCGGCAGATCCATGGTGTCAACGCTGTCCCAGGCGAAATAGGGCAGATGCCCCGGGCTCTTGGAGGTATCGGACGGCGGCGCCTTGCGGATCGCCTTGTCCGCATCGACGGTGAAGAAGAAACTTGCCCCGAACGCATGCGCGGAGCGCATGAGCGTACCGAGGTTCATCCGTTTCGAAAGCCCCTCCGCTCCGACTGCAAAATATCCGCGCATTCCGAAAGTCCATCTCCAGTAAAGTCGGCTCTAAATACCGGCCAGCCCGGAAAATTCAACCGCAGCAGGACGAAAGACGGTTAATGAAGCCTTTAAGCTCCGGCGGGAGCATGCTACCAACACCCTCATTGTTTTTAATATCTTGAGAGATTTCAGCTTGTGAAAGCCTGCCTTTGCAAAGCCTTCGGGCCTCCCTCCTCGCTCGTCATCGAAGATATAGCGGATCCGGTCCCGGGACCCGGAGACGTTCTGGTGCGGGTCAGAGCCTGCGCGCTGAACTTCTTCGACACGCTGATCATCCAGAACAAGTACCAGACCAAACCGGCCCTGCCGTTTTCGCCTTCGGCGGAATTTGCCGGGGTCGTCGAGGCGATCGGCGAAGGCGTGGAAGACGTGGCGCCCGGCGACCGGGTCATGGGTTACCTCGGCTACGGCGGGGCGCGCGAACTGGTCATCACCTGCGAGGACCGGCTGGTCAAACTGCCGGATGAGGTTTCCTTCGAGGCGGCCGCCGGACTGACGGTCACCTACGGCACGACGCTTCATGCCTTTCGCGATCGGGCAAAACTGCAGCAAGGCGAAACCGTCGCGGTGCTGGGGGCGTCGGGCGGCGTCGGCCAGGCGGCGGTGGAAATCGCCACGATCATGGGCTGCCGGGTCATTGCCTGCGCCTCTTCCGATGAGAAACTCGCCTTTGCCAGAAGCCTCGGCGCGGCGGAGACCGTCAACTATTCCACGCAACCCCTGAAGGAAACGCTGAAGGGCCTGACCAACGGCGAAGGCGTGGACGTGGTCTACGATCCCGTAGGCGGCGAACTGGCCGAACAGGCCCTGCGCGCGACCGCCTGGGAAGGCCGTTTCCTGGTAATCGGCTTTGCCGCCGGGGAAATCCCGAAGATCCCGTTGAACCTCGTCCTTCTCAAGGGTTGCGACATCCGCGGCGTCTTCTGGGGCGAAGCCGTCGTGCGCGATCCGGAAGGCCATCAGGAAAACATGCGCCAGCTGCTGGAGTGGGTCGGCCAGGGGCGGCTCAATCCGCATATCCACGCGATCTATCCGCTGGAGGACATTTCCACCGCCCTGGAGGAAATCGCCGCCCGCAAGGTGCTCGGCAAGGTGATCGTAACCCCTTAAGGGATCACACGGAGAACTCCGCGATCACCGGCGCGTGGTCCGACGGCTTTTCCCAGCCGCGCGCGTCGCGCAGGACCTGCGCGCCCTTGATGGCGTCCGACAGCGGCGGCGACACCCAGACATGGTCGAGACGGCGGCCCTTGTCGGCGGCCGACCAGTCCTTGGCCCGGTAGCTCCACCACGTGTAGAGCTTCTCCTCCATGGGCGTGAACCGGCGCATGGCGTCGATCCAGCCGCCGGATTCGCGGACGTTTTCGAAGAGGTCCGTCTCCACCGGCGTGTGGCTGACCACCTTTAAAAGCGCCTTGTGCGACCAGACGTCCGCCTCGTAGGGCGCCACGTTGAGATCGCCGACCAGAACGGCCGGACGGGCGGTCTCCTCGCCCTTCAGCCAGTCCTTCATCTCGGCGAAGAAATCGAGCTTGTGGCCGAACTTCGGATTGATCTCCCGGTTCGGCTCGTCGCCCCCGGCCGGGACATAGAAATTATGCAGCCGCAGAGCCGATCCGTTGAACGGCACGTCGACGGCGATATGGCGGCTGTCGCCCATGGCGCAGAATTCGCGGCGCTCGATGTTTTCCAAGGGCAGGCGCGAAACGGTCGCCACCCCGTGGTAGCCCTTCTGGCCGTTGATCGCGATATGCTCGTAGCCGGCCTTGCGGAACGCGCCTTCGGGAAAATTCGCATCCGGGCATTTCGTTTCCTGCAGGCACAGCACATCCGGCTTCACTTCCGCCAGGAGCTTTTCCACGATCGGCATCCGGAGCCGGACGGAGTTGATGTTCCAGGTCACGATGGTCAGGCGCTTGGGCATGGGAATCCTTTTCGAAGGGCAAATCGACCGATTGTCCCTAGTCATAGGGATTCGGATGCCATACGCCTAGGGCCTTTCCCGGTAAGATTCAGGCATCCTGTCACAACAGGACCAGGCAAGGTCACTCACCCTTCTCCGCCCATTGAAAGACAGGCGATCTTGTTCACAATCGCGCGGTCTCCATATTCCGTTAGGAAAACTCGGTCATTTTAGGGGCGAGTTTCAGCACTTCCTTAATCAAACGAGCGCGCCGTGAGTTTCTGTTTCAGACGCCTTCTACCCGTTATCGCACTGATTTTCCTGGGCTCCTGCTCCGGCTACGAGTTTCCGGACCCGACGCCTGAAGACTATGCCGTCCACGGCATCGACATTTCCCGCTGGCAGGGGGACGTGGACTGGAACGCAGTGCGCAATGACGGAATTTCCTTCGCCTGGCTCAAGGCGACCGAGGGCGGCGACCACATGGATCCGCGTTTCCTTGACAACTGGCACGGTGCGAAGGCCGCCGGCCTCCCGCGGGGCGCCTATCACTTCTATTACTTCTGCCGCCCGGTGGAGGAACAGATCGCCTGGGTGCAGGAAAACATCCCCGTCGACCCGGAGGCCCTCCCGCTGGTGCTCGACATGGAGTGGAACGCCCACTCCAAGACCTGCCAGGAGCGGCCGGACCGTGAGAAAGTCCTGCGCGACATGAACGCGTTTCTGGACGCCATGGAAAATCATTACGGCAAACGGCCGGTGATCTATTCCTCGGTCGATTTCCACCGCGATCGCCTTGTCGACGCCCTGCACAAGGAACAGTTCTGGCTGCGCTCGGTCGCCGCCTATCCCAACCGGGTCTACAAGAATCGCGAGGACTGGTACTTCTGGCAGTACACGGCCGAGGGCAAGGTCGACGGCATTCAGGGCGAAGTCGACCGCAACGTCTTCTTCGGCGCAAAGTCCCAGTTCAAGGACTGGATGGACGGCAAGCTGAAGCGGTTCTAGGGCCGGGTCACGGACCTAGCGGATGAAGATCTGGTGGGCCATGTCCCTGCCGTTGCTCACCGTGACCTGGGTGAAGCCCAGCAGCTTGCAGAAATCCAGAAAGTTGAACTTGTACGGCTCCGCGGTCTGGGAAAAGAGCGGCGTCCCCCGGGCCATGGAGGTAAGCGACGCCAACAGGGCCCTCAGCCGATAGAGCGTGTCGTACTGCCCGTCGCCGGTGGCGACGATGATCAGCTTTTCCAGGTGCTCGCCCTTGGCGAACAGGTGATAGCCCGGAATATGGTTCTGTTCGAACTGCTGTGCGGCCAGCCCGACGACGAACGCCGCCCGGGAGCTTTCCGTTGCTTCGGCAGCCGGCTTGGTGTCGGAGACGTAGGTTTCGCGCGTTTGCGGTTCCGGATAATAATACCCGGCATGAGAATCGAAGCCTTGCGCCCGCACAGTCAGGACTGACAGCAAGACCGCGATGACCAACGAACCGGACAAGACCGGTAATCCCAGCAAATGACGCATGACTTCCCCCTGTTTCCAGGGAACGTTAGCGTCTCGGGCTGCGATAATACAAACGGATAATCGGGCCTAGGGTTTCGGCCCTGCCATCACCAGGGACCAGAACACCTTGTGTTTGGCATTCGGCGCGTAAGCCGTCGCGATCCCCAGCCGGGTCGCCTTGTCGTCGAGCATGACCTTGTTGTGCTTGGGCGAGTCCCGCCAGCCGGAAAAGGCTTCGGCCAGCGTGCGGTAACCGCCGCTGACGTTTTCGACCGCGTAAGTTCCCGGCTCGCCGATCGAGGCCATGCGGGTTTCAAGCTGTTGCGCCTTCGGCAAGGACGCCCGGACGTCGCCCGCCTTGGCCATGGCCCGCGCCTGGGACAGGGCGATGGCGGTCAGCGCCGGATCGACCGTGACCGGTCCGAGCCCGCTGTTGGCCCGGTACTGGGAAATCATCTGCGCCGCGGTCTGCTGATCGACGGCGGCATCGACCCGGGCCATGCTCCTGTAAAACGACGGCGTCTCCGTCGTCTCCGAAACACAGGCAGACAGGAGAAGAGCGGCCAAACCGGCAAGGCCGATTCGCTTTGCCGAGCCGGTCAACATCTTGAATGCATTCATGAACTTCGCTCTGCCTGAAATAAATCCCCGAAGGGACCGTCCGATCCTGAAACAGGAATTGCCGCCGAACAAAGCATATTTGAGGCGAAGCGCGGGATATGCGGGAAAAAGCGGCGCAGTTGAAGGCGCCCCCCGACCGTCACCCCGGACGCAGCGAAGCGGAGATCCGGGGCCTACTCGTTTGCAGAGCTCTTGTCGTCCCGATTGAAGCTGCGGCAAGCGGTGTTGCGAGTAGGCCCCGGCTCAAGGCCGGGGTGACGGTTGTGTGTGGGGTAAGGCCGTGCCTAACCCCAACACCAAAGGCGCCAACATCCCAAAACCAACCCACCGGAGTGGGCTGCCACCACCTCAAAAACAAAACCAGCCCGCCGAGGCGGGCTGGTCGGTGTGGCCTGCCGCGAGAGACAGGCCCGGGCGGCTCAAGCAGACCTTGAGCCCCTGGGAGCTTTTAAAAAATCAACTTTTGCCCGCGTCGAGCACGTCCTCGAAGGTGCGCAGGCCCGTGGTCGGCGCGTTGACCAACACGGCCATGTTGCCCGGCGCATGTTCGTTCTTCCACATCTTGGTATGCGCCTTGGGGATCTGCGACCACGGGAAGACCTCGCTCATGCACGGATCGATCCGCCGCTCGATCATCAGCTTGTTGGCGGCGGACGCCTGCTTCAGATGGGCAAAGTGCGATCCCTGGATACGCTTCTGGTGCATCCACACGTAACGGGCATCGAAGGTGATGTTGAAGCCGGTCGTGCCGGCGCAGAACACCACCATGCCGCCGCGCTTGGCCACGAAGGTGGAGACCGGGAAGGTCGCCTCGCCCGGGTGCTCGAACACCATGTCGACGTTGACGCCCTTGCCGGTGATGTCCCAGATCGCCTTGCCGAACTTGCGCACCTCGTTGAACCAGGCCTTGTATTCTTCCGAATTGACCTTCGGCAACTGGCCCCAGCACTTGAAGTCCTTGCGGTTGATCACGCCCTTGGCGCCGAGGCTCATGACGAAATCGCGCTTGTCCTCTTCGGAAATCACCCCGATGGCATTGGCGCCGGCCGCAGCGCACAGCTGGGTGGCGAACACGCCGAGCCCGCCCGATGCACCCCAGACCAGGACGTTATCGCCCGGACGCAGGATGTGCGGACGGTGGCCGAACAGCATGCGGTAGGCGGTCGCCAGCGTCAGCGTATAACAGGCTGATTCTTCCCAGGTCAGGTGCTGCGGCCGCGGCATCAGCTGGCGCGCCTGGACGCGGGCATACTGGGCAAACGACCCGTCCGGGGTCTCGTAACCCCAGATCCGCTGCGAGGGCGAGAACATCGGATCGCCGCCGTTGCACTCCTCGTCGTCGCCGTCGTCCTGGTTACAGTGGATCACGACCTCGTCGCCCACTTTCCAGCGCTTCACCTTCGACCCGACCTTCCAGACGATGCCCGAGGCATCGGATCCGGCGATGTGATACGGCACACTGTGCACGTCGAAGACGGAGATCGGCTCACCCAGGCCGGCCCAGATGCCGTTGTAGTTGACCCCCGCGGCCATCACGAGCACCAGCACCTCGTCGTCGCCGATTTCCCACGTCGGCAGCACTTCGAGCTGCATCGCCTCTTCGGGCGGACCATGACGCTCGCGCCGGATCGCCCAGGCATACATCTGCTTCGGCACATGGCCGAGCGGCGGAATTTCGCCCAGTTCGTACAGATCTTTCACAGGTGCCGTCACGAGTTCAGCCTCTGGCGTCTGGTTGTCATTGGCTTGTGCCGTTGACGTCATTCTTGTCTCCTCCGGTTCCGTCCTTGCTTGCGAAAGCTGGCTCAAACTATCGCAATGCAAAAGCCGATCAGGGCCCAAAACCCCTGTTTGCGCAACTATCCTGCTTAAAACAGCCGATTTCTATACGACTATTGCTTAACTTGCCTTTCAATCCAAGCTGCTTTTTGCATTGCATATAAAAGGGCTTTTCAGCCCCCGCAGAAAACGGCATGGTTTCAGAAAACAAAAACCAGAGCGCGAATAGGGCATCAAACGGCGAAAACGAGCCGAATTTGAGGCCCCTTGGGAGATAAAAGATGAGCACGCCCGAACAAGGCCGCGACCGCCCGTGGATTTTCCGCACCTATGCCGGCCATTCCACGGCCTCGGAATCCAACAAGCTCTACCGGTCCAACCTGGCCAAAGGCCAGACCGGGCTGTCGGTCGCCTTCGACCTGCCGACCCAGACGGGCTATGACCCGGACGATCTGCTGGCGAAGGGCGAAGTCGGCAAGGTCGGCGTGCCGATTGCAAATCTCGGCGACATGCGTGCCCTGTTCCACGAGATTCCGCTTGAACGCATGAACACCTCCATGACGATCAACGCGACGGCGCCCTGGCTGCTGGCGCTTTATGCCGCTGCCGCCGACGAACAGGGCGCGGATCGCAAGCTCCTTTCCGGCACCACCCAGAACGACATCATCAAGGAATATCTCTCCCGCGGCACCTATGTGTTCCCGCCGGCGCCGTCTTTAAAGCTGACTACGGACGTGATCGCCTGGACCTATTCCAACATGCCCAAGTGGAACCCGATGAACGTCTGCTCCTACCATCTGCAGGAAGCAGGCGCGACGCCGGTCCAGGAACTCTCCTTCGCGCTGGCAACGGCAGTCGCCATTCTCGACAGCATGAAGGCCTCCGGCGCCATCCCGGACGCGGAATTCCCCCAGGCCGTCGGCCGCATTTCCTTCTTCGTCAACGCGGGCATGCGCTTCGTTACCGAAATGTGCAAGATGCGCGCCTTCACCGAACTGTGGGACGAGATCTGCCGTGAGCGCTACGGCGTCGAGGACGAAAAATACCGCCGCTTCCGCTATGGCGTGCAGGTAAACTCGCTTGGCCTGACCGAACAGCAGCCGGAAAACAACGTCTACCGCATCCTTCTGGAAATGCTCGCCGTGGTGCTGTCGAAAAACGCCCGCGCCCGCGCGGTCCAGCTGCCGGCCTGGAACGAGGCCCTCGGCCTGCCGCGGCCCTTCGACCAGCAGTGGTCGCTCCGCATGCAGCAGATCGTCGCCTACGAGACCGACCTTCTGGAATACGCCGACATCTTCGACGGTTCGACCGAGATCACGAAAAAGGTCGAGGCCCTGAAGGAAGAGGCCCGCGAAGAACTCGCCCGGATCGACGACATGGGCGGGGCGATTGCCGCCGTGGAATCGAGCTACATGAAGCGCAAGCTGGTGGAATCCAACTCCGCACGCCTGGCGGCGATCGAGGCCGGCGAGCAGATCGTCGTCGGCGTCAACAAGTGGACCGAGACCGAGCCCTCGCCGCTGGCAGGCACAGAGGGCGGCGCCATCCTGACCGTGCCCGAGCACGTCGAGGACGAGGCCATCGAAAAGATCAAGGCCTGGCGCGAGGCGCGAGACCAGGCCGCCGTCGACGCGGCGCTCGCCGAACTGAAATCCGCCGCCAGCGAAGGCCGCAACATCATGGAACCGTCGATTGCCGCCGCGAAGGCCGGCGTCACCACCGGCGAGTGGGGCCGGACCTTGCGTGAGGTCTTCGGCGAATACCGCGCGCCCACCGGCGTCGGCCAGTCGGCCCGTGACGATGCCGGCGACCTGGCCACCGTGCGCGAAGGTGTCGACGCGCTCTCGGCCAGGCTCGGCCGCCGGCTGAAGTTCCTGGTCGGCAAACCCGGCCTCGACGGTCATTCCAACGGCGCCGAACAGATCGCCGTGCGCGCCCGCGACTGCGGCATGGAAGTGGTCTACGAAGGCATCCGCCTGACCCCGGCCCAGATCGTCAACGCAGCGGTGGAAGAGGACGTGCACGTCATCGGCCTCTCCATCCTCTCCGGTTCCCATCTGGCACTGGTGCGCGATGTCATGGACCGGCTGCGCGCCGCCGGTGTCGACGACATTCCGGTCGTCGTCGGCGGCATCATTCCCGACGAGGACGCCGCCAGCCTGAAGGCCATGGGCGTTGCCGCCGTCTATACGCCGAAGGACTTCCAGCTCACCGACATCATGGCCGACGTGGTCAATATCGTTGGCGCGGGAACCGAAAAGGCGGCCTAGTTATGCCGGTGTCGAGCGACACGATCCCGGCGCAACCGGCCCTCCGCGCTTTTTTGCAGGAGGCGTCAAATCGCAACTCGCAGATATCACTCGACTATGGAATTTCACTTTTTAATAACTCACCCCGGTTATTATTTAACCGGCTTGTGTTGAATTTATGCAGGTTTTCTCACATTGACCCTGGCCGCACCCGAAAAAATTTCAGGGCAAAATCTCGGCGCGAATTTCGCCGTAACGAGATATGACCAGCCTACGCTGGCTGAATTGAAGGATCTGTGGTCCTCAATGCCCGGCGGTCCGGTCTCGACCCCCTTTCAGTCACCTCATGTGCTTCATGCCATTCAAACGGAAAGAGCCGGTTTTTCCAATCCGACCTTCTCCGTTTTCAGCATCCGCCGGCAGGATGATACGCATCCGCTTATGTTGGTGCCGCTGATGACGATCGACAGAGGCATTTTCAAAGTTGCCACCATGGCGGATCTGGACGTCGTGGATGTCAATGCGCCCGTTCTTGCGAAAGAACGGCCCATTCGAAAATGCGAATACGACAGTATCCTCGATGCGATTTTGGAGAAGCTGACGGATGTCGATCTTTTTGATGCCTTCAATCTCCCGGAAAAGATAGGCGGCCTGGACAATCCTTTTTTCCATTCGTCCCGAATGAAAAAACTGACGGAAGTCCTGGCTCTGTCTCTGGATGGAGAGCAGAGCATAGCGCAACTGAAAACCAAGTCCGTGTTTAAGGAGGCCAGACGAAAAGGCCGGAAACTGGCGGAGCAAGGTGTCGAATTCTCGGAAATCAAGACCGCAGCCGAGCGCGAAAAAGCCCTGTTGTCGCTGATGGAATACAAGAGGCGCCACTTGCGGGAGGCCGGTATTACCCGTGATCCCTGGAGTGAAAAGCAGGAACGGTTTTTCAAAAATGCGCTGAACAGTTATTCCGATGGCTATGCGCAGACAACACTTCTGGCATTGAGACGAAATGACGAAATAGTCGCGGTCGCCCTCGCCTTTGTCTCAGACAGCGAGTTTCACGGCTCGCTGATCTCAATGGGTGACGAGCACTGGTATAGATACTCGCCAGGTTCAGTGTTGATCTGCAAGACGATCGAATGGGCTCTGGAAAGAGGGATTCGTCAGTTTTACTTTGGACCGGGCCCACACGACTACAAGAAGCACTTCGGTGCGCAAACCTATCCGCTAGGCCGCATTCTGGTTCCGCTCACCGCGAAGGGGCGATCCTATTTGGCCCTGAGAGCCTTGAAGCGCATTAAAAACGAGCTGATTCAGACCATCAAATTGTGTGATTAGAGCGAATCGCGTTTGCGTTGATATTTGACGGCAACCCGCTCCAGGACTACCGGTGCGCACTGCCGATCAGCAGCGCCGCCACCTTGTCCAGATGGGCGTTGCCGTTCTGCCGTGAGGAGACGGTGAGCACCAGGTTGCGGCCGGTCTCAACGCGGGTTGCAAACGGCGCCACGAGCCGGCCCGCTTCCAGATCGGCGCGGACCAGGGCCTCGTGCCCGATCGCGATCCCGGCCCCGTTGCGGGCCTCTTCGATCGCCAGCGCATAGAGCGAAAACGCCGGCCCGCGCGAGAGTTCGAGATCCTGCGCTCCGGCGGCTTCCAGCCATGCCGGCCAGTCGCTGCTCCAGGTGACGTCCTCCAGGCAGGCGAACCCGGCAAGGTCTTCGAGCTGCCTGATCTGCGCAGCCAGCTCCGGCGACGCCACGGGAAAGATCACGTCCCTTGCAAGCACGATCCCGTCGCCGCGTTCGCCGTCTTCCCTGTAGAACAGGCTGAAGTCGAACAGTTCCCGCTTCGGATTGGGCGGCTGCTCCATGGCCGTCACCGAAATCGAGACGTCCGGCAACGCCTGGCGGATGGCCGGCAGGCGCGGCGACAGCCAGAGCTGGGCGACGCTCGGCAGCGCCGCAATGCTGAGCCGATGGGGCGAGGCCTTTGATTTCAATTTCCGGGTCGCCTCGCCGAGCCGGTCGAAGGCATCGGTGAAGTCGGGAAGGACGCTGGCACCGGCCGCCGTCAGCCGGACCCCTTGCGACCGGCGCTCGAACAGCTGCGCCCCGGCCCAGTCCTCCAGCGACTTGATGTGCTGGGCGACCGCTCCGGACGTGACCGACAGTTCTTCGGCGGCGGCGGCGAAGCTGCCGAGCCGGGCCGCGGCCTCGAACGCGCGCAGCGCATTGAGCGGCGGTCCCTTGGGACGGGGTGGCGCAACCGGCATATTTTAAGCCCTAAAATTTAGCCCTAATTTTTCTAGGCCTAGTATTCAGAAAAACTGGTTTGCGGCAATTGGGAAACGCTGCTTTCCTGTGGTCATTATCAAACCGGAGTTGCCCGAATGACCGCGCTCAGCCCCCGCCCTTGGGTTCCCGCCACCTGTGAAGCCCACGTCCAGGCCCTCGCCAGGCATGCCGAGGAGCCATCGGCCAATGTGGCCGGGCGCATCGACGCGCTGATTGCGGAAAACCGCCGCATTCACGAAGAGGCCTGTTTCAACCTCAACCCGGCCTCCAACGTGATGAACCCCAAGGCGGAGGCTGTGCTTTCCGCCGGGCTCGGGTCACGCGCGTCCCTCGGCTATCCGGGCGACAAATACGAGACCGGCCTGGAGGCGATCGAGGAAATCGAGGTCATTGCCGCCGAGCTCTCAGCCGAGATCTTCAAGGCCAAATACGCGGAATTCCGCGTTCCCTCCGGCGCCATCGCCAACCTTTATGCCTTCATGGCGATCTGCAAACCCGGCGACACGATCATTGCCCCGCCGGCTTCCATCGGCGGCCACGTCACCCATCACGAGGCAGGCTGCGCCGGGCTTTACGGTTTGACAATCCACAACGCCCCGGTCAATGCGGACGGTTACACGGTCGACCTCGGCGGGTTACGTGAGCTGGCGAAAAAGGAAAGCCCGAAACTGATCACCATCGGCGGCAGCCTGAACCTGTTCGAGCATCCGGTGAAAGAGATCCGCGCCATTGCCGACGAGGTCGGCGCCCGCGTCCTGTTCGATGCCGCCCACCAGTGCGGGATCATCGCCGGTGGCGCGTGGTCCAACCCGCTCGACAACGGCGCCGACCTGATGACCATGAGCACCTACAAGAGCCTCGGCGGCCCGGCCGGCGGCCTGATCGTTACCAATGACGCCGACCTCGCCAGAAGGCTCGACGCCATCGCCTTTCCCGGCATGACCGCCAATTTCGATGCCGGCAAGACGGCCGCCCTGGCGCTCACCATGCTCGACTGGCGTGATCATGGCGCAGCCTACGCCAAGGCCATGCAGGACACGGCCAAAGCCTTCGCAGCGGAACTCGACTCACGAGGTATCCCGGTCTTCGCCAAGGCGCACGGTTTCACCACCTCGCACCAGTTCGCCGTGGAAGCAGCTTCCTTCGGCGGCGGTCAGACGGCGGCAAAGAAGATCGCCAAGGCCGGCTTCCTCGCCTGCGGCATCGGCCTGCCCATCGCGCCGGTCGACGGCGACCTCAACGGCTTGCGCATCGGCACGCCGGAACTGGTCCGCTGGGGCGTGACGGTCGAGGACATCCCCGCCCTCGCCGGCCTTCTGGCCGAAGCCCTGACCAGCGAAACCCCGGAGGTCCTCGCCCCGAAGACCGCCGCCCTGCGCAAGACCTTCAACAAGGTGCATTACGTCAACGGGTAGGCCGCATACGCCGACAGGTCAGGCGCTTGCAGCGTCCCGTTCGACACCCCTCACCGAAACGCCCCTTCCGGCCGGTAGCGATCCATCACCGAATCCAGAAACTCGTTGGTGATCGCCGGGTTCGCCTTTTGCAGGCAGGGGAGCAGGATGGCCTTGTTGGCGCGCTGTTTTTCGCGGCTTGGATATTTGTTTGGTTCCGGCCGGACCGGATCGAAGCAGTTTAAAAATACCTCTTCCGGAATGCCGAGATCGGCGGCGATCTTGTCGGTCGGGCGGTTCGGATCCCGGTCGGCATGGGCAATGGAGCCCGGAAGGCCGAGGCCCGGACCGAGGACAAGACCGAGGACAAGACCGAGGACAAGCGTCGCCATCCGGATCAGTTTTTTCATGGCAAATCCATTCCCTGAAAGTGTCCGGTCACATGCCGCCGGCGCGGCTGGGAACGCTATTCGAAAAGATGGAATGGGGAAAGGTAACTGGAGCCTGTGGCCTGTGAATGCGCTTCCCCTCCCCCAAACGGCGGACTTGCACTTGTGCGGTGCAAACGGCTTAATCGGCAAAACGAGAACCAGAAGGCGGGAGCGAGCCGGTGACCAAGACCAATGCGGGCAATTTCTTTGAGGACTTTTATGTCGGCCAGGTGATCCGGCACGCGACCCCGCGCACGGTTACCAGCGGCGATGTGGCGCTTTATACCGCGCTCTATGGCTCCCGCTTTGCCGTCCAGTCCTCCGATGCCTTCGCCAGGGAACTCGGCTACGCCCATGCGCCGGTCGACGACCTGCTGACCTTCCACGTGGTCTTCGGCAAGACCGTGCCGGATATTTCGCTCAACGCCGTCGCCAATCTCGGCTACGCGGGCGGGCGCTTCCTCGCCCCGGTCTATCCGGGCGATACCCTGTCGGCCGTCTCGGAAGTGATCGGCAAGAAGGAGAATTCCAACGGCAAGACCGGCGTCGTCTATGTCCGCTCCACCGGTTATACGGCGGACGGCACCGAGGTGCTGGACTATGTCCGCTGGGTCATGGTCAACAAGCGCGATCCGGAAAGCTCGGCGCCAGACACCGTGGTTCCGGACCTGCCCGGCGCCATCACCCCGGACGCCCTCGGCAACGCCGTGCCCATGCTCGACACCGCCTATTGGGACAACGATCTTTCCGGCTCCAAATTCCGCTTCGGCGACTACGAGGTCGGCGAAAAGATCGACCATGTGGACGGCATGACCGTGGAGGAAGCCGAGCACCAGCTCGCCACCCGGCTGTTTCAGAATACGGCCAAGGTGCATTTCAACCAGCACACGGAAGGCCAGGGCCGTTTCGGCCGCCGGCTGATCTACGGCGGCCACGTCATATCGCTCGCCCGGGGCCTGTCCTTCAACGGCCTCGGCAATGCCTTCCATATCGCAGGGATCAACGGCGGCCGCCACGTGGCCCCGCTCTTTGCCGGCGACACGGTCTATGCCTGGTCGGAAGTGCTCTACAAGTCGGAGCTGGAAGGCCGCACCGATGTCGGCGCCCTGCGCCTGCGGCTGGTCGCCACCAAGAACCGCCCCTGCGCCGATTTCCCGCTGAAGACGGACGACGGCACATACGAAGACGGCGTCATCCTCGATTTTGATTATTGGGCGCTGATGCCGAAGTAGGGTGGGGCTGCCGCCTCAGTCCCCCGTCATTCCAGACCGTGTGGCGCGCCAGCGCCATCACGAGATCCGGAATCCAGCTGACAGCGCGAGCGCCAGCGAGCACTTCTCCGAAGGGGAGTTTTCAGCGGTGTTTACGCAAGCCCTTTTTGAGGCAACCAATTCTGATATTATGCGGCTAAGCTAATCACCAATATCAATTATTTGATGTAGGTTTGTTACCGCGTAGGCCGCAGGTCTGCCTCCGTTTGCGATTTTTACGCTAACGTCCACAATGAAGCCTTTGTGATAAACGTTATCGTGAGCGTCCCGAATTTCGTGCTTGATTTGCTCTTCGGCGATTTCAGAGCCGTAAACTAGAGGCATCGGCTGATCGGATATTTCTTCGATCTTCACTAACTCGCCGGTTCGCTTGCCAACATTTACGTCGCTTACGTCAGACCGTGTAAACGTCATCAAGACACGCTGATGGGTTTCAGTCTCCGGCTTATTGAGCAGCTTCTTTCGATCCTCGATATTTTGCAAAGCCGTCCGAGCCTCAGAAGCCTTGAACTGAAATGATGCCTTTACTTGCCTTTTTCCATCTTCAAAATGCGCCACCTCAAGGCGGTGTCCTGCCAATGGATCGGTCGCAATTGATTGTGCGGCATCTGCCCAGTCTTTTAATTCCTTGGCGCCTTCCAGTTCACCCGCGGGAACCTCTCCTTTCAGGAGAAATGTGAACCTCTGGCCCCACCGCTTGACGAAGTCTTCTAGGATCAAAATTTGATCCATATGGGTGATCGTTGCTGCAGCAACCGCCATTAATCCCGTGAACAAATCCGCCTCAATACACCCGCTCCTGACTTCGCGGACATACATTTTGGGATCTGTTTTTACGTCGCTATAGGTCGCATCTACATAACGCTCAAATTCGTTGGCGAGAGAAGTGAATGCGCCAACGAAATCCCGTAATTCAACGGGCTCATCTGTATCAATTTTTAATGTCAATATTGCTGACTGTTCTCCCATGAGTTGAGAATACGTTTTTTCAATCACTTGTCACCCTCCTTTCGGATTGGTGAAAGCAAGCTGCTTTGGGACACTAAAGAACTAATTTCTTTCATTAGAACTTTGGACGCGCTTAGGCGCGGCTGATTTCTGGATTCCAGATCAGCGTTCGGCCCACGCCTCACTTGTCTGGAATGACGAAATGGGGAGGCAGCAGGCTTCCCGACCATCCTCTACCGCCCCCACCTCACATTCGGGATAGCCCTGACCCCGCCGCAGCGCTATCATCCTCCCCGTAGGAGGAGGACATGCTGACGACACTTTCGTCCCGCGAAACGTCCCTGCTGCTCGGGATCATGCAGGACCTGACGCGCATCGGCGACGGCACGCGCCTGCGCGAGCGCGTCGGCGAGCGGCTGCTTGATCTTTTAAAGGCCGATTACTTCGCCTCCTATGTCTGGAAGTCGGACAAGGACGGCGACACGGACCGGGTGTCGATCAACATGAACCCGGCGAATCTTTCGGCCTACGAGCGCTACTACCAGTACCGCGATCCGATCACGAAAGCCCTGCGCCACCGGCGAAGGGCGACCCATGTCAACGAGATCATGGCCCAGGACGATCTCAGGAAGACCGAGTTCTTCAACGATTTCCTGGCACGCGACGGGCTGCATCACGGCATGAATTTCCATGCCTATGACGGGCGGACCCATGTGGGCGATATCCGGATCTGGCGCGGCCGCAACCGGGACACCTTCGACCAGCGGGACGTGGAAATCCTGGAGGCGATCGGCACCGCCTTTTCCAACGCGCTCTGTTCTCTGCGCGCCTTCGAAATCCGGTTGTCCGCCGCCGACCCGGTGACAAGGATCCGCGACTGGGCCGGTGAGCTCCACCTCACGGCCCGGGAAACGGACGTAGTCAAGCTGGCCATGGCCGGCCGGCGCGATGCGGATATCGCCGAAGCCCTCGGCATCTCGGTGACGACCGTGCGCACCCACCTGCGCAACGTGTTCCAGAAGTCAGGGCTCGACAGCCGCGCGGCCCTGCTTGCCCATATCAACGGCCTCCGACCGAACTGAGATTTTTCAAATAAATGCCCTTCCCTCCTCATTTGTGAGGATGTGCGTTGCCTGGTTCCCCGCTTTCATGAGCCTTCCGGAAAACCGGACAAGAGGGGAAAACCATGAAAACCAGACTTCAAACGGCCGTCCTGGCCCTGGCGCTTGCCGCCACACCCGCCTTTGCGGCGGACGATCTCACCAGCCTGACCGCCGGCGAGGCCGCAAAGGCCATCGCGGACGGCAAGATCACGTCCGAAAGCCTCGTCGAGGCGCTGCTCGCCAACGCCAAGGCGAACGAAGCCGGCCATGCCTTCATCACGCTCGACGGCGACGGCGCCCTGGCAGCCGCCAGGGCGGCGGACGCTGCAATTGCCAAGGGCGAGGCCGCAGGCCCGCTTGCCGGCGTGCCGATCGTCGTCAAGGACAACATTTCCGCAGCCGGCCTGCCGACGACCGCCGGAACGCCCGCGCTGAAGGACTGGGTGCCGGCAACGGACGCCCCGGTTCTGGCAAAGCTAAAGGCCGCCGGGGCGATCCTGCTCGGCAAGACCAACATGCATGAGCTCGCCTTCGGCATCACCTCCAACAACGCCGCCTTCGGCGCGGTTGCCAATGCCTATGACCCGTCCCGCTTTGCCGGCGGCTCCAGCGGCGGCACCGGCGCCGCGGTCGGCGGGCGGATGGCCCCGGCAGGGCTTGGCACCGACACCGGCGGCTCGGTGCGTATTCCCTCAGCGCTTAACGGCGTTGCCGGCCTGCGCCCCAGCGTCGGCCGCTATCCGCAAGGCGGGATCGTGCCGATCTCCCACACCCGCGACACCGCCGGGCCGATTGCCCGCTCGATTGCCGATCTCGTCCTCTTCGACGGCGTGATCACCGGCGATGCGACGACGATTGAGCCCGCCGATCCGAAATCGCTGCGCATCGGCGTTCCCTCCGCCTTCAACGACAATGTCGATCCGGAAACCGGCCGGCTGATGACCGCCGCGCTGAAGGCCCTGGAAGACGCCGGCGCCACCCTGGTGCCGCTCGACATGAGCGACGTTGCGGCCTTGAACGACAAGATCGGCTTTCCGGTTGCCCTGTGGGAGGCCAAGGGCGATATCTCGGCGTTCCTGAAGGACAACGGCACCGGCATCACCATCGAGGACGTCGCCGCCAAGGTCGCCAGTCCGGACGTGAAATTCGTCTTCGATGAGCTGATCCTCGGCGACAAGGCCATTCCGGAAGAGGTCTATCTGGCCGCCATCAACGACTTCCGGCCGAAGCTGCAGGCGCTTTATGCGGAAACCTTCGTCGTCAACGATCTCGACGCCATCGCCTTCCCGACGACGCCGCTGCCGGCCCAGCCGATTGCCGGCTCCGACGAGACGGTCAAGCTGAACGGCCAGGACGTGCCCACGTTCCCGACCTTCATCCGCAACACCGATCCGGGCTCGAACGCCGGCATTCCCGGCCTGACCCTGCCGGTCGGCCTGACGAAGGACGGCCTGCCCGTGGGGCTGGAACTGGACGGCCCGGCCTTTTCCGACCGGCACCTGCTCGCCATCGGCCTGACCCTGGAAGGCCTGCTGCCGGCCATGCCCGCGCCGTAAGCTAGAGCATCGGGCGATAACTTTGAGCCATTTGATGTCTGAAAGCAGTTCATTCGGCTAGGCGCGTCGTGAAGCGCGATGCGGCGCATCGTGCAAGCGGCGCAACGCAGTCGATGGGCTGCTTTCTGACACCCGAAGGGCCGGGCTCTTTTGCCCGCTGACTGCGTTGGCTCGCGCTTGTGGTGGGAAACACCACGGCACGCGACCCGCCTTGTCAGCAAACAAAAGCGCGCCGGTCAAATGTTTCAAAGTTATCGCCCGATGCTCTAATACCGCTCCCTCGCGGACACCGCGGGGGAGCTTACCTTTTCGCCAGCGGATGGGCGCTTTCGACCAGCTCGCGCAGGCGTTCATCCAGCACATGGGTGTAGATCTGCGTGGTGGAAATATCCGCATGCCCCAGAAGCTGCTGGACCACGCGGAGATCGGCCCCGTTCTGCAACAGGTGCGAGGCGAAGGCATGGCGCAGCACGTGCGGCGACACCTTGGCCGCAGGCAATCCGGTCGCAACTGCCAGGTCCTTCAGATCCCGGCCGAAGGCCTGCCGGGTGAAATGGCCGCTCTCCCCGTGGGAGGGAAACAGCCACGGGCTTTTTTCATAGGCGCCTTCGGCGGCGCGCAGGCCCACATAGTCGCGCATGGCCGCCTGCGCGGCCTTGGAAAGCGGCACGAGCCGCTCCTTGCCGCCCTTGCCCCGGATCTCGATCAGCCGCGCATCCCGCTTCGCCGCCGTCACCGGCAGCGACACCAGCTCCGAGACGCGGAGCCCGGTGGCGTAAAGCACCTCCAGCAACGTGTAGAGCCGGTGGCAGCGCAGCCGTTCGGCGGCACTCTTGTGCGACTTCTGCGTCATTTCCCTGGCTGCTTCAATCAGCCGGTCGACCTCGTCGACGGACAACACCTTCGGCAGGGATTGCCGTTTCTTCGGCGCCGACAGCGTCCGGGTCGGATCGTCCTCGCGCAGGCCTTCCGCATAGAGAAACTTGAAATACTGCTTCAGCGCCGACAGGCGCCGGGCCTGGGAGGTTGCGGCAAAGCCGCGGTCGTTCAGGTCGCTGAGATAGGCGGCAATGTCGGCGGTGCCGGCTTTTGCCGGCTTTTTGTCCGCCAGGAACTCGCCGAAATCCTCCAGGTCCCGGCGGTAGCCCGCCAGCGTGTTTTCCGCCGCCCCGCGCTCGGCAGTGAGCATTTCCAGGAAGCTCTCGCACGTGTAGTCAATCGCCACGATCACCTGCCCTCATTCCGGGTGCCAGCCGGAGACACCGGTTCAGCGCCCGAAGCCGTCCTTCTTGATCCTGACCTCGATTTCACGGTCCCGCGGGTGCACGAAATGGGCCAGCGAATAGACGATCCCGTAGCCGGTCGCACCGAGAAGAACCAGAACAATCAGCAGTCGTGTAAGGGTCGGCACGCGGAAGGCTCCGTCGAATCACTTTGGCACAGTGTTTCCCCTCGGGCACCGGCGCGCAAGCCGGACGGCATTGAGCCGGAAATTTCGCATATGCGCCGGATTGCAAAGGGACCTTTCTTTTTCGGTGAATGTGCTACAAAGCCGCCATGGCACACAGAAGCGACCAGAAAGCGGAAAACGCGACAGCTCAACGAAGCGCAGGCGAGCGCGCCGAAGATGCCCGCCTCGTGAGGGCGTTGGGCAAGCGCTCCATCGTGCTCGTCGGCATCATGGGCTGCGGCAAATCCACCGTCGGCCGTCGCCTGGCGCACCGCCTCGACATCCCTTTCGTGGATGCGGACACGGAAATCGAACAGGCCGCCAACATGACCGTGCCGGAAATCTTCGCCGCCCACGGCGAACCCTATTTCCGCAAGGGCGAAGAGCGGGTGATCGCCCGCCTGCTGAAGGAAGGCCCCCAGGTTCTGGCGACCGGCGGCGGCGCCTACATGAGCGAGGCCACCCGGGACGAGATCGCCGAAAACGGCATTTCCGTCTGGCTGAAGGCGGATCTGGACACGGTCATGGAGCGGGTCCGCAAACGGGCCAACCGGCCGCTGCTGCAGACCCCGGATCCGGAAGGCACCATGAAAGAGCTGATGGCCAAACGGTATCCGGTTTACGGAATGGCGGACCTGACCGTGAATTCCCGCGACGTTCCTCACGACATGGTCGTTGAAGATATCGTCGAAGCCCTTAAATCCAGACTGCTGGCGGAAGACCTGACGTCTTCTGCCCAAGAAACCGCAACAGGCGCACAATGAGCGAAACACTGGACATCGCCTCCGAAAAGGAAACGGAGCTTAGAACCGTCAGCGTGGATCTGGGTGAGCGTTCGTACGGAATCGAGATCGGCCGCGGCCTCATCGAACAGGCCGGCGACAAGATCGCCAAGCTCCTGCCCGGCAGCCGGATGGCGATCGTCACCGACGAAACGGTGGCGGGCCTGCATCTGGACACGCTGAAAAAGAGCCTCGGCAAAGCCGGGGTGGATCACGTGGTCATGACCGTTCCGGCGGGCGAAGCCACCAAGTGCTTTGCCATGTACGAACGCCTGTGCGACGAGGTCCTGGCGGCCCGGCTTGAGCGCAGCGACGCGGTTGTCGCGCTCGGCGGCGGTGTGGTCGGCGACCTTGCCGGCTTCGTCGCGGCCTCGGTCCGCCGCGGCATGAAATTCATCCAGATCCCGACGACCCTGCTCGCCCAGGTGGACAGTTCCGTCGGCGGCAAGACCGGGATCAACTCCCGCCACGGCAAGAACCTGATCGGCGCCTTCTACCAGCCCGCCCTCGTCCTCGCCGACACGGCAATCCTCGACACCCTGCCCCTGCGCGATTTCCGCGCCGGCTATGCGGAAGTCGCCAAATACGGCCTGCTCGGCGACGAGCCGTTCTTTGCCTGGCTGGAGGAGAACTGGCAGGCGGTCTTTGCCGGAGGCCCGGAACGCGACGAGGCGGTCGCCCGCTCCTGTCAGGCCAAGGCGGATGTGGTCGCCGCCGACGAGCTGGAATCCGGCCGCCGGGCGCTCCTGAACCTCGGCCACACCTTCGGTCATGCGCTGGAATCGGCGGTCGCCTACGAGACCGTCCGGCTGGTCCATGGCGAGGGCGTCTCCATCGGCATGATGCTCGCCCATGAGTTCTCGCAGCGGCTCGGCCTGATCGATGGCGCCGTTGTCGAGCGGGTGGAAAAACACCTGACGGATGTCGGTCTGCCAATCCGCATGTCGGACATTCCAGGCCAGCTCCCGCCCGCCGAAACCCTGATGGACATCATCGCCCAGGACAAGAAGGTCACCCGGGGCCAGCTGACCTTCATCCTCAGCCGCGGCGTCGGCGAGAGCTTCGTCGAAAAGGGCGTGGAACCGGAGACCGTACGGACCTTTCTGGAAGAAAAGCTGAAGCAATGATGGAACTTACCCTCTGGCTGGCCATTGCCGCCGTCTTCATCCTGCTGTTCCTGTCGGGCTTTTTCTCCGGCTCGGAAACGGCGCTGACCGCAGCCTCGCGCGCCCGCATCCATCAGCTGGAAAAGACCGGCGACGGCAAGGCGCAGACCGTCAGCCGCCTGATTTCCTCCCGCGAACGGCTGATCGGCGCGCTGCTGCTCGGCAACAACCTGGTCAACATCCTTGCCTCCGCCCTGGCCACCAGCGTGTTCCTGACCCTTTTCGGCCAGGCGGGCGTTGCTTTTGCCACCCTGGTCATGACGGCCCTGGTGGTGGTCTTCGCCGAGGTCCTGCCGAAGACCTGGGCGATCTCCAATCCGGAACGCTTTGCCCTGGCGGTCGCGCCGGTGGTCAACGTCATAGTTGCCGTTTTCGGCCCCGTCGTCATCGGCGTCGAGGCGATCGTCCGGGTGATGCTGCGCCTGGTCGGCGTCAATGTGGGCGAGGACGCCTCGATCCTGTCCGCCCACGAGGAACTGCGCGGCGCGGTCGACCTGCAGCACAAGGAAGGCGGCCTGGTCAAGGCGGAGCGCGACCGTCTCGGCGGCGTTCTCGATCTCGCCGAACTGGAAGTCTCCGACGTCATGGTCCACCGGACCAACATGGTCGCCCTGAACACGGAAGAGGATCTGCCGAAGCTGATCGAGCAGGCGCTGTCCTCCCCCTATACGCGCCTGCCGCTTTGGCGCGGGGAAAGCGACAACTTCGTCGGCGTGCTGCACGCCAAGGATCTGCTGCGCGCCCTGCATGCCGCAGGCGGCGATTTTTCCAAGATCGATCTCCTGCAGATCGCGACCCCGCCGTGGTTCGTGCCCGATACGACGAGCCTGCAGGACCAGCTCAACGCCTTCCTGCGCCACAAGGCCCATTTCGCCCTCGTCGTCGACGAATACGGCGAGGTGATGGGACTGGTCACCCTGGAAGACATTCTGGAGGAAATCGTCGGCGAGATCGCCGACGAGCATGACGTGGAACTGGAAGGCGTGCGGCCCCAGGCCGACGGCTCGGTCATCGTTGACGGCTCCGTGCCGATCCGCGACCTCAACCGGGCGACCGACTGGCGCCTGCCGGACGACGAGGCCACCACCATCGCCGGCCTCGTCATTCACGAGGCTCGGATGATCCCGGAAGAACGCCAGATCTTCACCTTCTACGGCTTCCGTTTCACGGTGCTGCGCCGGGAAAAGAACCGGATCACCCGCCTGCGGATCATGCCGCTCGGCCAGAAGCCCAACCTGCTGGCGGCCGGCGCGGCCCAAACCCCGCCCCCGCCAACGGTTCCGGCCAGTAAGACCTAGGGCTGCCGGTTTCACGCATTTTCAGCCGCCTTTCCATTTGGCTGATGCGAGTGGATTGCCCGGACTTCGCCGGGCAATGACACCGGGGATAAGGGCACGCCCTATCCACCCATTCTGCGTCATCACACGGCGAAGTCCGGGTGATCCAATCCACTTCGCCGTAAATTCGGATGGCCGGAAGGACCGGAAAAACCCTCCGCTTCCTGTAAAAATATTTGCTCGAAAGCCCTAGGACGCGGTTGCCCGCGCCGCACGCGGGTCGGCCTCGTCCGGTGCGCGCGCTTCGATGGCGAGCGCGTGGACGCCGGCGGCGAGTTCATCGGCCAGCAACTCGTTGACCTTGCGGTGCCGGTTCACCCGGCTCATGCCGGAAAAGGCGGGCGACACGATCACCACCCGGAAATGGGTCTCGCCGCCTTCGCGCCAGCCGCCGTGTCCGGCGTGCTTGTCCGATTCGTCGATGACGTCCAGCGTCTGCGGCGCCAGCGCCTGTGTCAGTTTGGCAATGATGCTGTCCCTGGTGCTCATGCTATGGTTTCCCCTCTCCGGCGGTTCGCGCTCACAGTCCGGCGTCGAACCGCTGACAGTCCCTGGACCCGAATTAAACGTAAATGTGCATGAGTGATACCAGTCTCAAGGAACATTGGAACCGTGCCTGGACGACACAGGACGACACGAAGGTCAGCTGGTTTCAGGAAAAACCGGAGCCGTCGCTGTCGCTGGTGAGCCGCTACGCAACGGATCGGACGGCGGCAATTGTCGATATCGGCGGCGGTGCCTCCCGTCTGGTCGATGCGCTCCTCGATCTGGGATTTTCCGACCTCACCGTCCTCGATCTTGCCGGTTCTTCCCTGAAAATTGCCAGGCAGCGCCTCGGCGAACGAGCGGATACGGTCACGTGGATCGAAAGCGATGTCCTGAAGTCGGAGCCGGAACGCCGGTTCGACATCTGGCATGACCGGGCCACGTTTCACTTTCTGACCGACTTGGCGGACCAGCAGCGCTACAGGTACCTTCTGGACCGCGGACTGAAGCCCGGCGGGATCCTGATCCTCGGCACCTTCGCCCCGGACGGACCGGAAAAATGCTCCGGACTTCCCGTCTGCCGGCACGACAGTGCGACGATCTCACACGTGCTCGGCGACGGTTACGAACTTGTCGAAACCCTTGGTAATGACCATCTAACCCCTGCGGGGCGCACCCAGCATTTCAGCTACAGCGTATTTCGCCGCAGCCGGTAGTTATGATAATGTCTCCGGCTGCCGTTACCTGCCATTCCAACCCTGATGATGAAAACTGTCGGGACAGCCGCCCAAACCGACTTGTCCCGAAGCGCCGTGCGGACGATATTGACGCTCATGAAACTGGACTCAAAGATATTCGACAGCATCCGGGTCAAGCCCGACAAGGAGCGTCTGGAGGAGGATCTCCATCCGGCCTGCGAACACCCCGGCTGCAAGCGGCCCGGTGTCCATCGCGCGCCCAAGGGCCGGAACATGGAAGGCCAGTACTACCGGTTCTGCGTCGACCATGTCCGCGAATACAACAAGTCCTACAATTATTTCGCCGGCATGCAGGACGATGACGTCCGCAGCTATCAGAAGGATTCCATGACCGGCCACCGGCCCACATGGAAAATGGGCGTCAACCGGCAGGCGGCCGACGGCCCGGACGGCTATGATCCGCGCGCCAACATGCGTGCGCATGCCAACCGCAGGTCCGCCGATGCCCGCCGTCCGCGGCAAAGAAAACTTCTGGCGCTTGAAAAACGCTCCCTGGATGTGCTGAATCTCCCTGAAACAGCACGTGGCGGCGAGATCAAGGCGCGCTATAAGGAACTTGTGAAATTAAACCATCCGGATGCCAATGGCGGTGATCGTTCCTCCGAGGACCGCCTGCGGGAAATCATTCAGGCCTATAACGTCCTGAAGAAAGCCGGTTTCTGTTAGTCTGTATATTCTGCAGGCTTTTTCCAACAAGAACGCCGCCCGGCTGTCTGCCGGGGCAGCGGAGGACCGATGACTGAGACGACGAACGCGGCTGCAAGCATGCCGGATACCGAAATTTCCGTGGAAGAGGTCTTTGGGTTCAAGACCGACCTGAGAGTACCGGCGTTTTCGGTCCCGACCGAACACGTTCCGGACCGCGACGAAGACTACCTGTTCGACCGCGCGACCACGCTCGCCATTCTGGCCGGCTTTGCCCATAACCGCCGGGTCATGGTCACCGGCTACCACGGCACCGGCAAGTCGACCCATATCGAGCAGGTCGCCTCGCGCCTCAACTGGCCGTGTATCCGCGTCAACCTGGACAGCCACATTTCGCGTATCGACCTCGTCGGCAAGGACGCCATCGTCATCAAGGAAGGCCAGCAGGTCACCGAATTCAAGGACGGTATCCTGCCCTGGGCCTACCAGCACAACGTCGCCCTCGTCTTCGACGAATATGACGCCGGCCGCCCGGACGTGATGTTCGTGATCCAGCGTATCCTGGAATCCTCCGGCCGCCTGACTCTGCTCGACCAGAGCCGCGTGATCCGGCCTCACCCGGCCTTTCGCCTGTTCGCCACGGCCAACACCGTCGGCCTCGGCGACACCTCCGGCCTCTATCACGGTACGCAGCAGATCAACCAGGCGCAGATGGACCGCTGGTCGATCGTCACCACGCTGAACTATCTGCCCCATGACAACGAAGTCGACATCGTCCTGTCCAAGGCCAAGCACTACCAGAACGCGGAAGGCCGCGAGATCGTGTCGAAGATGGTCCGCCTCGCCGACATGACCCGGAACGCCTTCATCAACGGCGACCTGTCGACCGTCATGAGCCCGCGGACCGTGATCACCTGGGCGGAAAACGCGGAAATCTTCGGCGACGTCGGTTTTGCCTTCCGCCTGACCTTCCTGAACAAGTGCGACGACATGGAACAGACCCTGGTGGCCGAGTTCTATCAGCGCTGCTTCGGCGACGAGCTGCCGGAATCCGCCGTCAATGTCGTGATGAGTTAAGAGTGAAATGGCAGGTCCCGGAGACAACAGCCGCCCCGGCAAGGGCAAACCGGTCGATACGGAACCGTTCAAGCGGGCCGTAACCGGCACCATGCGGGCGATTGCCGGCGAGCCCGAACTGGAAGTGGTGTTTTCCGGCGACCGGCCGGGTGTGTCCGCCAATGCCGCCCGCCTGCCCGAGCCGTCGCGCAAACTCTCCCGTGAGGAAGTCGCCATCACCCGGGGCCTGAGCGATTCCATGGCCCTGAAGCTCGCGTGCCACGATCCCGTCGTGCATTCGCGCAACGCGCCGAGCGGGCCGGAAGCCCGCGCGCTTTTCGAGGCCGTCGAACAGGCCCGCTGCGACGCGGTCGGCTCGATGCGCATGGAAGGCGTTGCCGGCAACATCTCGGCAATGCTCGACGACCGCTTCCGCAAGGCCAATGCGCCGGAAGTCACGGGCCGGGAAGACGCCCCGCTGCAGGATGCGCTCGCCATGATGGTGCGCGAACGCCTGACCGGCACCCCGCCGCCCGCGAGCGCGGCCAAGCTCGTCGACATGTGGCGGGAGTGGATCGAGGACAAGGCCGGCCACGACCTGGACCGGCTGGTGCCCGAACTGGAGGACCAGGCCGGCTTCGCCAGCCATTTCCGTGACGTTCTGAAAGCTCTCGACATGGGCGACGAGATCGGCGAGCACGACGAAAGCGAAGACCAGGACGAAAGCCAGGACAACGGCAACAACGACGAAGCCGAAACCGGTGGCGACACCGAGCAGGACACCGGCGAACAGGAAGCCTCTCCCCAGGAAATGGAGATGTCCGGCGAGGAACAGGACGCCGGCGAGACCGAGGCCGCCGATGCCGAGTTCGAGGACTTTGCCGAAGACGACATGGCGGAGGACGCCGAGGAGGCCGGCGAAAGCGAACGGCGCGACCTTCCGTTTTCCAACCGTCCGCCGGTTTCCGACTACAAGGTCTTCACCACCCAGTTCGACGAAACCGTCACCGCCGAAGACCTGTGCGACATTGCCGAACTGGACCGCCTGCGCGGCTTCCTGGACAAGCAGCTCGTCCATCTCCAGGGCGCGGTCGCCCGGCTTGCCAACCGGCTGCAGAGAAAGCTCATGGCCCAGCAGAACCGGGCCTGGGACTTCGATCTGGAAGAGGGTCTGCTCGACACCGCCCGCCTGACACGTGCAGTCACGGACCCGATGGCCCCGCTTGCCTTCAAACAGGAGCGGGACACCAATTTCCGCGACACGGTCGTCACCCTGCTTCTGGACAATTCCGGCTCTATGCGCGGCCGTCCGATCACGGTTGCCGCGACCTGCGCCGATATTCTCGCGCGCACGCTGGAGCGCTGCGGCGTGAAGGTGGAAATCCTCGGCTTCACCACCAAGGCCTGGAAGGGCGGCCAGTCCCGCGAGGCCTGGATCGGCGCCGGCAAGCCGGCCACGCCCGGCCGGCTGAACGACCTGCGCCACATCATCTACAAGTCCGCGGACGCCCCCTGGCGCCGGTCGCGCCGGAACCTCGGGCTGATGATGCGCGAAGGGCTCCTGAAGGAAAACATCGACGGCGAAGCCCTGACCTGGGCCCACGAGCGCCTGCTCGCCCGGCCGGAACAGCGGCGCATCCTGATGATGATCTCCGACGGCGCGCCGGTGGACGACTGCACCCTGTCGGTCAACCCGGGCAACTACCTGGAGCGGCATCTGCGCCACGTCATCGAGGACATCGAGACGCGGTCGCCGGTGGAACTGATCGCCATCGGCATCGGCCATGACGTGACCCGCTACTACCGCCGGGCGGTGACCATCGTCGATGCGGAAGAACTGGCCGGCGCCATGACCGACCAGCTCGCGGATCTCTTCGACGACGAGATCCAGATGGCGACGCCTGTCCGCGGACGGCGGAAACGGGCCGGAAGTCACCGTTAATGAGGCGCCGCGACGGATACGGCAGTCTGCTTGCCGCGATCTTCGTCTTTGCCTTCCCGCTGCTCACGGCTTCTGGCCCGGCGCATGCCCTCGACCTGCTCAGCGAGGGCACGCCGGCCAAGGTGACTGTCCGACAGATCGACCAGTTCCAGATCGGCCGGTCTGAAACGAAGTTCGGCTCCCTGACCTATCTGGGCGGGCTGGAACTGATTTCCCCCGACCGGAACGTCGGCGGGCTGTCCGGCCTGATCAGTCTGGAAGACGGACGGCAGATCCTGGCCGTTACCGACAATGGCATCTGGTTTTCCGCCGACATAGAACAGGCCCCGGACGGAAAGCCCCTCGAGCTTTCCAACGCCCGCTATGCCGACATGCTCGACCAAAAGGGCCGGGCCCTGCGGAAGGGCAACGGCAGCGACACCGAGGCGCTCGCCATCGACGGCAACACGGTTCTGGTCTCCGCGGAACGGGTCAACACTGTCTACCGCTTTCCCTGGCCCCTGAAGACGGGCAAGGAGCGCCTTGTCGGCGAACTCGCGCTTTCACCCGAGATCCACACACTGCGGGGAACCAAGGGGCTGGAATCGATCGCCGTCGCCCCGCCGGGCTCGCCGATTGCCGGCACCCTGGTCGCCATCGCCGAGCGGGGCAAGACCGGGCACGACAACCTGCCGGGATTTCTGATCGGCAAGGGCAAGGTGGAGCGCTTTGCCGTCGTGCGCTCCGACCGGTATGACGCGACCGACGCCGCCTTCCTGCCGGACGGAACCCTGCTTCTGCTGGAACGCCGCTTCAACCTGCGCGATCTCGTCGGCATGCGGATCCGCCGATTTGCCGCCGACAGCCTCCGCCCCGGCGCGGAACTCAAGGGCGCGGTCCTGATGGAGGCCGACTACGGCAACCAGATCGACAACATGGAAGGCCTCGACATCCACCGGGATGCCCAGGGCCGCACGATCCTGACCCTGATTTCGGACAACAACCGGTCCATCCTGCAACGGACGCTGTTGCTCAGGTTTATGCTCGACGACAAATAACCGGTTCGAAATTTCCCCGGGAGGCAATTATGGACGCCATCAATTACCCGCTTATCCTCGGGGCCGCATTGATCGCAATTCCAAGCCCCGGTCCTGCAACCCTGGCCATAGCCGGCGCCTCCATGGCCTCCGGGCGCCGGATCGGCATGGCGCTCGGGGCCGGTGTCGTGTGCGGCTCCCTGACCTGGTCGACATCGGCCGCCTTCGGGCTGAGCGCCATCATGCTCGCCCACGTCTGGATGTTTGAAGCCGTCCGTTATGCAGGCGCCGCCTATCTCATCTATCTGTCCATCGTCTCGGCGAGATCCGCCTGCTTTGGCAAAGGGAAAAAGGCCAGTCCGGTGGAAATCAGTTCGATGGGCGCGGCGTTTCGAAAAGGACTGGCCATTCACCTGACCAATCCCAAGGCGATCTTGTTTTTCGGGTCGCTCTACTCCATCGGCGTTCCCGCCGGGGCGACGGCCGGAGATCTGGTGTCCATCATTGCCGCTGTCGGCTCGCTCAGCGCCTTCATAATGATCGGCTACGGCTGGCTGTTTTCCATCGCCTCCGTTCGGCAGGCCTATATTCGGCTCCATCGCTGGTTCAGCGGCCTGTTCGCCCTGGCCTTCGGCGCCATCGGCTTCAAGCTCCTGACCACACGGCTAGTCTGAAACGCATGCCAAAGAAAAAGGCGCCTGCAAGAGGCGCCTTCGCTAAATTGTCTGCGGGTCTTTGTCAGGCGACCGATCTCTTCGGCAACGGCACCAGGAAGCCGAGCAGGATGCGATAAGGGGCAAGCAGGAAGATCGCGACCAGGATCTTCACCGAAAAATCGCCCACAGCCCAGGAAATCCAGCGCGGCACTTCCGGCGCGAACACGCCCAGCAACGGCGCCGACTGCACCGCGAAGTCGTCGTAATAGCCGAGCAGGACAGCCATGCCGCCGGAAAAGGCGATGGAGAAAAACAGCAGCGTGTCGATCACCGACCCGAACAGGGACGATGCGAACGGGGCTTTCCACCAGCTCAACCGGCGCAGACGGTTGAAGACGGTCACATCGAGCAGCTGCGCCACAAGGAAGGCCGAGCCGGACGCGACCGCGATGCGCGGCGTCGACAGCAGGATCGACAGGGCCACGGCCAGGACGAAGCCGACCGCCACAACAAGTCGGGCCGGATTCGGTCCGAATTTGCGGTTGGTCAGGTCCGTGACCAGGAATGCGGCCGGATAGGTGAACGCACCCCAGGTGAGCAGATCGGCCAGGTTGATCGCGCCGAGCGTGCCCTGGACCGGAAACTGGACCAAATAATTGGACGCAACAACGACAACCGCCATCGCGGCGACCGCGATGGCGAAGTGGCCCACGGAGAATCTCCGGGTAGCAGTCATTTCAGATCCCCGAAAGGGTTCAGGCAGCGGCTTCAGCCTGCTGGCGCTTGATGCTGACCTTGATCTGACGGGCCTTGTCCGACAGCGTGTCGTCGGAAGCCTTCAGCAGGTAAGCGTCGAGACCGCCCTGATGTTCGACCGAACGCAGGGCATGCGCGCTGATGCGCAGCTTGAAGGTCTCACCGAGCGTATCGCTCAGCAGCGAGACGTTGCACAGGTTCGGCAGGAACCGGCGACGGCTCTTGTTGTTTGCGTGCGAGACGTTGTTGCCCGTCATCACGTCTTTGCCGGAGAGTTCGCAGCGGCGTGCCATGATATCACCTTTTGTCTTCGGGCCGGGTTTGAATGGCCGGCAGTTACGACCGGAAAGGAGCGGGCCACCGGCCCGGCTGCGGCATTTCCGGCATTTTTCGGAAAAAAGTTGCCCCGCTATAAAGGGCGCGCGCGTCATCGTCAAGACATCTGCGCATTCAGCCTGAATTTCTCGCACAAGAGGCCATTTTCCGAGGAACGCGGGTCCCCATTCCCGCGCGTGCCACGGTCCTGCCCACCTTTCCGCATTTTTCAATGGTTCATCTGTGTTATGTTAACCATAGAGTTACCATGACAACGAACAATTACGCCATTGGTATTCAGGATTGCGGAAGAGGGTCCGACAATCTTCCCACACGTGATGGGCCATACACAATGGGTTAGGCGCGGGGGCGCAGCAACTCTGCCCGATAACGGGCAGTGTGGAGGTTTGAAGTGTCAGGTCTTAAGTCATTCGGACGGTTTCTGGCTGTACCGGTTCTTGCCGCCGTCCTTTGGACGGCCCCTGCGGAAGCGCAGAAGAGCAGCATCGGCGGTCTGTATGATATCACCATCGCCGGCCTGACGATCGGACGCGGCAGCCTGGCGCTCGTTCTGCAGGGCAACGCCTATTCGGCCAAGGTTGGACTTGAACCGGCCGGCGTCGGCACCTTGTTCAGCACCGGCAAGGGCGGGGCCCAGGCCTCCGGCTGGCTTCTGGGCAACAAGGTCGTTCCGTCGAAATACGAGATGGCCTCCCATGCGGCGAACCGGGATTTCTATGTCGCCCTCGGCCAGGGATCCGGACACATCCGCTCCATGGAAGTGATGCCCCAGTTCAAGCCGAACGCGGAACGGATCAAGGTGACGGCCAAGCATCGCCACAATGCGATGGATCCCCTGAGCGCCGCCCTGATGCCGGTCCCGACCGCGGACGACCTGATCGGCCCTGAAGCCTGCAAGCGGAAACTGCCGATTTTCGACGGCTGGACCCGTTTCGACATCAAATTGAGCTACAAGGGCACGAAAAACGTGTCCGGCCACGGCTACAACGGTCCTGTCGTCATCTGCAAGGCGAAATGGATTCCGGTGGCCGGCCACCGTCCGTCCAAGGAATCGGTGAAATACATGGCCAAGGCGGGGATGGAAACCTGGCTGGCCCCGCTCGGCGGCAATGTCCTGATCCCCTACCGGATTTCCATCGATACCAAAACCGGCAGGCTGGTGGTGCAGGCCTCCCAGCTCAACATCAAGTCCGGGGCCGGGGACCAGGCCGCCAGATAGGCTCTTGATATCGCGAAAGACGTTTCCATATCCGGCGGCAGTCCTTGTTGCCATCGGACCAAGCGCTCTTGCGCCCGGTCCAGTCTCTTGATAGAGCCCATGGCAATTGTTACGCAATCAACCAGCCCAGCTTTGTGGGAAATACGGCCCTCCTCTTCATTCAGGCTGTGGCGCGTTTCAGGTGTGAGAGTAGATGCACAGCTATCTGGAATTCGAAAAGCCCGTCGCCGACATCGAAGGCAAGATCCAGGAACTGCGGGCACTGGCCGCAGGTGGGGAAGCCGTCAATGTCGAGGACGAGATCAACCGCCTGAAGAGCAAGTCCTCGCAAACGCTGCAGGATCTCTATTCCAAACTGACCCCCTGGCAGAAAACCCTGGTCGCCCGCCATCCCGACCGGCCCCATGCCGCGGATTACGTTGCCGGTCTGATCGAGGATTTCACCCCGCTGGCCGGTGACCGCAATTTTGCGGAAGACCATGCGATTATCGCCGGTCTCGGCCGGTTCCGCGGACAGTCGGTCGCCATCCTCGCCCAGGAAAAAGGCTCCGATACCCAGTCGCGCCTGAAGCACAATTTCGGCATGGCCCGTCCCGAAGGGTACCGCAAGGCGGTCCGGATCATGGACATGGCCGAACGGTTCGGCCTGCCGGTGATTTCCCTTGTCGACACCGCCGGCGCCTATCCGGGGATCGGCGCGGAAGAGCGCGGTCAGGCGGAAGCCATTGCCCGGTCGACCGACAAGGGCCTGGGGCTCGGGTCTCCGACCGTTTCCGTCGTGATCGGCGAAGGCGGGTCGGGCGGAGCGATTGCCATCGCCACCGCCAACAAGGTCCTGATGCTGGAACACGCGATCTACTCGGTGATCTCCCCGGAAGGCGCCGCATCGATCCTCTGGCGCGACAGCGCACGGGCACAGGATGCGGCGACCAACATGAAGATCACCGCTCAGGACCTCCTGCAGCTCGGCGTGATCGACGGCATCATCGAGGAACCGGTCGGCGGCGCACACAGGGCCCGGGAAACCGTTATCGACCGCGCCGGATCGGCCATCGAGACCGCCCTCGCCGACCTTGCCGGCAAGAGCGCTGACGAGATCCGCAAGCATCGCCGCGAGAAATTCCTCGCCATCGGTCGCACCCTGTCCTGACGGACGCCTTTTTCATTTCCGCCACAGGAATTTCGCCGCGCTCGTGACCGGGCGTGGCACTGCCGTTGTTTGGCCAGAATTTCAGGGCATTGAACGACTTGGCTGATGTCCATACATAACTTAGGGGCAGTCAGGCGTTGACGAAAACGTGCTGAACCGTAGTCTTCCAACAGGCGGACTGTTTTAGGTAACCTGCTGGCAACCATAATCTCATAGATAATCGGGATTGGGGTGCGGGTCCGGATGACGGAATTCTGCGACAGCGGGAAACGCCGCTCAGGACACGACCACCAACGGTATGAAGCGTATTTGGGAAAATCACATGGCGGCATGGCGCCTTCCGACAAGACAGTATCCAGTCACACGGTTTCCAGGCACCGCTGGTTTGGGCCGGATTGCCGGCAGGATCGCGGGAATGGTTCTCGTTGCCGGAGTTCTCGCCGCCTGCCAGCCCGATGAGCTCGGCTACGGCCCGAAGGCCCAGCGCCCTGTCAGCGACCCCATCAAGCGCAAGATGACCGATCTCGACATGCCGTCGACGTCGCCGATCATGATCCGGATCTTCAAGGAGGAATCCACCCTTGAGGTCTGGAAGGAAAAACGCAACGGCCGGTTTGCGCTGCTTCAGTCCTTCGAGATCTGCAAATGGTCGGGAAAACTCGGCCCGAAAATCAAGGAAGGCGATCGCCAGGCGCCGGAAGGCTTCTACGAAATCACCCCGGGCCTGATGAATCCGAATTCCAGCTACCACCTGGCCTTCAACCTGGGCTTCCCGAACCAGTATGACCGCTCCTATGGCCGTACTGGGACCAATCTGATGGTCCACGGCGCCTGTTCGTCGCGCGGCTGCTACGCCATGACCGATGCCCAGGTCCAGGACATTTACGCGCTTGCCCGCGACAGCTTCAAGGGCGGCCAGCGTTCCTTCCAGGTCCAGGCCTTTCCGTTCCGCATGACCCCGGAAAACATGGCCAAGCACTATGACAGCGAGTACATGGATTTCTGGGGCATGCTGAAGGTCGGCTACGATCACTTCGAGCTCACCAAGGTCCCGCCGAAAATCTCCTTCTGCGAAAAGAAATATGTTTTCGACGCCACACCGCTGGTGGACGGCGTTCCCTTCCGCGCGGCCGCGAAATGTCCGGCCTATGAGGTTCCGCCCCGGCTGCAGCAGCTGGTTCAGGAAAAGCAGCGCAAGGACGACGAGAAATTCCAGCAGCTGGCCGCTAGATACGAGGCGCGCGCCGAACGCGAAAAGCGCTGGGAGGAACGTCAGACCAAGTTCGCCAACATTCTCGGCGGATCTGCCGAAGCAAGCACGGACGGAACGTCTGAAAACACGGAACCCGCTGCCACCGAGGCAACCGCGTCCGTCGTGCCGGCACCCCAGCAGACCCGGCCCGGAACGGCTGTAGAGACCCAGGCGGTCGCCCTCCAGCCGGAAAAGAAGGAAAGCCCGACGGCCGGTTTCTTCAAGCGCTGGCTCCCCTTCGGTTCCAAAACGGAAGACACCGAAGGCACGGTCGGACCTATTGAGACGACTGCGACGCCTGCTCCGAAGCCTTAGAGACATTCCTGTTCTGACGATGGCGCTTGCCGCCGCCCCCCTAATTTCCTCTCCCATGGGAGAGGGAGCAGTGCAGCCAGTTTCCCGTCCAGAAAGTGAAACTCTAGGCCCAGATCGCCATCCTGAGGCCCTTGCCGTCGCGCTGGAAATCCTTCGGAAACGGCTCCGCACCTCCATTGGCGATCCGCTCCGCAATCAGGCAATTCGCGGCCGCATCCAGAAGATCGTCCCGTCCGCAGCCGCGCGGCGGCTTTTGGTCGAGGAAATCCCGCTCAAAGCCGCAGGAGACAAGCAGGTCCCGGCGCTGATCGAGACCCGGCCCGTTGGCGCGGCTCTTGATCTTTTTCGGCAGGCTCATCGCCTCGCCGTTGTTGAGGCGCCAGAAGGCGAGTTCGGGATGGACCTCGTAAACACGCGCCTCCAGTTCCGGTGTCATCAGCCCGTCGATCTCGCGGATTTTCGGAAACAGGTAGAAGGCCTGCTTGGAGACTTTCTTCGGCGGCTCGGAGGTCGTCTGCGCGATCTCGCAGGCCTGAGCATAGTCCTCGGCATAGACCGCGCTACGTGCCGGAACCGCAAAGACCGATGACTGCCGTTCGCCCAGATGCCGGCGTGCCGCCTTTTCCGGTCCGCGTCCGCCGGCTCCGATCCTGTCGGGAAGGCCGATCGGCATGTCGACGGCGATGACGGAAACGGTCGGGGAATGTTTAAGAACCTCCGAAAAGGAGGAAAACACCGCCAGACGAACCTCTGCCGGTTCTCCCAGTCGCCAAAGGACCGCAACCCAGCCGGCCCTGCAGCCGTCGACGCCGGCGACCCAGTCCGGGCCGTCAGGCACGGCTCGTGGTTTCCAGAACCCGGCGGCTCGAGACGAGGGCCATCGGCCGGCCAAGCGATTGCTGCTCTTCGGCGAACAGCAGTTCGTCCGCCCCCTTTTTCACGCTGCGGGCAACCAGTTCGAAGGCGGACCCGGCGGCACGCACCAGCGCGTCCTCGTCGGACAGGCCGTCGAGGTGCCGCGACAGGAACAGCCCGGCAATCAGATCCCCGGTGCCGTGCGGCGCATCGGCAACCATGGCATGCTCGGCAACCACCGCGCCGCGCGGTCCTGCCAGAAGGTTTGCGATCGCATTGCGCCGAAGCGCCGGCGCCGATGTCACCAGCACCCGGTCAGATCCCAGCGTCCGGGCCGCAGACAAGGCCTGAAGTTCGCTCTTCACCTCGCGCCCCGTCAGCCAGGACAGTTCGAAACAGTTCGGCGTGACGATATCGGCCAGCGGCACCAGCGTGTCGCGGATCGCCTCCGCGGTTGCCTGCGGCACGTAAAGACCGCCGTCACCGTCATCGGTCCGGTCTCCCATGACCGGATCGCAGACGTAAGGCGCGTCGGGGGTATGGCGCTTGACCGCCTTTACCAGCTCCGCAATCGCTGCGGCCTGGTCCGGATGGCCGAGATAGCCCGTCAGGACGCCGCCGATCTCGCCAAGCTTGGGCGAAGCCGCAAGATCGGCCACTATCGAGGAAAAATCCGCCGGGCTCGGCGTAATCCTGGTACCCTTGCCCTGACCCGGATGCCAAGGCAGCAGAATCGTCGGCAGAAACCAGACGGAATGGCCGAGCCGCTCCAGGGAGAAAACCAGTCCGCGGCCGCTGATCCCGCCGCGCACGACCTGGGAGGTAACGACCAGCAAGGGCTTCTTGGCCGCCGCCGGCTGGCCTTGAGTGATGTTCATGTCCGGGTCTTTCGTCAGGCGCTTTTAGCCGGGGTCGCTTGGGAGGCGCCGCGACCATAGCGGTTTTCGATATAGTCGAGAACCATCTGCTTGAAGTCTTCGGCAATCCCCTCACCGCGCAGGGTCGCCACCTTCTCGCCGTCGATGAAGACCGGGGCGGACGGCGTTTCGCCGGTGCCGGGAAGCGAAATGCCGATATCGGCATGCTTGGATTCCCCCGGCCCGTTCACGATGCAGCCCATGACCGCCACATTGAGGCTTTCCACGCCCGGATACTGTTCCCGCCAGACCGGCATCGACACCCGGATATGCTCCTGAATGTCGCTGGCAAGCTCCTGAAACACGGTCGACGTGGTCCGCCCGCAGCCCGGACAGGCCGCCACCACCGGAACGAAGGCGCGGAAGCCCATCACCTGGAGAAGCTCCTGGGCCACCTGAACTTCCCGTGTCCGGTCGCCGCCCGGTTCCGGCGTCAGCGAGACGCGGATCGTGTCGCCGATCCCCTGCTGCAGCAGGATGCCCATGGAGGCGGCGGACGACACGATTCCCTTGGTTCCCATGCCCGCCTCGGTCAGCCCGAGATGCAGGGCGTAGTCGCAGCGCCGGCCAAGGTCGGCATAGACGGCAATCAGGTCCTGAACCTGGCTGACCTTGGCCGAAAGAATGATCCTGTCCCGGCCCATGCCCAGCGCTTCGGCCCGTTCGGCGGACAAGAGACCGGACTGGATGATCGCCTCGCGCATGACCGCGGCAGCCGAGACAGGCGTGTCACTTGCCGCGTTCTCGTCCATCAGCCGGGTGAGAAGTTCCTGGTCGAGCGATCCCCAGTTGACGCCGATGCGCACTGCCTTGTCGTGTTTCAACGCCAGATCGATGATCTGCGAGAACTGGGTGTCCCGCTTGGCCTTGAAGCCCACATTGCCCGGATTGATCCGATACTTGTCGAGCGCGGCCGCGCAGTCGGGATAATCCGCCAGCAGCTTGTGGCCGATATAATGAAAGTCGCCGACCAGCGGCACGTCGATCCCGATCCGGTCGAGCCGGTCCTTGATCCGGGCCACCTGGGCCGCGGCTTCCGGCCGGTCGACGGTGATGCGGACAAGTTCCGACCCGGCGCGCGCCAGGGCCGCCACCTGGGCGACCGTCGCATCCGCATCGGCCGTATCCGTATTGGTCATGGACTGCACCACGATGGGCGCATCGCCGCCGACCGTGACATTGCCGACGCGGACAGGCACCGATACCCGTCGTGGCAGGGGTTTTGCGAAATCGTCGATCATGGGATCAGCCAATTCAGTTTGCCGTCGTTTTCCGTGACAGGGCATTCATACCGATTGATTAGTGTTCCTTCGGCAAAAGGGCAATGGTCAGGGCATGTCAAAGCCTGATGACAATTCGCCCCTTCCCTCTAAACTGGTAAAAACGACAATAAAAACAACCTGCACTTAGAATCGGACCAAGAGGCCCACGTGTTCAGACGCATTCTCAATGACTCCTTCTCCCTCGTTTTCGGCAACCTGGAAACGGTCTTCAAGGTCTGCGGCGCCTGGTTTGTCCTGCAATTCGTCCTGTTGCTTGTGCTGCAGGTGATCCTTGGAAGCCCTCCCGACGACCTGGCCGTCACGGCAGGCCAACCGGTTCAGGTGTCCCCGGCCCAGATGCTTGCGGCGTTCCTCGTGGTGATTGTCGCAATCGTGGCCTCTGCTTCGATCGCCGTCGCCTGGCACCGGTTCGGTCTGCTCGGCGAGCAGCCGGGGCTCATCCATTTGCGCGTCGGAGCGATCGAGGGCCGTTTCATTTTGAAAATGTTCCTGATCGGGCTCATTACCATCGCGATATTTCTGCCTCTCGAACTGTTCGTAAGCCTTTTCGGCACCATGCTCGATATCCTGATCGGCGTCCCAGTTGTCACCGTTGTCAGCTTCCTGGTCCTGAGCGCATTTATCATACCGCATATCGTCCAACTTTATCTCTCGCTGCCTGCTGTGGCGATCGAACGCCCGATCGGCCTGAAGGAAGCCCACAAGCTCGGACAGGGCCTCGGCTGGCCCATGATCGGTGCCGGTGTCGTTCTCGTCCTCCCGTTCGTGCTGGTTGCCCTCGGGCTGCAGTACCTGTCACAGATGGTCGCCGGCGGCGGGTTGCTGGCGCTTCTGATCGCGATCAAGCTCGCCCTGTTGAACGTTCTTTTGCAGATCATCCTGACCGTGCTGAGCATCTCCGTGATCTCCGCCGCCTACCGGATCGCCTTGGAACGGCAACATGCGAACTTTGGGGAGACGCCTTCAAACCCGGACTGAAATTGCTATATCAGAGCCGGATTCTGACCCGGATTGCGAAGGGAGTATTTCGCCCGTGTTCCTCACTCTGCTTGAACGGTCCTGGTCGCTCGCCCAGCACAATATCGGCACGCTGTTCCGGACCGGCTGGGCCTATATCCTGGTCCTGGTCGCAGTGAATTTCGCGATCGGAGCGACCCTTTCGCCGACCGCCGGGTTTTCGACCGTGTCCTACATGACCGAGCCGGTGGCAGCCGCGGATGAGGGCGGGCTCCGCCTTCTGGCAGTGCTCGCAAACGCCCTGCTGGGCTTTTCCATCGCCATCGCCTATGTGCGGCGGATCCTGATCGACGCCCATGATTTTCCGCTCAGCATCGGCAAGCGGACGCTCAACGTGATCCTGAACCAGATCCTGCTGAGCCTGATCGGGGTCGCGGCCCTTGTCCCGCTCATCATTACCGCGCTGCTGCTGGCAGCGGTGACGGCCGGGATCGGGCTGTTTCTCCTGTTCGCCGCTCCGTTCGTGGCGCTGATGGTGGTGCAGAAATTTTCCGTCATCCTTCCCGCAGCCGCTGTCGACGATCCGCTCACCTTGAAGGACTCCTGGCGGGCAACCTCCGGTCTCGGCTGGGCCATGGCCTTTTCCGCTCTGGTCATGAGCCTGCTGGCGGGATGCCTGATCGGGCTTTGGATGCTGGCGCTCCAGGCATTGAACGCCGTTCTTCCCGCGGATCCGACCATGATCCAGATCCGTTCGGCCCTGTTTCCGGCGGGACTGACACTGATCGGCGTGTGGATTTTCGCCAGTCTTCACGCCACCTTTTACGGCCTGATCCGCGAGCGCTTCGCGGCCCGGCTGGGATTGACCCGGACGGATTATGAAACGGCGGACGCGCGCCGGGTGATTGCCCGGAAAAAGGCGGAAAAGGCGCTCGCAAGGGTACGGCGGCTCCGCAAACCTTGAACCCGTAAGGCCGATTCTCACAATTACAAAATCATCATGCTGCACCGCAATCAGTCTGTGCTAGTTTCACCGAACTCAAATTGCTGCGGCCTCGGCGCGCCAGAACAAAGGGAACGGGAAACGCCACAGACAGGCCTGCCGCCTTCAATCCCGTTTTATTGATGAGGAGATATCAAATGCTCGAAAAGAAGACCGCTGTCGTCACCGGCTCCACCTCCGGGATCGGGCTCGCCTGTGCCCGGGCGTTTGCCGAACAGGGGGCCAATGTGGTGATCAACGGTTTTGGCGAGGCGGATGCCATCGAGGCCGAGCGTTCCGGCATCGAGAAGGACTTCGGCGTCCGCTGCATCTATTCGGCCGCCGACATGACCAGGCCGGACGAAATCGCGAACATGATCTCGAATGCGGAAAACGAGCTCGGCTCCGTCGATGTCCTGATGAACAACGCCGGTATCCAGCACGTGGCGCCCGTCGACGAATTCCCGATCGACAAGTGGAACGCGATCATCGCCATCAACCTGTCCTCCGCCTTTCACGCCATTCGCGCGGCCGTGCCGGGCATGAAGAAACGCGGCTGGGGCCGGATCATCAACACCGCTTCGGCCCATGCGCTGGTGGCCTCGCCTTACAAATCCGCCTATGTGGCCGCCAAGCACGGCATCGCCGGCCTGACCAAGACCGTCGCGCTGGAAGTTGCCCAGCAGGGTGTCACGGTCAACGCGATCTGCCCGGGCTATGTCTGGACGCCCCTGGTGGAAGCCCAGATCCCGGACACCATGAAGGCGCGCAACATGACCGAAGATGAGGTCAAGCGCGATGTCCTGCTGCAGGCGCAGCCGACCAAGCAGTTCGTCACCGTCGAGCAGGTCGCGGGCTTCGCGGTCTTCCTTTGCTCGCCGACCGCCTCCGCCATTACCGGCAGCATTCTGTCGATGGACGGCGGCTGGACGGCCCAGTAGTCGCGGCCCGAACGGCCGCATGTAAAGGCACACAACCGGCACTCCTACCTGTGCGTGTTACCCCAAATTGCCAAGACCCCGTTCCTGGCACATCATAGGGGACCGCATAGGGAGGAGAACCGAAAATGTGGTACAGATCGATTGCCGCCGCGTGTTTGGGAAGTCTGCTTTTTGTCCTGCCTGCCGGGGCCGAGCAGATTTCGAAGCTGACAATTGGAAACTGGGATGGCGGCGCCTATACCCATACCCAGACAGGCGAATTCAGCCACTGTGCCGCATCGGCGGATTACAAGAGCGGGATCACGCTGGTTTTTTCCATACACCGCGACCTGACCTGGGCGCTGGGACTGGCCAATGACAGTTGGAAACTCACCGAAGGCGACACGTACCCAGTGGAATACCGGGTCGACCGCAGCAAGACATATGAGGGCACGGCAACGGTGATCGCCCCCAACCAGGTGAAAGTTCCGCTTCCGGGCGACGATCGCCTGTTCAACCGGTTCCGCCATGGCAGCATGCTGACCATCGTCGCCGCGAACCAGACCATGCACTTCAGCCTCAACCAGACGAGCCGGATGCTGTCGGCCCTGTTCGACTGCGCGAAGCACTGGCGCGACAACTACTCCAAACCCACGGACAACCCGTTCGGCAGTAGCGGCGGCAGCGGTGGCAGCGACAATCCGTTTCAATAAGCCCGCCACCCGCGGCCGGTCGGCGCTGACCTGAAGCATCGGCCGGCGAAATCAGTGCCGGTTTCCTGTCGGAGGTTAAGCGCCATTAAGGTCCGGGTCGCATCCTGCCTTGCATTTCGCAACGCAGGCATCGTTACTTGTTCCTTAAGGCAATCAATATCTTGAGACGAAGCACCGGACACGCCTCTAGGTCTTGTGACCGGCGGCGTGGAAACCAGTTGGCAAGGCTTTTGCGATAGCAATGGCACGCTGATTGTCAGGTTGTGCGTCGTCAGCGACAATGGATGGAAGAGGCAGGCAACTGCGACCCCGCCTGCTTCTTCCCTCCGTCCCTTTCAGGAAAATCGATGCGAAATTTTGCCCGGCGGCTTCGGCCTACCGGGTCACGATGATCTTTGTGTTCTGCTTGCCGTTTTCATTGATCAGCGAGAACAGACGGGCCGCATTGTCCGGGTGCAGCCGGATGCAGCCGTGCGAGGCCGGCCGGCCCAGGTTTTTGATGGCCGTGGTGCCGTGAATTGCATAGCCGCCGTAAAAGAAGACCGAATAGGGCATGGGCGAATTATGGTATTTCTTCGAAAAATACCGCACGTGCATACGCCCGGGACGAAACGTTCCGACCGGTGTGCGATATCCGCGCCGCGCGGTCGATACCGGCCAGGAATGTCTCGGAATGCCGTTGATATAGACCCGCATCTTCTGGTCTGACAAATCGACTTTGGCAACGATGGTTGCGGCATTCGCCCCGGAACCGGCGCACCAGATCGTAAAAACAAAACAAGACACCAAAAGGGCTTTGAGAAAACGCATTACTTACCCCCATCATGAGAACGGGGCAGAGATAGCATGAATAGCCTTTCTTTTCTATCAACAGTCCGAAATCAGCCGGCCGGATACCTCATTTAACGTAAATGGCGGGCTTGGCCGATACCCGGCCTGAAAACAGAATTTTATGAATCCGCACCCTAGTCTGGCATTCTCCGCCAACATGCCTTTAAGGTGCCACGGGGACGACCTATGTGATTGAGGTAAAGCAGGATCAGGGAACCGACATGCGATCCACACATTCGTTAAGGCATATCCGCGTATTTCTTTCCGCTGCTGTCATAGGCGTCATAACCGCGACGGCCATGCCTGCATCCGCACAGGACATCGACAAGATCAATGCCGACAAGGGCTGCAAGGACTGCGACCTCCGGCTGGGCGAACTCCGGGAGTTGAATATCGACGGCGCGAATTTCGACGGCGCCATCTTGCGTGAAGCCGACATGAAGGGCGCCGTCCTGCCGAACAGCTCCTTCCGCGAGGCGGACCTGCGCCGGACGGAAGCAGAGCGCGCGGAGTTGCAGGCCGCGGATTTCACCGGCGCGTCCATGCGCGGTGCCGATCTGGAAAAGGCGAACCTTCCCCGCGCCATCTTCAAGGGGGCGGACCTGAGGAACACCGACTTCAACGAGACGAACCTGGAAGGCGCGGATCTCACCGGCACGGATCTGCGCGACAGCACCCTTATCCGGGTCAACGCGGCCCATGCCAGCTTCAAGGGCGCGAAGATGGATGTCGTCGATCTTGAACGGAGCGACCTGTCCGGTGCGGACCTCTCCGGCGCCCGCCTGAAACACTCCGACCTGGACCGGATCAAGGGCGTGGGTGCCTCCTTCGAGGGCGCCGACATGAGCGGGGTCCGCCTCTCCAGCGCAGACCTGACAGGCGCGAACCTGAAGAATGCGGACCTTTCCGAAGCCCTTCTGCGCCACACACGCCTTCCCGGCGCCGATCTGACCGGTGTCGAAGGCCTCGATCCGGCACGCATCATCGGGGCGTGCGGCGATGCGGAGACGAAGCTGCCGAAGGGCATAACCCTGGAGCCCTGTTCCTGATCAGGGCGCCTCACATAAAAAGCGCGGCTCAGGCCGCGCTTTTTTCTGCTGGATCATGTGGGGTTCGATCGAGATCTAGTTGAACAGATCGAACGAAAACCGGTAGGTCGCTCCGAGACCGACATTGAACTGGTTCCTTTCGCCCGCCTTGGCGATCGGGCTGGAGGCGGCATCCCCGACCAGGCGATCGTAACCACCCTGCAGGTGCAGCCGGACATTGTCGGTGAGGTTGTAGCTGATGCGCGACGCCAGACCGACGGACTTGAACCCGGCGCTGGGATTATAGGCGGTCAGGCGTCCGCCGCTTGCAGCCGCTTCGGCCGCGCTCACCCCGAAATAGGTATCCATGTAATCGCCGGCGGCGAAGCTCGTGCGCGGACCGATGCTCCATTCGATCTTGTCCGTGGGATAGAAGATCGCGTCGGCGCCAAGCTGGCCCACCTGGCTGGTATGACCGTTGAAGCCTTGGCGCAACTCGGCGAAGGCGCGGAAATATTCGGTCCGGAACCCGGCGCCCAGCCCGAGTTCCAGCGCCCAGTTGACCGTGTTGGTGCCGGTCAGGTCGATACTGTCGCTGGCTTTGCGTTCGCCGATATAGTTGAACGACGGATAAACGAAGAAGCCGCGCTTCTTCCGCTCGTCGGCAATCTGGCCCAAACCCGGAAAATAGAAATTCGCCACCGAAATGATCGGGAACGGATAGATCAGGTAGGTATCCGCACCTTCATAACGGGGCTGGTACATTGCGCCGCCGCCGAGTTCGATCACGTACTGGCGCGTCGGTTGCGGAGCCGCCGGATAGGCATCCTGTGCCTGGACCGGAACAACGAGTGCCGCAAGGGCGGTTGCGCTCAACAGGCAGCGTGCGAAATGAGTGGCCATCTGGATTCCCGAGGACTTTAATTCGAATTTGAGGCGACATTAGCACAGAAAAAGATTACCGGCGGTATACGGCAAAACCGATTGTCGCGATCTGTTGCATTTACGCACCGGTAAATGGCTTGAAAGAGGATTTGGCATTTACCGTAACGCCCGCCGGGACACGCTGCGTCTTGCAGGAACGCTGCGAGAAAGCTACATGAAGCAGCAAGACGAACCCAAATTGGCCCCAAATTGGCAATGGACGAAAACTGATGCTGGCAATTCTCAACGTTATTATGATGGCGCTGAACCTCTACATCTATGTGGTCATCGCCAGCGCGATCTTTTCCTGGCTCTACGCGTTCAACATTGTCAATTCCAGCAATCAGCTGGTCGCGATGATCGGGCAGGTGCTCTATAACCTGACCGAACCGGTGCTTCGCCCCATCCGCCGCTTCATGCCGAACCTCGGCGGCATCGACATTTCGCCGATCATTCTGCTGCTCGGCATCTTCCTGATTCAAAACATCATCGTTCTTTATATCGCACCAAACGTCTATTAAGGCCTGGAGCCCAATCGGTGTCCACAGACCATCCCTGGCGGCGATCCGGCGATGGTCTTCTGGTGGATGTGCGCCTGACGCCGAAATCGTCAAAAGACGGGATCGACGGCATCGAACAGCTCGCCGATGGACGCTGCGTGCTCAAGGCCCGGGTCCGGGCCGTTCCCGAAAAGGGTGCCGCGAACACCGCTCTGATCAAGCTGGTCGCCAAGGCTGTCGGCCTGCCGAAATCGGCTGTCGACTTGGAAAGCGGCTCGACTTCCCGGATCAAAATCTTGCGGCTGAGTGGCGACGCGGATCAGTTCGCCGCCGCACTCGCTTCGATCTGTTCGGAATGAGCGCCGCACCGGCTGCCGCCGATCAGTCTTCCAGGGGCCTTGCTTCCTCCGCCAGCATGATCGGAATGCCGTTGCGGATCGGATAGGCCAGCTTCGCGGCCCGGGAAATCAGTTCCTGATGTTCCGCGTCATATTCCAGCGTGGTTTTCGTGACCGGGCAGACCAGGAGTTCCAGGAGCTTGCGGTCGACCTTGCGTTCTGTCTGTTCGTTCATTTCCCACTCCCGCGGAACCCGCATCTACTGCAGGGTCGTTCCGCCATCGCCGCCGTTGTTCGTTCTGGCGAGGTCCATCTCCGTAATGGCGATCAGGGTCTCCGCCCGCGTCTTCAGGTCCCGGGCTTCCAGAAGCGCCTGTTTTTCCTGCGCGCCGTAGGGGCACATCATGCACAGCGCGTTGACCAGCACTTCCGTCTCCGCTTCCGACACGCTCTGCCAGTCCGCTTCCAGGTTGTTCGCATCGAGGTAGTCGCGCAGCACCTTCAACAGGCCGTTCCGGTCCACATCCTCTTCGCCGATGCCAGTTGTCAGGTCATGGGAGAAGGCGGCAAAGTCGCATTCCACCTGCCGGAATGACGTGATCGTGTCGAGTTCCCGGCCGAGGGCGAACCGGGTGACCCCCTGCAGGGTGATCAGATAGCGCCCGTCGCCGGATTCCTGGAAGCTGGTCAGCCGGCCGACGCAGCCGACCGGAGCGAGAACCGGATGATCCGGATCCATCTGGATCATGTCCGGCGAGGGCTGGACCATGCCGATCAGCCGGTTTCCGGCAAGAGCCGCATCGACCATGTCGATGTACCGCGGCTCGAAGATATTCAGCGGCAGCTGGGTCCGCGGTAGGAGGAGCGCACCTTCCAGCGGAAACACCGGAAGAACCGGCGGCAAGTCCGCAATGGTTTCATAGATCGCATTTCCCGCCTGCATCACTTCAAGCCTTCCAGATCTTCGTGTCCGGCGCCGCAATACTGCGCCCGCCGTTCATGGATATCTGTTGCTGTCCGGCGTGACGTCAAGAAAACAGGACCGCCGACAGCTTCCGCCGTCCATAATTGGTCGCCGGCTCCTTGGCGCCCCAGGCTTCGAAAAACTGCAGAAGCTGCTTGCGCGCGCCGTCCTCGTTCCATTCCCGGTCGCGGCGGACGATTTCGATCAGCTGATCGACCGCCCCGGTCCTGTCGCCGTTGCCGTTCAGGCCCAGTGCCAGATCGAACCGGGCCTGATGATCGAGCGGGTCCTTGGCAAGGCGTTCCTCGAACTCCGAAAGATCTCCGAGCGCCTCCGCCTGTTCGGCCAGGTCCAGAGCGGCCTTGGCCGCCATATAGGCGGCATCGCTCTGCTTGTCCGCGGGCACCATCTCCAGTGCCTGTTTGGCGCGTTCGACCTCGTTCACGCTGAGGTAGCACTGAGCCAGTCCGGAAATGGCGCGGACATTGTCCGGCTCCGCCTGCATGGCTGCGCCGAAAAGCTGGGCTGCCTGTCCGAAGTCCTTGGCTTCAAGCAGCGCCTCGGCCTGCTCCAGGAACTGGTCCGCCTGGCTGACCGGGGCCGCGCCGCCGAGCTTTTCGATGAACGCCTTCACCTGGCTTTCCGACTGGGCGCCCATGAAGCCGTCGACCGGCTGTCCGTCCTTGAAGGCAATGACGGCCGGGATCGACTGGATGCCCATCTGGCCGGCCACTTCCGGATGTTCGTCGATGTTCATCTTGGCAAGCTTGACCGCGCCCTTGGCCGCCGTCACCGCAGCCTCGATCACCGGCGTCAGCTGACGGCACGGGCCGCACCACGGCGCCCAGAAGTCGACCAGGACCGGTTGGGTTTTCGAGGCCTCGATCACGTCCTGCATGAAGCTCTGGGTGGAGACTTCCTTGATCAGGTCGCCGGCTTCCCCAGTTCCGTTGCCAGCACCGTTACCGGTACCGCCGCCATTTCCGCCGCCGAAGCTTCCGCCCATGCCTCCGCCGAAACTGCCGCCGAATTGGCCGCCCACGGAATAATTGCCAGTGTTCATCGTCTATGCCTCAATTTTTCAGACGCCGCGGTTTCCCGGGCGTTTATCCGCTGCTGCGGCGCTTTCGGATGCGTGTCCCGCACACGCCGCAAGTTGTCCCTAACATGGCCCCGTCAGGGCCGAATTACAAACCCGCCGATTGCGCTTCTTCGCTGACCGCCAGCACCTGCGGTTCGTGGCCGCAGCCCCTGGCGAAAGCAAGCAGATCGTCGCGCGAAATCGTTGTCGTCGCATCGTTCGACAAGGGGTGAAAATTCAGGATGTCGTGGCGCATCATCGCCGCGTCGAAAACCGGCGTGACCCGGTGCGCCTCGCGGTCGTTGATCAGGGTAAACGGCGTCACCGACCCCGGTGTGACGCCCAGGACCTCCATCAGCAAATCCGCATTGCCGAAGGACACACGCCCCTGCCCGCCGATCAACTGATGGATCTTCTTCAGATCGATGGTGGCGTCATGCAGGGCGACGACCAGGAACAGCCGGCCCTTCTTGTCCTTCAAAAACAGGTTCTTGGTATGCCCGCCTTCGATCAGCTCGTGCAGGTCGCCGGATTCCGCCACGGTAAAGACCGGCTCATGGTCCACGGTAGTGACCTTGATCCCGAGGCTGTCGAAAAATTCCATCAGGTCGTCGCGGCTGGCAGGCATCAAGGTCCCCTAAAAATTTTACTCATCTCCTGCGCTGTCTAACCCGAACCGGCCCGCGTCTCAAGAACGCCATTGCGGCTACAGGCCCCGATTTCCCTTGATCTTCCCTTGACCCTGCGCCGATGCATCCACAAAAGATCCACAATGGAGGTCGCAAAAAATTTTGCTGAATTTGCCTGTTGCAATCCGTCCCGGCTTGGTCCATATACTGCGCACCTCGCCGACGGACGGCGCTGATGAAGCGACGCGGTCGGACAAAAATGCGGGTGTAGCTCAGGGGTAGAGCACAACCTTGCCAAGGTTGGGGTCGTGGGTTCGAATCCCATCGCCCGCTCCAAATTCCAAAACAAAAGCCGCGGATCTCCGCGGCTTTTGTTGTTTCTGGCCCATTGTATCTCAACCCCCAAAAACTTCCAAAGGCGCCGCGGAATGAACCGGCTGCCGATCTGTAGGCGCATTGCTCCGAAGGACTGTTTTTGTCTGCAGGCCGGCCGCTCTCGTCCCAGTCAACAACGACACGCCCGGTAATCCGGCCTGCGTGTTTCTGCGTATCTCCTGTACGATCACAGGAGGGTTCGATGCAAAATCTCAACACTGGCAATTGGAATTTTCGTTGTCTGCTCGTTGGCGCCATCGTCTCGGTCGCCTTGATGTCTCCGCCAAGCCTGGTGTCGGCACGGGCGGATCTTGGCGTGGCGGCAAATCATGTGCCCTCGGCGGACCTGGTGGGAAAGGGACGCCTCACCTTCCTGGGTTTCAAGGTGTTTGATGCCGAGCTTCACGCACCGGGTGGAACCTATTCGCCAACAGAGCCGTTCGCCTTGAAGCTGACCTATCTCCGCAACTTCAAGGGCAGTGCCATTGCCAAGAGGTCTGCCGACGAGATGCGCAAGCAGGGTGCGTCGGAGCGAGAACTGGAAAAATGGATCCCGCAGATGGAAGCGATCTTTCCGAACGTTTCCGCAGGGCAGTCCATCACAGGCGTAAGGACGTCATCCGGCAACGCCGCCTTTTATCTTGGCAACCGGAGAATAGGTACGATTTCCGACGCGGCCTTCACCAGGCACTTCTTTTCCATCTGGCTCGGGGACCGCACGGGAAACCCTGAACTGCGCGCCAAACTGGTTGGCGTGGACTCGTGAACGACGCAGACGCGTCACTGCTCCAATCCGCATCGGCGGACCGATCGTCTTGTCGGGATCCGGCAACTCAAACGCGGATCCCGGCCAAGGCGCTGCTGACCTATGGCGCCCTTGCCTTTCCCCTGTCCTCCGCGGGACTGCCGATCTATCTCCATGCGCCCGACTTTTATGCGGTCACACTGGCCCAGCCCTTGGCAAGCCTGGGTCTGGTCCTGCTCGCGCTGCGCCTGATCGATGCCGTCCAGGATCCGCTGATCGGAAGTCTCAGCGACCGTTTTCATGCCCGCAGACCGGCTATCTTGCTGGCCGGAACGGTGATGCTGGGAGGCGGCTTCTGGATGCTGTTTCATCCGATCGCATCAGCTCCCCTCACCTGGTTTGCCGTTTCGGTCCTGATATGCACCACGGGCTTTTCCGTCGTAACCATCAATCTTCAGACCCTCGGCGGCTTGTGGAAGACGTCCCCGGCTGAGCGGACGCGGATCACCGGCGGCCGGGAGGCGCTCGGGCTCCTGGGCCTGCTGGCCGCCGCGATCACTCCGACCTTGCTGACACAGTGGACCGGACAAACGCTTGCCTTTCACTATCTCACCCTTGCGTATCTGCCTCTGCTCGCCGGCGCCTTCTTTCTTTTGATGGTGTGGTTGAAGTCGGCAAGGCTGTCTCTGCCATCGACAACCTCCCCGCCGGAAAGTTGGCGAACAATGCTTAAAGACCGTTGGCGAGCGACTTTTTTCTCCCTGGTGCTGCTGAACACCTTCGCCAGCGCCATTCCAGCGGTTCTGGTGCTGTTTTTCGTCCGAGACAGACTGGGGGCCGAAGCCCTTACGGGACTGTTCCTTCTGATCTACTTCCTGGCCGGCACGGCCTCCATGCCACTATGGATCCGCCTTGCTGCCGGATTTGGAAAAGTTCGGGCCTGGCAACTGTCGCTCGGCCTCGCCGTGGTCACGTTCATCTGGGCGGCCTTGCTGGGGCGCGGGGACCTGGCGGCCTACGCCGTCGTTTGCGGCCTGTCCGGACTTGCGCTCGGTGCGGACCTGGCGCTGCCGCCGGCACTGCTCGCCGATCATATCGAGGCGGACAAGCGCCAGGGCGAAGCGTCTCGCCTGTTTTCGTTCATGGCGTTCTTGTCAAAGTCATCTCTGGCCGCGGCCACGGGCATGGCCCTGCCCATCCTGGGCCTGCTCGGATACGCACCGGGGAACGAAATGACGCCGCAACTCGACCGGGTTCTCAGCCTGGCCTATGCCGCCTTGCCTTGCACCTTGAAAGTCGCGGCCCTGATCGGGCTATTGATGGCGGAAAACACGCTCACGTCCCGTTTCCGCACAGACCAGTCATCCGCTAACGATCAAACTGGATCTCTCAGGTGAGGCTGATCAAAACTCCGGAACCATTTTCCGGGTTTACCGTTCAATCCGCCAACCCGTTCGGAAACCTTTTCACCGCCTTGCGCTGGACCCGCAGCCAGGTCTGGCCGTCGAAGGCCTTGCCCGGCAGGAAGTCGACCCGGAGACCGCGCCGGATACATTGGGCCTCTATCCAGGCAGGGCTGTGGCGCACGATGCCAGCTTCCGTGGACTCGTGGCTGGTGCCGACCCAGACGTCGCCTTTGTAATCAGGCTCGGCGTCGGTCGGGGCGAGATAGGAGGCCAGGAATATGGCGTGGTCCTCGGAATTGTTGATGAAGCCGTCCAGCATGGTTTCGATGTGCCCCTTGGCGCAATGGGTCCAGATGGAACCGGCAAGAAACATGTCGAAGGTCCGGCCGAAGACGGACAGGTCGAAATCCGCATTGTAGTCGAAGCGCGGCGCCTTGTGGTCGAGCATGTCCTTGTCGAACAGGGTTTCCAGCCCCCATTTGACCCGGTCGCGATGGGGTTCGATGCCGCAATAGGCGCCGCTATCGAGGAAGCGGATCAGCCAGTAGGCGGTCCGGAGACAGCCGCAGCCGATTTCGCAAAGCCTCGTTTCCGGTGCCAGGCCTTCCCGGAGAAGGGCGATGAATTGCCGGCGGCCGCCCTCGTCGAACCGATGGGTCGGAACGCCGAGAAAGCCTTGGGCTTGAGCCATTTTCTCGCCGAGGCGCTGAACATCAGACATATGGGAAATCCAGTTTCAAGAAAGAGCCACCGGGGGACCCGGTTATGCCGGTGCCGGCATTAAAGGGGATCCGGCCCGGCATGACCAGTCCGCCTTTACCCCCTGATGGCCTGACCTGGGCACCCGGAGTTTTCTGATGAGTTTGCCGGATGGCGATGATATGTCATTGTCAAATTTCAGTAAAAAGACGCTAGGGTATTTTTGGTGACAACATGCAGAAAAGCTTGGAAGAGCGGTTTCCGGACGTCCTGTTTTACAACGCCGGCCTGACCGAGGTTCAGGACAATGTCGTCATCGGGGCAGGCTCGCGCGTCGGGTCGATGACGATCGTTCACCGGGACGCCCGGGTGGGAACCGGAACGACGATCGGATCCCATTGCAACATCTGCGCCTGCACCATCGGCAACAACGTCTCGATCCAGACCGCCTGCCACATCACCCGCGGCGTCACGGTCGAGGACGACGTCTTCATCGGGCCGCATGTCGTTACCCTGAACGACAAGCTGAAGGGCGATCCGATGATTTACCCCTATATCGAAAAGGGTGCGAAAATCGGCGGCGGCAGCACGATCCTTCCCGGCGTGCGGATCGGGGCAAACGCAGTTGTGGGCGCCGGCAGCGTGGTGACGAAAGACGTCCCGCCCGGCGCGCTGGTCGTCGGCAATCCGGCCCGGATCAGGCAGCCTGCTCCCGACGCCCCGGCATAGCGTTCGCCATGAAGGACCTCATTCTCAATCTTGCGCCGACGGGAATGGTTCCGACCAGGGACATGTCGCCCCATGTTCCCATTTCGCCGCAGGAGATCATCGCCGATTGCCGGCGCTGCGCCGATCTCGGCGCGACGATCCTGCATGTGCACGCCCGTGACGAGAGCGGAAAGCCGACCTGGCGCAAGGAGGTCTATGCCCGGATTATCGGCGGCATCCGGGAGACCCATCCGGATGTGATCATCTGCGTGTCACTGAGCGGGCGGAACTTTCCGGAATTTAAACACCGCAGCGATCCGCTGTTTCTGGAAGGCGACCTCAAGCCGGACATGGCGAGCCTGACCCTTGCCTCGATGAATTTCGCCCGGAACGAAAGCGTGAACGCCCCGGACATGGTGACACGGCTTGCCGAAACCATGGCCGAGCGCGGGATACGCCCCGAGCTCGAGGTGTTCGATGCCGGGATGGTCAACTACGCCAATTACCTGGCCGACCGGGGCATCCTGACCGGGCCCCACTATTTCAATATTCTGCTCGGCAACCTCGCCAGTGCGCAGGCGACACCGCTCCATCTGGCCGCCATCACCCAAGACCTGCCCGATAACGCTTACTGGTGCGCCGGCGGTATCGGCGCCGCACAGCTTGCCGCGAACGCCCTGGGGCTGCTGTTCGGAAACGGGGTGCGGGTCGGACTGGAGGATTTTCTCTGGCTGGATGCCGAGCGCAAACAACCGGCAACGAACGCGCAGATGGTGGGGAGAATCCGGCAACTCGGCACAACCTTCGGCAAGTCGTTCGCCAGTGCGGGCCAGGTGCGCGAAGCACTCGGGATCGGCCGCCATGACGCCTGAGACCCGTCCGCTGCGCATCCTGATGACCAACAACACCCTGAGCCTTCGGGCCGGGTCGGAGCTTTATCTGAGGGACCTTGCGATCTCCTTCATGAAGCGCGGGCATTTTCCTGTCGCCTACAGCCGGACGCTCGGTGCGGTGGCAAACGAGCTGCGCGCCGCCACGATCCCCGTGATCGACGACCTGAACGAGATGGCGATTGCCCCGGACATCATCCACGGCCAGCATCACCTGGAAACCATGACCGCCGCGACGCATTTCCCGCACGTGCCGGTCGTCTACACCTGTCACGGCTGGGTTCCCTGGCCGGAACTGCCGCCGGCCTTTCCCAACATCATGAGATACGTCGCCGTCGACGACCTGTGCCGGGAACGCCTGCTGACGACCCACGGCATCGAACCGGAACAAATCACCACGCTTTACAATTTCGTCGATCTCAAGCGGTTTCACCGGGTGCGCGAACTGCCGGAAAAACCGGGTTCCGCATTGGTCTTCAGCAATACAAGGCCCGAGATCCCGCAAGCCATAAGGCAAGCCTGCGACCGGCTCGGGATCGACAAGGTTGATATCGTCGGTCAGGCTTCCGGCAATGCGGTGGCGCACCCGGAAATGATCCTTGCCGATTATGACATCGTATTCGCCAAGGCACGCTCGGCAATCGAGGCAATGGCGTCCGGATGCGCTGTCGTGGTCGCCGACAAGGAACGCCTCGCCGGGATGGTCACGCCGGAGAACCTGGCAACCTTCCAGGGCCTGAATTTCGGCATTCGAACCCTGCAGCAGCAGGCGTTTACCAGCGACAATGTGGAACGCGAACTGAAGCTCTATAATGCGGCCGCTGCAGGCAGGGTCACGCAGGCGATCCGCTCCAGCGCCGACATGGAGGCTGTTGCCGACGCCTGGATCGGCTTGTACCGCAATGCCATCGACCGCTGGCGGGAGCTGGGCCCGGCCATTACGGACGAAGCGCGGTTTGCCGCGATCTCGGAGTATCTTGCCGGCGCGCTGTCGCCGCGCATCAAGGCGGCCGACCAGAACATCCGCGACCGGAAAAACGCCGAGGCGGAATTGGCCCGCGTGTCCAGGGAAGCGGAGAAGGTTCCCGAGCTTGAAAAAAAGCTCCGGAACGAAAGGGCCGAGCACGAAAAGGAGCTGGCAGCGGCCCGGAGCAAATCGAACCAAATCAAGTCGTCGAAACTGAAATTCATTCTTGGCAGGCTGAAGCTTTGAACACGATCGTTTCCTCTCCCCTCCAGCGGCTTCCGGTCCGGGTTCTTTTGATCGGCCTCGGACGGATGGGGCAGTTGCATCTGAAGTGCCTGTCCGGACTGACGTCAGTCGATTTGGCCGGCGTGGTCGATACCGACGCAGGCAGGGCAGGCGCCGCGAACGGCCTGCGCTTTTCCTCCGACCCCGCCGATTTTGCCGGCGAATTCGATGCCGCGATCATCGCCGTTCCGGCTGACAACCATGCCGAAGTTGCCCTGCCGCTCCTCGCCAGGGGCGTGAATTGCCTGGTCGAAAAGCCCCTGGCGCTCAGTTCCGGCGAGATCGGGAAAATGATCGCCGCGGCACGCGCAGGCGGCGCGGTTCTCGCCGTCGGACAGGTGGAGCGTTTCAACCCGCAAATTGAAAACTGCACCGCCCGGCTTGGCAGGCAGGCGGGCGATATTCGCGTCGAACGCCTGTCTCAAGGGTCCGGTGCGCCCGGCGAAGCGGATGTGATTTCCGACCTGATGATCCACGATCTGGACTGGATCATCAGGCACGAAGGCTCCACCGATTGCGCGATCGATCTGCTGGAGACCCGCGGACCGGTTGACCGCCTTGAATACGTCCGGTGCCGTCTGGACTTCGGACCGCGCAGGTACGATCTGAGCGCCGGTCACGGTGAAGATTGCCGGAAAAGGACGGTCCAAATTTCGGCGGCAGACGGCGTGGCGGAGGACTACGATCTTCTCGACTTCATGTGCGGAAAACGCCTCGACCCGCTGACGCGGCAGGCCCAGGCCTTTGTAGACGCCTGCCACGGCGGAGAGACTGAACTGGCAACCGCATCCGACGCTCTGGCCGTTTATCATCTGATCGAGCGCATCCGCGCGCTTGGCGATCCCGTGCTTGAACCCGCCGAGAGATTTGCGTGACGCCGAAAGTCCCCTTCGTTGATCTTTCCGCCGAGTGGGAACCTGTCCGCGCCGAGGCGCTCAGACGCATCGCAGACGTCTTCGACCACGGCCGGTTTGTCGCCGGTCCGGAGGTTGCCGAACTCGAACAGCGGCTTGCAGCGACTGTCGGGTCGAACTTCGCCATAAGCTGCGCCTCCGGAACGACCGCCCTCCTCATGGCGATGATGGCGCTCGGCATCGGGCCGGGCGACGAGGTCATCGTTCCGGCCTTCACCTTCATTGCACCTGCGGAATGCGCCCTGATCCTGGGCGCCTCGCCCGTCCTTGTGGACGTGCAGGTGCCGTCCGGGCTCATCGACCCCGATGCTCTTGAAGCGGCAATCACGCCCCGGACCAGGGCCATCGTCGCCGTTTCGCTTTTCGGATTGCCAGCCGACTTCGACAGGATCAATGAAATAGCAGCACGTAAGGGTGTCCCGGTGATCGAGGATGCCGCCCAGAGCCTGGGCGCAACCCGGAACGGCAAATCCAGCGGAACGCTGGCCGGGATCGGCTGCACCAGCTTCTTTCCCACCAAGGCGCTGGGAGGCGCCGGTGACGGCGGCGCGCTTTTTACCGATGACGCGGACACGGCGAAGCGGTTGGCCGAAATCCGCGACCACGGACAATCCGGCAAATATCATCATGTCCGCACCGGCCTGAACGGCCGGCTCGGTTCCATGGCTGCCGCCGCTCTTCTTGTCCGGCTGGAAATGTTCGAACCGCTGCTGGAAAAGCGCCGCCACATCGGCCGGACCTATGACCGGCTGCTCGGCGATGCCCGCAGGTCCGGTCTGCTGGATTTCGTGACGGATGAGGGGATCGGGCACAGCGCACGATCCCAATATGCGGTCGTGGTCAAGGATCGCGAGAACGTCGCGAAATCGCTGGAAGCCGCCGGCATTCAGACGGCAGTCCATTATCCGCAGGCGCTTCACCGGCAACCGGTTCTGCAGGACTGCCGCTGTTCGGGATCGCTCGAAAATGCATTGGCAATGGCGGAGAAGGTGCTGTGCCTGCCGATCCATCCGGCCCTGAGCGACGATCAGGTGGACTTTGTCGCTGAGACCTTGTGCAAAGCGCTCACGAAATGAATCAGGTGTCGGGCGGCTGTTTGGCGTACAAGGCCTATTCCGGGGTGCGGGTCCCGTTTTACACAATCACTTCATGGGACCTTGACCTCAGACAAGGTGACTGATCAGGTGCGAATGGCATAGTCTGCCGGGGGTTATCCTGAAAATCCCGTTCAGGCAGCGACGAGGGAGAGTTTGCTTTGACAGGCTGGAACACGCTCAAACGCACCGGATTTGCAGCAGTCATCACCGCCATGGCCGCCGGTCCGGGTTTTGCGGCAGATGCAGACCACGGCAAGGAACTCGCCCTTCAGTGGTGTTCGGCCTGCCACCTTGTCTCCAACGATCAGGAAAAGGTCAGCGGCGCTTCCGTGCCGAGCTTCTACGACGTTGCCAAGGCGCCCGGTTTCGACGAGGAGGGGCTGAAGATCTTTCTCGCCGATCCCCATCCCAAGATGCCGAACATGACGCTTTCCAACGGCGAGATCGCGGATATCGCGCGCTACATCAGCTCGCTTTCCGAATAGCCTCTAGAATTCGAAACACGCGCGGACGGCGGCATGAAACGAGCCGTCTTCCGCGAGCGTGCCCTCGTCCAGCACCTCGTCGGCCAGGTCGTCGTTGAAAACCTCGATATCCCGCATCCGGCTGAATAGCGCCGGGCTTGCCAGGATGTGATCCAGCGCCTGCCCGCGGCCCTTGTGAATGACGGTCCGGCGCAGTTCCGGCGGCAGGGCCGCATCGAGCTGAAAGAGCTGGCGGTTCGCCAGATCCGGGTTGCCGGTGTCGTCCGGATCGGCCAACAGCAGGCGCAGCGCGGTGGAATCCTCCGTGGCGTTGAAATCGCCGGCAACCGCGATCAGCGGCTCGGGGTGACGATCGAACAGACCGTCTATTTTCAGGCGCAGGTCGAGCGCCTGCACCGTCCGCATCATGGAGGCCAGAAAATAACCCTCTGCCCACGCCGGCACATTTTTCCAGACCTTGGGCGCCGTCTTGCCCCCCGGGATCGGGGCTGCGATCGGTGCGCGCAGATGAACCGCAAACAGGTGAAGCGGCGTCTCTCCTCCGATATCGAGCGTCAGTTCCAGGACCGGACGGTCAAAGGAAAGCGCTTCCGGCGCGTCCATGGCCGGGCTCGCATGATCCGGCTGCCACAGCGGCACATGCATGGCGGCCTCGTGGTGGATCCTGCTTTCAAGAACGGGAAACCGACTCAGCACGACGAGATTGTGCCGGTCGCCGGGGGACGGGGCATCGGGCCGTGTCGTGGTCACCGCGTGAAACGTCTCATAAGGCGTCCCGGCAAGAAGCGCATCGAGCGCCAGGAATTTCCGTTCGCTTTCGCCGGGAAGCTTCTGCGCGTTGACCTCCTGCAGGCAGAGGATATCGGCTTCCAGTTCCAGAAGTTTCGGGCGTAATGCCCTGATCCTCGGCTCCAGCCGCTCCGCCTTGAACTTGTCATCCCCGAAGGATTCAATGTTGAACGTGGCCAGCCGGATCAAGGGTTTCTTCCACAACGTTCGGGTTTCGTTTTTTCGAGACACAGTCTCTGACCATAGCCTTGCCCGACAGCCGGTGATAGGACAAGGCACTGGTTTTTTAGATGAGATCCCGATGAGCGAATCAGACTGCCCCTGCGGCTCGGGCCGCAGCCTGTCCGCCTGTTGCGGCCCCTGTCTCGCCGGCGAACGCGTTCCGGAAACGGCCGAGGCCCTAATGCGCTCGCGCTACACGGCTTATGTGCTTCAGCAGATCGATTACCTGAAAGACACGCTCTGGCCGAAGGAGCAGGCACGTTTCGATTTTGCCGGCACGGCGCGATGGGCCGCGGAGAACCACTGGACCGGCCTGACGGTTCTGAAAACGGAAAAGGGCACGGCGGAAGACCGGGAAGGCACGGTTCTGTTCGAAGCGAAGTTCCTTGCCGGCGTCAGGTTCAACACCCACCGGGAACTCAGCCGCTTTCGCAAGAAGGCCGGACGCTGGTATTACGTTGAGGCCCTGCCCGAAAGTCAGGCCTGAAACCCGTCCGAAGCTTGCCAAGAATGGAGAAAACCCATGCAATTCGCCGGCTATCCCAGCCTGGAAAACCGCGTCGTCTTCGTGACCGGCGGCGCGTCGGGCATCGGCGCGGAAGTGGTCAGAGCCTTTGCCGACCAGGGCTCAAAAGTGGGCTTCGTCGATCTGGATGAGAAAAACGGCACGGCGCTCGCCGCGGAACTTGGCGGCAACGTTCATTTCATCGCCTGCGACCTGCGCGACATCGATGCGCTGAAAGCGGCCTTTGCCGGGCTTGAGGCGGCGATCGGACCGGCGGAAGTCCTGGTCAACAACGCCGCCCGTGACGACCGCCACGGCTGGCAGGACGTGACGCCCGACTATTACGACGAGCGGATCGCCACCAACCTGCGTCACATGTTCTTCGCCATCCAGGCGGTCGCGCCGGGCATGATCGCCGCCGGCAAGGGCTCGATCATCAACTTCGGCTCCAATTCCTGGTTCGAGGCGGTCGGCGGCATGCCTGTCTACACCACCGCCAAGGCCGCCGTGCACGGCATGACCCGCTCCTTTGCCCGCGACCTCGGCCGACATCGCATCCGGGTGAACACGGTGGTGCCGGGCTGGGTCATGACCGAGCGCCAGAAGGAACTCTGGACCACGCCGGAGAAGCTGGACCGGCAGCGCGAAAGCCAGTGCCTGCCGGACCTGATCGAACCGGTCTACCTCGCCCGCATGGTCCTGTTTCTCGCCTCCGACGACGCCGCCATGTGCACGGCCAACAACTACATGGTCGAGGCCGGATCGATCTGAGGCGAAGCCGTCCCAATAAGACGGGACGGATATCCGGAATGATTAGGCTATTCGTCATCCGGATCCGGAGTAAGAGGATGCTGCCTGCCGTGCCTGATCGAGATGACCTCGATCAGGTCGTCTGAGCAGACATAGTCCAGCAGATAATCTCCGGCCACCAGCGTTCGGGCACCCGGGATGGGCAGGCTTCGCCAATCATTACCAAGATCGGGGAAGCGCAGTAGATTACGGCGCGCTTCCTGAATGACGACAAGAAAATCCTGGGCGGCTTTGGGGCTGTGAGCACGCAGATACTTAGCCTCGGATCTTAGGGTCAGGATCCAATAATTTTACACATTCTGCGGGAGTGGCTTTGTCTGCAGACAAGGCAGAGAGCCGCAGGAAACCATCCGGTTTTCAAGGGTCTCTAACGCTGTCAGGAGGCAAAGACGCCCCGCCCTACGGGTTTGCCAGGGAAGGCCGGCCTGACCGCAAAATCGAGCTTGGATAGAAACAACCTGTCCTGCGCTCGCTCTTACGCTCATTCCAACCTTCCCTGGCAAACAGAATGAGCAAAATTATTGGATCCTGACCCTAGATAATCCGCAGCCTACGACGACAGGCGTATGCGCATCAGGCGACCTTGCCGGCCACAATCTGCTCGATGTCACGAATGACGTCGTCCATATCCTCATGCCGGCCTGCGTCGATTTGCTTTCGACCGTTCTTGAACGCCAGAATGTCTGCACCTTCATTGAGAAGATAGGTCTTCAAGGCGCGAACGATCACCCAACTGCGAGTCCGTTCGGTCATTTCGGCAATCTCATCGATCGATGACAGGACATCGACGGGGATTCGGGTGGCAATGGGATCGGATAATGGGGATTTGGCCATGCAAGCCTCCTTTTGTAATACATCGTATAACAGAATTGAGTTCCTTTCACCAAACCTCCCAAAACACCGGACAGCGCTCGGTGGGTTTCAATGAAAATTCCGGCCGCCGGGCAGGGCCTTCAGGGTCTGGCGCGGCACCTCGGGCGCCAGGTCCTGCCGGAGTTCCGGCACGTCCCTGACAAGCTGGGCCAGGCGGCTCGCCGGCTTGATCTTTTCCGACAGCTCGATCACCGGGCGCTTGACCTCGTCCGCGCGGGCAAGACCGGCATTTTCGATGGCCATGTCCGACAGGCGGGCCAAGAGCGGCGTGGCGTCCTCCACATGATCCGCCACCACATGGATGACGCCGGATTCCGACTGCAGCTTGCCAGTTACCTTCAGGAACCGCACGCCCATGATCAGGGGGCGGTATTTCTCGAAGGCCTTCGGCCAGACGATGATATTGGCGACACCGCCCTCGTCCTCCAGCGTGAGGAAGATGACACCCTTGGCCGAACCCGGGCGCTGGCGCACCAGGACGAGACCGGCCACCGTCACCACCCGGCCCGAGCGGATCCGATCCAGATCCTTGCAGGGCAGGACCCGCATCTCCGACAGGGCGCCGCGCACGAAGGACACCGGATGGGCTTTCAGGGACAGGCTTAAGGCACGGTAATCGGCCATGACATGGGCGCCGGGCAACATCGGCGGCAGGTCCGCATCCGGCTCGGGACGAAGATCGGCAAGGCGGGCCGTGTCGAACAGCGGCAGGCGGTCGCGCGCAACACCCCTTTCAAGTCCCTGCGCCGCCCACAGCGCCGTGCGCCGGTCGAGCCCGAGCGAGCGGAAGGCGTCCGCCTCCGCCAGGCGCATGATGACCTGCCGGCCAAGCCCGGTCCTCAGCCAGAGATCGCGAACCGAATCGTAACCCTGCCCGCGCAGGGCGATGATCGCGCCGACATCCTCTTCCCTCAGGCCCTTCACCATGCGCAGGCCGAGCCGCACGGCCTTGGTCGACCAGACCACGTCCTTCATCTCGCCATGCCTGCGGTGGAGATGACGGGCCGCCTCCATGCCCGGTTCCAGCATCGCGTTCCAGCCGGACAGGTTGACGTCGGCCTCGCGCACTTCCACCCCGTGCTCGCGGGCGTCGCGCACCAGCTGGGCCGGGGCGTAAAAACCCATGGGCTGGGAATTCAGCAGCGCGGCACAGAAGACATCCGGATAATGCGCCTTGATCCAGGCCGACGCATAGACGAGCAGGGCGAAACTGGCCGCATGGCTTTCCGGAAAGCCGTATTCGCCGAAGCCCTCGATCTGGCGGAAGCAGCGCTCGGCGAACTCCCGCTCATAGCCGTTTTGAACCATGCCCTCGATCATCTTGGTCTGGAAGGTGCCGATGGTGCCGACCCGGCGGAAGGTCGCCATCGCCCGGCGCAGACGGTCCGCCTCGCCGGGGGTGAAGCCCGCCGCGACGATGGCGATCTTCATCGCCTGCTCCTGGAAGAGCGGCACGCCCATGGTCTTGCCGAGCACCTCTTCCAGGGCCTTCGACGGATAGCTGACCTGCTCCAGCCCCTGCCGGCGGCGCAGATAGGGATGCACCATGTCCCCCTGGATCGGCCCGGGACGCACGATCGCCACTTCGATGACGAGATCGTAGAAGGAGCGCGGGCGAAGCCGCGGCAGCATGGTCATCTGTGCCCGGCTTTCCACCTGGAAGACGCCGATGGAATCGGCCCGGCACAGCATGTCGTAGACCTCCGGTTCCTCCGCCGGAATGCGGGCAATGGAGTAATCGACACCATACTCCGCGCGCAGCATCTCCAGCGCCTTGCGGATCGCCGACAGCATGCCGAGCGCCAGGATGTCGATCTTCAGGATGCCGAGGGAATCCAGATCGTCCTTGTCCCATTCGATCACCGTGCGGTCTTCCATGGCCGCATTCTGGATCGGCACCACCTCGTCGAGCCGGCCGCGGGTGATGACGAAGCCGCCCACATGCTGGGAGAGGTGCCGCGGAAACCCGATCAGGATCCTGGCGCAGGCAAGCATTTGCGTCAGCAGCGGGTCGGCCGGGTCCATGCCGGCCTCGCGCACCTGGGTGTCCTCCGTGCCCGCGGACGAGCGGCCCCAGACGGTGCCGGACAGCGCACCGATGGCATCCTCCGACAGACCGAAGACCTTGCCGACCTCCCTCAGGGCCGAGCGGGAACGATAGGTGATCACGGTGGCCGCAAGCCCGGCCCGTTCGCGACCGTATTTCTCATAGATGTACTGGATCACCTCCTCGCGCCGCTCATGCTCGAAATCGACGTCGATATCCGGCGGCTCGCGCCGTTCCGGCGAGATGAACCGCTCGAACAGGAGATCGGCCCGTTCCGGATCCACTTCCGTGATGCCGATGCAGAAACAGACGGCGGAATTCGCCGCCGAGCCGCGCCCCTGGCAGAGGATGCCTTGCGAGCGGGCAAAGCGGACGATGTCGTAGACGGTCAGGAAGTAGGGCGCATACTGCAGCTGTTCGACCAGGGCCAGTTCATGGGCGACGGCCTTTTTGACCTTCTCCGGCGCTCCGGCCGGGTAGCGCCGGCGCATGCCCTCCTCCGCCAGCCGCTCCAGCTCCGCCTGGGGCGTGGCGCTCTCGCCCGCGGGTTCTTCCGGGTATTCATAGGCAAGATCGTCGAGGGAGAAGGACACCTCGTCCAGGATCTTCAGGCTTTCGCGCAAAGCGCCGGGGACGGCCTCGAACAGGCGCGCCATCTCCTCGGCATCCTTCAGATGGCGTTCCGCATTGACCTGCAGCTTCCGCCCCGCCGTCTCCAGCCGTTCGTGCAGGCGGATGCAGGTGACCACATCCTGCAAGGGGCGCCGCCCCGGCGCATGATAGAGCACGTCGTTGGTCGTCAGGAGCGGCACGCCGCACGCCTCGGCAAGCTCGGCGGCAAGCTGCAGCCGCCGCCGGTCGGAGGGGCCGCGCGGCAGGGCACAGGCCAGCCGCACGGATGGGCCGAAGTCTTGCCTGAGCCGCGTGAGAACACGTGTCACGTCATCGGCCTCCGGCAGACCGGCCGGCAGGACCAGCGCCATGGGAAAGCCCTCTTCCAGAACCGCCAGGTCGTCCGCAACCAGATGGCACTCCCCCTTGGGCGCGCGCCGGTTTCCGGTGGTGAGCAGCCGGGTCAGGCGGCCATAGGCCTCCCGGTCCCGGGGCCAGACGATCAGGTCCGGCGTTCCGTCCAGGAAGGCGAGCCGGCAGCCCGGGACAAAGCGCAGGCCCACTTCCTTGGCCGCCATATGCGCCCGGACCACGCCGGCCATGGAATTGCGGTCGCACACGGCCAGCCCGGACAGTCCGAGCGCGCCGGCGGTCATGGCCAGTTCTTCGGGATGGGACGCGCCGCGCAGGAAGGAAAAATTGCTTGCCGTACACAGTTCGGCAAAGGCGGGAGTAGAATCTCCGATCATGCGAACACCCCGTGCAGATACCAGCGCGGGGTCGCCGTTTCGCGGGCGTAAAGCCCCTCCCGGTAAAGCCAGAACCGCCGGCCGGCGTCATCCTCGATGCGAAAATAATCCCGGGTCACGCCCTCTCTGGTCAACGGTGGCGCGTCCGGCGCCCCCACCCACCAGGGCGGGGCGATCCGCTCCGGACCTTCCGAGCGGACCACCCGGTAAAGCGTACGCCGCCAGCGAAACCGGAGCGGCGGACCTTCCGGCACCATGGCGATGGCGTCCACCTGTTCCGCCGGATCGAGCAGCCGCAAGGGACGTTCAAGAGGCATCTCGGAGCTCTGCCGGGCCTGCAGGAGCCCCACCTCGCCCGAAGCCCCGAGACCGAGATCGTCGCAGCCCAGAACCACGGAGGAAAACCCGGTCCAGGCGAGCGCGTCTTCGCGCACGGCGGCAGCCGGCACCAGCGCTGTCTGGGATTCCGGCAAATGCCGGTCCACAGGCAGAAGCCGGGTGACCCGGTCAAGCCCGAGCCGCGCGCCGAGCCGGTCGATCAGGCCTGCCAGATCGGCTTCGGCCTCCGCCACGCCCTGCCCGCCGAGATCGAGCTGGGCCGGGTCCTCGTCCTGCGCTTCCAGCACCGCAAGACGCACGAGATCGTAGCCATACCCGGCATCGAGCACGCTTTCGTCCGCTTTCAGTTTTTCGGCGAAGAGCGCCAGGATCCGTTTCGGCACCCGCAACGGCCGGCTGGTGCCGACGGCAAGCTTCTGAACCGCGCCGTCGACCCGAAACAGCGCCAGTTCGAAGGCCCGACCGCCCTGGCACCGCCGTTCCAGCGCGTCCGAGAGCTGGCCGGCCAGCGACAGGGCGACCGCGCTGACGTCCTCCAGACGGCCGATCGGTTCGAAAAACCGGCGTTCGGCCATGATCAGGGGGGCTGCGAACCGGGGCGAGATCGGTTCGCCCTCCCGGCCGAACGCCTGGTCCAGGCGCCGCACCGGCGCGGGCCCGAACCGGTTGGCCAGTGGCGCGCGCGGCCGCGTTGCGATATCGCCGATCCGGCTCAGCCCGACCCGCTCCAGCCCTTCGACCGCTTCCGCGTCGAGCCGCAGGGCGGCAAGCGGCAGGGACGCCAGCGCCTGTTCCTGCTGTCCGGAGGCAATCGACCCGCCGTCGCCATAGCGGGCGACCGCCCAGGCAGCTCCGGGCGTATCGGCAATGGCACCGCGCACGGCAAAGCCCTGCCGTTCCAGTCGGTCAAGCGCATCGGCCAGCATCGCCTCTTCGCCGCCGAAAAGATGGGCACAGCCGGTGATATCGAGGAACAGCCCGTCGTCCCCGTCAATCGCCACCAGCGGCGTGTAGCGGTCGCACCAGTCAGCCACAAAGCCGAGCAGGAGGGCATCTTCCCGGGGAGCGGCCTCTTCCGCCAGCAGCGACGGCACCCGGGCCCGGGCATCCGCCAGAGCCTCGCCGGAGCGCAGGCCCAGCGCGCGCGCCGACGCCGTCAGACAGGTGATCCGCTGTGCATTGCGGATTTTCGCGACCACCGCCAGCGGCGGCACGGCCTCAACCGGCCGCGGGGAAGTCGATCCGCTGTCCGGTGCTCTCCGGACCCGCCACGACGGTCCCATCGTCCGGCGCAGAATCCGGTCGCAGGCCAGTTCCGGAAACCAGAGCGACAGAACGCGCTGGCGCGGCAAAACGCCTTTCTGCATGTCTCCACTCCAGGTCAAGACGGCCGGACCGGCCGTCGCGGTTTCGGGTCAGGTCCACGATCCAGGCGGCCTCGCCGATCGCCTCATGCGGTCCGGCGCGCAAAAGCGCCGGAGCCTGCGAACGTCCGGGGGTGACGCACCACCGGGTCAGAGCCGCCGTCGGCTCGAACGCGGCCCCGTGGCGCACCAGGAACACCGGCACGCCGCTTGCCTGGGCCCGCAGCAGAAGCCGGCGGGTCGCCGTCAGGTCGAGCGCCTTCTGCGCGCCCTGCACCTCGCCGACCACAGCCGCCAGGACGGACGAACGCGCGCCTTCCTCCATCGCCCATAAAAGCTCTTCGGTGCGGCGCGGCCGAACGGCGATCAGGCGGGCCGGATCGACGCCGAAACGAGAGAGGCCCGGCCCGTGCAGCAGCCCGGCTTCCCGGCCGGCAAGCGGGTCCAGAACCCAGAGTACGGCCCCGGAACGGGCCGTCATTACCCGGGCAAGCAGCGCAAGGGCAAAGCCCGACAAGGCCCCCGCATCCCGGCTTTCGCCGCTCACCACCTCATGCAGGGTGCCGCAGGCAAGTCCGCCCGCGGCAAACAGCCCGTCCAGCGCGTCGAGACCGAAGGACAGGCGGACCGGTTCCGGCCCCTGCTTTACGGCGGCAAAAGCAGGGGCCGGACCAAGCTGCCCGTTGAAGGGGAGGCCTCCCTCAAGGGCCGCGATGCGGCGGCGCAGCTCGGCAAGATCAGTCCGGTTTTCCGGCCGGATTTCTGTTTTGTTCTCAGGCCGGCTTTCTCGCCGGTTTTCTGGCGATCTGGGCACAGTCCATCCAATCACTTTGGATTTTGTTCTCTCTTTGTTCTTATAGATTCCGAATCCCGGACGCAGAGTCAAGAGCCTTTGCGAAACGGACCGAAGCAATGTGCAATACCGCAAGGGAATCCTCCCGAAACCTCTCACGGAGGTTTGATCGCCCGAAGAGCGTTTCAAAGCCACGGAATCTTAAGTCCCTCGTGTCATAACAGCGCCGGATAACGATCGGGGACTCCTCTTTGCGCCAATTCGCCACGACCTGGACACAGCGACTGCAGCACATGCCGGCCCTGCGGCCGGCCGCAGACATGCTGACCCAGATCCTCGATGCCCTTCGCGACCCGGCAGACGGCAGCGGCGGTGCGAGCCGCATGGCCCTGTCCACCTTTGCGATCCGCGTCGGCGGCGCGGCCCTTGCCTATGTCTCCCAGATCATCCTCGCCCGCCTGATGGGCGCCCATGACTACGGCATCTTTTCCGTGGCCTGGACCTGGATTGTGGTTCTCGGCGTCATGGCCTGCAGCGGATTTTCCTCCTCCTCCACCCGCTTCGTGCCGGAATACAGCGAAACCGGAGACATGGACCGCCTGCGCGGCTTTCTGCTCGCCAGCCGCACCATCGCATTCCTGGGCGCAAGCCTCGTCGCAGGCGCCGCGATCGCCGTGGTCTTCCTGCTCCACTCGAGGATCGATTCCCAGTATACGCTGCCGATGGTCATCGTCCTCCTGGCCCTGCCCATGTTCGCCTTCGGCGGCGTTCTGGACGGTATTGCCCGCTCCTACGACTGGCCGTCGCTGGCCATGCTGCCGACCTATATCTGGCGGCCCGGCGCGATTCTCGCCTTCCTGCTTGTCTTCATCCTGATCGGCCAGCCCGCCACCGCCCTGACCGCGGCCTTTGCCGCCGTTGCCGCCACATGGGCCATCGCGATCTATCAGCAGATCAGGCTGGCCGGACGGCTCACCACCCGGATCCCGAAAGGCCCCCGCCGCCTGGAACTCGGTACCTGGTTCGCCATTTCCCTGCCCATGCTCATGGTGGAAGGTTTCTTCCAGCTGATCACCAGCGCGGACGTGATCATGGTCAGTTTCTGGCGCGATCCGGACGAAGTGGCGGTCTATTTCGCCGCCTCCAAGACGCTGGCGCTGGTGCATTTCGTCTATTTCGCCGTCCGCGCCGCCTCCGCGCACCGGTTCTCCCGCTTCGTCACCACGGATGACCGCGAAGGCCTTGCCGCCTATGTGCACAAGGCGACCACTTGGACCTTCTGGCCGTCGCTAGCCACCGGTCTTGCCGTCCTGATCGCGGCCCCCGTGCTGCTCAGCCTGTTCGGCAAGGACTTTACCGCAGGCCTCCCCCTGATTGCGGTCCTGCTGGTGGGCATTCTGGCGCGCGCCTCCGTCGGACCGGTCGATGCCCTTCTCAACATGAGCGGCAACCAGAAGAGCTGCGCCCTCATCTATGCCGCCACCTTTGCGGTCAACGTGGGTTTGAACTTCGCCCTCATCCCGCATCTCGGCCTGATGGGTGCAGCCCTTGGAACCAGTCTCGCGATCATCTTCGAGGCAACCTGCCTGACCGTTTCCGCCCGCAGGAACCTGGGCGTCCAGACCTTCATCCTGCCGCTCATCCTGAACCGGAAGGGAACGGAGGCTTGAGCGCACCCGATCTTCCGGCAGTTGGCAATCTCGAACCGATTGTCATCGACCCGGTGCATCCCGGCGACCGGCTCAGCGCCTGGCAGGCCCTGGCCGAAAGCGCCGCCGACCCCAATCCGTTCTTCGGCCCCGACTTCCTCATGCCCTTTCTGGAAGACATGGGACCGGCAAATGTCCGCCTGTGCGCGGTCACGGACAAACGGACCGGCCGCTGGATGATGGCCGCTCCCTTCGGTCCCCGCCGCCTCGGTCTCGGCATCCCGGCGGCAACGGCCTGGGCTACGGAATACGGCCCCCTGGGCACGCCCCTTCTGGACCGGACCGCACCCGCGGAAACCGGCGAGATCTTTCTGAAACTGGCGACACAGGCGGTCGGGCTTCCCCTGGTGGCCATCCCCTATCTGCCGCTCGATTGCGCCGCCGCTCCGCTCCTGAAGACCGCCGCCTGGCACCCGAGGGACGCCCATCCGGAAGCGCGCGCCGGCCATGACGGCGGAGCGGAAGGCGAACGGCAATTCACCAAGGCCTTCAGCGGCAAGAGGCGCAAGGAGCTGCCCCGTCTGGTCCGCCGCCTGTCCGAACAGGGCGAGGTCCGCCTGGAAAGCGTCCGAGGCGAGGACGCCGTCCGCATGTTCGAAACCTTCATGGAGCTGGAAGCCTCGGGCTGGAAGGGAAAGAAAGGTACGGCCCTCCTGAACGACCCGGCCTCAACCCAATTCGCCCGCAGGATGATTGCCGCGCGCGCCAGATCGGACGGGGTGCGGATCGACGTCTTTTCGGTCTCCGGCAAGGCGATCGCCATGCTGGTCATCCTGCTTGAGGGCAATCACGCCTTTTCCTGGAAGATCGCCTTCGACGAGGATTATGCGCATTTTTCACCCGGCAGCCAGGTGACCCTTTATGCGCTGGAGAAAAACCTGCAGGACAAACAGCTGAAGGGCGCCGATTCGCTCGCCGTTCCGGGACACCGGATGATCGAGCCCCTCTGGCGCGGCCGGGTCCGCTACGCCACCCTGCTGTGCGCCGCCTCCCCCGCCGGACGCCTCCTGCAGCTGGCCGGACACCTGGATCTTTCGCTGGAACGCGACCTGCGCCGCCTCGCCCGCAGGCTTCTCAGGCACCAGGGATAAGTCGCCCTCACCCCTCGGTACGCGCCCTTTCCCGGAGGATCCGGCGGATGACCTTGCCGGTCGTTGTCATCGGCAGGTCGGGAACGAATTCGATCTCGCGGGGATATTCATGGGCGGACAGCCGCTTTCTCACGAAGGTCCGGATCTCGTCCTCCAGGGCCTTGTCGGCCGCCACACCGTCCTTGAGCACCACATAGGCCTTGACGATTTCGGTCCGCAGCGGATCGGGCTTGCCGATGGCGGCCGACAGCTGCACCGCCGGATGCATCAGCAGGCAGTCCTCGATTTCACCGGGGCCGATCCGGTAGCTGGCCGACGTGATCACATCGTCGTCGCGGCCGACGAAATGGACGTAGCCGTCCTCGTCCTGCAGCCCCTGGTCGCCGGTGATCATCCAGTCGCCGATGAATTTCTCTTCCGTCGCCTCGGGCTTGTTCCAGTATTCCAGGAACATCACCGGATCGGGCCGCCTGACCGCGATCTGGCCGAGCGTTTCCGGCGGCAGGACGTTGCCATCGTCATCGATGATCGCCACCTCGTGGCCCGGGATCGCCTTGCCGATCGCGCCCGACCGGGACACCCCACATGCCGCGCAGGAGCCGAGCACTGCGTTGCATTCCGTCTGGCCGTAGAACTCGTTGACCTGGAACCCGAACTCCCCGGCAAACCAGTCGTAGGTCTCCCGGCCAAGAGCCTCGCCGGCAGAGCCGACGCTGCGCAGTTTCAAATCGAAGCGGCTTGCCGGACGTTCGACCGCCCTGAGCATCTTCAGCGCCGTCGGCGGGATAAAGGCATTGCGCACCCCTTCATCCGCCATCAGCCGGAAGGCGCGCTCGGGATCGAACTTGCGGAAGGCGAAGGAGACGACCGGCACGCCGAAATGCAGCGCCGGGAACAGCGCGTTCAAGAGCCCCCCGGCCCACGCCCAGTCCGCCGGCGTCCAGAACAGATCGCCCGCCTGGGGCATGAAATCCTGCGACATCTGGATGCCCGGCAGGTGACCCGGCAACACCAGGTGACCGTGCAGCACCCCCTTCGGCTGGCCGGTGGTGCCGGAGGTGTAGATCATCATCGCCGGATCGTCCGGGGTCGTTTGCAAAGTTTCGAACCGGTCGGAGGCGGCCTCTGCCAGGGCGTCGAAGCTCTCGACGCCGCTTTCCGGCCCGTCGATGGAAACCACCAGACCCAGGCCGGGAATGTCGCCCCGGATCTCCGCCAGTTTTTCCAGACCTGCCGTATCGGTCACCAGGGCCCGGGCACCGGAATCGTTCAGCCGGTATTTCAGCGCCTCCAGGCCGAACAGCGCCGCCAGCGGCACGGCGATGGCGCCGATCTTGTAGATCGCCAGATGGGCGATCGCCGTCTGCGGCGCCTGCGGCAGCAGCAGCGCGACCCGGTCGCCCCGGGCAATCCCCTTTGCGGCAAGGGAATTGGCGAAGCGGTTGGCCGCGCGCGCAAGCTCCAGATAGCTCCAGGCCTCTGCGCGTCCGTCTTCACGGAGATGGCGAATGGCGAGGCGGTCGGGATCTTCCGCGGCCCACCGGTCGCAGACGCTGGTCGCGATGTTGTAAGTCCCGGGTATCTGCCAGCGGAAATTGGCGAGGAGAGTATCGTAGTCTCCGGCCTGCTTGAACATTCCGTAGTCCGTTGCTGATTTATTGTGCAGCGGAGCCTACTCCTGCCGGTGCTGCAGTGCAATAGAGGCGGTGCGAGAGGGTAAATCCGACCGATCAGACGATATTCCGGCAAGCACGCCGTCCGCCCCCGGCCCGGTTTTTCTTTCCCTTTTCGGCCAGTCTTGTTAGAAGCCTGCCATCGCCTTCGGGCGATGACCGGTCGCAGCCTACCCGGTCCCAGCGAAAACAAGGGTCAAACATCTTGAAAACACTCGTCATCTGCTCCGGCGGACTGGATTCCGTCACGCTCGCCCATAAGGTCGCGCGCGAAAACGAGCTCGTCGGCCTCGTCTCCTTCGACTACGGCCAGCGGCATAAAAAGGAACTGGCCTTCGCCAGGGCCTGCGCCGAGGAACTCGGCACCGAACACACCCTGATCGACATCGCCAATGTCGGCCGCCAGCTCACCGGCTCGGCCCTGACCGACGACGTCGATGTGCCCGACGGCCATTACGCCGAAGACAGCATGAAGATCACGGTGGTTCCGAACCGCAACGCCATCATGATGGCGATCGCTTTCGGCATTGCCGCCTCGCGCGGCGCCGATGCGGTGGCCGCTGCTGTTCACGGCGGCGACCACTTCATCTACCCCGACTGCCGCCCCGGTTTCGTCGAGGCGTTCGAAACCATGCAGCGCCATGCGCTGGAAGGCCTGGGCGAGATCCGCTTCTATGCACCGTTCGTGCACCGGACCAAGGCCGACATTGCCGCCGAGGGCCTGAGGCTTGGCGTCGATTTCACCAAGACCTGGTCCTGCTACAAGGGCGGCGAGCACCATTGCGGGCGTTGCGGCACCTGCGTCGAACGGCGCGAGGCGTTCCATCTCGCCGGCGGCGAGGATCCGACCGTCTACGAGGATCCGGAGTTCTGGAAAGCCGCCTGCCATGTTTAGGATCCACAAGGAATTCCATTTCTCCGCCTCTCACCGGCTGGTCGGCCTGGCGGAGGACCACCCCTGCGCGCGCTTTCATGGCCACAACTATGTGGTCGAGGTCGAACTGCAGTCGGAAACCCTCGACAGCACCGGCTTCGTCCGCGACTACCGGGATCTCGGTGCTTTCAAGAGCTACATCGACGACACCCTCGACCACCGGCACCTGAACGACGTGCTCGGCGACGATCAGGTTACCGCCGAACGGATGGCAAAACACTTCTATGACTGGTGCAGGGCGCGCTGGCCGGAAGTGAGTGCGGTTCGGGTCAAGGAAACGCCGAAAACCTGTGCGGAGTACCGGCCATGACAACGCCCGAGACGATCCGCATCAGCGAGATCTTCGGCCCGACGATCCAGGGCGAAGGCGCGCTGATCGGCAAGCCCACGGTCTTCGTGCGCACCGGCGGCTGCGACTACCGCTGTTCCTGGTGTGACACGTTGCATGCCGTCAGCAGCCGATACCGCAGCGAATGGAAACCCATGACCGCGGCCGAGGTTTTCAGCCGTGTGGAGGCGCTTTCCGGCGGCTCGCCGCTGACCGTATCCCTGTCCGGCGGCAATCCGGCGATCCAGCCGCTTGGGCAACTGATCGACCTCGGCCGCGCCAAAGGCTATCATTTTGCCCTGGAAACCCAGGGAAGCGTGGCCAAAGACTGGTTCGCAAGGCTCGATGTCCTGATGCTCAGTCCCAAACCGCCGTCGAGCGGCATGGAACCCGACTGGCAGATGCTTGCGGACTGTATCGAAACGGCGGGCGACATTGAGGTCGCACTGAAAATCGTCGTCTTCGACGATGAAGACTACGCCTTTGCCCGAACCGTGGCCGAACGACTTCCCGGACTGCCCGTTTACCTGCAGCCCGGCAATCACACCCCGCCGATGATCTGGGAGGACGACACCCCTCTCGACCTGGACGGCATCATGGACCGCATGCGCTGGCTGGTCGACACGGTCACCCGGGACCGCTGGTTCGACGCCACCGTCCTGCCGCAACTTCACACACTCATCTGGGGCAACCTTCGCGGAGTATGAAATGACCGACAAAAGCATCTACGAAAACCTGACCCAGCTCGGCGGCCAGACCGAACAGCCCCAGTCCCCGGAAGAGGCGGTTCTGGAAAAGGTGCCCAATCCGCAGGAAGGCACGGACTACATGGTCCGCTTTACGGCGCCGGAATTCACCTCGCTCTGTCCGATCACCGGCCAGCCGGACTTCGCCCACCTGATGATAGACTACGTGCCGGACAAATGGCTGGTGGAGAGCAAATCGCTGAAGCTTTTCCTGGTCTCGTTCCGCAACCACGGCGCCTTCCACGAGGACTGCACAGTCTCCATCGCCAAGCGCCTGGTCGACCTCTTGGAGCCCAAGTGGCTCCGGATCGGCGGCTACTGGTATCCGCGCGGCGGCATCCCGATCGATGTCTTCTACCAGACCGGTCCGGTCCCCGATGGGGTGTGGATCCCCGAACAGGGCGTCGCGCCTTACCGCGGACGTGGGTGAGGCCTGTCCGGCGCAGCAGCCGCCACAGTTGCCGTAAAACAACACCCGGCTCCGAACCTCCCCAAACAGCCGCAGCGGCTCTTGAGGGAGACCGGCGCCGGGTGTAAAGGACGGCCTCCTTTTTGAACCATTTTGAAACGGGGTACCGGACATGCCGATCATGAGCCGCTCGCCCAAAGGGGCAGCAAACCCGCGCTAACCCGCGACGACGGGACGGCCGGTGTCAACGGGACAGGGACCAGCCTGTACCCGCACGACCCCTATTCAAAATGGAAATCTCCCATGGGCAATTCCATCCCGGATGCCGGGCCGGCCGACGCCGCGCCTGCGTCCATTCATATGTTTTATTCAGAAGCCTCCTGGATCGAAGGCGCGGCGGTCGATCAACTTCGCCACGTTGCCGGGCTGGACGGCGTCAGGGCCGTTGCCGCCTTTCCGGATCTGCATCCCGGAAAATATGGCCCGGTCGGCAGCGCCATCCTGTCGGAGCGTATCTATCCGCCGCTGATCGGCAACGACATCGGTTGCGGCATGTCGCTGTTCGCCTTAGGAATTCCCGCCCGCAAGCTGCGGCTCGACAAGGCTGCGGTCAAATTGCGCGCGCTCGAAGGTCCCTGGGACGGCGATGCATCCCAACGCCTCGTTGAGGCGGGCCTTGCGTCCGACCTTCACCCGCAAGCCCTCGGCACCATTGGCGGCGGCAACCACTTCTGCGAGTTGCAGGTCGTCGACCGTGTTTGCGACGGCACTGCGCTGGCAGACGCAGGCCTTGCCGAAGGTCAACTCGTGATGCTGGTGCATTCCGGCTCCCGCTCGCTCGGCATGGCGGTCTTCAACGATGTCGATCAGGCCCATGAAGGTCTGGCGGCAGGTTCGAGCGAAGCGGCAAACTACCTGAACCGCCATAACGACGCGGTCGCCTGGGCCGGGCTCAACCGTCAGATCATCGCCGAGCGGGCGGCAAGCGCCCTGCGTGCCGACCTGACGCTGGTCGCCGATGCGCCGCACAACCTGATCGAGGTCTTCGACGGCCTCTATCTCCACCGCAAGGGCGCGGCGAAGGCGGATGGCGGTCTGGTGCCGCTGGCCGGCTCCCGCGATGCGCTGAGCTATCTGGTCAGGCCGACCGGCACCAAACCGGAAGCGCTTGCCTCTCTCGCCCACGGATCCGGCCGCAAATACGACCGCGCCTCCATGGCCGGCCGGGCCGGTGCGACGAAGTCGGACCGCAAGCAGCTGGAGCGCACCTCCTTCGGCGGCTACGTGGTCTGCGAGGACCGCCAGCTTCTGATCGAGGAGGCTCCGGTCGCCTACAAGCCCTCCGGCCAGGTGCTGGCGGATCTGGAAGCCGCCGGCCTCGCAACCGCCGTCGCCTCGCTCAAGCCCCTGCTGACCTTCAAGAAGGCAAAGGCGGAGCGGGACACCGGCGACAAGGAAACCTGGAAACGCGTACGGAAACGGAGGGAGAAATCATGACCTCCGATAAGGACCTGCGCCTTCTGGTGACCAGCGGCGACGGTCCGCGCGAATGCCGGCGGGCCGTCCACCTGATCCTCGGCCAGATGCGGAAAGAGGCCGCCCGGCGGACCCTGACCTTTGACGAGACCCTGTCCGACCCGGATGCCCAGGATCCGCCATCGGCCATCGTCCGCCTGTCCGGCGAGGCTGCGGAGGTCTTTGCGAAACGGTGGGTCGGAACGGTGCAATGGATCGCCCAGAGCCCGTTCCGGCCCCATCACAAGCGGCGCAACTGGTTCGTCGGCGTCTTCCGGGTTTCAGCGGAAGATGCGGTTTCGACCGAACTCGATCCGAAGGAGCTGAAGTTCGAGACCTTCCGCGCCGGCGGACCGGGCGGCCAGCACCAGAACACCACGGACAGCGCCGTGCGCCTCACCCACCTGCCGAGCGGCATCGCCGTCATCTCACGGGATGAACGCTCCCAGCACCGCAACAAACAGGCGGCCCTGCGCCGCCTCGCCGACCGGCTCTACCTGCAAAAGGAGATCGCCGATGCCCGGTCAAAGGCATCGGAAAACATCCTGCACAAGCGCCTGGAACGCGGCAACGCGGTGCTCTGCTTCAAGGGGGAGAAGTTCGTGGAGAGCTGATCCGGCCGTCTCTGCTCCCCGCTGGTGGCCGGATGCCTCACCGCCGCTCAAATGGTATCCAGAACGGTATCAAGCACGACGCGCAACCGACGCAGGCGGCGGAGGTCGCTGTGATAGCCGACCCAGACATCCCGGGCAGGCGGCGGCGGTTGCGTGTCGAAGCGGACCAGTCCGGTCATGTGTTGAGCCAGCCGGTCCGGCAGCACGGCAATGCCCGCGCCGGACTGGACGGCCTTCGCCTGAACCTCGCGGTTGTTGCTGCGAAAGGCGACGATCGCCTGCGGAAAGGTGTCCCGCAGCCAGGCCGCATCGGGAAAAGTCTCGAAGGCATGATCCATCGTCACCAGCTTGGCCCCCGCACCCGATCCGGTTTCCGGCGGTTCGGTATCCGACCTGCCGTATAGCCCGTAGTCGATCCGGGTCAGCTTGCGCTGGATCACGCCGCTCTCCTTGAACGGCGTGATCCGGAAGGCGAGGTCCGCCTCGCGCCGGGCAAGGCTATAGATCCTGGCATCGGTCAGGAGTTCGATCGTCAGTTGCGGATGCTCTGCGACGAGCTGCGACAGGACCGGCGTCAGCACATAGGTGCCAAACCAGTCGGAGCTTGCGATCCGCAGCGTGCCCTCCAGCTGCCCGCCCTGGCCGTCCAGCTCGCGTTCGAAGGACAGGGCCTCTTCTTCCATCCGCTCCGCGTGGGGCAAGACGGCCGAGCCCTCGTCGGTCAGGACGAAGCCTTCGGTCGTGCGCTGGAACAGGGCGTGACCGACCGAGGCTTCCAGGGCCTTTAGCCGGCGGCCCATGGTCGGCTGGCTTTGTCCGAGCGCCCGGGCAGCCGCGCCAAGGGTTCCGTTGCGCGCTATGGCCAGGAAGATCCTGACGTCGCTCCAGTCCATTTGATGTCCCATTCAATTATGAATGAATGTAAATCAAAAACGTAAATTTCAAACAGTAGCATCTGTTCCCATCTTGGTTTCGTCAACACCTCAAACGGAGAGACCGGGATGTCACAGACCCAGGAAACCATGCGGGCGGCCCTGCTCGAAACCAACGGCGGACCTTTCCGCATCACTGATATTGCCCGGCCGCAGCCCGGACCCGGTGAAGTCCTCGTCTGCATCAAGGCCAGCGGCGTCAATCCGCTGGACACGAAGATCCGTGCCGGCATCGCCGGACATGCAAAACATCCGCTTCCCGCCATTCTCGGGATCGATCTGGCCGGCGTCGTGGAAGCGGTCGGGCCCGACGTGACCGCCTTTAGCCGCGGTGACGAGGTCTTCGGCATGACCGGCGGTGTCGGCGGCAATCAGGGCTCTCTGGCAACGTTCGCCGCCGTGGATGCCCGTCTCCTGGCCCGCAAGCCCGCCAACCTGACCATGCGCGAGGCCGCGGCCCTGCCGCTCGTCTTCATCACCGCCTGGGAAGGTCTTGTGGACCGGGCGCATGTCAGCGCCGGCCAGAAAGTCCTGATCCAGGGCGGAGCGGGCGGCGTCGGCCATGTAGCGATCCAGATTGCCCGTGCCTTCGGTGCGGAGGTCTACGCTACCGACGGCGCGGAAAAGAAGGACATGATCGCGGCGCTCGGCGCGACCCCGATCGATTATCGCACCCGAACGGTCGAGGACTACGTCGCCGAATACACCGGCGGCAACGGCTTCGACATTGTCTATGATACCGGCGGCGGTGCGATCCTCGACAGGTCGTTCCAGGCGATCCGCCGCTTCGGCCACGTGGTCAGCAGTCTCGGCTGGGGCAATCATGCGCTGGCGCCGCTGTCCTTCAAGGGCGGCACCTATTCCGGCGTTTTCACGCTTCTGCCGCTCCTGACCGGCATCGGCCGCGAACACCACGGCGAGATCATGAGTGAGGCGACCCGTCTGGCCGAGGATGGCAAGCTTGTGCCAGTCCTCGATCCCCGCCAGTTTTCGCTGGAGCAGGTGGCCGAGGCGCATGCGGCGATCGAGGATCGCAGTGCGCGGGGCAAGATCGTGGTGGATGTGACCGCATAAAAAGGCGGCCTTGCCCCTTTCCGTCCGCTGACACGGGATCTCCCCCTCAACGAGAAAGAGAGGAGCAAGGGACCAGGCTGTCACCGAAATCGCCTGGTTTAAACCCGCTGACCCCATCACTCCGGCGTCGGCAGCTTCAGGTCCGGTGCCTTTTCAATCGCCTGGGTAATCGCCATCTCGAAGTTCGGCGCCTTGGTGTCATAGGTCGCCTTGACGATGAAACCGTCATCCGGCCGGACCCAGTATTTGTAGTGGTTCTCCGTCACCATGCCCTGGGAGACGGTGAGATCCGCCTCCAGCGTGTCGTGCGCAACACCGCCGATCTCCTCCGTGCCGCAGGCGGCGTTGCGGATGGTCTTCGCGTTTTCCGCCTTTGCGGCGATGGCGCCTTCCGCATTCTGGCTCGCGTCGAGATCGCGCACTTTCGCCCAGCTCTTGCCCTCGTCCGACGACTGGTACATGACGTTCTGATAGGTCAGCACCCAGGCCTGCGGCGGGTTGATCGGCACGCTCATGTGATGATCGTGGTTGAGGTACAGGAAATCGTTGCTCATGGGCGGCGCGCCCTTGAACTCGGTCGTGACGAAGGTCTTCGTCGGCACGCCCTGATCGAGCTGCATGTAGAGCTCGACGAACCGGTCGTGGCACGGATCGGCGAGGCCGGCCTGAATGGTGCCGAGCAGAAGGCCCGCGGCCGCAACGGCTGGTTTCATCGGCTGACCCCTTTTTGAAAAGCGCTTAATTCAAATCCATCAAACCGGAGAATACCGAATTCTCACCGGCAAACATCACACAAATGTCGTATGCGCAGGCCGCAAACCGGACGGTTTCACCCCAGCACGACAACCTTGGTGCCGACATGCACCCGGTCGTACAGGTCGATCACGTCCTGCTGCCACATGCGGATGCAGCCGCTGGACGCATTGGTGCCGATGCTGCTCGGTACATTGGTGCCGTGGATGCGGTAGAGCGTGTCCTTGTTGCCCTGCCAGAGATAAAGGCCGCGGGCGCCGATCGGATTGCTCGGACCGCCCGGCTGGCCGTCCCGGAATTTCGCCAGCTTGGGATCCCGGTCGATCATTTCGTCCGGCGGGAACCACTTCGGCCATTCCCGCTTGAAACCGACCTCCGCCTCGCCGTTCCAGGCAAACCCCGCCCGTCCGACACCGATCCCGTAGCGGATCGCCCGCCCGCCGGGCTGGACCAGATAGAGGAACTTCTTGCGCGGATCGACAACGATCGTCCCCGCCGGATAGCGCGACGAATAGGAAACGGTCTGGCGCAGGTAGATCGGATCGAAGTTCTGGTACTGGATGGCGGGAAGCGAGAACCCGCCGTCCCGGATTGGCGCATAGGCCGCGGCATAATCGGGGCTCCCGTCGGCACTCAGATCAAGCCCCGCCTGACGTATACCGCTTTCCTTGCTCTGGCACGCGGCCATAAAGCAGGACAATCCCACAACGAAACTCCGGCGGCTCACCTTCAACGCCATGATCGCTTTCCTCGTTCCCGGCCCGACCGGCCGCGTCAGATCCATGATCCGACAGATGCACCGCTTTGCATTGAGAGCAACATGATTATGGTAAATGGATGGTGAATATTTGACCCAGCGTCAGCTTATTCAAAGAACGGCGCCCGGAAAATGACCCGGCCATCAACACATAACAAAAAGGGCCACCCTGACGGCACGGGCGAACGCGATGGCGAAGACCCGCCCGGCCAGACGGGCCATGCCGCGGCTGGCAGAGCTACAAGGTGAACTGCAAGTCGATGACGGCGCGCTTGCCGATGGAATTCGGCGGCCAGGCTTCGGATATCGGTTTCTTGCCCGCATCGACCGCCTCAACCTTGACCTCGTAGGGGCCGCCGACGGGAACGGCGTAGCCGCCGCTTTGCGGAAACCGGGCCTTGTTGCGGAGGAACAGGGACAGGAACCAGTTCATGCTGCCGCCGCCGGGGATCGTTCCGATGACGGCCAGCTTCCCCGGCTCGCCGAAAAGCACGTTGACGGGGCCGACGGCCTTATCACGGGTAAGCGTGACCGAAATCCAGGCCTGGTCTTCCTGTTTGGGCCCCACGATTTCCGCCGGCGGCTCGATCGGCCGGAAACCGAAGGTCCGCAGGAGCCGGTTCACCCCGGCACTGCCGCCGGCAATGATCAAGGCCGTCAGAATATATCCCGGGATGGTATTTTTCACTTGATCCACGGGCTGCGTATAGATGTTGAACAGGTTGGTGACCACATCGAGGTGAAACAGCCTGACCAGAATCAGCGAGAAGGCAAAGGCGATCAGGGCGTTCGCGGAAGCCGTATCGAATATCCGCAAATACGGCCGCCACCGGAAGATGAGCTGCAGGCCGCTCTCCACAAGCACAGCCAGAATGAACAGGATGAAGACCGCCTTGAACGATTCATTATAGATATCTTCGCTGCCGAAGGCCCCAAATTCGTCGCGGACCTCGACGGTCGCGGAGACGGATTCGTTCGGTTTGCTGCTCAGTTTGTAGGTCACGGTATCGGTGAACTGCCCGCCTTCCTTGGGCGCGAAATACATGAGCACGTTGTTTTCGCCGTCCGCCTTTTGAATGACCTTGACGGTCCCGTATTTGGCTTTCTGCTCCGTTATCTCGTCCGGCGACTTCTCGACCTCCAGCGACCCCGCCGGCTTGACCTGATACACAGCCTGCGCGACTGCGGCCGGACCGCCGAGCAACAGCAGCGGCAGCATCAATGCCAGAACCGACCCCAGGCGTCTGCCGAAATTCATGCCTTCAAAGAACAGCCTGCCCATGTTTCCCCCCACATAAAATACCGGTACCCAATTCCACGTTCTGCCCCGGAAATTTCCTTGAGATAGGGATCGGAATAATCCGTCTCGTTTCTCGTTAACACGACCAAATCACAGCTTAATCAGTTGAATAACCTTAAAATATACAACTTATTGTTGCAGCCCGAAAGCGATAAGGGAAGCGAATATTTTGCGCGTTCGGTCGCGATCGCGGCGCCTCCCCGGAAACCAAGCGGACCGTGAGGCACGCACGATTTAATGACAAACCACCGGATCGCCATCGGCCCATCCTGGCCGGATCCAGTGGACAATACCCTGCACCGCCACCTCCGGCACTGACCCGATAACGATGGGTTCGAACAAAAACGGGCCCCGAAGGGCCCGTTTCCAATTCAATACCAAGCTCCTGCGTGAAGCTTAGCTGTTGACCAGGTTCCTGAGCACGTAGTGCAGGATGCCGCCGGCCTTGATGTAGTCCAGCTCGTCCAGCGTATCGACGCGGCACAGGCACTCGATGGTCTTGGTGGTACCGTCCTCGTAGGTCACTTCCACGTCCATCATCTGGCGCGGCTGGATGTCGGCGATGCCCTTGATGGTCACGCGTTCCTTGCCGGTGATGCCGTGGCTCTGCCAGCTTTCGCCTTCCTTGAAGGTGAGCGGGATGACGCCCATGCCGACCAGGTTGGAGCGGTGGATACGCTCGAACGACTGGGCGATCACGGCGCGCACGCCGAGCAGCTTGGTGCCCTTCGCGGCCCAGTCGCGGGACGAGCCGGTGCCGTATTCCTTGCCGGCGAAGATGACCAGCGGGGTACCTTCGGCCTGGTATTCCATGCAGGCGTCGTAGATCCACTCCTGCTTGCCGTCCTTCATGGTGACGCCGCCTTCGACGCCCGGAACCATCTGGTTCTTGATGCGGATGTTGGCGAAGGTGCCGCGCATCATGACCTGGTGGTTGCCGCGGCGCGCGCCGTAGGAGTTGAAGTCCTTCGGAGCGACCTGGTGCTCGGAGAGATAGGTCCCTGCCGGGCTTTCCGCCTTGATGTTGCCGGCCGGAGAGATGTGGTCGGTGGTGATGGAATCCAGGAACAGACCCATGACGGCGGCGCCCTCGATATCCTCGAGCGGCTTCGGCTCCATGGTCATGCCCTCGAAGTAAGGCGGGTTCTGGACGTAGGTCGAGGACATCGGCCAGCCGTAGGTCATGCCGCCTTCCACCTTGATCGCCTGCCAGTGCTCGTCGCCCTTGAAGACGTCGCCGTAGCGCTCGCGGAACATGCCGTCGGTGATGGAGGAACGGATGAGATCGGTGATCTCTTCCGTCGACGGCCAGATGTCCTTCAAATAGACCGGGTTGCCGTCCTGGTCCTCACCGAGCGGATCTTCGGTGATGTTGACGTTCAGGCTGCCGGCGATGGCGTAGGCCACGACCAGCGGCGGGGACGCAAGGTAGTTGGCGCGCACGTCCGGGTTGACGCGGCCTTCGAAGTTGCGGTTACCGGACAGCACCGAGCAGGCAATCAGGTCGTTGTCGTTGATGGCCTTGGAAATGGCCGGGTCGAGCGGACCGGAGTTACCGATACAGGTGGTGCAGCCGTAGCCGGCAAGGGTGAAGCCCAACGCGTCGAGATCGTCCTGGACACCGGCCTTTTCCAGGTAGTCGGTGACGACCTGGGAGCCCGGTGCGAGCGAGGTCTTGACCCACGGCTTGACCTTCAGGCCCTTGGCGAGCGCGTTGCGGGCAACGAGGCCGGCGCCGATCAGCACGGACGGGTTGGAGGTGTTGGTGCACGAGGTGATCGCGGCGATCACCACGTCGCCGTTGCCGAGATCGTGGTCCTTGCCCTCGACGGCGACGCGCTTGGCGACTTCCGCACCCTTCTTGAACTCTTCTTCCATGGTTCGGGCGAAACCGGCAGCCGCATCGGACAGGTTGATGCGGTCCTGCGGACGCTTCGGACCGGAAACGGCCGGAACGACCGTGGAGATGTCGAGTTCGAGCGTGTCGGTGAAGACCGGCTCTTCGTCGGAGTGGCGGAACATGCCCTGCGCCTTGGCATAGGCTTCAACCAGGGCGACGCGGTCCCCATCGCGGCCGGTGGACTTCAGATAACCCAGCGTGTCGTTGTCGACGGGGAAGAAGCCGCAGGTGGCGCCATATTCCGGGGCCATGTTGGCGATGGTGGCGGCGTCTTCGAGCGACAGGTTGTCCAGGCCCGGGCCGTAGAATTCCACGAACTTGCCGACCACGCCCTTCTGGCGGAGCATTTCGACGACGCGCAGAACCAGGTCGGTCGCGGTGATGCCGTCGTTGAGCTTACCCGTAAGCTTGAAGCCGATGACTTCCGGGATCAGCATGGAGATCGGCTGGCCGAGCATGGCCGCTTCCGCCTCGATGCCGCCGACGCCCCAGCCGAGAACGGCCAGGCCGTTGACCATGGTGGTGTGGCTATCGGTGCCGACCAGCGTGTCCGGATAGGCAATGGTTTCGCCGCCTTCTTCCTTGGTCCACACGGTCTGGGCCAGGTATTCCAGGTTCACCTGGTGACAGATACCGGTTCCCGGCGGCACGGCGCGGAAGTTGTCGAAGGCCGACTGGCCCCAGCGCAGGAACTCGTAGCGTTCGCCGTTGCGCTGATACTCCAGCTCGACGTTCTTCTTGAACGCGTCCTGGGTGCCGAAATAGTCGATCATCACCGAGTGGTCGATGACGAGGTCGACCGGAACCAGCGGATTGACCTTCTTCGGGTCGCCGCCGAGCTTCACGGCGGCGTCGCGCATGGCAGCAAGATCGACAACGGCCGGAACGCCGGTGAAGTCCTGCATCAGCACGCGGGCCGGACGGTAGGAGATTTCATGGGTGGACTTGCGGGTCGTCAGCCACTTGGCGACGGCGCGGATGTCGTCGGCGGTTACCGTGCGGCCGTCTTCGAAACGCAGCAGGTTTTCCAGAACGACCTTCAGCGAGAACGGCAGCTTGGAAACGCCTTCCAGGCCGTTTTTCTCCGCATCGGGAATGGAAAAGTAGGTGTAGGTCTTGTCACCGACCTGCAGCGTCTTTTTAGACTTGAAGGTATCGAGGGACTGGGTCACGGCGGGCGATCTCCTTGCGGTCCTTGGGAGCCCCCGGGAAGACGAGGGGCAGCCTGGGTCTGAAACTCTCTGACCGATCCGGCAAGCCGGCTCGGATATTCTGCCTCTGACGGGCATGCGTTTTAAGGGCCGTTTCACCGCAGGTATCCTGCCGGCAAACCCTGGCCCGAACGCTTCGACGCCCCTATACAGAAATTTGGCTGCGACCACCAGAGACCGGTGCGAATTGCACCCGGTCCGAAGTCGATTTTTTCAAACCGCCGGCCGCCAGACCCTTCCGATGAGGAGCGTTTGGCGAGCTTTATATACAAGCGTATACAAAAGTCACCCCCCTCTTTTGGCGAGATCCGGATTTTTCGCAAGCAGCTATCGCCGATCCGCTCGAAAAGCCTCTCCGCGCCATTTTTGCCTTCGACCGGACCGCACAAGCAGCGGTAGCAGCACTGTCTATTGCGTCGTAACGGGGTTCCCATTAATAAATTTCGGTATGCACCCGTCTTTTTTACTGATTGTCCTTTTTAGCTTCCTTGGATTGTCGGCCCCGTCATACGGGCAGGAAGCTGTACGGGAATCACTGGAAATCGGGGACGCCGGCAAGGCCTATCTTCGCTCGATCCGGTTGCGCGGCATCGATTCCGATGTTGCCTATTTCGCTCCGTCCGCCCCCCCGCCTGACCTGGACATCAAACAGGAACCGGTCAAACCGAAGCCGGAGCGGGACGGATTCCAAACCGCGATCGACTGGCCGACAGGCCTCATCGCCGGCGCCGTGCTGATCGTCATCGCCTATATTTTCCTGCGTTTCGGCGGCGGCATAGCCGTTTCTCTTCGTCGCGATGCGCAGAATCCCGACCGGAAACACGGAAGATCCCCGCTCGCGACGCCTGCCTGGGCGGAAAGGCTGGGCTCCTACCAGGAAATCGTCGGCATGAAGGACCGCAGGCGTGCGCTGGTGCTTTTAACGCAAAAGGTGCTGGCCTCGGTGGTGGCCGCAAACGGCGTGCTCATGCAGCGCAGCTGGACCGGACGGGAGGCCCTGCAGCATATCCCCGCCACCTGGACACAACGCGATATCCTGCGCTCGCTCGTCCTGGCGAGCGAGCGCGTGCAGTTCGGTGGGCGCGACGTCAGCGAACACGAGTTCCGCGAGCATGTTTTCGCCTGCAGGCAAATACTGGGGCCCGAGGCCTCATGAGCGACGCCAGGGCTATGTCGGCGACCCGGGGATCGCCGTTTCAGGGATTGCGCCTGGAAACGGTCGTCATCGCCGTTGTCTGCGCGATCGTGCTTGCCGCCGGCTGGTATCTTCTGGCGCAGCGGCAACAGACCTTGCGCAGCTCCCCTGCCGGACTGGACGGATTGCAGATCTGGCTGGCATCGAACGGCGTCGGCGCCCGGAACTTTTCCGGCGGCTGGCTCATGGACCAGACATCGGTCGGGCTCCTGATCGTGCCGATCTATGACACGGCTCTCAACGAGGACCGCAAGGCCCCGACGACCAAGGATGAGCTCCTGTTTCAGCAGGACGAGTACGACCTCACCACTTCCGTGATCTCGGCCAAGGCGCAGAAGGTGCCGACGCTCCTCGTCCTGCCGAAATGGCGCAGCGGCATGCGCCTGACCGGTCTCGCCCATCCGATCCTGAACGTGGAAACGAAGCGGCTGAAGGCGACCGTCAGCAAGCTGACGCCAGACGGCAGTTTCACGCCCGTGTTTGCAAGGACGCCATTTACCCGTTTCCCGTACCGCTCGTCAGAAGGCAAAGATCTCAACGCCGAGATCTATGCCGCGCAAATGTTCCGGAGCTACCTCTGTACTCCATTGCTTGGAACCGAGGACGCCATGATCCTCGCCGAATGCCCGCTGGTTACGGCTTCGGATAAAAAAGGCGAAACGGTTCTGGTTCTTTCCGACCCGGATCTTCTGAACAATCATGGACTGCGACTCGGCGACAACGCGACGATCGCCCTGGATATTCTCCGTTCCAGGGCGGGCAAGAAGAATATCGTGATCGATTACAGCCAATCCGACTGGCTGCGCGATCCTTCAGCCGAACCGAGACGCGAACGCAGCTGGGACGATCTTCGCCGCTTTTTCGGCCCGCCCTTCCTGACGCTCTGGATCGGCGCCGCCCTGGTACTCGGGCTGTTTCTCTGGCGCTCTGCGCTCAGATACGGCCCGATCCGGTCCGATACGGCAACGCCCGGCGCGGGCAAGAACCTGGCGGTGCGCGCACGGGCGCGGCTCATGCGGCTTTCCGGTCAGGACGGGGCCTTGACCGGCGAATACGCCGCCGCGCGGCTTTCGGCCACGGCGGACGCCTTGTTCGGCCGCGCCAATGCGCATCACTACGCCAGCGAAGACGGTTTTTTGAAATTCGCGGACCGGCGGCATCCGGAAGAAGCGGCCCGCTTGCGGAACGTCCTGTCCCGGATCAGAACCGCCCCGGCGCGCCTGCCGGCCACGGACGCAATCCAGCTTATCGATGAATTGGAACAGGTTTTGGAGCAAATAACCAATGACGCTTGAAGCCCTGCGCGAACGCACGGACGCCTTGAGGGCAGAGATCGGCCGGACCGTTCTTGGCCAGGATGAGGTCGTCGAACTTCTGCTGGTCGCGCTGTTCGCGCGCGGCCACGTGCTTCTGGAAGGCCCTCCGGGCACGGCAAAGACCCTGCTTGCCCGCAGCTTTGCCGCGGCCCTTGCCCTCGATTTCGGCCGCATCCAGTTCACCCCGGACCTGATGCCGGGCGATGTGCTCGGCACCTCGATCTTCGATTTCCGGACCAACAAGTTCGTCCTGACCAAGGGGCCGGTCTTCTCCCAGGTCCTGCTCGCCGACGAGATCAACCGCGCGCCGCCCAAGACCCAGGCCGCGCTCCTGCAGGCCATGAGCGAGCGGACGGTCAGCATCGACGGCACCGACCATCCGCTCGGCCGGGAATTCATCGTCGTGGCCACGCAGAACCCGATCGAGCAGCAGGGAACCTATCCGCTTCCCGAAGCGCAGCTCGACCGCTTCCTGTTCAAGCTCGTGATCGATTTTCCGCCGGAAGACATCGAAATGGCGATCCTTCGCCAGCATGCCGCCGAACCTCTCGAAGCAGGCCTGGAGACGACCGCCCTTTCAAAGGTGCTGGATTCGGCCGCACTGGCCGAAACGCGGACGCTGGTCGACGGCATCACCTTAAAAGACGACATCCTGGCCTATATCCTCCGCCTGATCCGGGCGACGCGCGAAAGCTCCGAAATCGCCTTCGGCGCCTCGACGCGCGCCGCGGACGCCCTTGCGAGTGCGACCAGAGCCGCCGCGGCGCTGAGCGGCCGGGACTTCGCCATCCCCGACGACGTCAAGCGGCTGTTCATCCCGACCTTGCGCCACCGGATCGTGCTCGGCCCGGCGGCGGAGATCGAGGGCCGCAGCCCGGCGCAGGTTCTGGAAAACATTCTCAACCAGATCGAGGCCCCCCGCTGATCCGTCCATCGAAAAGATTGCTGGCCTTCGGCGCGGCCGCCCTCGTCCTTTCGGTGGTCGCCGTCGTGGCCGGGGGAGCGGGACGGGAAATCGCGTTCCTGCCCTGGGTGGTGTTGGCGGCCCTGACCGGCCTCGACCTGGCGCTCTCCTTCCGGCGTCCGAAATCGTTGGCGTTCGAGGCGCCGCCGGAAATCTTTGTCGGCGAAACGGCCACGCTGCACCTGACCATCGAGGGCGCGACGCGCGATCTTCTGGCAAAGCTGGACTGGCCCGCAGGGCTGAGCGGCGAAGGCGAAATCATCTTTCGAACAGGCCCTGATGGCACCGCCACGGCCGAGGTCAAGTGCCTGGCCGTGCGGCGGGGTCTCTGGCATTTCGATCATCTCTGGCTGCTTTGGGGCTCCCGTCTCGGGCTCCTGGAATTCGTCCCGCGCCTGGATCTCGGGGCGGAACTGCGCGTCGTGCCGAATATCCGCCTGGTCCAATCCGGTCAGATCACGACGACGGTGCTGTCCACGCTTTATGGCGTGAAGGAAAACCGCGCCATCGGCGAAGGCTCCGAGTTCCAGCAATTGCGCGACTTCGTTCCGGGCATGGACATCAAGACGATTGACTGGAAGCGCTCGGCCCGCCGCCGGTCGCTGGTGGCAAAGGAACTCCGCGCGGAGCGCAACCACCACGTGATCGTTGCGCTCGACAACGGTTACCTGATGCGCGAGGAGATCGGCGGACTGCCGAAGATCGATCATGCCATCACGGCGGCGCTCGCGACCGCCTGGGCCGCGGCCATCGGCGGCGATCTGGTCGGCTATTATTCCTATGACGTACGGCCGCGCACCTTTGCCGCCCCCGCCCCCGGCCGCAATGCCTTCGCGCGGCTGCGCCACTGGACGGCCGAACTCTCCTATGTCAGCCGCGAGACGAACCACACCCTGGCGCTGACGGAACTGAACGCCCGCACCCCCAAGCGCAGCCTGATCATCATCTTCACAGACTTCATCGACACCACGTCGGCCGAACTCCTGATCGAGAACATCGGCATTCTCGCCAAGCGCCATCTGCTGATCTTCGTCGCCATCCGCGACCCGGATATGGAGACGCTGTTGGAAACCGCTCCCGCAAACCTGGACGGCGCCGCGACGCTGGTGGCCGCCAATCAGTCGATCAACGAGCGCCGCCTGGTCCTGGAACGCCTCACCCGCATGGGTGTTACCATTGTCGATGCCAAGCCGAGTGCGGTGACCGCGCGGCTGATTTCGGCCTATCTGGAAATCAAGGCTCGGGAGCTGATCTGATGGACAATCAGGATCTCATGCGCTCGGCGCGGTTCCGGAAAGAGAGAGAGGCCGATTGGCGCCGCCTGGAGGGCCTTGTCATTGAGGCGGAGGGCAAGGGCCTGCAGCGGATGGACTTCGCCGACGCCCGCGACCTCGCCTCCCTCTACCGCCAGGCAACGACGTCCCTGGCGATTGCCCGCGAGATCTCCCTCGACAAGGCGCTCCTTGGCTATCTGGAGGCCCTGACCGCCCGCGCCTATCTTTGCGTCTATGCACCCCAGGAACGGGTCGGCGGACTGGTCGAGCGGTTCTTCACCTCCAGTGCGCCCCAGGCGATGCGGCGGTGCTGGCCGTTTATCCTGCTGGGTTTCGTCTGCATGGCGCTCGGCGCCCTGACCGGCTACCTGCTCTATTTCGAAAACAACGACTGGTTTTACGTCTTCACACCATCGGGCCTCGCCGGCGGCCGGGGACCGGATGCCACGACGGAAGCCCTGCGGGCAGTCATTTACGGCGGCGACAGGGAAACAACCGGACTTGGCGCTTTTGCGGCCTTTCTCTTCTCCAACAATACGCGGATTGCGATCTTCGTCTTCGGGCTCGGCGTTTTTGCCTGCGCACCGGCGATCCTTCTGACCTTTTACAACGGCCTCATGCTTGGGGCCTTCCTCGGACTTCATGTCGACCGCGGTCTGGGCGCGGATCTCGCCGGCTGGCTCTCCATCCACGGTGTCACCGAGATTTCCGCGATCTGCATCGCCTGCGGCGGCGGATTGAAACTCGGTGCCGCGGTGCTCTTTCCCGGGGAGAGATCACGGTCCGATGCGCTTCATCATGCCGGCCGCGATGCGGTGAAGCTCGCGCTTGTGGCCGCGCTCATGCTCGTGGCCGCCGCCTTTCTGGAAGGCTTCGCCCGGCAACTGGTCCAGGATCTCAACGCCCGTTTCGTGATCGGCTGGGGCGTCGGCGCGCTCTGGCTGAGCTGGTTCCTCTACGGCGGACGGAGGCGGCAATGATTCCCCGTCCGATGCTCCCCCGTCTCCGGCGCAAGCGGAAGAAGGACAGACCTTCACCCGACATCCTGATGCCGCCCGAAGGGGTTGCGCTGACCCTTCCGATTGCCGGCGTGGGCGTTCGCCTCGCCGCGCAGATCACGGATGTCATCATCACCGTGCTCGCCGCCGGCTGCCTGCTGATCCTGCTCGCGGCCTTCAACCTGACGAGCCCGCGAACCATCTTCGCCATCGGCGCGCTGCTCTTCTTCTTCATCCGCGTTCCCTATTACATCGTCGCCGAACTCGGCTGGAACGGCCAGACGCTGGGCAAGCGCTTCATGAAGATCAAGGTCGTCTCCCATGACGGCGGTCCGCTGACGGCCCATGCGCTCGTCCTGCGCAACCTGATGAAGGAGGCGGAGATCTTCCTGCCCGCAACGCTTCTCCTGACCCTGGATGTGGCGACGCCCATTGAGTCCATCGCTTCGCTGGCCTGGATAACGATGGGTCTCATGGTGCCCCTTCTCAACCGCTATCGCCGCCGTCTCGGCGACATCATGGCGGGCACCCACGTGATCCACCTGCCCGTGCCCGTGCTCTTGAAGGATCTGGCGACCGAAACACCGGTCGTGAGCGAGGACCGGAAAAAAATCGTCTTCCTCTCCCACCAGCTCGATCACTACGGCGCCTTCGAGCTGCAGACGCTGGAAACCCTCCTGCGCGCCCAAAGCATGCGCCCCGCCGCCGGCGCCGAACAGCAGCGCCAGGCGACCATCGAGGCGATCGTGGAAAAGATCCGCAACAAGATCGGCTACGCGGACCCGGTGCCGCCCGCGGACCGGCTGCGGTTCCTGCAGGCCTTCTACAACGCGCAGCGCGAACATCTGGAACAGCGGCAACTGTTCGGGGACAGGCGCGAGAACAAGCACTACGCGCAGGCCGACGAGGAAAACCGGATCGGGAACTAGAACGAACTGCACGCGCTGCTTGCAGCCTCATGAAAGCGCGTTTAACGTGAGCCTTGTCAATGAGTTGGACCTCCGCAAACGGGCTTTATCACGTTGCCAGACAATGACACTCCGCCCACCGGGGCTTTTTCTCAGAAGCACGGCAATCCGACTCCCGATGGTTCCCCACCTCACCAAGTACCGCCACTCGGAGTAGGCGCCATATTCCGCGACACTTTTTCGATACTCCTGAGGCAAATCGTTCCGATAATAACCATCGGATTTGTAGCGACCGTTATCAGCACGCAAATATACGCGCAGATGGGTCCTTTTAAGCTGCAATTGGATTTGCCGAGCGTGATCGCGGCTCGCGTAATTCTATTCGCAATTCCTCAAATCGCGATCTACGCGACGATAGCCGCATTTGTTGTGCGTCTGTCTTATGATGCGAAACTGGAGCGCCCGGTAAAAATAAAACGCTACATTCTGCCAACCATAACCTCGGCTTTCGTCCTGACGATTCTTGGCGTCATCGTCATGACGACCCTGCTGGGGTCTATGTTTCTCACTCTATATCTTGATGTATTGAGCACCTTGGAAATCATCATTCTGGCTCGAGCAGGCTTTTGGCTTCTTTTATGGCTTTGGGCTCCGATTTCCATCATTGGGGCGATCATCGTCATCGAACGGACAGGTATCCGCGGATTGAGCCGCAGCCTGACGCTGACAAGAAGCTATCGGTGGGTGACGGCCGGCGTACTGTATCTTGCTGTCGCCTGCCTGTTCCTCTTTCATGTCGCATATGGGTTCCTTGTCGCATGGATCGCGGGAATCAGCAGCCTGAGTGCGGCCAAACTGCTGGGGTCAGCATTCGACAGCCTCGGCGTGGTCATTTTCTGCATTCTCATAACGCTCATTTACGCCCGCCTGTGCGAGATCAAGGAAGGCGTCAGCCTCGACCGGATCGACGCCGTATTCGGGTAAAAACAGCGCAAGCCGGCACCCGGCAAGACCTGCGCCGCGCAAGGCTCCGCTCACCGCTTGAGCCTGCTACCTAAAATACCTATTGTGAAAAATTGCGATAAGAACGCGCAGTCTCGGACAAGACCTGCGCATACCGGAATTCAGGAAACTGCCTTTCAGATCTTTTTCTCGGAGCCAATAGAATGACTGACACGACCTTCGGCCAGCCGAAAGCCTCTCTTGGAGTTGGCGAAATCATCAGCGACAGCTTTTCGATCCTCTTCGGAAAATTCCTGCAAGTCGTCTTTATCGCCTTCGTACCGACCCTGATCGGCTACCTGATTTCCGGCCTGCTGAACGGCTTTGGCGTCGCAATCGGATTGGCAGAGCCGCAGTTCACCAATCCCGGGACTGGCATCGCATTCGCGCTGTCGCTTCTCGTGAACATGGCCATCTATTCCATCACGACCGCCCTTCTCGTTCAGCTGGCCTATGATGCCAAACTCGGCCGACCGGTGCAGATCGGCCGTTACTTCGGGCCGGCGCTGAGCACGATCCTGCCCCTGACGATCCTGAGTATCATTGCCACCATTCTTATCGGCATCGGCTTCGCCGTGCTGATCGTTCCGGGCCTTTGGGTCTATGCGGTCTTTTCGGTCGTGGCTCCTGCCATCGTGATCGAACGCGCCGGCTTCGGCGGCCTGGGCCGCAGCGCCTCCCTGACCAAGGGATATCGCTGGCCGATCGTGGGAACGCTCCTGCTCGGGCTGATCTGCATGATGATCATCAACCTGGTGACAGGGTTCGTGATCGGAATTGTCGTCGCCATCGGCGGCACCATTCTGGGCGTGATCCTGTTCGCGGCGCTCGCCGCCATCGGAGCCGGCCTTCTCAGTATCCTCGTCGCGTTGATCTACGCCCGGCTGCGCGAAATCAAGGAAGGCGTCAGCATCGACCAGATCGCGTCCGTCTTCGACTGACATTCTCTGCAGCCATCCTATTGCAGATCTGGCGGGTGCAGCAGGCGCCCGCCAGTGCATCACTCTTCGCTTGAGCCGTCCCCGGGAAACCTGTGCCGTAAGATCCAATCAGCGCGCGTGGATCGGATGACTTGCGCATCCGCATCCCCAAACGGTTCCCTGCCGTACAGAATTTTTTCCGGAGCAATATCAATGACAGACTCGACCCTGGGCCAGCCCAAAGCCGCGCTTGGCGTCGGCTCATTGATCGGCGAGAGCTTTTCGATCTACGCCAGACATTTCCTGCCAATCACGATCGTGGCTTTCGTATTTGGCGCAATCGGCCTCGTAATTTCGATCCCGATCGTTGGTTTCGATTCCGCTGTCGGCATCAAAGGCCCCTCGGTCACCGACTTCAGTGCCGCTATCGTTTCCTATTCGTCGACCGTCATAAAAATAACGACAGGCTCCTTTGCAACTGCCCTGCTCCTTCAGTTGGCGTATGACGCGAAACTTGGCCGATCCATACAGCTTGTCCGTTATTTAGGTCCAGCTCTGAGTGCCATTGTCCCGTTGGTGATTTTGAGCATTGTTCAGTCCATTTGCTTCATGGTTGGACTCGTTTTGCTGATTGTTCCCGGTCTTTGGATCCTCGCTGTTTTTTCTGTCATGGATCCCGCCGTCGTTATCGAACGCGTCGGCTTTCGCGGACTGCACCGCAGTGCTGCCCTGACCAAAAACTATCGCTGGCCGCTGGCCGGCCTGTTTGCTCTGATACTGATCCTCATTTTCTCTATCAACTTCGCGGCGACATTTCTTGCCAATATCATCGTTCCTGCGGCTGGAATGGCCACAGGCCTTATCCTCATTGCAGCAATGAACTCCCTGGGAAAAGGCTTCGCCGTCGTTCTCACCGCACTGATCTATGTCCGGTTACGGGCGATCAAGGACGGCGTCAGCGTCCACCAGATCACTTCCGTTTTTGACTGAGGCAAGGGGGCGGGAGCTGCTTAAAATGATGGACAACACCTTCAGCCGGCCCAAGACCCCGCTCGGCGTCGGTTCGCTCATAGGCGAGAGTTTTTCGGTGTTGTTCAGGAATTTCGTGCTGATCGTCGCGATTGCTTTTGTACCGATCCTGCTCGGCAACCTGATTTCGGGCCTTTTGGTTGGTTATGAAGTGGCAATCGAGGTGAAGGCGCCGAACATAACCACGACCGGCGAGGCGGTCGCCTATGTGCTGTCCTTCCTCTCGAAAACAATAGCCGATTCCCTTGGAACCATTTTACTCGTCCAACTGGTCTATGAAATCAAACTCCGCCAGTCGGTCCGGCTTGTCCGCCTTTTCGATCGGGTGCCGAGCGTGATTTTGCCAATGTTTGTCCTGAACCTCGCCTTTAGCCTCCTGGCGATCGAGGTTCTCTTGGAAAATATCACCAGGCTGTCCCTGGGGAGCGTAGGATACCTCCTGCTTTGCATTCCGCAGTTCTGGCTCTATTCGGTATTTTTCGTCATGGCTCCCGCCATCGTCATCGAATACTTGGGCGTTCGCGGCTTTGGCCGCAGCGCAGGCCTGACCAAGGGTTATCGCTGGCCAATTGTGGGATTGGTCGTGCTGATAAACATCGTTTTCTTGGCAGTAGCCATCGGCATGATTTATGTGATCGACGTTGTCACAAACCTGGGAGGCAGTGCTGCAGGCATGATCCTGTCCTCGTTGGTTGTTGCGCTCGATTCGGGTTTTGTCAGTGTCCTATTCGTGCTGACCTACGTTCGCCTGCGCGAAATCAAGGAAGGCGTCAGCGTCGACCAGATTGCAGCAGTGTTCGATTGAGACCCGTCCGGAATGAAGCGCAGGACTCCAGCAGAGGATACCCTTTGCCACACTTTAAGGGCTGGATTTTCCTTGCATGATCGCCGCCTTGCCAACTAACAAGGCGGACGTTCATTTTCCTGCGGAGTCTGTTCCCTGAAGCTGCCCCTGAAACTGATTGCCGAAAATCTTGCCGTCGACCGCGGAGACCGACGGGTTTTCTCGGATCTGACCTTTGCCCTGGAAAGCGGGTCCGCCCTGGTCGTGACCGGCGCCAACGGCGTCGGGAAATCCTCCCTTTTGAGGACCCTTGCCGGCCTGGTTCCGCTAAAGGAAGGCGGCATTTCCCTTGAGGGCGGCGAGGACGACCGGACGGCCTTCGAGCATTCCCACTATTTCGGCCATCAGGACGCGGTCAAGCCGGCGCTCACCGTTCTGGAGAACCTGACCTTCTGGCAGGCCTTCACAGCGCCGATCTCCGCCGACGTGTTTCCGACCGAAATCCACAAGCCGGCGGACGCGCTGGAGTTTTTAGGCATCGGACATACCGCCCGGCTTCCGGCCGCCTATCTGTCGGCCGGCCAGAAACGGCGCCTGTCCCTTGCCCGCCTTCTGGTTTCGTCCCGGCCGATCTGGCTGATGGACGAACCGACGTCGGCGCTCGACCGGCACTCCGAGGCCCAGCTGCTGGGCCTCATGAATGCCCATCTGGACCGGGGCGGCATGATCGTGACCGCGACCCACACGGACCTTCCCCTCAACTCCATCCGCACGCTTCACCTGGAAGCGCCGCAGGACGTCCGGATCGTGGGGGAACTCGCATGACCGGCTGGGCTCTTTCCCTTTTCCGCCGTGAGATCAGCCTGGCGGTCCGGGTCGGCGGCAGCGCCATGGTCGGCGTGCTGTTCTTCCTGGCGGTCGTCACCGTCATTCCCTTCGGCGTCGGCCCGGACCTGAACCTGCTGGCCCGCATCGGCCCGGCCGTTCTGTGGATCGGCGCGCTGCTGGCGACCCTGCTCGGCCTCGACCGGCTGTTTCAGGCCGACCGCGAAGACGGCGCGCTGGATCTCTTCTTGATGTCCGGTCGGTCGCTGGAACTGCTGGTTCTGATCAAATGCCTGGCCCACTGGATGGCGACCGGCCTGCCGCTGGTGATCGCTGCCCCCGTGCTTGCCATCTTTCTCAACCTGGAACCGGTTGCCATCGGGGCGGTCACCCTGACGCTGCTTGTCGGCACGCCGGCCCTGACCCTGATCGGCGCCGTCGGCGCCTCGCTGACCGTGTCCCTGCGCCGGGGCGGGCTGCTCCTCGCCGTCCTCGTCATTCCGCTCGCAATTCCGGTCCTGATTTTCGGCGTCAGTTCGGCGGACGCCGCCATTCACGATCCGGTGCCCTTCATGACCCCGTTTCTGATCCTGTGCGCGCTCACCCTGATCACCGCCGTGATCGGACCGCTCGCTTCTGCTGCCGCCCTCAGGTTTTCGTCGGACTGAACAGCCCGCATTTTCTTCATGCGACGGTGTTGTCCATTGAAGGTTGGGCGGCTCTACACTAGAACGGTTCCATGGCTATCTGGGATTATGCAAATCCGACCCGGTTTCTGAGGCTGGTGCAGATCATTCTGCCCTGGCTGATCGGCCTGTGCGTCATCGCATTCGCCGCCGGTCTCTACATGACCTTCTTCACCGCCCCTGACGACTACCAGCAGGGTGCCACGGTCAAGATCATGTACATTCACGTGCCGGCCGCCTGGCTTGCCATGATGTGCTACTCGATCATGGCGATTTCCTCGCTCGGCACGCTGGTGTGGAAGCATCCGCTCGCCGACGTCTCCGCCAAGGCTGCAGCCCCGATCGGCGCTGCCTTCACCTTCATGTCGCTGGTGACCGGCTCGCTCTGGGGCAAGCCCATGTGGGGCACCTACTGGGTCTGGGATGCGCGCCTGACCTCCGTCCTGGTGCTGTTCATCATGTATCTCGGGCTGATCGCCCTGTGGCGGACCATGGAAGACCCGATCAAGGCCGGCAAGGCCGCCGCGATCCTGACCCTGGTCGGCGCGCTCAACCTGCCGATCATCAAGTTTTCCGTGGAGTGGTGGAACACGCTGCACCAGCCGGCCAGCGTGATGCGCATGGGCGGCCCGACCATCGCTACGTCGATGCTGATCCCGCTGTTCGTGATGGCGATCGCCTTCACCCTTTTGTTCTTCGTGCTGCACCTGATGGCCATGCGCAATGAAATCCTGCGCCGCCGCGTGCGCGCCATGCGCCTGAAAGCAGCCGCCACGGCGCGTCCTGCCACCGTTACGGCGACAGCCCAGCCGGCGGAGTGAGTTTCATGGACCTTGGAACGCACGCAGGCTTCATCATCGCCTCCTATGCCGTCTGCCTTGCTGTCGTCATCGGCCTGATCCTGTGGGTCGTGATCGACAGGAAGCGCCAGGAAGCAGACCTTGAGGAACTGGCGGAGCAGGGGATCACCCGCGCCGGCGCCGCAAAAGGCGATACCGGGCAGACCGGACCCAAAACATCAGAGGCCGCCAAAGCATGAGTGAGCAGACACAGACGCCGCAGAAGCGCCGGATTCCGGTTCTGGTGCTGCTTCCGGTCGTGATTTTCGCAGCCCTTGCCGCTCTCTTTCTGTTCCAGCTCACCATGGGCGAGGATCCGCACACGATTCCCTCCGCCCTGATCGGCAAGAAAGCCCCCGAAACGGACCTGCCGCCGGTCACAGGCCTTGTGGACAACGGCACCCCGGTCCCCGGCGTTTCCACCGCGGATCTCATGGGCAAGGTCTCCGTGGTGAATGTCTTTGCCTCCTGGTGCGTGCCCTGCCGCCAGGAACACCCGATCCTGGAAGAACTCGCCACCGTGGACGGAATCCAGCTGATCGGCATCAACTACAAGGACAAGCCGGAAAACGCGCGCCGGTTCCTCGGCAGCCTCGGCAATCCCTATTCCCGGGTCGGCGCGGACGAAAAGGGCCGGGTCTCGATCGACTGGGGCGTCTACGGCGTTCCGGAGACCTATATCGTCGACCCTGCAGGCACCATCCGTTACAAGTTCATCGGTCCCCTGTCGCCCGAGTCCTACGTGAACACGTTCCTTCCCGAGCTTGAGAAAGTGAAAGCCGGTAACGGCTGATCCCGAACCTCGACACCTCCGAACAACCAAAATCAGCAGGTCACCGCCTCGTGACTCGCTCTTTATCCGGCTTGTGCCTATTTTGGCGGCATCGCAAGAACCAAAAGGACGAGCCCCTATGGGCAAGCTCAAAGGCCCGGCAAGCGCCCTGCTTCGCCGCACGATCATCGTTTCGTCGATTGTTACAGCTCTGACCGCCGCCGGACCGGTTTCCGCCGAACCGCAGGCCGTCGCGGAGCTCTTCACCAGCCAGGGGTGCTCCTCCTGTCCGCCGGCCGACCGGCTGGTGGAGAAGATGGTGAACACGAGAGACGACGTCCTCGCCCTGGTGCTGCCGGTCGACTACTGGGACTATCTCGGCTGGAAAGACACCCTGGCCCGGCCGGCCTACTCGGCCCGGCAGCGGGCCTATGCCGCCCGGCGCGGCGACCGGTCGGTCTATACGCCGCAAATCGTGGTCAACGGCGATGAGCATGTCGTCGGCAGCAACAAGGCGGCCGTCGGCAGCGCCCTGAAACGCGCCGCCCCCTTCACGGCGCATGTCAGCCTCAAGGCCAGCGACATGGCGATCGAGGCCACGGTGGACGGCGCCCTGCCGAAAGGCGCGCATATGGCCACGGTCCTGTTTCTCAGGGTCAAGGATCACAAGAAAGTCGCCATCGGTCGCGGGGAAAATGCCGGCGCAACGGTTAACTACGTCAATGTGGTGCGCAGCCTGCAGCCGATCGGCATGTGGGACGGCAAGACCGAGACCTTCCGCATGCCCAAGAGCGAGCTGATCCGCTCCGGCGACGAGCGCTGCGCCGTCCTGATCCAGCTTGAAGACGACGAGGGGCCCGGCCAGATTATCGGCGCCGCCATACTGGATATGCCGCCCCATTCGTAATCCCGTCTGACCTGCGGACACGCATGTCCTGAGGACTGTCGAAACTCCGGGGTTGTTTCCGGGCTAAAAACTGCTACCCCTTGCCGCGTTCACGGCGCTTATCCGGCGCATCCGGCAAGATGGGGACGGTTTATGAGTCTCAGACTGCGCATAGCTTTCGCCAGCATAGGTGTCGGCGTGGTCGTGCTCGGCCTGAAGTTCGCCGCCTACTGGCTGACCGGATCGGTCGCGCTCTATTCGGATGCGCTGGAAACGGTGATCAATGTCGCGTCCTCCATTGCGGCGGTCTTCGCCGTCTGGTTCGCGTCCAAACCGGCCGATTCCAATCATCCTTATGGCCACGACAAGGCAGAATATTTCGCCGCCGTCCTGGTCGGCGTGATGATCGTTCTGGCCGCGATCTCGATCTTCCAGTCCGCATGGCTCGGCTTTATCGCCAATGAGCCCGCCAATTATTCTCCGCTGGGTCTCGGGGTTAATGCGGCAGCCGCCCTCATCAACGGCGTCTGGGCCTGGTATCTGATCCGCTTCGGCAAGAAACACCGCTCGCCGGCGCTGGTGGCGGACGGCCGTCACCTTCGAACCGACGTCGTCACGTCCGTCGGCGTTCTTGCCGGCGTGGTCCTTGTTGCCTTGACCGGCTGGACCCGTCTCGATCCGATCCTGGCGGGCCTGGTGGGCCTGAACGTACTGTGGACCGGTTGGGACATCATGAAGGAATCCATCAGCGGCCTGATGGATGAGGCGGCCTCGGCCGATACGCTGGACAGGATCCGCAACCTCATCTCCGAACAGGGGGAAGGTGCGCTGGAGGCCCATGACCTCAGGACCCGGATCGCGGGCCGGACGACCTTCATCGAATTCCACCTGGTCGTGCCGGGTGAGATGACGGTGGATACCGCCCATGACATTTGCGACCGGATCGAACAGGCCATCGGCAAGGGCCTGCCGGGATCCCATGTCACCATTCACGTCGAACCGGAATACAAGGCCAAGCATTCCGGCATCGTCGTCTTGTAGTCAGGGGCAAAAAAGCCGGTCACATGCGCCGCTTGTCCACCCTTCCGGACCATTTGATCCTGATAATTGGCGCCGTCCTCATGTGCGGCCCTGTGCTGGCGCTTTTCCTGACGACGACCCACGGCCCCGAAGCTCTGAGGACGGACGGCATGGCCCTCTTCCCCGGCGATCGGCTAGTGCAGAATTATTCAAAGGTCCTGACGGTAAGCGGCGGCTTCCAGGACGACATTAGCGCCCTTCGCATGATCTGGAATTCTTTCCTTCTCGGCGCCGGTTTCGCCGCGGCCAAGGTCTGTCTGTCGCTTGCTGCGGCCTATGCACTTGTCTATTTCCGGCTGCGGTTTGCCGGCGTCCTTTTCTGGGTGTTGCTGTTTTCGCTGATGCTGCCGCTCGAATCCCGCTTTCTTGCGACCTATGACGTCGTTGCCGGCCTCGGGCTGGTCAATACGCAGGTCGGCCTGATCCTGCCGCTCGCCGCCTCCGGGATCGGGACCTTCTTCTTCCGGCAATATTACAGAAACATCCCCGAGACCTTGCTGGAATCGGCGCGGCTGGACGGTGCCGGACCGTTCCTGTTTTTCAAGGATATCCTGCTGCCCCTGTCCCTGCCCATGGCCGGAGCTCTGTTTCTGGTCGCCTTCGTCAACGGCTGGAACCAGTATCTGTGGCCGGTCATGGTGACCACCGACGAGAAAAGCTACACCCTTGTCCGCGGCTTGCAGTTTTTCGGGCAGACAAGCCTTAACGGCATGATTCTGGCTGTGCTGGCGGTCATCCCGCCGGCCGGGCTGTTGCTCCTGTTTCAGCGCAAGTTCGTCAAAGGCCTCTTCGACGGCATGCACTAGAGTCAGGATCCTAGTGCCTGGCAAAACACCCAGGCGGAAGGCCCGGGTGTTCTCAAGTCTGCAAACCTGGTTCCAACCGTCAGCGGCCCAGATCGTGCTCCGGGTTGGCGCTGATCTTGTGGATGGCAAGGTCGGCCCCGATATGTTCGTCCTCGGCCGACAGGCGAATCCCGACAAAGCGCTTCAGGACGCCATAGACGACGAAGCCGACGACAGCGGCATAGGCCGCTCCGGTCACCGTACCGGCAATCTGGGACAACAGCGAAACGCCACCGAGGCCGCCAAGGCTTTCCAGACCGAAGATGCCTGCGGCGATGCCGCCCCAGGCGCCGCAGATGCCGTGAAGCGGCCAGACGCCGAGCACGTCGTCGATCTTCAGCCGGTTCTGGCAGATTTCGAAGCCCTTGACGAAGACGACACCGGCAACGCCGCCGACGATCAGGCTGCCGATCGGATGCATGATGTCCGACCCGGCGCAGACGGCGACCAGACCGGCCAGAGCGCCGTTATGGACGAACCCGGGGTCGTTCCGGCCGGCAATCAGCGCCGTCAGGATACCGCCAACCATGGCCATCAGCGAATTGATGGCGACCAGTCCTGAAATGCCCTGAAGCGACTGCGCGCTCATCACGTTGAAACCGAACCATCCGACGCAAAGCATCCAGGATCCCATGGCCAGCCAGGGCAGGGACGACGGCGGGATCCCGATCGGCCTGCCGCGGCTGTCGTAACGTCCCCTGCGGGCACCAAGAAGCAGGACGGCGCCGAGCGCAATCCAGCCTCCGATTGCATGAACCACGACGGAACCGGCAAAATCGTGAAATTTAGCGCCGAAACCGGATTCCAGCCATCCCTGAATTCCGAAGTTGCCGTTCCAGACGACACCTTCGAAAAGCGGATAGGCGATGCCGACCAGGGCCGCGGTGGCCAGGCACTGCGGCAGAAACTTCATCCGTTCGGCGATCCCGCCTGAAATGATGGCCGGGATTGCTGCGGCGAATGTGGTCAGGAAGAAGAATTTCACCAGGGTCAAGCCCTGCAGTTCAAATCCGCTGCCCCCGCCGGACAATGTCGCGGCATTCACAAAGAAACTGGTTCCGTAGGCGACCCCAAATCCGACGAAGAAATAGGCGATGGTCGAGATCGCGAAATCGACCAAGATCTTCACCAGCGCGTTCACCTGGTTCTTCTGGCGGACCGTACCGACCTCCAGAAATGCGAAGCCACCATGCATCGCAAAGACGAGAATGGCTCCCAGAAGGACAAAGAAGACATCTCCGCCCACGTTCGTGTCGGTCATTTCTGGCTCCCGATTATGCAGATGCCCATTATCTGAGCGTATTTTTGGAAGCCACAGCTTTCAAGCTGCATGCCAAACAGGCAGGTTGGCGAAAACCGGATCATTTTTAGGGTCAATCGTTCGGAATTCCCGGTCCAAATCTCAAAAAAGACCAATAAATAGGCATTATTGCTAGGCAACTTGACTATTTTCTATGCATTTCTGGAAAATCGCCTGTCATCCGCTCCGGGGAAACCTGATTTGACCTGACCCGGCCGGATTGGCATGGTTCCGCCATGATCCGCGGCATTCTCATCGATCTGTCAGGCGTCGTTTACATCGGCGATGAACCCGTTGCCGGCGCGCTGGAGGCGTTGTCCCGGATACGGAGATCCGGCCTTCCCGTCCGTTTTCTGACCAACACCACTCGCACACCGAAACGGGGCCTGTTGCGGCGCCTGTCGAAGATGGGGTTCGAGATTGCGGCCGAAGAGCTCTTCACACCGGCGCAGGCGGCCCGCGAGCTTTTGATCGAGCGCGGGCTGACGCCGCATCTTCTGATCCATCCGGCCCTGGAAGAGGATTTCCGAGGCCTGCCGCCGTTGATCGGGGGTGAGCGCGCCGTGATCGTCGGGGACGCGGCCGACGGCTTCACCTATCAAGCCCTGAATGCGGCATTCCGGGAACTGGCGAATGGCGCGGTCTTTCTGGCGCTGGCGAAAAACCGGACCTTTCTCGACGCGGACGGCAGCCTCAGCCTCGATACCGGCGCCTTCGTCGCAGCGCTGGAATATGCCAGCGGCCGCACGGCCACGGTCCTTGGAAAACCGTCCAAGGATTTCTTCGCCGAGGCCGCCCGGGAAATGGGCGTTGACCTTAACGACCTGGCGATGATCGGCGACGATGTGGAAAGCGACGTGTCGGGGGCGCTTGCCGCCGGCGTGGGCCATGCGCTTCTGGTCAGGACGGGAAAATACGCCCCCGGCGCGGAAGCCGCCGCCGAACCGGAACCCACTGCCGTGGTGGATGACATCGGCGCCGCTGCCGACTGGATCCTCGCCCGTATCTGACTGGGTCGGCCCGCGACAGAAAACAAGCACTTTTCGAAAAGCCAAGAAAAAAGCCCGGGGCGAACCCCGGGCTTCAAGTTTGCGGTCTGAGCCAGTTAGACCGCTTTGGGAGATGTTAGGGTCAGACCCGCTGGGAGCCCGTACCGAATTCCGGATAGGCTTCGACACCGATCTCGGCCTTGTCGAGACCCATGGCTTCTTCCTCTTCGGACACCCGGATACCGATGGTGTACTTCAGGATGAGCCAGACGATCGTGCTGACGACCACAACGAACACGCCGTAGGCCGCGATACCGGTCAGCTGGGTGAGGTAGGAGGTGTCGCTGTTGGAGAACGGCACGATGAAGGTGCCCCAGATACCGGCCAGCAGGTGGACCGGGATGGCGCCGACAACGTCGTCGATCTTCAGCTTGTCAAGCAGCGGAACCGCGAAGACCACGATGGCTGCACCGACGCCGCCGACGATGACCGACTGCAGGACGGTCGGAGCAAGCGGTTCGGCCGTAATGGAAACCAGACCTGCAAGCGCACCGTTGAGCGCCATGGTGACGTCGACCTTCTTGTAGAGGATCTGGGTCAGGGCCATGGCGACGACAACACCGGCAGCAGCAGCCATGTTGGTGTTGGCGAAGATACGGGAGACGTCGGAAACGTCGCTGATGGAGCCCATTGCGAGCTGGGAAGCACCGTTGAAGCCGAACCAGCCGAGCCACAGGATGAACGTGCCCAGGGTTGCCAGCGGCATGGAGGAACCCGGCATTGCGTGAACGCTGCCGTCTGCACCGTACTTGCCTTTACGAGCACCCAGGATCAGGGCGCCGGTCAGAGCTGCCCAGCCACCGACGGAGTGCACCAGGGTGGAGCCTGCGAAATCGGAGAAGCCCATTCCATCGAGCCAGCCTGCGCCCCACTTCCAGGAGCCGGCGATCGGGTAAATCAAGCCGGTCAGGACAACAGTGAAGATCATGAACGGCCACAGCTTGATGCGCTCGGCCAGGGTCCCGGACACGATCGAAGCCGTGGTGGCGCAGAACACCATCTGGAAGAACCAGTCGGAGGCCGTGGAGTAACCGGCAACCGCGCCGGTGTCGTCCGTTGCAAAGCCGCCAACGGCGTCGAACGCATAAGGGCCGAACGAGCCGATGTAGCCGCCGTCAACGCCGGTGTACATCAGGTTGTAGCCGGTGAGCCAGAACAGCAGGCCGGCGACCGAATAGAGTGCGATGTTCTTCAGGCACTGCATGGACACGTTCTTGGAACGAACGAGGCCGGCTTCCAGCATGGCGAAACCGGCTGCCATCCACATGACGAGGAAGCCGCCGATCAGGAAGAGCAGCGTGTTGAAGATATACTGGGTTTCAGGCGAAACCGCCGGGGCAGCATCCTGGGCAAATGCCGGTACGGCCATCAGGCCGAAGGCGCCGAGAGAAGCCGCGCTTTTTGCGACAAGTTTGTTCATCTTGGTTTTCCTCACAACAATCAAAGAGCTTCGGCGTCGGTTTCGCCGGTACGAATGCGCACGACCTGGTCGATCGAATAGACGAAGATCTTGCCGTCGCCGATCTGACCCGTCTTTGCCGCGGAGGAGATGACTTCGACCACTTTGTCGACAGCATCGCTTGCGACAGCGACTTCGATTTTCAATTTAGGCAGGAAGCTCACTGCGTATTCAGTGCCGCGGTAAATCTCGGTGTGCCCTTTCTGGCGGCCATAGCCCTTCACCTCGGTTACCGTCAGGCCCTGGATGCCGATGCCCGTCAGCGCATCACGCACTTCATCGAGCTTGAACGGCTTGATAATGGCCATCACGATTTTCATTGCTCGTTCCCATTCCTCTTTCTTCACCCCTTCCCGGCGAAGAGGCTCGCTTGACCGTCCCGTTTGGCACCCCCCTTTAGGTTCCACCCTGCCGAGAACCATTCGGTTCAAATCAGAGCCCGCAAACGCAAGAAGCCGGGTCGGTTTCGCCCCCTCTACAAACAAGGACCGTGCCAACTTCAAAAAAAGAGTCTGGAAATGGCGGTATTCTGCGGGTTTTCGGGCTTTGAAAGACCGGTCACAGTTTCAATCCGGTTGAAACGCCTGAAATCGAGTCACTGGATGAGGCTATTTTTTGTGCAATTTTCAAAATTCGCCTAAAAAATATGCATATTTTCTGAGCGGGTCCTGCCTGCGACCAATAAAGAGGCAAAAAATCGGATGAAAACCTCTTGTTAACCCGCAGGAGTAGTGCTTCGAGGAGGCCCAGTTTCTCCGGTCTCAGCCCGCTTTCATCTCCTATCGGCCTGCAAACGCGGCGTCATGCGGAAAATCCGCCGTCATCCAGAAACGCCTGCTCCTCCGGCGTGGTCTCCCGTCCGAGCACCGCGTTGCGGTGGGGAAAGCGGCCGAAACGGCGGATCACATCCAGATGGATCAGCGCATAGAGATAAAAGTCCCGGTCGTCCGTCTTGCGGAACAGGTCGACGCCTTCCTGCTGGGCATCCATGTCCTCGGCATGTTCGAACGGAAAATAGAAAAAGGCCCGCACGTCCTTGGGGAACGCCTTGTCATATCCCCTTGCAACGGACTCTTTCGCAATGCTGAGTGCCAGGGCGTCGGCCTCGAAGGCGCGCCTGTCGTTTCGAAAGATATTTCGCGTGAACTGATCGAGCAGCAGGATCAGGGCAAGGGCCCCGTGAGCGGTGTCCGCCCAGGCGTCAAGTTCTCCTCTCTGGCCCGCCTCGATCGTGGTCAGGAACCGCTCCCGGATTTTCCGGTCGAAGTTGTCATCGCGGGCAAACCATTTTGAGGCGCCCGCCTGCCACCAGAAATCGAGAACATCGATCGGATTTGCCAAAGTCTCGGACATGGTGGACCCTTCCTGAGTTGAAGACAGATGCAGCGTATTGCATCTATATAGCAGCTAGGTCCAAAATCCCGATCAGACAAGGAACCGGTTTTCAGTGAGCGACGACATCCTGTTGGATTTGAAGGGGCTGAAGTGCCCGTTGCCGGTTCTCAAGACCCGCAAAGCCATGGCAAATCTTGAAAAGGGAACCCTGATCACGGTCCTGACGACCGACCCCATGGCCGCGATCGACATTCCCCATTACTGCCAGGAAAACGGTCATCGCCTGGTAAGCGCCGAAATGAGCGGCGAAGCCGGACGTTTCATTCTGGAAAAGGGCTGACTCCAAACTCGGGCCCCAAACTCCGCGCCGGATGTCAGGCTCCCGCGATCTGGTCCATTTTCGCGGCCAGCTTGAAGTCCAGCGCCGTCAATCCGCCGGCATCGTGGGTTGCCAGAGTGACCTCGACATGCCCGTACACGTTCGACCATTCCGGATGATGGTTCATCTTTTCGGCCACCATGGCCACGCGGGTCATGAAACCGAAAGCCTCGTTGAAGTCCCGGAACCGGAAGCTGCGGGTAATCGCCTCCCGCCCCTCTGCCGGGCGCCATAGCGGCAGCTTCTTGAGTTCCTCCGCGCGTTCTGCATCCGTCAGACGTTCAGCCATCGGCATTCCCCTCCTCAATTGCGACGTCCAATTCGTTTTTTTCGCCGGGTCGCTTTTCGCCGACAAGAAACGCCGTTTTCATGTATCCAACGCCCTTGACCTCGATCGGTTCGCGCTCCTGGAACGAAAACATGTGCTTGGTACGGCTTTGAAAAGCCTCCGTCACCTGAATGCGCCCGGCCTCGGAGTGCGATTCCATCCGGCTTGCCACGTTTACTGCATCGCCCCATACGTCATAGGAATAGCGGCGCTTGCCGATCACCCCGGCAATGGCCGTTCCTGTGTGGATGCCGATACGCAGATTGAGCCGGACGCCGTTCAACGGTTCGCAAGTCTCGATCGCATGCAACATGGCAAGCGCCAGCCGGCCGATGGCGACCGCGGCTTCATCCGTCCCGCCTTCCAGGCCGCCGACCACCATATAGGCATCGCCGATGGTCTTGATCTTCTCCGCTCCCGCCTGTTCGACCAGACGGTCGAAGGACCGGAACAGGCCGTCGAGATAGCCGACAACCTCATCGGGTGAAAGAAGCCGTGCCGCCGGCGTGAAGCCGACCAGGTCGGCGAACAGCACGCTGACGTCTTCGTGCCGGTCGGCGATGCGTTCCTGGGGATCGGCCTTGAGCCGGTCGGCGATCGGGCGCGGCATGATCGTTTCCAAGAGGGTTTCTGACCGTTCGTGCTCGGCCTGCAATGCCGTTTCCGCCCGGTGAAGGGCGGTCAGGGCATAGACGATCAGAACGGTGGAAATGATCAGCACGTTGACCATCACCTGGGCGGCGAGTTGTCTGCGGAACTCCATGTCATGCGGCATGACCGGCCCGACGTCCGGCGCGAACTGGTAGGAGACCAGCAGCAGCAGGAGGGCGACCAGAAAGACGCCCATATAAATGCGCCAATGATGGACGCCGAAGAAGATGAAGGCGGCTCCGCCGAGCGCAAAATAGGCCTGGGTTCCGCTTTCAAGGCCCAGCGCCCAGACCACGAACGCATTTCCAGCCGCGGTGACCGGAATGAAATAGAGCGCAGCCGCATTGTCGCCGAAGCGATGAAACCGCGACGTCAGCGAAAACAGAACGATCATCACCATGCCGTAGATGCTGATCGGCATCAGACCGAAAAACGCATGAAGGAGATTCTGGGCCGTGTGGAAGATATTGTCGGCCACACCGACCAGCGCGGACACATTGACCACCATCTGGCGGCGGCGGACATATCTGTCGGTTGAATGAATCCCGGCCGAGGCGAGACGGCGCAGCCAGGATGGGGCCTGAATCCCCCCGGCGATCCCGAGCAAGTCCGATGTGGACCAGTTCTTCATCAATTGCATGCCTTTGAACCGGCGGACGACCCTGCCTTTCCAGAATCCGCAATTTTCCGTTCCATACAGCAAAAGCCGACAGGACCCATTTATCAAGGCCGGTCGATGAAACCGCAACTCCCCGGCCGTGCGGCAAGCGGGAGGGATGTCCGTCATCCCGTTGACAGGGCCGGGGCGAACCGCTTTTTCTAGCCCATGACCTCAGTTCTGTTCGTCTGCCTTGGAAACATCTGCCGCTCTCCCCTTGCCGAAGGCGTATTTCGCCACACCGTGGAACAGGCAGGTCATGGGGGAAGGGTCCTGATCGATTCCGCCGGGATCGGAAACTGGCATCGCGGCAATCCGCCCGATCCCCGTTCCGTCGAGGTGGCCGCTTTGAACGGCATCGACATCTCGAACCTCCGGGCGCGGCAGGTGGAAAGGCACGATTTCGACCGGTTCGACCTGATACTGGCGATGGACCGCGACAACCTCGCCTCCCTGCGGCGAATGAGCGGGCCGGACCAGACGGCCAGGATCCGGCTGTTCCTGGAACGCCCCGCGCGCGATGTTCCCGATCCCTACTACGGCGGGGCGGACGGATTTCAGGACGTTTACGGGCTGGTAAAGAGCGGCTGCCTCGACCTGCTTGAAGAATTGCGCCTCGTCTGAGCCGCCGGACACTGGACAAGGCCTTCCTTTATCTGGAGGAACGCGCGCCTGTTCCTCTGGCACACATCCTCAAACGGACACGGCCGAGAACAAGCAACACCGGAAGCCCGAAATCTCCACCCGCTTGATCCGCCTCAAAGCAGCACCAGATAGAAACTGTTTCTCTTTGAGTAACGACAACAAACCGGACGGAAAAGGAGTTCGCTATGGCCGGGATTCAAATCGCTCATGACGCATGGGTGCTGGTTGGCGATGGTGAAAAGGCGTTGGTTTTCCGAAACGAGGGAGACGAGAAGTTTCCCAATCTCCAGGTCATCCAGATCATGGAAAATGAAAATCCGCTGACCAAGGAACAGGGCTCGGACGAACCGGGACGCCGCAATGACGGTCCGGGACCGCAGAAAAGCGCGATGGAGCCGACGGACTGGCACACGATCGAGAAACATCGCTTTGCCAAGGATATGGCAGCCGCGCTCTACAAGGCCGCCCACAAGGGCCGGTATTCCAAGCTCGTCGTCGTCGCCCCGCCGATGACGCTCGGCGATCTGCGCAAGGAATTTCACAAGGAGGTCAAGGACAGGGTCGTCGCCGAATTCGACAAGACCCTGACCGGTCATCCGCCGTCGGAAATCGAGAAGATCCTCACCAAGGCCTGAGCGGCTTCAGGCTTTCTCACCTCTGGTTGTAAAACATGCCCAGAAACCGGCGTGCGGATGTGTATATTCGCGCGCCGGTTCTTTTTGCGACGACATGAACGAGGCGGCCTTTGCGCGTGAACCATTCATCCAGGGCCCTGTCCTGCAGGAACGCGGGCGTGGCTTTGTAAAAAAGTCGGTGCACATACAGGATGACGAGCAGCGTCAGGCCCCAGGAAATCATCGTATCGGACAGGAAGTGCCCGCCGAACGCGATCCGGTTGACGGAAAGGACAAAGGCAAGCGGCAGCACGAAACACAGCATTGCGAACCGCCATGCGGCCGGAACCAGAAAGACGGCGGCAACCAGCCATATCCCGGCCGACGCCTCGCCGGACACGAACGAGCAATTGGTGTCGCACAGGTTCGTCGGCCACCAGACCGGCTGGTAGGGCAGGTCTCCGCCGAACTGGTCGATCATGACCGGCCGTGGCCGGCCCCAGTTGTTCTTCAGGATCAGATTGACCAGGACGCCCGGCCCCAGGATCAGCGTCGTCAGCAGGAAGAGCGGCGCCCGCAAAGGAACAAGCGGCCGGCGGCCCGGCACCAGGATTTTCAACAGCAGAACCGCGCCGCTTGAGATCGCAATGATCCTGACAAGGTAGGGTCCGAGATAACGAAGACGGCGCAGGAACGGATCGGACTGCGCCCAGAATCCGGTTTCATCGGAATAAAACAGGCCACTGACCCACAGATCGACGGAGGGAAAAACTAGGAAGAAAGCCGATACCAGGACGACATAGATCGCGACCGCGGCTATGGGATGCCGCTTCGCCCAATCGATGGCCTTGCGCCACACGCCATGCAGCCTATTGTGTCGAAAACCTCGGGCGCTCATGTCCTGCTGTTTATACCATTCAATTCGTGCGGCCAATGCTTCTGCCCCGGAAGCGGACGGCTTTCCGCCCGGGCCGGCTGCTGCATCACCAGAAAATCCCATGACCGACCATCCCTCAAATCAAATGCATTCTGACCCGGACCGGCCGCTGTTGCATTTCTGGTTCGAATTCGCCTCCACCTACAGCTACCTGTCCGCGATGCGTGTCGAAACGGTGGCGAGGGACCGCGGCGTGCAGCTTGTCTGGCATCCGTTTCTGCTTGGGCCGATCTTCAAGAAACAGGGCTGGGACACATCGCCGTTCAACGTATATCCGGCCAAGGGCCGATACATGTGGCAGGACATGGAACGGCAATGCGACAAGCTCGGGCTTCCCCTCGTCGTGCCGGATCCGTTTCCCCAGAACAGCCTTCTGGCCGCCCGTATCGCCCATGCCGGCCGGCAACGCCCCTGGATCGGCGCCTTCGTACGCGCGGTCTTCGACGCCGAATTCGGTCAGGGACAGGATATTTCCGATCCCGCGCTCCTTGCCGGGCTTCTTCAGGAAGCAGATGCGGATGCGAAGGCCGTTCTGGAGGAGGCTGAGTCCATCGACATCAAGATCGGTCTGCGTGCTGCCGTCTCCGAGGCGGAGGCCCTGGGCATATTCGGAGCGCCCAGTTTCGTCACCGTCAATGGCGACCTTTACTGGGGCCACGACCGGCTGGAAGACGCACTCGACGACGCCCTTTTGCTCACCCGCTAGATCGTTACGGGAGCATCCGGCTTCACGCCGTTTGCACGATAGTCTCGGGCATGGTCCAGAGCCTGGTACAGAAGGGCCGGCGACAGCGGTTTTGTCAGCACCTCGAGGAAACCCGCTTCCTTGAGCCTTTTGTCTCCAACCGATTCCATGGCGGCGGTCACGGCAATCAGCGGGATTTTCTCACCCGACCGTACCTGCAGGAGTTTTTCCGCAACCTCCAGCCCGCTCATTCCGGGCATATGCAAATCCAGCAGGACGGCGTCGAAAGTCCTGGCTGTCAGCATCTCCAGCGCCGCCGGGCCGCTGTCTGCCTCGTCACAGGTCATGCCGAAGGATTCCAGCAGAGCCGACAGGAGCCGCCGGTTGGTTTCATTGTCGTCGACAATCAGGACATGTTGTTCGGCGTGCGGAAGGTTTTCGACATCTTCCTCGTTCCGAGGCTCGGAAGCCGGTTCCAGGTCCCTTGTCGGCGGCACCGTGATCTCGAACCGGCAGCCTCCCGCTTTCGGGCTCACCAGGCGGAGCTTGCCGCCAAGGCCCCTGATCAGCTGGGTCGCCCCCCAAAGACCCAGCCCGGCGCCTTCGCCCGACGCCCGGCCGGTCTTTCCGCGAACGAAGGGCGCGAACAGCCGGTCCCGCTCCGCCGGATCGATGCCCGGTCCGGTATCCGCCACGCTGATGGTCAGACCTGAATTCTCCTGTTCCTCTGAAAGGCCGGACCGCACGGCAACGGTGATGCCGCCTTCAGCGGTATATTTGACGGCATTGTCGACAAGTGTCGTCACCGCCCTGCGCAAGGACGCCGCCTTTTCCGCTTCGATCGGCATATCGGCTGCTTCAGGCACCAGCTCGAAGCGCAGCCCTTTCTTTTCGGCCATGGGACGGAACAGGTCGAAGACATCGCGAACCAGCGACACGGCCTCCTTCGGAGCTTTCGATTTCCGCGCGTCCGGCGAATCGGAGCGGATCAGGTCTTCCGTCATGTCGGAAAGCGCATCGATGGACCGCAGGAGAATGGAAAGATATTCGCTTTGCGCCTCGCTCAATTCGCCTCTGGCGATCAGCTCCGCCGTGGTCTTCATGGCAGCCAGCGGCGTTCGCAGGTCATGCGCGAGCAAGGCGGTTTCATTGCCGTTTTCAGCCTTCATGTCGGCCAGGACCTGTCCGTTCGTTGCGATTGCACAATCCGCCCTTGCCAACATCGGGCCCGGTCGTCATGCTGCAGTCTTCATATCCCACCCTCACCGGCTTCAAGCCACCTCTCAAGACCCGCTTGAGGTGTTTGCATCGCCCGGCAAGCTTTACCCGGACGCCATCATGCCCGAAGAAGGGTTAGCAAACCTGAAAACCGCCACGAGAGCGAAGATTTAAATGACTGGCCAAGTTCTGAGCATCGTCCTCCCGGTCTTCATCCTGATCGGGGTCGGCTATCTTGTCGCCCGGGTCGGACTGATGTCGCAGACCGTCGGCGAGGCTCTCGGGGAATACGTCTATGTGATCGCCATTCCGGTTCTGGTCTTCAAGACACTGGCGGTCGTCAATCTGGACGGCCAGAGTCCGTGGGCGATCTGGGCCGCCTATTTCACCGGCATGGCGGCCACCTGGATCGCCGGCAATCTGATGATCCGCAAGGTTTTCGGGCGCGAAGCAAGGGCCGGCGTCATCGGCGGCATTTCGGCCGCCTTTGCCAATACCGTCATGGTCGGTTTGCCGCTGGTGTCCCAGGTTTACGGCGATGCCGGCCTGGTGCCGCTGCTCCTGATCATTTCCGTGCACCTTCCGGCCATGACCGCGGCAACCGCCGTCCTCATGGAACGGGCGGCGGCGCTCGACGGGGTCAGCACGCCGCCGCCGATGCCCGAACTTTTGAAGCGGATCGGCCGCAATCTGATCGTCAATCCGATCGTCGTCGCGATCACCTGTTCCCTGATCTGGCGTGGCACTGGCCTGCCGATCGAGGGGCTGTTCCAGGATATCCTGAACCGGATTTCGGCGACCGCGCTGCCGGTCGCCCTCCTGTCTCTGGGCATGAGCATGGTGACCTACGGCATCCGCGGGAACGTGCTGCCCGGATTCCTGCTGAGCGTCCTGAAGCTCGGCTTCATGCCGGCGGCCGTCTTTGTCATGTCCGCCTATGTGGTCCATCTGCCGCCGCTGTGGACGGCGGTGGCGACCTTGACGGCAACGTGCCCGACGGGCGTCAACGCCTATATCTTCGCCAACCGGTACGGCACGGGCCACGCCATGTCGACCAACGCGATCACACTGACGACGGCAGCCGCCGTTGCCACCAGCGGGCTCTGGTATGCCTTTCTGGAAACCTGGCGGGCATTCTAGGATCAAGACAGCACGTCAGTGCGACATCACGGTCGCGTCCATTGCAGGCGATGACTTGAAGCCGTCACGGACAATCGTGGCGAACTCGCCGAAAGCCACCGGCGGGCTCCACAGATACCCCTGGGCATAGGACGCGCCCCAGGCACGCAGCTGGTCGAACTGGAGCGGTGTCTCGATGCCCTCCGCGACCGTCTTCATTTTCAGCTGCCGGGCCATCATCAGGATCAGCTGCACGATCGCCCGCTGGTTTTCGTCCTCAGCCATGTCGCGGACGAAGGACCGGTCGATCTTGATCGTGTCGAACGGCATGGTGGCAAGCGTGTTCAGGCTGGAATAACCGGTGCCGAAATCGTCGATCGCCAGGTGCACCCCCTCCTCCTTGATCGGAAGGATCTGGCTCATGACACGCTGGGGATCGTCCATCACGCTGGATTCGGTGATTTCCAGCTCCAGACGGTCGAGCGGAAAGCCGCTTTCGCCGAGAATGCCGAGGGTGCGGTCGGTAAAATAGACGGACTGGAACTGGACGGGCGCCACATTCACCGCGACCTTGAGGTCGTGGCCTTCCGCCAGCAGGCGGTTCATGTCTTCCAGGGACTGGCGCAAGACGAATTCGCCGATCGGGGTCATCAACCCGCATTCTTCCGCAATCGGCACAAACTTGAAGGGCGGCACGCTGCCCAGTTCGGGGCTCGACCAGCGCAGAAGCGCCTCCGAACCGATGATCTTTCCCGAAGCCAGGTCGATCTTCGGCTGATAGAACACCCGCAGTTCATCATTATCGAGCGCATTCATCAGGTGGCGTTCTATCTTCTGCCGTTCCAGCGCCTCCTCGCGGATCCTTTCGTTGAAGATCGTGGCCTGGTCCCGCCCCTCCTCCTTGGAGCGGTACATGGCCATGTCCGCGCAGCGCAGGACGTCGTCCGATAACCTCCCGTCCTGGGGATAAAGCGCGATGCCCATGCTGGCGCGCACGATCAGGCTTAAGGGATCGACGCGGACCGGCCGGCCGATCTTCTCGATCACGATCTCCGAAAGTTCCACCAGTTTTTCGGCGTCGGTCATGCCGGGAAGGACCGCGACGAATTCATCACCCGCAAACCGGGCGACAAACGGCGCCGATGTGGTATGCGGCTCGAAATGATCGGCGACAAGAGACCTGATCCGCGCGGCGACGTGCTTGAGCAGTTCGTCACCTACCGCATGGCCACGCATGTCGTTGATCATCTTGAACCGGTCGAGATCGATGAACAGGACGGCGCCTTCCGCCCGCGGCGACAGGTCGATCAGCTGGATGGCGGTGTTTTCGAATTTCAGCCGGTTCGGAAGCCCGGTCACCCCGTCGACGTGGGCAAGATATTCGATGTGCTTGATGGTCTTGCGCAAATTGACGGCCATGGCCTTGAAAGCTTCCTGAAGCTCTCCGACCTCACCGTTCGCATCGACGACCATGTTCGGATCGAGGAACCCTTGCGCGGCCTCGTTCGCGGCCTGTGTCACCCGGCTGATCCCCCGGGTCGACCGGTACATCAGGTAGGTGCCGATGGGCACGACCGCGATAATCAGAATTCCGAACAGAACGAGCACCTGAACGAAGACTTCGCTCCTGACCGCCTGAATCTCGTCGGTCGACATTTTCACCAGAACGGCGCCGACGGCTTCGCCGTTGTGCAGAACAGGCAGATAGTAATCCGTGGATTTTGCGTTTTTGCCGGTGACCGGTTCCCCCGCACTTACGACCCTGACAGCAACCGGGTCCGACGCCGGCGAAACCCCGGTTTCACGCGATCCCGCATCGAAGGCAATCACCTGTCCCGACGCGGAAAAGATCTTCGCCGCAACCACTTCAGGTTCGGAGGCCAGTGCATTCAGGAGGGGCTGGAGCGTTGCAAAATCGTTTCGTTCGATCTTGTCGGCAGAAAGCCCTGCAATCAGTTTCGCATGCCCCATGGCGGCGCGCTCGAGCCCGTCTTCGACGGCCTGCATTTCGTCCCTGTAATTGATGAAGGCCATGATCAGCGAAAAGGAAATCATCAAAAATATCAGATAGGCCGTAGACCGGATGAAAACCCGTCCGTATGCAGTCTGCGCCCCGCGAAAAAATGCCCTGATCTTTTTCACGCAAAGTTCCCCGCAATCCCGGGAAAGCGACTTTTATTCGAATGAATGGCCTGCAATCCGTTTGCTCCCGCATTCCAATGGCAGGGAAATTCTTCTCGCGACACGCAACGGCGGATAAGCACCCGGCCCGAATGCCTGTCGCGGGCAAAGCTCAAGAAACACGAAACAAGTATATAAAGTTATAATCTTTAAAGACCATCGTGTTTCTGCGTAATTTTGAATGTCGTTTTCTTTAATAGACTTTCTTATTAAGTTTTAATAAATGGTATTTTTACCTATTCTCATGATGACTATACGTCATCTGGAATACCTATCCTCTCCCGAACGTCCTCCGCCGTATGCCCCGCCATTCGCAACTCCCTCAGACTGGTGCTCCGGTCGGATTTCGCAAGCTTGCGGCCATCGTGATCCAGTATCAGGCGGTGGTGCCGGTACCGCGGTTGCGGCAGCCCGAGCAGGATCTGCAGGAGCCGGTGCACCGACGTCGCGTGATAAAGGTCCCGCCCCCGCATGACGTCTGTCACGCCCTGCCGGGCATCGTCGACAACAACAGACAGATGATAGCTGGTCGGTGTGTCCTTGCGGGCGAGGATCACATCGCCCCAGGCATCCGGCGCGGCCGTGATCTCATCGGGCTCAAACCATTCGGGGCCGGCCGGGCTTGCGGGCAATTCCGCGCTGCATTCGCGCCACGTGAGCGGTTCCCGGACCAGTTCCAGGGCACGGCGCATATCCAGCCGCACGGCGAAAGGCGCATCGGCGTCAGCCCGCCGACGGCACTCTTCGTCGCTCAGAACGGCACGGTCGCCCGGATAATGCGGCGCGCCGTCCGGATCATGCGGCCATGAAGCCCCCGCAGCCTCCTTCTCCGCCACGAACCGCTTGATCTCGCCGCGCGTCAGATAGGCACGATAGGTAACGCCCATCTGCTCCAGTTTCTGAAGAGCGTCTTCGTAGTCGGCGAAATTCTCCGATTGCCGCAACACCGGCGTTTCCCATGTGAGACCGAGCCAGGCGAGGTCTTCCAGCATGTCCCGTTCCAGCTCCGGCGTGCACCGTACCGTATCGATATCCTCGACCCGGAGCAGGAACCGGCCCCCGGTCGCCAAAGCCGAGCGGTAATTCAGAAGCGCGGAATAGGCGTGCCCGAGATGCAGATGACCATTGGGCGACGGCGCAAAACGGAAAACCGGAACTGTCATCGGGACGGATCTTGTAGCAATGTGATCGTGTTTGGCTCGTCTGACGGACCTGAGCCATAACAGCTAACCGGTTGCAGACAAGGAATTTCCGTGAAACCGATTGAAAGTCTCGATGACATCGCAGAAGGCGTGACCGCCCTTCAGCGGCTGGACCCGCGCCTGGTTCCCGTCATCGCGGCATCGGGGGACATTCCCCTGCGCCGGCGCGCGGCCGATTTCGCCGGCCTCGCTCAGATCGTCACCGGCCAGCAGGTCTCCGTCGCCAGCGCCGCGGCCATCTTCGGCCGCCTCGAACAGCGTGTCCGGCCGCTGAACGAGCACGGACTGGCGGCCGTCAGCGACGAGGAGCTTGCAGCCGTCGGCCTCTCCCGCCCCAAGATCCGGACGTTCAGAGCAATCGAAGACGCCTGCCGTAACGGCCTCGACCTTTCACACCTCGCCGAGCGTCCCGGCCACGAAGCCCATGGTGAATTGTGCGCGATCAAGGGCATCGGCCGCTGGACCGCCGATATCTTCCTGCTCTTCTGCGCCGGCCATCCGGATGTCTTTCCGAGCGGCGACCTGGCGCTTCAGGTTGCCGTCCAGGGCGCTTTCGGGCTGGAAGACAGGCCGAAACCCGGAACCCTCGACGAAATCGCCGAGACCTGGGCCCCCTGGCGCGGCGTCGCCGCCCGCGTGTTCTGGGCCTGGTACAGGGTGCAGAAACAGGGTCGCGAAACCATGCCGCTTTAGGTCAACGCTTCATGCCGACCGCAAAGCCTCGATGGATTTCAGAAGCAGCGCAATATCCTGCGGCCGGGACAGCCGGTGGTCGCCGTCGGGAACAAGCGTCAGCGTGACATCGTCTTCCGGCAGAGCCTCCGACAGGCGTTCCGCATGGCGCCAGGGAACATCCGGGTCCTGGACCCCTTGCAGGATCGTCACCGGACAGCCGGTTGCTATTCGTTTGTCGAGGATGAGATGCCGGCGCCCGTCCTCGATCAGCCTGGCGGTGATCACGTAAGGATCCTCCGAATAGGCGGAAGGCTGCTGCCAGCGCCCCTCGGTCAGGATCGCCTCCCGGATCTCGTCGGTGAACCGCTGCTTCCACATCAGTTCTTCGGTAAAATCCGTCGCCGGCGCGATCAGCACCATGCCCCTGATGTGACCCGTGTCCCGCCGCGCCAAAGCCAGAAGCAGGGCGATCCAGCCGCCCATGGAAGACCCGATCACGATGGTCGGCCCGCTGCAGAACCGGTCGAAGACGGCGAGGGTCTCCTCCAGCCAGTCGGACACGCAGGCTTCCTCGAACGCGCCCTCGGAGATCCCGTGGCCGGAATAGTCGAACCGGGTGCAGGCAAGGCCTTCTTTCGCCGCCCATTCGTCGAGTTCCACGGCCTTCGTGCCGCTCATGTCCGACTTGAAACCGGAGAGCCAGAACAGGCCGGGGCCTTGTCCCTCACGATGACGCACGGCGATCCGGCGGGTCGCACTTGCTTTTCCGGCCGCTTTTCCAATCTCGATGAATTGCGGTTCGTCGGCGTTCATATTAAGGCTCTGCCCAGTTTCATGGTTTCAGGTCCCGTTTGGCATAGACGGAGACAAATGAGAAGTCTGACCGCCGGAGCCCTCCTTGGCCGAAAAAGCGAATGTCATCCTGCAAGTCATTCCGGACCTCGTGACCGGCGGCGCGGAACGCACCACCGTCGATGTCGCCGCGGCCGTCGTTGAGGCCGGCGGAACGGCCCTGGTGGCAAGCGAGGGCGGGCAGATGGTGGCGGAACTCGAGGCCGTCGGCGCAAGACACATTCATTTGCCGGTCAAGTCGAAGAACCCGCTCACGATCTGGAAAAACGCCGCCAGGCTGCAACAGATCATCGAAGCGCAAGACGTCGGCCTGATCCATGCCCGCAGCCGGGCGCCGGCCTGGTCCGCCCTTCTGGCGGCCCGTCGCTGCAACATTCCGTTCGTGACCACCTATCACGGCATCTACGGTCAGAAAGGACCGCTGAAGGCACTTTATAACTCTGTCATGGCCCGCGGCGACGCGGTGATCGCCAATTCCGCCTATACCGCCCGGCTGATTGCCGAGCGCCACCCCTTTGCAAGAGAGCGGATCGATGTCATTCACCGGGGATCGGACCTGTCCGCTCTCGCACCGGGCGCCGTTACCGACGACCGGAAAGCGGCACTTGCCGCCGCATGGGGTCTCGAGCCCGGACGCCCGGTCATCCTCCAGCTCGCAAGGGTCACAGGGTGGAAGGGCCAGAGGGTCGTCATCGACGCCATGGCAGCTCTCAAAGACGCAGGGCTGACAGCCCCGGTCGCCATCCTGGCCGGCGATCCCCAGGGCCGCGACGCGTACGTCGCGGAACTGAAAAGCAAGATCTCCCGTTACGGCCTGGAAAATCAGGTCAGGCTCGTCGGCCACTGCGCCGACGTGCCGGCAGCCCTGGCGCTCGCGGATCTTTCCGTCGTGGCATCGACGGCGGCCGAAGCTTTCGGCCGGGCTGCCGTGGAAGCCCAGGCGGCGGGCGTCCCCGTCATCGTCTCCGATCTCGGCGCCGTTCCCGAAACCGTGCTCGCCCCGCCGGAAGTCTCAGACGCGAACCGCACCGGCTGGCGCGTGCCGCCAAACGACCCTCAGGCGCTCGCCGAGGCCATCCGGCATGCGCTCGCCCTGTCGGCAGACGAGCGCACCGCCCTCATCGCCCGCGCAAGGGCCCATGTGACCGCAAAATTCTCCGTCGAAGCCATGTGCGCAAAAACGCTCGCCGTTTATGAGCGGCTGCTGGCCGTCAGGCGTTAGATCTACTCGGAGAATTGGAACAGAAGCTGGCCCCGGTCGCCGCGCCGGACGCCGGCGGTCAGTTTCCGCCTGTTGCGATCGCGCTCCTGCCGGGCAAGTTTGAAAAAGCTGTGGTAGGTCAGACTGCGAAGTTGGCGGCGGTCGAAAGCGAGCTGTTTTTTCTCGCATTCCTTTTTCGACTCGCGAATGAGCCTGGCGATATCCCGATTGAGAGACCCGCAGAATTCCGGTCTGAGTTTTCTGACGTCCCGTTCCAGCTGTCGGGCGCAGGACAGATAGATTTTTTTATGCACGGCCTCATGGCCCCGGACGAACCGCTGCAGACTTTTCCAGCGGCTCTTCGTCCTGCGGTCGAAGGAGCTTTCCTGCGCCGCATAGGGCAGGGTCAAGGTGAACTGAATGCGCAGCCGGAACCGGTCGGCCTTGCAGGAGGCCCCGCTTTTCTTCGTCTTGAAATCGAAGGAATATTTCGGTCGGATATTGGCGATCGCCGCTCCGGAGTCCCCGTGGAATGGCCTGTCCCGCATATAGGCTGCCACGTCGGCCGCCGTCTTGCCGTAAACCGTGTATTTGCGCTCGACCGTTTTCTGGATGATTTCCGCACGAAGAATATCACCTGCGCCCAAAAGGAGCACAGCAGCAGCCGCAATCGGAGCTGTTATACGCCACCCCATCTGAAAGCCCGAAGCCGGTAACAACGTGCGGCAGCCATCCTCGCACGGAAACCCGGTTTTCGCAAAAACCTGCCGTTACGACGCTTCAGGCCGCGAGCGGATAGGCTTCTTCCACCAGATAGGGCCCGCCGCCGACACTCGCCTTGGCGGAAAACAGCACGAACCGCCCGGCGACGAAGGGCGGCGCCTGGAAGTTGCCCCGTTCCGACAGCCACTTGGCGACATCCTCGTTGGACGAGGTCCGGCAGCGGGCAATGGTGACATGGGGCAGGTATTTGCGCCGTTCCGGCGGCAGGTTAAGCCGCTGGATGATCCGCTCCTGCTCCGCCTGAAGCTCGTTGAGCTCCGGTGTCGGCTCCACCCGGGCCCAGACCGCATGCGGCTTGCCGTTGCCGAAGGATCCGAGCCCGCTCAGCCGGATCTCCACCGGTTTGCGGCGGATACGGTCGAGCGCATCGGCAATCTCGTCGGCGGTCCGGTCGTCGATATCGCCGATAAATCTCAAGGTGATGTGATAGTTTTCAGGATCGATCCAGCGTGCGCCCCGAAGGCCGCCCCGGAGCATGGAAAGCATGAGACCAGTCTGGGACGGGATCTCAAGACCTGTAAACAATCGCGGCATGGGACACCCCTCCGCTGACGCTGATGGTTCCATCAGGAATCAACTTTGCTGCCAGTGCAAGGAGAAATCGTAAGCCCTTGGAATATAGGGACGGATCACGCGCGGGCCTCAGCAGGCAGGAAGCGGTATCGGGCGCGGACCGGCCCGAAACAGCAAAGTGATTCTATGTCGTAAAACTGTCAAAAACCTACAGAAACAAGGACTTGAGGCTGAGGTGGAAACCGGGGCCCGGCGCTCGGCCAGGCCCGTTCCGCAACCGAATGAACGGAAGTCGAAAGATCAGGGCGCGGGATTGCCGCGTACCTGGTGGATCGCGTTGATCCGCGCTTCCAGGTCTGCCGTGATCTTGACGTTCACCGCACCGAGATCGGTTTCAAGCTGATCCATGCGGGTCGCACCGATGATGACCGAGGTCACGAAGCTGCGGCTGAGCGCAAAGGCGAGCGCCATTTGCGCGACATCCAGTCCGGCGTCCTTCGCCAGGGCCAGATAATCGTCGATCGCTTCCGCGGTTCCCGGCTTTTCATAGCGCTGCAGGCGGTTGAAGAGGGTCTTGCGCGCACCGTGCGGCAGGGCCCCGTTCTGGTATTTGCCGGTCAGATACCCTTGCGCCAGCGCCGAATAGGCAAGCAGGCCCACATTCTCCCTCAGGGCGATTTCGGCCAGATTGATCTCGAAGGTCCGGTTGACGAGCGAATAGGCATTCTGGATCGAAACGACCCGCGGCAGCCCCATGGCTTCGGCAGCCTTCACGAAGGTCATTGTGCCCCAGGCGCTTTCATTCGACAGGCCGATGTGGCGCACCTTGCCCGCCTTGACGAGACCGGCCAGCGCTTCCAGCGTGGTCTCGATCGGCGTCTCGTCATCCACCGGAGCCGGATCGACCCACTGGGTCGGATTGGAACCGAAGCCCGACACTTCCCGGTCCGGCCAGTGCAGCTGGTAAAGATCGATGTAATCCGTCTGCAGGTTGCGCAGGCTCTGGTCGACCGCCTCCTCGATCTGGGCTTTGGTCAGCCGGCCTTCGGACCCGTCCTTGCGGAACCAGGTATTGGCCGTCCGGCCGACGACTTTCGACGCCAGGATGACCTTGTCGCGGTTGCCGCGGCTCTTGAGCCAAGTGCCGATAATCCGCTCGGTCCGGCCCTGGGTCTCCTTGATCGGCGCAATCGGATAAAGCTCCGCCGTATCGAGGAAATTGACGCCGCGGTCGAGGGCGAAGTCCATCTGCGCGTGGCCCTCGGCCTCGGTGTTCTGTTCACCGAAGGTCATGGTGCCCAAGCATATGGAGCTGACGTTCAAGTCGGTGCGGCCAAGACGGCGGTAATCCATCTGAGAAATCCTCAAACTGTTCGTTTGAATCCGGTTTGATTCTGTACTGGAAAAATGCCGGTGCTCAGGAGGAGCCGGCTCTTTTGATCAGGTCTTCGACCGCAGGTAACATATTCTGCACGATGATGGAAACGCCCTCGCCGGTCGGATGCATGCCGTCGGCCAGATTGAGTTCCGGCTTCATGGCGACGCCCTGCAGGAAGAACGGATAAAGCATCGCCCCGTGGATCCTGGCGATATCCGCGAAAATCGGATCGAAGCGGGACGCATAGTCTTCTCCGAGATTGCGCGGCGCCAGCATGCCGGCGACCAGAACCTTCACGTTCCGGTCCGTCAGGCGGCTGACGATCTCACTCAGGTTCTCGCGGGTCTTTTCCGGCGGCAGGCCGCGCAGGGCGTCATTGGCGCCAAGCTCGACAATCACGGCCTTCGCGTCCGGTCCGACCGACCAGTCGAGCCGCGCCAGACCGTCCGCGGTCGTGTCGCCGGACACCCCGGCATTCACCACCTCAACGTCATGACCCTGCTTTTCGAGCGCAGCCTGCAACTGTGCCGGGAAGGCGTCGTCGGCCGGAAGTTGGTAACCGGCCGACAGGCTGTCGCCGAGGACGACCAGCTTCAGCGGCGCGGCGAACGCTGCGGTAGAAAAACCGAAGACCAGAAGAACGGCGGCAAGGGTTTGATACATTTTTGTCCACATGGGAAGACTAGCCTACTCCGTACTTGAGCCCCATATGAGCGCTTGCAGTTGCAATCCGCGCGTCCACCGGGGCGGCATGAAACCAGTGTGGGCCAAGGCACGGCCCGAACCCTTATATAGGCCTGATGATGACGAACGGACCAGTGATCGCCCTGAAAGATGTTCATCTTGCCCTCGGCGAAGGCGCTGGCCGGGTTCATATCCTCAAAGGCATCGACCTTGATATTCAGCCCGGAACCTCCGTCGGGCTGGTCGGTCCGTCCGGGTCGGGAAAATCCACGCTCCTCATGGTCATGGCCGGCCTGGAGCGGGCCGATACGGGCTCAGTCAAGGTCGCCGGTTCGGACCTCGGGCCCCTGTCGGAAGACCAGCTCGCGCAATTCCGCGGCCGCAACGTCGGCATCATCTTCCAGTCGTTCCATCTCGTGCCGAACATGACGGCGCTTGAAAATGTCGCCGTTCCGCTGGAACTGGCCGGCGACGGGCAAGCCTTCGACAAGGCCCGCCAGGAACTCGATGCGGTCGGGCTCGGCCACCGACTGCATCACTATCCCGCCCAGATGTCCGGCGGCGAACAGCAAAGGGTGGCGGTCGCCCGCGCGCTTGTCGTCCGGCCGGAGATCCTGATTGCCGACGAACCGACCGGAAACCTGGACGACGAGACCGGCGCCCAGATCGTCGACCTGATGTTCTCCGCCCAGAAGGAACGGCGCACGACGCTCGTTCTCGTGACCCACGATCCGGCCCTGGCGGAACGATGCGACAGGGTCATCCGGGTCCGCTCCGGAGAAGTCGACGAAAGAACGTCCAAACCGGCCGCGGCCGGTAACAGGACCGCTCAAGAGGCCAATACCGGGGCCAGCGCATGAGCGGCTTCGTGGCAAGTCCTTCCGGAAGCGGTCTGCGTCTGGCGATCCGCTTCGCCCTGCGCGAACTGCGCGGCGGTTTGAAGGGATTTTACATCTTCATCGCCTGCATCGCGCTCGGTGTTGCCGCCATTGCCGGCGTCACCTCCGTCTCCCGCGCGCTGACGGAAGGTATTTCCGCCGAAGGCCAGTCCATTCTCGGCGGCGACCTGTCCTTCGCGCTGATCCACCGTCAGGCCGACGAAGCCGAAAAGGCCTATCTGGGTTCGCTCGGCCAGGTCTCCGGCGTTGCCACCATGCGCGCCATGACACGGCTTCCCGACGGCAGCGATCAGGCGCTGGTCGAACTCAAGGCGGTTGACGGCAATTATCCCCTCTACGGCAGTATGGTCCTGCAGAACGGTCAGGATTTCGCCGGGGCCCTGTCCCGCAAGGACGGGGTCTGGGGCGCGGTCGCCGATCTGTCCCTGCTGGCCCGCCTGAATATCTCCGTCGGCGACACCCTGGACCTGGGCCGGGCAAAAATCCGGATCAACGCCGTCATCGAAAACGAACCCGACAAGCTGGCCGGCGGCCTGGAGTTCGGACCCCGGCTGATGATTTCAGATGCCGCCATTCCCGACACCGGACTTGTGCAGCCGGGCAGTCTGGTCCGCTGGCATTACCGCGTCAGGTTGCCGGGCGACCCCACCGACGCGACCCTGCAACGGGTGATTTCCTCCGCCGAAACCGACTTTCCCAAAGCCGGCTGGCGAATCCGCTCTCGGGCCAACGCCGCACCGGGCCTCCAGCGCAACATCGACCGGTTCGCCCAGTTCCTGACCCTGGTCGGACTGACGGCGCTTGTCGTCGGCGGGGTCGGGGTCGCCAACGCCATCCGCGCTTACCTGGAAACCAAGCGCAATGTGATCGCCAGCTTCAAGTGCCTGGGCGCGACCGGCGGCTTCGCCTTCCAGGTCTATCTGGTGCAGATGCTGATCCTCGCCCTGATCGGCATTGCGATCGGACTTGTCATCGGCGCCATCATTCCCTTCGCGGCCGGCGCGGCGCTGGCCGGTGTCCTGCCGGTCAAGCTGGTGACCTCGATCTATCCCATGGAACTGGGCCTCGGCCTCGTCTACGGGCTTCTGACCGCGCTCGCCTTTGCGCTCTGGCCGCTCGGACGCGCCCATGACGTGCCGCCCACGGCGCTCTTCCGCGACATCGTCTCCGACAAGGTCCGGCTGCCCCGCAAGCGCTATCTTTTTGCCACCGCCGCGACCGTTCTGCTGCTGGCCGCCATCGCCATCGCCCTTGCCCACGACAAGCGGATCGCGACCATCTACATCGGCGCCTCCGCCGGCGCCTTCATTCTCCTGGTGCTGGTCGCCAGGGGCATCATGGCCATTGCCAGACGCCTGCCGTCGGTCCGTTCCACCGAACTCAGGCTGGCAATTGCCAATATCCACCGGCCCGGCGCCCTGACGCCGTCTGTGGTCCTGTCCCTCGGCCTGGGGCTCAGCCTGCTGGTCGCCCTTGCCCTGATCGACGGCAATCTGCGCCGGGAGCTGACCGCGACCATCGCCGACCAGGCGCCAAGTTTCTTCTTCATCGACATCCAGGGTTCCGAGCGCGACGCCTTCCAGGCGCTGCTGGAGCGGAATGCGAAAGACGCGAACCTGCAAAGCGTTCCCATGCTGCGCGGCAGGCTGGTCGCCCTGAAAGGGGTTCCCGTCGATCAGATCCAGGCTCCGCCCTCTGCCGCCTGGATCCTGCGCGGCGACCGCGGCATCACCTATGCGGCCCGCCCGCCGAAGAATTCGAAAATCGTCGAAGGCAAGTGGTGGCCGGAGAATTACGCCGGCAAGCCGCTCGTGTCCTTTGAAGCCGAAGCCGCGCGCGATCTCGGCCTGGCGATCGGCGATGATATCACCGTGAATGTGCTGGGCCGGGAGATCACGGCGGAAATCGCCAATCTGCGCCAGGTCGAATGGCAGTCGCTTGCCATCAATTTCGTCATGGAATTTTCCCCCAACACCTTTGCCGGCGCGCCGCACGCCTATCTCATGACCCTCGGCTGGGACAAGGAGGTCGGCGCGGCTGAAGAGCTCGGCCTGCTGCACTCGGTGGCAAACGCCTTTCCGACCGTCACCGCGATCCGGGTGAAGGACGCCATTGCCCAAGTCAACGACCTCGTCGCCCAGCTGGCCTGGGCCATTCGCGGCGCGTCCTCCGTCACCCTGATCGCCAGCGTTCTGGTGCTGGCAGGCGCCCTGGCCGCCGGGCACCGCAACCGGATCTACGATGCGGTGATCCTGAAAACCCTGGGTGCCACGCGCACCCGGCTGATGGTCGCCTACGGTCTGGAATATGCCCTGCTCGGCCTTGCCACCGCTGTCTTCGCGCTTGTTGCCGGCGGACTGGCCGCCTGGTTCGTGATTTCGGAGATCATGAATGCGAGTTTCACGCTTCTGCCCGTCACCGCGGTCAGCGCGGCCCTGATCGCCCTGGTTCTGACTGTCGGTTTCGGCCTGATCGGCACATGGAAGGTTCTGGGTGAAAAGCCGGCTCCGGTTCTGCGTAATCTGTAATCAGCTTGAGACAAGCTGCGAAGTACAGTTATCCTGATGCCTCGTAAAAATGACGATCACCTGGGATGGAAGCTGGACACCGATGTTTAGAAAGACCTTGAGCACAGTCGCTGCAGGGGCGGCCATTATTGTCGCAACCGCAATCGCAACACCGGTTTTCGCGGAATCGCCGTTCCATACCGGCGTCTGGCAGCTGAATACGAAGGACGGCCCGAAAGGGCTGGTCGTCAGCGACTGGCTGGTATTCGAAGACGGCCTGCCAAAACGCTGGCTTTACCGCAAGGCCGGCACCAACGATGCCAACCAGTTCGATTTCTACACCCGGACCATGGGCACGTCCGAATACGCGCCCTACGGCATCCGGGTCTATCGCACCGGCGATAACGAAATGAAATACACCATCGCGGAAACGGGCAAGGACCCGATCGAGGTCAGCGCCGTGCGCCTGTCGATCCCGAATTTCAAGAACTCCTGCCTGTCCGTGGAAAACAAGGGCGAGCGCCTGTTCGGAACCTGGAACGGCACGTCAGCCTCGCACCTGAAGAAGCTGCGCCTGACCAAGACGGGCCTCACCATTGACGGCAAGACCTCGAAGGTCAGCGTCGAGCCTGTCCGCACCGGCCGTCTGGGAATCGTGCAGGATGGTAAACCGTTGGCGTTTCTGACGGATGCGGGCGGCGATTATGCGGTCCTGCAGTGGTTCAACGACGGTGTCACCCAGGAGCACATGCGCGATCCGAAGCGGGAAATCCTCGATTTCAAGGCGGAGGAAGTCGTCCGGACCCCCGGCGGCACGTGCGACGGCGAGATCAAGTCGCGCCTCAAGGCCATGAAGAAATAATCGGGGCCAGGACGAAATAAACGGGCAGGAAACCGGAAATTAAGGCCAACATTGCCAAAATTTCAGAATTGGCGTCTTGTTCTGCCATAAGGCTTTTCCCATATTGGAAGGGTAATCCGCCGCCGGGCCGAAATCCGGGGTAAACTGCAATCGAGAGGATTTTCGAATGTCGACCTTCGACCGGAACACTCAGGCTTCTTATTCGGTGGCCGGCGCTCGTGCCGAAGCTGGCATCGACGAGGGCCTGCGCGCCTATATGCTGGGCGTTTACAACTACATGACCTTTGGCCTGGCCCTGACCGGCCTGTTCGCCCTCGGCACCGTCTATTTCGCCGTTGACCAGAGCGGCGGCGGCCTGGCTCTGACCCAGTTCGGCATGACCCTTTACGGCAGCCCGCTGAAGTATCTCGTCATGCTCGCGCCCCTCGGCTTCGTCATGTTCCTGTCCTTCCGCATCCAGTCGATGAGCGCATCGGCAGCGCGGACGACCTTCCTGGTCTATGCCGCGGTCATGGGCATTTCCCTGTCCTCGATCTTCCTGGTCTATACCGGCGGATCGATCGCCCGCGTGTTCTTCATCACGGCAGCTGCCTTCGGTGCGCTGAGCCTCTACGGCTACACCACCAAGAAGGACCTGTCCGGCTGGGGTTCGTTCCTGTTCATGGGCCTGATCGGTATCGTGATTGCGGCTTTGGTGAACATCTTCCTGGCATCCAGCGCCCTGCAGTTTGCGATCTCCGTGATCGGCGTGCTGGTCTTTGCCGGCCTGACCGCCTACGACACCCAGCAGATCAAGGAAATGTACTACGAAGGCGACGGCCACGAGGTCGCCACCAAGAAGTCGGTCATGGGCGCCCTTCGCCTCTACCTCGACTTCATCAACATGTTCCTGATGCTGCTGCAGCTGTTCGGTAACCGTAACTAGGCGGCACGCACCCAGACACACGAAAGCCCGGCCTTGAGCCGGGCTTTTTTGTATCGTTATTCATCAATGGCGGCAGGGCCGCATCTGAAAGCCCTGCCTGTCGCCGTCAGGCGTCGACGAGCTTCAGGTGCTTTTTCTTTTCCAGGACCTTCAAAACCTGCGCCAGGTCGTGGCCGCGCTTCAGGATCATGCCGCCGGTCGCGATAACGGAATAGGCGCCCTGCCGGCGGGCAAGCTTCGGATCCTTTTCGATCCGGTAAAGCGGCATTTCGGAACTGCGGCGGAAAACGGAAAAGACGGCCCGGTCTTTCAGAAGATCCATCGCATAGTCACGCCATTCGCCATCGGCGACCATGCGGCCGTAGAGCCGCAGGATTGTATCGAGTTCACGACGGTTGAAGGAAACGACCGGCTTGGCCGGGGCCTGGGAGGCCGAAGCATAAGAGGAATGCGCGGCAGCCGGCCCCTGGCCGGATCCGCGCAACGACGCGCTGTCTTCGGTTTCGTTCATTCCGCCTCCTTGTTCTCGGTCAAGAGCACCAGCATCGGCCCTGAGAGGCAGGATGAAGCCGGTGCGTCTTCGTTCCAACGTCATCCATCTGTCATGATGCACCCCCCGCCAAAGGCTTGGCAAGCCCGCTATTTCCGCAAGTTTGGCTGCGACATTCTGTCAGGGCTTTCAAATTCGGGCATAGGCAGTTCAAAAATCACGTTTTTGCCGCATTCCAGCCCTTGGCCAGCCATTTTGGCTCACCATATTCCCATCATACCCTGATGGGTCGAACGACTTGGGTCTCGGAACGCATTAGCCCCCCAGCCCCCCGATATCCGGGTTTGTTCGAACCAGAGTTTCAGTATCAAACATCAGGGCAACTGAAGGGCCGGCGATTAGCCGGCCCTTTTCATATTCGGGCCCGGAAACGGGAAGCATGGGCCCTGAACAGGGCATTTTCGGACTTCCCCAAATCGCCCGGTATAGTATCCTGTCTCCATGACAACCGCGCTCATAGACCTGCGTCCGGCGACGCCGGAAGATTGTGACGCTCTGGCCGATATACACAGCACGGCCTGGCTCGGGGCCTATCGCGGCCTGTTGAACGGTGTCGAACTCCAGAGACTTGTGTCCCGGCGCACCGCCCCCTGGTGGCGCGCGGCGCTCGCCCGCGGCGTCCAGATCAAACTGCTGCAGGTCGCCGATGAGCCGGCCGGATACGCCACCTTCGGCACCTGCCGTATCCGGGATCTTTCCAGCGAAGGCGAGATCTACGAACTCTATCTCAAGCCCGAATACCAGGGCCTCGGCTTCGGGCGAAGCCTGTTCAGCTCTGTCAGGACGGATCTTGCCGCCCGCAACCTGTCCGGCCTTGCGGTTCAGGTCCTCAGCGACAATGACCCGGCCTGCGCCTTCTACAAGGCCATGGGCGGCCGGTTTGCCGCAAAGTCATGGTACCGCAGCGCAGGCAAGCGCATGGGATTGTCGGTCTATACCTGGCCGCCGCTGACCTAGGGTACGGACCTAGTTGAACCGACCCGGCCTGCCGATGGTCATCGGCTCCTGACTGCAGTCGAAACCGTAGGCGAGCTTGTCGGCGGCCTGCCGTGCGAGGACATTGGCATTTGAATTGATCTGCGCATCAATCCGCGCGACCTGGCAGGTGGCTCCCGGCGCGATCTGGGTGACGATCAGGATATTGCCCTTTTTGCCGCCGCTGCCCTCGTCCGGAAACCAGCGCAGGATGGTGGCGAAAGGCCGGCCGTCACGCAGGCGCCATTCGAGCGTGTCGTTGATCGTGTTGAAATTGGGCAGGGTCTGATGGGCGGCCGGCTCGTTGTCCGCATCCGCTCCGAAGGAAACGAACATGCGCAAATCGCCCTCGCTGACATAGACCGGGATGCCGGCATAGCCCGGACAGTCCGCCGTGCCGCCGTCGATGCCTTCCTGTTCTTCGCCCGTCGGCTTGCGCCACTCACAGGCGTCCAGATCGAGTTTCGTGTAGGCACTGGTGATTTCGGCGGCCCCGGAAACGGCGGGCAAAACCACCGAGAGCGCTGCTGCAAGAATCAGTCTGGAAAAAATCATGTCCACCTCACCGCGGCAAATCCGCTTGAAATCGAAAGCTCCGGCGCCGCTCGGTCCCGCCGGGATTCATCATTTCGTTGCAATGCAACAAATTGGGGCTTGCGCTCGCCCGGTCTGGCTGTAATAGACCCATCAACAGCGAACAGGAGTCAAGCAGCATGCGTATCGATGCCGTACCGATCGGAAAGAACCCGCCCGAGGACATCAACGTGATCGTTGAAGTGTCCGTCGGCGGCGAACCGATCAAATACGAAATGGACAAGGAAGCCGGCGCCATGTACGTCGACCGCTTCCTTTACACGCCCATGCGCTATCCCGGAAACTACGGCTTCGTCCCGCACACCCTGTGCGGCGACGGCGATCCGATCGACGTGGTGGTGGTCAACCAGCGCCCCGTCGTGCCGGGCGCCATCATGAACTGCCGTCCGATCGGCGTCCTGATCATGGAAGACGAATCCGGCCAGGACGAAAAGATCATTGCCGTTCCGAGCCACAAGCTGACCAAGCGCTACGACAAGGTTCACAGCGTGGAGGATCTGCCGGAAATCACGATCAGCCAGGTCAAGCATTTCTTCGAGCACTACAAGGACCTGGAACCGGGCAAGTGGGTCAAGATCAAGACCGTCGAGAGCGCCGAAGTGGCTAAGCGCATGATCGTTGAATCGATCGAGCGCGCCACCAGACAGGCCGCAGAATAACGTCGCGCCGGCGTTCAATTAATCTGTCGGAATTTTCGAGGCCGTAGCGGATCTTCAACGATCGGCTGCGGCCTCGATCTGTTCCATGTCCTCGTCGGACAGGCCGAAATGATGGCCGATTTCGTGAACGAGGACATGTGAAATGATATCGCCGAGGCTGTCGTCGCCGCCGGCCCAGTAATCGAGGATCGGCCGCCGGAACAGCCAGATCCGGTTCGGCCGCTGCCCGGTATGCAATTCGCCGCCGCCCTGGGCGAGGCCGATGCCCTCGAACAATCCAAGAAGACCGTAGAAGTCGGTGACGCCGACGCTTTCCAGCATGTCTTCGCTGGCAAAGTCCTCAACGGTGATGACGAGATCCTGGCACTTGTCGCGGAATTCGTCCGGAAGCGCGTCGAAAGCGTTTGCCGCTATCTGCTTGAACACCTTCAGACCAGGCGCCGTGCGGATAAACCAGTTATCCGGGCTTTCCAGCGTCCTGGCGTTTTCCAGGCCTTCCTTCACCCAATCCTCCATGGCCGCTCCTGATGACCTCAGTTCATAACGGACCTAAAGGAGATAGGTCGTGACGAGATAAATGACGAGGCCTATGGCAAACAGAAGTCCTGCGGTCCGGCCGATCCGCCGGCCCCAGACCTCGATTCGGTCGGTCTCGTCCGCATCCGCGCCGGCCAGATGGTCCTGCGCCCGCTGCGCCATCCGGGCAAGGGTGGAGCCGGTGATCGTTTCGCTCTCGACAGTGGCGCGGTCAATGGCCCGCAGGGCTTCTTCCCGCTTCTTTTCCTGCCGATCCCGATGGCTGGTCACCTGTGTCACTCCTTGATGGCGCCTCTCAGAGAGACTGCCCCGATCAGCGCCAGCAGCGCAAGCCCGGCGGAGGCCACCGCATTCCAGCCGGCAAAGGAGAGACCCAGGACACGCAAGGCTGCCTCGGTGCAGCTGACGATCCGGTATCCTCCGAGGTTTTCCAGCATGGAGGCAGCCGACTTGGGCGCTCCGCTGCCGCCGCCGCAATCGGTCGGACCTTGCCAGAAATCCCATTCCGCCCCGGCCTGATAGACCCCGAGCCCGGAGCCGTAGGCAAAGACCGCGACAGTCAGAAGCAGAACAAGCGCGGCCGGTCCGTGCCGGCCTTTGGACGCCAGGACCAAAGCCAGCACCGTCAGCGGCAGGCCGACATAATAGGGCACCCGCTGCTCGAGGCAGAGTTCGCACGGGTCGTAGCCGCCGATGAGCTGGAAGCCCCAGGCGGTTGCGATCACAGCCAGTCCGCCCAGAAGAAGCACGGTCATGGCGGCCCTTGCGGTCGTCGCTTTCGTCATATCGAGATTGTCCCCATCCTTTGGCGGCCTGCCTGAAGCAATCGGCCTGAAGCAGCTTGCCTAAAGCAGCTTGATCGCCGCGAAACCGCCGACCAGCAACACAACAAATACGGTGAACATGAGGCCGAGGCGCTTTTCGATGAAGTCGCGGATCGGCGGCCCGAAGAAATAAAGCAGCGCGGAGACCACGAAAAAGCGGATCCCGCGCGACACGATGCTCGACAGCACGAAGATCGGCAGGTTCAGGCCGGTCACGCCGCTCGCGATCGTGATCACCTTGTAGGGAAACGGCGTCAGCCCCGCGAAGAAGACGAACCACCAGCCCCAATCGTTGAAAAGCCTTCTGAACTCCTCGAACTTGTCGAGGTAGCCGTAGAAGGACAGGATCGGTTCCGCGACTTCGTGAAACAGGACCGAGCCGATGAAATAACCGAGCAAGCCGCCGACCACCGATGTAACGGTGCACAAGAACGCCAGATACCAGGCCTTTTCCCGCTTTGCGATCACCATCGGGATCAGCAGAATGTCCGGAGGTATCGGAAAAACCGAGCTTTCGATGAAGGAAACTGTTCCAAGCGCGACATTCGCGCGTGGACCGGCTGCAAGAGACAGGGTCCAGTCGTAAAGGCGTCTTAACATTACCGCTTCCTCAGCCCGCAATTCCCGCAATCGCTACGCCCTGCATCGGATGCTGGCGGGCCGGATATGCGTGAAAAACGCCTAGTGCGAGATGCGGTCATGGTCAAGCCGCTTTCGGCCATCCGTAGAAATGCGGTCATGAGGAGGAGCCAAATCACAAAATGATCATAATCGAGTCCTAATGAAGCGGCCTATCGCACTTTCTGCGTCACGAAAATTGGCATCGCAATCGGCATGGCATCGACGAACAAACCCGGAAAGCCGGGATCGAACATGACCAAAGTCCGTTTTCGACCCGCATTCAGGTTTCCGGGCGCAGCCCTCCTGTGTTTTGTCTTTCTGGCGGCGGCCGCCCTTGCCTTGCCCGCCTCTGCGCAGGACCTGCCGGTTCACGACTCAACGGCTTCCTCGCGAGTCGATCATGCAGATGCGTCAAGTGCCGGAAACAAGGTTCCTTCCGACGACGACGGCACCATCGATTCCAGTGACAGGGGCCTGCTCGATGCCGAGGCCCGGTCTGCTGCCGATTGCAGCGACGGCCGCGACGATATCCCCGCCTCGGCTTCCGCGGAGGCGTACGGCGCGGATTTCATCCGAAGCCTGACCCTGATTGAAGACAATCGCATTCGCGCCATCTGGCTCGGCCACCGGAGCCCGGTCGCGCGGATCGATGACGGGTCCCCACGTATCTACGCCCGGCCGCCTCCGGTCATCTCTTAAGGCGTTCCGCGGACGGCGGGTTTGTAATCAATCAGGCGATCATCCCAGGTCGTCACCCGCACCAGTCGCAAGCCTGCCGCTCCCGGCGCTCTTCTTCCTCTGAAACCGAACGGCAAGCCGTCGTCCGCATCTCCGGATCCGCCGGACTGCGAGACCGGCGATGCATCAGCGTGAACGAGACCGAAGGCCGTCCCCCCCCGGGCAATCCGGTCGGGCAGATCCCGGCATTTCCGGTTGACTTAAGAGAACATCGAAACATGATCCGCATTTCTCACTCCCAGTCACGGGCCAAGTCCCCGGCCAAGTCCCTGGCCAGGGTCCTGGCCGTCATGCTGCCGATCTCGGCAGCGGTGCAGCTTGCGACGGGCGCCCCGTCCCTTGCCCAGGACATGCAGAACCAGGACCTCAAGGGTTTCTGGCTGACCACCCCTTATCCCGAACTCGCCCTGCGGCCCGGTGAAAAGGAAAACATCCAGCTCACCCTGAAGAACGCCGACATACCGCCCCAGCGTGCGGAACTTCAAGTCACCGGCATTCCGGACGGTTGGGACTGGGCGCTTGAAGGCGGCGGTCGCGAAGTAACCGCTGCCATGGTTCAGCCGAACGCCAGCGAGCGGCTGATGCTCAAGGTGACCCCGCCGGCGGCAAGCGCCGACAAGTCCTTCCCGATCAAGGTCACCGCCCATTACGGCAACGACGTCACCACGCTGCCGATGACCCTCAAGGTGTCGTCGACCGCCGCCGGCGGCGTGAAGCTCACCCCGCAGCTGCCCGCCCTGCGCGGCACCGCCAAATCGACCTTCACCTACAAGCTCAAGGTCGCCAACAACGGCGCCGAGGACGCCCTGTTCAACCTCGCCGCCCAGGTGCCGGACGGTTTCCAGACCCGCTTCAAGCAGGGCTACGGCTCCGAGGAAATCACCGGCCTGCCGGTCAAGGCCGGCGCCACCGCCGATCTGACCGTGGAAGTCGTGCCGCCGCATTCGGTCGAGGCCGGGCGCTACCCGATCAAGGTTGCCGTCGCCGACGGCGAAAACGTCGCCAACACAGACCTGAGCCTTGAGGTCACCGGCCAGCCGGAGATCAGCATGCAGGGTCCCCAGGGCCGGCTCAGCGGATCGGCGGTCGCAGGCAAGGACACCAACTTCAGCTTCACCGTCACCAACACCGGCAGCGCACCGGTCAGCGACATCGCGCTGAGGGCATCGACGCCCCAGGGCTGGAAGGTGAGTTACGAACCCAAGTCGATCCCCATGCTGGCGCCGGACGCCAAGCAGGAGGTCAATGTCTCGATCCATCCGTCGGAAAAGGCCATTGCGGGCGACTACATGCTCAACCTGACCGCCTCTTCGGGTGCGGCGTCCGACACGGAAAAATTCCGTGTGACCGTCGAAACCTCGACCATCTGGGGCCTTGCCGGGCTCGGTGTGATCGCGGCCTCGGTCATCGTGCTGGGCGTCTCCGTCACGAGGTACGGCCGGCGATGAGCGACACAGTCATTGAAGCCAGGGGACTGACCAAGCGCTACGGCAGCAACGTGGCCGTCAACGGTATCGATTTCTCGGTGGAAGCCGGGGAAGTCATCGGGCTTCTGGGGCCCAACGGCGCCGGCAAGACGACCACGATCCTGATGCTGCTCGGCCTTACCGAGGCGGACGGCGGCGATGTCGTCATTCTCGGCAAGGACCCGGTGCGCCAGCCCCTGCAGGTCAAAGCGGACGTCGGCTACCTGCCGGACTCGGTCGGGTTCTACAACAACATGACCGGCCGGGAGAACCTCGCCTATACGGCGCGGCTTTCCGGCCTGTCGCACGCCCAGGCGGCGGAGAATATCGCCGCCGCCCTGGAAAAGGTCCGGCTGACGGACGTGGCCGACAAGCGGGTCTCGACCTATTCCCACGGCATGCGCAAGCGGCTCGGCATTGCCGAACTGCTCATGCGCAAGTGCCGGATCGCGATCCTGGACGAGCCGACGTCCGGCCTCGACCCGCAGTCGACCCGGGAGCTGCTCGACCTGATCCGCAGCCTCAGCAGGGACGGCATGACCATCCTGTTGTCCTCGCACATCCTCGACGCGGTCCAGTCGGTCTGCCACCGGATCGCGTTGTTCAACAAGGGCCGGATCGGCTTCCTCGGCACCATGGAGGAACTGGCCGCCAAGCTCGGCGGCGGCGCGTTCATCGTCGATGTCGAGGCCGACGGCATCGACCTTTCCAAGGCTGTGAAATCGGCAAAGGGCGTCAAGTCGGTCACGCCGGACGGAGACGGACAGTGGCATATCGAGACGGAGCGGGACATCCGCCCCGAACTCGGCCGCCTGATCGTCCAGGCCGGCGGCGACCTGCGCAACATGGACCTGCGCCGGACGCGGCTCGACGAAGCGTATGACCGCTTTTTCAAGGAGTACGGCAATGAAGCGTGAAGGCTCTCCCTTCAAGGGAGTGATGACGGTCGCCTTGAAGGAGGCGGCCGATCACATGACCAGCGCGCGCATGCATCTGATCATGCTGCTCGTGCTGTTGACCGCGATCGGCGCCGTCTACGGCGCTATCAACCACATCCGCGACACCACGTCGGAAGATCCCTTCCTGTTCCTGAAGCTGTTCACGACGGCCCAGCAACCCCTGCCCTCCTTCGCCTCCTTCCTCGGCTTCCTGTTGCCGCTGGTGGCGATTGCGCTCGGGTTCGACGCCATCAACGGCGAATACGGGCGGCGGACGATGAGCCGGCTTCTGGCCCAGCCGATCTACCGCGACGCGCTCCTGTTCGGGAAATTCCTCGGCGCGCTTCTGGTGATTGCGATCGCGCTCTTGACGCTGTGGCTGCTGATGACCGGGCTCGGGATCCTGTTCCTCGGCCTGCCGCCGTCGGGGCCGGAACTGGTGCGCAGCATCGCCTATCTGGCGGCGACCCTGGTCTATGCCGGGGTGTGGCTGGCGCTGGCGATGGCGTTCTCGACCCTGATCCGCTCGGCGGCAACGGCGGCTCTGGCCGCCCTTGCCCTGTGGCTGATCCTGAGCGTGTTCTGGTCGATGATCGCCCCGCTGGTGGCGGGTGCGATTTCGCCGGTCGATCCGTACAACCCGATGACCCTGCTCTCCAATTTCGAGACCCAGCAGGTGATCGCGCGGATATCGCCGCAAACGCTCTACGGCGAGGTGTCCAGCATGCTGCTCGATCCGTCCAACCGCTCGGTGGGGCCGATCTTCATGAGCCAGCTCCAGGGCGCGCTGATCAACGCCCCGCTGCCGACCATGCAGAGCCTCACGATCATCTGGCCGCAGATCTCCGGCCTGTTCGCGGCGATGGTGCTTCTGTTCACCCTCGCCTACACCGTCTTCCAGCGTCAGGAAGTCCGAGCCTGACCCTGGCGGAGCGGCGCGCTTTCCGAGGGCGCGCCGCTCCACTTCGATCTGTTTCCCCCGAAAACAGATCCCTCGGCCCTTCCGCCATCTCATTTCCCCTTACGCGGGGATCCCCGGCCTCATCGAACGCCGCAGGTTCAATCGCGGATGTATCGATTTCGGCTGCCTGACATCTAAATGGTGAGCAAAGCCGACACCGGACCTTCATGGCACGTCGACTACATTTGTGTGATGCCATAGGCTGGCACGATCAGACCTACTCGTGAATGACCATCCGGCGAGCAGAAGCGGAAAGGCGTTACCGACGCGCTGGACCGTGAAGCGCCGGGAACTGCGGAAACGATGCAAGATCTAGTCGTCAACAACCTCGTCCTGCTGTCTGCGGCGGCGATTATCGTGCTCGGCATCCTGTCGAGCATTGCGGCCGTTCGTTTTGGCGCGCCCCTGCTCCTGGTCTTTCTGGGCATCGGCATGTTGCTCGGCGAGGACGGTCCGGTCGGACTGAGTTTCGACAGTTACATCATCGCCTATCTGATCGGCTCGGCCGCACTGGCGGTGATCCTGTTCGACGGCGGCATGCGCACCCGCCTTTCCACGATCAGGTCTGTTGCCGCACCCGCCCTGGCGCTTTCGACGGTGGGCGTACTCGTCACGGCCTTTCTCACCGGCGTGTTTGCCCACTATGTCATCGGGTTCGGCTGGATCGTCAGTTTCCTGCTCGGATCCATTGTCGCATCCACCGATGCCGCCGCCGTGTTCTTCCTGTTGAAGGCCGGAGGCCTCAAACTTCGGGGCAAGGTCGGACCGGTGCTGGAAACGGAATCCGCGACCAACGATCCCATGGCCCTGTTCCTCACGCTGGCCCTGCTGGAATTCGCTCTGGTGAGCGCCTCCCCCAATGCAGCCAATCCACTGGCCGGAACCCTGGTTCTGTTTTTCCAGCAGTTTGCCCTCGGGGCCCTGATCGGGACCGCCGGAGGCTTCATTCTGGTCTGGATCCTGTCCCGAATGCCCCTGTCGGGAGGACTGCTCCCCCTCTTCGTTCTTGCTGCCGCAATCGTGATCTTCACCGTCTCCGCGTTGCTCAATGCCAGCGGGTTCCTGGCCGTCTACCTGGCAGGCCTCGTCCTCGGCAACCGGCCGGTTCGGGCATTTCCTTCATTGTTGAACTTCATGGACAGCTCGACCTGGATGGCACAGCTCGTCATGTTCGTGATGCTCGGATTGCTGGTGACGCCCAGCAAAATGGCCGACTATGCCTTCACGGCGATCCTGATCGCCGTGTTTCTAATGCTGGTGGCCCGGCCGCTTGGCGTGCTGGCCTCCCTGGCCCCATTCCGCTTCACTTCGGCGGAAACCATTTACGTGTCATGGGTCGGCCTTCGAGGTGCGGTGTCCATTTTTCTGGCGACCCTGCCGGTGCTTGCGCATCTGCCGGGCGCCCAGCTGTTCTTTAACCTGGCGTTCGTCGTGGTCCTGGTTTCGCTGGTTGCGCAAGGTGCCTCTCTGGGCTGGACGGCGAGGCGCCTGAAACTGGCCTTGCCGGATACGGCGCCCGCCGTGAAGCGGTTCGAAATCGATCTGCCGGGTCAGCAGCAACTGGAACTGGTCGCCTATCCCGTCGAGGAAGGTTGCTCCTATTTGACAGCGTCCTATACGCCCGTCTGGCTCAAGCCGGTCTTCGTCGTAAGAGGCGATGAGGTTGTGTCAACGGAACAGGCAGGCCCGCTGACACCCGGCGACTACGGCTACTTCCTGGTGCCGCCCAAAAAAATCACGCGCCTCGATGCGCTGTTCGACGCATCCGCCACGCCCTTGAAAACCGCCGACTTTCAGGGCTTCGCGTTCAACAGCGACGTCGCCCTCAACGCCCTTGCGGAAGAGTACAAATTCGGCCTTCCCGACCGATACCGGGAATTGACCATAGCCCAGGCCTTCGCAGAGAGATTCGGTGATGTCCTTCGTGTCGGCGACAGGCTTGAACTGGACACCCTTGATCTGGTAGCGGTGGACCTCGACGGTGACACCGTTTCGCGGGTTATTCTGGAACTGCCGGAGGAACCGGAATGGCCGGATCGGATCAGGCCTTACGTGGCCAGAATTGTCGCTGCGCTGCGTATCGGGCTACGCAAATGGCGGACGGCGAAGAAACCGAACCAATCCCCGATTGAAACAGGGAAAGCGGCGCAGGAAGAACACACTCAAGCAGGCAAAGCCGATAGTGCAAGAAAACCCGCTCAGGCAGACAAAGCCGATAGCGCATAATTCGCGCTCAAGTAGGCGAAAGCCGGTAGCGCAAAAACAAAATGCTCATGCAGGCCAAAGGCCGATAGTGCACCCGCGCTCAAGTAGCCCAACGGGCGATAGCGCACCAAACTTGCGCTCAAGTAGCCCGAAGGGCGATAGCGCACTAAGATATGGATGGTGCCCCCCGCCGGAATCGAACCGGCACTCCCGAAGGAACGGGATTTTGAATCCCGCGCGTCTACCAGTTCCGCCAGAGGGGCAACTGACACCGAGTTGCGTCTCTATCACGCCCTTGAGGTTTTGCGCAAGAACGACGGCGCGGGTTCTCACGGGGTTTCTGGCCCGTTGAAATGCGCCCCTGTCAGGCGGCCGAAAAGCCGTACGGCGGGCGGCCGGTGAGAATCTGTTTACCGCGTCTTTCGAATGTGCGCCGCCGGACCGGAAAATCGTTTCGCCGGACGTGTCCGTAAGGAGCCTTTCAACCATTGCGTGACAGGTTGCCGCGACCGATCACGATGGGATTTTTCGGGGGTAACACGATGGGAACAGTGCATTCGGGAGGTCCCGACCTGCGGGCCGTCGCCCAGAACCTTGGCTTTCTCGCCCCGGTTCAGGAACTCGACAAGGAATTCGGCCAGAGCGACGCGCCGGGAAAATTCACCCAGTCCGTTCTCGATGTGAGCAGGATGGAACCACGCCCGATCCGGCCGGACTGGATCCTGGAAGGCGCGCCGGACGCCCGTTGCATCAATCTGTCCATGAACACCCGCGGCTGGGCCAGCACCGACCACTGGTCCTGCACGAAGGGCAAATTCCGCTGGCACTTCCATTGGGACGAGACCGTTCTCTTCCTGGAGGGCGAGGTCAGGATCACCGACGAGACCGGCAAGGTCTATCTGGGCCAGCCCGGCGTCAGCCTGTTCTTCCCGGCGGGCACATCGTCGGTCTGGGACGTGCCGGCCTATATCCGCAAAATCGCGTTCAACCACCGCCCGGTTCCCCGTTACGCCCATCTGGCGGATCGCATCGTCAACAAGCTGCGGCGCATGACCGGGCTTGTTCCCGCCGCAAAGGGCGGCCTTGGCTAAGGCCATACCCTCATAAAAAGAGGCAGAACTGGCCTCGGCTAGGCCACCTTCGACAAAGGCGCAAATTGTGCGCTTCTTCTGGACAGCGATTTTGCTCTTGGGTAAGTAGATTTCATGAGCAAGTCGCCCAAGGAAATCGAGCTGAAGCTCGAAGTGTCACCGGACGTTCTCGATGAGCTGAAACGCGGCGGAGCATTGCAGCGCTTCACCGGCGGCCGGGCCGTGACCAAACCGCTGCTGTCGATCTATTTCGACACGCCGGACCAGGCGCTGCGCAAGGCGAAAATCTCGCTGCGCGTCCGCAAGGTCGGTCGGTCCTGGATGCAGACCGCCAAGCTTGGGACCGGCGTCGCCGGCGGTCTTTCCAGTGCGGTCGAAGCGGAACACCCGGTGAGCGGTCGGGCGATCGACCTTTCGGTGATCAAGGATCCGGCCGTTCTGATGACCCTCAATGAGATCATCGGCGGCAAACCGCTCGGCGAATGCTTCGAGACAAATATCCGCCGCACCACGCGCCTTCTGACATCCAAGGAGGACGGCAGCATAATCGAGGTTGCCTTCGACACGGGCGAGGTCAAGGCCGGCGGCCAGTCCCAATCCCTGGCCGAGGTCGAATTCGAACTGAAAGCCGGTTCCAGCGCCAGCCTTCTCGAAGCTGCGCGCGAAATCGTCGGCGCTGCTCCGTTCCGGCTGTCGCCCTGGTCCAAGGCCGAGCGCGGCTTTCGTCTTGCCGACGGCATCGAGGACGCGGAAATCCGGCCGAAGCCGGCAGACGACGTCAGGTTGCCGCCGGAAGAGACCGTCGAACTGGCCTTCCGGGAAATTCTGCGCTCCTGCCTGACCCAGATCGCCGACAACCGGGTCGTCATCCTTCAGGGCGACGATCCGGAGGGCCCGCACCAGTTCCGCATCGGGCTGCGCCGACTGCGCAGCGCCTTCCGCCTGTTCAAGCCGGTGCTCAATCCGCTGACGCTGAAGGACCTCGACGCCCAGGCCCGCATTCTGGCAACGGAAGCCGGCAAGGTCCGCGACCTCGACGTGCTGACGGACGAAATCGTTTCGCCCCTTGCAAAGGTCGCACCGGAAGGCATCGGCCTCGAACCGCTTCTTGAGCATCTGCGCACCATCCGCGAGGAGGGCCGCGCCGCCCTCCAGGCCCATCTGAGAGAGCCGGACGTCAACGCCTTCCTGTTCGATCTGGCCGCCTATACGGAAGGCCGGGGCTGGCTCGACATCGACAATTTCGACCAGACGACACGGCTCGCACAGACGATCCGCGTCTATTCCCGCAAGGCGCTCGACAGGCAGTGGAAGAAGGTTTCCCGGTACGGCTCCAGGATTGACGACCTGACCATCCCCGAACGCCATGAAATGCGCAAGGCGCTGAAAAAGCTGCGCTACGGCGTCGAATTCTTCGGCAGCCTTTATCCGAAGTCGGACCTCAAGCCGTTCCTGAAGCGCATGAAGCGGCTGCAGGATATCTTCGGTTATCTGAACGATGTCGCCATGGCGGAAAAACTGGCCACCCTGCCATCCGTCGACGGCAAGTCCTCACGGCAGATCCTGTTGGCGATCGGGTTCGTCATCGGCTGGCACGAAGCCCAGTCCTCCGGCACATGGCCCCACGCCAAGGGCTACTGGCAGGACACGAAAAAGGTGCCGAAGTTCTGGCTGTAGAAGGTGTGGCCGAAACCAGGAGCCGATCGATTTCAAGTTTTGTGTTCGGCCAATGTTGCTAGTGTCTCCTCGAGAGGCTGAGGAGGCATATGTGAGCAAGCCGATAATCCAGAAAGTTTCCGCTCGAGCCCAGTCTGAACAAACAAGGACGGACCGGTCCGACATTTCGCCGAGCGCGATCTTTCCCCCATTGTCGGCAGATCAACTGGCCGAAACCGTTCGAGAAATCGGTTTCAAGCCATCCGCTCTCTATGTCGAACTTATGCAGGAAGTCGGGAACGGCGGGTTCGGGCCGGGGTATGGCCTGATGGGGCTTGCGGGCGGAGCCGCCAATGACATGGGAGATACCGCGGTCGATCTGTACAAGGTTTTCGCTCAACCTGATCCAAACGAACCGTCTTGGAAATGGCCGCAAGGCCTGCTCCCGATATGCCATTGGGGATGCGCCATTTACTCCTGCATCGACTGCACCAACGAAGAAGCGATGGTCATGACGTGGGACCCGAACGAATGGGAAGACGGCACTTCACCGACACTTGCGATTTGGTCTACGGAAATGCCCCTGGCGGAATGGCTTCGGGCTTGGTCGGACGGCGTCAATCTCTGGGAAAAAAGATCCCCGCCTTCCTGACGGAACAAATCCCGCCATTGCCAGTTCGCAGCGCCACATGCTTTTTCGTGGATCAGGTGCGAAATATGTCCGGCCATCAGCTTTCGACGACAAGCTGTATCCGGTCCGCCGCCATGCGCGTCCGCGTGTACTGCATCGGTCTCCCGTCCGCGTCGAGGTTCAGGCTTTCCACGACCAGCACCGGCTGGCCCGAGGCGACGCCCAGGACGGCGACATCCTGCGGGTCGACCAGTTCGGCCGTCACCCGGCTTTCCTTGCGCCGGTAGTCCGCAACGCCCGCCTTTGCCAGCGCCCTGGTGATCGATCCGGTTTCCGCGTAATCGGCGACGAGATTCGGAAACCGGCTCTGCTCGAACCAGCTGGTGCCGACCATGACCGGGACGCCGTCGGCGACCCGCAGGGTCTCGAGCCTGATCAGCAGCGTTCCGATCGGGACCTTCAGCCAGTTCGCCAGGAGGGCATCGGCTTCTTCCGTTCCCGCGCCGATCAGCCGCCCGCTCGGCGCCTTGTCCTGACCGGAGACAATCTCCGAAAACCGCGTGCGTGACGTGATCGGGTAGCTGATCGGCGCGGCGGCGACGAACGTGCCCCGGCCCTGGTCGGCGCGCAGGACCCCTTCCGCCGTCAGCGCGGCAATGGCGCGCCGCACCGTATGTCGATTGACCCCGAAGCGGGCGGCAATCTCCGATTCCGGCGGCAGGCGGCTGCCTTTCTCGAAAGCGCCGCTGGCGATTTCCGCCTTCAGCCATTCCATGATCTGGCGCCAGATGGCGATGCCCGCGCCCCGATCGAGTGTCGTCCGTATTGTCATCTGTCCGTCATCAAAGGTCTGTAGTCAGGAATCAACCTGAAAATTCGTCTATACAAATAGACAAATTCGTTCTAACAAACAACCCATCAGACACAGGCGCCCCACCTCCAACCAAGGCGACCCCCAATGACCGACACATCCGCTACATCGCCCCATTCACCCGGACCGGACCGGAAGGCCATCATGTCCGTCCTTGCCGCAGCAAGCCCCGAAGATCTCGCAACCGCTTACGACCGGCTCGGCACTCCGCCGGCCTATGAAATGGTGCGCCAGCCGGAAACCGGCCTCGTCATGGTCCGCGGCCGCATGGGCGGTACCGGCAGCCCGTTCAATCTCGGTGAGGTGACGGTGACGCGCTGCGTGGTCCGCCTTGAGAGCGGTGAGGCCGGCAGTTCCTATTGCCTCGGCCGGCACAAACAGAAAGCGCTTCAGGCAGCCGTGATCGACGCCCTGTGGCAGCGGGCCGACGACCGGGAGCGAATCGAGACGGAAGTCGTCGCCCCGCTGGCCGAGATCCGCACAAAGGCCGATGAGGATCTGAAGGCGGAGACCGCGGCCACCAAGGTCGATTTCTTCACAATGGTGCGGGGAGACAACTGATGACCGCCCTCAACCAGACCTCCGGGCAGAACCAGACGTCGGCACCCCTGGCCGCCGGCTTTGCCGACCCGGTCCAGGACGCCCAGCGCGGCTTCCGCACGATCATGAACGCCATGGCCCGCCCGGGCAGCCTGCAGGCACTCGCAACTGGCGGCCTGAAGCCACCGGCGCCGCTCACGCCCGTTGTCGCAGCCATCGCCCTGACCCTGTTCGACTACGACACCCCGGTCTGGCTGGATGTGCCCTTTGCCCGTTCCGAAGCGGTGAAGACCTTTCTGCGCTTCCACACCGGCGCGCCCATCGTCAGCGAACCGGTCGAGGCCGGTTTCGCCCTGATCGCGGACCCGGCCCATTTGAGCAGCCTGGGCAAGTTCCATCAGGGCACACTGGAGTATCCGGACCGCTCGGCCACCGTCATCCTGACTGGCCAGACGCTCTCCAATGAAGGTCCGGTCCATCTCTCCGGCCCGGGCATTGAGACGGAAACGGCGTTTTCTACAGGTCCCGTTTCGCTAGCCTTCTGGGACCAGGTGAAGGCGAACAACGCGCAGTTTCCGCGCGGGGTCGACCTGATCTTTGCCGGATCGGCCGAAATCGCGGCCCTGCCCCGCTCCACAATGATCACCGTTCGGGAGGCCTGAGCCATGTATGTTGCAGTCAAGGGCGGCGAGAAGGCGATCCGCAACGCGCATCAGCTTCTGACCAAGCGCCGCCGGGGCGACACGGGCGTTCCCGCCCTCACCCTGGACCAGATTGCCGAACAGCTGGCGATTTCCGTTGCCCGGGTCATGGGCGAAGGCTCGCTTTATGACGAGCAGCTCGCGGCACTCGCGATCAAGCAGGCGCGCGGCGATCTGATCGAGGCTGCCTTCCTGATCCGCGCCTACCGCACCACCCTGCCGCGCTTCGGCTACAGCCAGCCGATCGACACCGGCAAAATGCTCGTCGAACGCCGTATCTCGGCAACCTACAAGGACTTACCCGGCGGCCAGCTTCTGGGCCCCACCTTCGATTACAGCCACCGTCTGCTGGACTTCGCCCTTGCCGCGGAAGCCGACGGCGAGATCGAAGCACCCGTTCGCCGGACGCCCATCGACGAGCCCATGCCGCGCGTGACCGACCTTCTGGACGACGAAGGCCTGATGGAGGCCGATCCCGTGTCGGCCGAGGATGCTCCGGTCGGCGACTTGACCCGCGAACCCCTGTCCTTTCCGGCGGACCGGGACCTGCGCCTGCAGAACCTTGCCCGCGGCGACGAAGGCTTTCTTCTCAGCCTCGCCTATTCCTCCCAGCGCGGCTATGGCCGCACCCACCCCTTTACCGGCGAAATCCGCTACGGCGCGGTCGAGGTGGAATTCTTTGCCGAAGAACTCGGCTTTGCCGTCAGTCTCGGCACCATCAAGGTGACCGAGTGCCAGATGGTCAACCAGTTCCAGGGAACCGCCAAGTCCTCGCCCAAGTTCACCCGCGGCTACGGCCTCGTCTTCGGCCAGGTGGAACGCAAGGCCATGGCCATGTCGATGGTCGACCGGGCGCTCCGCTGGGAAGAACTCGGCGAGGAACAGGTCGCCCCCGTCCAGGACACGGAATTCGTCATGTCCCATTCCGACAACATCCAGGCGACCGGTTTCGTGGAGCACCTGAAGCTTCCCCACTATGTCGATTTCCAGGCCGAACTCGAGCTCGTCCGCCGGATGCGGGGCGAGTGGTTCGCCGCACGCGAGGCGGAGGAAAAGGCCTCCCGGAACCAGAAGGAGGCCGCGGAATGACCGCACAGCAAAAACCCCTCGACGAAGGCGAGTACAACTTCGCCTATCTCGACGAACAGACCAAGCGCATGATCCGCCGGGCGATCCTGAAGGGCATTGCCGTACCCGGCTACCAGGTGCCTTTCGCCTCCCGTGAAATGCCCATGCCCTACGGCTGGGGCACCGGCGGCGTTCAGGTCACGGCTTCCATTCTCGGCGCCGACGACTGCCTGAAGGTGATCGACCAGGGCTCCGATGACACCACCAACGCGGTCGCCATCCGCGGCTTCTTCGAAAAGACGGCAGGCGTGGAGACAACCTTCGAGACCTCGAAGGCGTCGATCATCCAGACCCGCCACCGGATCCCGGAAAAGGACCTGCGCGAAGACCAGATCATCGTCTTCCAGGTACCGATCCCGGAACCCTTGCGCTTCCTGGAGCCCCGGGAAACGGAAACGCGGAAGATGCATGCGCTGGAGGAATACGGCCTCATGCATGTGAAGCTCTATGAGGACATCGCAAAGAACGGCCATATCGCCACCACCTATGCCTATCCGGTGCTGGTGAATAACCGCTACGTAATGGACCCCTCGCCGACACCGAAATTCGACAATCCGAAGATCGATAAAATGGCCGCGCTTCAGCTTTACGGCGCCGGCCGCGAGAAGCGGATCTATGCAATCCCGCCCTACACCGAGGTCAAGAGCCTTGATTTCGAAGACTACCCCTTCGAAGTCCAGAAATTCGACAAGCCCTGCGGGTTGTGCGGCGCGGAGAACGTCTATCTCGACGAGGTCATTCTCGACGACAAGGGCGGGCGCATGTTCGTCTGCTCAGATAGTGACTATTGCGAGGAACGCCGGGAGGCCGGACATCTCGGCCCCATGGCCGCCGACCCGAACGCCATGACCCTTGCCGGCGGCACATCTGACCAACACTCCGAGGAGCCGGCCCGATGACCGATTTTTTCTCTGACGACCCGCTGCTTCAGGTCAATGGCGTGACCCGCTACTACGGCGACCGCATCGGTTGCCGGAACGTGTCCTTCCAGCTCTGGCCGGGCGAGGTTCTCGCCATCGTCGGCGAGAGCGGCTCGGGCAAGACCACCCTGCTCAACTGCCTGTCGACCCGCCTGGCCCCGACGGCGGGCGCCATCGAATACCGCATGCGCGACGGCGCCATGCGCAATCTCTATCAGCTCGGCGAGGCCGAGCGCCGCCTGCTGATGCGCACCGACTGGGGCTTCGTTCATCAGAACGCCGCCGACGGCCTGCGCATGACCGTCTCCGCCGGCGCCAATGTCGGCGAACGGCTGATGGCGGTCGGCGACCGTCACTACGGCCACATCCGCGAAACGGCGACCGACTGGCTCGGCCGGGTGGAAATCGAAGCCGATCGGATCGACGACGATCCGAGGTCTTTCTCCGGCGGCATGCGCCAGAGGCTGCAGATCGCCCGCAACCTGGTGACCCACCCGCGCCTGGTGTTCATGGACGAACCAACTGGTGGTCTCGACGTCTCGGTCCAGGCCCGACTTCTGGACCTGCTCCGGCGCCTTGTGGCGGATCTGGGCCTGTCAGTAGTGATCGTCACCCATGACCTTGCCGTCGCCCGGCTGCTGTCGCACCGGATCATGGTCATGCGCCATGGCGAAGTCATCGAAACCGGGCTGACCGACCAGGTGCTCGACGATCCGCGCGAGCCCTACACCCAGCTTCTCGTTTCCTCCATCCTCCAGGTCTGAGGCCGAACAATGCCAGTGCGTCTTTATCTCAGCCATGTCGGCAAGTCCTTCACCATGCACCTGCAGGGCGGCACGACCATTCCCGTCGTCTCCGGCGTCGACTTCTCCGTCGGTGAGGGCGAGTGTGTAGTTCTCGGCGGCCCGTCGGGAGCCGGCAAAAGTTCGATCCTGAAGATGATTTACGGCAATTACCGCTGCGACCAGGGCCAGATCCTGGTGACCGTGGGCGACGAGATCGTCAACGTGGCGGATTCCGAACCGCGCAAGATCCTGCAATTGCGCAAGGATGTGATCGGCTATGTCAGCCAGTTCCTGCGGGTAATCCCGCGCGTGCCGGCTGTGGAAGTCGTCGCCGAGCCGCTGATCCTGCAGGGCGCGGACGAAGGAAAAGCGCTTGCCAGGGCCCGAGATCTCCTGACCCGGCTCAACGTGCCCGAACGACTCTGGGGCCTGCCGCCGGCAACCTTTTCCGGCGGCGAACAGCAGCGCGTCAACATCGCCCGCGGTTTCATCGCCCACTATCCGCTGCTGCTGCTCGATGAGCCGACCGCCTCGCTCGATGCGGCCAACCGGGCGGTGGTCGTCGAGCTGGTGGCGGAGAAAAAGCAGGACGGCGTTGCCATGGTCGGGATCCTGCACGACCAGGACGTGCGCGACAGAATTTCCGACCGGATCGTCGACGTCACCGCCTTCCGGGCGGAGGCGGCCTGATCCGATGAACAATCTCAGGGGATAGCGTCACAGGATCGACATGGAATAAGACTACCCGAACATTTCGCTCTTGTTCCTGCGACCCATCCCCACCCGGTGACTTTGAAGATCTGACATGCGCTATGCGGTTTACTATGCGGCTCCGGCCGATGAGCTCCTGATGGAGCTGGGAGGCAGCTGGCTCGGGCGCGACCCGTTTTCGGGCCACGACCTGACCCAGCCGACCGTTGCCGGCCTCAACGCAGAAACGGTCCGCACGCTGACGACGGACCCGCGCCGCTACGGATTTCACGGTACGCTGAAGGCGCCGTTTTCCCTGAAAGCCGGGGCGAGCGAAACCGATCTCGTTGGGGCCTGCGAAAATTTCGCAGCGCAGGTGGCGCCCTTCTTCGTGAGCGAACTATCGGTCAATCGCCTCGGCAAGTTCCTGGCGCTGACGCCCACCGTGCCGGAAGCGGACCTTTCCGCCTTTGCCGGCCTGTGCGTGCGCGCCTTCGAGCCTTTGCGCGCGCCTCTGTCCGATGCCGACATCGAACGCCGCCGCAAGAGCGGCCTGACGCCGAAGCAGGACGGCTACCTGACCGGCTGGGGCTATCCTTACATCTTCGACGAATTCCGCTTCCACATGACCTTGAGCAACAAGCTTGAGGACGAATCGCAGGCGGCAACTCTGAAAGCCGCCGCCGAAGCCTTTTTCGCGCCCGTGACCGGCCCGCCCCGGCAGATCGCCACCTTCGGTCTCTTCACCGAGGCCGAGCGCGGCGCGCCCTTCACCATCAAGAAAATCTTTCATCTGACCGGCGACGTGCTGCCCTCGGCAGCGTCCGCCCTTGAGGAAATCCAATGAGCGCCGAACCGACCGTTTTCAAGAACGCCCGCCTGATCCTTCCGGACAGCGTGATCGACGGCAGCCTGACCTGCGACAGCGGCAGGATCGCCGATATCGGCGGCGCAACCTCCGTCGCCGGCCACGACTGCGAGGGTGACTACCTTCTGCCCGGCCTGATCGAACTGCACACCGATCACCTGGAAGTCCATTACGCGCCGCGCCCGAAGGTACGGTGGAACCCGGTCTCCGCGGTCCAGGCCCATGACGCCCAGATCGCCTGTGCCGGCATCACCACCGTGTTCGATGCGCTCCGCGTCGGCATGGACGAGGATGCGGACCTGCGCGCACCGGACATGCGCCAGCTCGCCGACGCCATCGAGCAGGGCCAGGACGAAAACCGGTTTCGCGCGGACCACTTCATCCACCTGCGCTGCGAGGTCTCTGCCCCCGACGTCCTGGAAGCCTACAAGTTCTTCGAAACCGACAGCCGCGTGCGCCTGATGTCGCTGATGGATCACACCCCGGGCCAGCGCCAGTTCGTGTCTCTGGACGCCTACAAGATCTACTACCAGGGCAAGAAGGGCTTTTCCGACGCGGAGATGGAGGCCTTCATCAAGGACCGCCAGTCCCGCGCCGGCGACATCGCGCCGAACAACCGCAAGGCGCTTGCAGCCGACGCCCATGCGCGCGGTATCGCGATCGCAAGCCACGACGACGCAACTGTCGAGCATGTCGAAGAGGCCGTGGATCTCGGCACCCGTATTGCCGAATTCCCGACGACGATCGAAGCGGCCCGGGCGTCGCGGCAGGCCGGCATGAGCGTCCTGATGGGCGCTCCCAATGTGGTGCGCGGCGGCTCGCACTCGGGCAATATCTCTGCCCGGGAATTGGCCGAAGCCGGCTGCCTCGACGTGCTCTCGTCCGATTACGTGCCCGTCTCCCTGGTGCAGGCCGCCTTCCAGCTGGCCGAGGAAGTTGACAGCATCAGCCTGCCGCAGGCGATTGCGACCGTAACCTCGACACCGGCCAGGGCGATCGGCCTCGATGATCGGGGAACCCTGGAAACGGACAAGCGCGCCGACATGGTGCAAGTCAGGCTCGTCGGCAACATACCGATCGTGCGCGGCGTCTGGCGCGAAGGCCGCAGGGTCGCCTGAACAAGGAACACGGGAAATCAAAGCGGTGATGACCGGAACAGCCATGCAGGCGGACAGCAACACGAAACCCGGACCGGGAAAAATGGTCCTCGTTGTCGGCCCGAGCGGCGCCGGCAAGGACACGCTGCTGAATGCACTCAGGGACCGCCTGGCGGATGATCCCCGCTTCCGGTTCGCGACCCGCCAGATCACCCGTCCGGCGGATGGCGCGACCGAGACCCATGTTCCGATCACCGAGGCCGACTATGACGCCGCCATTGCGGCCGGCCGTTATGCGCTCGCATGGCGCGCCCACGGCCTCGGCTACATTCTGCCGCCGGACCTGGACGATTTCATCAAGGCGGGCGGCACTGTCATCGCCAATGGCTCCCGCCATGCCCTTCCCGACGCACTGGAAAAATATGAAAATCTTCTGGTCCTGCTGATCACCGCACCGAAGGCCGTTCTGGCGGAACGGCTCGCGGCCCGGGGCCGCGAAAGCCGCGAAGAGATTGAACGGCGGCTCGACCGCTCCCGGTTTGACATGCCCGATGTCCCGAACATGGCCTGCATCGAAAACACGGGAACGGTCGAAGAGGCTCTGGACAGAATAATGGAAAAATTGACGTAAATTTTTAAGGTTTTACAAACCTAGTCGCTTAATCGGAAATTGAACAGGCTGTGCCATTCTCCCCCGGTATACGTATGTATTTGGGGGCGCTTACAATGTTTCAGGCAGCCGATACTGTACTTTCGAATTATTTCACATTCTCAGGCCGTGCGAACCGGGCCGAATACTGGTGGTGGATGCTCTTCGCATTCCTCGTCGCCGTCTCCATGGTCCTGGTGGACATTTATTTCATCGCACCGTCCTTCGGACAGAGTGCCATGGCCCTGGACGGCAAAAGTCCCGCAAGCCTCGTCACCAATCTTCTGCTGTTCTTCCCGAGCCTCACCGTCAGCGTGCGCCGGCTGCATGACATCGACAGGTCCGGCCTGTGGCTTTTCATCGTCTTCGTGCCGCTGATCGGCGCGCTGCTCCTGTTCATCTGGTCCCTGCAGGGCGGAACTCGTGGCTCGAACTCCTACGGCCCGTCGCCCTATTGAGGCTGTGGACTATTCGTCCTTCTTTTTCTTGCCGAAGGACCCCAGCAGACCGGAGGGCAGTCCGAAGCCTTCCTCGACCGCCTTCAGCACGTCCTGATCGTTGACGTCGCCCTCAATGACTTTCTGAATGTCGATCTGCGTCTTGCCGCCGGTCGCCCGCTTGATCGCCTCGTTCGCGACATCGGCCAGCGCATCGTCGGGTTTCTTGTCCTTGAGGGACTTCACCAGATCGCCGCCGATGCTTTGCAGCTGCTTGTAGGCGGCTTCCGGGTTCTCCAGGATCCCGGCGATATCGGGATAGATCCTTGGATTGTCCCACGGGCCCTTGGCGATGACGGGCACGCCCAGGCCGGCCAGTTTCTTGTCCTCGCCCTTGGCACGTGGCGCCGGTGCCTGGCCTTCGAGCGTCGGAACGATTTTCGGCTCCACGCGCCAGTCGAGCGTGCGCTCCGGCATGTTCGTCGATCCGCCGCCGCTCACCCGGACCAGCGGGCCGATGAGCGAGAAATCGTCCGTGACGGCAATGCCGTTTGCAATCTTGAAATTCGCCGACATGGAACTGAAATCGGTCTTTTCTTCAGAGCTTTCCGCCCAGCCGAGCAGCGTCTTCACCGAAAGACCGCGCACGATCTGGGGAATGTTGATGCCCCGAAGAGAGCCGTCGGCGAATTCGACCCGCGCCGTGCCGTTGAGGTTTTCCACCAGTTGGCGCTCGGAGCCGCCGACCGCCGCCAGGTCCATATCCATGAACGCCCGTCCGTGCAGCCAGCGGGTATCCGCCGCATCGCGCAGGAACGGATGGGCATCAAGATTTTCAAGATGGAACGAAGCCTTGACGCCCGCCGCCGTGCCCGCGCCGTTCAGGGTCACCTTGCCGGTCGCCTTTCCTTCGTAAAGGCTGAGCTTCTGGAGATCCGCGATCAGGACACCGTTCTTGATCGTGGTCTTCAGAACGCTGTTGCCGATGCGGAGCTGGTCCCAGACGATCTCCTTGCTCGTCACCGAAAAATCGGCGTTGACGGCCTTCAGGCCGGAAAAATCGATCGGCGCCGTGCTCCAGCCGCCGCCGGAACCGGATGAACCGCCATTACCGCCGCCACCGGATGTCTTGCCGCCGTTCGATCCTGAAGACGCAGCCTCACCGCCCAGATAAGGATCGAGAACAAGCGTGCCCAAATCAAGATTGGCGGTCACCGTGGGTACCTGGCCGAACGTGACCCGCCCTTTTGCCCGGCCGGAGGTCTTGTCCAGAACGAAACTCGTTTCCTCGAACCCGATGCCGTTGTCCTGGGCCGAAAAAAGGCCCGACACCTTGAAGGTCTTCAGACCGCTTCCGGCCGAGACCGGCTGGCCGACCCAGGCGAGCAGGGAGCGCAGATCCGCGGTCTCGAGCGACAAGGCCCCTTCCAGGTCGCCCCTGCTCTGGATCCGGCCGTCGAAGCCGGCCGAAAAACGCTGCCCCTTGATCTGCGCGGAAACCGGTGCGGCGATGCCGGCAAGAAGCGGCGCGGGCGTTGCCTTGCCGGTCACCGTAAAGCCTTCGCCGCGCCAGGACATGCCGCCGTTCAGGGCAAGCGGACCGTCGAGCCCGTCCACATTGAGGGAAAGGGAGATGTCCTTGATCGTATCGGCTGCCGGATCGCCGCCGGCGACCGAGGCGAGACCCAGTCCCGAAACTTCGCCGCCATCAAGATGCGCATCCCCCTTCAGGTTCAGGCTGGCGAGCAATTCGGGCGCATCCACCCCGCTGGCGGTGAATGCCAGATCCGCCTTCAGGTTGCCGGAAGCGGCAAGATCCTGTCCGGCAAGCGCAAGCAGATCGGCAAGCGACCCCTTGTCGAGCACCATCCGCCCGGAAAGGGCAGGAAACTGTCCGGCGAGATCGGCATCGAAGGATCCGCCGAGATCGAAACTTCCCACCGTCGCCTGAAGATCGCTCAGGGAAAACGCCGCCTCGTTGCCCGCGAGCTTGCCTTCCATGGAGAAACTGCCGGGATCCCGCGGAAGCGGTTTTCCGAACAGGGCGGCCAACTGGCTGACCGACGGCCCCGATGCGGAGATCGTCACATCGGCCTGCGCGGGATTGAGGCCCGCCTTTCCCGAAACGGCGAACGACGCATCGCCGCTTGAAACCTTCAGCGAAACAGGTACGTCCTCGCCGCCGACGAACGACAGGGGTGCGGTAATGGAACCGGCAACGGCAACCGGATTGTCCTGCCAGACGAACTTGCCATCCAGGTCGACGTCCCCTTCCAGGTCGGGAGCAGAAACGGTCAGGTCGAGCGCCTTGAGTTCCAGCTTTTCACCGGTTTGGCGGTTCGAATAGACCACATTGCCCTGGGAGATCTCGAACCGGTCGACGCCGATCTTCTTAATGAAACCGGCTTCGCGGGTCGCAGGGGGTTCATCGCTTTCCGGAGCTGACGGCGCGGGCGTTTCGGCAGTCTGTGCCGAGGAAGTGTCCGGACTTTCCGTTTCATCGAACCGTCGGCGCGGCTGCCAGCTGGTCGTACCGGAGGGGCCGATTTCGAGGAAGATATCAGGTTTCCTGAGCTCGATCCCGGTGAGCCGGATTTCGCCGCCGAACAGGCCTTCCCAGGCCAGGCCGAAATTGACGGCTTCCGCCTTGGCGAACTCGATCCCGTCGGCGCCCGCCTCGCCGGACAGGCCGACGTTTTCCGCCGTCAGCGAAAACCCGGGCAACAGCGACAGGCTGACCGGTCCGTCGAGGCGGAGCCGCCAGCCGAGCTGGTTCTCCACCACGGAGACGACCTGCTGCTTGATGGCGTCCTTGGGCAAAAAGAAGGGGACTGCCAGCACGAATGTTACCAGCAGGAAGAAAAACGCTCCAAGTCCGATCAGTAGCCGCCGCATGCCGCCTTTCCCCATCACGATTCGGGGCCAGTTTATGACAAGCCCGCAATAAGTGTGAGGCCTCATTTTGGCAAGAACGCGACGTGAAGCTTGTCCGGGACTGTTCGGGCCTAGAGACCGGCCCTTACAAAGTCACCATGTGGTTGTCCCAGGAAATCCCCGGCGGGCGGGCCAGGATCTCCGGCAGGGACTGCGGATCTTCCGCATAGCGCAGCCCGCCGGTGCCGTCGGAAATAAGGAAGCCGGAGGCGTCGAGCGGCGCCAGGCCGCAACCGTCGACGACCTGATCGGCCCCGAGAAAGGCGCCGGTCTCCGCCGCCCAGAACAGGACCTGCCCGCCGCGCGGAGCGGATGTGGCAATCACATCGCCGGATGCATTGACGACGACCGAACCGATGTAGCTCTGCAGGCCGGACGCCAGCGCCGACGGGACCTCCGTGAGCGTCGGACCGCTATCGCGGGTCATGTGCGCCACCAGTGGTGGTGAAAGGCTCTTGTCGCCTTCGAACTGCCCGCCGACCCAGACTTTACCCTGCCCGTCCAGCGCCATGTGGCGCAGGGAAAGCTGATGCAGGTTTTGACTCAGACTGTGCTGCGCCAGCAGGTCGCCGCGTTCCCGGTCCAGAAAGACGACTGACGGCTGCATTGTGTCGAGATTGAGCTTTTCGCGCGGCCGCGACGGATGGGTCTCGATCCCGCCGTTGGCGACGACCAGAACCTTGCCGCCTTCGGCAAGGAGAATGTCGTGGGGGCCGATTCCGCCGGTCTCGATCTCGCCGATCCGCCGGATCTGCCGTCCGCTGACGTCATAAACGCCGAGAACGCCGCGCACGGCGTCATAGTCATTCTCCACCGCATAGACCAGCCGGCCATCGGGAGAAAAACAGCCATGACCGTAGAAATGCCGACCTTCGATGGAGGTCAGCACCTGCGGCTCGGTCCGTTCGAACGGGTCGATCAGCAGCGCAAACGTGCCCGGACGCCGGGCAAAGGCCATGAACCGCCGCCCGTCCGGAGAGACCGCGATGCCGTGGCCGCGGCCTGGCAGCGCAACACGGGCAAGTTCCTGGCCGGCATCATCGATGATGGCGATCCCGTAGCTGCCGTCAGCCTCCCGGCGCGCGCTGGCAAAGAGCGGATAATCGAGCGCGCTTTCTTCCAGAAGCGCCGCACCGCCGGCAAAGGCGGAAAAATGGCCGGCACTCAGGGCCGCAATTCCGCCAAGACCTGCCAGCAGTGCACGCCGGCTAATTGCTACACGGTCAGTCGCCATCCAGCGCATTGAAGCCTCCTGATAGGGAAAGAGCGCCCGCCAGTTCGCCCGCCATCGTGTCGCGCAGACTGTTGATGGTCAGGGTCAGAACCTTGAGCTTGTTATAGGTGTCGCCATCCTCGATGGATTGGCGGATCGGCGGGGCGATGCCCGCCAGAAGGTTCTGGGCGTTTCCGAATTCGAAATAGATCGAATCCGGTATCCAGGCATATTCCTCGTCCAGCACGGGTTCGAACCCGGCAACGCGCAGAGCGTCTTCGATGCCTTTGAGTTCGGCACCCACATAGGCGATCCCGTTTCCGGAGCGGGAAAAGGGAACCCGGTTCGGTTTCGCACTATCCGGCCCCTTGCCCAGCGCCGGCAGAACGTCCTGGTCCTTGGCGATGACCAACCCGGTGACAAGGGCATTGAAGATCACCTCCATGGCATCCTTGCTGGTGCGCACGTGATCGTTCTTCGACCCCGGCGAAAGCAGCACCGAACTGTAGCCGTCCGGATCATCCCAGGCGGCTGCCACGTCGTCCGCCACCTGGGCCACATTGACGGCGATCGCCTTTGCATAGCCGCAGATGAAATCCCGCGTCTTGCCCGGATCGCCGAGCGCGACCTCGCCGTCCTTGTCGAAGGCGATGAGCTGCAGGGCCGTCAGGCCCTGAACCGCAACGCTCTTGTCCTTGAGGGCCGCGGCATCGGTGGCCGTTTCGTCCTTCGTGGCGAGGATTTTGCGGATCTGCCTTTGGGCGATTCCGCGCGGATCGGGCATGAACGCCAGGCGGTTCAGGCGATCGTCTTCCAGCAGCGGGCCGTAGCGGAGGAAGGAAATCTTCGCGAAGGCGGTGACGGCATCACCGTATTTCTTTGCAAACACCGCTTTCGTTTCCGCGGTGGTTTCCGCGCAAACCGCATCGATGGCAGGCGGCAGGTCGTCAGCCGCGCTGGCAAATCCGTCCGCAGCCGGCCGGATATAGCCCTCAATGCTCGATGTGATATTGGCGGAAAAGTCCTGTGCCCCCGCCGGTCCGGCGATGGTCCAGATACAGGCGGCGAAGATCAGAAAACGCATCAAAGCGACTCCAGGAAACGGATGAGGGCGGCCCGGTCGGCCGGACTAAGCTCGACGACCTGATCGCGAGCCGGCTGGGCTTCGCCTCCATGCCATAACACGGCTTCGAGCAAATTGCGCGCGCGCCCGTCATGCAGGAAGCGGGTGTGGTCGTTGACGGTTTCCGTCAGGCCGATCCCCCAAAGGGGCGGTGTCCGCCATTCGCTGCCCGATGCATCGCCGACGGGACGGTGGTCGGCAAGCCCTTCCCCCATGTCGTGCAGGAGCATGTCCGTATAGGGCCAGATCAGCTGGAACCGGTGTGCCTTGTTCTCCGCCTTGCGGCTGGTCACGAATTTCGGATTGTGGCAACCGATGCAGCCGATCTCGTGAAACAGCTCCTTGCCGCGCAGAACCACCGGATCGTCGAAGGCGCGACGGGCGGGTACTGCAAGATTTTCCGAATAGAAGGTGACCAGATCCATGACCGGATCGGGGGCTTCCGTATCGCCGAGCTGCGTCTGTTCGCCGGTCGGCCTCTTTCGGCAATCCGTCTGCGCATCGGTGCAGTCTCCGTAAGGATCCGGCCGGTCCGGCGTGCCGATGCCGATATCGCCGGAAAAGGCGTCCGCCGCCTGGTCGCGCACGGTCGGGTTGGACGCCTTCCAGCCGAAACGGCCGATCGTCAATTCACCGCTCCGGGGGTCCCGTACCCGACTGACCTTGCCGGAAATGCCGTCGCCATCCTGGTCCTCCGGATCGGCCAGAGCCTCGATGTCACCCGGATGGATTGCCTGCAGGAGACCCATGCCGATCATCGGCGGCGCCACCCGCGGCGAAATCATCGTATCGGCATGCATCGGACCGAAGCCGAGATCGCGGACCTTGTAGGTTGGCTTTTGCAAAACCGCCACCTCGCCGCCGTTAAGCGGCACCTCGATTTCTTCCAGCTCGATATCGAACCGGCCTTCGCCGGACAGGCCGGTCACCGCAAAGGTCTGGAACTGACCGCCGTAGGTCGGCTCGGGAATGCGCAACGCGGCCTTCGAAGCAAGGGCTGCTTCCTGTTCGCTATTCTGCGGCGGGATCGACAGGCGCAGGAACAGCGACACCGCGTCCTCGCCGGCAAGCGGCGGACGGCCACGGCCGTCCTTCAGATGGCAGCCCTGGCAGGAACGGGCGTTATAGAGCGGGCCCAACCCGTCCGACGCCTGCGTGGAGGAGGGCGACGAGGCCCACATCTTCCGGAACAGGCCGTTGCCGATCTTGAAGGTCTGCTCTTCCTCGAATGTGATGTTCGCGGAAAAATGGGAATAGGCATCCCGGTTGATCAGCTTGGTGGACGTGGCCGCGCCGCCGGACATGGGTTCGAACATTTCCGGCTTTGAAAAATCCGTCCCCGGGGCGACGACACGCGCGACGCGCTTGCGGTCCTTGGGCGTCAGGTCGTCACGATATTTCAGGGCATCGGCGGCAAAAACGGAACTCGCGCCAACGCAAGAAGAGCCGAAGACGGCCAGCGCGACCGCACTCCGCACGGCCGATTTCATAGACTTGATCACTTTACTCGCATCCGGATCACATGCCGCGGCCCCTCTTTCCGCGGCAATTGCACCCGGGCCGGCGGAGGCAAACCCCGCCGGCCCGTCGTGACGACTTACTGGAAGACAGACGACGGGTTGTCGAGACTGTCGGAGCCTTCGAAAGCGACTTCTTCAAGCTCCAGCGCCTTGACGACCCGCTCGATCGACTTTGTCTGGTCGATCAGTGCATCGACCGCAGCCTGGACGACCGCATTGCCCTCGTCATTGCCTTCGCCGATCATCTGGTCATAGGCTTCGCCGCCCTCGGCCCGCGCCTTCATGGCCTCGAAGGCTGCCAGCGAAGCATCGAGCTTGGCCTTCATTTCCTCGGCCAGGGCCGGATCCTTTTCGGCAACCAGTTCGGCAAGCGAAGCGCCGGCGACGTCGTTCTTGCCGTCGAGGCTCTTGTAGGTGCCGAAGTAAACGTTCCGCATACCGACGACGTCGTTGTAGTGCGACATGTGGGTATTGTCGGAGAAGCAGTCGTGCTCCTCTTCCGGGTCATGCAGCATCAGGCCCAGCTTGATGCGCTCGCCGGCCAGTTCGCCGTAGGACAGCGAGCCCATGCCGGTCAGGATGGTCGCCAGCCCGCCGGCTTCGCCCTTGCCCACCAGATCCGCGCGGGCCGCCCCGCCCGGTGCCCAGGCATCGACCATTTCCTGCAGATCGGAAATCAGAAGGGCCGTTGCGGCCTTCAGGTACTGGACCCGGCGCTCGCAGTTGCCGCCGGTGCAGTTCGCCGGGTCGAAATCGGTTGCCGGACGGTTGCCCGCGCCCGCGTCCGTGCCGTTCAGATCCTGACCCCACAGAAGGAATTCAATGGCATGGTAGCCGGTGGCGACATTGGTTTCGACTTCGCCGGCTTCCTGGAGCTTGTCGGCGAGAAGCTCAGGCGTGATCTCGGTCGCATCGATCGTCTCGCCGCCGACCTTCAGGATCGGATTGGCAATCACGTTGGCTGTATAAAAGACATTTGCTTCCGAGCTGTCGCCATAGGAAACATCCACGTAGTCGATCAGGCCTTCATCGAGCGGCCAGGCATTCACCTTGCCTTCCCAGTCGTCGACAAGGGCGTTGCCGAACCGGAACGCTTCGGTCTGCTGATAGGGGTTGCGCGCCTTGCGCCAGGCGGCGCGGGCTGCGGCAAGCGTCTCTTCGCTCGGGTTGGCGGCCAGCGCTTCGACCGCCGTCTGCAGGTCCTGCGCGGATTTCAGTGAATCGGTATAGGCCGCTTCGGCGACATCGCCATAGGTTTTCAGGACGTCCTCAGGGGTCGCCGCCAGCGCCGGCAGCGCAATGAAGGCGGCCGCAGCCATCAGGCCGTACTTCAAGGATTTCATCAGGTGTTTCCTCTCGGTCTTCAACAACAGTGGTTCGGTTCCCGGTTCCGCTCACTCCGGCGCATGATAATTCAGCGCACCCCCGATCCGGCTCAACCGTTTCAAGAGGCATTCCGACCGTTCCCGGTACGCGGGTATGAATTCGATGCCTGCAGGAATCAATTTATGAAGATAAAAGTCAAGTATAAAAATAAGCAATTTCAATAGTTTAGAATGATTCAAAACTGGAGGATCAGGTGCAGGTTTAGATTTGATCGGTTTTTTTCCGACACATGAATAAAAGATCAAGTGTTTGATGATACGAGAGGATTGTCGCCGGACGGTCGAGCCATTAGGCTTGGGGCGAAGAACAAATCCGGACTTCACACATGCTGAAATCATTCAAGCAGTTCATTCGCGAAATCACCTTCGGTGACAGCGGCAAGAAAACCTTTGCCGAAGACGACCACAGGCTCGCGGCAGCCGCCCTTCTGTTTCACCTCACCGACGTGGATGGCGTCATCGAGGACAGCGAAATTCGGAAACTGCGGGAAATCCTGCAGAGCCACTATCAGCTGACGGATGACGAGACCAAAGAACTGATCGACATCGCCAAGCTCCGGGACAGCGAGGCCGTTGACCTTTATGGCTTCACTTCGGTGCTGAAGCGAAGGACGGATGAAGCGGAACGTCTCGCGATCGTCGAGATGATGTGGGAAGTGGTCTATGCCGACGGCCATGTCCATGAATTCGAGGACAACACCATCTGGCGCGTTGCCGAACTGCTGGGTATTTCCACCCGCGACCGGATGAACCTGCGGCGCAAGGTGGCCAAATCCGCCCCGGAACCGGACGAAGACTGACGGGTCTTTCCGGTTATTGCACTGCAAAAGGGCTCGACCGCGTGCGCGAAGTGCTCCATATTTAATGTCATGAGATTGGAAACCTTCGCTGACTCGCCCCGTCCGAAAGTTCTGGTGATCCTCCATCAGGAGCATTCGTCACCCGGCCGCGTCGGGCAGGAACTGATCAGGCGCGGCTTTGCTCTCGATATCCGCAAGCCGCGTTTTGGCGACACGCTTCCCGAAACCATGGCCGGCCATGCCGGGGCTGTGATTTTCGGCGGGCCGATGAGCGCCAACGACCCGGATGGCTATGTCCATCGCGAGATCGACTGGATCAAGGTCCCCCTGCGCGAGGGAGTCCCGTTTCTCGGGATCTGTCTCGGCGCGCAGATGATGGTCAAACAGCTCGGCGGCACGGTAGCGGGCCACCGCGACGAACTGGTCGAAATCGGCTACTACCCGCTGATCCCCACCGAGCAGGGCAAGGCCCTGATGAAGTGGCCGGAAAAGGCCTACCAGTGGCACCGGGAAGGCTTCGACAGGCCCGCCGGCTGCGAGTTGCTGGCAACCGGCCCCACCTATCCGAACCAGGCGATCCGCTACGGCCAGAATGCCTATGGCATCCAGTTCCATCCGGAACTGACCCATTCCATGCTGGTCCGCTGGACCACCCGCGGCGCCCCGCGCATGGCACTGCCAGGCGCCCAGCAGCGCCGGGACCACTTCGCCGGCCGCTATGTCTATGACCAGGCGGTCCGCCGCTGGCTCGATGCGTTTCTCGATCTGTGGATCGGACGGGCTGACGGAAGTCATGTCCACGGCATCGCGACAGCCGCCGAATAGCGCCTGCCGCGACCCGATTTCGGATCAGCCCGAATAGACGACCAGAAGATCCTTGGCGTCGATCTGCGTTCCGGGCGATACCAGCACTTCACCGATGGTCCCGTCGCGCTCCGCATGGAGGGCGGTTTCCATTTTCATGGCCTCGATCGACAAGAGCACGTCGCCGGCGGACACGGTCTGCCCCGGCTTGACGGCGACCGTGGAGATGACCCCCGGCATCGGTGCACCGACATGGGCTTCGTTGCCGTCTTCCGCCTTGCGCATGGCAGCAGACCCCGCCGCACCATGGGCCCGATCCGGAACCTTGATGATCCGAGGCTGACCGTTGAGCTCGAAAAAGACCTTCTGCTCGCCTTTCTCATCCGTCTCGCCGAATGCCTGACACCGGACGACCAGCGTCTTGCCCGGCTCCAGGTCGACCAGGATCTCGTCGCCCGCTTCCAGCCCGTAGAAATAGACCGGGGTCGGCAGGACCGAGGTCGGACCGTATTGCTGCTGCGCCTTTTCGAAGTCGGTGAAAACCTTGGGATACATGAGATAGGCGGCAAGATCCGCGTCATCCATGTCACGCCCGGTGGCTTTCGCCGCCTTCTCCCGCTCCGCTTCCAGGTCAGCCTCATCCAGCAGGGAGCCCGGACGCACCGTGATCGGTTTTTCGCCCTTCAGCACCTTGTCCTGGATCTTCTTCGGCCATCCGCCCGGCGGCTGGCCGAGATCGCCGTGCAGCATCTTTACCGCCGAATCCGGGAAGGCCACGTCCTTGGCCGGATCCTCGACATCAGCCACGGTCAGTCCCTGGCTGACCATCATCAGCGCCATATCGCCGACGACCTTGGACGATGGCGTCACCTTGACGATATCGCCGAACATCATGTTTGCATCCGCATAGGCCTGGGCGACTTCGTGCCAGCGGGTTTCCAGCCCCAGCGAGCGTGCCTGTTCCTTCAGGTTGGTGAACTGGCCGCCGGGCATTTCATGGAGGTAGACCTCAGAGGCGCCGGAGCGCAGATCGCTTTCGAACGCCCGATACTGGCTACGCACCGCTTCCCAGTAGAAGGAAATCTCGCGAATGGTCTGCGGATCCAGCCCCGTATCGCGCGGACCGCCGCGCAGGGCCTCCACGATCGAGCCGAGGCAGGGCTGCGAGGTCAGGCCGGAGAGCGCGTCCATCGCCGCATCCACCGCATCGACGCCGGCCCCGACGGCGGCCAGAACGCTCGCAGCCGAAATTCCCGACGTATCATGGGTGTGGAAATGGATCGGCAGGCTGGTCTCGTCCTTCAGCGCCGTGACCAGCATCCGTGCCGCTTCCGGCTTCAAGAGCCCGGCCATGTCCTTGATGCCGAGGATATGCGCGCCGGCCGCCTCGAGCTCCTTGGCCAGGCTGACGTAGTACTTCAGATCGTATTTCGGCCGGGCGCTGTCGAGCATGTCGCCGGTGTAGCAGAGCACGCCCTCGCACAGCTTGTTCGCTTCAATGACTGCGTCCATGGAAACCCGCATGTTCTCCACCCAGTTCAGGCAGTCGAACACGCGGAACAGATCCACGCCGTTTTCCGCCGCCTGGGCGACGAAGAACTTCACCACATTGTCCGGATAATTGGTGTAGCCGACGCCGTTGGAGCCGCGCAGAAGCATCTGTAACAAGATGTTCGGCGCCTTTTCCCGGATCAGCCGCAGCCGCTCCCAGGGGCTTTCGGTCAGGAAGCGCATGGCGACGTCGAAGGTCGCCCCGCCCCAGCATTCAAGCGAAAACAGCTGCGGCAGGCCGGATGCATAGGCATCGGCGATCCGCACGATGTCATGGGTGCGCATGCGGGTCGCAAGCAAGGACTGGTGGCCGTCGCGCATGGTGGTGTCGGTCACCAGTGTCCGGGTCTCGGCCTTCATCCAGTCGGCAAAACCCTTCGGGCCGAGCCGGTCGAGAAGCTGCCGGGTGCCCTCCGGCTTGTCGTCGCCGTAGACCGGCACGACCGGCAGGGCCGTGTCCTTCGGAGGGCGGGCCCTTGAGCGGGTCTCCGGATGACCGTTCACCGAGACATCGGCGATATAGGTCAGGAGTTTGGTCGCGCGGTCCTTGCGGCGGGTCTGTTCGAAAAGCTCCGGCGTGTCGTCGATGAACCGGGTCGTATAGGAATTTGCCCGGAAATCCGGGTGGTCGATGATATTTTCCAGGAACACCAGGTTGGTCGCGACACCGCGGATACGGAATTCGCGCAGCGCCCGGTCCATGCGCTTGCAGGCTTCCTCCGCCGTCGGCGCCCAGGCCGTCACCTTTTCCAGAAGCGGATCGTAATAACGGGTGATCACCGCCCCGGAATAGGCGGTGCCGCCGTCGAGCCGGATGCCGAACCCGGTCGCGCCCCGATAGGCGGTGATCCGGCCGTAATCGGGAATGAAGTTCTGCTCCGGATCTTCCGTCGTGATCCGGCACTGCAGCGCATGGCCGTTCAGGCGGATGTTGTCCTGGACCGGCACGCCGCTTTCAGCCGTTCCGATCTTCGCCCCGCCCGCGATCTGGATCTGCGCCTTGACGATGTCGATGCCGGTGACTTCCTCCGTCACCGTGTGTTCCACCTGGACCCGCGGATTGACCTCGATGAAGTAGACGGAACCCGTATCGGCATCCATCAGGAACTCGATGGTGCCGGCGCCGCGATAGTTCACCTCGCGGCCGATTTTCAGGCCGTAGCCGCACAGTTCCTGGCGCTTGGCTTCGTCCAGATAGGGTGCGGGCGCCCGTTCGACGACCTTCTGGTGCCGGCGCTGGATGGAACAATCGCGTTCGAACAGATGCACCAGTCCGCCCTGGCCGTCGCCGAGGATCTGGACTTCCACGTGACGGGCCCGCTGGACCAGCTTTTCCAGGTAGATCTCGTCCTTGCCGAAGGCGGCCCGCGCCTCGCGCTTGGCAGCCACCACGTCGCGCATCAGCGTGGCTTCATCGGGAATGACGCGCATGCCGCGGCCGCCGCCGCCCCAGGACGCCTTCAGCATCACCGGATAGCCGATCTCGGCCGCAAGCCGCTTCACCTCGTCCATGTCGTCCGGCAGCGGGTCGGTCGCCGGCATGACCGGAACACCGGCGTCGATCGCAAGATTACGCGCGGCCACCTTGTTGCCGAGGCGGCGCATGGTCTCCGGCTTAGGCCCGATGAAGATGATGCCCGCTTCCTCGCAGGCTTCGGCGAATTCCGGGCTTTCCGACAGAAAGCCGTAGCCCGGGTGGATCGCGTCGACCTTCGCGGTTTTGGCAACGCGGATAATCTCGTCTATCGCCAGGTAGGCTTCGATAGGTCCCAGACCCTGTCCGACCTGATAGGCCTCGTCCGCCTTGAAGCGGTGCAGGGCCAGCTTGTCCTGCTCGGCAAAGATGGCGACGGTCTTCAGACCGAGTTCGTTTGCGGCCCGGAACACGCGGATTGCGATTTCGGAGCGGTTCGCGACGAGAATCTTGCTGATTGCCAAAAACTGTCCTCCCACGGCAGGTTACGTTGCAGTGCGGCAAGAAGCCGGACCTGCTTTCTACTGCGATTTATATCGATTTAGAAGTGCGCATCCCGCCGCGCCGGTTTCCGTGATGCCGCAACCGGAACGAAAGGCCATATAAGTCAGAGCCTTACCCTATAAGTCCGCACCGGAAAGCCAGGGCGACCGCATGGGTGCGGTTGGCCGCGCCGAGCTTGCGCGACGCCTCTTTCAGGTACCAGTCCGCCGTATGCCTTGAAATCCCGAGCCTGTCGGCGATGTCTCCGCTGGTCAGGCCCGCGGCACACCATTTCAGGCATTCCGTTTCCCGGGCGGTGAGCCCGGCGCCGGCACTGCCTTGAGGAAATTGCGGTTTCGCAAGCTCCAGGACATGGGAATAGGCGCACATTCCGGCCAGATGAAGCGCCCGGAAATCGTCAGGAGCCAGATCCACCCTGTCCCCGCCGAAAGTCAGGGACCCGATCATGCCGCGCGGTCCGTGCACCGGGATCAGGACACCGTCATTCATCTTGAAGGCTCGCGCCTCGTCGAGGATCCGAAGGCCCTTTGGCGTCACATCGTGATCGTTGCGGGTGTCGGCCCACACGAACGGTCTCGCACTCCGCCTCGCTCTCGCGATAACCGGGTCATGCAGAACATAGTTCTTTCCGAGGTACCGGTTTTCCCACTCCGGATCCCATCCGGATGACAGGATATAGGGCGCAGTCATCGAACCCGGCCCGCTAAAGGTCGCCAGCGCAAAGGATGAAAGCCCGTAATCTCCCGCCAGGTCGGACAGGTCCGCCGTTGCGGACTCCACATTACTGCGGCCGGACACCTTTTCCGCGAACGCAAACGCCTTGTATAAAGATTCGTTTTGCATTCAACGCTCCGAAAATTCCGCGGATTTCTTCATGCCGCGATCGGAGGCGCATCCCGCTGCCCCATAAAGATACAATTGCCTTAACCGGCCAATTTCAACGTCCAATACCGGGGTCTTTCCAGATCAAAATGTTGATAGCAACTATTCGAAATCACCAGATTTGGTAAGAACAAATATGAAACACCGGAAATTAGGTGATTCGTCTCGGTTCTGTTCCCAGTTCGTCCAGTCGTTAAGCGCCAATGTATTTATTATTGTATTTCCATTTACGGAATATCCATGATTGACAGAATTTTCAAGCCGAACCGGAAACCACCTCCGATTCGCCTAACTCCTTGGCCAGATTCAGCATTTTGTATCGTCCGGTCACCCGCAAACCAGATGTCGTAGAGAACGAATCCTGAATCCGCGCGAGTCGCCGATTCGGTCGAGTTTTGTTCTGGAGTCGTTCTTTTTGGCCTGCTCCGAGCGGCCTCAAGGGCCGATATCCGGGATTCACGGTCATGAAAAAAGACACGGGACAGGCGGCGGACGCTTGTGCTAGACCGCGCAGGTTATTCCGGTCGGGCCATGGCGGCCCGCGATACAGACAAAACCTCATCTCTCGCCAAATGCCCCGTCCTCACAACATGCCGCTCCCGCCAGCAGCCCGTTCGAAAACCGTTACCGCGGTTCTCGGGCCGACCAATACGGGCAAGACCCATCTGGCCATCGAGCGCATGCTGGCACAGAAGTCCGGTCTGATCGGCCTGCCGCTGCGCCTGCTGGCGCGGGAAGTCTATGGCCGGATCGCGGAGCGTGCCGGCACCGACGCCGTCGCTCTGATCACCGGCGAAGAGAAGATCCTGCCGAAGTCCGCCCGGTTCTTCGTGTCCACCGTCGAAGCCATGCCGCTCGATCTGGACACGGAGTTTGTCGCCATCGACGAAGTCCAGCTTGCCGGCGATCTGGACCGGGGGCACGTGTTCACCGATCGCATCCTGAACCTGCGCGGACGCTCCGAGACGCTTCTTCTGGGGGCGGCGACGGTCCGCCCGCTTCTGGAAAAGCTGATCCCGGGGCTGAACGTGGTCACCCGGCCGCGCATGTCCGTCCTGGCCTATGCCGGTTCCAAGAAAGTGTCGCGCCTTCCGCCCCGGTCCGCCATCGTCGCCTTTTCCTCCGACGAGGTTTACGGCATCGCCGAGCTGATCCGCCGCCAGAGAGGCGGCGCGGCGGTCGTTCTCGGCTCCCTCAGCCCCCGGACCCGCAATGCCCAGGTCGAGCTGTTCCAGAACGGCGATGTCGAGCACCTGGTGGCGACCGACGCCATCGGCATGGGGCTCAATCTGGATGTCGACCACATCGCCTTTGCCGGCAACCGCAAATACGACGGCTATCAGTACCGTCAGCTGACCGCCGCGGAGATGGGCCAGATCGCGGGCCGCGCGGGCCGGCACACCCGCGACGGCACCTTCGGCGTCACCGGCCGGGTCGATCCGCTGGACGACGATCTGATCGAACAGATCGAAAATCACCATTTCGGCGCCCTGAAAGTGCTGCAATGGCGCAACAGTCATCTGGATTTTTCATCCACGGCAGCCTTGCGCCGGACGCTCGACAGGCCGCCGAACGAGGAGGGTCTGGCACGCGCGCCCATCAGTGAGGACATCACCGCACTTGAAAACCTTTTGCGCGATTCCCTCATTCAGGACATGGCAAAGGGCCCAAAAGCGATCGAATTGCTCTGGGATGTGTGCCAGGTGCCGGATTATCGCAAGATTGCGCCGGCCAATCATGCGGAATTGCTGAACACGATTTACACCCATCTGATGCAGGACGGAGCGATCGCGGACGACTGGTTCTCGCGTCAATTGGCCTTCGCAGATCGCACCGATGGTGATATCGACACATTGGCAAACCGGATTGCTCACATCCGGACCTGGACGTTTGTCGCGAACCGTCCCGACTGGCTGGCCGATCCGGCCCATTGGCAGGGCGTGACGCGCGATATAGAAGACAGGCTGTCCGACGCCCTTCACGAACGGCTGACACAAAGGTTCGTGGACCGGCGCACAAGTGTATTGATGCGACGTTTGAGAGAGAACGCCATGCTGGAAGCGGAAATTACATCGAGCGGTGATGTGCTCGTGGAAGGTCAGCACATCGGAAATCTGCTTGGCTTCCGGTTTGCACCCGATTCATCGGCCGAGGGCCAGGACGAGAAGGCCGTGCGCGCCGCCGCGCAAAAGGCCCTGACGACGGAAATCGAGAACCGCGCCGATAGGCTGTCCCGGTCCGAAAACGCCGATTTCATCCTGACCGCAGACGGATCGATCCGCTGGCGCGGCGAGGCGGTCGCCAAGCTGACCGCCGGCGAGGACGTCCTTACCCCGACCGTACTCCTGCTCGCGGACGAACACCTGACCGGCCCTGCCCGGGACAAGGTCCAGGAACGGATCGACCTTTGGGTCAAGGCCCAGGTCGAGACCCTGTTGAAGCCGCTGACCGACCTGAAGGCCGCCGAAGGTCTGGAAGGCCTCGCCCGCGGCATCGCCTTCCGCATCGTCGAGGGTCTCGGCGTTCTGGAACGCCAGGAAGCAGCCGATGAAATCCGGCAGCTCGATCAGGACATGCGCGCCTCCCTGCGCAAGCTCGGCGTCCGTTTCGGCGCGTATAACATCTATGTCCCGGCTCTCCTGAAACCCGCGCCGAGCCAGCTTCTGGCCCAGCTGTGGGCGCTCAAGCACGGCTCGCTCGACATGAACGGCCTGTCGGAACTGCCGCAGCTTTCGGCGTCCGGGCGAACCTCCATTCCTGTCGATGAAACCATCGACAAGGCGCTTTACAAGGTTGTCGGTTTCCGCGTCTGCGGACCGCGGGCCGTACGCATCGACATTCTGGAACGGCTCGCCGACCTGATCCGGCCGCTGATTGCCTGGAAACCGCTCGATGCGGAAGTGGCGCCGCCCGACGGCGCCATCGCCGAAGGCGGCGGCTTCACCGTGACCGTGGCGATGACATCCCTGCTCGGCTGTGCCGGCGAGGATTTCTCCGCCGTGCTGAAATCCCTCGGCTATCGTCTAGAGACCCGCGAAGTCCAGCGCCCGGCGGCGCCGAAGCCGGCCGAAACGGAACAGCCGGCGGAAACCGCAGCTGAAACCGCCGAAGCGTCGGAAGCCGCGATCGAAAGCAGCGAAACTCCTGCCGAGGAAGCCGCAGCTTCTGAAAATGCTGCCGAACCGGCTCTGGCTGTTGCTGAGGCTCCGGCGGAAGCGGTGGCCGAAGCCGAAACCGTGACTGAGCCGGAAGCCGCGCCCGCGGAACCGGCGGCAGAAGGCGAAACCGCCCAGGCAGAAGAAACATCGGCCGCGGAAGTGCCGGCCGAAGCCGGCGAGATGGAAACCGTCACGATCGAGATCTGGCGTCCGGGCCGGGCCGACCGCCGCCCGCGCGGCCGTGGCCAGGACAACCGGCGCGGCGCCGAAGGCCGAAAGGGCGCCGGACAGAAACGTCCCGGCGGGCCCAAGGCCAAGAGCGGCAAGCCGCAGCGCGGCGGAAAACCGTTCGAAGGCGGACAGGGCCGGCGCGACAAGGCTCCGCAGCGCGACAAGCCGATCGATCCGAATTCCCCGTTCGCAGCCCTCATGGCGCTGAAAGCCGATATGGACAACAAGGGAAAGAAGTAGATTCCGGGTGACGAAGCCATTCCGGCCGGCCCTTCCGCCGGCCTGAGAGTCGACAAGTGGCTCTGGTATGCCAGGGTCGCGAAATCCCGCACGCTTGCCCAGAAACTGGCGACCTCCGGGCATATCCGGATCAACAAGGACAAGATCTCGTCCGCCAGCAAGACGGTACGGATCGGCGATGTGCTGACCATCGCGCTGGAACGCCGGGTGCTCGTCTTGAAGGTCGCGGCGCTGGGGACGCGGCGCGGACCGTTTGCCGAAGCGCAGAAACTTTACGAGGATCTGTCGCCGCCGCCGCCACCGCGCGAGGCGCCGCCACCGCCGCCCCCGGGCCAGCGCGAAGCAGGCGCCGGCCGGCCGACAAAACGGGATCGCAGGCGAATCGACACTCTGCGGGAGACCGATTGAAACAAAAATCCCGCCATTACGGGATATGCGGGTAAGGGTTTTCGCTCCGTGACTTTTTGCGCAGCGCGCAACGCTTGCGCTCAATTCATAAAAGAGCTACCCAAACCCTCGACATCGTTGCGGCACCCGGTGCCGCCGCAGCAGGCCGGAACGGCATGGTCCCGGACCGGCGAAGCCGAGCTTTATAGAGGATTGAGATGACATACGTCGTCACTGACAATTGCATCAAGTGCAAGTACACCGATTGCGTGGAAGTCTGCCCCGTTGATTGTTTCTACGAGGGTGAAAACATGCTGGTGATCAATCCGGACGAATGTATCGATTGCGGCGTCTGCGAGCCGGAATGCCCCGCCGAAGCCATTCTTCCCGACACGGAGCCGGGTCTGGAGAAATGGATCGAGTTGAACGCCGAATATTCGGAAAAATGGCCGAATATCACGGAAAAGAAGGATCCGCTCCCCGAGGCGGAAGAATTCGACGGCAAACAAAACAAGCTGGAAGAATATTTCTCGCCCAATCCTCCGGCCTGAGGCGGGATCGGGAAATTTCCGGAGGCCGGATGCGGCCGATTGTCCGGCCGAACAGGTCTCGTCAGGGCGCGGATGATTTGATCCGGTTTAAGTTTTATTGAATCGGGCGGTAAAACTGCCGGGAAACAGGTGTTTTTTGCTGATCTGCATTTTGTGCATGGCAGCGCAGCGCTCTTGCGCACCGCGATAAGACTTTAATTTTTCGTCCGACTGTGTTATATATGCCAAACTGTCGTTCAAAGACCCGTTAACTCCCCCCAGCGGAGATAACCAGTCGCGCATTCCGGGCAGGAATGCGAATAGGATCATTCGCTTCGTATGACTGAGCAGACTTCTATAGTGGAATTGAACGACTGACTACCCAGACACGCCACTCATCAACAGGCGTTCCATCAAAGGATCGCCAGTTCGGTCTGCGTGTCGAAACCAAATCAGGGAGCCGGGCATCCGGCTCATCTTCGGTCGAAACGACCGGCAACTGCGCAGGAGAATATACGGGAATGGCAACAAGCACGAAAAAGGCCGCGCAGCGTCAGGGATTCAAAACGGGCGAACATATTGTCTATCCGGCACATGGCGTTGGTCAGATCACTGCCATTGAAGAACAGAACGTCGCAGGACATGCCCTGGAACTTCTGGTCATCGTCTTCGAAAAAGACAAGATGACCCTGCGGGTACCGGTCGCCAAGATCGCGTCCGTCGGCATGCGCAAGCTCGGCGACCCCGCGGTCGTCAAGAAGGCCATGGAAACCGTTCGCGGCCGGCCGCGCATCAAGCGCACCATGTGGAGCCGCCGCGCCCAGGAATACGAAGCCAAGATCAATTCCGGCGACCTGATCGCCATCTCGGAAGTGGTGCGCGATCTGTTCCGCTCGGAAAACCAGCCGGAACAGTCTTATTCCGAACGCCAGCTCTACGAAGCTGCGATCGATCGCATGGCCCGCGAAATCGCAGCCGTCAACAAGTGCTCCGAAACCGAAGCGACCAAGCAGATCGAGCAGAATCTTGCGAAATCGCCGAGCCGTCTCAAGGCAGCTGCCGCCGCCGAGGCATCGGATGACGACGACGAAGATCAGGAAGCAGCCGCCTGACAGGCGCGCATAACGCTTCCCCTTCGAGGGACCTATCGAGACCCGGCTTCGGCCGGGTCTTTTTTTGTCCGGCGCCCGGCTCCGATCATCCGGGACCTCATGGGAAGTCCCCTGTCATCACATCTTTGTGCACGCTACGGCACTGCTTAATTGCGCCAAACTGATCTAATATACGTGTTTAGACGTAAAAGCTCCCATGCGTAACCTTGGAGCAGCAGGCCAATGTCCAACTCATTGAGCGAAAGACGTCAAATGGTCCGGGCGGCCATGAAAGCGCCCTATCTCTCCCGCGAGGAAGAACATGAACTTGCCGTGCGCTGGCGGGATAATCGCGACGAGAAGGCCCTGGAAAGGCTCTCGATCTCCCATATGCGGCTGGTCATTGCCGTCGCATCCCGGTTCCGGAACTTCGGATTGCCCCTCGGCGACCTGATCCAGGAAGGTCATGTCGGCCTGCTGGAGGCCGCGGCCCGGTTCGAACCGGAACGGGAAGTGCGGTTTTCGACCTATGCCACATGGTGGATCCGCGCCTCGATCCAGGATTACATCCTGAGAAACTGGTCGATCGTCCGCGGCGGCACATCGTCCTCGCAGAAGGCGCTGTTTTTCAACCTGCGCCGCCTGCGGGCGAAACTGAACGGCAGCCGGCAGACGATGTCCGATTCCGAACTGCATCAGAAGATTGCCGACGCCATCGGCGTCAAGCAGTCCGACGTGGCCCTGATGAACGCCCGGCTGTCCGGACCGGACACCTCCTTGAACCAGCCGATGCTCGACAATGACGGCGCCAGCGCGGACCGCCAGGATTTCCTGGTTTCCGACGCGCCGCTGCCCGACGAGATCGTCACCGACACCATCGATACGGAGCGCAGGCGCCGCTGGCTGTTTTCCGCGCTCGGCGTCCTGTCGGAACGGGAGTTGAAAATCGTCCGGGAACGCCGGCTATCCGAGGACGGGGCAACCCTGGAATCGCTGGGCGAGAAACTCGGTATTTCCAAGGAACGCGTTCGCCAGATCGAAAGCCGCGCCATGGAAAAGCTGAAGGCAGCGCTTCTGAAGTCCCAGCCGGACCGGATGGCTTATTCCGGCTGAAAACGGCCCGGGCCTTCATCTTCGATGATCGCGGTCGCTAATCGGTCACCAGCTTGATCGAGGTGCCCGCCGGTATTGTCTTGTCCTGATCCAATCCGTTCAGGATGGAGAAGAAATCCAGGCGGCGGGAGGCCTCGATCCCGCTCATGCCGATCGCCAGCCTGCGCGGCGTGTCGCCCGGCTTCGATTTGATCACCTTGATCCTGAGCGACCGCAAACGGGCGCGCTCCGTCGGCGTCAGCTGGCGGAAACTCTCAATGGTTTCGTGGAACTGGGCGCCAAAGCTGTCGGTCGGGTTGCGGCTGGCAAAGATAAAGCGGTAGCCGGTCTTGCCGATCCTGAGAACCGCGATCCGGAACGACCAGCCCTGGGTGATCGCGGCCCCCGTCACGCCCGGAATGCCGCCGATCGTCGTCTCCCGCACGCTTTGCGGCAGGAGGCCATTGATCCAGCCGGCATTCATGTAGTCCCTCAGGGAATCGTACCCGCTCAGATCCGCCCCGTCGAAGCGCATGGCGGTGCCGTCGCCGTTGCTGGCAAGCACGGCTTCCGGCGAATTTTCCATGATATAGCCCTTGGGCACGGTAAAGCCGATGCCAAGCGCCTTGTGCAGGAAGGAGCGGCCGCGCACGAAGCCTTCCAGCGGATCGTCGCCGTAAAGCATGCCGTCGATGCGGGCCAGATAGGCATCCCGGTCCCGCTCGCCGATGCCCGGCGCCCCGATCTGCCGGGCGGCCCGGATCGCCAGCGAAACCCGCTGCGGCGTGGACGGGTGAGACGACAGGAAGTCCGGCGCATTCGACTTGGCCTCGTTCGCCGTCTGGTAGTCCGCATAAAGTTTCATGGACTCCAGGAACCGCGCCGCGGCGTAAGGGTCGAAACCGGCTTTCGCCAGGGTTTTCACGCCGATCGCATCGGCCTGCAGCTCCTGCGTCTGGGAAAACCGGGCGAAGGAAAGTTGAGAGGAAATGATCGCCTGGCGCGCCTTCTCGCTGTCCTGGACCACATTGGACAGGATCTTGTCGGCAAGTTCGCGCGCCTCGGCCCGCTGCTGGCGCTGAATGGCGTGGTTGGAGGTCACATGGGCCATTTCATGGGCAATCACCGCGGCCATCTCCGACGTGTCGTTGGCAAGGGCCAGCAGGCCGCGGGTCACGTAAAGATAGCCGCCGGGCAGGGCAAAAGCGTTGATGGCCGGAGAATTCAGAATTGTGATCTTGTAGGACTGGGCAGGATCCTCCGACGCCTCGACCAGGCGCCCGACAACGCTTGCGACCGCCCGTTCCGCGCCCGGGTCCTTGTAGACGCCGCCATAGGTGGCGACCACGTGCGGGTGCTCCCGGGCGCCGATATCGGCGGCCAGGTTCGGCCTCAGCGTCCCCGGCGCGATGGTGCCGATCGTCGAACCGTCGCCGAGAAGCTGGCAGCCCGCGACCGCAAGCATGAGCGCACCCGCAAAACCGAAGCGGAGAATGCCCTGCCTTTTGTTCCTGTCCTGCCTTGCTCGGAAGATGCCCGTCACTCTTCACCCTTCTTGAAATCGATCACATCGAGCTGACCCGGATGCGCCAGCTCCATATAGGGCCCGTCCCGGACCTGAACCACACCGCGCACCAGGACTGCCGCGCCTTCAAGATCGGCAACGCGCGCGCCCTTTTTTGCAAGAACAGCATCGAAAGCCTCTTCTTCCGACACTTTCAAGGTAACGGTAAAATCACTTTTCCAGCGGAACCCGAAATTGAGATAACGAGTACGCGCCGTTATTCCAAGGGAAACAATGCGGCCCGCCGCCACGACATAATGCCCCGCCTGGTCCAGAAGGGCTGCCGGATAGCGCGTGCTCAGCACCTTCTCATCTTGCCACAGACCCTTATCGGCGCGCCGGGCGAGGGCCTCCGACCATTTCAGGGCCGCGGTACAGTCCGGTAAGCCAAGCTCCGGAGCAACCAGCGCCCTGCCGGAACTTAACAGCGCCTGCTGGACGAGGACCCGGTCAGTCCCGCGCTCGGCAACCACCCACGCGGGCGACAGCCCCCACCGGTTCTCCGGCCCGGCGGGATAGGCGAGATACCGGGTGCCCGCTGCCTCCGACGGACCTTGGGCAGCTGCATCGCGGTCCGGAACGATGATATCGGCCAGAAGAAAGCCTTCGCCGGCCGCACTCCGGTAGATGGTCGCGTCTTCCCCGGCCGTTACCGGCACGGGTTCAAGGCTCTCGGCCGCATCGGCAACGCAAAGGCTCACCGCACGACCGGGATCTTCCTGCGCCTGGCTTTGGGCAGACAGAAAGATAAAACACAGGACAAGGGAAACGCGACGGCCGCATCCGGCCGGCTTATCCGTCCTCGTCATCTTCCTTCCCCAAGGAAGGCCCCGTCGCCCTGCCGCCGGGGTCTTTCTGTACAGATCCCTCAAACTTTTCCCGCCGCCCGCATCACCGATCGATAGAATCCGGTTACCTGTCAAATAAGGCAAGGCGAAGATGAAGGCGATCGGACCTGAAAAAAGCTTCCTTGGAAAGCAGCCGGAGTTTTCCATCGGGGCTCGCAACCGCGGGGATTTCATGGTAATCGGACCTTCACTGGCCCCGTAGCTCAGCAGGATAGAGCATCAGATTCCTAATCTGAGGGTCACGCGTTCGAATCGCGTCGGGGTCACCAATTTTTCAAATCTTTCTCTCGGGTCGGACATTTTGCGTTTTCTCTAAGCAGGTGATCTGTGCCGAAAGCCATCTGCACCAGGCTCGTTAAAAAACTCAAATTTGACCCCGTCCGCATGCCGTGATTATGGGATGGCCCGCCCCTCTCCGGAGCGATCCGATAGGATTGCTCTGTATTTGAGGTAGAGAGGAACGGACCGATGTCGATTTTTGTACTTGGAATTGATCTTGGCAAGAACGTGTGCAGCCTG
>NZ_JABFCZ010000119.1 GCF_014692675.1 Roseibium aggregatum | reverse complement strand
CAGGGAGCGCGGCAGCATCCTGCCCACGCGCGGCGTGCTCAGCGATCGGGCATTGCCCCGCAATCCCCCGTCGGGCGCACGTTACCGGCCGGCGTTCCGATTCGGCATGGGCGGAACACAGATGGGAAACATCTTTGCCGCCATCAGCGATGCGCAGGCCCAGGCGGTATTGCAGGCCGCGTGGGATGCGGGCGTGCGGCATTTCGATACTTCGCCTTTCTACGGTTACGGGCTCAGCGAATACCGGCTGGGGCACTTCCTGCGGGACAAGAACCCGGACGACTATGTCGTGTCCACCAAGGTGGGGCGTGTTCTGGAAGCTCGGCGCGGTGCGCTGCCCAACCCCGCGCTGTGGATGCAGCCCGCACCGATGGGGTACCGCTACGACTT
>NZ_JABFCZ010000118.1 GCF_014692675.1 Roseibium aggregatum | reverse complement strand
CGATAAACATGACCCGGCATCAGCCCCATGCCCGCAGAGTACGGATTCACCTTGCCGGTCAGCGCCAGCGTGTAATGCGTGCGCCCGTGATACGCGCCGCTAAAAGCGATGGTGCCGCTACGTTTGGTGGCGGCGCGGGCGATTTTCACCGCGTTTTCCACCGCTTCAGAACCTGTGGTGACCAGCAGCGTTTTCTTGGCAAAATTGCCTGGCACCTTCTGATTCATAATCTCGCACAGCTCCAGATACGGCTCGTAGGCCAGCACCTGGAAGCAGGTGTGCGACAGTTTTTTCAACTGCGCTTCCACCGCAGCCACCACTTTCGGATGCAGATGCCCGGTATTGAGCACCGCAATCCCGCCCGCGAAATCAAGATACTCACGGCCTTCAACGT
>NZ_JABFCZ010000117.1 GCF_014692675.1 Roseibium aggregatum | reverse complement strand
ATGGAGCAGTCCGGTAGCTCGTCAGGCTCATAACCTGAAGGTCGCAGGTTCAAATCCTGCTCCCGCAACCAAATAAAACAACGGCTTAGCGCTAATCCGCTAGGCCGTTTTTGCGTTTAAGGCACATTCCAGGCACAGCCAAACCCAAGTGCCGCCAACAACTCCCAATCATGATCGGGCTATGGGTGCAGCTTTACGACCCTGTGTGCCTCGATCCAATTCTCAAACGCAATGCGGTCTATAAATACCGTAAGCGCGAAGCCGACCCCATCTAGCGCGGCATGAGGTTATGGGCGAGAGGTTGTGACACTGAAGGAGCGGAGGAGCTTACGGTGTCAGTTTCTATGTCTGCGCCTATGACTGATGATAGAAGTTTCCATGTTCTTGAAGCGGTT
>NZ_JABFCZ010000116.1 GCF_014692675.1 Roseibium aggregatum | reverse complement strand
TGCTGGCAGCGCATGCACGCGACCCGTACGAAGGCCCCAGAAAGATCGTCGTCGCGATGGGGGCCATGTACGACCGCGCGGCCTTGCAGTCGCAGCCCGGCGAACGGTCCGGAACGCCTTCCACCGACATGGCGGTTTCCCCTTCCGTTGTCTCTTCGCTCGCGGATTGAAATGATGTCCACCTTGACCGATCTCGTCGAACCCACCTTTCCCCTCAGCCCTGAACAACGGGCCTTGCTGTCGATCGCCGGTTCGGACCCTTGCGCCGCAGTATTGACCTTGGAACTTCGGACTCGCATCGATGGCGCTCTGGAGCCGCTGCGCCTGCGCGCCGCGGTGGAATCCACCGTGGGCACCCACGCCGCGCTGGCCACCGCGCTGCGTGCGGTGCCGGGG
>NZ_JABFCZ010000115.1 GCF_014692675.1 Roseibium aggregatum | reverse complement strand
GTCGTGGTGATTGGCAAAGTTGAAGGTCAATATGCCCATGTTTATTCTGTCGATACCGATAATTTTGGCGACAGCATTGCGTTGACCGATGCATTAATTGAAAGTGGGCATCAAAATATTGCCTGCCTGCATGCTCCGCTTGATGTCCATGTTTCAGTGGATCGGGTAAATGGTTATAAGCAGAGCCTGGCTGCGCATAATATTGCAGTGCGTGATGAATGGATTGTTGACGGCGGTTATACCCATGAAACAGCACTGCAAGCCGCGCGGGAATTATTAAGCCAGTCACCGTTGCCTGAGGCAGTGTTTGCTACTGACAGCCTGAAATTAATGAGTATTTATCGTGCGGCAGCAGAGAAAAATATTGCTATTCCGCAGCAGTTAGCGGTGGTGGGTTATAGT
>NZ_JABFCZ010000114.1 GCF_014692675.1 Roseibium aggregatum | reverse complement strand
AGACGGCGACGAGGTCCACGTCTTCCTGCTGGAACGCGCCTGAAGCGTGCGCCGGTCACCCCTGCGCAAACGCATCCATCTTCCGTGCAAGCCGGATGTCGAGATCGGTGAGGCCGCCGGCATCATGGGTCGACAGGACGACTTCCACCGTCCGGTACACATTGGACCATTCGGGATGGTGGTTCAGCTTCTCGGCGACCAAGGCGACCCGCGTCATGAAGCCGAAGGCCTCGTTGAAATCCTTGAACGCAAAGGTCCGGGTGATCGCATCGCGCCCATCCACCTCGCGCCAGTCCGGCAACCCGGCAAGAGCATCGGCCCGGGCCTCCGGCGACAGCTTTTCGGTCATGGCAATCTCCTGCAAGTGTGGCGAGGCACGCATTCACGCGCTTCTGCAAAGGGACCACGCCTGGCGATGCA
>NZ_JABFCZ010000112.1 GCF_014692675.1 Roseibium aggregatum | reverse complement strand
GTTGTTAACTTGGATTAATCCAAGTTACAACTGCACCAATCGCCACTGAAGTGGCTATCATTATTTCTTTGTTCGTCAAAAGTATTTCTCCTATCACAAGTGATAATATGGTTTGGCAAGCTTCGTATTTGCTAGCCACTTCATTCGCTTACGCTCATTTCGTTCTGCAAATACCCTTGTAGGGGGTCAACCCCCAAGCCCCCCTTTTTGATAAAGCAAAAAGCTAGCCATAACGGCTAGCTAATTCATTTGTTATCTTTTATTCTATGTCTTCTAGATTTTATAAACGTATTTATAGCAAAAGTACCATTATCAGCTAACAAAGGGAACCAATCATCAAATCTATGCTCCATAGCATAAATCCATAGTTCTTCGTATTCTCTTATGTCATTTTCAACTATAAAAGAAGTCATTTCTTTAAACA
>NZ_JABFCZ010000113.1 GCF_014692675.1 Roseibium aggregatum | reverse complement strand
ATCCTATCGTGCGTATGTGGGACATATTGCGTAAAGATGAACAGTTGGTATCTATGATGAATGAAGTCCGTAAAACAAGCTGTAAACAGCCTTTAATATACACATTTGAAATACCCGAATCTTATCAAAAAACTGAAGAAGCACCATTTATGCGCTTAACAGAAATCATGAATGGCAATGCGTTAGAAAACGATGGTGGCAGTGGTCATTATCGTTATTTATTTGCCGTCGAAACCTTTGGTAAATCAATCAACGATGTTCATTCAATAAATGAGCGTGTGGTTGAACTTATCGAGAGTCTCAACGGTATTTGTTTTGAAAGAGAACTTAGCAAGGATTAAGATTTCAAACTTTATAACCAAATGTTGAGTTTCAACATCATTTTAACTAAAAAGGAGTAATAAGCAATGGCAGATAAATAAAT
>NZ_JABFCZ010000110.1 GCF_014692675.1 Roseibium aggregatum | reverse complement strand
CAGGTATAGAACGCTTCGGTGGAATCGGCGCGCTGCCAGGTGTTGTAGATCACATGCTGGCCGCTGCGCTGCGGCAGCGTGCACTGCAGCTTGTAGGTACCATCGGCCGACAGCGGCGTGTTGCCCAGCGAGCAGAATTCCTGCAGGTCGGCCCAGCGCAGCGGGCTGCCCGGTTGCCAGCCGGCGCGGGTGACGAAGAACTTCCAGTCGCGCGTAGCGTGCGGGGCGGTCGCCTTGAACACGAAGGTGAACCTGCCGTTCGCATCGGGCTGGATCGGTGTGGTCTGCCAGTCGCTGCGCTCCAGGTTCAGGCCGCGGAAGGTCGGGTTGTTGCCGCTGCACAGCTTGCCGTCGGGCACCACGGCCTGGTGGTTGCCGTTGGCGTTGGCCTGGTTGATGCCGTTCCAGTCGTAGAACGCCTGCGAGC
>NZ_JABFCZ010000111.1 GCF_014692675.1 Roseibium aggregatum | reverse complement strand
CGACTACACCGTGTTGAAGGACGCGCACTTCGGAGCTCGCGGGATCCCGCAGTCCCAGACCGAGGCGGTGCTGGAGGAGTGGGCCGGCGAACTCGGTACGGACATTCGCCGCGGCTGGGAATTCCGTGCCCTGGAACAGGACGACGACGGCGTGTCGGTCGCCGTGGCGGGTCCCGGCGGCGAGCACCGGCTGCGCGCCCAGTTCCTGGTGGGCGCCGACGGCGGGCAGAGCACGGTCCGCGCGGCCGCGGGCTTCGCGTTCCCCGGCACGTCGGCGACCCGTGGCATGTACCTCGCCGACGTGGTGGGCTGCCAGGTCAAGCCGCGCCCCCTGGGCGAGCGGCTGCCCGGCGGCATGGTGATGGCCGCGCCGCTGGCCGAAGGGATCGACCGCATCATCGTCTGCGAGCACGGCGCCCCGCCGGCC
>NZ_JABFCZ010000010.1 GCF_014692675.1 Roseibium aggregatum | reverse complement strand
TGATGGCCGGCGCGGTGACCCAGTCGGGCGTGGTCGTTCAGAAGATCGAGCGCGCCGACAAGCAAGTGATCGCGGCCCTTGGCGCATGCGGGGTTGCGACCGTGCACGAGGCGCAGGGGCGTAAAGGGCTGCTGGCCTCCTGCATGCGCCCGATCTACTCCGGCGCCCGGATTGCAGGCTCCGCGGTGACCATCTCCGCGCCTCCGGGCGACAACTGGATGGTGCATGTGGCGATCGAGCAGGTCGAGGCCGGCGACATGCTGGTGCTGGCGCCGACGAGCCCGTGCGAGGACGGCTATTTCGGCGATCTTCTGGCGACCTCCATGCAGGCGCGCGGCGGCATCGGCCTTGTGATCGACGCGGGCGTGCGCGACGTGCGCGACCTGACGGAGATGGGCTTTCCGGTGTGGTCGAAGGCGGTGTTCGCCCAAGGCACGGTGAAGGAGACGCTGGGCTCGGTGAACGTGCCGGTGGTCTGCGCCAACCAGCTGGTCAACCCGGGCGACATCATCGTCGCCGACGATGACGGGGTCTGCGTGGTGCGCCGCGAGGAGGCGGAAGCGGTTCTGGAAAAGGCCCGCGCCCGCGAGGCGGCCGAAGAGGACAAGCGCAAGCGCCTGGCCGCCGGCGAACTCGGCCTCGACATCTACAACATGCGCGGCCGCCTTGCCGAAAAGGGATTGAAGTATGTCTGAGGCAGTTGTTACCGAAGGCATCCGGTGCATGTGGATGCGCGGCGGCACGTCGAAGGGGGGCTATTTCCTTGCCGACGACCTGCCGGCCGAACAGGCTTCCCGCGATGCCGTTCTCCTGCACGTCATGGGATCGCCCGATCCGCGCCAGATCGATGGCATGGGCGGTGCCGATCCACTGACCTCAAAGGTGGCCGTGGTCCGCAAGTCGGACCGTCCGGGCGTCGATGTCGATTATCTGTTCCTGCAGGTGTTCGTCGATCAGGCGATCGTCACCGACGGCCAGAACTGCGGCAACATCCTGGCCGGTGTCGGCCCCTTTGCCATCGAGCGAGGCCTGGTCTCGGCAAACGATGGTACAACCGATGTCCGCATTTTCATGGAAAACACCGGCCAGATCGCAACGGCGACGGTTGAGACGCCGGGCGGCAAGGTCACCTATCTGGGCGAAGCGCGCATTGACGGCGTGCCCGGAACCTCCGCGCCCGTGCCGACAGTCTTCGAAGACACCGCCGGGTCCAGTTGCGGAGCGCTGCTGCCGTCGGGCAATGAAGTCGACATCGTCGATGGCGTCGAAGTGACCCTGATCGACAACGGCATGCCCTGCGTGATCATCCGGGCGGCGGACTTCGGCATTACCGGTCAGGAAAGCCCGGAGGAGCTCGAAGCGGACAGCGAACTGAAGCAGCGCCTGGAGGCGATCCGCCTGAAGGTCGGACCGATGATGAACCTTGGGGATGTGACCGAAAAATCCGTGCCGAAGATGACCTTCGTCAGCCCCGCCCGGCACGGCGGCGCGATCTCGACGCGCACGTTCATTCCCCACCGCTGCCACAAGGCGATCGGCGTGCTCGGCGCCGTCAGTGTGGCGACGGCCTGTCTCTTGTCTAAGGGACCGGCGGCGGAGATCGCCGAAAAGGGCGAGGGCGAGAGCAGGGCGCTTTCGATCGAGCATCCCACGGGCGAGTTCACCGTGCTTGCAACGGTGGGCGACGACGGTTCCGTTCAAAAAGCTGGCGTTCTCAGAACGGCAAGAAAGCTCTTCGACGGACAGGTTTTCTGAAATTCGCTGAATTCCGAATTTCCTCGAACATGGAAGTAACCGACATGAATTGGATTTTGACGGTCAAGTGCAAGAACCGGCCGGGCATCGTGGCTGCCGTGGCGACGGAGCTGACCAAAAGCGGCGGTGATATTACCGAGGCGCAGCAGTTCGACGATCCGCAGACCGGTATGTTCTTCATGCGCATCGCCTTCGCCATGGAACAGCCGATCGACGGTTTCATGGACGCCTTTTCCAGGCATGTCGGCAAATTCGGTTTCGAATGGACCCTCAGGCCTGCGGACCAGAAGCGGAAGGTCCTGCTTCTGGTGTCGAAATTCGACCACTGCCTGGGCGACCTGCTGTACCGGATGCGCATCGGCGAGATCAACATGGAGTGCGTCGGCATCGTCTCCAATCATCCGATCGATGTGCTGCATCTGACCCTGCACGAGGGCATTCCCTATCATCACCTGCCGATCACCAAGGACACGAAGCCGCAGCAGGAAGCTCAGATCAAGCAGATCATCGAGGAAACCGGCGCGGAACTGGTGGTGCTGGCGCGCTACATGCAGATCCTGTCCAACGATTTCTCCGCGTTCCTGGAAGGCCGCTGCATCAACATTCACCACTCGTTCCTGCCGGGCTTCAAGGGCGCAAAGCCCTATCACCAGGCTCACGAACGCGGTGTGAAGATGATCGGCGCCACGGCACATTACGTCACCAGGGATCTGGATGAAGGGCCGATCATTGCCCAGGACGTCGGACATGTGACCCATCGCGACACGCCGGAAGACATGGTCCGCAAGGGCCGTGACATCGAGCGGGCGGTGCTTGCACGGGCGGTCAGCCTGCATCTGCAGGACCGGGTGATGCTGAACGGCTCGAAAACGGTGGTGTTTGCCTGATGCTGGTCGGATTTCTGGGATTTGGCGAAGCCGCCCGCGCGTTTCAGGAGACCCTGGCCGTTCGGGAACCGAACCTGCGCTTCATGGCGTGGGACATCAAACTCCAGGATCCGGCCGCTGCACAGGACATGAAGACGGCAATGGAAACGCGCGGCGTTTCCGTTGCCGATCCGGCCGGCTTCAGCGACGCAGACTGGATCATCAGCGCGGTGACGGCCGACCAGAGCTTCCTGGCGCTCCGCAGCATCCAGGACCACATCGTCCAGGGGCAGGTGGTCATCGATATCAATTCCGTCTCGCCGGGCCGCAAGCGTGAAAGCGCCTCGCTCGTCGAGGCCCGGGAAGCCGCCTACCTGGATATGGCCGTCATGGCGCCGGTCCATCCACGCGGTCACCGGACGCCGGTGCTGATTGCCGGCAGCGTTGCCGAAAAGGTCATACCGGTGCTGGAACGGCTCGAGTTCGACTTCCGCAACATGGGAGACGAGCCGGGGCAGGCGACGGCGATCAAGATGGTGCGTTCGGTCTTCGTCAAGGGGCTGGAGGCGATTACCGTCGAAGCCCTGCTTGCGGCCAGGGCGTCCGGGTGCTTCGAGGAGATTTCAACCTCCCTGGCAAAGAGCTTCCCCGGCCTCGGATGGCCGGAGTTCGCGGCTTACGAATTCGAGCGGACCATGCAGCACGGCAAGCGTCGGGCCGCCGAAATGCGCGAAAGCGCCGCAACCGTGAAGGCGCTCGGCCTGAACGGGGACCTGGTCAGCCAGATTGCCGAAACCCAGGAGCTTATGGGCGGGATCGATATCAGCGACCTCAACAAGGACTCCGTTGACGAACTCGTCGAACGGGCCCTTGCTGCCCGGCTGAAGGCCTGAACGTTCCGAAGTCCAAATATGATTGGATAGTTTCGCGGCAATGCCCGGAGGCGGCGACCAGTCGTCGGGCGTCGACCGGCGCGTGGCTGCCGCCCTGCTGCGCAGGCCATAGACCAGGCCATTTGCCCGGATACGTGATCATTTTCCGATATTTTTTGACGTTTTAGAGCCAGTCCGGACGTGTCGGAGGCGTCAGACTGTAAATCGACCTTGCAAGGGGAGCGCGAAGTTGCTTCCCCGGCGTTGCCGGATCGGTCTGCGTGTATCCGTTGAGATCACGGAAATGTATTCATCGAAAATTGAGTAAAGTTACAAACTACCGGAAAAGTGCCAAAATATCAGATTTGGACAAAAGGTCTTTTTATCCGAATCTGTTTCGTGTATACATTTTTCCGGAGAGAGGTAGCATGGATGTCTGTCATGGATGGTCAAAACGGTCTGGGTCGTAGCGCGCTTCTAAAAGCGAATGGAGCCACGGTTAGTGGAATGCTTCAGGGCTATTCCATCGAGGTGCTGCCGCGCACGGCTGCGAAAATCGAAAGTTTCAAGGCGCTGCTGCCGGAAGGAACCCGCGTTTACATCGCCAACGTCGAAGGCACGGACTTTGAGGACATGCTCAAGACGGCCCGTCGCATTCGCGGCGAGGGCTTCGATGTCATGCCCCATTTCCCGGCGCGCCTGATCAAGGATGCAGCCGAATTCGAGACCTTCCTGACCCGTTACCGGGACGAAGCCGGCGTTGACCAGGCTTTGCTGATCGGCGGCGGTGTCGCCCGGCCAGCGGGCGAATACGACAACACCATGCAGATGCTGGAGACCGGTCTCTTCGACAAATACGGTTTCAAGCGGATCCACGTGGCCGGCCATCCGGAAGGCAATCCGGATATCGACAAGGACGGCACCAGCCGCCGTGTCGACGAGGCGCTTCTGTGGAAACAGTCGTTCTCGGACCGGACCGACGCCGAAATGGCGATCGCGACCCAGTTCTTTTTCGACGCGAAGCCGGTGGTCGAGTGGGCCGCGCGCCTCAAGGAAATCGGCGTCGAGTTGCCCATTCACGTCGGGATTTCAGGGCCGGCCAAACTTCAGACGCTCATCAAATACGCCATCGCCTGTGGTGTCGGACCGTCCATAAAGGTTCTCAGGAAGCGGGCCATGGACGTCACCAAGCTTTTGATGCCATATGAACCGACAGACGTCGTGTCCGCGATTGCGTCCCATGTGGCCGCGACACCGGACACCACGATTCAACAGGTTCATCTCTTCCCGCTCGGCGGGATCAAGGCTTGCGTTGAATGGGCAGACAGGCAGAACGAAAACCTTCGCCAGGCCGGCGCCGCCTGAAAGGCGGCGTTTCGGAAAGGCTCGGAGCGACGCTGAGGTGAAGACGTATCCAAACCTCAGGCATGCAAGGCTCTATTGTGCCTGTCTTTCCCTCGGGTCGGTAACGCGGGCAGCCGAAATGATCGGCGTTTCCCAGCCCGCGGCCTCCCAGGCGCTTGCGCGTCTGGAGGATATCTTCGGCGCTGCTCTCTTCGACATGACCGACGGCCGGCCGACCGCCACCGAGGCGGGGCGGATCGTGGCCGCCCGGACCCAGCGTGCCCTCGACCTGATCCGGGCCGGTTGCGCACGTCTGCGGCACCCGAGTGCCGGCATGGGCGAAACCGGGGCCGAAAACCTTCTCAGCACCCCCCAGCTCAGGGCGATTTCCGCTTTTGCGGAAGGCGGCAGCTTCAGTTCCGCCGCCCGGGTCCTGCAGCAGTCGCAGCCTGCCGTGCACAAGATGGCGCGCAGTATCGAGGCGAGCCTGCAGCAGTCCCTGTTTGAAGGCGCCGGGCGCAGCATTCATCTGTCGAATACCGGCATGGCGGTGGCGCGATGGGCCCGGCTGGCGCTCAACGAATTCGAAAGTGCCGCTGCCGACGTGCGCGAACTGCGCGGCAGCTACGAGGGCGAGGTCCTGATCGGTGCGCTGCCGTTCTCCCGCACCAGTCTGGTCCCCGACGCGATCACTCAGATCGCCGCCCGTCATCCCAAGGCCCGGTTTTCCATTGCCGAGGGGCCTTATGACGACATGCTGCACGATCTGGAAATGGGCCGTCTCGACATCCTGGTCGGGGCGATGCGCAGGGACTTCACCTCCGCAAGTCTCGTGCAAAGCGAGCTGTTCACCTATCGGCTGTCCGTTGTTGCCCGGGCTGGTCATCCGCTGGCCGGAAAGCGAAACCTCACCCTGAGCGGTCTTGCGGATTACCCCTGGATCGCGGCGCGCCGGGAGACCCCGTCGCGCGCGTTGTTCCAGAAGCTCGCGGCCCGGTTCCCCGAAGACAAACCCATAGTCTGCAGCGTCGAGACCGGCTCCCTGGTCGCGGCGCGGGGTATTCTGATGAATACCGACCATCTCGCTCTGCTTTCGGACCACCAGGCGGCTTATGAAATCCGGGCCGGCATTCTGGGAATTCTGGATTTCGATACCGGCGACTCGGGCCACATGATCGGAATTACCACCCGAAAGCACTGGCTTCCGACCATGCTGCAGAGCGAATTCATACGCGAGCTGCATCAGGCGGCTGCGTCCGGGGACCCGGACCTGTCCCCGGATGTCTCCCGGGATGTGCTCACCCTGAAGGCCGGCAAGGCCTGAGACGCTTTTCCGCTGTTTGGTGACAGGCAGAATTCAGCCGGACAGGACCTGTCCGGTATCCGCGCCTTGCGGCGCTCTCAGCGGCGTTTGAAATTCCACTTGACGCAACGCGGATCAATCTGTTCATTATAAAATAGTTCAAAAATAAACAGTATCATTTTGAATGAAAAATGATGCCTTGGGATGGAGCGTTGGTGAGGCCTGGAGGGGACGCGTGCGGATCGGGATCTGCAACTCGATCCTCGACCTGTGATCGGTATGCCCGGCTTTAGGGGTCGGCCATCGATCATGTAAAAAATCCAGCAAAACCGGATAGTTACAGCCTTGGGCATGCTGGTGGATAACCGTGGGAACAGCGGTCGTCCGTACGAATGAGGATTGAGATGGGATTTTCTGAACAGGTCAACCTGAGCCTTCGCCTTCTGGATGCAAGTCCGGCCTGGCATCGGGTCTGCGAACTGGCCGAAGGTCTGGATGAAGACCTGTCCCGTCAGGTGGTTCTGGCCGCTGCCGACATCTCGGAAAATCTCCTCCTGCCGCTGAACGGGCCGGCCGATGCGGCCGGGTGCCGTATCGAAAACGGACGGGTCAAGGTCCCGGACGCCTATCATGCCGCCTGGGCGGGCTTTGCCGGTGACGGCTGGCTCGGCATCGACGCGCCGGAAGACCTCGGCGGCCAGGGACTGCCGCTGGCGCTGCAGGCCGCCTGCCAGATGCTGTTCGACCGGGCGGCGATTGCCTTCGGCATGCTTGGCGGCGCGACCCGCTCTGCGGTTTTCGTTCTCGATGCCCACGCGGAAGAACCGCACCGCAGCCTGTGGTCGGAAAAGCTGCTGACCGGCGAATGGTCGGCGACCATCTGCATCTCAGAACCCGATGCGGGCTCGGACCTGGGCCGTGTCCGCACGAAGGCGGAACAGGGCGCGGACGGGACGTGGCGGGTTACGGGCAACAAGTGCTGGATCTCCTATGGCGATCACGACATGACCCCGCGCATCGGCCACATGCTCCTGGCGCGCACCGGCGATGCGGCGAGCGGCACACGGGGCTTAAGCCTGTTCCTGGTGCCCAACACGACCGATGACGGCGCGCCCAACGGGGTTACCGCCGAACGGCTTGAGGAAAAGCTCGGCCTGCACGGCTCGCCGACCTGCGTCATGCGCTTCGAGGAGGCCGAAGCCATCCTGATCGGAAAACTCAACAACGGTCTGCCGCAGCTCTTCGCCATGATCGAGCGCATGCGGATCCTGACCGGGTGTCAGGGCGCGGGTCTTGCACTGGCCTCGCTCGATCTGGCCCTTGCTTATGCGGCCGAGCGCAAGCAGGGCGGGGCACCCGCCGAGCCGCCGGTGCCGATCAACCGGCACGCGGATGTCCAGCGCCAGCTCGCCGAAATGGCGAGCCGTAGCTATTGCCTTCAGGCCTTTCTCCTGGAACTGGGCGCCGTACTCGACCTGTCGGCCAAGCACCCGGATGCGGCCGTTCGGGCCGAAAATGCGGATCTTGCCGCCTTCCTGCTGCCGATTGCCAAGAACTTCGGCGGTTTTACCGGCTTCGATACCGCAAGCCGGGCGATCCAGATCTTCGGCGGCGCGGGCTATACCCGCGAATGGCCGGTGGAGCAGTATCTGCGCGATGCCCGCATCCTGACGATTTATGAAGGCGCCACCGGCATGCAGGCATTGGACCTGCTTCACCGGCGCCTGTGGAAGGACGAAGGCAAGGGCCTGAAGATCTTTGCTGAGCGCATGCGCGCCGATATCGCAGCCGCGGAAGCTGCCCATGGAGGCTATGCCGCCCAGACGGAAAGTGTCCTGAGCCGCTTTCTGGCGCTCGGGGTTTCGCTCACGGAGCAGCAGGCGGAGCGGGCAAAGGCCGAATACGGCGCCGATGCCTTCCTCAATGCCGCCTGGTCGGCCATTTCGGCCTGGATGGGCCTGCGCCTGATTACCGTCGCGGATGACAATGCCCAACTGGCCGCGGCCGGCCGGCTGCGCATCCGCGAAGCAGACATCGCCATCGGCGAATCCGTCGCCCGGACGCAGATCCCGGCCGATTGCTTCGAGGCCTTCCGCGAAGAGGGCTGAGCGGCTGTAAGCAAACCTCCCTCACATAAAAACAACCGCCCGGGCCGGGGCCCGAGCGGTCGTCGTGCAGTCTTCCGGGAGGAAGAGTAGAGCGCGTTAGCGCGGCGCCATGCGGATGGCGCCGTCGAGGCGGACGGTTTCGCCGTTGAGGAACTGGTTTTCCACCATATGGCAGGCAAGGGAGGCGTATTCGGCCGGATCGCCCAGCCGGGACGGGAACGGCACCTGCGCGCCGAGCGAAGCCCGGGTTTCTTCCGGCAGTTCGCCCAGCATCGGCGTGTAGAAGATGCCGGGAGCAATCGTCATCACCCGGATGCCGGCGCGCGACAGGTCGCGGGCGAGCGGCAGGGTCATGGCCGCGATGCCGCCCTTGGAGGCCGAATAGGCGCACTGGCCGATCTGGCCCTCGAAAGCGGCACACGAAGCCGTGTTGATGACAATCCCGCGTTCGTCGCCTTCCAGCGGATCCAGCTTCTGGGTGCGATCGACGACGAGACGGGTAACATTGAAGGTGCCGATCAGGTTGACCTCGATCACCTTCTTGAACATGTCCAGCGGGTGCGGACCGTCCTTGGAGACCACCCGGCGGGCGCCGCCGATGCCGGCGCAATTGACCAGGATGCGGGGCACGCCCAGGTCCTTCTCGACCGCGTCGAGGGCGGCGGTGACATCCGCCTCGCTGGTCACGTCGCATTTGAGCGCAATGCCGCCGATTTCCTCCGCAACTTTTTTGGCCTGATCGATCCCGATGTCGAGCAGGGCGACACGGGCGCCCTTTTTCGCCAGTTCACGGGCGGTTGCAGCACCGAGGCCGGACCCGCCGCCGGTGACGACGGCGACTGCGTTTTCGATTTTCATGATGCCTGTCCTTCTGCCTTACGCCCGTTCAGATGGAGATCGTTTCGGCGGTGTCGTTGTAGATGGCCTCGACCGTGTCCGCGCGCAGCTGCAGAACCTTGCGCTGGTTCACCGAGCCCTTGTCCGTGACCTCGCCCGCATCGAGCGACAGCGGCGGATACATCAGCACGATCTTCCGGATCAGCGTGGACGAGCCGGTGGCCGTCTTGGCAAGCGATTTCAGCTTGTCCTGGTATTCGGCGACCACGGCCGGATGGGAAAAGAGGACATGGGGCAGGGCGTCCGATCCCAGACCGCTGATGCGGTGCAGCTCGTGAAAGTTGGGAAACACAAGTGCCGCCAGGTAGGCCTGGTCGGCACCGGCAATGGCGATGTCTTGCACCAGCGGGCCGAAGTGGTTGATGAAGCCGGTGCGCAGCGCGCCCGTCGACACCCAGGTGCCGGTGTCCAGCTTGAAGTTCTCAGCGGTCCGGCCGTCGAAGAAGAAACCGGCGCTGACATCGTCGGGGTCGGCCAGGCGCAGGGCGTCGCCGAAGCAATAATAGCCCTCTCCGTCGAACGCCTTTGCCGTCAGCTCCGGCGCGTTCCAGTAGCCCGGCGTGATGTTAGGGCCCTTGACCCGGGCATCCAGCTTGCCGTCGAGCGGAACCAGCTTGAGCTTGACGCCGTAGCAGGGCAGGCCGACGTTGCCGGCCGTTGTGACCGGCCAGGTGCAGAACAGGCAGCCCGGTGCCGTTTCTGTGGCACCCAGGCCGGTCGCCAGCAGGACCTTCTGGCCGAGGGTCTGCGCGGAAAGCCGCTCCAGGTCGTCCCAGGTATGCTGGGCCATGGCAGCACCCGCGTACCACAGCATCTTCAGGTCCTTGAAGAAGGTGTTGCGAAGCTGCTCGTCCCGTTCCAGATGGGGGATCAGAGCTTCGTAGCCCTTCGGCACGTTGAAGTACCAGGTCGTCGACACGTCCTTGAGATTTCGGACGGTCTTCTCGATGCCCTTCGGGGTCGGGTTGCCGTCGTCGATATAAAAGGTGCCGCCGTTGAAGATGGGGATAAAGAATTCCTTGTTGCCGGCAGCCGTGTGGTGCCAGGGCGCCCAGGACAGGAGAATCGGCGGCTCATCCTTGAAATAGGCGAAGGCCTCGCGCGCCATGACCTGGTTGGAACAGATCATGCGGTGCGTGTTGATCACCGCCTTCGGGCTGCCGGTGGAGCCGGACGTGAACAGGAATTTTGCGACCGTGTCCGGCGTGACCCTGGCAAAGGCCGCATCGACGGCGTTCGTCGGCTCGGTGGCAAGGGCGGTCTTGATGGCCTGTGCTTCAGACGGAGCGTTCTTGCCGAAGATCGTCCGCGTATCCGGCCCGGCAACGGCTGCGATCGCCTTGGCGAACGGCTGTTCGTCCGCGGCATAGATCATGCCCGGATTGATGGTGGCGAAGACCTCCTTCAGCCGGGCGAAATCCTGGGAGACCAGCGAATAGGCAGGGGAGATGGCGGCGGAAGGAATGCCAACGTGAATGGCGGCCAGCGTCAGCAGCGCATGCTCGATATCGTTGCCGGACAGAATCGCAAGCGGCCGCTCGGAAGAGAGGCCGGCATCGAGGAGGAATTGTCCGAGCGCGCGGATTTTTACGACTGCATCCGCGTAGGTCAGGTGGCGCCAGTTGTCGTCTTCATCGCGCTGGGCGAACAGGGTCTTGTCCGGATGACGTTCGGCATAGGCAAGCAGCGGCTCGGTAATCCGATCCGGATAGGGCGGAAGCGGCTTCGTCTGCTCGATATACATCACCCCGTCATCGGTGACCCGGATGTCGAGCTCAGGGCTCCACACCTTGATCGGGCGCATGGGTGCGTCTGACAGTCGTGTGGCTTCGACGCCTGAATTCTGCATGGCTCTCCTCCCAGTTCCAGCCTGCCTTGCGTTTGGAGCGGTCCGTCATTTTTCGCTTGACGGGCAACGGTCCAATCTGTTCAGTATCTAATAGTTCAAAAATAAACAGTGTCAAACGAAACAAAATAAACATTTGCCGGGAGGAGCCAGACGAATGGCGTTTGTGGAATACGAGCTGCAAGGCGACGTCGCGATTCTGCGGCTCAATCGTCCCGACAAGCGCAATGCCATGAGCGATGCCATGGTGGCTGACCTTGCTGTGGCTGTGGATCGTGCCAATAGAGAGGCCAAGTGCGCGGTGATCTGCGGCAATGGCAAGCACTTTTGCGCCGGTCTCGATCTGGCGGAGCATTCCGAAAAGACCGTCATGGAAGGCGTTGCCGGCTCGCGGGCATGGCACGCGGTGTTTTCCCGTATTCAGCACGGCCAGATCCCGTTCGTATCGGCCCTGCACGGCGCCGTGGTCGGCGGCGGCCTGGAGCTTGCCTCCAATACCCACATCCGCGTGGCCGACCCGGAAACCTATTTCGCCCTGCCGGAAGGCCAGCGCGGCATTTTCGTCGGCGGCAGCGGCTCGGTAAATATCACCCGTCTGATGGGCGTGTCCCGCATGATGGACCTGATGCTGACCGGGCGGGTGCTGTCGGTCGAGGAAGCCGAGCGCTGTTCGGTGGTCAGTTACATCGCCGAGCCGGGCAAGGCCTTCGACAAGGCACTGGAACTGGCCCAGCGGATCGCCACCAACGCGCCGCTGACCAACTATCTGGTCGTCAACGCCCTGCAGCGCATTCATGACAGCGGCTTTGACGAGGGATTGTTCTTTGAGTCCATGGTCGCGTCGATGACGCAAACGACGCCGGAAGCGCAGGAACGTTTGAAGGCGTTTCTCGAAAAACGGGCCAAGCGCCTGGATATTCCGGCGGCCGAGTAAGAGAGACTAGTGCCGTGAGCATGCTTGAGACAACTGATCAGGACGATCTTGCCGCCGAAGCGGGGCCGGATACGCTGCGCTTCGGTGAGCAGGAGCAGGCGGCCGGTTTCGTGTTGCGCATTGCTCAGCTGACCGCCTTCGAACGCTTCTTCGCACTGTTTCCGGTCGAGGGCATCAAGATTTCCGAATACTGCGCTCTTGTCGGCATCGCGGAAAACCCGGGCGTGCGCCAGGGCGTGCTTGCCGACTTCCTGAAAATCAAGTGGTCGAACATGACCAAGCTCGTGCGTTCCCTTGAGGACATGGAGCTGATCGGGCGGAGAATCCCGCCGAACGACCGTCGCTCGGTGGAACTCTATGTCACCGAGAAGGGGCACAAGCTGATCGAGGAGGTTGGGCCGCTGATGCGTGACACCGACCGGAAGGCCGTTTCGATGCTTTCCGACGAGGAACACGCGCAGCTCCTGACGCTTCTGAGAAAAGTGGCCGGCTGGCCGCAGGCCGACGCGGCAGGGGAGGCCGCAGAAAAATGAATTTGGACGAGCTCGTAGCCATCGATATTCACACCCACGCCGAGGAGCCCTGCTGCGGCCCGCGCGACGACGGGTATGACGAATTCCAGGCCGGCATGGCGAAGTATTTCAAGAACCCGGCCGGCGCACAGGGCATGCTGCCGACGGTTCCCGAAACCGCCGCCTACTACCGCGAGCGCAAGATCGGCTGCGTGATCTTCCCCGTAGACGCCGAGCGGGAAACCGGCTTCCGCCGCTACAAGAACGAGGAAGTGGCCGAGATCGCCGCTGAAAACAGCGACATCATGATCCCGTTTGCCTCGATCGACCCGGCAAAGGGCAAGGCCGGCGCGCGCGAGGCCCGGCGCCTGGTGCGCGAGTTCGGCGTGCGCGGCTTCAAGTTCCATCCGACCATGCAGGGGTTCTACCCCAATGACCGCAGCGCCTATGTGCTTTACGAGGCGATTGCCGAGGAAGGCGCGATCACCCTGTTCCATACCGGCCAGACCGGTGTCGGTGCGGGCATGCGCGGCGGCATGGGCATGCGCCTGAAGTATTCCAATCCGATGTATCTGGATGATGTCGCCGCGGATTTCCCGGACATGCCGATCATCCTCGCCCATCCGTCCTTCCCCTGGCAGGAGGAGGCGCTGTCGGTCGCGACCCACAAGCCGAATGTCTACATCGACCTGTCCGGCTGGTCGCCGAAATATTTCCCGAAGATCCTGGTCCAATACGCCAATTCGATCCTGAAGAAGAAGATGCTCTTCGGATCGGACTGGCCGGCGATCACGCCGGACCGCTGGCTGTCGGACTTCGAACAACTGGAAATCAAGCCTGAGGTTCGCCCTCTCATTCTGAAGGAAAATGCCCGCAGGCTTTTGAATATGTAGGAAGAAGACCGTGTGAAGCGGCTGTGATCTTTTAACTGGTGCAGCTTGAGGAGAGCTGCTGGGAGGAATGCCATGAAATCGACTTTGAAAGCCCTTGCGCTCGTATCGGCGCTGGCTCTGACGGCGGGTATCGCCGATGCCCGTGAATTGCGCGTCGCGCCCGCCGCCCCGCCGGCCCACCCGGCCAACGGCGTGATGTACCAGAACTTCATCAAGTACCTGCCCGAGGAATCCGGCGGCAGCCTGACCGGCACCATGATCGGGCCGGAAGTGGTGAACCTTCTCCAGATGAAGGACGCCATCCAGAGCCAGGTCGTCGAGGTCGGCAACCTGCTGCCGCTCTATTTCCCGGCGGACCTGCCGATGATGTCGGTCACCGGGCAGCTGTCCCTGACCGGCACCAACTCGCAGGCCATGGGTGCCGCGATGACCGAATTCATCGTCAACTGTGCTCCGTGCCAGGAAGAGATGAAGAAGCTCGGCATGATCTATCTCGGTTCCGGCGCTTCGGACGGCTATGAGTTCCTGACCACCAAGCCGATCCACAACGCCGCTGACATGAAGGGCCTGCGTCTGCGCTCCGGTGGCGCGCCCTGGGCCCGTCTTGCCGAACATTTCGGTGCGACCCCGGTTCAGATGTCCGTGTTCGATCAGTTCGAGGCCATCAGCGCCGGTGCGATCGACGGCACCATGGCGTCCATCGGCGACATGCTCGCCTTCCGCCTGGTGGAAGTGGTCAAGGACGTGACCTTCGCGCCGATCGGCATGTACATGTCGACCTCCAACTTCACCGTTTCCAAGGCAACCTGGGACAGCCTGTCGGCCGATGACCGCGCCGCCATGACCCGTGCGGCCAACCGGGCGAACGCGGACTTCACCAACCGCTGGGGCGCCGAGCTGCCCAAGATTGCCGAGGAAGCCGCCAAGAAGAAGGGCATCAACCTGATCCAGGCGGATCCGGAGTTCGTCCAGCAGATCAAGGACTTCATCCAGGCAGACATCAAGACGGCCGGCGAATACTCCCAGAAGGAGTTCGGCATTCAGGATGCGCCTGAGCAGATCCAGGTCTTCCTGAAGCTGGTCGACAAGTGGACGGCCATCGCCGAAGAGGAAAATAGCGATCCGCAGGCCATGGCCAAGCGCGTCTATGACGAAGTCTGGTCCAAGGTCGATTACAGCACCTACGGTGGCTGATCGTCAGAACCTGACGGGTACCGGGGACCATGTGTCCCCGGTATCTGTATCTGGATGATAAAACTTACCGGCAATTGAGGATCACCCGATGCGCCTGCTTTTACGCGTGCAGGACGGCCTTCTGACGGTGCTTGCACTGATCGGTGCACTCGCCATCGTCACGCTCATGCTGCATGTCGTGGCTGACGTTGTGTTGCGCAACACCGTCAACTCGCCGATCCCGGCGACCTACGAGATCGTGACACACTACTACATGATCGCGGCCGCCTTCATTCCTCTGGCCTGGGTGGAACGGGGCGGCGGGATGGTGCAGGTGGAGGTCATCGACTCCTTCCTGGGTCCGCGCGGGCTCTACTGGTCCGACCGGACAGTCGACGTGATCTCGACTGTCATCTACGGGGCGCTTGCCTGGGTTACCTGGTTGACCGCGCTCAGAAACTTCGACACAGGCACTTTCGTGCTGGCGCAGACCCTGCGCGTTCCCACGTGGCCGGCCTACTTCCTCGTGCCGCTCGGTTTCGGCCTTGCAACGCTGACCACGGCCATTCGCATCTTCGTACCCAAGCAGGAGCTCAGGAAATGAGCGTCGCAACCGGCTTTGCAGGCGTCCTTGTCCTGTTCCTTCTGCTCGCGCTTCGCGTGCCCGTCGCGCTTGCCCTGATCGCGGTTCCCGTGGCAGGCATCGCCTGGCTTCTCGGCATCACGCCCGCCATCGGCATCCTGTCCTCGACCCCGTTTTCCTTCGTGTCCAACTGGACGCTCTCCGCGGTGCCGATGTTCCTGCTGATGGGCTTCATCGCCTTTCACACAGGCCTGACCGGCGGCCTGTTCGATGCCGCCAAGGCGGTGTTGCGCCGGATACCGGGGGCTCTGGCGATCTCGTCGATCTTTGCCTGTTCAGGTTTTGCCGCCGTCTGCGGCTCGTCGCTTGCCACGGCTGCCGCCATGGGCCGCATTGCCATTCCCGAAATGATCAAGTCGGGCTATTCGGCCAGCTTCGCCAGCGGCTCCATTGCCGCCGGCGGCACCATCGGTGCGCTGATCCCGCCGTCAATCCTGATGATCGTCTATGGTGTCTTTGCCGAAACCTCCGTGACCCAGGTGTTCGTCGGCGGCATCACCATCGGCATCTTGACCGCGATCGCCTATTCCTGCGTGGTGCTTCTGACCTGCTGGCTGAGGCCGGATATCGCGCCGCCGAGGCCGCTGGACGCACACGACATCGACACGCGCAAGGCGCTCCTCGAGATCTGGCCTGTGCTGGTGCTGATGCTGGTTGTTTTCGGCGGCCTGTTTTCGGGCAAGTTTACCGCTACGGAAGCCGGAGCGGTCGGTGCGCTGGGGTCGATCCTGATCTCTGTTGTGATGGGGCGCCTGACATTCTCCCTGTTCAAGACGTCGATGATCGAAACGCTGATGACCTCGTCATCGCTGTTCATCATTGGCGTTGGCGCAACCATGTTCACCCGCTTTCTCGGGCTGACCGGACTGACAGGCTTTCTGTCCAGCGCCGTGAACGGAGCCGATCTCAGCTATGTGGAGCTGATGCTCCTCATCGTTGCGCTCTATTTCATCCTGGGCATGTTCATGGAGCCTTTCGGCGCCATGCTGGTGACCCTGCCGGTGCTGCTGCCGATCCTGAAGGCGGAATCGATCAGCCTTGTCTGGTTCGGTGTCCTGGTGGTCAAGCTTCTCGAGGTCGGGATGATCACTCCGCCGGTCGGAATGAACGTGTTCGTCATCAAGAACGTCGCGTCCCGATATGTCACGGTGATGCAGATCTTCAAGGGCGTGATACCGTTCCTGATCGTGGATCTGGTGGTCGTTGCCATCGTGATCGCATTCCCGGGTCTCGTGCTCTACCTGCCTTCGTTGATGAACTGAGGCAGACTTAGAGAAAAATGCATACACGAAGGCGGTCCCGAGGCATCAAACCGTTGGTTTGCCAAGTGGGTAATAAAGACAAGTAAAAACAATATATTGGATATTGTCGATTGAGGGCGCGGGGCCATTGGTTCCGCGCCCTTAAGCGTTTCGATCTCTGGAAACTTGCAATTTGTATCCATGGCTTGAGGAAAATTTACCGAAAACGGCCAGAAAGACTGGATTTTCCAAAATTCAAAATGTATACAAGGAAAAGAATGTATACATGATTGGCGTGGGTGAATTGCCCTGCCATGGAGGACGAAAATGACCGGACAGACTTTTCCGCTGAATGCATGGTATGCAGCAGCCTATGATGTTGAGGTGGGGCGTTCCCTTCTTTCGCGCAAAATCTGCAACAAACCTCTGGTTTTATACAGAAAAGAGAACGGTGAGGCGGTCGCTTTAGCCGATGCGTGCTGGCACAGGCTCGTTCCGCTGTCCGGCGGGGAGCTGAACGGCGACAATGTCATCTGCCCGTATCACGGGCTTGAGTATGACGACAGCGGTCGCTGTGTATACATGCCGTCCCAGGAAACGATCAATCCGTCGGCCTGTGTCAAAAGCTATCCGATCGTCGAAAAGCATCGCCTCATCTGGATCTGGCCGGGCAACCCGGCATTGGCCGATCCGGCGAAGGTTCCGGACCTGCACTGGAACGACGATCCCGAGTGGGCCGCTGACGGCAAGCATATTCATGCCAAGTGCGACTACCGGCTCGTCGTCGACAACCTGATGGACCTGACCCACGAGACCTTTGTCCACGGCTCGTCGATCGGCAACCGCGCCGTGGCCGAAGCGCCGTTCGAGACCACCCATACCGACCGCGAAGCCAAGGTCACCCGCTGGATGGTCGACATCGAGGCGCCCCCGTTCTGGGCGGCTCAGCTGGGTCAGAAGGATCATGTCGACCGCTGGCAGATCATCAATTTCGAGGCGCCGAGCACGATCGTCATCGAGGTCGGTATCGCGCCGACCGGTACGGGTGCGCCGGAAGGCGACCGGTCCAAGGGCGTGGAGGGCAGGGTGCTCAACACCATGACGCCGGAAACCGATACGACCTGCCACTATTTCTGGGCCTTTGCACGCAATTACGACCTGAAGAACCAGGCCCGCACCCATCAGCTGCGCGAAGGCGTGTCCAGCGTGTTCCGCGAGGACGAGGCGGTTCTGGAAGCCCAGCAGAAGGCGATCGAGGAGAACCCCGATCACATCTTCTACAACCTCAACATCGACTCCGGCTCCATGTGGGCCCGCAGGCTGATCGACCGGATGATCGACGAAGAGCAGGCGGTCCGGATCGCGGCCGAATAAGGCGCTGGATACGAGGGAAGAGCGATGAAGAATCTCGTTGAATGGCGCAAAGCCAGGGTGGCATCGGTCACCGACGTGGCGAGCGACGTGCGCCGGCTCGTGTTCGATGTCGAAGGCGGTCTGCCTGCGTTCGATGCGGGCTCGCACACCAACATCAAGGTCACGATTGGCGGCAAGCCGGCGATCAGAACCTACACCTGCCTTCCGGCCGGTCCGGGTCAGCTTTCGATCGCGGTGAAGCTGCACGAGCAAAGCCGGGGCGGATCGAAATACATCTTCACCCTTGAGCCGGGCATGGACGTTGAAATCACGGCGCCCGAAAACCGGTTCGAACTGTCCTGGCGGGCAAGCGAATACCTGCTTCTTGCCGGCGGGATCGGCGTGACGCCGATCTACGGCATGGCCAAGGCGCTGGCGAAGCAGGGCGCGAAGGTGCGGATGCACTACGCAGCCAAGAACTGCGCGGCGATGCCCTTTGTGGACGAACTGTCCGACGTCCTGGGAGACAACCTCTCCCTTTACGCTTCCGATGAGGGGCAGCACGTCGATCTGGAACGGGAAATCGCGGACCTGCCGGCTGATGGCGAGCTTTATGTTTGCGGGCCGCTCGGCATGCTCGAGGCCGTCAAGGCGGCCTGGGCGGCGTCGGGCCGCCCGGTCAGCCGCCTGCGCTACGAGGTCTTCGGCGACAACGGCAAGTTTGCCGAAAACACCTTCCAGGTCGATGTCCTCAACAAGAACATCACGGTCACCGTGCCGCCGGACAAGACGCTGCTGGCCGCCCTGACGGATGCCGGGGTCGAGATGATCTACGACTGCCAGCGCGGCGAGTGCGGCCTCTGCGCCGTCGACATCGTCGAGGCCGACGCCGATGTGGACCACAGGGACGTCTTCTTCTCCGAAGAGGAAAAGCGCGAGAGCCGCAAGATGTGCAGTTGCGTCTCGCGCCTCACCGAAGGCCGCGCCGTCATCGATATCGGCTACCGCGCCTGACCTGTTACCTATCCTCCCGGATAGAACTGTTACCAATCATGCCGGTTCGTACTTTCGCTCCGACCTCTCCCAATGGGAGAGGTGACATGGAGCCTCAGGCCTGCGAATTCGATCAAACGTGGGCCTGTCCCGGTTCAGTTATGTGGCCCTAAGCGGCCAGCGCCGCATCCACCGCATCGCCGAGCCGGTCGACAATGGCATCGATATGCTTCGGCTCGGAAATGAACGGCGGGGCGATCAGCACGTGGTCGCCGGTCAGACCGTCGATGGTGCCGCCCATGGGATAGACCATCAGGCCGCGGGCCATCGCCTCGCGCTTGATCCTGGCGTTCAGCTTGTTAGCCGGATCGAACGCGGCCTTGGTCGAGCGGTCCTCGACGAGTTCGATTGCCTGGAACAGACCCCGGCCGCGAATGTCGCCGACATGATGGTGATTGCCGAAGCGCTCGGTGAGCCGGCTTTCCAGCAGGCCGCCCATGGCCTTCACATTGGCAAGCAGATTGTCGCGCTGGATGATTTCCTGCACGGCCAGGCCTGCGGCGGCCGCCATCGGGTGGCCCATATAGGTATGTCCGTGCTGAAAGAAGCCGGAGCCTTTGGAAAAGGCCTCGAAAATCTTGCCCTGCAGCAGGACCGCGCCGACCGGCTGATAGCCGCCGCCGAGCCCCTTGGCGATGGTCATCAGGTCCGGTGAAACGCCGTCCTGTTCGCAGGCATGCAGCGTTCCGGTCCGTCCCATGCCGCACATGACCTCGTCGAGGATCAGAAGCACGCCGTAACGGTCGCAGATCTCGCGGATCCGCTTGAAATAGTCCCCGACCGGCGGCACGGCACCTGCGGTCGCCCCGACCACAGTTTCGGCGACAAAGGCAATCACCTCATCTGCGCCCAGTTCGAGGATCTTGTCCTCCAGTGCCTGGGCCGCACGTGCGGCGTAATCCGCATCGCTTTCGCCTTCCTGCTGGAAACGGTAGGCGAAACACGGGTCGATGTGATGGGTTTCTACGAGAAGCGGCCGGAACTGGCTCCGCCGCCATTCATTGCCGCCGGTGGCGAGCGCGCCGAGGGTGTTGCCGTGATAGCTCTGCCGGCGGGCGATGATGTGCCGGCGCTGCGGCTCGCCCTTTTCGACGAAATACTGCCGCGCCATCTTCAAGGCCGCCTCGACGGCTTCCGAGCCGCCGCTCACCAGATAGACGTGATCGATACCGTCAGGCGCATGGTCGACGAGATTGTCGGCGAGTTTTTCGGCGACGTCCGTCGTGAAGAAGCCGGTGTGCGCGTAAGCCAGCTGATCCAGCTGCTTGTGTAGGGCGGCCAGCACATCCGGATGGCTGTGGCCGAGGCAGGACACGGCGGCCCCGCCCGAGGCGTCGATATAGGCCTTGCCGGTATTGTCAAAGAGTTCGACGCCCTTGCCGCTGACGGCGACGGGCATGGTAGCGTTGGCATTGCGATGCAGAAGATGGGTCATGATGACCTCTTGGCTGAGAGAGACTGGACGTGGCTGCCGAGTGTGGCGTGCAGGGCATCGACGTGGGTGAGGGCGGCAAGGGCTTCCTCGCCGCTGCGTCCGGCGACGATCGCGCCGAGGATCTCGGCGACGATGAAGCCGGGAGACATGGTGTGAAAGAACGACGGGCTGCCGGTCGGCACCAGAACCGTGTGCTTGGCGATCTGGGCGAGCGGCGCGACCGCGCTATCGGTCAGGGCAACGACGGGAATACCGTTTTGGACCGCATAGTCGGCAAGCTCGAGAGTCAGCTTCGTATAAGGCGCGATGCTGACCGCGAACAGGACGTCGTCCGGTCCCGCATGAGCAAGGCAATCGGGTCCGGTCGCGGCAATGCCGTCGACCTGAAGCGACTGCTGCCCGGTCAATGTGAGAACGTAGTGAAGATGCCAGGCAATGACATGGCTTGCCCTGAGGCCCAGGCAGTAGATGCGCCGGGCGCGGGAGAGGGCATCGGCCGCAGCCACGAGATGGCCGAGAAAGTCCGGATTTGTCAGGCTCTGCAACTGTCCGCCGATCGAACCGAGCATGTCCGCGGCAAGGGCTGCGTCGCCTTTCAGCTTCTGGCTGGCCTGCTGGGCGGTCGCCTTGCCGGTGAAGCCGAGACCGCCGCCGCGCACGGCTTCCGCATAGCGCTCCCGAAGTTCCTCATAGCCGTTCAGGCCCAGGTGCTTCGCAAGGCGCGTCATCGTTGCCGGTTGCACGCCGGCCTGTCGGGCCTGCTCGCGCATGGACAGGAGCGCCACGTCGCGCGGACGGTCCAGCACGAACCGCGCCGCAGCCTGAAGCTGCGCCGACATGGTGTCGAACCGGGCAAGAATTTCGGTGTTGAGGGGTGCGTGATCCATGGCGCGGAATTTACGCTGCTTCACGGGTTATTGCAACAAATGATTCATATGCGGAGGTAATGATCCGTATGGATCATTTTTGGACGCAAAAACAAGTGCGCCGCGGTCATGAAACCACCGGAGGCCGGTCTACTGCATCTTTTTCAGGAGGCGCAGGAGCGTGCGTTGTTCCGACTGGGTCAGCGGCGCGATGGTTTCCTCTGAAACCTCAAGACCAAGCGAAGCGTTGGAGAGGAAATGTTGCCAGCCCTTAGGCGTGAGGGAGATCAACTGCCTGCGCCGGTCGTTCGGATCCTTCTCGGACTGCACGAACCCGCGCGCGCTGAGCCGGTCGACCACGCCTTTGGTGGTCGCCACGTCGAGGCCGACCGTGCGTCCGAGCTGGTTCTGGGAGACGGAGCCGAGTTCCGTCAGCCGCGCCATCACCGCGAACTGGGTCGGCGTCAGGTCCTGGATTTTTTCGGAAAAGATGACCGCGTTGCGCTGATACGCCTTGCGCAGGATGTAACCGATCTGTTCGTCCAGAACGTACCCATGATCCGGGCCATGGTCCGGCGCCGGTCGGGTTTCCTGATTTTGTCCGGAAGCCGGTTCCAGGGTTTCGTCGGCTTGATCGGTCACGTTATATCCTCAATCGCCGCGGCTGCTACACGGACAGGTATGCATCGCGGATCTCCGGCTGTTTTTCAAGATCGGCAAATGTACCGTCGAACTTCTTTTCGCCGCTCTCGATGATGATCGCCCGGTCGGCGACGATCCGGGCAAAATGCAGGTTCTGTTCCGAAATGATGACGGTCAGGCCTTCCTGCTTGAAGCGGAGGATGGTCTTGGCCATCTGCTCCACGATCACCGGCGCGATGCCTTCCGACGGTTCGTCCAGCAACAACAGCTTCGGATTGCCCATCAGGGTGCGGGCGATAGTGAGCATCTGCTGCTCGCCGCCGGACAGGGCCTTGCCCCGGTTGTGGCGCCGTTCCGAGAGGTTCGGGAACAGCTCGAAAAGAGCATCGACCGTCCAGGAGGGGGCATCCGTCCGTTTTGCCTGGCGGCCCACTTCCAGGTTTTCCAGGATGGTCAGGTCGGTGAAGATCCGCCGTTCCTCGGGAACATAGCCGAGACCGAAGCGCGCGACCTTGTGCGACGGCATTGCGGTGATGTCCTTGCCGTCGAACGTCACCTTGCCGGACTTCGGGCGCACGAGCTGCATGATCGATTTCATCGTGGTGGTCTTGCCCGCGCCGTTGCGGCCGAGCAGGGCGACCACCTCGCCGCGGGAAACGGTGAAGCCGAGATCGTTCAGGATATGGGCCTTGCCGTAGAAGCTGTTCAGGCCGGAGATCTCAAGCATCGGCCGTCTCCTGTTCGTAGAGGGTTCCGCCGCCGAGATAGACTTCCTGGACTTGCGGGTTGTTGCGCACCTCGCTTGCCGTACCGTCGGCGATCAGTTCGCCCCGGTTAAGCACCATGATGTGGTGGGCATGGGCAAAGACGACGTCCATGTCGTGTTCGGTGAACAGCACGCTCACCCCGCGGTCGCGGACGATATCGGCGGTCAGCTGCATCAGGTTGATCCGCTCCCTGGGCGCCATGCCCGCGGTGGGCTCGTCCATGAGCAGAAGGGTCGGCTCGTTGGCAAGCGCAATGGCAAGCTCCAGCCGCTTCAGGTCGCCATAGGCCAGAATGGCGCAGGCCCGGTCCGCCTGATCGGCCATGCCGACCACGTCGAGCAGGGCGAGCGCCTCGTCCCGGTAGAGCTTGTAGGCATAGGGCCGGACCGCGAACAGCTTGCGGTGATGGGACATCAGCGCCATTTGCACGTTTTCCGCCACAGTCATGCTCTGATAGGTGCCGGTGATCTGGAAGGTACGGCCGACGCCGCGCCGCCAGATGTCCCGGGGCGGGCGTCCGGTGATGTTCTCGCCGTTGAGATAGACCTTGCCGGACGTGGGCTTCAACTGCCCCATCAGCATGTTGAAGCACGTCGACTTGCCCGCACCGTTGGGTCCGATCAGGGCCTTCAGTTCACCGGGAGCCACTTCGAAGCTGACACCGGCGACCGCCTTGACGCCGCCGAAGGTCTTGACGAGGTTTTCGACCTTGAGAACAGCCGTCATTTCATGAACTCCTCGGACCGGCGCAGGCCGACACGTTCGCTGACCTTGCGCAGGGTGCCCACGATGCCGTCGGGCGCGATGATGACGACGCCGATGATCACGAGGCCGAGCACAAGGCGCCAGTATTCCAGGCGGGTCAGCCAGTCCTTCGCGCTTTCCATGAAGGCCGCTCCGACCACGCCGCCGGACAGGGTCTTGACGCCGCCCAGGAACACCACGATCAGCGCATCGAAGCTCTTGCCGATCTCCAGTTCGTTGGGAAAGATCGAGCCCTTGGAGAAGACGAACAAGCCGCCCGCAAGACCGGCCATGGCGCCTGCGGTTGCGAAAGCCACCCACTGGACACGCTTGACGTTGATGCCGGTCGCTTCCGCCTGGCGGGCGCTGTCGCGGGTCGCGCGCAGCGTGTAGCCGAGAGGCGCGTGGGTCAGGTGGCGCAGCAGGATGATGCCGCCGACGCCGACGATCAGGGTGAAATAGTAAAAGGCCGTGGTGCCGGACAGCCATTCGGCCGGCCAGATGTTGACCAGGCCGTCGTCGCCGCCGGTGACGTCGTACCACTGGAACACCAGCGACCAGACGAGCTGGCTGAAGGCAAGCGTCAGCATGGCGAAATAGACGCCGCTCAGACGAATGCAGAACCAGCCGAAGATGATGGCGAGCAGACCGGCGGCGAGCGGGGCGAACAGGAAGGCGAGTTCCATCGGGCTGCCGGCGTAGGTGACCAGCAGGGCCGCGGCATAGGCGCCGCCGCCGAAATAGGCCGCATGTCCGAAACTGACCAGGCCGCCGGTGCTCAGCATGAATTGCAGGGAGGCGGCGAACAGACAGAAGATGAGAATGTCTGTGATCAGCACCTGGGTGAAGTTGCCGCCGAATAGCGGAACCAGCGCCAGCGCCGCAAGCAGGGCGGCGACAAGCATCCGGCCGCGCATGCCTGCCGGGCGGATCGGCCGCTCCGGCTCGCCCACCTGTCCGTGTTCGCCCGCCTTTTCCTCCCGGCCGAACAGGCCGTAGGGGCGGACCAGAAGGACGACGGCCATGACCACATACATCAGCACCAGAGTGCTCTGGGGCAGGTAGGACACGCCGAACACATTGAGCACGGAAATCAGGACCGCGGCCACGAAGGCGCCGGGGATGGATCCCATGCCGCCGATGACCACGACGACGAAGACGGCGGCGATGATGTTCAGATCCATCAGCAGATCCGCGCCGCCCTTGGGCAGCTGGATCGCGCCGCCGAGACCGGCAAGCATCGAGCCGAGGAAGAAGACGCCGGTAAAGAGCCAGGACTGGTTGACGCCGAGCGCGCCGACCATTTCCCGGTCCTGGGTCGCAGCACGCACGAGAATGCCGACGCGCGTTTTGGCGATCAGCCACCACAATCCGAGCAGAATGACCGGTGTGATCGCAATGAGAGCCAGATCATATTGCGGCACCGGCTCGCCCAGGATGCGCACCACGGATTTCAGGCCGGGCGCGCGCGGACCGAGCTGGTCTTCCGCGCCCCAGATCATCAGGGTGAGATCCTGGATCACGAGAATAACGCCGAAGGTAGCCACGAGCTGGAACAGTTCCGGTGCGCGGTAGACCGGCCTCAAGACGCATATTTCGATAACGATGCCGATCAGGCCAACAATCAGGCCCGACAGCAGGATCGAGCCCCAGAAGCCGAAGACGCCCGGGAGCATGTGCATCAGCGTCACGCCGAAATACGCACCGAGCATATAGAGCGATCCGTGGGCGAAGTTCACGATCCGCGTGACGCCGAAAATCAGCGACAGCCCGGAGGCAACGAGAAACAGTGCTGCCGCGTTTGCAAGCCCCGTCAGGAGCTGTGCCACAAAAAGACCCATGACGATCTATCTATCCGAAACCAAAAAGGGAGGCCCGTGTCCGCCGCGCGCGGGTGGATTGCGCGCGGCGGACGTTGAACGAAGAGAGGATACGCTTCGGCTTACTCGGCCGGGCGCATCTTCTTGATTTCCTCGTCGCTCGGCATGTAGGGGACCGGGTTCTTGTATTCCCAGTCGACCATCACGCCCTTGCCGTCCTTGACGGCGGTGGTGCCGACATAGGCGCCCATGGTGGACTGGTGGTCGAGGCCGCGATAGGTGATCTCACCCATCGGCGTGTCGACCTTCAGGTCCTTGAACGCGGCGAGCAGGGCCTTGGTGTCGGTGGAGCCGGCCTTTTCAAGCGCGGCGGCGATGCTCTGGACGGTCATGTAGCCGACGAGAGAGCCGATCTTCGGCGTTTCATCCGGATAGGCGGCGATATAGGCATCGACGAAAGCCTTGGACGGACCTTCGGTGAAGCCGTACCAGGGATAACCGGTGACGAACCAGCCTTCCGGTGCCTCGTCGCCGAGCGGGTCGAGATATTCCGGCTCGCCGGTGAGCAGGCCGTAGACCTTGCGGCCGTCGAAGAGACCGCGGGTGTTGCCTTCACGGACGAATTTCTGCAGGTCGGTGCCGAAGGTCACGTTGTAGATCGCGTCGGGCTTGGCGGCCTCGATGGCCTGGACTTCCGCGCCCGCATCGATCTTGAACAGGGCCGGCCACTGTTCGGTGACGAATTCGACTTCCGGCTTCAGCTTCTTCAGGTTTTCCTTGAAGGCTGCGACGGCGGCCGTGCCGTAGGCGTAGTTCGGCGCGATGGTGGCGTAGCGGATCGCATCCGTCTTGGCAGCTTCCTCGGCCAGCATGGCGGCTTGCACGTAGGTGGAGGTGCGCAGGCGGAAGGTGTAGGCGTTGCCGGACTCCCAGACGATGGCATCGGCCAGCGGTTCTGCGGCGAGATAGATATAGCCCTTCTCACCGGCGAGCGAGGAGATCGCGAGGCCGACGTTGGAGAGGATCGTGCCGGTCAGCATGACGGCGCCGTCGCGGGTCATGAGTTCCTCGGCGATTTTCACCGCGTCGCCCGGCTTGCCGTTGTCGTCGCGGAAGATGAATTCCAGCGGACGGCCCAGCACGCCGCCGGCGCCGTTGATTTCACCAAGCGCCAGTTCGATGCCCTTCTTGTAGGGCTCGGCAAAGGCCGCAAGACGCTTGTAGTGGTTGATCTCGCCGATCTTGATGGGGTCTGCGGCATGCGCCGAACCCGCAACGGTCAGGAGAGCGGTGGCCGCTGCCACCAGTGTCTTCAGATGCTTCATGTTTTCCCTCATTCTGGTCGGTGATTACGACAGCCTTTTCGGCCGTTCTTTATCTGTTGTTCGGTTCGATCCGGTGCCGGTTTGCCCGGTCTCTTGTCCGGCTCAGTCATGATAGACGTAGGCCGGGGTCGGATTCGACGCAACGTCCTGGGTTCTTTCCTGCTCGATCAGTTCGCTGATGCGCTTGCGGTAAACCATCGGGCCCTTGTCGATGGCGATGCGGATGGGGCGGCGTTTTGCGGGACGATCTTCCTCAAGCTGGATGGATTCAAGGATCGCCTTGTCTTCCTGGAAGGCCATCCGGAACATGGCGTCCATGCTTTCGGACGCGGTTTCGTCGTCGATCGCCGTGTTGCGGATGTGCATCCAGCGGTCGATGGTGTAGCTCTCGGTGACCGGAGTCATGAAATGCAGGGCGAAGATGCGGTTGCCCTTGTTGCGGTCCTCTTCCGCGAGATTGTCCCTGGTCAGCGCGCTGCCGAAATCGATCACCGCCGTGCACGGCGTGTAGAGGTAATAATAGTGCCAGCGGTCGACGTTCTCGGTGAAGCCGCCGAATTTCTTGAAAAAGCCGATCGGTTCCGCATCCCGGATCCAGCGCCAGGCGACGATGGCCTTGCCCTCGGTCGACACGTGAACCGGAACATTCTCCGACGCCGCGTTTCCGAGCGTGGTCGGATGGACGAAGCTCACATGGGCCGGGTCGACCAGGTTTTCAGCGACATTGAGGTAGTTCGACTTCAGATGCAGCGCATCGCCCTGGTGTGCGGCCCATTTCGGGTCGTCGAATTCCGGCATGTCGAAGATCTCGCCCGGATCGGCCTTTTCCTTTTCTCCCATCCAGATCCAGACGATGTCATGGCGTTCATGGACCGGATAGGCATCCACGTAAGCGGAGGAGGGGAGATTGCTCTGGCCGGGAATGCGCACGCATTTGCCGTCGCAGTCGAAGGTCATGCCGTGATAGCCGCACTGGATGTCGTCGCCGATACGCTTGCCCTGGGACAGCGGCAGCAGGCGGTGGGGGCAACGGTCCTCGAGGGCCGCCACCGACCCGTCCGACTTGCGGTACATCACGATATGCTCGTTGAGGATCGTGAAGCGGCGCAGTTCCTGGTCGATCTCGGAGGACCAACCGGCGACGTACCAGGCGTTTCGAACGAATTCCATGACCCTTCTCCCTCCTGCTTATCTATCGCAATCCATCGATTCCGGTGACTTCATCATGCGTCAGCCCGCCGACCCGCGGCAGCGGGCGGCCCGTGGGGGCAAGGGCAATCGCAATCAGAATTTCATTGGCGCGCGGACCGTCGGAAATACGGACCGACATGCCGTCGAAATGGGAACGCACATAAGCCGCGTCCTTGTGGCCGAGCGGCACGTCCAGCGTGTCGCCGGGACCGCCCATCTTCTTCGATGACGGCACCAGCGCCTTGCCGCCGCCGAGAACCTCTCTGAGCGGTGCACCCATGGATGGATGCAGAGCGGCGGCTGCGTGTTCGATCTCCCCGGCCTCGCCGACCATGGCCGCCTTGCCGAAACTCTGGATGGCGTCCGGCTTGAGCCCGCTCAGGTCGAGGCAGCGCCGGGCCAGGAGCGATCCCATTTCCGCACCGATCTCGATCAGTTCGGAAAGGTCTTCCGCGTAGCGCCCTACGAACGGATTGGCGATGAGGGCGGCACAGCAAACCCGCACGGCCGGGGGCGAGACGACCTGGCCGGCCTCCCGCTCGACGGCTTCCATGACGGTCACGAGTTTGCGGATCCGGGCGGTCATCGCAGGCCGTCTTCCCCCTTGATTTCAGAGGCTTTCAGCCCGCCGACCCGGGCATGGATGCGGGGGCCGGTGGTCATCACCAGGACGACCATCATCTCGTCCGCCTTCGGCCCGTCGGCGAGCCCGACCTCCATGGCGTCGAAGTGGGAGCGGACATAGGACGCATTGCAGTGGGTGACCGGCACGTCCAGCCGGGTTCCCGGTCCGCCGATCTTCTTGGTGGAGGGAACGATGGCGTTGGAGGCGGGCAGGATTTCGCGCATGGAATAGCCGCCGGGCACATGCCACAGGGCGCCGTGTTCCAGTTCGCCGGCGGTGCCGATGATCGCGCCCTTGCCGTAGCCCTCGACGACGCTTGCGTCGCCGCCGAGCGCATCGACCAGCTTGCGGGCCATATCGACGCCGAGCGGCTTCAGGTCGTCCATGAAGCCCGCGATGTCTTCCACGTAAGCCCCGGCAAAGGGGTTCTTGATGACACAGAGCATGGCCGCGCGGCGCAGGGGCTTGTCGGCCACGGGGCCGCCTTCGTGAAAGATTTCCTCGACGATGAGCGCGGTCTTGCGCACGACTGGTTCAGGCACAGGCGGCCTCCCTAATGTTTGTTATTGCGTTCTGATTGAGATGCTCGGCGCCGGGAGCGGCTACGATCCGCCGTTCGCCGGCAAGGGACAGATAGGCTGCCTTGAACAGGCCGCGCGACAGATAGGCCTGCGCCGCCTGTTCGCCGCTTGCCAGGGCTGCATGGATTTCGCTCATCGAGAGGTCGCCGACGTCGGTGGTCACCGGCCGGTCGCCGAGATCCGTATCCGGTGAGAGCTCGGAGGCCGCTTCCCGTGCGATTTTCTCTGAACCGGGCAGGTCGACCCTGTTGGCGATCATGGTCGCAGCCGCATCGGCTTGAGCAGCCGTTTCCGCCAGCACGGTCACCGCGTCGGCGATGCCGAGAGAATGCGACCGTCCCCTCCATCCGCTTGTGGCGATGCCGCCGATCCTGTCTTCCGGTCTGATCTGAACGAAGCCACCGGCGCGGCCGGTGACCGGATCGTCGCAAATGCCGATCCGGAACGTGCCTTCCGCCAGATGAAGGGCAATGTCGCCGCCGTTGTTGACATAGGCCCGGGTGAGGGCACGTCCCGCGATCATCCGCTTCAGGATGTGGTCGGCGACACTTCCGGCGACAGCCGCCATCGGGGTAATGAATTCCGGGGCGAAGGCGGCGGTCGCGGCCCACATGACCCGGGCAATCTCGCCCTGCGGAACCGGTCCGGTTACTGAGCGCAGGCGCGGAAGTTCGCTCACCAGATCCGCCAGGACGGTTTCAAAGGCGGCGAGGGCCTGGTCATAGGCTCTGGCCTTTTCGCGATCTTCGCCGCAGGCCTCGATAATCAGATCGATCGGGCCGTGCTGCAGATGCAGCCGGCGTCCGTCCGGAAGCAGCTTTGCCGATACCGTTTCTGACCAGGCCCGCTTTGTCATCTGGCACCCTTTTTCCAGGGATAGTTGCCGGGGCCGGTCGGCCAGGGATTGTCACCCGGAGACGACACGCCGCGGCGGCCTTTCAGGATGTGGTCATTCTGCCGCCCGGTCTTGCCGGACAGGGCTTCGGCCAACGGCATGACGTAGTCCATATGCCCGCCGAGCGCCCGGTAATCGTCCGCCCGCATGGTGAATTCGATCGGGGCGACGAGGGCAGGGGTGGGCACATAGCCGAAGGCGTTTTTCGGCATGCGGGTGACATCGGCCATGAAGGTGATGCCGCCGCCCGGCCAGATATAGACCGGCGCACCGCCGCAGCTCACATAGGTCAGCGAATTCTGGACCGAGCGGGTCAGCCCGACCGGGTGTTCGGTCACGCCGGAGCGCAGGGAGCCGCCGGCGCCTGCCATGAACAGGACCGAGGTCAGGGCCGGCTCACAGTTTTCCTCGATCCGCTTGACGGAAGGCTGGAGCCGCTCCGGCATGTCCTTTTGAACCGGGACCAGGTTTTCATCGAGTTCGTAATAGGCGGAATGTTCGCCGGTGGTGGATACCATCAGCATCGACAATCCCGGCCTGGCGTCCTTCGGATTGAACTTGCCGATGATGCCAAGCGGATCCTGCAGGTTGGTTCCGCCCCAGCCGGTGCCTGGTTCGGCGACCTGGAAATAGCGGCCGGGCGTGGAGCGGCGGCCGTTGATCTTGATGCCGGTCGGCTCCCAGCCGATGACCTTGCCGGCCTGGTGCTCTGACATGACGCCGGTGATGTGGTCGTCGACCACCACCACCTCGTCGACGAGGCCCTTCCACTGGGCGGCGAACATGCCGACGGTGGCTGACCCGCAGCCAACCCGCATGCGCTCTTCCCGTTCGCCGTTGATGACCGGCGGCTGACCCGCCTGGACCTTGAGCTCAACGCCATTGTCGATCGTAAGGTCGACTTCCTCGCCGTTGCACAGCGCCAGCATGGCGGAGCAGGTGACACGGCCTTCCTTCTTGGAACCGCCGGTCAGGTGATGCACGCCGCCGAGCGAGAGCATCTGGCTGCCGTATTCGGAGGTGGTCACGTGACCGATGACCTCGCCCTCGGCCCGAACGGGGGAACATTCCACCCCTAGATGCCGGTCGGTATCGATCTTCAGTTTCACGCCGCAGTAGCTGAAGATCCCTTCCGTCACCACGGTGATCATGTCCACGCCATCGACTTCGGAAGAGACGATGAACGGGGCGGGCTTGTAGTCGGGATAGGTGGTACCGGCGCCGATGGCGGTCACGAAACCGTCGGTCGGGGGCAGGATGTCGCCGTCCCATTCCTTGTCCAGGAAGGGGACGATCTCGCCGCCGGCGGCTTCGGTCTTTTCAAGAATCGTCAGCGGGTCGAGGCGGACAAGCTGGCCGTTGTCATTGGCATAGCGGTCGCAGGCGCCGGACCGGCCGTCGGCGATGTAGCACATGACCGGACAAGCATCGCAGCGGATCTTTTCTGGTTTGCCCTCGGCTGCAGTCAACGTCGTGACTCCTCAAATGCCCTGCCTGCATTTCGTTAGTATGCAAACATGTTTTCAAAAATCGTGTCAATGCGGTTTGCATTCGGCTTGCGCTGATTTGCTGAGCAGCCTTGCTGCAAATCGCATCAATTTGTCAGTCCACGAAGGCGCGTTCCACGACAAATTGCGCCGGCTTGTTGTTCGCACCTTCCTCCAGTCCGTGGCTGAGGCAAAGCTCCTTCGTGTCTTTCAGCATGGCCATGGACCCGCAGATCATGGCCCGGTCCTCCTCCGGCCCCATGCGCGGAAGGCCGAGGTCGTCGAAGAGTTTACCCGAAACGATCAGATCGGTAAGCCGGCCCTTGCGGACGAAGTCCTCCCGGGTCACGGTCGTGTAGTGGATCAGCTTGTCGCGTACGAGGTCGCCGACCAGCGGGTCGTCCCTGAGACTTGCCACCAGATCCTCACCGTATTTCAGTTCAGGAACGGTGCGGCAGCCGTGGGTCAGGATGACCTGATCGAATTTGTCGTAAGTCTCCGGATCCCGGATCAGGCTGGCGAAGGGGGCAATGCCGGTGCCGGTGGAAAACATCCAGACCCGTTTGCCGGGCAGAAGCGCGTCGTTCACCAGGGTCCCGGTCGCCTTCTTGCGCATCAGGACCGTATCGCCCGGCTGGATTTTCTGCAGGTGTTCGGTCAGCGGGCCGTCGGGCACCTTGATGGAAAAGAATTCCAGTTCCTCGTCCCAGGAGGGACTTGCCACCGAATAGGCGCGGAACACCGGCTTTTCCGCATTCGGCAGGCCGATCATGACGAATTCGCCGGAGCGGAAGCGGAACTGCATCGGCCGTGTTACCCTGAATCGAAACAGGCTGTCGGTGTAGTGCTGCAGCTCCTGAACGGTCAGGGCATAACAGCCGGTCGGAACGGCGAAAGGGGAGGGTTTCCCGGCCAGAATGGGCGTATCGATTTCGAGCGTTTCGGACATGAGCACTGTCTCCTGGGCTTAGGCGGTGCTGCCGTATCGGCGGTATATTCGTTAGTATACAAATGAATATTGCGAAGAAAGCAACCGAAAAATGCATGCGAAAAATTTAGGCTCAAAATCCCGGAGGTGCCGCTTGACAGTGCTTAATGTTGTGGTTCTAATTCGTTAGTATGCAAACGAAATGCATTGAGGACGCCGATGCAATTCCACAGACCCGAAACACTAGAGGCCGCCTTGCATCTGATGGCCGGGCAGCCTGTCAGGATCCTGGCCGGAGGAACCGATTTCTTTCCGGCTCTCGGAGGGCGGACGGCGACGGATCCCGTGATCGACCTCAGCCGGATCAAGGGGCTCAACGGCATTTCAAAAAGCGGCGGTGTCTGGCGCTTCGGCGCGACGACCACGTGGTCGGAGATCCGCGACGCGAACCTGCCCGCGCAATTCCTCGCGCTTCAACAGGCGGCAAGGGAAGTGGGCTCCATTCAGATCCAGAACGCCGGCACCATCGCGGGCAATCTATGCAACGCATCGCCGGCGGCCGACGGCGTTCCGCCGCTTCTGGCGCTGGATGCCGAAGTCGAGATCGCCGGGCCGGCCGGAACCCGGGTCCTGCCGCTTGATCAATTCATTACGGGTGTCCGCCGGACCGCCCTGCAACCGGGCGAGATGGTCACCGCTGTTCTGGTGCCCGATTGGCCGGCGTGCCATTCCGCTTTCCTGAAACTCGGCGCCCGGCGTTATCTCGTCATTTCGATTGCCATGGTGGCTGCCGTCGTGGAATGCGCCAATGATGGCACATTCACATATGTAGCAGTCTCTGTCGGCTCCTGTTCGGCGGTCGCCCAGCGGCTGACCGCTGTGGAACAGACCTTGAACGGGGCCAGGGCGGAACCGGACGCGATCAGGGCCTGTCTTGAAAAGGCTGACCTGTCGCCGCTTACGCCCATCGACGATGTGCGGGCATCGGCTGACTACCGTTTGGCGGCTGCCCGCGAACTGATAGCGCGTGCGGTCCTGATGGCGGCTGAGGAGGGGAACTGACCATGGCTCTCGCTGATATGGACGATATGCAGGGCGTAACCTTTCGCCTGAACGGCCAAGCGGTCCGGGTGGACGGTCCTCCGGCCGAACGCCTGTCCTATGCCCTGCGGGAGCGGGCCGGGGCGAAAGACGTCAAGGTCGGCTGCGATGCGGGCGACTGTGGCGCCTGTACCGTTCTGATCGACGGCAATCCTGTCTGCGCCTGCACCACCGCGCTCGGTCAGGTGGAAGGCGCAGCGGTCGAAACCCAGGCAGGACTCGCTAAGGACGACGAGATCGGTAAGGCCCTTGCGGACTCTTTTCAGCGCCATCAGGCTGCCCAGTGCGGAATTTGCACGCCGGGCATGATGGTCTCTGCCGTCGGTCTGCTCCGCCAGCAGGACGCCCCAAGCGAAGAAGCGGTGATGGATGCCCTTGGTGGTGTTCTGTGCCGCTGCACCGGCTATCGCAAGATCATCGACGCGGTCATGGATGTTGGCGCGCGCGCAGAAACGCCTGTCGGCGGTGTCGGTGTTCCGATGGCCCGCATCGACGGCCTGCCCAAGGTCTCGGGGACCGAACGCTTTGGCGACGACGTCGCGCCGGAAGATGCGCTGACCCTGCGCGTGGTGCGTTCTCCCTATCACCACGCGACCTTCGAACTCGGCGATCTCGATGCCTACAAGGCCGCGACCGGTCTCGACCTCGTCCTGACGGCGAAGGATGTACCCGGTACGAACTGTTTCGGCGTGATCCCGGGGTTCGAGGATCAGCCCATGTTCGCGGAAGGGGAAACCCTGTTCAAGGGCGAGGCGGTCGCCGCCATTGTCGGTCCTGCGGATCTGGTCAATGGGCTCGAACTGGCGGATTTCCCGGTCACGTTCGAACCGCTACCCCATGCGCTCCTGCCGAAGGAGGCTGCCGGGATAGCGGACCTGCATCAGGGCCGCGCGCAAAACGTCATGTGCCGTGGTTTCGTCAAACGCGGTGAAGCTGAAGCTGCGATGACTGAAGCCGCCGTGATCGCAGAAGGATCGTTCTCCACCGGTTTCATCGAGCACGGCTATATCGAACCGGAGGCGGCCTTTGCACAGCGCGTGGGCGACCGCATCGAGGTGCATTGCTGCACCCAGGCCCCGGTCATGAACAAGGAAGGCCTGGCCGTTCTCTTGGGGCTGCCGAAGGACGCCATCCGCATCGTCCCGACGGCCGTTGGCGGAGGGTTCGGCTCAAAGCTCGACCTGACGACCCAACCATATGTGGCGCTTGCGGCATGGCTGCTCGACCGGCCGGTGCGCATCACCTACAGCCGGACGGAATCCATCTCCACCTCGACCAAGCGCCACCCGTCCGAAATCACAATGCGGATCGGGGCCGATGCCGACGGCAATATCGTTGCCGCCGAATTCGACGGCACCTTCAACACAGGTGCTTACGCGAGTTGGGGTCCGACGGTTGCCAACCGGGTACCGATCCACGCCTCCGGCCCTTACAAGACGCCGAACTATGTGGCGCGCAGCGCAGGCATTCATACCAATACTGCGCCGTCGGGCGCCTTCCGGGGCTTCGGCGTGCCGCAATCGGCGCTCGCCCAGGAGCCGCTGTACGACGATCTCGCCAATGCGCTCGATATCGACCGGCTAGAGTTCCGCCGCCGCAATGCCCTGCGCAACGGCGATCCGACCGTGACCGGCCAGGTCTTTGAAAACGGCATGGGCATCGCCGACTGTTTCGACATCCTGGAAGACCATTGGAAGCGGGCGGTGGCGGACGCTGAAGCGTTCAATTCCAAAGGCGGGCGTATCCGCCGCGGGGTCGGGATTGCCGGCGGCTGGTACGGCTGCGGCAACACCTCCATGTCCAACCCGTCCACCATTCGCGCAGGCGTTGCCGCAGACGGCCGGGTCGTGCTGCATCAGGGCGCGACTGACATCGGTCAGGGCTCCAACACGGTGATCACGCAGATCTTCGCCACCGCGCTGGGCGTGCCGGTCACCACGATCGAACTGATCGGTCCCGACACCGACCTGACGCCGGATGCGGGCAAGACCTCCGCCAGCCGCCAGACCTTCATCACCGGCAATGCCGCCCGGCTCTGCGGCGAGGCGCTGCGCGCCCGGATCCTGCGGCTCGCCAATGTGTCCGATGCCGCTGAACTGGAATTCGGCGCGGGCGAGATCCGTATCGCGGATGCCACCGGCGAACACCGGATTGCGCTTTCGTCGCTGGCAGCCGACGGCGAGGCTTACGTGCTGGAGGCCGTGGAATCCTACGATCCGCCCACACTACCGCTCGATGAGAACGGTCAGGGCTCTCCCTATGCGGTATTCGGAACCACCGCCCAGATGGCGGAACTTGAGGTGGATCTGGCGCTCGGCACGGTGAAGCTCCTGAAAATCACCGCGGCCCATGACGTCGGCAAGGCGATCAATCCGCTGCTGGTGGAAGGCCAGGTTCAGGGCGGCGTCGCCCAAGGCATCGGTCTGGCGCTGATGGAGGAATTCCTGCCGGGCCGCACGGAAAACCTGCACGACTACCTGATCCCGACCATCGGCGACGTGCCGCCGATCGAGACCCTGATCCTGGAAACCGGCGACGAACACGGTCCCTATGGCGCGAAGGGCCTGGGCGAACACTGCCTGATCCCGACGGCGCCGGCGATCCTGAACGCGATCAAGGATGCCTGCGGCGCCCGGGTTTCCCATCTGCCGGCAACCCCGGACAAGGTCCTGGCGGCGATCAGGGCCGGTCGGGACGCCTGAAAAACATAACGGGCAGCGAACTGCCCGCCTTTCACTGCCATTCTGCTATCGGGTTTGATTTTACCATGAACGTGTCCCCGTCCATCGCCAGCGCCGACGAAGCGTCGAAAGCCCCGGAAACATCGAATGTCGCCGGCATCGATGTGGGCGGCACCTATACGGACCTTGTCCTCTACGATGCCCAGGCGAAGACGGTCCGGCTGGCGAAGACGCCGACCACCCTCGACAACCAGGCCTTCGGCGTTCTGAAGGCGCTGGAAATCGCCGAGGCGGATCTCTCCGCCCTGGACCTGATCGTCCACGGCACGACCACCACCACCAACGCGGTCCTCGAACGGACCCTGTGCAAGACCGGCCTGATCACCACCGAAGGCTTCCGGGATATCCTGGAACTCGGCCGGCGCACACGGCCCCACGCTTACGGCATGAAGGGCGAGTTCCGCCCGGTGATCCCGCGAGACCTGCGCCTGGAAGTGCCCGAGCGCCTCTATGCGGACGGCACCGTCTACAAGGGCCTGGATGAAGATGCCTTCCGGGCGGCCCTGAAGGAGCTTCTCGACAAGGGATGCGAGGCGCTGGTGATCCATTTCCTGCATTCCTACGCCAATCCGGCCCATGAATTGCGCGCCGGCGAGATCGCCGCGGAGATCTGGCCGAACGAAAACATTACCCTCGGCCATTCGCTCCTGTCGGAAAGCCGCGAATTCGAGCGCGGCGTGACCGCTGCGATCAATGCCTCGGTCCAGCCGCTGCTGCGCCGTTATGTCGAGCGTCTCGCCGATCAGCTCGCCGAAAAGGGCTATCGCCACGACGTTCTTGTCATGAACGGCAACGGCGGCATGGTCTCGGCCCGGCGCGTGGCGATCGAAGCAGCCAAGACCGTCATGTCCGGACCGGCCTCCGGCGTCATGGCCGCCGCCTATACCGGCCGGCGCGCCAACATTCCGAACCTTCTGACCTACGACATGGGCGGAACCTCCACCGATGTCGCCCTGATCCGCAATGCGGAACCGGCGGTCTCGAACGAAATCGAGATCGAATATGCCATGCCGATCCATGTGCCCATGGTCGACGTGCGCACTGTGGGTGCCGGCGGCGGCTCCATCGCCCGGATCACCGAGGCGGGCCTGCTGCAGGTCGGTCCGGAAAGTGCGGGCTCCACGCCGGGCCCGATCTGCTACGGCCGCGGAGGCGAGGCGCCGACCATTTCCGACGCCAATCTCCTGCTCGGCCGCATGAACCCGGAAAAGCTCAACTCCGTCTCCTCGACCGTGTCACTCGCCGATATCGAGGCGATCTTCGCTGAAAAGCTCGGCAAGCCGTTGGGTGTTGGTGCGAAGGAGGCGGCCGCGGCTGTCCTGCGCATCGCCAATACCCGCATGGCCGATGCCGTGCGCATGGTCTCCGTCAGTCTCGGCGAGGACCCGCGCGACTATGCGCTCTTTGCCTTCGGCGGCGCCGGTCCCCTGCACGCAACCGCGATTGCCCGCGAACTGGGCGTGCCCCGCGTGCTGGTGCCGTCCCGTCCGGGTATCACCAACGCGCTGGGCTGTGTCGTCGCCGACCTGCGCCACGACTTCGTCAACACGGTGAACAAGCCGCTGGCCGAACTCGACATCGAAGTGGTGCACACGCTGTTCGACCAGCAGCAGGCGGAAGGCCGGGGACTGATTGCAAAGGAAAACGTGAAAATCGAGGAACTGCGCGAGATCTGGTCCGTCGACATGCAGTTTATCGGCCAGACCCACTTGCTGCGCGTGCCGCTTCCCGGTCCGCGCCCGACCCTGGACGAATTGCAGAGCCTGTTCGAACAGGCCTATTTCAACCGCTTCCATGTCGAGCTGCCGGAGATCAAGGCAAGCCTGGTCAACGTCAACTGCTCCGTCATCGGACGCCGCTCCGAGATCGACCTGTCGCTGCTGATCGATCCGGCCGGCCGCAAGGAAAAGCTCGAGGAAGCGCTGACCGGCTCTCGCCAGGTCTGGTTCGACGGTCCGGTCGAAACCCCGATCTACTGGCGCGATCACCTGCCGCTTTCCGCCGAGATCCACGGGCCCGCCATCGTGGAACAGATGGACACCACCATCGTCATCGATCCGGGCGACAAAGCGGTCCAGGACGCCGACGGCAACATCATCATCGAACTGGGAGTCGGCGCATGACCATCGATCCGATCACCCTGAGCGTCATCCAGTCGGGCCTGCAGCAGGTCTGCGACGAGATGGACCTGAGTTTCTCCCGCGCGGCCTTCTCTCCCGTCATCGCCGAAGCCAACGACCGCTCCGACGGCATCTATTCCGCCGTGGACGGCTCGCTGATCTCCCAAGGGGCGGGCGGCCTGCCGGTCTTCGTCGGCACCATGCAGTATTCCACCCGTACCCTGATCGAGATGATCCGGGACGGCCGGGTCGCGGCCCCCGAGCCGGGCGATATCTACATCGTCAACGACCCCTATCTTGGCGGCACGCACCTGATGGACGTTCGCTTCGCCATGCCGTTCTACCGGGACGGCGAGATCTTCTGCTGGTTGTCCAACACCGGCCACTGGCCGGACACCGGCGGCGCCGTTCCCGGCGGCTTCTCCGCCTCGGCCACTTCGGTGGAACAGGAAGGCCTGCGGCTGCCGCCGGTGCGCCTCTTCAAGCAGGGCAGGATGGACAACGAGATCTATTCCATCATCTGCTCCAACATCCGCGTGGCCGAGCAACGCATCGGCGATGTGAAGGCACAGGCGGCTGCCCTTCTGGTCGGCGCGGAACGGCTCGGCCGGATTTTGGACCGTTACGGCGACGATGTGGTCAGGGAAGCGATTTCAGAACTCCGCCAGCGCGCGGCCGACCAGATGCGGGCCAACGTCCGCCTCATCCCGAACGGCACCTACCGCTCCACGGCCTATGTGGACAGTGACGGCGTGGTCAACGAGCCGCTGGAAATCAAGCTGGCGATCACGGCGAAGGACGGCGAACTCACCTTCGATTTCGCCGGCTCCTCCGCCCCGTGCCGGGGGCCGATGAACTCGGTGCTCGCAACCACCATGTCCTCGGTCTATCTGGCCATGCGCCACATCTTTCCCGATGTACCGATCAGCGCCGGAGCGTTTGAGCCGCTGACGGTGATCCGGCCTGAGGGCACCTTCCTCGACGCGCAATATCCGCGTCCGGTCTCCGGCTGCGCGGCGGAAGTCAGCCAACGCATCGCCGAGGCGGTCTTTGCCGCCCTGGTCGAGGCCCTGCCGGACCGTGTCACGGCGGCCCCTGCGGGAAGTTCCGGCAATTTCGCGCTCGGCGGCTACGATCCGTCCCACAAGCGCGGCTTCGTCATGTACCAGATTTCCGGCGGCGGCTACGGCGGCAACTCCGACCACGACGGCCTTTCCAACGGCTGCTCCACCATCGGTATTTCCAAGGCCCCGCCGGTGGAGATCATGGAACAGCAGTTCCCCGTGCTCTACCACCGCTATGCGCTCCGGGAAGGCTCCGGCGGCGCGGGCAGGCACCGCGGCGGCTTCGGCCTCGACTACGAGATCGAACTCCTGCGCGGCTACGCGACCGCAAGCTTCGTCATGGATCACGGCCGTTTCGGGCCCCAGGGCGCGCTGGGCGGCAAGGACGGCAAGCCGAACTCCGTCACCGTGTGGCAGGACGGCAAGGCGATCGTGCCGGAACATCTCTCCAAGGCACAGGATATCCCGCTGCACCCGGGCGATCGCGTCCGCGTCGGTACCCCGGGCGGCGGCGGCTACGGCAAGCCGGAGGACCGCGATCCGGCCCTCGTCGCCGAGGACGTCCGCCTCGGCCGCTATACGGCGGAAGAGGCGAGGGACCTGTTCGGGGCTGCGCAGTCAGACATGCAGAAGGCGTCTGCTTAAAGCGGGACGCGCGGCCAAACCGGGAATATCGGCGCACAAAATGATCAGATCGCCCAACGGAGCAGCAACGCGCTTTAGCGCTTGTTGAGAGACCGCCGGAAAACCAGGCCCTTCATACTGAGGCGTAATTGCTTCTCGACCTCGATGATCGCAAACAGCGTGACGCCGATTGCGACGATCAGCAGGCCGTCGAACAGCGGGACACTCTCCGTTTCAAAGATGCGCTGCAGCGGCGCCAGGTAGGTAATCGCGAATTGTGCAATGGTCACCGTGAGAACCGTGGCCCAGATGACCGGCGTGGCACGGACGGCTTTCCAGGTGAGTGACGTCCCGTAGATGTTCCGGATGAAGAACAGGTGGAAGATTTCCATCACCACCAGCGTATTGACCGCCATCGTGCGTGCCAGCTCGAGCGAGTAGCCGCGATCGATCGCGTAGGCATAGATGCCGAACACACCTCCGAGAAACAGCAGCGAGACCAGCACGATGTGCCAGACGAGCCCGCCGGTCAGGAGTGCTTCGTTCCGTGGGCGCGGCGGTCTCCGCATCGTGTCGTCTTCTGTCGGCTCGAACGCGAGCGCAAGCCCCAGCGTGACCGCAGTGATGAGGTTGACCCAAAGGATCTGGATCGGCGTGACCGGAAGCGTCAGCCCGAACAGCAGCGCGACGATGATCGTCATGGCCTCGCCGGCATTGGTCGGCAGGGTCCAGCTGATGACCTTCTTGATGTTGTCGTAAACCGTCCGGCCCTCGCGCACGGCGGCGACGATGGAGGCAAAATTATCGTCGGCGAGCACCAGTTCCGCGACCTCCTTGGCCGCTTCGCTGCCCTTGCGGCCCATCGCAATCCCGGCATCGGCGCGCTTCAGCGCCGGTGCGTCATTGACCCCGTCGCCGGTCATCGCCGCGGTGATGCCCTGCGATTGCAGGGCCATGACGAGGCGCAATTTGTGTTCCGGATTGGTGCGGGCGAAGATATCCACGTCGCCCACCGTGGCGGCTAACGCGGCGTCGTCCATGGTGTCCAGGTCTCTGCCGGTCAGCACCCTGTCGGGATTTTCCAGGCCGATCTGCCTGCCGATCGCCGCGGCCGTTCCCGCGTGGTCGCCGGTGATCATCTTCACCCGAATGCCGGCCTTGCGGCATTCGGCGACTGCCTCGATTGCTTCCGGGCGCGGTGGATCGATCAGCCCGACGAGGCCGACAAGCACAAGACCGCCTTCGACATCCGCGAAGTTGAGCATGGTTTGGGCATGGTCCACTTCGCGGGTGGCGATTGCCAGCACGCGCTGGCCATGGGCGGCCATGTCCTCGGCGCAGTCCATCCAGTAGGGGACGTCAAGCGGTTCGCTTTCGCCCGAGGGCGCGCGCTGCTGCGCGCACATCGCCAGGACCTGCTCCGGCGCGCCTTTGACGAAGATATCGGCGTGGGTGGCGTGATCGTGATGCAGTGTCGCCATGAATTTATGGCGGGAATCAAAGGGGATCTCGTCGGTGCGCGTGCGCGCCGACAGTTCCTGGCTGACATCGACCCCGACCTTTCCGGCAAGCGCCAGCAGCGCGCCTTCCATCGGGTCGCCCTCAACCGCCCAGAAGCCTTCGCGGCGATGCAGCGAGGCATCGTTGCAGGACGCCGCTGCGCGGGCCAGTTCGGCCAGATGGAGATGGTCCAGCCCGTTCACCCGGGTTTCGGCGAGATAGATCGTCCCGTTCGGTTCGTAGCCGTCGCCTGCGAAGGAAAACCGGTGCCCGGAAAGCGCGACCGAGGCGACCATCATCTCGTTGCGCGTCAGCGTGCCGGTCTTGTCGGTGCAGATCACCGACACCGAACCGAGTGTCTCGATCGCCGGCAGGCGGCGGACGATGGCATTGCGCCGCGCCATCGCCTGAACGCCGACCGCCAGTGTGATCGTCAGGACGGCGGGAAGTCCCTCGGGGATCGCGGCAACAGAGAGGCCGACCACCGCCATGAACATCTCGGTGAAATCGTGATGCTCGACGAAATAGCCGAAGGTCAGCAGGATTGCTGCAATCAGCAGGATCAGCAAGGTGAGCCATTTGGCGAAGACGTTCATCTGGCGCACGAGCGGCGTTGTCAGCACCTCGACATCGGCCAGCAGGCCGCTGATACGGCCGATCTCCGTCTTCGCACCTGTGGCAACGACCAGGCCTCTTCCCTGTCCGCTGGTCACCATCGTGCCGCTGTAGGCCATGCAGGAGCGGTCGCCGAGCGCGGCCTCGGCGGCCACCGGCGCGATAGATTTTTCGACCGGCACGGATTCACCCGTCAGGATCGCTTCCTGGATATGCAGTCCGGAGGTCCGGATCAGCCGCAGGTCGGCGGGAACCTTGTCGCCTGCCTCCAGCAGCACGATGTCTCCGGGAACCAGTTTCTCGCCGCCAATACTGTGACGCTCCCCGTCGCGCAGAACGGCGGCCTGCGGCGCGAGCATCCTGCGGATGGAGTCCATCGCCTTTTCGGCCTTCCCTTCCTGGATGAAGCCGATCACCGCGTTGGCGATCACCACCGCCAGTATGACGGCCGTGTCGACATAGTGCTGCATGGCCGCTGTAATAACGGCCGAGCCGAGCAAGACGTAGATCAGGATGTCATGGAAATGGGCCAGGAAGCGCAGAACCGGATTCCGTCCGGGTGGTTCGGGCAACCTGTTCGGGCCATATGTCTCAATTCTTGCGGCCGCCTCGGGGGAGGACAGTCCGCCAGCTGTCGTGCCGACCTCATCCAGGCACGCTTCCATTTCGGACGAATGGTAGTCGAATACAGGTCCGGTCATCCTTGCACACGTCCCGGTTTCCGTTGGAAGCGGCCTTGTTCGCCGAATTGCAGAGCGGTAACGACCGCTAGTGCGCCATAAGGACCGGTATCGTCGTATTTTCGATGATTTGCCTGGTTGCACCGCCAAGCACCCATTCCCTGAACCGTGACCGGCCGTATGCACCCATCACAATCAGGTCCGAATTGAAGGTCTCTGCATTCTTCAGGATTCCATCGCCGGCATCCGCATCCTTCTCCTTCAGATCGGCTATCTCGACGTTTACTCCGTGCCTTGAAAGATATTTTTCGATGTTGAGGGGAGGGAGCCGCATTCTTTGAGGAGGTGCCTCGCGATTTTGCCCCACCAGGAGGGTTACGGTGGAGGCCGTCTTCAGCAGAGGCAAGGCATTGCGCGCGGCGGCTGCCGACTGCGCGCTTCCGTTCCAGGCGAGGAGGATGCGTTGGGGCAATTCGGTGCGTGACCATCCGGTAGGCAGGATCAGCGTAGGGCTGCCGGAAAGGGCAAGCTGCGTCGCGGCACCCCACAGCAGGTCGACTCCGGTCGTGTACTGTTCAACAATGGTCAGGTTATGCAGGCGGGCGGTGTGAACCAGTACATCCGCAGGGTCGCCTTCGCCTGTCAGCCAGTCATGGGAAACACCTGCCCGTTCCGCAGCGGCACCGAATTTGGCTCCGAGTTTGGCCGCCTCGTCATATTCGCGCTGAATGTTATCTGTGACTTCTGTCTTGTTCATGAGAATGAACGGGTTTTGAACCGCATCCCGCAGTCTGGCGGCCTCCGGCAACACGCAGACGCCGGTCAATTGGGCGCCGAATTGCCTGGCAAGGGTAAGTGCCAATTCAACCTGATGGTCGCTTTCCACCAATGGAACATTCACCAGGATATCGTCATAGCCCATCGTCTGCCTCCGGGAGTGAATTCAAGTTTTAGCCGAACATTTTATATTGGGGCGTCTTGATCAGGTTCAAGCACGAGGCTGAACGGTTTGCTGTCGGGGTACTTTCCGGCGAGAGGCACATGGAACCCGGTGTGATCAGACATTGTTGCCGGTTCCGGTTGCACGCATGGCGCAAACGACGACCGCCAGCTTCAGGCCGCTGCAAGGCGGAAGAGGCGGGAGACTTGTTCGGGGCCGGCCTGACAAAACGCGGAAGGCACCCACCTGACGATAAAATCCCGGTCAAACCGTGGATTTTCGCGCACAAGATGATCAGATAAGCTACAAGCCGGGCAACAACACGTGAAATGGATCGCCGGGAGGCCTAGGGTCAGGACCCATTAATCTAAAGCTTCAAAGAATGGATCGATACAAGACGCATAAATTCTCCGTCGCGCCGATGATGGACTGGACGGATCGCCATTGCCGGGCATTTCACCGGCAATTGAGCCAGCGCGCGCTGCTTTATACGGAAATGGTGACCACCGGGGCCGTGATCCATGGCGACCGGGAGCATCTGCTCGGCTTTTCAGATTTCGAACATCCTGTTGCCTGCCAGCTCGGCGGGTCGGACCCCACGGCCATGGCACGCTCGGCGAAGATCGTCGCGGAGTTCGGCTACGACGAGGTTAATATCAACGTCGGTTGTCCGTCCGACCGGGTGCAGTCGGGAAGTTTCGGCGCCTGCCTGATGCAGGAGCCGGAACTGGTCGCGGATTGCGTCCGGGCCATGAAGGATGCCGTCAGCGTTCCAGTGACCGTCAAATGCCGGATCGGCGTCGACGAGCAGGATCCCGAAATCGCCCTCGACGCCATGGCCGATGCGGTTGTGGCCGCCGGTGTCGATGCGCTCTGGGTCCATGCCCGCAAGGCCTGGCTGCAGGGGCTGAGCCCCAAGGAAAACCGCGACATACCGCCCCTCGACTACGACCGGGTGAAGCGGCTCAAATCCCGCTATCCGGATCTGTTCATCGGACTGAACGGCGGGCTGCAGACCCTCGACGAAGCCGAGACCCATCTTCAGGATCTCGATGGCGTCATGTTCGGCCGCGCGGCCTACCACACGCCGGAGATCCTGGGCGAGGTCGATCGGCGCATCTATGGCGCGGACGGGGAGGATGTCTCTCCCTGGCAGGCCATCCGGGCCTATCTGCCCTATATCGAGGACCAGCTTTCAAAGGACGTGCGTCTCGCGCACATGACCCGCCACATGCTCGGCCTCTTTCACGGCCGTCCGGGCGCGCGCTCCTGTCGACGGATCCTGACCGTGGAAGCGACCAAACCGGGCGCGGGAACCGAAATCGTCGAAAAGGCCCTTGCTGCCGTCAGCCCGGTGGACGAGTGTGAAGACCTTTCCAGCATCCCGGCCGGCCATGCGGCCTGAGTCGGAGTGCTGCTTCTACGCGCTCTAACCCGGATGAGTTGACTTGGACGTCTCGTTTTTCACCAGCGAAACCCTCGCCCTCGGCCTGGCGCTTCTGGCCTCCGGGCTGATCGCCGGCTTCCTGGCCGGCATGTTCGGCATCGGCGGCGGAGCTATCCTCGTGCCGGTGCTCTATCAGTTCCTGACCGCCGTCGGCGTCGATGAAGGCGTGCGCATGCACGTGTCCGTGGCGACATCGCTCGGCATCATCGTGCCCACGTCGATCCGCTCGTTCCTGGCCCATAAGAAACGCGGCGCCGTCGATCTGGAGCTTTTGAAATCCTGGCTGATTCCGGTGCCCTTCGGCGTCGCCTGCGCCTCGCTGGTCGCCGCTTACGTGTCCGGCGACGGCATGAAGGGCATCTTCGCGGTCATCGCCTTCGTCATCGGCCTGCGCATGCTGTTCAACAAGCCGCACTGGCGGCTCGGCAGCGACATTCCGGGCTTTCCGATCCGCCCGGTCTGCGGCGCCCTGATCGGGTTTTTCTCCACGCTCATGGGGATCGGCGGCGGGGTGATGAACAACACCTTCATGACCCTTTACGGCCGGCCGATCCACCAGGCGGTGGCGACGTCCTCCGGCACGGGCACGCTGATCGCCATTCCCGGTACCATCGGGATGATTCTGGCCGGGTGGGGGGCTGCGGACCTGCCGCCGTTTTCGCTCGGCTATGTCAATCTGCTCGGCCTGGCATTGATCATACCGGTGACGACCTTCGCCGCGCCCTTCGGCGTGAAGATCGCCCATATGCTGCAGCGGCGGACGATGGAACTCTTCTTCGGGTTTTTCCTGCTGGCGGTTTCCGCCCGGTTCGTCCTCAGTCTCTACGGCGTTTGAGACAGCTAGAGCATATCCATTGAATGTTGGTTCATTTGATGGATATGCTCTAGGGCGTCAGGATCAGCTTGTCGCCCGCGATTTTCCAGCTCTTGAGGCGATCAAGTGCCGACATGCCGAACAGGCTGGTCTCCAGGGCATCCGGCTGGGCTACGAAGGCTCGGACGTCGTTGAAACGCGTATCCCCGATCTGGATACTCCCGATTTTCACCGGCGCAACAACAGCCCGGCCGTTGGCGGTGGAAACCGGCATGCTGAAGTTCAAGTCGTTGTTTGAGAACCCGGCGGACAGGGCGTCTTCGTAGTTCAGCACGACCGCGCTGGCGCCCGTATCCAGAAGAAACGTCACCGGCTTGCCGTTCACGTCCGCATTGAGGTGAAAATGCCCGGTGGTGTCGCGCACGACCAGGATGGTCCCGTCCTCCTGGTTGACGGCCAGTCCCGGCGCGAGGGCTCCAAGCACCCGGTATCCGCCGGTAATCAGGTCGCCCCTGAAGGTGTAGCCGACGACGAGCACGGCAAGCAGACCGCCCCAGAAGACAACGCCCCGGAAGATGTCCCGGATTTTCGGCTGCCCGAAGACGAGGCTTGCCATGAACACGAAGGCGAGGACCGACAGGGCGACGATCCGCGGTCCGGTCGTGTCGAGATCCACGTCTTTCGGCGAGGTCGGAAACTCGAAAAAGGAATAAAACACCGCGCCGAGCATGATCAGCACGATGATCGCCAGCGCCAGGCCTCGAAAACGACCACCACCCATCTCTAGCTGGCCTCCCGGTCCGAACGGCGGCGGTCGAGATCCTCCATCACCTTTTCACGCTCGTCCGGACGCATGGCGCCCCAGGCGGCGATTTCATCGAGCGTGCGGTAGCAACCGAGGCAAAGCTTCGTCCGCTGGTCGATCTGACAGACTTTGGTGCAAGGTGACATCATGGGTCTGATATAGAAATCCGAATATGGCCTAATCAAGGGTTGCCGGTTGCGAGGTTTATGGGCGCGGTGACCACGGCAACGGGCAGGGTCACTGCGACCCGGGCGGTGCTGGAAATAAAGGACCCCAGATCGTTGCCGGCGCTGCCGAGCTGGGTTTCCCTGCCTGCGGCCCCTTCCATCACGCCGGGCTGAGACAGGATTTTCTGGACTTGCTGACTGAATTCCGCAAGCTGGGAGAATTTCGAGTGGTGGGCGGCATCCGTTGCTTCCACATCGGTCAGGTCGACGACAATGGCGCCGAGCTGGGCAAGCTCCTCGTCGTTCTCATAGGCACCGACCCTTTCCTTGCCGCCGGCGATCGTCTTCGAAAGCCGAAGCGCCCGGTCGTCACGGGACACCAGGATGACAAAGGGTTTGGGCTGCCGCCCAATGCGCTTCAACTGGGCCTTGAAGACATCGATATCGATATCCGGGGCCGCCAGGAAAACGCGTTCGATCTTGCGTCCAAGCTTCCGTCTGTCCGAGGGCGGGATCTGACGGGCCGTTTCCATCATCAGCCAGTTGCCCATGGAATGGGCCAGGATGACGATCCGCTCCACCTTGCTATGGTTGATCAGGCGGATGGTCTTTTCCAGGGAGTCCCGGGCGATCGCCGCGCTGTTGAGGTCGTAGACATAGTCCTGCAGCTTGCCGCGCGAGGCCCAGGTGAAAAGCACCGGGACGCCTTCAAAGTCCGCATCGTGAACGAGCTGGGTGAACCGGTAGAGGCTTTCGGGAAACCGCGTGTTGTAGCCGTGAATGAACAGGAACACCGTCCGTTGACTGGGCGGCAGGGCTGAAAGCCTCTGGTTCAGCCGGGAGGTGAAGGCCGTCTGGCCGTCGATGAACCCGGCCTGACGCGGAACGAAAGACGTCTTCGGATCGCCGGGCAAGGTCGCGGGCCATTCGATGTTGCCCGGTTTGTGGTTCGGCGGAACGGAAATCCTGGCTTCCGCGAAATCAATCGATTTTGCCCGTTCGCCGTTGAAGTAGGTGTCCGGACGATCGTCGCGTTCACGGGTCGAGACGACCAGAATGTCGTGGGTCGTTGCTCCGGGCGCCTGCAGGGTGCTGACGGCAAGTGCCCCTGCATCCGGGCGCGACGCGCAGCCGGCAAGCACAAGGATCAGCCCGGCGCACATGGCGGCGCACCGGATCGTCACGCTGAACCTGGACCGGATTCTGCAGGGCATTCGACGCAATCTCTGATTACACTCCTGACACTCAAACCTCACAGGTTCAAAAGCACAACCGGAATCGTGACGTTTGCCCGGCTTTCCTCACGGGATCATGGCAATGCCGAGCAGAAACGCCAGCGCCGTGATCTGCTGGACGGCCCCGAGTACATCGCCGGTGAAGCCGCCGATCTTGGCAAGGACAAGCCGGCCGATGCCATGCGCGGCAATCCCGGCCAGGATCAGCCCGAGCGACAGCGCCGGCACCGACAGGGCAACCGCCGACGGCAACAGGCACAGGGCGCCGAAAAGGGCCGCCTGGCCGGCCGCCCCGGTGTCGGGCCTGCCGAAGCGGTTGCCCAGACCATCCGGCCGGGCGCTTGGAAGTTGCGACCACTGCCAGACCATCAGTGTCCGGCTCAGGGCTTCCGCGCCCAGGAACAGGACCATGGCTTCGCCGGGACCGAAACGCTCAAGCAGGGCCGAAAGCAGAATGGTGCGCAGGGCGACCGACAGGACAAGGGCAAGGGCGCCGAAGGTTCCGATCCGGCTGTCCTTCATGATCTCCAGCCGCCGTTCCGACGTTCCGCCGCCGAAAAAGCCGTCGACAACATCCGCCAGTCCGTCTTCATGCAGGGCGCCGGTCGTTGCGGCCAGCGTTCCGACCACGATCAAAGCGGTTGCCAGAGGCGGCAGGGCCGTCAATCCGAGAATCAGGCCGAGAAGTGCCGCAGGCAGGGCGATCAGGACACCGGCAAGGGGCGCGGCCCGGGAAACGCGCCGGAAATAGGGGGCAGCATCAGGATTGTCCGAAGGTCCGAGCCGTGGAAGCGGAAGCCGGGAAAAAAAGCGCGTGCAGGCGGCCAGATCGGCAAGAAGCAGGGCAGGGTCGGTCACCACGGCCGTCCCCATAGTCGTCCCCGTGTCTGGATCGTCCTGTCGCATTGCTGATCCATCCGGTCGCTCTCATGCTTGTGTTTTGATGGTTCGCCGTTATAGATCGGCCCTACTGCGAGACCAAGTCCGGTCTGTTGACCAGCCGCTGATTCTGGAGTCCTTAGCTGATGCCCCTGTCCGAAACCGCTCTTCCGTTTAACGATATCCGCAACCTGGTGAAGTCGATACCCGGTCCGGACGAGGAGGCGCTTCAGACGACCCGAGCGCGGGACGCGCAGCTGACCAAACCGGCCGGCTCGCTGGGAAAACTGGAACAGATCGCCGAATGGCTGGCGGCCTGGTCCGGCAAGGCGCCGCCGAAGATCACGCGGCCCCTGGTCGCGATTTTCGCGACCGCCCATGGCGTCGCCGACAAGGGCGTCTCCGCCTTCCCGAGCGCGGTAAACCGTCAGATGGTCGACAACTTCGCCGCCGGTGGTGCTGCGATCAACCAGATCTGCCGGGCGCATGATCTCGGCCTCAAGGTCTTCGATCTGGCCGTCGACATTCCGACGCCGTCGATCACCGAGGAAGACGCCCTCGATGAAGCCAATTGCGCGGCCACCATGGCCTACGGCATGGAAGCGCTCGCCGGCGGCATCGACCTTGTCTGCCTCGGCGAAATGGGCATCGGCAACACGACGATCGCAGCCGCTGTCCTGAACGGCCTGTTCGGCGGTTCGGCGGAAGACTGGATCGGACGCGGTACCGGGGTCGATGACGAAGGGCTGGCGCGCAAGCGGGACGCCGTCACCGCCGCGGTCGCCCGCCTCAACGGCGCGAAGGACCCGCTGGAAGTGCTGCGCAAGGTGGGCGGACGGGAAATCGCGGCAATGGCCGGCCTGATCATCGCCGCGCGCCTGCAGCGCGTTCCGGTCATTGTCGACGGCTTCGTCACCACGGCCGCGGCAGCCGTCGTCTACGCCATGGATCCGGCCGGCCTGGACCATTGCCTGTTTGCCCATGTCTCGGCCGAAGCCGCCCACCGGCGCGCGCTGGAGATCATGAACAAGGAGCCGCTCCTGGACTTTGGCATGCGCCTGGGCGAGGGCTCCGGCGCCGCCCTTGCGGCGGGCATCGTCAAGGCGGCTGCCGAAATGCATTCCGGCATGGCGACCTTCGCGGATGCGGGTGTCGCAGAAAAAGGCGCCGACTGAAGCCGACGGCCAGGGGCGGATGAAAGGCGGCTTCGAAAGGATCAGGCGCTCTTGCGGCCGTCCTGTCTTTCAGGCGGCTGAGCAGCGGTCTTCGGCGCCCCAGACGCGAAATTCATCACACGGGCCTTCGGAAGGCTGACGATGACTTCCGTCCCCTGTCTCAGTTTCGACTTCAGCTCGAACTTGCCGCCGTGCATCTTCACCAGGGCCTGAACGATCGACAGGCCGAGGCCGGTGCCCGGTTCTGCGCTCTTGATTGCGACCGCGCCCTGGCCGAACGCTTCCAGAACGATCGGAATTTCCTCTTCCGGGATCCCCGGACCGGTATCGGCGATGGAGACGAACTGACCCCCGTCTGCGGACCTGCCGACCGATATCCGGATCTCGCCGTTCGTCGGCGTGAATTTCACCGCATTCGACAGGAGGTTCAGGATCACCTGCCGCAAGGCACGCTCATCGGCCCAGACCTGGGGCAGGGCGGCGTCGTGCCGTTCGCGCAGGGCGATATCCTTCGCCTTGGCGCGAATCTGCATCATCGAGCAGCATTCCTCGACAATATCGGTGAGGTGAAGCGCTTCTTCCTGCAGTTCGTGCCGGCCGGCCTCGATGCGCGACAGGTCGAGGATCTCGTTGATGAGATGCAGGAGGTGCTGACCGGAGCCGTGGATGTCCGCCGCGTAGTTCTTGTAGTTGGCGTTGTCCATCGGTCCGAGGACTTCGTCCTTCATGATTTCCGAGAACCCGAGGATGGCATTGAGCGGCGTGCGCAGCTCGTGGCTCATGGTCGCAAGGAAACGGGACTTCGCCATATTCGCCGCTTCCGCCCGCCGGCGGGACTCGTCGGAAAGGGCGTTGGCCGTTTCCAGCTCGGCGATCAGAAAATCCTTCTCCGCCCGGTATTCCAGCATGGTGTTGGCGTTCTTGATCAGCTGGTTGGCGAGGATCAGGAAGAACCCCTGCGCGCCGACCGCCATGGCCGCCAGCGTGTAGTGGATGGAATCGGCGGCAAGCAGGAAATTGACCGCCACCGTCAGGGTGATCGGCAGCGTGCCGGCAACAAGCGCGCGGGGCAGGGTCGCCGACTGCATGGTGTTCATCGCCACCACGATCAGCAGGGTGGCGAACTGGAACTCCAGGAACCCTGTGCCGCTGTCCGGCTTCTGCGGCAGCAGGAAGAATACGCACCAGCAGGTGCCGTACAGAAAATCGCCGAAGGTGAAGCGCCGCAGCCAGTGCTTTTTGGCCCGTTCCTCCGAGGAGGATTTCTCGTAAGCCTGACAGGTCAGGACGATCAGCAGATGCATGCACAGCGTGAACACGAACCAGATCGTCACCAGTCCCTTGTTCAGCCACATGGTGGAAATCGCGGTCACGATCAGGGCGAGCATCGGCACGGCAAAGGCCGCGCTCAGACGGGTGTCGGCGAAGAGGTGCCGCCGTTCGCCCTCGAACTTGCTTTGCAGGCTTTCCTTGGTTCCCATGGCTCCGCGGAAATCGCGGATGGTCCGCGCGAGTTCGCGCCGGCGCATCGCCCGTCTCCGGTTGAAGGCCGTTCTCCGGTCGCCGATCATTCGTCTGTCGCCGATTTGGGGCGTGTCGGGGTCCATGGGTCTCGCGTGCCGGTTTGCAAAAACTTTCCGTGTTAGGTTTGGATCTTAGGTTTTGACTCACCATTTCTTAAGATCACGCTCAAAGGCGTGGTTAACGATTCATGTGCAAGTTCAGTCAATTGCTTCGTAAATTCCGGGAATGAACATGAAACTTGAAGACCTTCGGGCGGAGATCGCCGCTTGCCGGATCTGCGTCGAGAACCCGCTCAAGGGCCCGCTGCCGCACGAGCCGCGACCGGTTCTTCAGGTCTCGGCCGCGGCCAGGGTCTGTGTCTGCGGACAGGCGCCCGGAACCCGCGTGCACCAGAGCGGACGCCCTTTTACGGATCCGTCAGGCGACCGGCTGCGCGACTGGATGGGGATCGGGCCGGAGATATTCTATGACCCGGAAAAGCTCGCCATTGTTCCGATGGGCTTCTGTTTTCCCGGGCTGGACCACAAGGGCGGAGACCTGCCGCCCCGGCCGGAGTGCCGGACGGCCTGGCATGACAAGTTGTTTGAGGCCATGCCGCAGATCGAGCTGGTTCTGGTGATCGGCCAATACGCGCAGAGCTATCATCTGGGGAAGGCGCGCAAGAAAAGCCTGACGGAGACGGTCGCCTCCTGGAGGGAGTATTTCGAAACCCCGCCGGAGCAGGGCAAGCCCGCCGTCCTGCCTCTGCCGCATCCCTCCTGGCGCAACAATGCCTGGCTGAGAAAACATCCGTGGTTCGAAGCGGATCTGCTGCCGGTTCTGAAAAAGGAAGTCGCCCGGCTCATATGAACCGGGCGACGTTTTATTCGCGTCAGAGTCGTGTCAGTTGGAGGCGACGGCCTTTTCAGGTCCGGAAATCGGCAGATCCTTCTGCCGGCTCCAGCCGACCATGCTGGCGTCATAGACGGTGACATTCTTGCGGCCGAGCAATTCGCTGAGCACGAACCAGTTGGTGGCAGCCCAATGCCCGGTGTTGCAGTAGGAAATCACCGGCGCATCGCTGTCCTTGACGGCGGCCGGCTCCAGGGCGGCGAGTTCCGCCGGAGACTTCAACCGGTTCGTCTTGTGGTCGTAGAAGGTGTCCTGATCGAAGTTCACCGCACCCGGAATATGGCCGAAGCGGGTTGCCGCCTTGTGCTTTTCCGCGCCGCTAAACTGCTTTGCGGGGCGCGCATCGAGGAAGACCGCATTGCCTCCGAGGTCTTCGGCAACCTGCTCGGTCGAGACGAGAAGGGCCTCATTGGGCTCGGCAACGAAAAGATCGCCCACCGGGACGACATTGCCGGTTTCCAGCGGCCGGTTTTCCGCAGCCCAGGCCGCCTGGCCGCCGTCGAGAATGGCGACATTCTCATGGCCGAGATACTTGAACGTCCAATAGATCCGGGTGGCCGCGCCGAATTCGAGGCTGGACTTGCCGTCGGGCACGATCACGACGGCCTTTTCGTCGGAAACCCCCAGCTCGGAGAGAACGGCTTCCATCTTGTCGATCGACGGCAGAACGCCCTCGACGCCGTCGCGTTCGGTGCGCCAGTAGCCCGGGTATTCGCTCCAGATCGCGCCGGGGATGTGACCTTTCAGGTAATCGTCCTTGCCGGACTTCGAGATCGGCGAGCGGGTATCCAGAATGAGAAGCCGGTCGTTGTCCAGGTTGTCCTGCAGCCACTGGGTCGAAACCAGCGGCGTGAGGTCAGGGGTTTCGGCCGCGGCCGGCAGACCAAGGCCGGTGACCAGAACCGCGACGGCACCGGCCGTTTTGATCAGTGAGGATTGCAGGGAGCCGAACATGGCAAACTCCAGAAACGTTAAGCAGTGAATGAGAAAAATTTTCTCTGTTAACGTTGGAATTGACATTCGATATGAAAGTTGGCAAGGATTTCCAGCGTCGAAATTAGAAGAAAAATCTAATTTTGCGCATATATGGCCGGGATTAGAAAGCCGTTCTACTCCGCGCCGTATCCCTTGAAACAAAAATCCGTGCCCGTCCGGTGCCGTCAGCGCCCGTGGTGCCGGGTGCCAATGCGGATGCCAGCATGATTGACCGTATCGATCGACGGATTCTTTCCATTCTGCAGGAGGATTGCACCGTTCCTGTTGCCGAAATCGGCCGGCGGGTGGGCCTGTCCACGACGCCGTGCTGGCGGCGCATCCAGAAGATGGAGGAGGACGGCGTCATCACCGGCCGCGTCGCTCTGCTCGATCCAAGGAAGGTCAATGTGAAGGTCACGGCCTTCGTCGCGATCACCACCAGTCAGCACACGGAGGACTGGTTGAGGAAATTCGCAGATGTGATCTCGGAATTTCCGGAGGTCGTCGAATTCTATCGCATGGCAGGGCAGGTGGATTATCTCCTGCGTGTGGCCGTGCCGGATATCGAGGCCTATGACGCCTTTTACAAAAGGCTGATTGCCAAGATCGATATCTCCGACGTCTCGACCACCTTCGCGATGGAGCAGATCAAGAGCACGACCCAGTTGCCGCTGGGCTATGTGGTGACGGAAAAACCAAAACCGGAGTGACGGCGGACGCAGTGGAGCACCGACTGCGATCCGGCGTGCGATGACAATAGCGTGATTGGCGATCCGATCCGCACGAATGTATTCAGATTTTGAGATGTATCAAACGGAACGCCATCCGGTTCGCATAAGATGAGCAGGCTGGCCAATTTGGGAGGATAGCATGTCTGGATTCTTCGGAAAAATTTTGATCGCAGCCGGAATGGCGGCGACCCTGAGCGGAGCGGCCATGGCGGCCGACATGCCGCCGAGCGAAGTCACGACGACCTACACGGTCCAGGGTGATTTCGAGGATGTCCGTTTCGCTCTGGAAAACGCCATCGTCAACCGTGGTCTGGTTGTCGATTATGTCTCCCATATCGGAGACATGCTGGCGCGCACCGGGGCCGACCTCGGGGCCAAGAAGGATATCTACACCAACGCGCAATCGATGCTGTTCTGCTCGGCCGTCCTGTCTCGGGCCGCCATGGAAGCCGATCCGGCCAATATCGCCTTCTGTCCCTATGGCGTCTTTGTTTATGAGACCGCGGACAATCCGGGCACCGTCGTTGTCGGCTACCGCAATCTGACCGAAACCGGCGACGAGGCTTCCAAGAAGGCGATCGCCGACGTGAACGCCCTGCTGAACGACATCGTCAAGGAAGCGTCCGAGTAAGCGGCCTGACCTTCAGTTCCTCCGCAGTGACTTCGGGACGGACTTCCGCCCCGGAGCACGCCAACTGCCTCTCCCTTAATGATCCGGGAGGGGCATTTTCATTTGACTGTTTTCAAACTCTGCAATGAGTTCTGACCTGTCCTGCGCGCCTTCCGTCGCAGTCGGGCGAGGGTCTTCTCCAAGGTAAGTTCGCGAGCGGCCTCCTTGCCGATGCGCCGTTCCGTCCTGTCTGCGGAGGCGGCAAGGCGTTCGGCGAGTGCAAGGGCAGGGGCGTGAAGGCTTTGTGAGCGTTTGCCGATTTGCCGCAAGGCCCAGCTGACCGCCTTGAAAACATAGTTGCGCGGATCGTTCGCCTTGTCGGCGATCAGGTGGAGATAGCCGAGAAAGTCTTCGTCAGGCACCTTCTTCGCGTGAACCGCGCGCCAGGCGATCATGGCGAAACCGGCACGCCGGACGAATTCGCGCTCATCGGCCACGTAGGCAGCAATTTTTTCGGTGGCATATCTTGTGCTGGCAAAAACGGCGCAGACCTGGTCGCACAGGTCCCAGGAATTGAAGGCACCCACCCAGTCGTCCATTTGCACCGGCGTGATCTGTTTTGGATCGGCAATCAGGGCTGCGAGGATGCGCGCTTCGTGCCAGCCGGTTTCCCAGAGCGCGGCCGACAGGGCCGGATCCTTGCCGATTTTCTTGGCCAGCGGGCGGGTATAGGCCATCGGTACGCCGAAGGCCCGGTCCACCTGAATGCCGAACCGCTTCATGCCGGCCCGGTTTTCGTCCGAGCCGGCGTGTCTGAGATCCGTCAGAACGGCGTCGACGGTCCAGCCTGAGACCGCGGCCAAGGGGCGCCTATTTCTTGTCGGCGTTTTCCAGCCGCGCGATCAGGCTGGAGGTGTCCCAGCGGTTGCCGCCCATCGCCTGGACTTCCGCATAGAACTGATCCACCAGGGCGGTGACCGGAAGCCGTGCGCCGGTGTCGTTGGCGGTCTTCAGGCAGATGCCGAGATCCTTGCGCATCCAGTCGACGGCAAAGCCGTAGTCGAACTTGCCGGCGTTCATGGTCTCCCAGCGGTTTTCCATCTGCCAGGACTGGGCCGCACCGCCCTTGATCGCGGCAATCACCTTGGGCACGTCGAGGTCGGCCTTCTTGGCGAAATGGATGGCTTCCGACAGCCCCTGGACAAGGCCGGCGATGCAGATCTGGTTGACCATCTTGGTGAGCTGGCCGGCACCGGCTTCGCCCATCAGGCCGGCGAACTTGGCAAAGCAGTCGATGACCGGCTTGGCCTTGTCGAAGTCCGCCTGGTCTCCGCCGCACATGACGGTGAGGACGCCGTTTTCCGCACCTGCCTGGCCGCCGGAAACCGGTGCATCGACAAAGCCGCAGCCCTTGGACTTGGCCGCGGTATAAAGTTCACGGGCAACCTCGGCCGAAGCGGTCGTGTGGTCGATGAAGATCGCCCCGGTCTTCAGTCCGTGGAAGGCGCCGTTTTCTCCGGTGGTGACGGCGCGCAGGTCGTCATCGTTGCCCACGCAGGCAAGGACGAAATCGCAGCCTTCGGCGGCCTGCTGCGGGGTCTGGGCAAAATGACCGCCGTATTCGGCCGCCCATTTCTCGGCCTTTGCCGTGGTTCGGTTATAGACGGTGACGTCATGTCCGCCCTTGGTCTTCAAAAAGCCGGCCATCGGGTAGCCCATGACGCCCAGACCGATGAAAGCAACCTTTGCCATATCCCGCTTCCTCCTCAAGTCGCAGCGAAAGGCCCGGCGGTTCGCCGGGCCTGTTATTCGGGGTAGTCGGGTTCTAGCGCATTCGCGGCCATCTGTCAGGCCAGAGCATCAGACCCAGAACCTCGGGCGGTATTCCGTCCGCTCTTCAGTGGAGGACGTCCGGGGGCGTTTTGCAAGTTTTTGCTCGCTGGACGGTTGCGGGCGGGTGTAGGGGCTGAACCGGGCTGCGGTCATGTAGGCCTGGGCAAGAACATCGAACATTGTCTAACACTCCTTTGCGTCTTCGATGATTAGACAATGCTGGAATGCTGAGATAAAATCCAATCATCTAAAATTCTAAAATGTAAGTATGGATTACATATGGAATGGCGCAACCTGCCATCGCTCAGCAGCCTGAGGGCGTTTGCGGCGGTGGCCGAGAAAAAGAGTTTTTCCGCAGCCGGCAGGGACCTGAACGTCTCCCACGCCGCCGTCAGCCAGCAGGTCCGGTCGCTGGAGGACCGGCTGGGCGCACAACTCGTCGTGCGGGAAGGGCGGGGTGTGGCGCTGACGCCTGAAGGCCTGCAACTGGCGGACGGGCTTCGCGAAGGATTTGCGATCCTGCAGGAAACGGTGGACGGCCTGCTTCAGGCGGACCAGTCGCGTCCGCTCAATGTGACCATGACCCCGTCCTTCGCGGTCAGTTGGCTGATGCCGCGGATTTCCGATTTCAAGCATCAGCACCCGGACATTGAGTTAATGCTGAACCCGACCGGCGATGTGGTCGAATTCGCACCCGGCGGCATCGATCTTGCCATCCGGTTCGGCAACGGCAACTGGCCGGGACTGGAGTCGGAATTGCTGCTGCCCTCCAACTACGTGATCGTCGGCGCAGCAAGCCTTGTCGGCGATAAGTCGATGTGCGATCCGGCGGAGATCCAGGACTACCCGTGGCTCCAGGAACTGGGCACCAATGAATTGTCGCTCTGGCTCGAGCGTCAGGGGATCGTCCCGAGATCGAAGCTGAACATCACCCACCTGCCGGGGTTCATGGTGCTCGACGGCCTGCGCCGGGGCGACGGCATTTCCGCGACCGCCAAGGTCTTCGTGGAATCGGATATCGAGGCGGGAAATCTCAAAGTCTTGTACGAGGACATCAAACCCACATCCTCCGGCTATCATCTGGTAACGCGGCCCGGGGTTCAGCGTCCGCCGCTGAAGACGTTCATTTCCTGGATCAGGGCGCACGCCGCCGAAGCCGCGGCCCGCTGCGCCTGAGAAATCTCGTTCAGCGTTTCAGGTGGCGTGTGAGGCGGGCTTCGAACTTGTCCCATATCCGGCGCAGGGTCTCCACCAGGAAAAGATACAGGACCGCCGCCCAGATATAGGCCTGGAAATCATAGGAGCGCGAATAGGCCCGCCGGGTCTCGCCCATGATGTCGTAAATGGTGACGATGGCGGCAATGGCCGATCCCTTGATCATCAGGATGATCTCGTTGCCGTAGGGCCTGAGCGCCACCATCAGCGCCTGAGGCAGAATGATCTTGAAGAAGATCACCGGTTTCGACAGGCCGAGCGCCTCTGCGCCCTCCCATTGTCCCTTCGGCACATTCTCGATCGATCCGCGCAGGATTTCCGCCTGATAGGCCGATGTGTTCAGCGCGAAGGCGAAGATCACGCAATAGGTCGCGTCGCGAAAGAACCACCACAGTCCGATATCGGTCAAGGCGTCCCGGAAAGAGCCGGCCCCGTAGTAGATCAGGAACGTCTGGGCGAGCAGCGGCGTGCCGCGGAAGAAGTAGACATAGGCGTAGGAGACGCCGTTCAGGATGCGGCTTTTCGAAGACCGTGCGATCGCAATCGGCAAGGAAAGGGCGGCGCCGATCAGGAGCGACGCCCCGACGATCTTCAATGTAATGAGGAAGCCGTGGACATATTCCGGCCAGTACTTCAGGAAGAACGGGCTGACCACATTGAGGCTGAGGTAGTAGACAAGAGCGGCGCCGGCGACAATCCACAGCGCCATCAGCACGTGTCCGAGAACTCGTGTTTTGCTCCAGGGGCGAGCGACCGGAGGCGGCGGAAGAGGGGTGGAGGCAGGAGAGGACATTACCGTTCCGTCTCCCCGCGTTTCGACCAGTTTTCGATACGGGACAGGCCAATGGACGAAATCATGGCGAGTACCAGATAGATCAGGCAGGCAATGCCGAAGAACAGAAACGGTTCCTTCGTGACCCTGGCGGCGATACCGGACTGGCGGATCAGGTCGGAAAGTCCGACCACCGAGATCAGTGATGTGTCCTTCAACAGGATGAGCCAGAGATTGCCGAGGGCCGGCAGGGCAAGCCGGATGAGCTGGGGCAGGACGACAAGACGCATGGTCTTGCCATGCGACAGGCCGAGAGAATAGCCGCCTTCATACTGGCCCTGCGGGATGCCGCGGAAGGCGGAGAGAAACGCTTCCGATGCGTAGGAGGAAAACACCAGAGCCAGGGCGACCATACCGGCAACGAAGGAATTGACCTCGATATAGGCGTCGACCCCGATAAGCTTCAAAACCTGCTGGATGGCGATCTGAACGCCGAAATAGACGAGAAAGAGGGTCAGCAGTTCCGGCAGGCCGCGGAAAATCGTCGTGTAGATATTGGCAGCGAGCCGGAGGGAGGGATCCTCGCTTTTCTTGGCAAGCGCCAGGACAAAGCCGAGAGCCAGTCCGAGCGGAAGAGTGCAAATGGCGAGCGAGACGGTTATCAGAACGCCGTGGGCGATTTCGTCCCCCCAGCCGGCGTCCCCGAAGGACAAGAGCGTCAGTGCCTCGTTCATGCGCTTGGCGCCACCTTCATGCTACTCCCCCTTATGGAAAGAGCGCGGCGTAAGCACCTCGCCGCGCTCTCTTGTCTTGCGGACTACATGTCCTGACTAGCCGCCATAGACATCGAAATCAAAGTACTTGTCGTTGATTTCCTGATATTTTCCGTTCGCACGGATGGCTGCGATCGCCTTGTTGAACATTTCCTTCAGGTCGCCGTCTTCCTTGCGGATCGCGATACCGGCGCCTTCGCCGTTGATGACCGGATCCGGAACCAGCGTGCCGAGGATCTTGCAGCAGGCGCCGTCATCGGTCTTGAGCCAGTCGGACAGCACCACAACGTCGTCGATCACCGCATCGATACGGCCATTGGCGATATCGAGCTTGTATTCGTCCGGCGTCGGGTAGAGCTTCAGGTCGGCCGACGGCAGCTTTTCTTCCGCGTAGTTGGAGTGCGTCGTGGAAGACTGCGCACCGAGCATCACGCCCTTCAGGTCCGCGTCGGTCGTGCCCTTGAGCTTGGAATCCTTCGGCACGGCGATTGCCGGCGGGGTGTTGTAGTACTTGTTGGTGAAGTCGACCTTCTGCTTGCGCTCTTCGGTGATCGACATGGAGGCGATGACCGCGTCGAACTTGCCGGCCTGCAGCGCCGGGATCATGCCGTCCCAGTCCTGGGTGACGAATTCGCACTCGACCTTCATCTCTTCGCAAAGAGCATTCGCGATATCGATGTCGAAGCCCACCAGCTTGCCGTCGGCGGTCAGGGAGTTGAAGGGAGGATAGGCGCCTTCCGTGCCGATCCGGACCTTCGACCAGTCCTTTGCCTGTGCGCCGCCGACTGCGGCCAGAACGATAGCGGCGGCAGCAGCCAAACGCTTGATGTACATAATTTTGGTCCCCTAAATAACTTGTTGAGCGGAACGGCATGGATATGCCAGTCTCGCCGAATTCCAATATTCCCATCATTTTTTCGTAAAATTCAACCGTTAATCCCATGGTAGAAGGCAGGATTTTGTAGACACGCATGGCCTTGCCGTAGCGTTTTCCTGTTTTCTCCGGTCCAGGCGGGCAGATTTTTCCGAAGAAGCTGGTAAAGCGGATGAAAATACCCATTTGGAGCCGGCCGTCTGTGGGCAATCCGGAGGAAGAGACCTTGTCAGATTTTCAGCTGTTCATCGGAAACAAGAACTACTCGTCCTGGTCGTTCCGGCCTTGGATCGGTCTGAAACAGGCGGGCATTCCTTTCACCGAGGAACTTGTGCCGTTTGATTTCAAGAACGGCAATCCGGCGTTCCGGCCCTTCTCGCCGACCATGAAGGTTCCTGTGCTCAAGGATGGCTCTCTCACGGTCTGGGAATCGCTCGCCATCCTGGAATATGCGGCGGATGTCTTCCCGGACGCGGGGCTTTGGCCAGGAGATGTCGGCCTGCGCGCGCATGCCCGCGCGATCTCCGCGGAAATGCATGCGGGCTTTACCGCGCTGCGGTCCGCCTGTCCGATGAACATGCGCCGGGAACCGGGCCGGATCGGCATAGATGGCAAGGTACAGGCGGATATCGACCGGATCGTCGCGATCTGGCGGGAATGTCTCGATCGCTCCGGCGGTCCCTTCCTGTTCGGCGGTTTTACGATCGCCGATGCCATGTTTGCCCCGGTCGTCAGCCGGTTCGCCACCTATTTGCTGTCCGACGATCCCACGGTGGCGACCTATAGTGCCGCAATGATGTCGTTACCCGCCTGGATCGAATGGCAGGAGGCGGCTGTGCAGGAGCCGTGGACCGTCGAGGAAGAGGAAGTCTGAGCAGATTTTCCGGCAGGCCCGGTTGAAGGTATCGCTACCTAAAAGAACGGAATGAAGTCGACGAGGCTGCCGCGGGGGACCGAGGTGGCGTCTTCGGGGATTTCGATCAGGCCGTCCGCTTCGCGCAAGCCCGTGATCAGGCCCGACCCGTCCCGGTCGAACTTGCGCACGACCGTCCGCCCGTCCGCATCCCTGTCCAGAATGCCCCGATAGAATTCCCGCCGGTCCGGTTTCTTTTTTAGAACCTCGAAATCGGCGGGAACCTGGAACCTGCAGGGCTCGAGGAAAGGACCGCCGCCGAGCACGGACAGGACCGGGCGGGCATAGAGCAGGAAGCACACCATGGCGGCCACCGGATTGCCGGGCAGGCCCAGAAAGACGCAAGATCCGATCTGGCCGAACATCATCGGCCGGCCCGGCTTGATTGCCAGTTGCCACATGTGCCGCTTGCCGAGCTTGTCCAGGCTGGAAAGGACGTGATCTTCTTCGCCGCGGCTGGCGCCGCCGGTCGTCAGCAGAACGTCCGAACGCTCCGCCGCTGCTTTCATGGTCGCGGCAATCGTTTCCGCGCGATCCTTCAGCACGCCGAGGTCCTCGATCTCCACGTCCAGGTTCTGGCACAGGGCACGCAGCAGGAAGTGATTGGAATCGTAGACTTCGCCGGGCTGAAGCTCGGATCCGGGACGGCGAATCTCATCGCCGGTCGACATGAGCGCGACCCGGACCTTCCGGTATACCCTGATGCTGCCCCGGCCGGTCGAGGCGATGGCGGCAAGGTCCTGCGGCCGGAGCCGCTGGCCGGGTGACAGCAGCACCGTGCCCTTTGCAAGGTCCTCGCCGGCCCTGCGCCGGTTCGCGCCCTTCTTCAGGCCGGCCGGAACGATCACGAAGGACTGGCCGTCCTGGTCGTGGGTTTCGCAGTCCTCCTGCATGGCGACCGTATCGGCGCCCGGCGGCATGATGGCGCCGGTAAAGATCCGCGCCGCCCCCCAGGGCCCAAGCGGCTTTTCACTCGGGTGCCCGGCGGCGATCCGTTGTTCCAGCCGGAAAAAGCCTCCGGCCTCCTCATGATCCTCGAACCGGAACGCATAGCCGTCGACCGCCGAATTGTCCGACTGGGGAACGTCGCGCGGGGCCGTGATCTCTTCCGCAAGGATACGGCCATAGGCCTGCTCCAGCGGGATCTCTTCCGGCCCGGTGACGCAATGCATCCGCTCCTTGAGAATCGCCAGCGCCTCGGTGTGGCGCAGCCGGTCCTTGTCATGCAGGAAGCAGTCGTCGAGCAGGGGCTTAGCCGACACTGTCCGGCTCCTTGAGTTCAACCGTGGCGGCAATGAAGTCGGCCATCGCGCCGATGTCGTCCAGGTCGAACACCGGCAGTCCGGTGTCCGCAACAGGATGATCCGCGGCAATCGCGATAATGGCGGGATCTTTCGGTGCCAACGGTTCGGAGTTGGTCGAAGCCGTCCGCCGGGCCTCGATCTTCGGATGGCCTTCGCGCTTGTAGCCTTCGATCAGCACCAGGTCGCAGGGCGCAATCCGTGCAAGGATATCGTCCAGACCCGGTTCGTCTTCGCCCCTGAGTTCATGCATCAGCGCCCAGCGGTTGCCTGAAACAAGCGCGACCTCGACCGCCCCTGCCTCCCGGTGCCGGTAGCTGTCGGTCTCCTTCTTGTCGATGTCGAAGTTGTGGTGGGCGTGCTTGACGGTCGAGACCTTGAAGCCGCGCCGTGTGAATTCGGCGACCAGCCGGGTCACAAGCCGGGTCTTGCCGGAATTTTTCCAGCCGGTGATTCCGAAAACGGGTTGCTCAGTCATCCCGATATCAGGTCCATGGCGCGGCGGGCGGTTTCAAGATCTTCCGGCCGGTTGGCGTTGAAAAACGGATCCATGCCCGTCTCGTCGTCCTCGAAGGCGACCTCGACGCTCTCGTGCCGGTCGACGAAGGCAAGCACCTTGCCGCTTTGCCCGCTTGAGAGCCAGTTGTGCAGGTCTTCGGCAAGGGCGACGGGCCACAACCCGAAGACCGGATGAAGCCGGTCATGGGAACTTGCCAGCGCAATCACCGGACGGGCGGCGGGCACGGCGCTCAGCAACCCGGATACGAGCGTCTTTGGAAAGAACGGCGTGTCGCCGGCGACCGATACCACGTAGCGCACTTGCGGAGCGTGATCGCGGGCGTAGGTCAGTCCGGCGAGGATCCCGGCAAGCGGCCCGGCATAATCACCCACCGGGTCGGCCACCACGGGGAAACCGAAATCGGCAAAGCGGGACGGATCGCCATTGGCGTTCAGAATGATGCGTTCCGTCTGGGGGGACAGCCTGTCGATGATATGGGCCAGCATCGATTTGCCCCCGATATCGATGAGGGTCTTGTCGCCGCCGCCCATGCGCCGGGACTGGCCGCCGGCCAGAATGCAGGCAAGAACGCTGTTTTCGTCCGGGTGTCGTTTGTGAGCTTTGATCATTCCGCGGCAAGGCTCCCCTTGCGCCGGACCTTGTCCGGTTCGTCCTCGGCCGAGGACGGTTCCATATCGAAGTCGATCCGGTCCTCTCCGGAAAGGGCGATGAACCGCTTGCCCCGTGCCCGCCCGATCAGGGTCAGGCCTGCGCGCCGGGCAAGGTCCACGCCCCAGGCGGTGAAGCCGGAACGGGACACAAGGATCGGAATACCCATCATGACGGTCTTGATCACCATTTCCGAGGTCAGCCGTCCGGTGGTGTAAAAGATCTTGTCATGGGCCGGCACATTGTTGAGGGTCATCCAGCCTGCGATCTTGTCGACCGCATTGTGCCGTCCGACATCTTCCATGTAGACCAGTGCCTTGTCTTCCTGGCACAGCACGCAGCCGTGGATCGCACCGGCCTCCAGATAGAGCGACGGCGTGGTGTTGATCGTCTTCGTGAGTTTGTAGAGCCAGGAGGTTTTCAGGCGGGCGTCGGAGGTCAGCCGGATCTCGTCGAAACTCTCCATGACATCGCCGAAGACCGTGCCCTGGGCGCAGCCGGAGGTGCGCACCTTCTTCTTCAGCTTTTCCTCGTAATTCGTTTCCCGCTCCGTGCGCACCACGACCACTTCCAGATCGTCGTCGTAGTCGATGCCGGTGATGACGTCGTCGGCGCGCAGCATGTTCTGGTTTTTCAGATAGCCGACGGCGAGCAAGTCCGGATGGTCGCCGATGGTCATCATGGTGACCACTTCCTGGGAATTCAGATAAAGCGTCAGGGCCTTTTCCGTCACCACCTGGGTGTCGACCGGCCGGCCGTTCTGATCGATTCCGCTCACCGTCGTCGACAGACGCGAATCTGTCGGATCGGGGCGCAGGAGATAGCTGTCTTTTAAAGAGGGTTCGTCGCTCATTCTGGAAAGAGTAGGCAGAGTGTCCGTCTTGAGCAAGATGATTACGGCGTGTTGCGCCTGAACCGCATCAGCGCCATGAAGGCCCCGCCCGCGATCAATCCCCAGAATGCGCCGGAGACACCGAAAAAGCTCAGGCCCGAAGCGGTCACGAGAAAGGTGAGGACGGCCGCTTCCCGCGTTTCCGCATCCCGTGTGGCGGCCATGAGCGAATTGGCGAACGCCCCGATCAGGGCAAGGCCGGCCACGGCTTCGATCAGGACCGGAGGGGCTGCCGCGATGAACGTGGTTGCCGCGGCCGCCACGAGGCCGAACAGGATATAGAAAAAGCCGCTGGACGCCGCCGCCCAGTAGCGGCGCTTGGGATCCGGGTCGGCATCCTCGCCGGCGCACATGGCAGCCGTGATGGCAGCGAGATTGACCGCATGTCCGCCGAAGGGAGCCGCAAGCAGGCAGAAGACGCCGGTCAGGCTGAACAGCCGGCCGCCGTCCGGATAGTAGTTGTTGGCCGAAAGCACGGCCATTCCGGGGATGTTCTGCGATGCCATGGTGACGATGAACAGCGGCAGGCCGATCCCGATTGCTGCGCCCAGGGTAAATTCCGGCATGACCAGCATCGGGCGGGTCAGCACGCTCAATCCGCCGAACTGAGCCGGATCGCTGGTGGTATAGATCAGGATCGCGGTCGTCAGTACGGCCAGCGGCACGGCGTAGAGGCGCCGGAAGCGGAAGGCGAGCGCCCAGACGACGATGATGGTCAGGGCCTCTGCCGGGAATTCGCCGATGGCGCGGGCCGGGGCGAGGCACAGGCCGAACAGCACACCGGCCAGCATGGCATTGGCAAGCGGCATGGGGATTGCGGCCACGGCGCGTCCCAGCGGCCGGAACAGGCCGGCCGCAATGATGAGAACGGCGCACAGGAGAAAAGCGCCGACCGCCGCCGGAAAGCCGCCCTCGACCGCACCGCCGGTGGCAAGCAGGGCAGCGCCCGGGGTCGACCAGGCGATGCTGATCGGCATGCGCGTGGCAAGAGCCGCCACGATCGCGCAAAGACCCATGGCAATGGAAAGCGCCATCAGGCCGCTCGCCGCCTGGTCGGAACTAGCACCGACCGCGAGCAGACCCTGGACGACCACCGCAAAGGAACTGGCGGTGCCGACGATGGAGGCCAGAAGCCCGGCGGAAACGGATTGCAGCGACGGAGGCGAGAGCGTCATGACGGGAAATGGAAGGGTGAACGAAGGGGGGAGGACGGAAGAGAAGACCCATCCTTAGCGGACGCGAGCACGAATGCCACGCTAAAAAAACATTGAACGCGGAATGCTTGAAAGCCGACCCGGGCGGGCCGGAGCATGCTCGAGGCGGTGGGCCTCAGATCATCAGCATCGTGTTGGTCAGGCGGCCTTCGAGCAATTCCGACGAATAATGCTCGACCGCTTGAAGGGCCGAAGCGCGCGAAAGCTCGGACGTGTTTTCCAGCAAGGGCTTCAGAACCGGGTGAAGCGCTGCATCGACGCCATCGGTCAGATCCCGGAAAAACATCAGGCAGTTGGGAAAGAGCCGTTCTTCGGCCGGTTCCTGGAAGATGGCTTCCAGCGTGTTCAGCCGTGGATCGGTGAGGACGCAATAGACCGTGTCGAGCACGGGTCCGGGGTCGCCCTCGAGAACCTGAACGATATGCTGGTCGGCCAGGAACAGGGCGCCGGTCACGCCGGATCGTCGGTTGATGCGCCGAGCACGCGACAGGCTTTGTTCGATTTCTGCCGAAAGCGGCCGCGACATGTGCGTCCAGTCGATCCGGCACCGGTAGCAAACACGGTATAGCTGCATGGCTCGTCTCTTCCCATCGACGTCCCGATGATTCGAGCCTGCGCCGCAATTCGTTCAAATTTTATAAAAATTCGAGTGAATTCCACGCAAGGGAAGACATTATATGTGTCTAACCTTACGGCAGGATTGCCGAAAGGTTACCGTTTTCCCCGAATGCTTGTTTTCAGGAGCTGTGATCTTGCTGGTTGTGATGGCCTAAAACGGCCGTTCTTCCCCCGACCATTTGAAGAATTTGCCGGTGTCTTCCATGGACAGGCGGTCGGCGATGCGGATGATGCCGGCAGCGACATCTGATGCCTCGTGATCGGCGCCCGCTCCGCCCATGTCGGTGCGTACCCAGCCCGGATCGATCAGTGCGACGGCGATCTCCTCCGGCGCCAGGTCCGTGGCTAGGCCCTGCATCACCTTGTTGACCGCTGCTTTCGACGCCCGGTAGGCGATCCGGTCCGATTTCCCGTAACCCATCCAGGCCATCTGGCTGGAAACGGTCAGGATCCGGCCGTGCTCCGCTTTGCGCAATTGCGGCAGGAAGGCCTGGGCGACGGCGAGCGGCGCCAGGGTGTTGACGCTGAGTGTTTGAGCGAAGCCGGCAAAATCCATATCCAGCGTGGACTGCCGGTCGGGCCCGATGATGCCGGCGTTGTTGATCAGGATGTCGACAGGCCCTTCGATTTTGCCTGAGGCCCGCCGGACGGCCGCATGATCGGTGACGTCGAAGGCGAGGGGGTGGAAGGCCGGGCCGAGCCGTGTGGCGGTTTCATCCGCCTGGGCCTGCGTGCGGGCAGAGCCATAGACGGTCCAGCCCTTTTCGAGAGCCGTTCTGGCAAGGGCAAGGCCGATGCCGCGATTGGCGCCTGTGATGAGGATTGTGGTCATGGGACCTCTCGCAGTCGGGAATGGGTTCCGGAGAGGAAACAGTCATGCTGCGATTCTCCGGTGCTGGCTACCCGGGCGGAGCGATTTGCCTGCAGGCAGGCACTTGCCTTTCCGGTTTCCATTGACGCCCCATGATGCGTGACTACGTTATGCGCACATGTGAGGGCCGAATGCCGGCCATCGGAACAGGGACGCAAACCGGGGCAACGGAATGAGCGAAGAAATAAAAAAGGCCGTGCTGGAACGGCTGTCGAAGGTCAAGGGGCCGGATCTGGAAGGAGACCTGGTCTCGTTGGGTCTCCTGTCGGAGATCTTCGTTTCCGACGGACGTGTCGCCTTTTCCATCACCGTGCCGGCCGATCGGGCCCAGGCGCTTGAACCCTTGCGCCAGGCGGCGGAGAAGGTGGTCAAGGAAATCCCGGGCGTGGAGACCGCCATGGTCGCCCTGACGGCGGAAAAGGCAGCGGGCAGTTCGGGTCCGGCACCGGTGCGTCCGGCGCCGTCAAAAGCGCAGGTGGGCAGCGTGCCGCCGCCCATGCAGGCGAGCGCCAGACAACAGGCGGCTCCGGAACAGCCGGTTCAAAAGCCGGGCGTTCCGGGCGTCAAGCACATCATCGCGGTTGCATCGGGCAAGGGCGGCGTCGGCAAGTCGACGACCACCGCCAACCTGGCGCTGGCGCTTCAGGCCAACGGTCTCAAGGTCGGGGTGCTCGATGCCGACATCTACGGTCCGTCCGTTCCCCGGCTCTTTCGGGTAACCGGGCGACCGGAGCCGGTTTCGGGACGGATCCTGAAGCCGCTGGAAGGCTACGGCGTGAAGGTCATGTCCATGGGCTTCATGGTCGAGGAAGACACGCCGATGATCTGGCGCGGCCCGATGGTCATTTCGGCGCTGACCCAGATGCTGCGCGAAGTCGCCTGGGGCGACCTCGATGTGCTCGTGGTCGACATGCCGCCGGGAACAGGCGATGCCCAGCTGACCATGGCCCAGCAGGTGCCGCTGGCCGGTGCCGTCATCGTCTCCACGCCTCAGGACCTGGCGCTGATCGATGCGCGCAAGGGGCTTAACATGTTCCGCCGCGTCGATGTTCCCGTCCTCGGCATCATTGAAAACATGAGCTATTTCCTGTGCCCCGACTGCGGCGGCCGGCATGATATCTTCGGTCACGGCGGCGCCAGGGCCGAAGCGGAAAAGCTCGGCGTGCCGTTCCTGGGCGAAGTGCCGCTCGACATGCAGATCCGCGAGACGTCGGATGCCGGCGCCCCGGTCGTCGTGTCCGATCCGGACGGTCCGCATGCGAAGATCTACAGGGACATTGCGTCAAAGGTCATGGCCGAGATTGCCCGCTACGAGGGGGATGAACAGCGGACCGCCCCGAAGATCGTGATCGAATAATCCGTTCCGGCGCAACCGGAACCTTCCGGTTGTCCGTGCCCGTCTTCTATCCAAGCGTAAGGAGCCGCTTCAACTTGAGGCGGCTCTTTTAACTTGACGATCCGATGCAGCTTTTTTCTGAGTGAAAAGGTGTTTTTCGATTTGTTATTTTGCACTGCACAATTTGCCGGTGCGTTCCTGCGATGACGGGCTGCAGAGCCACGCGATGTGTAGTTTTTGTCAAGTTCGGTCGTGAAGTTGTAATCCACTCGGGGTATTTTATAACTTATTGAAAAATAATTTGATTATGGATTATTGTGCGAAAACAAATTCAAAAACTTGAATATGTTAAAGCTGAGCAAAACTGAATCCAGTGGTTCGAGGACGGCAGATTCTGGTCCGGGCCGATGCGGGAGTGGCGTTTCCGGCCATGGTGCTGTTTGCGGTTCCGTATTTTGCGACGCAACAGAAAATGTTGTTTTGTGTTGTTATGATGTAAAATTTTCAAAATAAGTAAGAAAGCCAAAACAAATGCAAGTTTAAGCCGTTCGGTATTGCGGCGCAGTATTGATTTCATTTGCGGCTCGTCAGGTTCAGGGCGATTATTTCGGTCTGAGGGAGAACGCATTGATGTCGCAAATGACGTCGCAGGAATTATCGATTGCCCCGGAAGATACAGACCGGGCCGTCCTATATGGTTTTGTGGGCCGTCTGTTGCAGGCGGCGCCTACGGACGCGGAAATTGTCGCCATTCGTGCGCTTGCGGCCGATGACACTCCGGTCGGGCAGGCCATCGGCCGTCTTGCGGAGGCCGCCCGGGCCGAGAGCACGGAAAGCCTCAGACGCGCCTATCATGACCTCTTTATCGGTCTCGGGCGCGGTGAATTCGTTCCCTATGCATCCTATTACCTGACCGGATTTCTCCATGAGAAGCCGCTTGCCGACCTCAGGGCGAGCATGGCGGCGCTCGGCATTGAGCGCGCCGAAGGCGTGAGCGAGCCGGAAGACCATATCGCGGCTTTGATGCAGATGATGGAAGGGTTGATCCTGGGCGAGTTCGGAGAGCCGTCGACGCTTTCCGAGCAAAAGGCGTTTTTCCAGGGGCATATCGGTTCATGGGCGGCGCATTTCTTCAAGGATCTCGCGGCCACGCAGACGAATGCATTCTATGCCGCCGTCGGCGTGCTCGGCGGGGTTTTGGTTGAAGTCGAGGAAGAGGCTTTCGGCATGGCGCAATAGGCAGGCGCCAGAGGCTGGAAATTGTCATTGGATGAGTAACTGCCGCAGGAAAGGCCTTCGGGTCTGATGCGGCGTCAAGAGACGGAGCTGGAGAGGAAGAATGAAGGACAGGAAAGAGCAGGACACCGCCGGACGGCGTGACTTTTTGAAACTCGCCGGTCTTGGCGCTCTGGCAAGCGGCGCGACGGTCGTGGCCGGTTCCGCCGAGGCTGCCGAGGCAGTCGAGCAGAACGGCAGTGGTTATCGGGAAACCGATCACGTCAAGAAAGCTTACGAAACCGCACGGTTTTGAACAATTAACCGGTCTGCGGCGCAGCGGATCGGTTTGGGGAATTGGCTGGACGGCCGTCCTTCACGGTTCCGATCGAGGGAGAGACAAGAATGCTCAGAAAAAAGACAAGCGGTGTGGCGCGGCGTGGCCGGCTCTCATCTGCCCTTGCTGATTTTGGCGCGACCACCATGGATCGCCGGACATTCCTCCGGCGCTCCGGTGTTGCTGCCGGCAGCATTGCCGCCCTTTCGGCGGCTTCGGGCGGCATGGTGCAGAAAGCCCAGGCCCAGGCGGCGACCGCCGGCAAGGTCGATATCAAGAAATCGGTCTGCACTCATTGTTCCGTCGGCTGCACGGTTCTGGCCGAGGTCAAGGACGGCGTCTGGATCGGTCAGGAACCCGGTTTCGACAGCCCGTTCAATCTCGGCTCCCACTGCGCCAAGGGCGCATCGGTGCGCGAGCATGCCCATGGCGAACGCCGGCTGAAATATCCGACCAAGCTGGTCAACGGCAAATGGGAGCGCATCTCCTGGGATCAGGCCATCGAGGAACTCGGCAACAAGATCCTCGACGTGCGTGAAAAGGACGGCCCGGACAGCGTTTACTGGCTCGGATCCGCCAAGCACAGCAACGAACAGGCCTATCTGGTCCGCAAGTTCGCGGCCTTCTTCGGCACGAACAACGTCGACCACCAGGCGCGTATCTGTCACTCGACCACGGTCGCAGGTGTTGCCAACACCTGGGGCTACGGCGCGATGACAAACTCCTACAACGACATCCACAATTCGCGCGCCATCTTCATCATCGGCGGCAATCCTGCCGAGGCGCATCCGGTATCACTGCTGCATGTGTTGAAGGCGAAGGAAGAAAACAACGCGCCGCTGATCGTCTGTGATCCTCGGTTCACGCGAACAGCGGCCCACGCCTCCGAATATGTCCGCTTCCGTCCGGGAACGGACGTCGCCCTCGTCTGGGGTATCCTGTGGCACATCTTCGACAACGGCTGGGAAGACAAGGAATTCATCCGCCAGCGCGTCTGGGGCATGGATGAGGTCAAGACCGAAGTCGCCAAGTGGACGCCGGAAGAGACCGAGCGTGTCACCGGCGTGCCCGGCTCGCAGCTCAAGCGCGTCGCCAGGACGCTGGCCAACAACCGGCCGGGCACCGTGATCTGGTGCATGGGCGGCACCCAGCACACCAACGGCAACAACAACACGCGCGCCTACTGCATCCTGCAGCTTGCGCTCGGCAACATGGGCAAGGCCGGCGGCGGCACCAACATCTTCCGCGGCCATGACAACGTTCAGGGCGCAACCGACCTTGGCGTTCTGGCCGACACCCTGCCGGGTTACTACGGTCTGGCCGACGGGTCCTGGGCTCACTGGGCCCGCGTCTGGGATGTTGATATCGACTACATCCGCGGCCGCTTCGCCACCATGAAGGGGGCGGACGGCAAGGACGTCGCCATGATCAACGAGAAGGGCATTCCGGTGTCCCGCTGGTTCGACGGCGTCCTGGAGGACGAGGACAAGCTGCAGCAGCCGCACAACACCAAGGTGATGGTGTTCTGGGGCCATGCGCCGAACTCCCAGACCCGTCTGCCGGACATGAAAGTGGCGATGGAAAAGCTCGAAACGCTCGTCGTGATCGATCCTTATCCGACCGTGTCCGCGATCCTGTCCGACCGCAAGGACGGCGTCTATCTGCTGCCGGCCTCGACCCAGTTCGAGACCTACGGATCGGTGACGGCCTCCAACCGCTCCATCCAGTGGCGCGACAAGGTGGTCGAGCCTCTGTTTGAATCCCTGCCTGACCACGTGATCATGTACAAGCTCGCCAAAAAGCTCGGCTTTGCGGACGAGATGTTCAAGAACATCGAGGTCAACGGCGAGGAGCCGCTGATCGAAGACGTGACCCGCGAAATCAACAAGGGCATGTGGACGATCGGCTACACCGGCCAGTCGCCGGAGCGGCTGAAGCTGCACATGGCGAACCAGCACACCTTCGACCGCACCAGCCTCCGGGCGAACGGCGGTCCGTGCGACGGCGATTTCTACGGTATGCCCTGGCCGTGCTGGGGAACCGCGGAAATGGGCCATCCGGGTACGGCGAACCTCTACGATCCGTCGATCCCGGTTGCCGAAGGCGGCCTGTGCTTCCGCGCCCGCTTCGGGGTGGAGCGCAACGGCGACAACCTTCTGGCCGAGGATTCCTGGCCGGTCGGCTCGGAAATCAAGGACGGCTATCCGGAATTCACCATGGCGATGCTGAAGAGCCTCGGTTGGGACGGCGACCTGACGGAAGAGGAACGCGCTTCCATCGAAGCCGTTGCCGGTGACAAGACCAACTGGAAAACCGACCTGTCCGGCGGCATCCAGCGGGTGGCGATCAAGCACGGCTGCGCGCCGTTCGGCAACGCCAAGGCCCGTGCGGTGGTCTGGACCTTCCCGGATCCGGTCCCGCTGCACCGCGAGCCGCTCTACACCAACCGCCGGGATCTCCTGGACAAATACGCGACCTATGAAGACAAGACCTTCTGGCGCGTGCCGACCATGTACAAGTCGATCCAGGAGAAGGACTTCTCCAAGGACTTCCCGATGATCCTGACGTCCGGTCGCCTCGTCGAATACGAAGGCGGCGGCGACGAGACCCGGTCGAACCCGTGGCTCGCCGAACTGCAGCAGGACATGTTCGTGGAAATCAACACGACCGATGCCAACGATCTTGGCATTCGGGACGGGGAGATGGTCTGGGTCCACGGTCCGGAAGGCGGCAAGGTCAAGGTGATGGCCATGGTGACCGAGCGTGTCGGCAAGGGCGTGGCCTTCATGCCGTTCCACTTCGGCGGTCACTACCAGGGCGAGGACCTGAGAAGCAAGTACCCGTCCGGTGCCGATCCCTACGTCCTGGGTGAATCGTCCAACACGGCTCAGACCTACGGTTACGACAGCGTCACCCAGATGCAGGAAACAAAAGCAACATTGTGCCGCATTGAGCGCGCGGCTTAAGGGAGGGAGAACTCATGGCACGAATGAAATTCCTCTGTGACGCCGAACGCTGCATCGAGTGCAACGCCTGCGTCACGGCCTGTAAGAACGAAAACGAGGTGCCTTGGGGCATCAACCGCCGCAGGGTGGTCACCATCAACGACGGCAAGCCGGGCGAGCGGTCCATTTCGGTGGCCTGCATGCACTGCTCCGACGCGCCGTGCACGGCTGTGTGTCCGGTGGACTGCTTCTATCACACCGACGAAGGCGTGGTGCTGCATTCCAAGGACCTGTGCATCGGCTGCGGCTACTGCTTCTATGCCTGCCCGTTCGGCGCGCCGCAGTATCCGCAGGCCGGCAACTTCGGTTCGCGCGGCAAGATGGACAAGTGCACCTTCTGCAACGGCGGTCCGGAAGAAGACAACTCCGCGGCCGAATTCCAGAAATACGGCCGTAACCGCCTCGCCGAAGGCAAACTGCCTCTGTGTGCGGAAATGTGCTCCACCAAGGCCCTGCTCGCCGGTGACGGCGACGTGGTCTCCGCGATCTATCGCGAGCGCGTGGTTGCCCGTGGCTTCGGCTCCGGCGCCTGGGGCTGGGGCACCGCCTACAGCCAGAAGGCCGGTAACTTCTAAAAGCGTCCCTTGAGGGATGGCTTGAACGACAACAGGACGGAGGCGGCTGACCAGTCGTCTCCGTTCTCTGCCTTGATAGCAACGGAACCGCGGACTGCAGTCAGGAAATCAGGTCGATGAACTCCAAATCCATCAAAACGGCAGGGCGTTTGTTCCTGGCGGGCACGCTGCTCGCCCTGACGGGACTTGCCGGCTGCCGTGAACAGGACGAAAATAGGCCGATCAAGCTGGAAAAGGGCCAGTATGAAGGCAAGAAGGATACCGAGCTGACAGACGGGCAGCGCCGTGAATTGCGCTTCCGTGGCGAACGGCAGAAGTTCTGATTGGCGTAGAGGCTAGCGAGCCCCAAGGGCGGCCGGAGGACGGAAAACCGGGCGCAAAGGGGACATCAGGAGGACCAGATGATCTGTAACCGGAAAACCATAAAAATGTTCGGCTTGCGCGGTTTGACGCCGCTCCTGGCTCTTGCGATGGTCGTCTTCGCGCTCGCCGGCCAACCGGCCGCGGCCCAGAATTCGCTCGCCCCGAGCGCGGCTCCGACAGAAAATCCCGTTGGCGGTGCGGTTCCGGGCGACACCCTGGGCACCACCTCGGATTCCGAGTACTGGCGCGCGGTGCGCCACGGTTTGGAGGGCAACGTCTCCATTCCCGACAAGAAGGCTGGGACCCTGGTCCAGTCAGAAGGCGAGGCCTGGCGTTCGTTCCGCAACGGACCGCTGGAGCTCTATGCCAGCTGGGCGCTGCTCGGCACCATTGTTCTCCTCGGCCTGTTCTACGCCGTCCGCGGCCGCATCCGGATCGAGCACGGCAAGTCCGATGAGACCATCACCCGCTTCAAGGCGGTGGAGCGTTTCGGCCACTGGATGACCGCTGTCTCGTTCGTCATCCTGGGCCTGACCGGGCTGAACGTCCTCTACGGCCGTTACGTGCTGAAGCCCATCCTCAGCGACAGCATCTTCGGCTTCATCTCCCAGATGGGCAAATACCTGCACAATTATCTCGCCTTTGCCTTCATGGCGGGTCTGGCGATGATCTTCATCATGTGGGTGCGCCACAACCTGCCGGACCGGACCGACATCAAGTGGATTCTGCAGGGCGGCGGCATCTTCTCCAAAAAGCTGCATCCGCCGGCGAAGAAGTTCAACGCCGGCCAGAAGGTGATCTTCTGGCTGGTGATCATCGGCGGCGTGTCGCTGTCGCTCTCCGGCTGGGCGCTGCTGTTTCCGTTCACCACCCACTTCTTTGCCGGCACCTTTGCCAAGGTCAACCTGATCTTCGGCACCGACCTGCCGACGGCGCTGACCGCGCTGCAGGAGCAGCAACTCAACTCGCTGTGGCATTCGATCATGGCGGTGTTCATGATGTGCGTGATCCTCGCCCATATCTACATCGGCTCCATCGGCATGGAAGGCGCGTTCGACGCCATGGGCTCCGGCGAGGTCGACCTGAACTGGGCGAAGGAACACCACTCGATCTGGGTGGAAGAACACCTTGCCGACATCCACAAGGCCTCCGGCTCCGGAGGCGCCCCGCAGCCGGCCGAGTAGGACTGTGTCATGGCAAAGGCGCCACGGCTCTGGCCCGTTGCGGCCGTCATGGTTGCCCTGGTCGTGCCGGTGATGCTTTCCTGTAAAGCGTTCGCCGGCTGGCCGGAGCGGCTGGCAGGCCATGGCGGTCCGGTCAAATCCGTCAGCCTGGACCCGTCGGGCAAGCGCTTGCTGTCGACGTCATTCGACTATTCGGCGATCGTGTGGACCTTGCCTGAAGGGGAAGGGGAGCCGACGCTCGAACGGCTGATCGGCCATAACGCGGCGGTCAACGACGGCCGCTTCCTGAGCGGCAATCGCGCCGTGACCGTGTCGGACGACAGCGACATGATCCTCTGGGACCTGACGACCAAGTCGGTGCTCTCCCGATTTTCGGGAAAGGGCGAGAAGGTCCTGAGCCTCGACGTGTCGCCGGACGAGCGCTACGTCGCCGTCGCCTCCTGGGAGAACGAGGCGCGGGTCTACGACATTGCCGCCGATCCGCCGCGCCAGGCCTTTGCCCTGACCGGACATCGCGGCAACGTCAACGCCGTTGCGTTCTCGCGGGATGGAGCCAAGCTCTATACCGCTTCCTACGACGGCGGCATCCGGCAGTTCGAACTGGAAACGGGCGCCCTGGAACGCGAACTTTACAATTTCGGCTGGGGCGTGAACACGCTGAAGGCGCTGCCCGACGGCAAGACGCTGCTGTTCGGCGTGACTGACGGCAAGGTCGGCGTTATGGACATTGCGACCGGTGAAGAGGTGAAGGTCCTGCCGCCGCACCAGCGGCCGGTCTTGTCCCTGGCGGTTTCCCATGACGGCAAGCGGGCGGCGAGCGGCGGCGGAGACGGTGTGATCCGCGTCTACGATCTGACAAGCTTCGAACTGATCGAGGAATTCGAGAATCCCTACGGCCCGGTCTGGGGGCTGGACTTTACCGCCGACGGCAAGAAGCTCTTTTACGCCGGTCTCGATGACCAGATCCATGTCTGGCAGATCACGCCGCGCAAGCCGTTCGAACCGGTCGATGTGGATTATCCCCGCCGGTTCCAGGTGACCAATACGGACGATCCGGGCGAGCTTCAGTTCGCGCGCAAGTGCTCCGTGTGCCATACGCTGACGCCGGACGGCGGCAACCGGGCAGGTCCGACGCTCTATGGCGTCTTCGGGCGCAAGGTCGGCACGCTTCCCGGCTACCCCTATTCGAAGGCGCTTCTGGACGCGGACTTCGTCTGGAACGAAAAAACGATTTCCGATCTTTTCGATCACGGTCCGGACGTGGTGACACCCGGATCGAAGATGCCGCTGCAGCGGCTGAAGACTGTCGAGGATCGGGACGCGCTCATCGCCTTCCTGAAAAGGGCCACCGACCCGAACGGCCCGAAAACCCAATCCGGAGGAACCGCCAAATGAAAGCCTTCATCTCAGGGATCTGTGCCATGGCCGTGATCGGCGTGGCGGCCTGGTACGTTTTGACGAGACAGCTCGATTATTCCTCCATGGCCGTCTACACGACCGGTCATGATGCAGTCCGGCTTGATCCCGGCATGGGACAACGGCCGGGCGAACACATGTGAGCCGGAAAATAGTATTATATTCAATGGATTATAGCGCCTTTGTGAATCAGCTCCGAAGGTGCTTGAATCAGTGCCTCAACAACCTGAATCACTTTGTCAGAAAGGACGGGTTGGATTTGGGAGGGAATCGATAAAATGAACAATGACAATTTCAACATGTCCATGCGCAAGTTCCTGAAGCAGGTCGGCGTGACATCGCAGCAGGCCATCGAGGAACACGTGCGCAAGGCGGGACTGACAAGCGGTCAACTCGAGGCGAAGATGACGCTGACCATCGAGGGCGCGGGCGTCGTCCACGAGGTCAAGGGACGGATAGAGCTGGATTAGACCCGCCTCATGACCGTCGCATTGAGTTTCGATCCATCTTTTCCGCCGCTTTTGACAAGCCGTCCGGTGGTGCCGCCCATCGATCCGCTGGCGGCCGCCGTGGATGCCGCAAACCGCGGCGCGGCGGAAGCCGGTGACGTGTTCTGGTCGTGCGACACGTCCGAGATCTCCTGTGCGGTTTTTCTCGAGCCGGATGTTCCGAGAGCACGCGCGCAGGAAATGCTGTTTGTCGCCATGACCGCCATGGCCGACGCCATCGGCGCGCTCTGTCCTCCGGAACTGGGCATCACCTGGCGTTGGCCGCATGTCGTCTATGCCAACGGCGCCGGTCTCGGCCAGGCCCGCATGGTGGTCAGCGAAGACGACGATGAGGACGGCTCACCGCTGTGGATGGCGGTCGCGCTCAAGCTGGCACTGACACCGACGGACACCAGCGAGCCGGGTCGGACCCCGGACCGCACGACCTTGTGGGACGAAGGCGCTGTGGAACTGGAAGCCCTTCCGGCGTTGGAGTCTCTCTCCCGCCATTTCCTGACCTGGGTCCATCGCTGGGAAGTGGACGGTTTCAAACCGGTGCACGAGGCATGGCTGTTCCGCTGCGACGGCTACCGGGAGGAGGTCGCCGTTGCCACAGCCGAGGGCGTCGTGCAGGGAACCTTCACCGGACTGGACGAGAGCGGCAACCTTCTCCTGAGCGAAGGCGGGGAGGGCGGACCGGTGAAGATCCTGAATGTTGCCGAGCACCTCGGCGACGACCGGGTCGCCAGGCCGCTTGCCTCGGTCACGGAGCGCTGACGTGGCGCGTTTCCTCAGAGCTATCCGCTTTGACCAGTCGGATGCCCATGTCTTTCCACGCGCTGCGGGCGAGAACGACTGGGCCATTCCCGGCAGTTTCGTTTTCGCCCATGGCCAGTTCGGCGATCCGGCAGACCTGACGGGCAAGGAGCGGCAGGCCTTCGTCAGCGGCTTTCTGGCGCTCGGGTCTTTCGGCTTTTCCACGCTCGTCAGCGTGGCGGATGCCGGCGAGGAAGATATCGATGCCTGCACCGAGCAGCTGACCGGCCATCTCCTGGATCATTACGGCGCTCCCTCCGAGCGGGCCGCCCGGGAAGCGGCCGAAGCCGAAATCGGCTTTGGCCGCGAGTTGGCGGATGGGCTTGAGTTGAATACATTGCTCGCCCTGAAGCGCGAGATCGGCGAAGACGGCCGGATCCGCGAAAGTTTTCATATCGTGACGCCCCCCGGAGAGAAGCCCCATGCGCGGATCTGGGATGTGGTAGAGGAGCCTTGATGCCCCCTTTCTGGAAATCCGCCGGTTATCATCTGGTCGAACGTGAAAAGAACGGCTGGCTGCTCGTGACGCCGGATCTGCTGCGCGCTTATCTCACCCGGCCCGAAATCCATCCGGTCGAGGAATCCTGCCCGGCCGAACACCGATTGTTCGAACGCCTGATGGACGATCCCTTCGCGTCGGTGAGCGAGAGCGAGCTGCAGGAAATCCAGGACCGGGACACGGCGGACAATTACAGCGTGGTGCTCGCCTTTCGCGATCACCTGGTGAAAAACAAGACGGTGGAAGGCGCCTATTCGGCCCTGTTTCGCGAAGGCACCATCTCGGTTCCGCCGGTGTTTCTCGACCAGTTGGTTCACCTGATCCTGCGCAACATCCTGCGCAACTGCCAGGACCCGATGCGCCTGCGCGCGGCCGAACTGTTCTTCCGCGAACAGGTGGTCACCCTGAATGAGGGAACGGTCACCATCGCCGATGCGGAGATCGTCGAGATGATGTCGGAAACCGGCGGCCTCGGCGGTCTCGGCGCGCTCTTGATGGAATCCGGCACGCCCATGCGCGAGGTCGCGCTCGATGTCTTAAGCGAGGAAAATGCGGAGATCTACTGGGACCGCTCGGACCGCTTCGACACCGCGCTCGATTTCCGCTTCACCCAGCCCGGCCCGGACGCCTTTGCCCGGGTGCTGGAAGCCTGGATCCGCCATTTCCATCAGGTTCAGGTCCGCATCCAGCCGGTCCAGCAGATCCGCGACGAGCACTGGTCCTGGCACATCGGCCTCGACGCAGACGCGACCGCGATCCTGAACGCGCTCTTCAACGAGGAACCGCTGTCGGAAGCCGACAACCTGCGCATCCTCGGCCTGTTCCGCCTGGATTTCGAAAACCGCTCCGACATGCGCGCCGACCTGCGCGGCAAACCGGTCTGGCTCGGCCTTGCCATGTCGCCCGACTACAAGATCCGCATGAAACCGCAGAACCTGCTGGTCAACCTGCCGCTGGCTTCGGAGAGTTGAAGAGGCGCGAGTTTAGTATCTGCGACTCGTCAGCTTTTTTCATCTAGTTCCCAATGAAAGGTCTGTCCGAACAACAGGCCGCTCGGGAAGGCCGTTCGTTCGACGTGATTGATCGAAAAATATTCGATGATCTCTTTGAAGAAGTCTTTCCTCTCTATAAGGAGGGCGGAAACCTCTTCCCATAGCCGTAGTTCTTCGCTCGTGTAGGCCTTCGTTACGTCGAAACCGCAGTTTTCCATGATGTCGTAGAAATCCAGCTCGATATCCGACATCCGGTCCCAGATCCGAAAATCAAACGATGCGACGATCAGCCAAACCAGGCCGAAGGCCAGTTCATCGTCGTCCTTGATCTCCGGATAGCCGGCGAGAAATTCCTCGGTCCGGTCATCGTCTGCAAGCTCGACCTCCCAATCCTGCTCCTGTCCGGTGGCGGGAAGGGAAAACATCCGGCTCAGAGTGTCTTCGGCGTATCGGGTGACGTACTTCATGCCGCGCTCCCATGAGATCTCCGAGAGATCCGGAAACCGGGCGCTGCACCCGGGCGAATCTTCCGGACATGGGATAGATGATCGCTGACATGGACGGCTTGTTCAATCGTCCCGTTCTTTGAGCGGCCCGGCAAGCGTTCCTTCCGGCAAGGTGTAGCCGCACTCGGCGCATAGTTTCGCGCGCGGCGTTCTGAACGGCTTCTGGCAGTTCGGACACAAGGAGCCGTAGTTCGCCATGCGGACGCAGTAAATGGCATTTGGATTATAGAGCGGAAAACCTGTCATTTTCCCGTAAAGGTCGAGGGCTTTGTAGCGCCGAGGTAGGCGAAACCCTGTAAATCTGGCGAGATACTTGTTTATCCTAATTCGCCTGAGATTGGATCGCCAATCTTTCTCAATTACCTTCTCGACCTTCCGCCACTCTTCTTCATTGAGAAGAGGGGCTCTCTCTCTAAATCGATAAGAATATTCCGTTCTCGACAAGGCAGGTCTCCCCTACGCATGGCGTGACTGTTGCTCTCCGCAGTAGCGGCCAAACGAGAGTTACAACTTGGGTATTCTGTCCGGATTCCATCTTTAAATGCAATGCCATCGCACCGCACCACAAGACGGCGCTTCCAAGCGGAATGCTTCATATGATAAGGAAAGCGAACTAATTAAATCTCGGTGCCCGCTTCCCCTGGAGATGAGCTTGGACTTTCGCGACAATGGCCGCGCGATTGCAGCGATGACGCTGTCTACGGCCGGATTCATTTTCAACGATACGCTGGTCAAACTGTCCGCGGACGATCTGCCGTTCGGCCAGATCCTGATCGTGCGCGGCGGCTTCAGCATCGTCCTGATGCTCATCGCGTTCATTGCGACCGGCGGCCACCGCTATGCCCGCAGCCTGCTGCACCCGGCGGTGGCAATCCGGACCCTGGCCGAGACCCTGGCGACCCTGTTTTATCTGACGGCCCTGTTCCACATGCCGATCGGCAACTCGACGGCGATCCTCCAGGCCATGCCGCTGCTGGTGACCGCCGGTGCGGCGATCTTTCTGAAGGCGCCGGTCGGCTGGCGCCGCTGGACGGCGATCGGGATCGGCTTTATCGGGGTGCTGTTGATCGTCAAGCCCGGCCTGGCCGGGTTCAACATCTGGTCGTTGAGCGCCCTTGCCGGCGTCATGTGCATGGCGGTCCGGGATCTCGCGACCCAGCGGATGCCCCGGGAGGTCTCCACCTTCGGAGTTGCACTGGCGTCGATCACAGCGGTGACCATCCTCGGTATCGGTTTCAATGTCAGCGAGGGCTGGCATCCGATGGAGCTGAAGGTCTACATTTATCTGGCCGGTGCGGCGACGCTGATCGTGATCGGATATGTCTCGCTGATCATGGCCATGCGCATCGGAGAGATCTCCGTCGTCGCCCCGTTCCGCTATGCAGCGGTCTTGTGGGCGCTGCTGACGGGATATCTGATCTGGGGCGATCTGCCCGATCTGCTGACGGTGATCGGGATCTTGATCATCATCTCGACGGGCATCTATACGTTCTTCCGGGAACAGCGGCTCAGCCGACCAGCTGTAAGGCGAAGTTGAAAACTTTTCTATTAAGGGTTGTTCGGGCAGTATGCTCCATCAGTCTCTACAACCAGACCACGAAACGGATCGTTTGAGTTTTAATGACCGCTGAATTTCAATCCGAGGTGACTACCGCAACTCGGCAGAGACCGGCAAGGCCGCCGTCCCTGTGGATCCTGATCGCCATTTCGACGATCAGTCCGCTGTCCATGAACATTTACCTGCCGTCCATGGCGGGCATGGTCACAGCCTTCGATACGACCACCGGAATGGTTCAGCTCACCATGTCGCTGTTTCTGGTGTCGATTGCGGTTTCGACCATCGTTCTGGGGCCGCTGTCGGACCGGTTCGGCCGCCGCCCCGTGGTTCTGTGGGGCATGGCGCTCTACGTGGTCTCCAGCGTTCTGTGCCTGCTGGCGCCGACCATCGAAGCCCTGATCGCGGCCCGCGTCCTTCAGGCGCTCGGGGGCTGCACCGGCATTGTTTTGAGCCGGGCGATCGTCCGTGACCTTTACGAGCGCGACAAGGCGGCCAGCATGATCGGCTACGTCACCATGGGCATGGCGATCGGCCCGATGCTGGCGCCCGTGATCGGCGGCCTTCTGGACCAGTTCTACGGCTGGCGCGGCGGTTTCTACACCATGCTGGTGCTCGGCATTGCCGTTCTCGGGATCGCCTGGTTCAACCTGCACGAAACCAACTTCAAGCGCTCCGAAGGGGCCGGTCTCGGAACCCTGTGGCGGAACATGCGCACGGTGATGCGCCTCCCCGTGTTCTGGGCCTTTTCCCTGGTCGTCGGTTTCACGTCCTCGGTCTATTTCGCCTTCCTTGGCGGTGCGCCTTTCATCGCCGGCAATATCCTCGGCATGCCGCCCAGCGAAATGGGCTTCTATTTCACCTTTATCGCCGTGGGTTACATCATCGGCAACTTCATATCCGGCCGGATCGCGGAACGGATCGGCGTGTATCCAATGATCGTTTTCGGCTCCGTCCTGCCGACCATTGCGGTCGCCGCCGTCAGCCTGGTCCTGATCCTGGATATCGGCCATCCCCTTGCCCTGTTCGTGCCGATGTTCTTCGTCGGGCTGGGGAACGGGATCTGTCTGCCAAGCGCCGTGTCAGGCGCCGTCAGCGCGAAGGCGGACCTGGCCGGTGCGGCATCGGGCCTTGCCGGCTCGATACAGATCGGCTCCGGCGCCATTACCAGCGCCCTGGTTGCCTGGATGCTGTCCGACACCATGTGGCCGACGACCGCCTGGCCGATGGTGGGCGCGATGATCGTCTGCGTCATCGCGACCCTGGTGAGTGTCGTCGCCATCAAGGTGTTCGAGGAACGCGAGAGCGTCTGAACGCCCGCGCCAGGCCATACCCTCGTAAAATAGACTGAAATGGCGCGGCAAACGGCAATGAGCTGCAAGGAAAAGCGTGAAAAGCGGGCTTCTGCCCGGTTGAGCGGTTAGACGCAGCAGATCGAAGCCGTTTTTGCGTCCCTTCAGGATAGGGTGAATTTGACCGGCTACATCGTTGCAAAACTTTGAAAACCGAGTGGTTTCCTGCAGCTTTGCACCTCGTATCCGAACAAATTCATCCCTACCATTTAAGCCTATTTTATGAGGGTATGGCTAGTCTTCCTTCAGGAAGTCATCCACCGAAAGTCCCTGCTTGTCGGCGTTGCGGTAGTCTTCGGTCGTGCGGATGCGCGGGCGGCTGCCGCTTCTCAGCAGGCTGTCGTCCATGTTCCACTGGGCATTGATGCGGCAGTCGTCGCACATCTCGATCAGGCGGATCTGGGCTTCCGATTTGAACATGTGATGCTGGCCGCCGAGCCGCGACTTGATCCGCTCGATGGTCGAGCGCGTACCGAACGGCTTGCCGCACGAGACACAGGTTGCCGGTTCCTCCTCGTGCAGGATCACCGGGCGCATGGCGGTTTCAGCCGTGTTGAAGCGCGGCTCCAGCGTGATCACCCTTTCCGGGCAGGTGGTCTGGCACAGGCCGCACTGGACGCAGGCCGTTTCGATGAAGCTGACCTGCGGCCGGTCCGGGTTGTCGCTGAGCGCGCCGGCCGGGCAGGCGGAAACGCACGACAGGCACAGGGTGCAGCCGTCGCTGGCGACCGTGATGCGGCCGTAAGGGGCGTTTTCGGGAAGCGGCACGATCTCCGGGGCGCGGGGGCTGGCCGCATGGAGCGCGGATATCGCCATGCGCGCCACGTCGCGCTTGCCGCCCACCGGCGAGAACCGGTGCACCTCGGACACGATTCGGGCGCCGGTTGCGGCACCGACCGCGGCGGCCAATGCATCCGGGTCGCTGTCGGTGAGGATCTCGATCCGGCCGTCGCTTTCGTGTCCCATACCGGCAAGCAGGGCGCGGGTGAGATCGGCTTCGACCTCGAGCGGCGCCAGTTCGTCGCGGTGTTCCGGGTCGCAGAGAACGACGATCCGCAGCGCGCCGGAATTGAACGCGGTCACCATGGCGTCGTGTCCGAGAGCCGTAACCGCATGGAGCGACAGCGGCAGGACATTGGCGGGCAGGCCGTCGCCGAACCGCGCAAGCGCATTGATCACCGCACCGCCGTGATCGGCTGAATGCACCAGCAGAACCGGAGCCTTGCCGCCGGCGGCGCCATAGGTGGCGAGCAGCGTCTGGATCCGGTTCAGAAGGTCGGCCCGGTAGGGATATTGATAGGTGATCGCGCCGGTCGGACAATTGGCGGCGCAGCTGCCGCAGCCGCCGCAGATGCCCGCATCGATGGCTACCTTTTCACCGGTGGAGGTGATTGCGCCCGCCGGGCAGGCGTCGAGACACTTCGAACAGCCCGTCTTGCCCGCATGGCCGTGGGCGCAGATGTCTTCCCGGTAGGAAACGTAGAGCGGTTTTTCGAACTCGCCGACCATTTCGGACGCTTCGCGCAGGACGCCGGCGATCCGGACCGGGTCGGAGGAGTCCGCACGGAAATATCCGTCGCGCCGGTGCGGCGCCGTCAGCGGCGGTGTGTCTCCGCTGAGATCCACGACGAGGCTGCAGGTGGAACGCGCACCGTCCCGGGGCATGAGGAATTCCGGTTTGCCGCGCGAGGACGGCAGCATCGGCGCGTAATTGTCCAGCGTGACCTGGAACCCGCCCAGCGAGCCGGTCAGCATCTTCAGCTTGCCCTGAAAGATCGGAAACGGCAGCACTGAAGGAAGAACGATGTCGTGGGCGGAACTCAGGACGAGGGTGACCGACAGGGTTTCTTCCAGCTGCAGGGCCGCATCCAGGGCTGCCTGTCCGGCTCCGTAGACAAGGCACAGTCCATCGGATTCGATCGGCTTGACCGGTGTGGGCTGGGCCTGCTCCTGAAGGCTTGCGTCTTCCAGAAGCGCGAGAATCTTCGCGGTCGCCGCCGTGCCCTTTTTCGTCCAGCCGGCCGTCTCGCGGATGTTGGTGAAATGAACCAGGTCGTCCGCGTCGGCTTCCTCTGCGATCTCCAGAAACAGCGGAGCTTCCTGGGTGCAGGCGACCAGCAGCGGTTCGCCGGAATTGATGGCGCTCTCGAAGACGGAGAGCTCTCCCCGGCAAAGCTCCGTGCAGACCGGCGCCTGAAGCTGGTCGGACAGGCCCTGGGCGGCTTTTTCAAGCTCCATGGTCTTGTAGCAATTGCAGAGCAGGATGCGGCTGGAACTGGCTGACATCTACTTCCTCCGGATGGGGACCGACCCCGGATTTTTGTTTTCTGAAGTCTAGCGTTTGCAGGCGTGTTTTCAAGCGCGGGGAAAGGCAAAGGTGTTGTCCTGGCGCCGGGGTAAACGCGTAGTTTCAATTGTTTGCCTAGGGCGCTTCATCGCCTAGAATAGAAGTCAAAAGAAAGGGAGGACGCAGGTGAAACGGGAAATCACCACATCGGTCGGGATCATCGTTGAGCGGCGTGAGAGCGCCAGCAAATGGGTGGACCATGTCTGGACCGCTCCGGCCGTGGTTCCCGACGCACCGCCGACGGACGGCTGGCAGTTGCTGCAGCAGGGCGAGGGGGTCGTCAGCTATCATTATGCGCCGGTGCGGGTGACCCTCCATCGCAAGCTGGGCGAAGCCTATGACGCCAATGTGGAAACCGAAGCGCCGTCCTTGTGGATCCTGCTCGACGATGCCGATACCGAGCCGGTTCCCTACACGGTCCGCGGCGTGACCGCCGATCCGTATGAAGCCATGGGCGTGCTCGATTCGGGTGAAGGTCTCGTCGAGCGGGTGCCTATGCCGGCCGAGCTGGTGCGCTGGATGGCCGATTACCTGAAACAGATGCCGGAGCCGGAAAAGTTCCGGAAACGCAAGCGGACCGCCGCCACGGTGGAGGAACCGCAATTCGGCAAGGAGCCGATCTTCGAACAACGGCGCCGCCCCGGAGGTCAGGACCAATGAGCCGGAACCCGCAAGACGGCGAAGGCTTCCTGACGCGCTGGTCGCGGCGCAAGCGCGAGCGCCACCATGCACCGGAGGACGTCGAAGACGCCGTCCTGACCCCGGCCGATGCGGTTGCGGAGCCGGAATGCGTTCTGCCGGAAGATCAGGCTGGTCCCTCCGAGGATCCGGAGCTTGTCGCCAACCGCGAGGCAGCCGAAGCGGTCGATCTGGAAAGTCTCACCTACGAATCCGATTTCACCGTGTTCATGAAGCGGGGGGTGCCGGATGCCCTGAAGAACGCGGCGCTGAGAAAACTCTGGCGCAGCAATCCGGATCTGGCGGTGCTCGACGGGCTCAACGACTACGACACGGACTTCCGCACCGCTGAAACGGCGATGGAAGGCTTCCAGTCTGCCTGGAAGGTCGGACGCGGCTATGCCGACAAGGCTGAAGAGGTGAAGGCGGAAATGGAGGCCCGGTTGGCCGGAACCGAACCTTCCGAAGACGTTGGCATTGCCGAAGCTTCTGCAATTGAAACCCGGCCGGAACTGGAAACAGAGGAGCCGGACGAAGCAGCAGAGGCTTGTGAAACGGAACAGCCGGAAGCCGACACGGACGCCGGCGAAAAGTCCGACTATGCGGACGTCAGAACCGGCGACGCCGTCAAAAAGGTATCTATCCGACGGCGTATGAGTTTCGAGGGTGACGGGTAAAGCCTGTTTGGGTTCTGGCTCTAGCGGCCGAATATGCCTTTGAGGACCTTGGCGAATGTGTTGCGCTTTTTCTTGCGCTCCAGTTCGGCCGCATCCCGGATCCAGGCCGTCTGAACGACCCGCCGTTCGCCGGCAAAGGGCGGATGACCGTGCCAGGAATGGTCGGAGCGCAGAAAGCCGAACACCGTGCCCATGACCGGCGGCACCTCGCAGGCGTAGGGTTCGAAGTGCTCGCCGTCGTAGAGCACGCGCAAACGGCCGGCGCTCTCGGCATCCCATGTGTCGTTCAGATAGACGAGCATGGTCATCACCTTGCTTTGGCCATCTGTGTGGATGCGTCCGTCTTTCAATTGCGACAGGCGGCGAATGGTGGTCAGTCTCGGAAACGGCGTGAGATCGAGCCCGAAGCGGTCCGACAGGACCTCGGTCAGTTCCGGGCTTTCGATTTCCTCGATCAGCTGCGTGAAACTGTCGGCAAGGGTGATGTCGCCGACTGTCAGAAAGCCGGGCTTGCTGACCGGGGAAATCGCGCCGCATTGCGTCGATCTTGTCTTCCCGGATGAAGTTTGAGCCGAGGAAGTGCGGATAAGGGTCTTGCGAATAATTGCTGCTACGTATGGCTTCCGGCTGGAGAATTTCGAATTCCATGGCCGCCCCCGGTCGACTGAATGTCGACCGACTATAGCGCACAGCATCGTGGAAAACCACAGGGTGCAGTCTTCGCCGTTTTCAATTCCCGGCCCTGTCGGGAAAGGACGCGGCGCAGCCTTGGCGGATCAGTTGCGCGGAAACTGCGCTTCGCAATAGTCAACGGCGCGTTGGTGGAACTCGTTGTACTGGGCGGCGTTGATGATGCCTTCCTTGCGCATCTTGTCGACGGCGCCAGACCGGTCTTTCAGACAGGCATCCAGCTCGGGATTACCCGTGCTTTCCTCAACTGGCCCTGTCCCGGAAACAGTGACCATCAGGCCGCGGATAACCGGCATGTCATTGCGGCCGATCCAGACCATGAGGGCAAGCGCACACAGGGCAATCGCCAGGGCCGCGATCCGCGCGGCGGCGGAATCCAGTGACGATGTCCGGCTTTGTGCGCTCATGGTCTTATCCCCCGGTAACGCTCATGTGCCGGGAGACCGCGGGCTGCCGGGTGCGCCGGTCGATGACGAAATCATGGCCTTTCGGCTTGCGCCCGATGGCCTCGTCAATCGCCGCATTCAAAAGGTCGTTGCCTTCAGACGCGCGCAAGGGAGCCCTGAGATCCGCCATGTCGTCCTGGCCGAGGCACATGTAGAGCTGGCCGGTGCAGGTGATGCGGACCCGGTTGCAGCTCTCGCAGAAATTATGGGTCATCGGCGTGATGAAACCGAGCCGCCCGCCGGTTTCCTTGACTTCCACATAACGGGCGGGGCCGCCGGTCTTGTAGGGAATGTCCTCCATGGAAAACTGTTCCCCGATCCGGCTGCGGACCAGAGACAGCGGCAGATACTGATCGGTGCGGTCGCCGTCGATCTCGCCGAGCGGCATGGTTTCGATCAGCGTCATGTCGTGACCGTGGGCATGCGCCCATTCCATCATCGGAATGATCTCGTGCTCGTTCACGCCCTTCAGCGCGACCATATTGATCTTGATCTTCAGCCCCGCGTCGGTGGCCGTCTGAATGCCTTCCATGACCTTGTCGAGTTCGCCCCAGCGGGTGATCGCCTTGAAACGGTCGGCGTCGAGCGTGTCGAGGGACACGTTGAGGCGGCGGATGCCGCAGTCATAGAGTTCCGACGACAGCTTGCTCAGCTGGGAACCGTTGGTGGTCACCGTCAGTTCCTCAAGCGCGCCTGTTTCCAGATGACGGGAAAGATTGCGGATCAGGCTCATGATGTTCTTGCGCACCAAGGGCTCGCCGCCGGTCAGGCGCAGCTTCTTCACGCCCTTGCCGATGAAGGCCGAGCACAGCCGGTCGAGTTCCTCCAGCGTGAGGACTTCGCGCTTGGGCAGGAACGTCATGTTCTCCGCCATGCAATAGACGCAGCGGAAGTCGCAGCGGTCGGTCACGGAAACACGCAGATAGGTGACCGCACGGCCGAAGGGATCGATCATCGGCGCCGTTCCCTGGCCTGATAGCGATGTGTTTGAGGACAGCGGCTTGTCCATCGTTCCGCCCGTCATTCAGGTCTCCCTCGCATGTCCGGCATCCGGGCCGGATATTTTCCACCTAACCTAGTGCAATTTCAGATCGACGCAATATCCCGTGAGGACAAAGAATATTGATGGTTTTGCAGGATTGGGAATGGATTTTGCCCGTCAGCGTTTCGGGAAAAAACGGATCCCGGTTTCCGGCGCCGAATTCGGCCCTATAACTTCGTCCAAACAGGTCGAAGCCGGCTGCGGTTATGGGACAGTCTCGAACCCGGTCGGTTTTCGCCTGAAAATTTAAAAGTGCACGCCAACCCGCAGATATCCGAATGACCGCAATCGTCTGGTTCCGCCAGGATCTTCGCATCGCCGACAATCCCGCTCTCCATGAAGCCGCACGCGCAGGGAAGGTGCTCCCCGTCTACATCCTGGAAGATGCAGACCGCGTCGGCGATGCCCATCCTCTTGGCGGCGCGAGCCGGTGGTGGCTGCATCACAGTCTTGAAGCCCTGCGCCGCGATCTCGGCGGCCTGATGTGCCTGCGCGGCGATGCGCGGGTGGTCCTGCCGTCTCTGGTCCGGGACACCGGGGCAACGGCCGTCTACTGGAACCGATGCTATGAACCCCAGGCAATCGAACGCGACAGCACGATCAAGGCCGATCTCAAGGCGGACGGCATCGATGTCAGGAGTTTCAAGGCTTCCCTCCTGTTCGAGCCCTGGGAAGTCGAAACCAAGGCCGGTGGGCCGTTCAAGGTCTATTCTCCCTTCTGGCGGGCCCTGCAGGAGAAATCCGTCACCGAACCGCTTGGCGCGCCTGAGCGGCTTGAGCTGGCAAGCGGCCATACCGGGGAAAATATCGCCGATTGGGGGCTGCTGCCTTCCGGACCGAACTGGGCGCGGTCCTTTGCCGATGTCTGGCAGCCCGGCGAACGCGGCGCAATGAATCGCCTTGAGAGCTTTCTGACGGAAGGACTTGAAGATTATGGGATTTTGCGCGATCGGCCGGACCTGCAGAACGTGTCGCGCCTGTCACCGCATCTGCACTTCGGTGAGATTTCGCCGCGCCAGATCTGGCACAAGACGAAACGGCTGGACCGGTATCCCGCCGATGCCGGAAAATTCCTGAGCGAGATCGCCTGGCGGGAGTTTTCCTACCATCTTCTCTATCATTTTCCGGCCATGCCTTCGAAGAACTGGAAGCCGGACTTCGATGCCTATCCCTGGCGGGACAGCCCGGAGGACCTCAAGGCCTGGCAAAGGGGAAAAACCGGATATCCGATCGTCGATGCCGGCATGCGCGAACTTTGGCAAACCGGCTACATGCACAACCGCGTGCGCATGATCGCGGCGAGCTTTCTGGTCAAGCACCTGCGCCTTCACTGGCATCACGGCGAAGCCTGGTTCCGCGACACGCTTGTCGATGCGGATCTGGCGAACAATTCCGCAGGCTGGCAGTGGGTGGCCGGCAGCGGCGCGGATGCGGCCCCTTATTTCCGGGTTTTCAACCCCATGAGCCAGGGGGCGAAATTCGATCCCGAAGGCGCCTATGTGCGCCAATGGTGTCCGGAGCTTGAAGCGCTGGAAACGGCCCATATCCATGCGCCCTTCCTGGCGCCGGATGACGCGCTGGCCAGGGCGGGCGTGACCCTTGGGAAGACCTATCCGAAGCCGATCGTCGACCATGCGGCCGCCCGCAAGGCGGCGCTTGAAGGATATGAGGAGGTCAGACGGGCAAACGGGAACGACGCTTGATCTTTCTCCAAAGCAGCTTATCGTCCGCGGCAAATGCGGGAGACATGACGTGACCAACGAAACAAAGGCCTGGCCGACCGAGATCCGGTTGAAGGACGACAAGAAGACGCTTGTCATCTCCTTCGACAATGGCGAGGTCCACGACTATAGCGCCGAATACCTCCGGGTGTGCTCGCCCTCCGCCGAAGTGCAGGGACACGGGCCGTCCCAGAAAAAGACCGTTCCGGGCAAGATCGATGTCGGCATCATGAAGATCGAGCCGGTCGGCAATTATGCGGTCCGGATCCATTTCGACGATCTGCACAACACGGGCATCTTCACCTGGGACTATTTCCTGGAACTCGCCAACGATCGCGAGAAACACTGGGGCGGCTACCTGAAAGAGCTGGAAGGCAAGGGCCTAACCCGCGAACGCTAGTTCCCCTGGTTATCCGTCTTGCCCAGCCTTTCGGCCATGGAATTCACATAGGCGAGAATCGCCTCGATATCGTCATGGCTCAGAATGACCTCATAGGTCGTGACCGGCAGGTTTTCCGGCCGGGGATCGTCGGTCTCCAGCCGGATATGCGCAGGGTGGGGATTGCGGGCCATGAAGGTCTGGAACCGGTCCTGCCAGTCCTTGAGAACCTCGATCATGATCTTGAACGACGGGGTTGAGGAGATGCCGGTGAAGCGGTCCTTGTCGCTGACAATGTGGCAGCGGGCGCAATGGCGTTTCGAAAGGTCGAGCCCCTTTTGTATCAGGCCGGTTTCTGCAGCGGCAGCGGACCCGCCGCACGCGATCATGCCGCCGATAAAGACAAGGGCCAGAACCGGGTTCAGGCGGGATGGCTGACGTCGCCGCGTCCTCCTCGCGGGCATCGGGCTCTCCTTTTGTTTTTTCTGATCTTAAGCCAGGATTGGCAATGGAAGCCAGAGCCGATGGGACAGCGGAAAAAAGAAAAGCCGGCTCGAGGCCGGCTTTCCTGTTTTTCACTCGGAACGGGTGTCAGCGCTTGACGATGACCTTCGCGCCGACATCGACCGACTTGTAAAGATGGATCACATCTTCATTGGCCAGCCTGATGCAGCCGGAAGAAACGGCGCTGCCGATGGTCCAGGGCTGATTGGTGCCGTGGATGCGATAGAGCGTGTTGCCGATATAAAGGGCGCGCGCGCCGAGCGGATTGTTCGGGCCGCCGGGCATGTGCGCCGGCAGGATGCGGCCGTTACGCCGTTCGCGAACGCGCATTTCCGGCGGCGGGGTCCAGCCCGGCCATTCGGCCTTGCGGGTGATGCGGTGCACGCCGGACCACTGGAAGCCTTCCCGGCCGACGCCGATGCCGTATTTCATGGCCCGGCCGTTATCCAGGATGTGATAGAGGCGGCGTTCCTTGGTATCGATGATGATCGTGCCCGGCTGTTCAGGTCCGTTGTAACGGATCCGCTTGCGGTGAACCGGCGACTTGCCGCCGTAACCGCCCGGGCCATAGGTAACCCACTCTCTTTTCTGCAGGTCGAAATAGGTGCCGCCACCGAAGGCGAGCGCCTGACCGCTTGCTATTGCGAAACACAGCCCGAGGACTGCCAGTACCAGCTTGCGCATAAATAACCCCCGAAATCCCGAAGATGAGGAATCACACTGAAAACTCTAGGCAAAGCTACAAATCTATCCTTGCCGGGTTATTAACAATGATGGCGGCAGTATAACAAAATCAAGGCTTGGCGACCATTCCTCGGGCTTCATAGAAGCGATGTGTTGCCGCAGGGCAACGAAATTCATCCTGTGGTTGAACTGGATTTTTACGCTACGTAAGAAGTGCGCGCGCTTCAGGCGTCCATCTCGCTCTTCAAAAGGCGATTGGGAGATCTTCTATCCGAAATGCAAAGGCCCGCGAAATGCGGGCCTTCGGTCTTTCGGAACGGGCCTGCTCAGCCCAGGTTCAGTTCCTTGAAGAAGTCGTTGCCCTTGTCGTCGACGACGATGAAGGCGGGGAAGTCCTCGACCTCGATCTTCCAGATCGCTTCCATGCCGAGTTCCGGATATTCGACGCATTCCACCGACTTGATGCAGTCCTGGGCAAGTCGTGCGGCCGGGCCGCCGATGGAGCCGAGATAGAAGCCGCCATGGGCCTGGCAGGCGCGGCGCACCTGGGGCGAGCGGTTGCCCTTGGCAAGCATGACCATGGAGCCGCCGGCGGCCTGGAACTGGTCGACGAAGGAATCCATACGCCCAGCTGTGGTTGGCCCGAAGGAACCGGACGGCATGCCTTCAGGGGTTTTTGCCGGCCCGGCGTAATAGACCGGGTGATCCTTGATGTAGTCCGGCAGCGGCTCGCCGGCCTCCAGCCGCGCGCGCAGCTTCGCATGGGCGGCGTCACGCGCCACGATCAGAGGACCGGTGAGGCTGAGGCGGGTCTTGATCGGATGTTTGGTGAGTTCCGCAAGGATCTCCGGCATCGGTTTGGTCAGGTCGATCTTGACCACCTGGTCGGACAGATGCTCGTCGGTCACTTCCGGCATGTATTTTTCCGGATGCATCTCCAGCTGCTCCAGGAAAATGCCGTCCTTGGTGATCTTGCCCACTGCCTGGCGGTCGGCGGAGCAGGAGACACCGATGCCGATCGGCAGCGACGCGCCGTGGCGCGGCAGGCGGATGACGCGCACGTCGTGGCAGAAATACTTGCCGCCGAACTGGGCGCCGACGCCGGTCGCCTGGGTCAGCTTGTGGATTTCCTCTTCCATGGCGAGGTCGCGGAAAGCGTGCCCCAGCTCCGAGCCCGCCGTCGGCAGGTTGTCGAGATAGCGCGCCGAGGCGAGCTTGACCGTCTTCAGGTTCATTTCCGCCGACGTGCCGCCGATGACGATCGCCAGGTGATAGGGCGGGCAGGCGGCCGTCCCGAGCGTCAGGATCTTTTCCTTCAGGAACTCGATCAGCCGGTCGTGGGTCAGGAGGGACGGCGTGCCCTGGAACAGGAAGGTCTTGTTGGCCGATCCGCCGCCCTTGGCCATGAACAGGAACTTGTAGGCGTCCTCGCCCTCCGAATAGAGCTCGATCTGGGCCGGCATGTTGTTGGCGGTGTTCTTTTCCTCAAACATCGACAGCGGCGCGAGCTGCGAATAACGCAGGTTCTTCCTGAAATAGGCGTCGCGCGCGCCTTCACCGAGGGCGGCCTCATCGGAGCCGTCGGTCCAGACCCGGCGGCCCTTCTTGCCCATGACGATGGCCGTGCCCGTGTCCTGGCACATGGGCAGGACGCCGTGGGAGGAAATGCTGGCGTTCTTCAGAAGGTCGAAGGCGACGAACTTGTCGTTCTCGGTTGCTTCCGGATCGTCCAGGATCTTCTTGAGCTGTTCTAGGTGGCCGGGGCGCAGATAGTGGTTGATGTCCTTGAAGGCCTCCTCGGCCAGAAGCCGCATGCCCTCGCGCTCCACGACGAGCACTTCCTCACCGTTGAACTCGGCCGTCTTCACGTAATCCGAGGTCAGCTTGCGATAGGGCGTTGTGTCCTCAGAAAGCGGAAACAGGCTGCTGTGCTTGTAATCGGGAGGCGTCAGGGGAGCGTTCATGGGTCTCAAGGTCTTTCTGGCTCTGGCGTCCGGCGCAGGGAAGCGTCGACCGGGGCTGGATCAGTGTCGAGGTCTTTTACGCAAAACGACCGGAAACGCCAAGCGCTCCGGTCGTCAACCTTGGTTGAAATGTCGGACAAGCGTTCAGCGCGTCGCCTTCAGGTCGAGTTTGACCTTGACCGCATCGGCGAGTGTGTCGGTCGCAACGCTCGCTCCGACCTTGTGCGCCGTGCGGCTGACCGTCGCCGTTCCATCGGCAACCGCCGTGTCGCCGGTGATCGTCAGGGTGAAATCGAGGGTGACCGGCTGGCTGATGTCGCGGATGGTCAGTGTGCCTTCCGCGCGATAGGCGTCGCCGCCGAGCGCCGTCACCTTGTCCGATTCGAACACGGCCTGCGGAAAACCGGGCGCATCGAAGAAATCGGGCCCGGGCAGCATACCGTCGAACTGGGCGCTGCCGGTGGCGGCACTTGCCGTGTCGATTGTGGCCTTGATCTTCGCCTGTTCCGGAGCTGCCGGGTCGAAATCGATGACGGCATCCCAGGAAGAGAACGAACCGCTCACGGTCCCTTCTCCCTGAACCACTTCAAAGGAAAGGCTGCTCTTGTCCCTGTCGACGGTCCAGGTGTCGGCGAAGGCGGGATGGGCGAAGACCGTTGCGAGCAATGTCAGCGCCGCGATCGCGTGATGTTTCAGATGCATGGGATTAATCCTTGATTGGGATCACGCTGCGCTTTTGGCCGGGGCGGTGGAGACCATCCGGCGCAGGGTTTCGTCGCGCGCAATGAAATGATGTTTCAGGGCCGCGCCGATATGGGCGACGAGCAGCCCGACCAGGGTATAGGCGGCAAGCGCGTGAACGGTCTTGAGCGTGGCTTCGGCCTCCGCCTTCTGCCCGAGCGCTTCCGGCACGGGCAGGTGCGGCACCGGCAGCACATCGAACAGGACCGTGGGAATGTTCCAGGGCGATGCGGACACCATCAGCCAGCCGGACAGCGGCAGGGCAAACATCAGCGCATAGAGCCCGATATGGCCGGCATGGGCGGCGAGACGTTCCCAGGGCTTCATTGTGTCGGGAAGTTTCGGTGCAGGGTTCAGGAACCGCCAGAAAAGGCGAAGGACGGCAAGCGCCAGTACAACGAAACCGACGGACTTGTGCAACTGGTAGAGGCGGAATGTCGCCGGATCCGTTTGCGGCAGTTCGTGCATGTAGAGGCCGAGAACCAGCATGAACACGATCAGGACGGCCATGGACCAGTGAAAGGCGATGGCCACACGGCCGTACCCGCCAGGCGTATTGCGGATCATTGCGGACTCCTTGGAGGAAGAGACTGGCCTTGGAAGGAAAAGACCGGCCCCGGGGAGGTCGGGGCCGGATTGCTTGCGCCTCAGTTGGTCGCTGCCGCCTGCAGGCTCTCGCCGTGGAAGGTCACGGTGACGTCGTCGCCCACGTAAGGCACGTACATGTCCATGCCGTAGTCGGAGCGCTTCACGGTCGCGGTCACGGCAAAGCCGGCGCCCGGCTTCTTCGCCATCGGATGTTCGCCGAGCGCGGTGACGTCGACATCAAGCGTCACCGGCTTGGTGATGTCCTTGATGGTCAGGTCGCCGGTGACCTTCAGCTTGTTGTCGCCGACCTTTTCCACCTTGGTGCTTGTGAAGGTGGCCTGCGGGAATTTTTCGACATCGAAGAAATCCGCGCTGAGGAAGTGCTTGTCGCGGTCCGCGAAGAATGTGTCGAGGCTGGCGACGTCGATCACGAACCGGATGGAGGAATTCGACGGATTCTCCTGGTCGATGATCAGCTTTCCATCCCAGTTGCCGAAACGGCCTTCGGTCGTGGAGAAGCCCAGGTGGTTGTAGGAAAAGGACAGGTTGGCGTGGGACTTGTCGAAGGCGTATTCGGTCGGCTCGGCGACCGCAGTACCCGTCAGTGCGACGAGGGCTACGAAAATGCTTGCAGGGCGGATCATGTTCAAACCTCTGGTTCTGATGACGATGACGCCCGGGGAGACGGGCGCTCACTCGCTAATTAATCCGTCCTCTGAAAGAAACAATTTTACTGTCTGTTCACTGCTGGGAAACAGCGAGAAACGGAAAATCGTTGGGTAGGCGAACGCCTGGAAAATTGCGGATATCGCGGTTGATCTGTCTTCAATGTGACGTTCGTCGAAATGGATCAGCGTTTTGAAGATCGGAAAGCCGTCGGTGAAAATCTGCGATTATCCGGCTGCCTGTCATTAATTCATCAAGAAAATCAGGCACTCAAATCTATCTTCTTTGCAGCGACTCAAGCAGCGCGTTCCGGATGCTGCGCCCATCACAGCCCCTTCACTCAAACCCTGCGCGCCCGACGCGGGACAGGAGACCACAACGTGAAAAAAGCCGTCATCGTTTGCCACCGGGGCGCCTGTCTCAAGGCGCCGGAAAATACGATTGCCGCCTTGGACGGCGCGATAGAACTTGGGGCGGACGTGGTTGAATTCGACATCCGCACCAGCAAGGACGATGTGCTTTACGTGATCCATGACGAAACCGTTGATCGCACGACGAACGGCACGGGGCGGATTGCCGATCTCACGTCCTTTCAGATCGATCAGCTCGATGCGGGCAGCTGGTTTTCACCGGAATTCGCCGGCCAGACAGTGCCCCGGCTGACGGATTTCCTGGATACCTGTGCCGGGCGGATTGCCACTTATGCGGAAATCAAGATGGCGGATCCGGCACGGGTCAGGGACATGCTCGCAGCCCGCGGCATGTTGCAGACGGCCTGGACGTTCTCGTTCGAACAGTCCATCCGGGCGGAGACGCGCGCAAAGGTTCCCGATTTCCGCAGGATGGTGCTGTTTTCCCATGTCGGTTCGGTCGAGAGGGCGATCGCGCTCGACGCGCATATTCTCGAATTTCACATCGAGAACCTGACGGCAGAACGCGTCGCTGCCGCCAAGTCCTCGGGGATCCGGACGCAGTTTTTCTATGACGGCAACGATCCCGCTGTCTTTGCCGATGCGATCAAGTGTGGCGTTGAGCAAATGAACATCAACGAGGTGGAATTGTTCCGTGAAGTCGAAGCGGAACTGAGATCGGCGGTGGCCTGAAGCGGCCGCGTCATAAACGAATGACGACTGGCGTAAATATAGGCTGGCGGCGTACGGCGGGTTTTCTTAAGAATAGTTTAAAAGCGGTATTTTAGCGCGCGTATAATTTGATAAATAAAACCATGGCGAGTATAGACCTAGGGTTACTCAGGCGCATTACCGGATTCCTGAAAATTTTATCGAAATATTTTCATCTGATGTTAAGTCGTGAACATTAGAGTTTTTGCAAATTAATACCTGTAAAAGGTGCGGCAGCTGTGTTCATATTTGCTAAACCCATAGTAAAAAATGCGGAACTGTCAGTCAGTTACGGTGCCGGTCGCTCCGTTGCTGTCCTGTGTCGTTATGTACTGGCCGCCATAGTCTCCCTGACTTTGCTCTTGTCGGTTTGCGGACCGGTTTCTGCCGCAGATTGGGTTTTTGCGCGCGTTTCGGGAACCGTCTATGTCGTCGCGCCGGGGGTGAAGGCTCAACGTGCCCAGAAAGGCATGGTGCTCAGTCCCGGGTACACGATTGCCACGAAGAGCGGTTCACGGGCGATGCTCGCGCGCGGCAAGGAAACCATTATGGTCGGGCCGAAGACGACCTTTGCGCTTTCCAAATATCGCACAAATGCCCGCTGGACGACTTTGCTGCAAAAGACCGGCAAATTGGTGGTCGACGTCGAGAAGAAGGCGAACCCGCATTTTTCGGTCGAAACGCCCTTTCTTGCCGCCGTGGTCAAGGGCACCAGGTTCAGCGTGAACGTCGATACCAGATCCGCGAGCGTGAATGTCGAACGCGGACTGGTCGAGGTTGATGATTTCGCGAGCGGCGATATCGCTCACGTGGGACCCGGACAGGCCGCATCGACCTCGCCGGGCAACAAGGTCGGTTTGTCGGTCACAGGCAGTCCCGCGCCGTCCGTGCGTTCCGGACCGGTAAGAGCGCCGGCATTTGTAACGCCTGCCACGAAGAACGTGCCCGCCAACGCGGCCGCCGCCGCTGCCGCAAATGCCGCAAGCCATGGCAACGGCAACGGTGTCGGAAACGGCAATAGCAACGGGAACGGCAACGGCAACGGGAACGGCAACGGCAACGGCAACGGCAACGGCAACGGCAACGGGAACGGCAACGGGAACGGGAACGGCAACGGCAACAGCAACGGCAATAGTAACGGCAATAGTAACGGCAATAGCGGGAACGCGAACGGGAACGGCAACGGAAACAGCAACGGAAACGCCAACAAAGACACTGGACCCGGCAACGGCAACGGCAATGGCAATGGCAACGGGGAGAGATGACAGGGGGTGAGATCTTTGTTCGCGTCCGTTTCATCCCTGATTACCGGCCGCCGCCAGGCCTACCTGGTTCCGGCGATGGCTGTTTTATGCGGCATCGCCCTGACTGTCCTGCTGCTGGATTTCGCAGGTGTCCCCTCGGCGATGACCCGGTTGCTGACCGGTGCTCGCTTTGAACTTCTGGAACGCGAGCCGACCGGAAAGATCGTTATTGTCGATATCGACGCGCAAAGCCTTGCCGATGTTGGAGTCTGGCCATGGCCACGCCGCCTGTATGGGGACCTGATCGACCGGCTGGTTGAGGATGGGGCGGAACAAATCGCCCTCGATATTGATTTCAGCACTGTCAGCACAACCGAAGACGATGCGGCTTTCGCTTCCGCAATGGAACGGGCCAACGGGATCGTCAGCCTGGCGATGTTCCGTCAGAAGTCCCATCGGTCCGCCGCCCGGGACGGCGAGATGATGGTCAATCGGCCGATCGACCGTTTCCTGGACGTGTCCTGGCCGGTCGTCGTCAGCGTTCCGATCGAGGCCGACAGCAGGGTCTGGCGCAACTATTGGGGAGAGGTGATCGACGGGATTCCGGAGCTTTCCCTTTCCGCATTCCTGGGTGATGCGTCCGGTCCGACGGATGGCAATTTCTGGATAGATTACAGTATCGATCCGTCCAGGCTCACGACGGTTTCCTTTACGGACGTCCTCAATGGCACCTTTCCGAAGGACACGTTCCGGGGAAAGAAGGTCGTTGTCGGTGCGAGCGCGCAGGAATTGAGGGATCTTTTCCCGGTACCCGTCTACGGCATTCTTCCGGGAAGTGTCATCCAGTCCATTGCCGGCGAGTCCGTCCTGCAGAACAGGGCGCTTTCCATGACGGGGAGGGATCTGCTTCTCGCCCTTGCTCTCGTTCTGGCATTTCCGCTGATCTTTGCCATCGACACCAACTGGAAAAAGCGCCTCGCGGGCCTCGTCGCCATCTCCGCCGGCCTGGAACTGGCCGGTCTGATGATCCAGTCCCGCTATCCGGTCATTCTGCAAACCGGGCCGGCCCAGGTGGCGCTCATTCTCGCCGGATTGCATCTGGTGCTCAAGCAAATCGGGTTTCACCAGTTTCTTCTAAGGATTGCACGCGCCCAGACCCAAAACAGCCGGCGCATGCTCGGACAGGTCTTCGATGACAGTTTCGATGCCATCGTCGTGATGAATGCCCACCGGGAAGTCGTTGCGGCAAGCCGGGCAGCGATCGGCATGTTTCCTGCCGGCTTGAAGCCCGGGGTCATGGCGTCGGATTATCTGCCTGCGGAAATGGTTGAAGGGGCCGTTGCGGTTCTGGATCAAAAAGGCCCGGCGGCGGCCAAGCCGGAAATGAAAACCGTCAGGTTGAACGACAAGTCCGGTGAACCGAGAATGATCGAATTCATCGCGACGGGGTCATCGCACCTCGACATCTCCGACGAGGGCGTCAGTGAGCAGTCCGCGGTATCTCTGGCCTCTCTCACTTGCCGGGATGTCACGGAAGAACGTCTCGCGAATGAAAAACTGGCCTATCTGGCGAAATTCGAGCCTCTGACGGGCCTTTTGAACAGAAACAGCTTTGTCGACGGGATTGCGGAACATCTTCTGCCGATGAACCTGCAGCAGAGGCCCTGCATCCTTGCGATCTTTTCCGTCAGGGATCTGGACAGGATCACCGCGTCTCTGGGCTTTTCCTATACGGACAGGCTCCGGAAAAAAATCGCCCGGCAGTTGACCGGTTTCCTGAATGCGAACGATCTTGCTGCCTCGATCGGGGATGACAGTTTCGGCTGCCTGGCCTGGGTCGATGACACGGCTGCAGCGCCCGGCGAATTTGCAGCCCGCCTGCGCGATGCCGTCGCAACCGGATACGATATCGGCGGCAACAGGATCCCGGTGACTGTCAACGTCGGTTACACGGTTGCCATCGGTGAAATCGAGGATCCCAACACATTGCTGCGTCAGGCGCGAAATGCCTTGTCGCGGGCGCAGACCGGCCTGGCGAGCGAGATCGTGGGGTTCGACAAGAACATGGAAGACGGGGTCAACCGTCGTCAGAAGCTGGAAGTCGAGCTTGCCAGGGCGCTGGAACGCAATGAAATGCATGTGCTTTATCAGCCTCAGGTCGATCTCGCGACCGGAGAGATGATCGGCGTCGAAGCGTTGATGCGTTGGAAGCACAGCGAACTCGGCATGATTTCGCCGATTGAATTCATCAGTATTGCCGAGGAGAGCGGGCGCATTATCGAACTGGGCGCCTGGGTGCTGGAGCAGGCGATGCGGGATGCAGCCACGTGGACGCGGCCGTTGCGGCTCGCCGTCAACGTTTCCGCCGTTCAGTTGACCCGAAGCGACCTCCCGGCCGCCGTGAAGTCCGCGCTGACGAAAACGGGATTTGCCGCGGACCGGCTTGATCTGGAAGTCACCGAGTCGCTTTTCATTGATGAAAGCATCGACCTGAAAAAGCCGATTGCCAAACTGCGCAAGCTTGGTTGCTCGCTGGCGATGGATGACTTCGGAACAGGCTATTCCGGTCTCGGCTATATCCTCAGGTTCCCGTTTGCCAAGATCAAGATCGACCGCAGCTTCGTTGCGAATATGGAAAAGGATCGGGCGAATATCGCCATCGTGAAGGCTGTGGTGGACATGGCGGAGGCCTTTGGCATGACGGTCGTTGCCGAAGGCATAGAAACGATCGAACACCAGAAAATGCTGCTCGATCTCGGCTGCACTGTCGGTCAGGGCTATTATTACAGCCGTCCGGTCCCCGCCTCGGAGATCGCAAACCTGCTGAAGATGGCGGCGTAACCGGCCAGACCGAAATCACCGGGGTTCTGACCCTGGGTGCATAAACAAAAGGCCGGACGAATTGCCCGGCCTTTTTCAGTTGAGTGAGCTTTGCCTCAGAGGCCGAGACCGCCGATGCAGGAATATTTGACGTTCAGGTAGTCATCGAGGCCGTATTTGGAGCCTTCGTTGCCGATACCGCTTTCCTTGACGCCGCCGAAGGGCGCGACCTCGGTGGTGATGACGCCTTCATTGACGCCGACGAGACCGTATTCAAGCCCTTCGATGACCCGGAAGACGCGGCCGAGATCCTGGCTGTAGAAATAGCAGGCAAGCCCGTATTCGGTGTCGTTGGCCCGTTCAATCGCTTCTTCTTCCGTTTCGAATTTGAACAGCGCGGCGAGCGGTCCGAAGGTTTCCTCCCGGGCGACCTTCATGTCCGCGGTCGCGCCGGTCACCAGCGTCGGCTCGAAGAACGTGCCGACATTGCCGAAACGCTTGCCGCCGGTGGCGACCGTGCCGCCCTTGGCAACGGCGTCGCTCACATGGGCATCGACCTTGGCAAGGGCCGCCTCGTTGATGAGCGGGCCCTGGGTAACGCCCGCTTCCAGGCCGTTGCCCGGCTTGAGTTCGGCTTCGATGGCCGCCTTCAGTTTGGCGGCGAAGGCATCGTAGACGCCGGCCTGCACATAGAGGCGGTTGGCGCAGACACAGGTCTGGCCGGAATTGCGGAACTTGCAGGCGATGGCGCCCTCGACCGCCCGGTCGAGATCGGCATCGTCGAAGACGATGAACGGCGCGTTGCCGCCCAGTTCCATGGAAATTTTCTTCATGTGCTTGCCCGCGTTGGAGGCCAGCAGCTTGCCGACGCGGGTGGAGCCGGTGAAGGTGATCTTGCGCAGGTGCGGGTTTTCGCACATTTCCGCGCCGATTTCGGCGGCATTTCCGGTGAGGATGTTGATCACGCCGGCCGGAATGCCGGCCTTTTCGGCCATGATGCCGTAGATGAGTGCGGAGTAGGGGGTGAATTCCGACGGCTTGATCACGATGGTGCAGCCGGCGGCAAGGGCCGCGCCCAGCTTGCGCGCGATCATCGAATTCGGGAAGTTCCACGGCGTGATTGCGCCTGCAACGCCGACCGGCTCCTTGGTCACCAGAATGCGCCGGTCGCCCCAAGGGGAGGGGATGACATCGCCGTAGACGCGCTTGGCTTCCTCGGCGAAGAAACGGATGTATTTCACGCCGCCGGCGATCTCGCCCCTGGCTTCGGCGAGCGGCTTGCCCATTTCGGTCGTCAGCAATCCGGCCAGATCGTCGATATTGGCCATGATTTCGTCGCAAAGCTTCTGCATCAGCCCGGCCCGGGCTTCCGCGGTCATTTTTTTCCAGGAGCCGAGGGCCTGATAGGCCGCTTCGATGGCGCGCGCGGTCTCGGCGCGGCCGCAATTCGGTACCGTTCCGATGATCTCGCCGGTCGCCGGATTGGTGACCTCGATGGTCTCTCCGCTATCTGCGCCTGCCCATTTGCCGGCGATGAACACAGCTTCCTTTTTCAAGGACGGATCAAAATTCATCCCTTGCTCCCTTCGGCGCGACGGCGCCCTTGTGCTGATGAAGGGCCATGCGGCTGCAGGACCCTGGTGGCCACTTGATAGAGGGAGGGGCCTTCGCCATGCAAGCCGGATTCGCGGGAAGCAGTACACCTGGAGCAAGGCGGCCCGTTCTAAAGCCGTCGCAGGCGGGTTCAAGTCGTGATAGAGGGAAAATCCCTTCACCTACTCCCTCTGCAGTTACCGGGACCCCATGGCCGAGACAGACGTGATTTCGATTGACGCCGCGCAGCAGCTTGCAACCGCGGCCCTGATTGCCAACAGGACCGCGCCCGACATCGCCGCAAGGGTCGCCAGCGCGCTCGTGGCTTCCGAAGCAGCCGGCCAGCCGGGCCACGGCCTGTCGCGCGTTCCGTCCTATTCGGCGCAGGCGCAGTCGGGAAAGGTGGACGGTTTTGCCCGGCCGTCACTGGAGCGGGTCACCGGATCTCTGGTTCGGGTCGACGGCGCCTTCGGCTTTGCCTACCCGGCACTGGATCTGGCCCTCGATGCCCTGCCGGAGATGGCGCGCGGAAACGGCATTGCCATGGCCGCGGTCCGGCGTTCCCATCATTTCGGTCAGGGCGGGCTGCATTGCGAACGCCTGGCCGATCAGGGGCTGGTCGCGCTTGTTTTCGGCAATGCGCCGAAATCGATCGCTCCCTGGGGGGCTAAGGAGCCGCTCTTCGGCACCAACCCGATCGCCTTTGCGGCTCCGGTGCCCGGTTCCGCTTCCCTGGTGATCGATCTGGCGGTCTCCCGGGTCGCCAAGGGCAAGATCATGGCGGCGGAAAAAGCGGGGCGGCCGATCCCGGAGGGCTGGGCCCTGGACAGGGACGGTAACCCGACCACCGATGCCGCCGCCGCCATGGAGGGGACAATGCTGCCGATCGGCGACGCAAAGGGGGCCGCGCTCGCCATGATGGTGGAGGTGATGGCGGCGGCTCTTGTCGGCTCCAGTTTCGGCTTTGAGGCCTCGGGTCTTTTTTCGGGGGAGGGAGACCCGCCAAATCTCGGCCAGACGATCATTGCAATCGATCCCGGCCTTTCGTCGGGCGGAACTTATGGCGAGCGCATCGCGGCGCTGATGACAGCCATGGCCGGTGCGGAAGGTGCACGCCTGCCGGGCAGCCGCCGCATCGGGGCGCGTCTGAAAGCCGAGCGTGAGGGTATGGAAGTTCCCCGTCTCATTCTCGACGAAGTGCGCAAGCTGGCGGGGGGGCAGAGCCTTTCCCGGTTAGATTGAAGCATTCTGTTTGCCGTCCGGCGAGGCGATCTGCGCGGAGGGGCGTGAAGCCCATAGCGGGGCTATGGGCAAGCGGCCCGACAAAGCAGGCGTCCGCCGGACACAAACCCGAATGGGCCGGGCCGGTTTGGTCCAATGCCGTCGGGCTTCGCCTCGACCGTGCAGCCAGCACGGCCTTCGTCAAATCCCTCGGCCTTGAACCAAACCGCCTCCGGCAGAATGCTTCAATCTAACCGGGAAAGGCTCTAGCTGATATCGCCGTCGATCCGTTGTTTCAGCCGTTCGATGTCCTCCACCAGGGCCATTGCCTGGTTGTGGATCCGGTCGAGCGCGAGCCGCACGTTATCCAGTTGGGCATCGTCGTCATCTTGGATCGGAGCCGAGCCCCGTCCGACCAGAAGCCATGTCGGGCTGACGTTCAGGAGGCCGGCGAGCAGGACGAGTTTGTTGGAACGCGGTTCGGAACGGTCGCTTTCCCAGCCTTGCAGGGTGGAGGTCTTGATGCCGAGGCGTCTGGCAAGCTGCGCGGTGGAAAGGCCGACGGCATCCCGTGCCTTGCAGATCCGTTCACCCAGCGTGTAGTCGGTACTGGAATCTGCCCCGTCCTTGCCGGGCTGCGAAATTGATCCGATTGCCATGACCGGCTCCCTGAAAAATTCTTATATCCTTGGATAAGGACCCAAGCCTGACATGATCTGCGGGTCTTCTGCAACCGCAGTCGGAACAATGTCGCACCTGTTACGGTTCCCGACGGTTATTCGCCGGGAATCCGGTGTTCGGCCTCATGTTACGGTGGAGATCAGAACAGCGGCTCTTCCTCGGGGAGGCCAAGCTGCCGGCGGGCTGCGGTGAGCGTATTGGCCATCAGCATGGCAATGGTCATCGGTCCGACGCCGCCGGGCACCGGTGTGATGGCTCCGGCATGGGGAAGGGCCTCTTCGAATGCCACATCGCCGACGAGCCGGGTCTTGCCTTCGCCGCGTTCCGGAGCGGGGATGCGATTGATGCCGACGTCAATGACCGCGGCGCCCGGCTTGATCCAGTCACCGCGCACCATCTCCGGGCGTCCGACGGCGGCCACAACGATATCCGCTTCCCTGACGACGGCAGGCAGATCCTTTGTCCGGCTGTGGGCAATCGTGACCGTGCAGCTTTCCTGCAGCAGAAGGTTGGCCATCGGCTTGCCGACGATATTCGACCGTCCGATAACGACGGCGGACAGCCCTGAGAGATTTCCGCCCAGGGTGCGTTTCAGCAATACCAGGCAGCCTGCCGGCGTACAGGGAACCAGAGCATGGTCCCGTTCGCCCGTGGTCAGCAGACCCACATTGATGGGGTGGAAGCCGTCGACGTCCTTTTCCGGCTTGATCAGGCGCAGCACCTTGCTTTCGTCGATGTGTCCGGGAAGCGGGAGCTGGACCAGAATGCCGTGGATTGCAGGATCCTGGTTCAGCCTGTCGACAAGGGCAAGGACGTCCGTCTCCGGCGTGTCGGCGGCCAGGGTATGTTTCACGGAATGAAAACCGCAGGCCTCGGCCGTTCTGTCCTTGTTGCGGACATAGACCTGACTTGCAGGGTCCTCGCCGACAAGAACGACGGCGAGACCGGGGCGGACGCCTTTCGCCTCCACAAGGGCTGCTGCGCGGCGGGTGATTTCCTCGCGGACGGATTCGGCAACAGCCTTGCCGTCGATGATGCGTGCCGGAGACATGATTTTCCTCCCTGGGAGACCGGACCGGTCATTTCGTGAACCACGTGCCCACCTCTATAGAAAGAAATTGGCTTTCGTGGAAGGGTGTATACATATTTTATTGGTGGGCGTTGGAGGACTTGCCGGAGATGGTGTTGGCGTAGTGATCCAATTCATCGGGAAAAATCAAATTTGACTACAAAAGTCAGACAGCTCAAGGGCGGCGCAGACAATGTGGTAGAAAGAGCTGGCTGGAGCTGGCTCTGTCTTGAATGTATACATTTTATCGAATTTGTCTTTCCAAAGACCATCGGGTACGTCCTCGAAATAGGTTTCGAGCGCTTTCATGGCGCGAAGAACGTCGGCCAGATAGGCGTCGCGTTCGCAGCCGATGGAAACACCGGCCATCGAGACGGCTGCCTTCAGCCATTCGGTTTGCCCCCACAAGCGGGCCATCGGATTAAAGACGGAAAAATCATCATGGAGTGTCATGATTGCGACCTGGCGTTCGGGATCAACGCCATGGGAGATGCCGATCTGGTAGAGGCGGCGTGCTTTCGCCAGGGCTTCGAAGTCGTTTCGGGCCTTGCCCCATCTGGTCAGCAGCCAGCTCCATTCGAACTGGTGGCCGGGTTCCATGATGCGGCCCTGCTCTCCGGCAAAAGGCGACCAGTCGAGGTTGAAGAATTCGCGCAAACCCCCGGAGACGGGATCGATGAACTTGTCCATGGCCAGACGGGCGATCTCGTCGGCGAGGTCACTCCAGATGCTGCCTGCGCCGACTTCTTCCAGCGCGAGGGCGGCTTCAAACAGGTGCATATGCGGGTTGGAGCATAGCGGCAGGCGATCCGGATTGGCCTCCCGGAAGCCGGCGGCCGGATGCCCGTAGTATTCCCGTAGAAGGGTCAGCAGACCGGCGGCATCCGCGAACAGGTCGGTCCGCCGTTCGGTGAGGACATGGCCCGCATGGGCAAAAGCCAGAAGGGCAAAGGCCTGATTATAAAGGTCAAAATCGGAATCGAGATGGGTGCCGTCGGTTGCGACCACCGCCGCAAAGCTCGTGTCGGGGATTCTGCAATGCTCCAGGTACCAGTTCAGGCCGTGCGCGACGACCTCCCGCCAGGGACCTTGCCAGCCGAGGGTTCCCGCCTGCGCGAAACAATAGATCTGGCGTGCAGGCACGCGGGTGCGGACGGGCGCATCCGTTCCTTTTCCGGAGACGATGTCGATGGTTTCGAAAAAGGCCCCGCTTTCCGAATCGTAGCCGCCGGAATGCCAGCGGGGAAATGCCGAATCGACAATCCAGTCAGAAAGCCGGTTTGCCGCTGTTCGAATGTCATTTTCGAGCGTTTCTTGGGTCGGCGACATGGTTGGCTGGCTCCCGGTTTTCATTTGCTGCGGCCGATGTCTGAATAATGCAGAAAACGAGTGATTCTTATCGTAGGATTGAAAAAATGTCGTTCTGGAACGGAATGCTCCGGAATTAAAAAACAAAAGCGACTCAAAACATTAAGGAATACCGGGTTCACTGTTGCCGAAGAACAACAGCAGGAATTCCTCAGGGGACTTGGGGCGAGCATTCTTGGACAGGTGAATACTCGACATGCTACGACACCGCTAAAGGATCGGGTGGAACGGAATAAGTATGAGATTTTCCGCAGTTTTGATTTTGGGGGCGGCTCTGGCGGGGTGCGGAGCACTGCCGTCAGAAGGTCCCGCGGCGATGAATATTACGTCGCAGGATATCGAATCCAATTCTCAGGAAGGTGCCTATTCGATCATTTCGATCGATCCGTCGAACATCGATATAATCAAGCGTTACCGTCCTCTGGCATTTGCAAATGAATTCCATGGTGTCGGCCAGGGCAACAAGAGTTACCTGCTCGGTGTGGGCGACACTCTCGAGGTCGGTATCTGGGAAGCGTCCAAGGACGGCCTGTTTGCCAGCAGTGACAGCGCAAACAGCACCATCCCGGTCGTTATCGATGAATCCGGTTATATCTTCATCCCCTATGCGGGACGGGTCCGGGCTGCGGGTCTCAGCGTCGAGGGATTGCGCCAGTCGATCCAGAAAAAGCTGGTCGGCAAGGCAGTCGAACCTCAGGTGCTGGTCACCCTGAAAGACAAGCTCAGCGCGACCGCCGTTGTCGTCGGCGATGTCGGCTCGCCCGGCGTCTATCCGTTGCCGCTCAGAAATACCCGTCTTCTGGACCTTGTGGCCACGGCCGGCGGCTCCCGTGAGGCGACCTATGAAACGGTCGTCACCCTGAAGCGGGGCAACCGGGCAGGCACCACCCGCCTGGAACATCTGATCGACTATCCGGAAAACAACGTTCTGGTCTCGCCGAACGACACAATCCTGTTGTCGCACCGACCGCGGACCTTCTCTGCTTTCGGAGCCGTGAAGGCGAACCAGCTCGTCCCGTTCAAGACCAAGAGCGTGACCCTTGCCGAAGCCCTTGCAACCGTTGGCGGCCTGAACGACTATCGTGCCGATGCGGCCGGCATCTTCCTCTTCCGGTTTGAAGACACCGATCTCGTGCGCGAACTGCGTCCCGAGATCGCAAACAAGCTGGGCAACGAGAGCAGCGTGCCGGTTGTCTACAGGCTGAGCCTGCTGGATGCGAAAGGGTTCTTCCTGGCCCGTTTCTTCGAGATGCGGGACAAGGACATCCTGTACGTCGCGAACCATCCGACTGCTGAGTTCGGCAAGTTCCTGCAGATCATCGCGCCGTTGATCAGCAACGTCTCGAGCGTCCAGAGTATCGGTAACAATTTCTAAGGCAGAGCCGCGAACGCTTCGACAAGAGAGGGGACGGCAGTCGGAAAAACAGGTGTAAGGTGTTAGCGAACGGACAGCCGGCTTCAAAGGTATTCCTGTTCCTTCAGGGGCCGCCTGGGATCTTCGCCCGGACTGTTGCAGACGAGCTGGAACTTCTCGGCTGCCGCACGCTGCGCATCAACCTGTGCCCCGGAGACTGGTTCTTCTGGCACGACCGCCGCTGTGCCTCCTACCGTGGCTCGCTGGAGGACTGGCAGGGCTGGCTCAAGGCGTTCTGCCTTGAAAACGGCGTTACCGATATCGTCTACTATGCGGACCGGATGCCCTATCACGTGGCCGCAGCCGAAGTCGGGGCGGACCTCGGCCTGACCTGCACAGCCTATGAATTCGGATATCTGCGGCCGGACTGGATCACGCTGGAGCGAAACGGGATGTCCGCGCATTCGCTGTTTCCCAACGATCCCGACCGGATCCGGGCTGCGGCCGAAGGCCTGCCGGAGCCCGACCGGCGTCACCTCTACACCTATCCGTTCTACGCCGAAGCCGTGAACGAGGTGACGTTCAACATGTCGAACGTCCTGTTAAAGCTGCTTTATCCGAACTTCGTGCGCGACAAACTCTACCACCCGCTGCCCGACTACCTCAGCAACATTCCAAGACTTCTCCTGGCGAAACGGCGCAACCGGAATGCGGCCCATCTGATCGACGATGTGATTGCGGCCGGCTGTCCCTATTTCGTGTTTCCGCTTCAGCTGCAGAGCGATTATCAGCTGCGCTACAATTCCCCTTACGATCATATTGCCGAGGCGGCGGAGGAGGTCATCCGGTCCTTCGCCAAGGTGGCGCCCGTCGCCGCCCATCTCGTGTTCAAGCTGCATCCGCTTGATAACGGGATCGAGCCCTGGCGGAAGATCCTGCGCAAGCTCGCACGGAAATACGGTGTCAAGAAACGCGTCTATGTCATCGACGGCGGCAATCTGGATCGCCTGCTGCGCAATGCCGCCGGTGCGCTGACCATCAACAGCACCACCGGCATTCACGCGTTACGCGCCAAATGCCCGACGAAGGTTCTGGGCATCGCGCTCTATGATATTCCCGGGCTCACCTGCCAGAAGCCGCTGGATGATTTCTGGAAGGATGGAACCCGGCCGGACAGGACCCTGGTGGAAGACCTGGAACGCCTGCTCGCCAGAACCATTCAGGTCAAGGGGTGCTTTTATACCGACAGGGGACGAAGGGCCGGGGCGAGGGACATGGCCCGCAAGCTGGTCGAAGGCTCGGTCAACCTTCCCGGCGCGCTCTGCGAGGCCCCGCCGCGCCTTGAAAAGGCCCGGCAGATGGGGATAGCCACCACGTTCGCCGAGCAGATGGCCAACCGCTCGAAAACCGAATTGTGGTCCTATGCCTGGCGTGAATGACCGGAAAGAGCCGGACCGCCGCAGAGTCCTGTTCCTGCAGGGGCCGCTGTCGCCGCTCTTCCGCCTGACGGGAAACCGCATCCGCGAAGCCGGTCACGACGTGTTCCGTATCAATCTGTGCGCCGGAGACTGGCTGCACTGGCACGGCCCGGAATGTTCGTCCTTTCGCGGGCGGCCGTCGGATTGGCCGGAATTTATCGACCGGTTTCTGGAAGAGAACCGGATCACCGATCTGGTTCTCCACGGCGATCAGCGCGTCTACCATCGTCTCGCCATAAAGTGCGCCAAACAACAGGGCATTCAGATCGCCGTGACCGAACTCGGTTACCTGCGTCCCGGCTGGATGACCCTGGAGAAGAACGGTTTGTCGACGCTGAGCCATTTCCCCGACGATCCGGTGCATGTCAGGCGGATCGCGAACGCGGTCGGCGACGTCGATTTCACGCCGATGTTCCCAGGCTCCTTCTATCTGCAGACTGTTCCCGACGTGATCTACAATCTGGCGAATGTCATTTTGAAGCCGCTTTATCCGCACTATGAGCGCCATACGATCTACCACCCGGTTCCCGAATACCTGCGCGGGGCGATCCGGCTCCTGGGCGAGAAGAGGCGCAACAGGCAAGCGGACACGGCTCTGGCCGGGCTGGTCGAGAACGGCACGCCGTTCTTTATCCTGCCGCTCCAGCTGGAAGGCGATTTCCAGCTGCGCCGCCATTCGCCCTACGCCAGCTTCGCGGACGTCATAGACCTGGTGCTGAGCTCTTTCGCAGAAGCGGCGCCGACGGCCGCACACCTTGTTCTGAAAAGCCATCCCCTGGACGTGGGCTATGAAAACTGGCCGAAGGTGATCGGTGAGGCCGCCGAACGCCATCGGCTTGAAGGCCGGGTTCACTTCTTCGATGGCGGCAATCTCGGTGCCTTGTTCAAGCACGCAAGCGGCATGGTGACATTGAATTCCACGGCAGGCCTTGAGGCGCTGCAGGCGGGCTTGCCGGTGAAGACACTGGTTCCCGCCCATTACGATATCGCCGGTCTGACATCCCGCGCGCCGCTGGAAGCCTTTTGGACGAGGCCGGAAAAGCCGGACCCGGAGTTGCTCGAGGCATTTCTGCGTGCGATTGCCGGGACGATCCAGGTGCGCGGCTCGATCCACAATCGGCAGGGCGTGCCGGTTGCCGCAGACAACATCGCGCGACGGATCCTGAATCACAGCCTGAATGAACCGGACGCCTGCGTCGACCCGCCGCCGCGCCTTGAGCGCGCTCGGGCGCTCGGGGTGCCGCTTTGAACGCGCAGACGGCGGCGGAGCAGACCTTGCACGGCCTGATCGTCTCCGGAGAACGTCCTGACTTCGACAGCCGGATTGCCGAGGGCCTGGGCGTATCGCCGGCCAAGACAGCCGGGGAGGCCGATTTCGTGATCTCCGGCCTGAATCAGGAGGCTTTCGACACGGCGCGGCGCGAGGCGTTGGCCAACGGCAAGTCTCTCTGCCTGGTCATACCGGGTCCGTTGCCGTTCCATTCGAAGACGACACCGTCCTCGTTTTCCTATGTCATGCTCAAGGCGACGATCCTGTCACGCTACGGGCACGCCGACGAAGCGGCGATCCGGGCATTGCTCGCCGATGCCCTTCAGGCCGGGCGGACCGTAGACACGTCGGTCCTCGGGCAATGGCGCGCCCTGCCGCCAGCCGATGGGCGCAGCCCGCGGCGACAGGAAGCCGACATCGAAAACCGGGCGCTGCAGATCCTCATGGAGACCGGCGGACTTCCCGATGCCGAACCGGATGGGTTCTGGCGCGTCCTCGCCGAGGCCTGTGCCGGATCGCAACTGGAGCTTGACCGTGTGATCGGTCCGCTCCTGCAGAAAAACACCGCCTGGTTCGAGCCTTACCGCCAGAGCGTGATCGATGCGTCTGGCGCGTTGGAAATCTTGCGTCTCATTGAAACGCGCAGGGCGGAGAACAACCGGCCTGTCCATTGTTTCGGGGTGGCACCAGGCGGCCGTCCGATTATCTCCGCTGCATTTGCCGGAGACGGTGGACCGGTGACCTGGCACGACAACGATGCCGAAGCTCTGGCCGCCGCGGCCCGGCAGGGCGGCGTTATCCTGTCTGCCGGCGGGCTGGGCGCGGGCTCACTGGAGCAAGCCTGCCGCGACAGAGGTGTCGACCTGCTGCACATGGATGACGACTTCCTGTGCTTTACCGGTCTTGAGGCAGTGCTCCCACCGGCTGCCATGCTCACGGCCGATGATCTGGGGCCGCATGACGATGCGGCTGGTTCGAGCCGACTGGAGGCGCTGCTTCAGAATTATGAACTGAGCGCCGAGGAAATGAGCCGCGGGATTGCTCTTCTCGACAGGCTCGCCCGGGTCCACGATTTGAAAGACGGTCCGGATAAATCACGGGCGATCGCAATCCCGAAAGGCCGGCAAACAGTATTGGTGCCCGGCGAAGCCGGACGGGTTGATGAGGCCGCCGCCGCCACCTCGGAACGCAATCTGCATTTGTTGCGGCGAGCTCGGGAAAGAAACCCGGATGCCTTTATCATCTTCAAGCCGCACACCGACCTGGAAGCAGACCGGGCCTCAACCCGGGAAGCGCGCCGTTACGCCGATCTCGTTGAAAAAAAGGCCGATATCTCCGACCTGGTCGCGCAGTGTGATGCGGTGGAGACATTTTCGGCGCCGACGGGATTTGCCGCGCTTTTGCTGGGCGTGCCTGTCACCGTCCATGGCCTGCCGTTTTACGCCGGTTGGGGCCTGACCGAGGATCTATCGGTTTTTCCGAGACGCACGACCCGTAGAACCCTTGCCGAACTCGTCTACCTGGCCCTGGCCGTTTACGCCCGCTGTACCGATCCGGTGAGCCTGTTGCCGTGTCCGCCGGAAGTCCTGATCGACAGGGCTGTCGCCCGGCAACAGGAGATGCAGCGGCCTGCGCGTTCGCCTATGCTGAACCCGATGTCCTGGCTTGGCCGTAAACTGGGCTTGTAGTTCCTGCTATCCGGTGTTTTATCCGGAACATCGGCACGACCCTTGAAAGAAAAGACCACCATGGCTGCGCGAGATCCCGAAGTGATTGTCCTGACCGGTGCGAGCGGAGGCATCGGAACGGCCCTTGCCCGAGAGCTGGCGCGCCCGGGGCGCCGGTTGGCATTGATTGCGCGGGACAGGGAGAAGCTTGAGGCGCTCGCCGAAGAGGTTCGGGGGCGGGGGGCAGAGGCGGAAACGGCCGCACTCGATATCCGCGACCGGGATGCCCTTCATGCGTTTCTGGAGGATCTGGATCGAAGGCATCCGGTCGACCTTCTGATCGCCAACGCCGGCGTGACGGCGGGACTGGGGCCGGGCCGCAGCCGGGAAGCCGATCATGCGGCCGACCGGCAGATCGACATCAATTACCGCGGCGCGGTCAATACGGTGACCGGCGTCGTGGAACCGATGCGCCTGCGCGGGCGGGGACAGATCGTTCTTGTCGCCTCGCTTGCCGGCATGCGCGCCTTGCCCGACATGCCGAGCTACAGTGCAACAAAGGCCGCCGTTATCGCCTATGGCCATTCCCTGCGCGGCTGGCTTGCGCCCTTCGGCGTCGACGTGACGATCATTTGTCCGGGGTTTGTCACGTCGCCCATGTCGGCCCGGCACAAAGGCTCCAAACCATTCGAGATGCCGGCGGAAAAGGCGGCGATCAAGATGCGTCGGGCGATCGAGAAGCGAAAAGCTTTCTATGCCTTCCCCTTCATCCTGGCGACGGGCATCCGGCTGCAGAACCTGCTGCCGGCACGGATTTCCGATCTCTTCATGGGTGGCTTTGCCGCCGATATCGAGGAAGATCCGAGGTATTCCGGCAACGGGAAAGACGGCGGCTGACCTTCGGCCAGTGGACCCTATCGCGTTGCCTTGATCAGCCGGTCGACCGCCGAACCGTCATTCTTCAGCCTGGCAAGCTCCTCGACCGTGATCTCGATGGCGCGGTCGATCTGCTCTTTCGTGTGCTCGCTGGTGATGAAGAAGCGGATGCGGGCCGATTTTTCCGGAACCGCGGGGAAGATGATCGGGAGTGCGTTGACGCCACGTTCCAGAAGCCGGTTCGACAGGACCGCGGCGCCGACGGAATCGCCGACAATGACCGGCACCACCGAATAACCGGCGCTCGGCCCGGTATCGAGGCCGGCTTCGCGTGCCTTTTTCAGGAAGTATTGGCCGTTTTCCTGAAGCTTTCCGACCCGTTCCGGCTCCCGTTCCATGACCTGGATGGAGGCGATCGCCGATGCAGTCAGTGCGGGCGACAGGCCGACGGAAAAGACGAAGCCCGGCGCGGACACCTTGAGGTAATCGCACAGGGCCTTGGAGCCGGCGATGTAGCCGCCGCAGGAGGAGAACGTCTTTGACAGCGTCCCCATCCACATTTCGACTTCTCTGGGGTCGATGCCGAAGTGTTCGGCAATGCCGTGACCGGTCTTGCCGAGGACGCCGATGGAATGGGCTTCGTCGACCATCAGCCAGGCGTCATAGGACTGCTTGAGGGCGACAAGCCGCTTCAGGTCCGGGAAATCCCCGTCCATGGAATAGAGGCCTTCGACGATGATCAGCACATTGTCGAACTTGTGCCGGTTTTCAGAAAGCAGCTTTTCCAGTGCGTTCAGATCGTCATGAGGGAAGTTGATCCGGGTCGCCCCGGACAGCCTTGCACCTTCGGCAATCGAATTATGCACCAGGGAATCCGTCAGGATGAGATCGCCCTTGTGCATCAGATGGCCGATGGTGGTCACGTTGGTCGCATGGCCGCTCACCATGACGATGGAGGATTCAACGCCGTGCACGCGCGCAAGCGCCTGCTCCAGCTCGCCATGCAGCGGACGCTCCCCGGCAACGATGCGGCTTGCCGAAACGCTGGTGCCGAAGGTGTCGATCGCCTCCTTGGCGGCCTGGTTGACTTCCCTGTGGCCGTTGAGGCCGAGATAGTTGTAGGAAGCGAAATTGTCGTGGGTCTTGCCGCCGATTTCCGTCGTGCCCGTCGCCAGCCCGTCATGCGGCCGGAAGAAGGGGTTTTCGATCCCCATCATGTCGGCCGCCGCACGCTGCATCTGCAACTGCTTGATCTGCGGCAGGGTCTTGAAATCGAAAGCTTTTCTCTTCGGCGCTTCGGGTTTCTCCGAGGTCGACGAGGGCCGCTTGTCACGTACCGAGCGGCGCCCGGCACGGACGCTGTCCATCAGTTTGGCGCGCTCATCCGCGCCCAATCCCTTTGGTCCGGTCATAGGAATGATCCCAGTTCGCGGCTCTTGTTTTCCAGTTGCGCTGCGACGTCCGAAAGGTCTTCCGTTTCCGTGCGTTCGTTGTCGGTCATGTGCTGGCTCGCAAGCTGCTGGGAGTCCGCGGAGTAGCGGTCGTCGCCTTCCTCGCCCAGCACACGGTTGGCAACGCGGCTGGAAAGATCGATCAGCGTTGCGCCGTTGGCAAGCGACATCAGCGGAATGTCGATGCCAAGCTGGCGTTCCGCGCTCATGCGCAATTCCAGCGCCATCAGCGAATCCATGCCGATATCCGACAGCGGCTTGTGCGCATCGATTTCATCCGGCGAAATCCTGAGGATCTTGCCGATTTCCGCTGCGAGCAGCTTGGCAACGGTCTGGGCTGCCGTCGTCTTGTCCATGCCGTCGAGCAGGGCATGCAGATCGATGGCGCCTTCCGCGCCACTGCCGTCATCTCCGTCGCCAAGACCCAGAAGCTGGATCAGCGGGGTGCCGAGCAGGGCAAGGTCCTTGCGGGCCGACTGCCAGTCGATGCGGGCATAGCCGACCGCTGCGGTTTCCAGGTCCTGCTGGGGCAGGGCCATCAGCGACATCAGGCCGTCGAGCGCTTCGCGGGCGGTCAGGGCATGGCGGCCGAGTTTGCGCGAGAGCATCTCGTTGACGTCCTCGTTGCGGGCGAGATAGCCCGCATCGGAGATGGCGCCCCAGGCAACCGTGAGGGCAGGGCGGCCTTCCGCGCGGCGCTTGCGCGCAAGCGCTTCCAGGTAGCCGTTGGCCGCCACATAGTTGGCCTGTCCCGGGTTGCCGACCAGGGTCGTCGCAGACGAATAGAGCACGAAGTGGTCGAGCGGATCGTCCTTGGTCAGCCGGTCCAGCAGTTCCGCGCCACGGACCTTGGGCGCGAGCACGCGGGTCAGTCCGTCATGCTCCAGATTTGCGATCAGGACGTCGTTCAGCACCATTGCCGTATGGAACACGCCGCAGATCGGATGTCCGGAAGAACGGATCTCTTCCAGCGCCGATTCCATAGTCGCTTCATCGGTGATGTCGCAGGCATGGGCGGAAACCGAAACGCCCCGCTTCTCAAGCACCTCGATGGCCTGCCGCGCATCGTCGGAGTCGCCGCCGCGGCGGCTGAGCACCGCCAGGTGCTTCGCGCCCTTGTCGGCAAGCCGGTTGAGCAGTTCCACGCCGAAGCCGCCGAAGCCGCCGGCAATCACGTAGACCGCGCCGTCCTTGAAGGTCAGATGCGGCGTTTCCGGCAGGTTTTCAGGCACTTCCGGCGGCCGCAGGACGATCTTGCCGATATGGCCGGCCTGCTGCATCAGGCGGAAGGCGTCGACCACCTGGTCCGCCTCGAACACCCGGTAGGGCAGGGGCGAAAGCGTCCGGCTCTCGAATAGCTCTACCAGCTTGGTGAACAGCTCGACTGCGAGCTGCGGCTGGCGGGTCAGAAGCTGGTCGGCGTCAATGCCGAAATAGGTCAGGTTCTGGCGGAACGGCCGGAGACCGATCCGCGTGTTGCCGTAATAATCCCGCTTGCCCAGTTCCAGGAACCGGCCGAAGGGCTTCAACACGTCGATGCTGCGTTCCATGGCCTCGCCGAAGAGCGAGTTCAGGACCACATCGACGCCTTCACCGTCGGTTTCCTTCATGACCGCGTCGACGAAGGAGAGGCTGCGAGAATCGAGCACGACATCGGCCCCGAGCAGCTTCAGGACGTTGCGCTTTTCCGGAGAGCCGGCGGTGGTGATGATCCTCGCCCCGCGCCACTTCGCGATCTGCAGAGCGGCCAGGCCGACACCGCCGGCGCCGCCGTGGATCAGGACCGTTTCGCCTTCAGCGAGACGGGCCAGATGGACCAGGGCGTAATAGGCGGTGAGGAAGGTCACCGGGATGGTTGCCGCTTCCTCAGGAGAGACCGTGGACGGCATCGGTGCGCAGCCGCTTTCGTCCACCGTCACATGGCTTGCGAAACAGGCCGGCGCGAACGTGATGACCCGGTCGCCGGGACGGAAGCGGGTCACACCCGGGCCGCAGGCAACGACGGTGCCGCAGCATTCCATGCCGAGCGTCGGTCCGGCAAAACCGTCTTCCAGCGCCTCTTCCGGCAACAGGCCGAGGGCCCACATCACATCGCGGAAATTCAGGCCGCTGGCTTCAACGGCGATCTCGACGTCCGATCCTTGAGGGTCGGCCCGGTCGAGCGCCTGCCATGACAACTGGTCCAGTGCGCCCTGGCGCAGGATTTCCAGCCGCATTCCGGGGCGGGCGCCGCCGGAAACCGTCTGTTCGGGAAGCACGCCGCCCTGAAGGATCCTGAGGCCGGACCGGTTCCGGCCGTCCAGAACGACTTCCCGCTCTTCGCCGTCGCGCAGCAGTTCCTCGGCAAGCCGTGATGCGGCAATGCCCGGTTCCAGCGTCGGCGACAGGTCGATCAGGCGGACATTCGCCTGGGGGAACTCATTCATCGCCACACGGCCATAGGCCCAGGTTCCGGCCTGATCCGGGCAATGGGCGACGCCGCCTGCGAGGTCCTGTGCGCCACCGGGGGCAACGATGACGATCTCACCGTCATCGGCGCCGAGCGTATTCAGGATCCGCGTCAGCGACCATGTGCGCTTGTCGACGACATTGAGGGCATCCGCCTTGTCGGCATATCCGCCCTGAAGATGAACCAGACGCCCGCTTGCCTTGCCAAGCAGCTGCTTCAGGACGCCGCTCTCGCCATCGACATCGATCATCCAGATGCCTTCGGAAACCTCTTTCGTTTCCTGGCCGGCGATCAGCAGGGTGGTTGCGACCTGGTCCCGGTTGAGGCAGACGGACAGGCCGTCTGCCAGCTTGCGGGCAGGGCCTTCCTCATCCGTGAACAGAAGGAAATGCCGGGTTTCGACAGCAACCGGTGCTTCTTCGCCGTCTGCTTCTTCTGCAGCCTGCTCCGCCTTGGCGCCGGCACGGGCGGCAATCAGATCGCCTTCGGCAACGGTGCTGTTCAGCGTTGCCGTTTCGATCTGTCCGAAACCGGCCTGAGTGAGGATTTCGCTCCAGTCCTCGTTCAGGCGCGACAGCGCAATGTCGCTGTCTCCGTCCTGCCACCAGTCCTGCCCGATGCCGCGGATCAGATCCGTAAGCGGAGCGGCAAGATGTTCGGCAGCCACAAGCAGGGCGTCTTCCACCGCCATGTCGGCGATCTTCGAAAGCTGGCCTTCCCGCAGTTCGGCCATAGATGCGCCGAAGACGATGAGGTCGAACGGCGCCTGCTTTGCAAGCGTGTCGTCTTCGAATTCGTGGAACTGTGTCGACGTGCTTCCGGTCCAAAGCCGTGCTGCACGGCCGAGATGACTGTCCGACGGATCCGTAACCGCGACGGACATCCGGCGCGGATCGAGCTGGCGATCGAGCGACTGGATGACGTCGTGCGCGGAGGCGCCGACGACGAGGCAGCGCAGGGCCCGGTCTTCCGGCCAGTTGGCCACCAGTCCCAGGATTGCGGCCTTCAGGGCGCCGGAAATGGCCGTTGCCGCCGGGGAGGCGGTCAGATAGGCGTCGTAAAGCCCGCCGGCATAAAGATCCCCGGCCGAAGCGGGCAGACCGTCCCGAAGGACATCGGCAAGCCCGGTGTAGAGGCGTGCGAGAAGCGATGCTTCGGCAATATGGCGCGCGCCTTCCAGCGCGATCGTCTGCATCAGCAGGGACGTATCCGGTCCATCTGCCGGGTCAGACAACTGCCAGCCGCCCTCGGCTTCTCCGGCAAGTCCGCTTTCCTCAAGCCAGCCCAGCAGGGAATGAACGAGCGGGCGCGCCGTCTCGTGGATCTTGTCCGTCCCGATCAGGGCCGTCAGGTCGAACTTGCCGTTTTCTGCGAAGTTCCAAAGCGTCTCATGGGCAATCGTCCGCCCCATGGCCTCGATGAGAAGCACGGAATCTTCCAGTTCCGGCGCTTCGTCGGCCGCGACGCCGATATCGCCGGCAAAGGCCGCGAACCCGTTCGGGAGAACGGCTTCGGTCGGGGCCTTGCGATCGGCATCCGGCAGCAGCGTGGCAAGCTGCCTGTAAATGAGTTCGTTCGGGCGCGTTTCCCGGCCGAGCTTGACGGCGCGGAACCGGGTTCGAGCCAGGCGGGCGATCACTTCGTCGTTGGCGTCGATATATTCGAAGGTCGCCTCGATGGAGCGCGGCGAGGCCTTGGTCACCTTGATGCGGACCGCTTCCGGCTTCACTTCCGGCTGCAAAAGCCGCAGGCTGCCGATGCGGATCGGCAGGAAGCTGGTCTTTTCCGGAACGCCGGAAACCGATTGCAGCAGGGCGAAAAGGCCGTGGAAGCCGGAATCCACCAGCGTCGGGCAAAGGGACAACTCGGTCTGCGCAAGGCAGTCGTCCTGCGGGCGCAGGTAGACGGTCGCGGAGCGTTCGTCATGGGTAATAACATGGTCGGCGCGCCGGAAAACCGGGCCGTATTCCAGGCCGAAGGACCGGGTGATCGTGTAAAGCGCGTCGTGATCCAGCCGGGAGGTTTCCTGTTCGCCTGCCGGCAGCCAGGGCGTATGGTCGGTCTCCGACGGTGTCACGAAATGACCGCGGGCATTCAGCGACCAGTCGCTGTCCTGCAGACGCGGTCTGGAATAGATTTCCACGACCCGGTCGTCCGGCGAGATCCGGACTTCCGTTTCCCAGGTCTCGCCGCTGTCAATGACCAGCGGACGCAGGATGTCCAGGTCGCGAATTTCGACCGTATCGCTCTTGGTCCAGTTCAGGGCGGCCCTGAGCACCATTTCCGTGTAGCCGGCGGCCGGGAAAACGACCGATTCCTCCACCTTGTGATCCGCCAGCCAGGGAATGGCGACCGCGTCCACATGGTTGAACCACTCCGCCACGTCCTGTCGCAGGCGATAGCCGAGCAGGGGCCAGGTCCGGCCGAACATGAAGTCGACCCGTTCCGACGTGGGGTCGGGCATATAGGGCGAATTCTGCCAGGGATATCCGGGAAGTGCGGTCAACGCATCCGGCCGCGGGGCAACGAACCGGGAGAGATCCACCTTGCCGCCATGGGCAACGACACCGCTCGCCACCTTGGCGACCGGGTTCTGCACCGGCGCGCTGTTCTTGCCCGGCTGTTCGAGGCTCGCAAGCACCGTCGCCTTCTTGCCGTCGCTGCGCAGGACGTCGTTCATATAGGTGCCGAGCACCGCCTTCGGGCCGATTTCCACCAGAACGCCGAAACCGTCTTCGCTCATCTTCGAGATGGCGTCGGCGAATTTCACCGGCTGGCGGACGTTGCGCCACCAGTAGTCGCTGTCCAGCGTCAGGCCTTGCGCCTCCGGCTCGACGGTCGAGTAGAAGGGCAGGGCCGGTTCCTGCGGCGTAATGCCGGTGAGCGCCGTCAGAAGCGGCTCCCGGATCGGGTCCACCAGCGCGCTGTGGAACGGATAGGCCAGGTTCAGACGGCGCAGGGCCCACTTCTTCTTGCGGGCGAATTTCGCGAAGGCGTCCAGGCTTTCGGTGTCACCTGAAATGGTGACACTGCGCGGGCTGTTGATCGCGGCCAGTTCAAGCCGCGGCAGGCCGCTTTCCTCCATGGCCGCCAGTGCCTTGTCGGCCGGCAGCAGAAGCGCCGCCATGGAGCCGAGGTCGCGGACCACTTCCTGTTCGCTGGAGCGGGCGTGAATGACCTTGACCGCCTGTTCCAGGGTCAGCGCGCCGCAACACCACGCGGCAGCGACTTCGCCGACACTGTGGCCGCAGGCGCCTTCGGCCTCGATGCCGCGGCTTCGCAACGCTTCGACAAGCGCGACCTGAATGGCAAACAGCAGCGGCTGCGAGATTTCCGCGCGCTCGATATCGTTTTCCAGGTCTTCGGCGAACAGCGTGGTCAGAAGCGACCAGCCGCCGATGCCCATGAAGATCTTGTCGACCCGTTCGAAGGCGAGCCGGAAGGTCTCGTCCTTCTGGTAGGCTTCCTGTCCCATGCCGGCCCATTGCGAGCCGTTGCCGGAGAAGACAAAGCCGATCTTTTCCTTCGGCTTGAGGGCCTCGCCGGCGATCGCCTCGGGCGTATCCTCTTCGGCGATAAAGGCCTCCAGGGACGCAAGCCGGCTTTCCGGGCTGTCGCCGCAGATAACCAGGCGCTGTGCCAGGAGATCCCGCGCGTGGGCGGCGGAAACCGTTACCCGGGCCGCGTCTTCACTATCCGCATCCTTCAGCCGGTCGCGATAGCGCGTCGCCAGTTCCTTCAGCGCATCCTTGGACCGTGCGGACAGGACCAGCGGTGCGCCAGGCGAAACAGCGTCGTCCGCCACCGGTTCTGGGTCGCCGTCCGCGATCACCGTATGCGCATTTGTGCCGCCGAAGCCGAACGAGTTGATGCCGGCAAGGCGCGGCTTGTCGGAGCGGGCAAGCGCGACCTGTTCGCTTGCGACCTTGAGGTTCAGCTCCTCAAACGGAATGTCCGGGTTGGGCGCGTTGAAGTGCAGTGATTTCGGCAGCGTGTCATGCTTGAGCGCCAGAAGCGACTTGACCAGTCCGACGAGGCCGGACACCGGCTCCAGGTGACCGACGTTGGTTTTGACCGATCCGATCGGCAGGACTTCGGAGCGTTTCTGGCCGATGACCTTGCCCAGGGCGTCGGCTTCCGCCGGATCGCCGACGCGGGTTCCGGTGCCGTGCGCTTCGACAAAGGCGAGCGCGTTCGGGTCGATTCCGAGGCCATCGTACATTTCGCGCAGCAGGTCCGCCTGGGCGTAAGGAGACGGCAGGGACAGGCCGACCGTGCGGCCGTCGGCATTGATGCCCGAGGCCAGGATTTTTGCATGGCTCCGGGCCCCGTTGAGCACCTTTGCCCGCTTTGAACGCAGCACGATCGCAACGCCGCCTTCGGAACGCACGTAACCGTCGCCATTGGCGTCGAAGGCCTGGCAGAGGCCCGTCGGCGACAGCATGGTCGCCCGCGAGAAGCCGATGAAGGCGAACGGGCTCAGAAGCAGGCTGACGCCGCAAACGATGGCCGTGTCGATCTGGCCGCTCTCGATGGCGGAAATCGCCTCATGCAGGGCGACGAGGGACGAGGAGCAGGCGGTGTCGACCGTGAAACTCGGGCCGCGCAGGTCGTAGATATAGGAAATGCGGTTCGAAACGATCGACAGCGTGTTACCGGTCATGAACTGCATGTCGGCGGTTGCCGGGTCGCCGATGAACCGGTGGTGATAGTCAAGCGAGGAGGCGCCGACATAAACGCCGGTTGTCGTACCGGCCAGTTCGCTCGGCGGGATATTGGCGTGTTCGAGGGCTTCCCAGACCAGTTGCAGCAAGAGGCGCTGCTGGGGATCTATCTGGAGGGCTTCGCGCGGAGAAATGCCGAAAAAGGACGGATCGAAACCCCAGACATCATCCAGCTGGCCGGCAGCCCAGGTGTAGGTCTTGCCCGAAACGGACTTGTCCGGATGCCCGAAACGGGCCAGCGGCCATCTGTCATTGGAAACCGATGTTACTGCGCATTTTCCATCGCGCAGAAGCGCCCAGAAATCTTCCGAAGTGTTTGCGCCGGGCAACCGGCTCGCATAACCGACGATATCGATATTGGAATGTAAAGAAGCCACTGAGCAACCTTCAGCGTATTTCGCCGTAACCAGCGATCGATGGGAATACGAATAAGGTGAGTGGAACGCGGCGCGCGCTATGCATTTTTATTAACCACCCTCCATGAGTTGCCCTTAGGGCACTCGCCTCTCGATTAATGGCTCACGGCCAATGCTGCACCGCAGGCATACCGGCGGTGTTTAATAAGCCTAGCGGAGACTTGCAAGAGTTTCCACTGCCTAGACGGCGCCATTGTGGAGGACGGCCGTTGCCTGGAACTGTCAGGTGTCCAGGCAACGGCTCTGAAATACTCGGAAAGGGTGTTTAGGGTCAGGACCTATTAATTTTGCTCATTCTGTTTGTCAGGGAAGGTTGGAATGAGCGTAAGAGCGAGCGCGGGACAGGGTTTTCCTATCCAAGCTCGATTTTGCGGTCAGGACGGCCTTCCGTGTTAAACCCGAAGGGCGGGGCGTCTTTGCCTCCTGACGGCGTTAGAGACCCTTGAAAACCGAATGGTTTCCTGTGGATCTCTGCCTTGTCAGCAAACAAAGCCACTCCCGCAGAATGTGTAAAATTAATGGGTTCTGACCCTAAACGTTGCTGTCCGGGAAAGAAGCTTTTCGATTTTCCATAAAATCCTGCAGGGCTTCATCGATTGCCGGATCGAGTTCCGGACCGCCGTAAGCCGCCAGTTGTTCCTTCCAGATTCGGTTGGCGCGCCGGGCTGCATCCAGTTCGCCATCCGCCAGCCATTGCTCATAGGAGTTGTTGTCGGCGATCGAGGAGCGGAAGAACGCGCTTTCGAAATTGCGCTGTGTATGAGCCGCTCCGAGGAAGTGACCGCCCGGTCCGACTTCCTGAAGCGCGTCCATGGCCATTGCCTCGTCGGAAAGATCGATTCCCCTCGCCAGCACATGCATCATGCCGAGCTGGTCGGCATCCAGGATGAACTTCTCATAGGAGGAGCACAGGCCGCCTTCGAGCCAACCGGCCGCATGAAGCGCGAAATTGACGCCGGATTGCACAGTTGCGGTAATCGTGTGGGCCGATTCCTGCGCCGACTGGGCATCGGGCACTTTGGAGGCCGTGAACGAGCCTCCGGAACGGAACGGCAGATTGAGCCTTCGGGCAAGCTTTGACGCCCCGTTCAAAAGCAGTGTGCCTTCCGGGCTGCCGAAGGTCGGTGCACCGGATTGCATGGAAATGGAACTGACGAAGGCGCCGAAGACGACCGGTGCTCCCGGCCGCAGGAGCTGGGTCAGCGCGCATCCGGCCAAAGCTTCGGCCAGAACCTGCGCCAGGGTGCCGGCGACCGTGACCGGGCTCATGGCGCCGGCGAGAATGAACGGCGACACGATGCAGGCCTGGTTGGCGCGGGCATAGACCTTGAGCGCGCCGAGCATGGTGGCGTCGAAAACCAGCGGGGAATTGGCGTTGATCAGCTGGATCATGACGCAATTCTGGTCGACGAATTCCTCGCCGAACACAATTCGCGCCATCTTCACCGAATCTTCCGCCCGTTCCGGCGCCGTCACGGAGCCCATGAACGGCTTGTCGGAATACTTGATATGGGAATAGACCATATCGAAATGGCGCTTGTTCACCGGCAGGTCGACCGGTTCGCAGACGGTGCCGCCGGAGTGGTGCATCCACGGCGACATGTAGGCCAGTTTCACGAAATTGCGGAAATCCTCGATCGTGCCGTAGCGTCGGCCATTGTCGAGATCCGTCACGAAGGGTGGGCCGTAGACGGGGGCGAACACCAGGTTGTTGCCGCCGATTTCCACGCTCCGGGCGGGATTGCGCGCATGCTGGGTGAACTGGGCGGGCGCCGTCTTGACGAGCTCCTGCAGCATGCCCTTGGGAAAGCGGACCCGCTCCCCGTCGACTTCTGCGCCGGCTGCCTTCCAGATGCTGAGGACTTCCGGGTCTTCCCGGAATTCCAGGCCGATTTCCGCCAGAATCCGGTCGGCATTGGCCTCGATCTTCTCCGCGCCTTCGTCGCTCAGGACATCGTAAAACGGGATGTTCCGGCTGATATAGGGCGTGCCGACACCGCCTGATCCGGACATGCGGCGTTCTCGGCGGGCCGATCTCCCGCGGCGTCCCGCGGATACTGCGGTATCGGACATGATTGAGCCTCCATCTGGCTACTCGAACGAGGGAGTGCGAGTGTGCGCGAGACCGGTTTAACACCTCCGTCCGTATCCGTCTCAGCCTTTTCTAAAAACGTCACGGACCGTCCTGCGTCAGGGCGAATGGCGTCTTGACGACAGAGCATGTCGGCTTGCCGCATCTGATCTTTGGAAACCCAACCTAGGCTTCCTCGCAAACGGGAATGGCCGGCAGACGATGCCGCACGGATTCGCGGTGCCTGAAGGATGAACCCTAACGCTCCTGTCCTTGGACTCAAAGGCAGTGTGCAAGGCGCTTCGGGTCCGGTCTATTGAAGAGGAATGAGAAATGTCAGCATTTCCTGACAAGGCACAAGTCGTCATCGTCGGTCTGGGCGGCATTGTCGGCGCTTCGGTGGCGCATCACCTCATCGAACGCGGCTGGACCGACATCGTCGGCATCGACAAGTCCGGCATTCCCACAGACATCGGCTCGACCGCGCACGCCTCCGACTTCTGCTACACGACCAGCCACGACTATCTCTCGGTCTGGACCACCCAGTATTCCATCGATTTCTTCGAGAAGATGGGCCACTACGCCCGGATCGGCGGCCTGGAAGTGGCGCGTACCGGCGACGACGCCTGGATGGAAGAGATCAAGCGCAAGGTGACCTCGGGCAAGGCCTTCGGCACCAATGTCCGTCTCGTCACCCCGGCCGAGATCAAGGAGAAGTTTCCGCTGATCGAGGAGGACATGGTCCAGGGCGGCATGTTCGATCCCGACGCCGGCCTCGTCGTTCCGCGTTCGCAGACCGTTGCCGGCAAACTGGTCGACGCGGGCGAGCAAAGCGGCAAGCTGAAGGTCTTCGCCAATACGCCCGCCAAGTCGCTTCTGGTGGAGAACGGCCGCATCACCGGGGTCGTTACCCATCGCGGCACGATCATGGCCGATCATGTCATCGTCTGCGCCGGTCTCTGGGGCCGTCTGATTGCCGAAATGGTCGGCGAGGACCTGCCGGTCATGCCGGTCGATCACCCGCTCACCTTCTTCGGCCCCTATAACGAGTTCGCCGGCACGGGCAAGGAAATCGGCTTCCCGCTGATGCGCGACCAGGGCAATTCCGCCTATATGCGCGACACCGGCGATCCGAAGACGACAGAGGGCGGCCAGATCGAGTGGGGCTATTACGAGACCACCCATCCGCGCATGTGCCACCCGCGCGATCTCCTGGAAAAGGACGTGGCGCGCCTGTCGCCGTCCCAGCGCGACCTGGAGATGGAACAGGTGATCGAGCCGCTCGAACGCGCCATGGAACTCACGCCGATCCTGGGCGAACTCGGTTACAACGAAGGCCATTCCTTCAACGGCCTGCTGCAGGTGTCCGCCGGCGGCGGACCGTCCTGCGGTGAAAGCCAGAAGGTGCGCGGCCTCTGGTACTGCGTCGCGATCTGGGTCAAGGACGGCCCCGGCTACGGTAAACTGATCGCCGACTGGATCACCGACGGCCGGACCGAAATCGACCACGCGTCGATCGACTATGCGCGCTTCTATCAGCACCAGCTGGAAGAAAAGTTCATCGAGGGACGCTGTTACGAGGCCGCCCAGAAGATCTACTTCCCGGCAATCCACCCGCGTGAACCCTATGCGACGGGAAGGAACGTCAAGCGTTCGCCCTTCTATGAGCGGGAAGTCGAACTCGGCGGGTATTTCATGGAACTCGGCGGCTGGGAGCGCGCCCACGGCTATGCCGCCAACGAGCATCTGCTGGAAAAATACGGCGACAAGGTTCCGGTTCGCGAGAACGAATGGGACAACCGCCATTTCTGGCGCGTGTCCAACGCCGAACACCTGGCATTGAGCGAGGACTGCGGCATCATCAACCTGTCGCACTTCTACATGTTTGACGTCGAAGGCCCGGACCATGTGGCGCTGATGGAATGGCTGTGCGCGGCAAAAATCGGTGGTGACAACAACATCGGCAAGGGCATCTACACCCACTTCCTCGACGATGAGGGCATGGTGCGCGCCGACCTGACGGTGATCCGCATGGCCGACCGCTGCCGCGTGGTCGACGGCGCCGATGCCGGCCCGCGCGACTACCACTACGTCAAGCGCATCGCCGAGGACAAGGGCTTCGACGTCACCGTCACCGATGTGAGCGAGCAATATACGACCATCGGCATCTGGGGTCCGAACGCCCGGGAAAATCTGAAGAAGGTCGTGGCCGACCCGGCCGGCCTCGATCCGGAAAATTTCCCCTTCGCCGCGATTAAAGAGATAGAGATCGCCGGCAAGACCGTGACCGCCTTCCGCCTGTCCTATGTCGGCGAGCAGGGCTGGGAACTGCACATGAAATACGAGGACGGCCTTGCCGTCTGGGATGCCCTGCGCGCAATCGGTGTCATGGCCGTCGGCGTCGAGACCTACGCCAACTCGCGCCGCATGGAAAAATCCCTGCGCTTGCAGAACGCCGACCTCTTGACCCAGTACAATCTGATCGAATGCGATCTCGCCCGTCCGAAAGTCAAGGAAGCCGACTTCCGCGGCAAGGCAAAGCACGTCGAGTACAAGGCGCGCGAACACCAGCCCGCCATGCTCTGCACCCTGGTGATGACGGAAAACACAGACGCAAGCGGCGTGAAGCGGTATCCGGTGGGCGCCATGCCGGTCATGGACCCGGATACCGGCAAGACGCTTGTCGATGAGCTGGGCCGCCTGTCCTACACGACTTCGGTCGCCTATGGCCCGACCGTCGGCAAGAACATCGCGCTCGCCTACCTGCCGCAGGCCTATTGCCAGGTCGGCCGCAAGCTGAATGTCGAGTATTTCTCCGAGACCTATCCGGTCGAGGTGGTCGCCGTCGGCTATACGCCGCTCTACGACCCGGAAAACCTGAAGCCGCGGTCCTGATGTCCATGTCGAGATTCGAAGAACTCCTCGCTGAAAAAGGTGCGCTTCTGGCCGATGGTGCGACGGGCACGACGCTGTTTGACATGGGGTTGACCTCGGGCGATGCGCCGGAACTGTGGAACGTCGAGGAACCGGACAGGATCAGGGCGCTGCATCGCGGCTTCGTTGAGGCAGGATCCGATATCATCCTGACCAACACCTTCGGCGCCAACAGGCACCGGTTGAAGCTGCACGGGGCGGAAGGCCGGGTCAAGGAACTGAACGCCGCCGCCGTTCGCCTGGCCCGCGAAGTAATCGAAGACGCAGGGCGTGACGTCCTGATCGCAGGCTCGATCGGCCCGACGGGCGAACTGTTCCAGCCGCTCGGCGCCCTGAGCCATGAAGATGCGGTCGAAGCCTTCCGCGAACAGATCGAGGGGCTCGTCGAAGGCGGGGCGGATATCCTCTGGGTCGAGACCATGTCCGCGGCGGAAGAAATGAAGGCGGCGGCCGAAGCCGCACACGGCAGCGGACTGCCGCTGGTGATCACCGCCAGCTTCGACACCGCGGGCCGGACCATGATGGGCCTGCCGCCGAAAGGTCTCGGGTCGCTGAAATCCGAATTTGCCTGCACGCCGGTCGCCATCGGTTCCAATTGCGGGGTCGGGGCGTCCGATCTCCTGGCGGCGATCCTGGAGATCACCGAAGCCGACCCGGAAGCCATCGTCGTTGCCAAGGGAAACTGCGGCATCCCCCAGATCCGGGGCGACGAGGTTGTCTATACCGGCACGCCGGAACTGATGGCCGACTACACCCGTATGGCGATGGATGCCGGTGCACGGATTATCGGCGGCTGCTGCGGCACCTCCGCCGGCCATATCGCCGCCATGCGGCAAGCGATGGACAGCCACGCGGGAGGAGAGAGGCCCTCCCTTGAGGAGGTCCTTGGCAAGATCGGACCGCTTGTGTCGCCGCCTGCAAATCCTGCCAGTGGAGAGGACCGGGGCGCCCGGCGCCGGCGCCGCCGGGACGCCTGATAACGAGACCTGATAACGAAGGCGTTATCGGTCGCACGAACAATTGCCTCTAGGCGGAATATGCCTGCCTGATTTACGCTGAAGCATGCGTATTCCGGGATGTCTCAGGCCGGTTGCCGGCGCATTGCTGCTTTTCCTGGTTTTCCTGCCTTCTGCGAGGGCGCAGGAGCGGGTCGATGTTGCGCTTGTGATCGCCGTCGACGTCTCCCGGTCCATGTCCTATGAAGAGCTGCAGATCCAGCGCAAGGGCTATGCCGCGGCAATAACCAGCCCCGAAGTCGTCCGCGCGATCCAGGACGGCGTCTACGGCCGTATCGCTGTCACCCTCTATGAATGGGCCGCCGACAGTTACATCCATGAAATCGTCGGCTGGACGCTGATCGAAAACCAGGCCGATGCCGAGGCGATCGCGGCCCTGCTTCTTTCGGAACGAAGCATGGGCGCGCGGCGCACGTCCCTGTCAGGTGCGATCCGTGCGGGCGTGAAACGGCTTGAAGCGGTCCCCTATGCGGCGGACCGGCTCGTGATCGACATCTCCGGGGACGGTCCGAACAATCAGGGCGTTCCCGTAACCGAGGAGCGGGACAAGGCCGTGGCCAGGGGCATCGTCATCAACGGCCTGCCGCTGATGACCTCGAGCGGTGTGGGGTCGGCTTTCAACATTCCGGATCTGGATCGCTACTATTATCGCTGCGTGACCGGCGGTCCGGGCAGTTTTGTGATCCCGGTGACCGAATGGGAACAGTTTCCCGAAGCCGTCCGGCGTAAGCTGGTGCTGGAAATCGGCGGTGTGGAACAGCCGGAGCCTCGGGTGATCCCGGCCCAGCTCTTCAAGGAAGAGCCTTATGACTGCCTGATCGGAGAAAGGATCTGGCAGCAGCGGATGTGGCAGTTCGACGATTTCGACCGCTAATCCTGATCGACTTCCCTCGGTCGGATCTGCATTAATGGCCCCATGAGCGAGCCAGAATCAAAACCGGCGACCCTGAGGCGGGCCCTGACCCTGCCGTGGCTGGTCTTCTACGGCGTCGGCGTCACCGTCGGCGCCGGTATTTTTGCGCTGATCGGGGAGATCCTTGCGCTGGCGGGCAGTTACGCGCCCCTGTCCTTTCTGCTGGCCGGGCTGATTGCCGGTGTGACCGGCGTTTCCTATGCGCTTCTGGTCAGCCGGTTTCCGAAGGCGGGCGGCGAGGCGGTCTTTGTTCATCGCGGGATTGGCGCGTTCCCGGGGCAGCTTGTGGGCTACGGGGTCTGTGCGACCGGGACGATCTCAAGCGCCGTGGTCGCCCTTGCCTTTGCCGGATACATGCAGGCCCTGGTGCCGCTGCCGCAGGAGGTTCTCCTCGTCGCCGTCGTTTGCGGACTGGCGGCCATTGCCTGGTTCGGCGTGCGCGAGAGCGTGCTTTTCGCCGGGCTGATCACGTTTCTGGAGGTCGGCACCCTCATTATCGTCATCATCTTCGGCGCGCCGTTGATCGCGGACGTACCGAAATGGGCGCCCTCGTTCGTTCCGCCGCCGGACGGGACCCTGCTTGCCGGCATCCTGTCGGGCGGCGTGATTGCCTTTTTCGCCTTTGTCGGCTTCGAGGATATCGAGAACATGGCCGAGGAAACGGTGGAGCCGGAGCGCACCGCGCCACGGGCCGTGTTCTGGACGCTCGGCATCACGGTCGTGCTCTACGTGCTCCTGTCCGTGGTCGCGGTCATGGCGCCGGACAGGGAGGCGGTTGCCGGATCGACCGCACCGATGTCGGACCTCTTCGAGCAGATCACCGGGTTTTCCGGCAAGCCCGTCGCGGCGGCCGCGGCGATCGCCATGATCAACGGCATCCTGGTGCAGATCGTCATGGTGAGCCGGGTTCTTTACGGCATGGCGAACGATGGCATTGCGCCCGGGTGGTTTGCCTGGGTCGGTCCGCAAAGGCGGACGCCTGGTCGGGCGACGCTGGTGGTGACGATCGTCATCCTGGTGCTGGCGTTTTCATTTCCGCTGGTCAAGCTGGCCGAGGCGACGAGCCTGGTGACGCTGGCGGTCTTTGCCCTGGTCAACCTGTCGCTGTTCCGCCTCGGCAGCCGTCTGGGCGACAGGACACTCCATCGTTTCCGCTGGTGGGGCCTTGCCGGCACGGTGATCTGCGTCGTTATTGCCGGTTTTCAGATCGGAACCGGCGCGCTGGGCGGTCACTGAGGATCGGAGCTAACCCCGGCGACGACGCCTGCGCCCGCTGCCTGCATCGCCACCGGCCTGGAGCTTGCGTTCCGGCAGGGCCACGGCTTCGCGCAGGTTCGGAAACGGGTCTACCTTGTTGGGAAGGGCCATGGCGTTGACGAAATGCTCCTGGAACTTCGGCTCCAGCGCGGTCTCGATCTTTTCGATCTCCCGGACAGTCTGCTCGATCTCGCGCCGGTAATCGGTGTTGAGGAGCGCCATGCGCGCGCCTGTCCCGGCCGCATTGCCGACCCCCGCCACACCGTCGATCGGGCAGTCCGGAATGAGGCCCAGCACCATGGCATAGGTCGGGTCGATATAGCTGCCGAAGGCGCCCGCAAGCCGGATCCGGTCGATCCGGCTGGTGCCGAGCTTGTCCTGCAACAGCTTGACCCCGGCATAAAGGGCGGCCTTGGCAAGCTGGATTGCCCGGATATCGGTCTGGAGGATGGAGATCTCGATGCCGTCCGTTGCAATCACATAGGCAAAGGTCCGGCCCCTGGGAACGATACGGACCGTCCGTTCTGCCATCGCGCCGTCGATGACACCGTCCTCGGTGATCAGGCCGGACAGATACATTTCCGCCACCGCCTCGATGATGCCGGAGCCGCAGATGCCGGTGACGCCCACCTGGTCGATCTTTTCGGCAAATTCGGGCTCGTCGGACCATTCGTCGAGGCCGATCACCTTGAAGCGCGGCTCCAGGGTGTCCCGGTCGATCCTGAGGCGCTCGATGGCGCCGGGGGCGGCCCGCTGGCCGGAGGAGATTTCCGCACCCTCGAAGGCGGGCCCGGTCGGGGAACTGGCGGCAAGCAGCCGGTCCTTGTTGCCGAGCACGATTTCCGCGTTGGTGCCGACATCCACCAAAAGGGTGATGTCGTCCCGCTTGTAGGGCGCTTCGGACAGGGTGGCGGCCGCCGCATCGGCGCCGACATGGCCGGCAATGCAGGGCAGCATATAGACCCGCGCGCCGCGATTGAGGTCCAGATCGAGATCGCGGGCGGGCAGGGTGAAGGCGTCGGAGACCGCGAGCGCGAAGGGCGCCCCGCCGAGTTCCACCGGGCTGATCCCGAGGAACAGGTGATGCATCACCGGGTTGCCGACGAAGGTGGCGTCGAGCACATCGGTACGCTCCGCGCCCACATCGCCGGTGAGCTTGCCGATCAGCGCGTTGATCGCATCGCGCACGACCCTGGTGAGGTCCGGCAGCTTTTCCGGGTTCATCTGGATGTAGGAGACCCGGGACATCAGGTCTTCGCCGAAGCGGATCTGCGGATTGGAGGTTCCGGCGGAGGAAACCGTGCGGCCGGTCTTAAGGTCGCAGAGGTGGGCCGCGATGGTCGTGGAGCCGATGTCGACCGCAAGACCGTAAACGGTTGCCTTTTCTCCAGGCCAGAGCGCGGTGACCATCGGGTCAGAGGCATTGTCCTGGTGGATCGCGGCCGTCACGGTCCAGTTGCCCGCACGCAAGGTCGCCTGGACCGAGGCGAGCAGGGCCGGGTCCAGAATGAGCCCGGAAAGACCGGCCTTTTCGGCCAGGGCCTCGCGCAGCCGGTCGGCATCGCCGCGCGGCAGGTCCATGTCCGGTTCGGCGATGGTGACCGTGGCAAGCGTAATCGACGACTTCGGCTCGATCGCCCGCACCTCGGCGCGCTTGCGCACGATCTGCCGGTTGGTCTGGGCATCGGTCGGAATATCGACGATGAGGTCGCCCTGGATCTTCGCCTGGCAGGAGAGGCGCCGGTCGCTGGCAAGGTTGCGCAAGCCCCGGTAGCGTGCCTCTGCCTCGGTTTCACGGGCAAGGTTTTCGGCCGCACTGGTCAGGGCTTCCTTGGCGAAGGTGCCTTCGGACACGGAAATCTGGCAGCGGCCGCAAATGCCACGCCCGCCGCAGACGGATTCCACATAGACCCCGAGGGAGCGGGCAGCATCGAGCAGCGGCGTTCCGAGCGGAAACATGCCCCGCCGGCCGCTCGGCTGGAAGACGACCTTCGCCAGATCCTTCGTTTCAGTCATTCCGTTCTTTCAAATGTCTTCAGACAGCCGCTCCGCGCCGGCCCTCGCGTCCGCCGCGTCGGCGGCCGCCAGCCGGGGCGGCGGACGCCGTTGCCGGGGCACCCGCCGCAGCCGGCGTATAGTCACGATACTTCATGATCCATTCGCCGCAATTGGGATCGTGGCCGGCAAGCACGTTGGCCGCGCGCACCGCTTCCATTTCCTGCGGCCGGCAGGGGTTCATGATCGCGCTGGTCATTCCGGAAGCAACCACCATCGGGATGAAGGCGGCGTTGATGCCGTGGCGATGGGGCAGGCCGAAGGAGATGTTGGACAGCCCGCAAGTGGTGTTGACCTTCAGCTCCTCGCGCAGGCGTCGGAGCAGGGCGAACACCTGCCGGCCGGCTGTGCCCATGGCGCCGATCGGCATCACCAGCGGATCGACCACGATGTCATGGGCCGGAATACCGTAGTCTGCGGCCCGTTCCACGATCTTCTTGGCGACCGCAAAGCGCACGTCCGGATCTTCGGAAATGCCGGTCTCGTCGTTGGAGATGGCCACCACCGGCACGTCGTATTTCTTGCAGAGCGGGAGGATCGCTTCCAGCTTTTCCTCTTCGCCGGTGACCGAGTTCACCAGCGGACGGCCCTTGGCGACCTTCAGGCCGGCCTCGATGGCCGCCGTCACGGATGAATCGATGGACAAGGGAACGTCCACAAGTCCTTGAACGATCTCGAGAGTTTTGACGAGCAACGGCGGCTCGGTCTCGTTCGGATTGACCGCCGTCACGCCCGCGTTGACATCGAGCATGGTGGCGCCGGCCGCGACCTGGGCGAGGGCATCGGCCTCGACCGTATCGAAGTTTCCGGCGATCATTTCGGCCGCCAGCTTCTTGCGTCCGGTCGGATTGATCCGCTCTCCGATGACACAAAACGGCTGGTCGAAGCCGATGATGATTTCTCTTGTGGCAGAGGCAACGACGGTGCGTGTCATGGCTGTCCCTCAGGGGTCAGGAGGAAATATCGGCAGAGGAAGGCTCGAAGCCTTCCCGTGCCATGAGGTCTTTCAGTCTGTCTTTCGGATAGGCGGCAATGAGCGCTTCAGCCGCCGCATCCGCTTCGCTTTCCAGGTCGTCGGAGACATCGACGGGATCGCTCCGCCGCCACTCCGCCAGATAGGCGTCCGTATCCTTCGCCCCGACCCGCATCGCGCAGGCATCGACCGTTTCCATGAAGACGGCCGGCAACTCGCGCCGCGCGGCCTTGCGGCCCTGCTTTACCAGCACCTGCGCCGGGATATCCCGCCAGTAAACGATGATCTTCTGCGCCATGGGAGAGCGTCCTTTCGATGCCCATGATTGCCGGAAGTCCGGGTTTTCAAGACGCGGGAAAGCGGCACGGCTAGGTGGAAATGCGACGCGGGATTTTTGTGACTTTCAAACACGCTTCCTAGGGGGATGGCTCGGCCTCTTCACACCCCTTTTCGCCCACCGGATTTGCGGCGAGGTGGATTGGATCACCCGGACTTCGCCGTGTGACGCAGTTTGTGTGGGAAGGCCTTGCCCTTCCCGGTGTCATTGCACGGCGAAGTCCGGGCAATCCACTCGCATCGGCCGAATTATCAGGCGGCTGGGCGGCGCACGGTCTGTCCCGTCCGGCGTATTTTGCTTCAGCCCGCCGTCCTCTCCCCCAGAAACGTCTCCAGCATTCCATACCCCGTCTTCTGCATTTCAAACGCCAGTCCCAGGCGCTCGGCAGCCTTGCGGGCGGCGTCCTCCAGCTTCGGGTCGTCGGTCTGGGCCAGGTAAAGCACGCGGGTGTAGTGGGCGAAGTAGAGGTCGCGCAGGTGCGGGTGCCAGTTGAGGCCGAGCGGGGCCATGACCATGGTCTCGAAATGCCGGGCCAGGAAGTCGGTCAGGTAGAAGGTGCCGAGCTGGTCTTCCTCCAGAGCGTCGAAGGCCTCAAGCCCGGTGAAGAAGGCGTAGCAATGGGCGCCGCCGATCCGCTTCGCGCCGGTTTCTTCCAGAACGTTGTCCAGAAGGCCGCCGGTGCCGCAATCGGCATAGGCCACCAGGATCTCGTCGTAGAGGTCGCGCTTCTGCAGAACCGCCGCGCGCACGGCCTCCGGGATCTTTTGCGGCGTGTTGTGCAACTGGGCGGGAAGGCAGGTCAGGTCGATATGGGTGAACCCGTTCAGCTCCCGGATCGCCTTGATCTCACGGGCAAGAGCGCCGCAGGCAATCACCAGGACACGACCGATCTTCCGGAGCGGAGCCGGCTCCGGTTCAAACGGAAAAAGCGGTACACCGGAGGCCATTCCGTCGCCTCCCTGTCTGCTTTCAGGCTTTTCCGGCAAGCATGTTGTGCCTGCGGGCGATCAGATCCTTGGCCATTTCCACCGCCACGGCCGCATCCCGGCAATAACCGTCCGCGCCGATGGCGTCGGCGAATTCCTCGTTGAGCGGCGCGCCGCCGACGAGGACGATGTAATCATCGCGCAGGCCCTTTTCGGTCATGGTGTCGATGACGACCTTCATGTAGGGCATGGTGGTGGTGAGCAGCGCCGACATGCCGACGATGTCCGGCTGATGTTCCTCGATGGCGGCGAGGTAGTTCTCGACCGGGTTGTTGATGCCGAGGTCGATCACCTCGAACCCGGCGCCTTCCATCATCATGGAGACCAGGTTCTTGCCGATGTCGTGGATGTCGCCCTTGACCGTGCCGATCACCATCTTGCCCACCTTCGGGGCACCGGTCTCCGCCAGCAGCGGCCGCAGGATGCCCATCCCGGCCTTCATGGCATTGGCCGACAGGAGAACTTCGGGCACGAACAGGATGCCGTCCCTGAAGTCGACGCCGACGATGCGCATGCCTTCGACAAGCGCCTTGGTCAGGATGTCGTAGGGCGCCCAGCCGCGTTCCAGCAGGATGTTGACCGCGTCCTGGATTTCCTCCTGAAGGCCGTCGTAAAGGTCATCATGCATCTGCTCGACGAGTTCGTCGTCGGAAAGGCTGGCTAGGTCGATATCATCGTCGGACATGGCAACTCCAAAACGGCTGCGGCAACGTATTCGGACGACAATGAATTCGAGCGGCTTTTTCCAATATCTTTAAAACGACATCTCAAGTCGCACCTGCGACAGGGGCTGAAATCGGGTATAAATTTCTTGCCGTTAGAAGGAAGGCGCGAACGGCTGCGCTTACCCGAAAAGGAGCCTGCACCATGAGGCCTCGTATCGTCATGCTGTCCGGTCTCACCCGTCAAAACCGGCACGCGGTCATGGGCGACCTGAACGATGCGATCCTGAAGGCCGGCGGCTGGGTCGAGGGCCATTCCCTGTTTTCGAATATCGCGACCACCTTCCGGCTGGTGCTGCCGGCGTCAGCCCTGGGGCTGTTCCGGACTGCCGTCCGGGATACAGGTGTTGCGCTCGATGACGACAGCGCCGCGAAACTGGACGATCTGGGCGCGGCTGAACGCAGCGGGGACGAGGAAGTCAGCCTGACCCTGAACGTGACCTTCATCCACGAGGAGCCCGACCTGCGCCGGGACGTGCCGGCGGTGCCGGGGTAGGCGGGGTACCGCCCTCAGACTGCCAATAAAGTCCACCCTCTCCTTAGTCACCCCGGCCAAGCGACAGCGCGAGCCGGGGCCGGGGAGCCCGGGTCTGTCTTTGGTGATTTGATCGGCACCGGTAGCGAGGGGGCTCGCCGATCCCGGATCTCCGCCTTGCTCCGGCCGGGATGACGACGTCGGGTTTTTTGTGGGTTCCGACCCTAGAACAGCCCCTCGATCTGCCCGTTTGCATCCAGCCCGATGTGGTTGGCCGAGGGTACGCTCGGCAGGCCGGGCATGGTCATGATTTCCCCGCAGATCACCACGATGAAGCCGGCGCCGGCGGACAGGCGCACCTCGCGGACGGGTACGCTGTGCCCGGTCGGGGCGCCGCGCCGAGCCGGATCGGTAGTGAAGGAATATTGCGTCTTGGCCATGCAGACCGGCAGATTGCCGAAGCCGTCCGCCTCCCAGCGCTTCAACTGATCGCGGATGCTCTTGTCGGCCAGCACCTCGTCGGCCCGGTAAATCCGCCGGGCAACGGTCTCGATCTTGTCAAACAGCGGCATGGTATCGTCGTAGAGCGGCGCGAACTGAGCCTGACCGCTGTCTGCGAGCCGGGCGACGTGGGTGGCGAGTTCCTCGGTGCCGGCCGAGCCGTTCGCCCAATGGGAGGCGAGGACCGCGTCGACACCGAGGTCCCGGCAATAGGCCTTGACCGCCTCGACTTCGGCTTCGGTGTCCGCCGTGAAATGGTTGATCGCGACGACCGCGGGCACGCCGAACTGTTTGATGTTCTCGATATGGCGTCCGAGGTTGGCGCACCCCTTGGTCACGGCCGCGACGTTCTCGGCGCCCAGATCCTCCTTGGAGACCCCGCCGTTCATCTTGAGCGCCCTGACGGTGGCGACGATGACGACCGCATCGGGGGAAAGGCCGGCCTTGCGGCATTTGATATCGAAGAATTTTTCGGCCCCCAGGTCCGCGCCGAAACCGGCTTCCGTGACCACATAATCCGCTAGTTTCAGGGCCGATTTCGTCGCCATGACCGAATTGCAGCCATGGGCGATGTTGGCAAATGGGCCGCCGTGGATGAAGGCGGGATTGTTTTCCAGGGTCTGCACCAGGTTCGGCTGGATCGCTTCCTTCAGGAGCACGGTCATGGCGCCGTCGGCCTCCAGTTCCCGGGCCGTGACGGCGGTGCGGTCGCGCCGGTAGCCGACGATGATGTTGCCGAGCCGCTGCTGCAGGTCCTCAAGACTGGTGGCCAGGCAGAGGATCGCCATGATTTCGGAAGCCACCGTGATGTCGAACCCGCCTTCGCGCGGAAACCCGTTGGCGACACCGCCGAGCGAACAGACGATTTCGCGGAGCGCCCGGTCGTTCATGTCCATCACCCGCTTCCAGGTGATCCGGCGCGGATCAATCTCCAGCTTGTTGCCCCAGTAGATATGATTGTCGATCAGGGCGGACAGCAGATTGTTGGCCGAGGTGATGGCGTGGAAGTCGCCGGTGAAATGAAGATTGATGTCCTCCATGGGCACCACCTGGGCATAGCCGCCGCCGGCCGCACCGCCTTTCATGCCGAAGCAGGGGCCGAGCGAGGGCTCGCGCAGGCAGATCATGGCCTTCTTGCCGATCCGGTTAAGCCCGTCGCCGAGCCCGACCGTGGTGGTCGTCTTGCCTTCGCCGGCCGGTGTCGGGTTGATGGCGGTAACCAGGATCAGCTTGCCGTTGGGCCGGCCGTTGAGCCCGGCGAGATAGTCACCGGAAATCTTCGCCTTGGTTCTGCCGAAGGGGATCAGGGCGTCGTCGGGAATCTCCAGCCGTGCGCCGATTTCCGAAATCGGCTTCATCTTCGCCTTGCGTGCAATCTCGATATCGCTGCTCATTCCCTGGCGCTCCCTCTTTTATTTCCGCTCGGCCGGTCTTCCTTGCGCGGGAATCAGGCCTGGCAATTGTGTTTTCGACAGGCTAGGCGAGAAGGTGTGTATACAAAAAGCGCAAATGCGACCTGGGGCGGACTGGATGCGACGAAGTCCACAGGCCACATATTTCGGCTGATTTTCCGGCTTCCCGGAAATTCTGAATGCCGGGAAGAGCGCCGATTGCTTGACTTCTTGTGATGCTATGTATACAAAATCATGCGTAATTGAGTATGAGTGGTCGCATGGGCGGAGAAATGTATGCACGCGGCCATTCCGAGGAGGGTGGCAAGTGCCGGTTTTCACCAGGCGTTCCATTGAGATGACACACGACAAGGCATGCGGATGACAACGCTGGTACTCGTTCCGGGGCTGCTCTCGGATGACATCGTATGGCAGCCGCTCGCAGATGCTGTCGCGGACAGGATGCCCGTGTACCAGGCGGATCTGAACGGCGGCAATTCGATCTCCGGCATGGCCCGTGATCTGCTGGACAAGGTGCCGGGAGACCTGATCGTCGTCGGCCATTCCATGGGCGGCCGGGTCGCCATGGAAATGGCCCATCTCGCGCCGGAGCGGATCAAGGGTCTTGTGCTCGCCAATACCGGCCATGGCCCGAAGCGCGAAGGCGAGGACGTCAAGCGCCAGGCCATGATCGATTTGGGCAACGAGAGCATGGAAAAGCTCGCCGATCAGTGGCTGCCGCCGATGGTCGACGAACGCCGCGTCGGCGACGCAGACCTGATGAACAAGCTGCGCGCCATGGTTCTGCGCGCCAACGCTGAAATCCATGAAGGTCATATCCGCGCGCTGGTCGGACGCCCCAATGCAACGGCCTACCTCACCGATATCGACTGTCCGATCCTGCTTCTGGTCGGCCGTCAGGACCGCTGGAGTCCGATTGCCCAGCATGAGGAAATCAAGGCGGCCACGAAGAATTCCGAACTGGCCGTCATCGAGGATGCCGGCCATTTCGCGCCGGTCGAGCGGCCGGAAGACGTGGTGAAAGCCGTAACCGACTGGCTCGGCAGGACTTTTGGAGACGAGTGCAATGGCTGATCAGCAAGATAACATTCCCGAAACGCCGCTCTTTGACCGGGCGCGCTCGCTAAAGGGCTACAAGCTCAACAAGATGGCCAATGCGCTCGGCGACCCGGCCAACCGCGAAGCCTTCAGGGCCGATGAAGACGCCTTCCTCGACCGCTTCGGCCTGTCGGCGGAGGAAAAGGCCGCGGTCAAGGCGCGTGACTGGCACGAGATGGTGCGGCTCGGCGGCAATCTGTTCTTCATTTTGAAAATCTCCGCGGTCGACCCGGTGCCGATCACCCAGATCGGCGCCGCACAGGCCGGCATGCCCCATGAGCAGTTCCTTAGCGAACGGCTTGGAAAGAAGGTGAACCATGGCTGAGATCATTGGTGGTATCGGCACCTCCCACGTGCCCTCTATCGGCGTCGCGCTTGACCGCGGTCTGACCGAAACGCCCGACTGGAAACCGTTCTTCGATGGCTACGAGGCCGCGAAGGAGTGGATGCGGGAAGCAAAGCCCGATGTGGCCGTGGTGATCTTCAACGATCACGGCAACAGCTTCTTCCTGGACCGGGTGCCGACCTTCGCAGTCGGTGTTGCGGAAACCTACAAGCCGGTCGATGAAGGCTGGGGCCGCCGCGATATTCCCGACTTCGAAGGCGCGGTCGACTTCTCCTGGCATTTCGTCGACAAGCTGGTCGAGCGCCATTTCGATCCGCTGGTCTGCCGCGAGATCGACGTCGATCACGGCCTGCAGGTGCCGATGGAACTGATGTTCGGCCGCCCGGAAAAATGGCCGGTCAAGATCGTGCCGATCTGGGTCAATACGGTCCAGTACCCGATCCCGACCCCCCAGCGCTGCTGGGAAATGGGCCAGGTGCTGCGCGAAGCCATCGAAAGCTGGCCCGGCGACGAACGCGTCGTGATCCTGGGCACCGGCGGCCTGTCCCACCAGTTGCAGGGCACTCGTGCCGGCTTCATCAACCGGGAAGCCGACCTGGCCTGGCTCGACGGTATTGCCAATGATCCGGAAACCTATCGTAATATGACCCGCGAGGACTACGTCGAGCAGTTCGGTTCGGAAGGGGCGGAACTGATCATGTGGCTGGTCATGCGCGCGGCAATGAACCCCCATGTCAATCTGCTGCACAAGCACTATTATGCGCCTGCCTCCATGACCGGTGCGGGCATGGTGCTTCTGGAAAACGCGGCCTGAGCGGGATCGACATGTATTTTCTGATGGTTTGCCGTCATCACGACGGTGTGGACGAAAAGCGCAGCTCCGTGCGCGACCAGCATAAGCAATGGGTAATGTCGGGCGGCGAAGGTTCTGCATCCGTCCTGATCGGCTCCGCCACGGTTGGCGAAGACGGCAAGGCGAACGGCAATTTCGGGGTTCTGGAAGCAAAGGACGCGGCGTCTGCCCGGGCCTTTGCCGAAGGCGACCCGTATAACCGGGCGGGCATCGTGGCAGCGATTGAGATCACGCCGCTGCCCGATACCTTCCAGGCGCACCGGATTTCGGAGCCGATGTCCAAGTCCAACGATTGAACCGCGCACCGTGAACGCGTCATTCCGCCCGTCTCTTGGGTAGAACGGAATCTACACCAAATTGTAGGATAATCAGTATCTTAGTTCATAATTCCGGTACCCATGATGGGTAAGCGAATTTCAGTGATGAACTCAAATTGGTCCGCTCATGTGGAGATGATCATTCCACAACAGGTGAATACCGGCAGAAGTTTCGTTGCGCCAGGCGAATTCGCCCTTGATCGGCTTGTCGAACTTCTTGATGTTGAGCAGGATTTCGTCAGGTAGTGATTGCAGTCCTTCCGCGATCACCCGGCAGCCATGCTGTCCTGCATCGACGATTGTGCCCGGGATCTCCATGATATCTTCCTTGTCGCTTATGGTGACCGGTATGGAGACTTTGTGCCGGCTTTCTCGGCGCTGCTCGTGACCCATGCTATCGCCCTTCGGGAACAAGATGGCGGCATCGTTCCCCTTCACCGAGGTAACATGCGCCTTGATCAGCTTTTCATCCTCGCTGAACCGTATGCCGATGTGCTTATGCAATTCGCCGATATGGTCGGAGGTCAACCGGCAGCCCCACTCGCTGACGTTCGATACGACTGCCTTGATGCAAGCAAGATTGTCTAAATCGATGACCAGAACTTCTTCTGAGGTATCTTGTTTATCTTGTAAGTGCGTCAAGCCAAGCATTACTCTTCTCCAAAGATCACCAGAATAGAAGTAACAAAAAACCGTTGCGGATCACTTAAACCGACACTCCCCTGATTGATCATCTGTTTCCTTAACGTAACAATGGACTCACTCAAACGCGGAAGATCGTTCATGCTCATAGAGGTGCAAAATTTATGGCTTCCGAACAGAACAATCCGGGCTTCGACCGGATCCTCCTCGATCCCGCAGCCCACTACGACAGTCCCGCGGATGTGGTTTCGGACGAGCAATTCCCAGTATCCGCCCGTATCGAGATCCTGCGCCGCTGGGAATACGACGCTGCCGACGCGAGCGTTGCCGCGGAAGAAGGCATGCCCGGCGGCAATGGCGAACTGATCGCCGACATCATCAAGGCGCTACAGGATCTCGGAGCCGAGATCGATACGGAACGGACCGCCCCGACAAAACAGGGCGGCCTCGGCCGGTCTTCCATCAAGACGGACAAGTGATCCCGTGAGCGGAGCCTGCGGCCCGGATCGGGTGTTCTGATAAGGGCGGAGGGATCATGAACGTCGTTGTTCTCGGTTTTCTGGGAAGCCTCGCGGCGGGGATGATGACCGCCGTCGGCGCCGTTCCGGTTCTGGCCGGCCGAAAGGTGTCGCAGCGGCTGAACGACACGCTTCTCGGATTTGCCGCGGGCGTCATGCTGGCGGCGTCTTTTTTCTCGCTGATCGTGCCGGGACTGGAAGTCGCCGAAGCCCTTCACGGGGGGGCGGCTTGTGCCGGCCCTGATTGCCGTGGCCGGCATAAGCCTTGGCGTCGCTTTCATCTACATTCTGGACGAGCGTATTCCGCACCAGCATTTCATCAAGGGACGGGAAGGGCCCGAAGCGGAGACGCTGAAGCAGATCTGGCTGTTCGTCATTGCCATCACGCTGCACAACATCCCTGAAGGCCTGGCCGTCGGTGTCGGTTTCGGTGGCGGCGATCCGGGGGCCGGGACAACGCTTGCCTTCGGCATCGGGCTGCAGAATGCACCGGAAGGTCTGGCCGTTGCCCTGGCGCTGCAGTCGGAAGGCTACGACAAGCGCTATGCCTTTGTCGTCGCGTGCCTGACGGGCCTCGTGGAGCCTGTGGCCGGGCTGATGGGAGCCGCAGCCGTCAGCCAGTCTCAGGTGCTGTTGCCTTGGGGACTGACATTTGCCGCCGGCGCGATGATTTACGTCATCTCCAACGAAATCATTCCCGAAACCCATCGCCACGGCCACCATAAGGCTGCGACGACCGGGCTGACGGCCGGACTGGTCGTGATGATGTTTCTGGATGTGGTGTTCGGCTAGATCAGCCGTTGTCCCGCAAGCGCGGGAAGTTGCCGCCGAAAAGCCTCTCCGGAGCCTTGGGGAAACTCCGGAGTGGGGGGGAGGAAGGGCTTTTCAGCGGCTATCCCGGTATTCGCGGTAGATCAGGCGATCGAGCCGCGGGTCTTGAAGCCGACTTTCTTCAGGATGATCGTCAGCGGGCAGAAGCCGGTGAAGGAGAACTGGATCAGGTTTGCGCCGATGAAGGCCGTGAACCAGAGCCAGTTGATGTTGTGATAGATGGCAAGCGCAAGGCTTGCCAAAATCATGCAGCCGACGATCAGCGTAAAAATGCGTTCCAGAGGCATGTGTCCGTCCTTTATATTCACTAATGTGAAAATAATACTGTAGCGCGCCAATTTCAATACGAATATTTCCGGATCGGTTAAGAGGTCCTCGGCGCGGGTTCCCGCAACCAGTCCTGTTCGTAGGTTACACCTGAACACCCTGCAAATCGCGCGATCCGGTCAAGTTCGGCGGCAAGCTTCTGCAGACGGCCTTTCGATGGCCTGACGCCCTGTTCCGGCCAGAAGGCGCGCACATGCAGCCGGTCTTCGTCGCGGAACGCCTTCATGTCGATGCGTCCGGCAATCCGGTCGCCTTCCAGAACCGGAAAGACATAATAGCCGTATTGCCGCTTGGGCTCGGGCACGAACACCTCGATCCGGTAGTGGAAGCCGAACAGGCGTTCGGCGCGCTTGCGGTCACGCAGCATCGGATCGAACGGGGACAGGATCCGGATACGCGCCGGTGGCTCCGGCAAGCCGGCGATCTCCGCCAGGGTCTGCGGAAAGACAAAGACCTTGCGCGCGGTCCTGCCGTCGGCGCAGGTCACGTCCACTTCCTGGATCTCCCCGGCCTCAAGAGCCCGGGCGCACCATTGTTTTGCTTCTTCCGGCGTGATCAGGTCCCAGAAGGCGGCGATCTCGCCGGACGTGCCGAAGCCCAGGCGTGTCAGGGCCGACCGGCAGGCCCAGTCGATCGTTTCTTCCGGATCGGGCAGGTGAAGCCGGTGCGGATCGGGGATGACCCGCTCGGTCAGGTCGTAGACCTTCTGAAACCCGTCGCGCCGGCACACCGACAGCGCGCCGGAGCGCCAGAGGAATTCCAGGGCCGTCTTGGACGGGTGCCAGTCCCACCAGCCGCCGCTCTTGCGTTCCTCATCGGCGCCGACATCGCCGGAGGTGACCGGGCCATGGTCGCTGATCTGTTTCAGCACCGCCTCGAATTTTTCCTCGAAGCCGTCCCGGCGCCAGTTGCGCCAGCGGGAAATCAGTCGCTCCCGGTCCCGTTGAAACCTGAGCTGCCAATGGGGAAAGAATTCGGTCGGAATGATCGAGGCGTCGTGGGTCCAGTGCTCGAACAGCGAGCGGTGCTTTTCCAGAAGCGGCTTCAGGTTCTTTTCCCGGTAGGCCGGCCGCCGCGCCGCCAGGATCATGTGATGCGCGCGGGCAACCGTATTGATGCTGTCGACCTGGACGAAGCCGAGCCTGTCGATGACGGCGCCCAGATCGTCGCCCTTCGCCGGCCCCTTCGGCGTTTCGCCAAGGCCATGACGCTCCATGAAGAGTTTTCGGGCGTCGCTGTTGGTCAGACGGGGGAGGGCGCGTGCAGACATGACAGAGAAGAACTTTCACGTAAATCGGCGGTCAGGCAATCCGAAAACAGATTCGGATCCCAGGGTCAGGCCCCTGACCAAAGCATGAGAACGGACAGAGGGGAATGGCTTTCTCTGCCCGGGGAATCCCTCTACAGCTAGGTGCATGACGGATCCGATCATCGTTCTGGCGACGACATTGGTGTTTTTTCTGGCTGGAGCGGTGAAGGGCGTCATCGGTCTCGGCCTGCCCACGGTCAGCCTTGGGTTGATGACGGTGATCATGGATCTGCCGACGGCCATGACGCTCATGCTCGCGCCGACCTTCATCACCAATGTACTTCAGGCGACCACGGGCGGTTATACGATGGTGCTGTTGCGCCGGATCTGGCCGTTTCTGTTCTTTGCGACCGTACTGGTCTGGCCGGGCGGGCTGGTCCTGAAGGAAGCGGACCTGTCGCTCATGGCGGCCTTTCTGGGAGTGGTCCTGGTGGCCTATGCGCTGACCGGCTTCTTCGGCCTGCGCATGACGACCCGGCCCGAGCGCGAGCGCGGCATCGGCGTGGTGACGGGCGCAGTAAACGGCGTCCTCAGCGGGATGGTCGGGTCCTACGCGGTTCCCGGTGTGATGTACCTGCAAAGCCTGGAACTGCCGCGCGACCAGTTTGTGCAGGCCATGGGCATGCTGTTCCTGTGCACCACGATCGCGCTGGGCGTGACCCTGTCGGGCACGAACCTGATGACCCTGGACATGGGCCTGGCGTCCGTGCTCGCCGTCGTGCCGGCCATTCTCGGGTTCTTTGCCGGCCAGCACATCCGCAAGAAGCTGTCGGAAGGCCTGTTCCGGACGCTTTTTTACGTGGCGTTGCTGGTTCTGGGCGCCTTCATCGCCGCCAAGGCGCTGCTCTTCTGACGAAGCGGGGAGGACGGCGTCCTGTGTCGCCTCGCCTATTTCGAGACCAGCCTCACGGATTTGGATCCCGCGGTCTTGTCGCCGCCCGGCCGGTTCGCCCACTGGTAGGCTTGCCGTTCTTCCGTCGGCGTGCACAGGAACCGTTCCCGGTAGCACTTGGTGAAGTGCGACGTGGAGGCAAAGCCGCAGGCAAGGGCGACATCGAGCACAGGCCGGCTGGTCCGTCGTAACAGGTCCCGCGCGGTTTCCAGGCGCAGGCGCAGGTAATATTGGCCCGGCGTGCAGTTGAAATGGCGGCGGAACAGGCGCTCCAGCTGTCGCGGCGACAGGTTGACCGTCATGGCGAGCTGCTGGCAGCTCAGCGGATCCTCGATGTGGAGATCCATGATCCGGATGGAATCGAGGATTTTCTCGTTGGAAATGCCGGTGCGCGCTTCGATATCATGGCGCTGGGCGGATTCGCCGGCCCGCGTGTTCTGGTAGAGCGCGACCTCGGCGACCTCATGGGCGATATAGGCGCCGTGCTGAATTGCCACGAGGCGCAACATCATGTCGAGCGGCGCCATGCCGCCTGCACAGGTCATGCAGTTGCGGTCGATGGTGAAAATGTCGCCGATGACTTCCAGATGCGGAAATTCCTCGCGCAGAGACCGCAGGTTTTCCCAGTGGATCGTGCAGCGGCGACCGTCGAGGAGGTGATAGCGCGCCAGAAGATAGGCCCCGGTGCAGATGGCGCCGAAGGTCCGCCCCATGGCGTTCAGGCGGCGCAGGCGGTTGCCCAGGTCTGCGTCGAGCGGCAGGCGCTCCACGTCGAGGCCGGTACACAAAAGTGTTATGTCGGCATCATGCAGATCTTTGACAGAAAAATCGGCCTTGATTTCGCAGCCGTTGCTTGCAGCGACCGAATTGCCGTCCAGCGAATAAATTTTCCATTGATAATAGTTGCGGCCGAGCACGCGGTTCGCCAGTCTCAACGGTTCCACGACCGATGAGAATGCATTCATGGAAAACCGGTCAAGGATAACCAATGCTACGGTTTGACCGTTTTCTTCTTTAACAGCATCGGACATATACTCTGTCCTTTATAAGGTCTCTGGAGAAGGCTTTGTAATTTTGTAGTAAGGTCGGTGTTTTTTATAAGTCTGTCAAATAGAAAGCTGTTAAAGACGTGTATTCATTGAAATGTTATAAACGCAAATTAACGGCCGCGGCACGCCAACCCTGCCGACGGGGTGCCGGGGAGGGGCCCGGCGGCGGCCGGCGGTGGACAATTCGAACGAATTTTTTGCTATTTTGCGGTTTCGTGGTTGCAGATTGCTTCAAGTCAATGCAGGACCGGTGTTAAACGGACCCAATCGCCACCGATCAAACATCACCCAACGGAAGATGCACGACACATGAATGTTCTTGCCAAGCCCGCCGAACTGGAAGCTGCAGCTCCGGCAGGCGTCTTTGTCCAGGAAGTCACCACGGTCCAGCACTATACGGACCGGCTGTTCAGGTTCCGCATGACCCGCCCGGCAAGCTTCCGTTTCCGCTCCGGCGAATTTGTCATGATCGGCCTGATGATCGACGGCAAGCCGCTGTACCGTGCCTATTCCATCGCGAGCCCGGCGTGGGACGAGGAACTCGAGTTCTTCTCCATCAAGGTGCCCGACGGCCCGCTGACTTCCGTCCTGCAGAAGATCCAGCCCGGCGACGCCGTTCTGATGAAGAAGAAGCCGACCGGCACGCTGGTCAATGACGCGCTTCTGCCCGGCAAGCGGGTCTACATGTTCTCCACCGGCACCGGCATCGCGCCGTTCGCCAGCCTGATCCGGGACCCGGACACTTATGAGAAGTTCGACCAGGTGATCCTGACCCACACCTGCCGCGAGGTGGCTGAGCTGAAATACGGCGAGGATCTGGTCAATGAGACCGTCAACGATCCGCTGATCGGCGAGTTCGCCAGGGACAAGCTGGTGCATTACACCTCTGTCACCCGTGAGGACTTTCCGCGCACGGGCCGCATCACCGATCTGATCGAAAGCGGCAAGCTGTTCACCGACCTCGGCGTGCCGCCGCTCGACCCGGCCATCGACCGCGGCATGATCTGCGGCTCCATGAACATGATCAAGGACACCAAGGACCTTCTGGAGAAGGCCGGTCTGACCGAGGGCGCAAACAACAAGCCTGCGGAATTCGTGGTCGAGCGCGCATTCGTCGGCTGACGACTGCCGACACGCATTCGAATTTGAAATTGCAGACCCCGAAGCCGGCCCTGGTTTCGGGGTTTTCTGTTGCGCGGGGCAGGTCGACCCGCGGATAGTGGCGGCAAGAGCCGAATCGGCGGGAAACAGTCTATATTGCCTGACACCGATTAGGCAGGCGCAGCAGGCGATGCTTGAACAGACACCGGCCTTCAGAGACAGGAATGATAAAAAGCATCTTTGAAACCCTGGAACTGCTTGGGGTCGCCAGCCGGGATACCCGGGAGGAATATGCGTCGGAAACCCGTGACGTGAAGCCGCTCAGGGTCTGCCGGGACAGCGCCTCCGGCGTGATCTACATCGACGGCTACTACACCGGCGACGACACCTACAAGAAGGGCGACTACCGCCAGGAAACGGTCCAGCGCGCCGGCGAACCGAGCTACGAGCGGCAGGCGGATGCGACCCGCCGCGCCAACGCCTTCCGCAGCTACTATTCGGGAAAGAAGATTGCCGATTTCGGCTGCGGACTGGGCGACTTCCTGCGTCTGGTCCAGGCCGAGACCGCGTCCTGTGTCGGGATCGAACTTCAAAAGGACGCCGTCGACTCGTTGAGAGAGGCCGGCATTGACTGCGAAACCTCCATCGATGCGCTGGAGGAAGGTTCCCTGGATGCGTTGTTCAGCTTCCATGTGCTGGAACATCTGCCCGATCCGCTTGAGATCCTGACGCTTTTGAGACCGAAGCTGAAAGAGGGCGGTTATGCGATCTTCGAAGTGCCCCATGCACGCGATTTCCTGCTGGACTACGTCGACAGCGCGCCGTTCCGCAAATTCACCCTGTGGAGCCAGCACCTAGTCCTGCACACACGCGACAGCCTGAAGCGGATGCTGGAGCACGCAGGCTACCGGGACGTGGTCGTCACCGGCGCGCAGCGCTATCCGCTGTCCAACCACATGCTGTGGATGACCAGCGGCCGTCCGGGCGGACACAAGTCGAAATTCGCCGCCATCGACACGCCGGAGCTGACGGCGGCCTATGAAGCCGCATTGTCGAAGATCGACGCCACCGACACGCTGATCGCGGTCGCCCGCAAATAGCCTGCCAGTCCAAAGCAGTCTAGGCCAGGCCGAGCCGCTTGTCCCGCCGTTCCGGAGAATATGTCTCCAGCCATTCCGAGATGGCCGCCTTGAGGTCTGGCACAACCGCGGTGGCCGGCTTCTTGCTGGTCAGCAGGAAGTAGCGCTGGGACGGGTGCCAGGGCGGGTTTTCCTGTCCGAGCAGAAGCGGCGGTTCGTTCTGGCCGAACCGGAAGCTGGGTACGTCGAGAACGCCGGCAATTTCGGCAACGCTGGTATTGGCCGTGACGACAAGATCGCAGCAGGCGGTCAGGGCCGCGGCGGCCAGCAGATCGTCCAGCAGATCGACATCGTCGAGGCTGACGAACGCACCTTTCGTCTTTGCCTTCAGAAAGTCGATTTCCCGCTTCACCGCCGCATATTGCAGATTGACGAACGTCACGTCCTTAAAATCCATGATCGGCGCGAACTGCGGCGCGGACAGATAGAGCCGGGCACGGGAGACGGCCAGGTTCATGGACCGCCAGCCGACGCCGATGATCGGCTTGTCTCTGCCGTGTTCCTTCAGACGCTTCAGGTAGCCCTGGGCCTGTTCCTGGTCGAAAGCGTAGGCGGGGCGCTTGGCCGTCTTGAAATCGTCCAGACTGTTGCGGAAGAACCGGGCCAGGTCGGTGATGTTTGCATGGACATCGTAGTCCGAATAGATCGCCTTTTTCTCCGCGTCGAAGGCGGCGGGACGGCAAAGGGCTTCGGGAAAACTCTTCTTATACCAGGGGGTTGCCTTTTTCGACAGTTCGATGATCACCTTGCCGGCGCGCTCGATCAGGTCGGGCAGCATGGTTCCTGCCTTGAGGGCGTCGCCGAGGCCCTGATCGGCCCAGACAAGCACGGTCTTGTCGGAAATGTCCTCGCCTTCCCAGGCCGGCACGTCGAAGGTCCGACGGATGACCTGCGAAGCCTTGTCGTCGAAACGGGAACGGTGCAGGCGCCAGCCGGTTTCCAGATCGCCGAGCGCCAGGGACGCAAGAGACAGGTTCCAGTCCAGGCCGACGAAGCTTTCCGGCGCCAGTTCGCGCGCTTTCTTGAACTTTTCGTAGGCCTTCTCTGGCTGATCGAGCATCAGATAGTGGACGCCCAGGGTGACGAGGCGGTGATAGTCCCGCGGCGAATCTTCATGCGCCGCAATTGCATATTTCAACCCCTCGCCGGTCTCGCCCATCTTGAACAGCAACCGGGCAACCTCGTGCTTGATGTTGCCATTGTCCGGGAACCGTTCCAGGGCATCGGCCAGCTCGGATTCGGAGTTCTTGAAATCTTCGCATGCCAGCCGGGCACGTGCCCGCTCCACATAGTTCTCCGGGTTGCCCGGATCGAGCAGCGTGGTCTTGTTGAAGAAGGCGATGGCCTTGTCGTAGACCTTTTCGTCCCTGAGCAGGATGCCGTAGTTCCGGAAGGCATCGGGATAATTCGGATACTTGACGATCAGGAACTGGAAGATCTCCTCCGCTTCGAGTTTGCGGTCCATCCGGCTCAGGGAGATTGCCTTGAGATTGAGGGCTTCCAAAAGGTTCGGATCGAGAGACAGGGCCTTTTCCGCGACCGCCAGAATGCTTTCCGGCTCGGTGAAGGCTATGTCGGACATGGTGCGCGCCAAATTCGCGTAATACGGCGCCCGGTCCGGTGCGAGTCTGATTGCCTTCTGAATGTATTCGAATGCCTGTTTGGGGTCGCCGAGCTGGCGATAGCTGACCCCGAGCAGGTGGTTGGCGTCCGGCGAATTCGGCGCCTTCTTCACCACCAGCTTGTAGATCTTCTGCGCTTTTTCCACCTCGCCCGCCTGCTGCAGGGCAAGAGCCTTCTTGAGTTTCTCAAGCAGAGGGTTCGGCTTTGGCGCGAGTTTGGTCGCCATGACGTCTCCGGTTCGGCAGGCTTCAAAGAATCACAGGTAATTATTCTACAGGAGCGGCCCCGATCTAAGGGCAATCGGTCAATTTGCTGGGGATCGGGCGCGAAAACCTTTTTCTTTCCGATTACAAGGGAAAATCCCGGGCATGCGTTTCCCGTCGGGACGGATCAAAGCTTCGGCCAGCAGGGCGAATTTTCGAAACCGCCCAGTCCCGTCGGCAGACATTTCCCCGGCAGGCCGGACTGGACCGTTTCCACGAGACTTTCGAAATCCGGAATTTCGTAAACCCTGAGCTTGCCTTGACTGACCTCATCGGAGTTCGACAGCAGAACCTTGTTGTCCGTTGTGAAGGCCACTCCGTACCAGCGGAAGATCTCGCCGAAATCGAACCACTTTTCTTTTCCGGCAATCGAGTAGAGATAGGTCTTGAAACTGTGGCCGCCCAGCGCCTCCACGATAATCAGCGTCTTGCCGTCGCCATCCGGTTCCGCCAGAAAGATCTGGTTGTCGCTGTTGTAAAGGATCGACGATTTCCAGGCGTGATCACCGGTGTCTTGTTTCCAGATTTTCACCTGGGAGGTCATGTCGCTCGCGACCACATCGACGTTGTCCAGGAAGAACGCGGAGGTGGTCTGTTTGCCCAGATCCGCGATACCGGCGTCTTTCACCTTGCCGGTCGCCTTGAGCTTTTCCGTGTCGAGCAGGTAGGCCGGCCCCATCCAGCCCGTTTCCGCCAGCAGATATTTTCCGTCCCGTGACAGGGTCAGGCACTGGAACCTGTCTGAAAGGTCGGCCCCAAGCTTTGAACCGAGCGTTTCCGCGACCCTGTCGTGCAAGGCCGCCGGGTCGATGTCGATGACGGCGCCGCCTTCAAACGCTTCCGCGATCAGATTGTTGTTCCCCCGGCAACCGTGATTGTTGCGCAGCGTGAATTTTTCGCCGGCATTCGCATAGCGATAATCGTTCTGGCTGGCGCCGAACCCGTAAACCTCAACCGTGTCTTCCTCCGGCATCACCACGGCAACATGGTCGGCATCGGTGAAATAGGCGAGTTTGGGTGTGGAGCGCAGCCGCCGGTGATAATGAAAGCCCTCGGAGAAGACGTAGAGATCCCGGTCCTGGATTGCCCCGATGATCTCCTCGGACGCATACCGGTTCACGTCCAGCCATGTGAACCCTTCGTAAGTCAGGGGCTGGTCGAATTTGTCCTGGATCAGATCCCGCACTTCCGTTCCTTCGTCGTCGGTCTCTGAATCCAGCAACACCGCATTCTGCTCCGGTCCTTCCGACGTGTTTCCGTAGTGGATCGCAAGAAAGCGAGGGCCGTTGCCACTGCAGGCGAACGCGTAGGAGGTGAATTGGGGATAGGAATATCCCTCGCCGATGTAGGACTTCAGCTTTCCCGTTACGGACGGCATCGGGTCATGATAAATCCCGCGCGAGAAACAGGCGCGCATGGTGAGGTCGAAAACCTCGTCCCGGGACAAGGACGCCGGCTTGAGGCCGGCTGTGCCGTCCGGGCCGGTCACGATCTCGTAGGAGACCGGACTGTTTGCCTCGGAAGCGCCTGAACCGGCTTCTCCCGTCCCGGAATCTCCCGCTCCGGACTCCCCTCCCGGCATTTCCGGCTGGGTTTCCACGAAATAGCTCTTCGGGAACAGAAATCTCCGGCCTTCGCCGTCGCGGACGAATTCATAGCCGCAGCAAAGGTTTTCGGAGATCACCGATCCGCTGTCGGGCACTAAGATCCAGACGGTCTCCTTCTCCGGATCCTGAAAGACGACGGTGCCGTCTTCATGGACTTTCAAGTCCTGATCTTCCGAGGTCCGGTATTCGAAAGGCGTCGGAAAATCGTTGGCCGAAAGATCCGCGTCCGGAATTCTCGACAGGTCGGTCAGGGCACCGCTTCGCGTATCGATCTGCGCAACGACGCCATTCCGACGGACCAGCGTGATCAGCTTGCCGTCGCCGGCCGAATTGAGCGCCACGATAGGGCTGTCTTCCGCTGCTCCTTTCAGGATGTCTCTTGTTGTGGCGCTATGGTCGAGCGATACGATTGATCTGTCGCCGTCCTTCAGGACGTAGAGCGCATTTCGGGCCGGAACGTAATTCGTGGCATCGGGGAACTTGATGGTGGTCACGCCGTCGAGCAGATGCGCGGCGTCCTTCAACAGGATGGGCAGCCGTCCGGGAGCGGTGTCGGCATCGAATTGCCCGGCGGATTTCAGCAGCACGAGGGCGGCTGCATTGACGTCACCTTCGACCATCAGGTCGTTGGCGGTGCCCAGTGCAAGGCGGGCGGAGGATGCCTCCGCCGCGTTCCGCTGGGTCCAGGCGAAGACGCCGAGGACACCGACCACGAATGCCGATGCCAGCGATGCCGCGGCGATGATCCGCGACCGCCTGTTGGCGGCCCGGCGGCTTTCGTAAATATAACTTCGGTGCAGGTCGGTCGGGGCAGGGGCGTTTTTCGGCTGGAGGGCCAGCCATTGCTCCGCCCGTGTCAGTTCCGAGCCGCGCAGTTTCTGTGCGCCCAGCCGTTCGGCACTGCGCCACCGGTTGGCGAGATCCCCGAGCCTGGTGTGTTCCCGTATCCAGCCGATATCCGTGTTCAGCGCCTGGATCAGATGGACGATGCCCTTCTCGAACTCGTCCTCGGGCGTCAGGAAAATGTAGTTGTAGCGGCTGAGTTCAGGCGGGATGCGGTCCGGGGCCACCGTGGCGATCACGACAGGGGCGATCCGCTTGTTGTACCGGCCGGCGACCTCGACCTCCCAATGGCAGACCTCGGACGACGCCGATGCCGGGCTTAGAGCGAAGACCACCGTATCCGCCTCGATGATCAGCTGCTCCAGCCGCTGTTTCCACTCCTCGGTCGGCAGGATGTCTTCCGTATCGCGAAAGACCTCGATGTCGTCCTCCGCGCCGAGGCGCTCGGCGAGCTTCGCGACCTGCCGCCGGTCCTCACGAGAATACGAAATAAAGACCTTTGTCTTTTCCCCGGCCATGCCCCACTCTCCCTCCAGGAAAGCCTCCCTCTAAGGAACGGCACTCATGACGACAGATCGAACCGGTCGGGCCTTTGCCTGGCTGATGCAGTTCCTTCGTCTATCCGGAAACGCAGCCTGGCTGCCGATCTCCCTCTGTCTGTCTTGCTGAAATTGTCACGGAGCGAAGCAGGCCGCAATCGGGGATTTTCGGACCAGGCGATGCGGCCCCACACCTGCCCGGCGTAGATTTGTCCGATCCGGGAATTCGGGAAGAAGAGGGGCGGTGGATTCTGCCACCCCGGTGCAGGGACACCGCTGCCTAAAGTCCCTCCCGATTACCCGCTTATTGGTGTGTTCAGATACAGCAGCGAGCCATTGAGTATCGCCGCAAAGGCGACCCAGGCGGCGTAGGGCAGGAACAGCAGCGCCGCGAGATCGTCCTTGGGTCGGGCCTTGACGATGAATGTGATGATGGTGATCAGCATCAGGATGATGATGCCGAGCGCGATATCCATCCGATGGGCAGAAAAGAACACCGGAGACCAGATGAAGTTCAGCGCCAGTTGCGCTGCCCATAGCTTCATGGCCCAGCCGCCCGGTTCGCGCAGCCAAACGCGCCAGCCGGCAATCGCAATACAGATGTAGAGCGCCGTCCAGACCGGGCCGAATATCCAGTTCGGCGGATTGAAGGGAGGTTTGATCAGGCTCACGTACCAGGCGCCGGGCGCGGTTGCGATACCGATGGCGATGCCGCCGCCGACGACCAGGATGAGAAAAAAGGCAAGGGAACGGATGTTTTGCATAATTCATGGATATACGATTTTTATTCGGTATCCGGAACTTTCCCTCGGAAGTGAACAGCTTGTTCCATGACGGACACAGTGGCTGACAGTTGGAACGGGCTACCCTGTAAGCAGCTGTTCTTCCTGGCAGGCATTCCCCATTTGGATTTCCATTCCGCGTGGTTCGGGAATTTAAGGAAGTCAAAAAGCTGTTTAGACAATAACTTGAATGGGAAGATGGTGGGCGATACTGGGATTGAACCAGTGACCTTTCCGGTGTGAACGGAACGCTCTCCCGCTGAGCTAATCGCCCCGACTTTCGAAGGGCAGCCGTGGTGGCTGGTGGGCGCTAGGTAATTCAAAACGCGGTTTCAGGCAAGAGCAAAGCGCGCATTTCTTCTCAGGACGGTTTGCGGGACGGTATCCGCGCCGGGGAGCGTGCTCTAAGCCACGGCCTTCAACGCCTGAATGGCGTCGTGCAGCTCGTTGAAGTGCGAAATCACCCGGTCCGGGCCGAGCTCGGTCACCGGGACCTGGGTGTAGCCGAAATCGACGGCGACGACCGGAATGCCGGCCGCGCGTGCGGCGTTGATATCGGTGGCTGAGTCGCCGATCATGACGGAGCCGGATTTCCGGCCTCCGGCGCGTTCGATGGCGCCCAGCACCGGTTCGGCCTGCGGCTTGGCAACGGCGAAGGTGTCGCCGCCGACGATGGCGTCGAAATGCCTGGTCATATCCAGCTGGTCGAGAAGGGGCAGGGTCAGCCGCTCCATCTTGTTGGTGCACACGGCAAGCCGCCAGCCTTCGGCGCGGAACCGTTCCAGGGCGTCGATGACGCCGGGAAATGGGCGGGTATGGACAGTGAGGTTCTTTTCGTAAATAGCCAGGAACTGCCGGAACAGCGGCTCGATCGTGTCCTCGTTCCAGGCGATCCCGTTCACCTCCAGGCCCCGCTGCAGCATGAATTTGGCGCCATGGCCGACGATGCTGCGAAAGTTTTCCGGCGGGACGGCCTGATGGCCGGCGCCCGTCAGCACCGTATTCAGCGTTGCGGCAAGGTCTTCCATCGACGAGACCAGGGTGCCGTCGAGATCGAAGACGAGAACGGACATGAAGGCTTCCTTTCGGCCGGGAAGGGGCGGGTGACTGGCTCCCGGAACCTAATAACCAGTCCGCCCGCATTCCTCAACCACTGGCGAAGGAGCCCCTGCTAGAGTTTATAGGCGGTCCTAAAACCGCCCCAGTGACGGCCGTTGATGAAGATGGGGGCATCCACCTCCTTCATCCAGACGATGTTGCCGTTGCCCATGTCGCGGGCATAGGTCTGGATCAGGACGGGACGGGTATTACGGGCCGCGCACAGGCCGGCCCGGTCGTCGAACATCCGCATGTTCCGGCTGTTGGCCGCATTCCATTCCGGATCGTCCGGCCGCTGCGGCTTGGAATAGATCTTGTTGTGGACCGGCAGGTAGCCGTTGCGGTCGACGGCCGCGCAGAACGCCATGGACTGGGCATTTTCCAGGATTTCCTCCTGGATCGGCGGCAGCACCTCTTCAAGCCGTGCCACGAAGCGGGTGCGGACCTGGAGGGGATTGGATCCCGGGATCGGCTCGTAATTGGTGTCGAACAGGTCGCTCTGGGAAAGCTTGCCGTCTTCGACAAGCCGGGTCAGTTCACCCGATATGCGCGCAGCACCCGACTGGGCCAGCTCCACATACGATGCGTGCTCTTCCTGGAACGCGGTTATCTGCCGGTCGAGTGCGTCCCTGAAGCCGCCGTCCATCTCGCCAAAGGTGCAATGATAGCCATTCACCGAGTGGCCGACGACCCGGATCGGCACGCTGCCAATGGTGTCGAGCGAGAGGTCGGCAGTTTGTTCCGGAACCAGGATGCCGTCTTCCTCGCATTTCAAAAGGGCGCCGCCGAAGGAGATGTCCAGTGACTGGACGGAGGCGGTCCGGCCGTTCACGGTCACATGGCCGTTCAGCTTGATCGGCAGGCGATCGAACTTGCGCCGGTCGCCCAGTTCGTTCTGGCGGATCATCATGGTGAACCGGCTGCCGAGGGCCTGGATCGCGGCCCCCATCTCGTTGCCGGCCATGTTGGCCGCCTGGCCGCCTTCTTCGGCCCGTGCCGCGGACGTGTCGATGGTATCGACACGCCGGGCGACTTCCTCCACGAAATTCGCCGTGTCGCCGGCATGTTCGCGGATCGCCGTCGTTGTGCTGACCTGTTCCTGTACGGCATTTTCCACCGCCGCGAAACTCGGACGGATCTGGCCGATCACCTCGATGATGCGGTTGACCGAGGCGATGCTCGCCTCCGCCGATGCCTGCAGACGCTCGATATTGGAGACGATTTCGTCGGTCGCGTTCTGGGTCTCGACCGAAAGCGATTTGACTTCATTGGCGACGACCGCAAATCCCTTGCCGGCCTCGCCCGCCCGGGCGGCTTCGATGGTCGCGTTGAGCGCCAGAAGATTGGTCTGCTTCGCCACATCGGAAATCAGCTTTACGACATTGGTAATGTCCTCGATCGCCGAATGCAGTTCCATCACGCCCGAATTGGCTTCATCGGCGACCTCGCGGGCCTGTTCGGCAAGCTGGTTCGACTTGACGACCTGCTGACCGATTTCATTGCTGGAGGTGGCCAGTTCGCTGATGGAATCCGCAAGATCCGTGGCGTTCTTGTGCGCCAGGCCGCTTTGTTCGCGCAGCGCCTTGCTGTCGGTCCGGATCGAATCCAGAAGGCCCAGCTGCTCGGTGATCCGGCTTCGCACCTTTTGCATCGAACCGCTGATGGATTTGGCGGAAACCTGAAGATCGTCCTCGATGGCATCCAGCGCATAGGCAAGCATGTTGTCCATCTCGTCGGAATCGGCCGCGGCCGTCACGTCGAGGTCTTCGTCGATCTCGTCATGGTGAATTTCGGCAGTAAGTATATTGTTGTTGTTATGGTTTTTTCTTTTGAAGAACATTGCCGTCCTCCCGGGGTTCTTCGGAGCATGCTTCTGATAATTTCTCTATGACTTTCAACGGTAATGATATTCGCTGAAATTATAGTTAATAAGTTATAGCGATCCTGATGGCAGATGCCGGTGCGGCTGAGGGAAACCGAAACGGCCGTCGAGGGCGGGCGAAAAACGTGCGCTTGGCAGGATTTTCCGGCCGATCTTGCAGCCTGCGGAGAAGGGGCGGTCCCGATGCCGTCGTCTCCCCTTTGCCGGGGGGGCGCCGGGAAGCGGAATTTTATGAGTCCATCACCTAGACCCTGTATCGCAAGCCATGCTACTGAGCCCCGAACCTTGGAATGTCTTGGAGAGGCGATGAGTGACGCTTGGAAACGCCTGGCGGCCGAAAAGGCGGTGGAAGACGTCCGGCCGGGGATGAAGCTCGGTATCGGAACCGGGTCCACTGCGGAGCATTTTGTCAGAGCTCTCGGCGCGCGCGTTCGGGAAGGTCTGGATGTGACCGGCGTGCCGACTTCGGAACGGACGCATCAGCTCGCGAGCGAAGAGGGGATACGCCTTTCCACGCTGGACGAGATGCCGGAGCTCGATCTCACGGTCGACGGCGCCGATGAAATCGACCCAGAGATGAGACTGATCAAGGGCGGCGGCGGCGCCTTGCTGCGCGAAAAGATCGTTGCGGCGGCGTCGAAGCAAATGATCGTGATCGCCGACGAGAGCAAGCTCGTCGACGTTCTCGGCCGCTTTCCGCTGCCGATCGAAGTGGTGCCGTTCGGCCTGGGCGCGACCACTCTCGCCGTCAGGGACTGCCTGTCCGGGCTGGGATTGTCCGGGCAATTGACCATCAGGGGCGGGGATGAACATCCTTTTGTCACAGATGGCGGGCATTTCATCCTGGATGCTGAACTTGGACGGATACCGGACGCCGACGCTTTGGCCGATAAGCTGGTTGCGATTCCCGGGGTCGTCGAGCATGGTTTGTTCATCGGCCTTGCTGCCAAAGCCTATGTCGCCGGAGCAGACGGTGTGCGGACCATTGTCGCTAGCCGCTAGATAATGTGAATTGAGGCCCTCGGAAGAACATGTGCCCGGGGCCGATGTTGGAGTTTGATTATGGTTCTTAAAAACTGCCTGAAGGCCGGAACCCGGATTGCCGCTGCAGCGCTTGTGGCTGTCACCCTGCTTCCGGTCATGGTCAATGCCCAGGACAAAGAAGTCTCGGAAGCCCAGCTCGAGGCGGCGCGCAAGGTTGTCGTCGCGAACAAGGCGCTGGATGCCTTCGACGAGATCCTGCCGCTCATGGCCGAGCAGACCCGGACGATCTTCATTCAGGCCGATCCGTTCAAGTCCGACGAGGTTTCGGCGATTACGAATGAAGTTGCCCTGAAGCTGGCTGCCAAGCGCAAAGATCTGAACGAGATGATTTACAAGATCTGGGCCAACCGGTTCTCCGTGGAAGAGCTTGAGCAACTGGCGGAATTCTACAACTCTCCGATTGGTCAGAAGCTTGCCACGGAAACGCCGAGCATCACCGCCCTGTCGATCGGTGCGGCCCGCCAGTGGCAGGACCAGATCTCCACGGAAATGGTCAGCCTCGTGCGCGAGGAAATGCAGAAAAGGGACCAGGAAAACGCCGACGCACCGGCTGCCCCGGCAGCCCCGGCCGGAAAGCCTGCCCAGTAAGGTCCGGACAAACACCGGTTTGACTGCGTGAATGTACAAGGCCGCGTTATGCGGCCTTGTTTTTGCCGTGTGGAAACCGACATTGCGGAAGAGGTTCCGTCGGTCTGGCTGTCGGAAATTTATAGATATGCCGAACAGCAGATCGGCGGGATTACGAGGCGATAATGAGCGATTTTGACTACGACCTGTTTGTGATCGGCGGCGGATCGGGCGGCGTGCGCGCCGCAAGGATTGCAGCAAACCATGGTGCCAAGGTCGGGATCGCCGAGGAATATCGCTACGGCGGCACCTGCGTGATCCGCGGCTGCGTTCCCAAGAAGCTCTTTGTCTATGCCTCGAAATTTTCCGAGGAGTTCGAAGATGCCGAGGGTTTCGGCTGGACCGTTGGCGAAAGATCCTTTTCCTGGGAAAAGCTGGTGACGGCGAAAGATCAGGAAATCACCCGTCTCGAAGGCATCTACCGGCGCAATCTTGAGCGCAGCGATGTGGAGCTGCATGACAGCCGTGCGGTTCTGGAAGGACCGAATACGGTCCGCCTGCTGGCGACCGGCCAGACGGTGACGGCGAAATACATCCTGATCGCGGTCGGCGCCTCACCCAATGTGGACGCGGATCTGCCCGGCGGCGAGCATGTCATTACCTCAAACGAAGCCTTCCATATGACCGATCTCCCGGAAAAGATCGTGGTCGCAGGCGGCGGCTACATCGCGGTCGAATTCGCCGGGATCTTCAACGGCCTCGGCGTCGAGACGACGCTTCTTTATCGCGGTGAGGAAATCCTGCGCGGTTTCGACATGGACATGCGCAAGGGAGTCCATGAGGAAATGGAGAAAAAAGGCATTCGCGTCATCTGCGGCGACGTCTTTGCCTCCATCGAAAAAGATGCATCCGGTGTGCTGACGGGCAAGACGAAAGGTGGCGAGATCCTGACCGCCGGCCAGATCATGTTCGCCATCGGCCGGTCGCCGCATACCAACGACCTCGGCCTGGAAAAGGCCGGTGTCGAGCTCGACCGGATCGGGGCGATCAAGGTCAACGACCAGTCGCAGACATCCGTCCCGTCCATCTATGCGGTCGGTGATGTCACCAACCGGGCCAACCTCACTCCGGTTGCCATTCGCGAAGGCCATGCCTTCGCCGATACGGTGTTCGGCAAAAAGCCCTGGACGGTCGATCACAGCCTGATCCCGACGGCCGTCTTCTCCCAGCCGGAGATGGGCACGGTCGGTCTGACCGAGGAGCAGGCGCTTGAGAAGACGCCGAACCTCGACATCTACAAATCGAGCTTCCGGCCGATGAAGCACACGCTTTCCGGACGTGACGAGAAAATGCTGATGAAGCTGATCGTCGACGCGGACACGGACAAGGTGCTCGGGGTCCACATCCTCGGCCCGGATGCGGGTGAACTGGCTCAGGTTCTCGGCATCACGCTGGCCATGGGAGCCACCAAGGCGGATTTCGACCGCACAATTGCCGTTCATCCGACCGCGGCAGAGGAACTTGTCACCATGCGCGAACCGACGGAGCGCCTGCGCGGCTGACCGGTTCGGGCATGAGGCGAGAGACCCGGCGCATTTTCGCAAGGTTCAATCAGGCAGCGTCGCTGGTGTGATCATCCTCGGCGCCGCTGACGGACATGGCGAACAGGTGCTTGATATCACGGGCGAAAGCGGCCTGGCCTCTGCCGTTCTCCTTGGAATAATAAAGCGCATCGTCGGCGGCGGCCATCAGCCCCTCAGGGGTTGAGCCGCATTCAGGGGCCGTCACGATCCCGATGCTCAGGCCGATTTCCGCCGTCTTTCCGTTGTCAAGCGGGATCGGCGCTTCGACCGCGCCGATAAGCTGGCCGGAGAGCAGGGTCAGGCGTCCGCGGTCGGTGAAGCCGCGGTAGAGGATGACGAACTCGTCGCCGCCAAGGCGGGCGACCAGTCCACCTTTACCGATAATGTCGGTCATGCGCTGAGCAACCGCCTTGATCACCGTGTCGCCCGCCGCGTGGCCATGGGTGTCGTTGACGGATTTGAACTTGTCCAGATCGCAATGAATGATGGCGAACGGGGACGCCGGCAAGTCATCGGTCGCGGATTTCAGAACCCGGTTGAACTGCAGCCTGTTGGCAAGGCCGGAAAGCGTGTCGTGCAGCGCCAGATGGCGGTTCTGGCGTTCGCTTGCCTGCAGGGAGCTTGTCAGCCGGCCGATACGCCAGGCGATCCCGAACGCGAGCACTGCCAGAAGAAGGCTGAGGATCAACACGATCGGGATGACGGTCGGCCAGATCGAACTGCCCAGCGCCCGGCTCTGCCAGGAGAAGCTGCCCAGGGGCTGACCGTTGGCGTCGCGGACGAAGTGAGACGGGCTGCCCGGAGCCGCGATCACATCTCTCAGGAAGGTGAGATTGGTGAAGGAAAGCTGGCCATTGAGGCTGGACAGCATCTCCTCATCGATAAATTTGGCCGACACCAGGATCACCGGCTGGCCGGCCGGTAAGGTTATCTTGTCCTGGTCCGGAACGATCGGCATGGCGGTTGCGAGCGCCGGCTTGTCATCGATCACGATGAACCCGACAGCTGCGTATTGCGGCGGCTCAAGGCCTTGAAGGGACCTGTGGCTATAGCCTCCCGGAATCCGGACCCGGTTGGACATGTAGAGCGCACGCGCCTTTTCAACGAGCGGCAGGTAGCCGGGTGTTTCGTTCAGGGGCCGGTTGATGATGTGGGTGTAGTCCTCGAAGGATTCTGCAAGGACCTGGTTGCCGTGGGCAATGATCAGGACCTTGTTGTAACTGTAGTCCTTCCACAGGCCACGGATTTGGCTGCGGACGAAATCGTAGTCGAAGGTCCGGATGATATTGCGGACGGACTCGTCCCAGTGCGAGACCTTCAATTGCTCGCGGATCATCCGGTATTTCTGGTTTTCAAGCGTATGCTGAAACAGGCGCTTTTCGTTTGCGATCGCCTGCTGGTCGGACGCCTGCGAAGCCACATAGCCCACGAACAGCAAGGATGCGGAGGTCACGGCGATCAGGATCCCGGCCAGCAGGAATGCAAGCTTGGAGATATGTTGCCGGGGGGGCGATGCCTCCCGGTTGCTGAATTGCCGGTTCATCTTCGTCACGCGTTGGAACCTCGCTCAGAAACAAAGATCGCCGTCAGAAAAGTCATGATTGATCCGGACACCTGAAAAAATCTGCCCTAACGTTACCGTCGATGAGTTAATATGAAGTGGAATTGCACGGTGAATATCCGTTAACTAGCTAATATTACGGATGTTTTTCAATCACAGGTTTTCTGGTGGGCGCTTGCATCCAGGTTTCTGAAAGCCTTTCGGATGCCCGTAAGCGCTCCTGCAGTTTTATTGCCTGATATTTCCGGTGTTGTTATTTCAGCAGCCCGTCTGCCGCCTGCAAGCCACTCAGATAAGCGCCATGAACCGTGCCCCGGTAACGCGCCGTCGTGTGCTCTCCGGCGAGCCGGAGTGCCGGGCCTGACGGCTGGGCAAGGGCATCGAAATCCGACGGTGTGCTCCCGACGGCCGCAAAGGAATAAACGCCGCGAGCAAAGGCGTCTTTTGACCACGCTGACCGCATGACGCCTGCGGGGGCCGGAAGCGCGGACCCGAAAAGTCTGCGCAATGTCGCCATGGCATCGGCGATAATCACGGCATCGGACATCCCGTCAGCCTTGAGCGCGGCGTCGCCGGAACAAATCAGCATGAGGCTGTCCTGACCGGTAACGGCTCGCAGGTTGAATATGCTCGGCCAACGGCCGCGTGTTGCGTCCGCATTGAGGAAGAAATGCGGATCGCCGGGCCAGACGGGAGTATCGAATGTGAGCGCAAGCTTTGCCATGTGCCCGAAGCCGATCCGGTCGATTGCCTTCGCCTGCCGGGCGGGCAGGGGCGGGTCAAAGCGGATTGCGCCGGCTTTCAGCACCCCGAGCGGGACCGTGCAAATGACGTGATCGGCCTGATATTTTCCGGCGTCCGTCTCAACGACCGCATGACCGGAGCCGTGTTGGATAGTGCGGACGGTTTCGTTGAGCCTGATCGTCAGGTCACGCGCCAGCAAACCGCAAATCCGGTCGTACCCCCCTTCAAGGATCGCATCAGGTCCGTCGAACGCGTCATCCTCGTCGAAATAATAGGCCGACAGGTCTTCAAGCCGTCCGCCGGTATCGGCTTCCGTATCCGCGCCCAGGGCGCAAAGAAGCGGATCGTCGAGAAATCGCGGCATTTCGGAGAGAAGCGCCGTCAGAAGAGGGCGGTCTTCATCCTTGTCCAGGCGCGCGTCGATCCTGTCCAGAAGGGTCTCGTATCTGGCTTCCGCCTTCTCCGGCACAGCGTCGGGAAGCAGTGCGCCGTCCGGCCCGAAGGCAAGCAATTCGTCATAGTCGGTTTCTACCGGATCCGCCCCGGCCTGCCGGGCCAGCTTCATGAGCGGGTTGCCGTTTACCCCGTGAATCCAGTTGGCGCCCCTTTCCAGGACTTCGCCAAGGGACCGGTCGGTGTCGATCCGCCCGCCGATGCGGTTTCGTGCCTCCAGAACCAGAACATCCCAGCCGGCATCCTTCAGGGTTCGCGCCGCTGCAAGACCTGACATGCCGGCTCCTATGACCAGAACGCTTTTCTGCCGGCCTGCCGCCAGCACGGGCATTGCTAGGGACGATGCGAGGGTTCCCAGACCAAGGGTCTTCAGAAGACGTCTGCGCGTGATCTTATGCGGCATGGAAGGTGTCAGCCGATTTGCGCTCACGCTGCTTTTTTGAGGAGACCAGGTCCCTGGCGCTGAAGACAGCCCGGTTGCGGCCGGCATCCTTCGCTTCGTAAAGCGCCTCATCGGCTGCCGCGAAGATTTCCGTTTCCAGAGATCCAAGTTGAGGAGCAAATGCGATGCCGAGGCTGATGCCGACGCTGGCGTTGTTGCATGCGTCCAGTTTGATCGGGCGGCAGACGCTTTCCAGAATATCGTCGGCGAGGGCCTTGAGGCTTTCCCGGTCCGAACGGCCGTCGAACAGGATGACAAATTCATCGCCGCCGATCCGTCCGACCGTGCCGGCGTCGCCGACGGCCACCTGAAGCCGTTTGGCGACTTCGCAAAGCACGGTGTCTCCGGCGGAGTGGCCGTAGGTGTCGTTGACCGCCTTGAACTTGTCCAGGTCACAGGCTGCAAGCGCGAAAGGACGCTCCGGCAGGCGGTCGATTGCGTGAGAGAGGAGATCCGAAAACAGCATGCGGTTGGCAAGACCGGTCAGCGGATCGTACTGGGCGAAATGGCGGTTTCGAAGTTCGCTTTGTTCCAGCGAGGCCGACAATCTGCCGATTTGCCGTGAAACGACGAGTGCTGCGACAGATAGAAGAGCCGCCAGCGCCACGGCTATGGGCACGACAAGTCCCCAGATTTCCTGCCCCGGCGTGTCATGCGTCCAGACAAAATGGCCGATCTTTTCGCCTTGCAGCCCGGTCAGGGCACGGCGGGCGGTTCTTCCTTCAGGTGCTTCACCGTCCAGAAAGGCAATGTCTTCCAGGGACAGCGGGGCATTGAATTCCTTGACGAAGGCATCGTCGATGTGCTTCGCCGAAATCAGGATCACGGGAGGCTCTTCGCCCAAGGTGACGGTGCCGTCGTCCGGCACAATGGCCATGGCGCTCAACAGCACCGCCTGTCCGTCGATCCGCGAAAAGGCGAATTCGGAGACATCGGCCACCTGCCTCGTCGTTATCCGTTTCTGGCCGTAGCCGTCCCCCAGATCGATCCGGTTGCGTTCGAATTTTGCACGAGTGCGGTCGGCGAGGATCTTGAGCGGATCGCCCGGCTTCAAGGTCTCCGGCGTGAAGTCCACCTGGTGTTCCAGGGAGCGGGCGAGAACCCGGTCGTCCGGCCCGATCAGATAAGCCCGATGCAGATTGTAATCGTACCAGAGCGAGTCGATGAACTCGTCGCGGACGAAATCCTGGTCGAAATCATGTGCGATGTTTTCAACAGACCGGTCCCAGCGGGCGACGCTGAGCTGGTCGCGGGCGATCAGCAGCTGCCGGTCGTAAAGCGCATTGTCGAAGATCAGGGTTTCGTTTTCCAGCGCCTGCCGGTCTGCTGAGCGGGAGGCGACATAGCCGACCAGAAGCAGCGACATGCTGGCAAGCAGGATCAGCATGGCCGCAAGCCCGTAAACGCGGACCGCAATCCGCCCTGCCGGCTTTTGATCGCCGGCGCCTGTCAAAAAACTATCGGTTTTCAATTGCTGACTGCCCACCCCGAACAACCAGCAGCTCTCGTACGTGCCGGGATGAAAATGTCCCCGGCAGCGAACCGGCGCCGCTGAATTCATTGTCAGAATAACGGAGAAGCGTTAAAGCCTGATGGCCAACTATGGCAAACAAGTTCTTTACGGATTTCTTTGCTTCAGCCGATACCGACCGCCTTTACGAAAGCGTCGATTTCAGCCTCCGTATTGAACGCATGGACCGAGGCGCGCACCAGGGCATCGAGCCCGCGTGGCGGCAGGTCGATCTGCGCTGATGTGGCTCCGGAGACCGATACGTTGATCCGGTGTCCGGCGAGCCGGGCCTTCGTTTCCGCCGGATCTTCGCCGTTCTTGAGGAAGGTGACGATGCCGCCCTTGTGCAGTCCCTTGTCGTGAACGGTGATGCCGTCCCGTTTCGACAATTCGCTTCTGAGCTGAGCGCCGAGCTCGATGATGCGCCGGGAAAGACCGTCCATGCCGAACCGGAGAGCGTAACCGGCAGCGACCCCCAGGCCGATCTGGCCGGCGACATAGCGTTCCCAGTTTTCGAAACGCCGCGCATCCGGTTTCAGGACATAACTTTCCGGTCCGGTCCAGGTCGTGGCCTCCAGATCCACGAACGGGGGCTCCAGCTGATCGAGGACCGTATCGCTGACATAAAGGAACCCGGTGCCACGCGGCCCGCGCAGGTATTTCCGTCCGGTGCCCGAAAGCAGGTGGCAGCCGATTTCGCGAACGTCAAGCGGCACCTGGCCCGCGGATTGGCAGGCATCAAGCAGGTAGAGAAGATTGTGTTTTTCGGCGATCCGGCCGACTTCTGCGGCAGGATTGATCAGCCCGCCGAACGTGGAGATATGGGTCAGCGCAATCAGGCGCGTCTTGGGAGTAATGGCAGCTTCCAGCCCCTTGAGGTCGATCTGTCCGTGTTCGTCGTCATCGATCAGGTCGATCTCGATTCCCGCCTTTCTTTTCATCTGCAGGAGCGCGACGAAATTCGAGACATATTCCGACCGGCCGGTGATCACCCGGTCGCCGGGCCGGAAGTCGATACCGTAAAAGGCCATGTCCCAGGCGCGGGTCGCATTCTCGACAAAGGCGATTTCGGAGGTATCCGCGTTCAACAGGGCCGCCATATTGGCGTAGAAGGCATCGGAGGTTTCCTGGTGAGCTGCCGCGGCCTCGTAGCCGCCGATCCTGGCTTCCAGATCGAGATGATCCTTGACCGCATCAAGCACGGGTTTGAGCGCAAGGCCCGTACCGGCATTGTTGAAATGTATGACGTTTTCGCAGCCGGGCGTATCGCGGCGCAGAAGAGTAACGTCTTCTTCGTTGAGGCTGTCGCTCATGTGGATTTCCCGGCTCCTGATCGTCGTGGCGTCTTTACGGGACGGCGGTTCGTCCCTACATCCGGACTATGACCATTAGTTATTTCGGCTACGGCTCCCTCGTCAATTCTGCCACTTTGCCCGAGACCGCACAGGTAAGGCCCGGGCGGCTGGAAGGCTGGGTGCGGGAATGGCGGATCCGCGGCTCCAACCAGACCGGCCGGGGCGTCTGTTCCCTGAGCGTCGCTCCGGAAGAGGGCGCGAGAATCCGGGGTGTGCTTGCGACCGAGCCGAAAGACGGCCTGGCAAAACTGGAACAGCGGGAATGGAAATACGACCGTATCGACGGGGTCGGAGGCGCGTTCCGCTGCGACCTGGAAAACCTGCCGGGCCCTGACGACATGTTCCTGTTCCGCTCAAAGCCGGAACATAACGACTGGGGCGATGCGGATCACCCCATCCTGCAAAGCTATCTCGACTGCGTCCTCGCCGGCTTCCATGCGCTCTGGGGAGAGGATGGGGTCATCCACTTCCTGGAGACGACCCGAGGCTGGCACGTGCCGATCCTGGCGGATCGCGGCGAGCCGATTTATCCGCGTGCGATCCGCCTTGAAGCGGTGATGGCGGAAATGATCGACGATCACCTTGCAGGACAAAAGGTGCGCTATCTGGCGCCGGCCTGAGTATCAGCAGTCTTCCACCGTTTCCGCGATCAACTGGTCGACGACGCCTTTCAAAGCCTCATCCGAGGATGAGCCGCCGGAGATCATTGTCTCGTAAAGGCCGATCTGCCGGTCGGCGGACGTGCCTTCCGCGACGATCTTGCGGATCCGCGCGATTTCCGCCTCGCAGCCGAAGAAGGCAATGTCCTCCTGAAGCAGGTCGATCATTTCCTCGATCAATTCGCCATAGGGCATCAATGTGCCGCGGCCGTAGTCGATGAGGTCCGCGCCCGTGCCGTGGCGTTCCGCCAGCCAGCGGTTTTCGGCAATGAGAAACCGGGAATAGGTCCGCCAGCGCATGTTGGATCGCCGCAGGCGGTAAAGCATGCGGCACAGGCAACGGAACAGGGCCGCGATCGCGATCGCATCCTCCAGCCGGGTGCACAGGTCGGTAATCCGCATTTCAAGCGTGGGAAAGCGGGCAGACGGGCGCAGGTCCCACCAGATCTTGGTCCCGTCCTCGATCACGCCGGCCTTGATCAGGACGTTGATGGTGCGCTGGTAGTCGGAAAAGCTCTCGAAGGTTTCCGGCAGTCCGGTTCGGGGCAATTCGTTGAAAACCGCCATCCGGTAGGACTTCAGACCGGTATTGCGTCCGCGCCAGAAGGGGGACGACGTGCTCAGCGCCAGAAGGTGGGGCAGGAAATAGGCGATCTGGTTGAACAGGTCGATCCTCAGTTCCTCATCCTCGATGCCGACATGAACATGCATGCCGCAGATTAAAAGCCGGTCGGCGACGACCTGCATCGCCTTGGCGATATCGTTGTAGCGGTCCTTGTCCGTGTGCGGCTGGCGCATCCATTCCGCAAACGGATGCGTGGAAGCGGCAATCGGCGCCAGACCGTAAGGGTGGGCCTTTTCCGCTATGGTTCGCCGCAGGAACCGCAATTCCTGTCGGGCCTCGTCCAGCGACGCGCAGACCGGCGTACCGACCTCGATCTGGCATCTCAGAAATTCGGGACTGACCCGGCCTTCCAGGGCGGCTTCGCAATCGGCAAAAAGCTCGGCGGGCGGGGCGCTCGCAAGGTCACGGGACCCGCGGTCGACAAGAAGATATTCCTCTTCGATGCCGAGAGTGAATTGAGGCTCGATCATGGAAGAAGCTTCGGCTTTGCCGGCAAGGCCGGTCAAGTCCGTTTATTCCCGGACTTCCGCCGGTTTGGGCGGATATGAACGCCGAGGCCTAGCCCATTAGCCCCTGAAGCAGGTAGCCGACAATCCAGGCGATGGCCGCCGCCGCCATCCCGATCACCGTGGTTTCCAGTCCGGACCAGAACCAGTGCTGGGTCGACCAGCGCGACTTGATCGAGCCGATGCCGAAAAAGGCGCTCGCCGTCAGCAGTGTCGTTATCTCGGCGGACGCCGGTAAACCGAATACGAACGGGATCAGCGGCAGGCTGCCGCAGATCACGAAGGCGGCGAAGGTCGACAGGGCGGCCTTGAAAGGCGAGCGCTGGGCGGCGGACAGGCCGTATTCCTCCTGCATCATGGTGTCGATCCACGTTTGCTGCTGGGAGGTGATGATGCCGACCAGGGTTTCCAGCTCTTCGCCAACGTAGCCTTTGGCACTATAGATCTGGCGGATTTCCTCGCGTTCGCCCTCCGGTTCCAGTTGAATATGCTTTTCCTCCACCAGCTTGAGGCGGCGGTAGTCGTCTTCCTCCGTCTTGGTGCCCGAGTAGTTCGCCGCCGCCATGGAAAAGCCGTCGGCGAAGAGGTTGGCCAGTCCGAGGATCAGGATGATCGGGGTCGACAGGTTCGCCCCGACCGCACCTGCGACCACGGCAAAGGTGGTCACCGCACCGTCGATCCCGCCATAGACCCAGTCGCGCAGGTAGTTGATCGTCGGCCCGTCATGCAGCCTGTCGGCAATATCATCCGGCGCATGGCTGTGTTCGAGGCTCATCTGCGGTATCCTTGTCGTTGCTGCTGGCGTTGACCGGTAAATTCACTCTACTACCTGTGGTCTTGGAGAAAAGACCCGTGTATAACCCGCGCACGTTTGCTCATGAGGTGCAGCGCGATAGATCAATCGGACCAATCCGGGCAGAACAAATCATAAGATTATGGGTGCGCCCGGCACCGAGTGCAGGAGTTGAAACAATGGCGGAGAAGTGGACACCGGACAGCTGGAGATCGAAGCCGATCGTTCAGGTGCCGGATTATCCCGACAAAGAGGCCCTGGCAGAGGTTGAAGGCCGTCTGTCGACCTATCCGCCGCTGGTTTTTGCAGGTGAGGCGCGTGACCTGAAGCGCCAGCTTGCCAATGTCGCGGCCGGAAAGGGTTTCCTGCTTCAAGGTGGTGACTGTGCGGAGAGCTTCGCCGAGCACCACCCGGACCACATCCGCGACTTTTTCCGCGTCTTCCTGCAGATGGCCGTTGTTCTGACCTATGCCGCCAGCCAGCCGGTGGTAAAGGTCGGCCGAATTGCCGGCCAGTTCGCGAAACCGCGCTCTTCCAATACCGAGAAGAAGGGCGATGTCGAACTGCCGAGCTACCGGGGCGACATCATCAACGATATTGCGTTCACGCCGGAAAGCCGGATCCCGGATCCGAACCGGATGAGCATGGCCTACCGCCAGTCGGCCGCGACGCTGAACCTGCTGCGCGCGTTCGCGCAAGGGGGCTTCGCCAATCTCGACCAGGTGCACCAGTGGATGCTCGGTTTCATTTCCGACAGTCCCCAGGGGCACCGTTACAAGGAACTGGCCGACCGGATCACCGAGTCGCTTGCGTTCATGCGCGCCTGCGGTGTGGATTCCTCGAGCGTTCCGCAATTGCGCTCGACCGATTTCTTCACCAGCCATGAAGCCCTGCTTCTGGGCTATGAACAGGCGTTCACCCGCGTCGACAGCACCTCCGGCGACTGGTACGCCACCTCCGGCCATATGTTGTGGATCGGCGACCGGACCCGCCAGCCCGACCACGCTCATGTGGAGTTCTTCCGCGGTATCAAGAACCCAATCGGCCTGAAATGCGGCCCGTCGATGACGCCGGACGGTCTTCTGGAACTGATCGACATCCTGAACCCGGAAAACGAGCCGGGCCGCCTCACGCTCATCGCGCGCTTCGGCGCCGACAAGGTCTTCGACCACCTGCCGCAGCTCGTCCGCGCAGTGGAGCGGGAAGGCAAGGTCGTGGTCTGGTCCTGCGATCCGATGCACGGTAACACCGTCACCGCCGGCGGCTACAAGACCCGGCCGTTCGACCGGATCCTGAAGGAGGTCGAGGCCTTTTTCGCCGTTCACCGGGCCGAAGGCACCCATGCCGGCGGCGTTCATGTGGAAATGACCGGCCGCAACGTGACCGAATGTACGGGCGGTGCGCATGCGCTGACCGCGGAACAGCTCGGCGACCGCTACCATACCCATTGCGACCCGCGTCTGAATGCGGACCAGGCGCTGGAGCTCGCCTTCCTGATCGCTGAAAACCTCAAGAAGGAGCGGGACGGCCGCCGGTCGGAACCGCTGGCGGTCAACGCCTGACGGACACTGTCAGAAATACGGATAAAAGAGCGGCATTTTGCCGCTCTTCTCATTTAGGGGATGGCAAATCCGATTATCGATAATTTTCGCAAGGATTACTTAAGGTCATTTACGCATACATCGGGCGTGAATTGGGGTAGGGGATTTTTGCAAAAATGAATACGCATTGGGACCTGTCCGCGGTCTCGTTTCTGGTTATTGACGACAACATGCATATGCGCAGCATTTTGAGGTCCGTTCTCGGCGGCTTTGGCGCGCGTCATATTTTTGAAGCATCCGACGGGGCCGACGGACTCGAGGCCGTTCTGGATCGCAGCCCGGATTTTATCCTCTGCGACTGGGTCATGAAGCCGCTGAGCGGGTCGGAGTTCATCCGCACCCTTCGGGCCGAGCGGGACAAGCTGCTGAGTACCCTTCCGGTGGTTGTGGTCAGCGCGCATTCCCATAAATCCACGGTCCTTGAGGCCCTCAATCTCGGCATCCACGGGTTCATCGCCAAGCCGGTCTCGCCCGCCGTTCTTTACCGGCACATCAGCGACACCTTGCAGAAGCAGGCGCTCTACGGACGCACGCGAGGGATCCTGTTCGACGCGACGCCAACGGACCGGCGCAACCGGTTCAGGGGCGACGACTATTCTTCTTCCCCCGGTAATCCGGCAGGAGAGATGATCGCGCCGGTCGATATGGCTTTGATTTAGCCTTTGCACCGATTGCAACTCATTCACCGTCACGCTAATCACGAAGGATGATGAGCGCTTCGAAACCCACAGCCCTTCGCGGCAAACTTCGCCTCGGGATTGCCCAGCTCAATCCTGTGGTCGGCGATATCTCAGGCAACTCGGATCTGATCCGCCGGGTCCGGGCGGAAGCCGCGCAGGAAGGCGCCCATCTGGTGCTTTGCCCGGAACTGGCCGTCGCCGGTTACCCGCCGGAAGACCTGGTTCTCAAGCCGGCCTTCGTGGAACAGTGCATGCAATCGGTCGAAGCGCTGGCGGAAGAAACCGCCGACGGCGGGCCGGGCATGATCATCGGCTCCCCCTGGCTGTTCGACGGCAAGCTCTACAACGCGGCCGTTCTGATCGATGGCGGCCGGATCCAGGCGGTTCGCTACAAGACCGACCTGCCGAATTACGGGGTCTTCGACGAAAAACGGGTCTTTTCCGCAGGGCCGCTGCCCGGACCTGTCGACTTCCGGGGCGTGCGCATCGGCGTGCCGATCTGCGAGGATATCTGGAACGACGAGGTTTGCGAGTGCCTCGCCGAAACCGGCGCCGAAATCCTCATGGTTCCGAACGGTTCGCCCTATTGGGAGAACAAGGCGGAGGAACGGTTGCAGGTCGCGGTTGCCCGGGTCGTGGAAAGCGGTCTGCCGCTTGTCTTCTGCAACCAGTTCGGCGGCCAGGACGAACTGGTCTTCGACGGCGGGTCCTTCGGGCTTCAGGCGGACCGGACGCTCGCGTTCCAGATGCCCCAGTTCGAGGCCGGTGTTGCCTATACGGACTGGGTGCTGAACGAGGAAACCTGGGTGTGCGAATGCGGCCCGGTGACCGTTCTGCCCGATGTGGACGAGGCCAACTGGAATGCCTGTGTCGTGGGGCTGCGCGACTATGTTTTGAAGAACGGCTTTCCCGGGGTCACGCTCGGGCTATCCGGCGGCATCGATTCCGCCGTGGTTGCGGCCATGGCCGTCGATGCACTTGGGGCCGACAAGGTCCATGCGATCATGATGCCCTACCACTACACCTCCGACGAAAGCCTCAAGGATGCGGCCGATTGCGCCACTGCGCTCGGCATCCGCTTCGACACCATCCCGATCGCCGACCCGGTCGAGGGCTTCACCAGGGTGCTGGCTCCGGTCTTTGCCGGCCGGGCTCCGGACACGACGGAGGAGAACCTGCAGGCGCGCTCCCGCGGCGTCATCCTTATGGCGATCTCCAACAAGTTCGGCTACATGGTCGTCACCACCGGCAACAAGTCGGAGATGTCGGTCGGCTACGCCACGCTCTACGGCGACATGAACGGCGGCTACAATCCGATCAAGGATCTCTACAAGACGCAGGTCTACGACCTGGCGGGGTGGCGCAACAAGAACCGTTCCGACTGTCTGATGGGGCCCGAAGGCGAGGTCGTGCCGCGAAACATCATCACCAAGGTTCCCTCCGCGGAACTCAGGGAAAACCAGACGGACCAGGATTCCCTGCCGCCGTATGATCAGCTCGATGATATTCTGTCCTGCCTTGTCGAGCAGGAAATGGCGGTGCGCGACATCGAAAAACGCGGCCATGACCGCGACCTCATTCACAGAATCGAGCATCTGCTCTACATTGCCGAATACAAGCGGCGCCAGGCGCCTCCCGGCGTGAAGATCACCGCCCGCAATTTTGGTCGGGACCGCCGCTATCCGATTACCAACCGGTTCCGCGACCGCAGCTGACTCAGGCAGCGGAACTTCCTGACAACGTCGAACGCTTCGCTTGCACCGCGCCCCGTGAGGCGACTGCGGGCGAGGCGGCATGCGGGGATCCGCCGTGGCTTTTTTCGCATTCGTGCGCGCCAATTTCCGCTGGCTTCTGGCCGGGTTTCTGCTGACGGCCTTTTCAGGTTTCGGCCAGACCTTCTTCATCGGCCTGTCTGCCGGCAGCGTGCGCAAGGAATTCGGACTGTCCAATGGCGAATTCGGAACGCTTTACATGGCGGCGACCCTGGCGAGCGCCATGAGCCTGCCCTGGATTGGCCGCAGCCTCGACCGTTACTCGATCCCGCGGGTCGCTGCCGTCGTCATGGTGCTGCTGGCGGTCTTTTGCGTCGCCATGGCAGGCGTTTCCTCGGTCATCATGCTGTTCTTCGTCATCTATGGCCTGCGCCTGTTCGGCCAGGGCATGATGTCCAACACGTCAATGACCGCCGTCGGCCGCTGGTTCGACGCGCAGCGGGGAAGGGCGGTCTCCATCGCCGGCCTCGGCTTTCCGGCGGCCGAAGCGACACTGCCGATCAGTTTCGTGGTGCTGAGTGCGGCCTTCGGTTGGCGCGTGACATGGCTGATCGCCGCGGCCGCTCTGGTCATCATTGCCTTGCCGGTCATCCTGGCCCTGCTGCGCAAGGAGCGGACGCCGCAAAACATGGCGGAGGGCGAGAAACCCAGACCGGTGCGCCACTGGACCCGGGCGGAAGTGCTGCGCGATCCGGCGTTCTGGATCATGTCAGCTGGTGTGCTCGCGCCGCCCTTCATTGCCACTGCCGTCCTGTTCCATCAGGTCTATCTGGTGGAACTGCGCGGCTGGACGCTGGAACTCTTCGCCAGTGCCTTTGCGGTCATGTCGATGTTCGCCGTGGTGTCATCGCTGATCCTGGGTGCCCTGATCGACCGCTACTCCGCCCGCGCGCTTTTACCGTTCATGCTGCTGCCGCTAACCGCCGCGTGCCTGGTCTTAGGATTGATCCATGATAGTTACGCGGCCTTCCTGTTCATGGCGCTGCTCGGTATCAGCAACGGTTTCATGGCGACACTGATCGGCGCGCTCTGGCCGGAAGTCTACGGAACCCGTTATCTCGGCGCTGTCCGTTCGGTGGTCTTCGCCCTGATGGTTCTGTCGTCCGCCATCGGGCCCGGGCTGGTCGGCTGGTTGATCGATCTCAAGGTCTCCTTCGACTACCAGATGGTCGGCATGTCTTTGTACTGCCTTGCCATGTCGGCCAACCTGACCTTCATTGCCGGCCGCGTGCACCGCAGGATGGAGGCGCAGGGCACCGGATAACGGCAATATCCCGCTTGCGTCTTCGCATTCCTCCCGGTACCTGAAACCCCATGACTGTCATCACACGTTTTGCTCCGTCCCCGACGGGCCATATTCACATCGGCAACAGCCGTCCGGCACTTTTCAACTGGCTCTTCGCCAAACAGGCCGGCGGAAAGTTCATCCTGCGCTTCGACGATACCGATCTGGAGCGGTCTAAGGTCGAATATGCAGTTTCCATCGAGCGGGACCTGCGCTGGCTGGGTATCGACCCCGATCAGATCGAACGCCAGTCGGAGCGGATCGCCAACTACGATGCGGCGGCAGACAAGCTCAGAGCCGCCGGGCTGCTCTATGCCTGCTACGAGACGCCGGACGAACTGGAGCGCCGCCGTTCGCGCGCCCGCGCGCTCGGCCGGCCGCCGGTCTACGACCGCGCCGGACTGAAACTGACGGACGAGGAAAAGGCGAAATTCGAAGCCGAGGGCCGCAAGCCGCACTGGCGGTTCCTCCTGCCGAACCATGACGGCGACCCTTTTGAGACCCGCCGGACAGACATCTCCTGGAACGACCTGTGCCGCGGCGAGCAGTCAATCGATCTCGCGTCCATGTCGGATCCCGTCCTGATCCGTGAGGACGGCAGCTATCTCTATACGCTGTGTTCCATTGTCGATGACATCGACATGGGCGTCACGCATATCATCCGTGGCGAGGATCACGTTGCCAACACCGCCGTTCAGATCGCCATTTTCCGCGCGCTTGGCGCGGAGGCGCCAATCTTTGCCCACCACAACCTTCTGACGACGGTCGATGGCGAGGGGCTGTCCAAGCGCAAGGGCGCGCTGTCCATCGGATCCCTGCGCGAAGACGGCATCGAACCCATGGCGGTGGCATCCCTAGCCGTTCTCACCGGTACCAGTCATGCCGTGGAAGCGGTGCCGGACATGGAAACGCTGACGGAAAAGTTCGATCTGGCGAGCGTGTCCCGCTCCGCCGCCAAGTTCGATCCGGCGGAACTTCTGGTCCTGAACGCCCGCCTGGTTCACGACATGCCCTATGCGGCTGCTTCCGATCGCCTGACCGCGCTCGGCATTTCGGGAGGCGAAGCCTTCTGGTCGGCCGTCCGCGGAAACTGCGAGAAGGTCGGGGACGCAAAGCTCTACTGGCAGATTATCGAAGGGCCGGTGGAAAGCCGGATCGAGGAAGAAGACCGGGACTATGTCTCAAGGGCGCGCGATCTTCTACCCGACGGCGAGGTGACCGCCGAGACATGGAGCGCCTGGACGCAGGCCCTGAAGGCCGAAACCGGCCGCAAGGGACGCGGGCTTTTCATGCCGCTGCGCCGGGTCCTGACCGGTCTCGATCATGGTCCTGACATGAAGGATCTGCTGCCGCTTATTGGGCGACAAAATATTCTGGACCGACTACCCGGATAGACGCCTTCGGCTGAGCATCGGCTTCCGCCTGCGCGGATGCCGGTGCGTTTTCCGTAAAGACCGGGGCCGGCGGCGGGGTATCCGGTTTATCGGAGGCCAGCACCGGCAGGCCGTGGGACGTTTCTATCTCGGCGGTTTCGTCGATCGGTTCCTTGTCGCCGGAAGCAGTTGTCCTGAGCGACGCCAGAAGGTTGAAACCCTCTTCGAGATTGAGCCGCGTATCCGGATCCAGATAGGCCGGAAGATGGTCCGGCCGGACCGGTTCGCGGGAAAGATTGAAGGCGGTTGAGCCCGGTTCATTGCCGTCGACGGTCAGCGACGCGCGAATCCCCTTCGCCTGACCCCGGAGCAGGACGGAAACCTTCGCCCCGTTGACGGTGAACAGATCGCCGGCGCTCTGGCTGATCACGGTCATCTTGCCGGCCGTGTCCTGGCGGGCAGGGGCCCTGCAGCTGCAGCCGGAAACGTATTCGGTCTTGAACCGGTTGGCATTTTCCAGGTCCCCGTAGGCAATGCCGGTCAGGGACGTCATATTTTCCTGAGTCTCGCCCGGGTTCCGGTAGACGAACAGTTCCGTTTCCGCTGCCGGGCAGATTTCGCTGCAGCGGGCGGCATCATTGACGAACTGGTCCCGGCCGGTCGCAAAACTGACCGGGAAGTAATAGCCGTCACAGGTGCGCACGCACATGGTCCGGTAGGTGCCGCCGGCCGGAAAGCGGACCCCGTCCGAACTGTTCGAGGAGGCCAGGCGCCTGCGCGATGTCAGTGCGTCCATTTCGCCGTCGCTTTCGATCACCTCCACATGGCGGGACCGCCCGAAGAGGCGCTGGAAGAAGTTGGGGCCGGAGACATTTGCGCCGCCGCTGCTTACGGTGATTTCCTCGCCGCGGCCGGGATAGGAGGCCTGAGCCGGCGCAAGGCAGTTTTGCCGGTCGAGCGATGCCCTGATCTGCCGGATCCGGCCGGCGCTGCCGGTCGTTTTCCGTTCCGCGCGGGCGGCCTGTTTCTCGATGGCGGCGAGATTGGCCTGCATTTTTGCGATTTTCGCGTTGAGCTGGCGGCATTTCGGAACCGTGGTCAGAGTGGCGCATTGAAAGTACCGCGCGTCACGCTCTGCAGCCGTGATTGCTTTTTGCTGGAGGCGTGCCTGTCCTTGCCATTTGGCGACCTCCGGCGAAGCGCCGCCCTGCCGTTCCAGGCGGTCGAGTTCGACCCTCAGTTTGTCGCAGCTTGCCGCCGAAGCGGACGTTGGCGGGGTGCCGGCCATCAAGGCAACGGCCAGGGACAAGACCCTGACCCAAATGCCGAACGCTGCCGGTCGAGTTGCCGTCATAGTTTATCCCTGACCCTTCAGGCGCACAGCCCCTGCGCCTTCCCTATCGTCACTATTGGTAGGAACGACAAGGATAGCAACCAAAGCTCTGCTTTGAAGTTAATATGGGATCGGCTGGCGCCTTTGCCGGGCGAAAATTTTATTTTCGGGAGGTGCGGAAAGAGCTCGAGGCCTTCGTCAACTGCGCAATGATCTCCTCCAGCGCCTTCCGCTGCTCCGGGGCCAGGGCTTCCATCAGCATCTTGGAAAAGGCAAGCGCCTTGGGAACGAGGTCCGCGTACATTTTTTGCCCCCTGGGGGTGAGCGTCAGGAAGCTCTCGCGCATGTCTTCCGGATTGGGCGCGCGGGTCACGAGGCCGGATTTTTCGAGATTGGCGACGGCCCGGCTGACCTTTGTCTTGTGCATTGTGCTGCGTTCGCCGACGACCTTCGCCGTCACCTGGTGGCATTGTCCGATGACGGCGACGACCCGCCATTCGGGAATGCCGATGCCGAATTCCGCGGCGTAGATCTGCGAAAAGGAACGGCTGACTTCTTCGGCCAGGACCACCAGGCGATAGGGCAGGAATTCCTCCAGCGCCAGGACGTCATCCTGTTCGGATCCCTGGTCCGCAGCTGGAGAAGATTTTTTTACATCGTTCATTTCCCGCCTATCCAACCTCGCACAAGGCTCATCCGGTATACCGGCCGCGGCAAGTTATGGCGCATCCGGCCCGGGTTTGCAGTGACCGGCAGGGGCGCCTTGCGTTCGTGAACGGCAGCGTGCCCCGATTAGGCCATGGTCAACCATGATTGGTATTACGAAATCGCTTGTCCAGATACTGCCATTGTTGCCGGTTAGCAAAAGCTGTGCGCGATGGCGAAAGCACTGCGAAGGTGATGACGCCGCCGTTGCGAAGAAACGCGCCGGCACCCGGAGCAAGAGGACTTTCTATATCTAGTAGTTGTCCACAAAATGTGATCTATCTGTTGAAAAGGCGGCGCTTGAGGAATGATTAGACGGCAAGTATTTGCGAATCGGTTCGTTATCCTGAGACCGTGTTCCATACCAGAGGTAATGGGAGCCTTTGCACAGGGATTGGTTCGCTCGACGGCACTCGCCGACCGCGCAGAATAAAACGAGAGACGGCCATGAACAAAAACGTTACCGCCAAGAACGACACCAGCAAGCCGGACAGGAAAACCACGTTCCGCGAAGTCGGGCGGGACTGTTACGCCTTTTGTGTCGAGGGGGGCTCGAATACCGGCGTGGTTATCGGCGAGAGTTCGGTTCTGGTCGTGGATGCCCAGCCGACGGCAAACGGCGCCGAAGCGGTGTTGGCCGAAATCGCCAAGGTTACGGACAAGCCCGTCAAATATGTGGTTCTGACCCACTATCATGCGGATTCCAGCCTGGGCGCTGCGGCTTTCCAGCCCAGCGAGATCATCGCCTCGGACCTGACCAGGCGCATGATCGAGGAACGCGGCCAGGCGGATCGATCGGCCTCTCTTTCCCGCACGCCGGAGCTTTTCGGCGGGGCGAAGCGGCTGCCGGCGCAAATCCGGCCGTCCATGAGCTTCGCGTCCTCCATGACAATCAACCTCGGGCGCAGGGACGTGCGGCTCATGCATTTGGGACGCGGTCATACCATGGGCGACGTGGTCGTCTGGGTGCCGGACGCGGGCGTGCTGTTCGCCGGGGACCTGGTCGCCAATCAGGCGGCCTGCTATTGCGGCGATGCCCATCTGACCGATTGGCCCAAAGCCCTCAGCCGTATCGCGGCTTTCCGGCCGAATGCGCTGATGCCGGGTCGCGGCAGGGCACTGGTCGGAGCTGAACGGATCGACGAGGCTGTTTCCGCGACCGCCGGTTTTCTGGTCCTCCTGCGCGATACTGCGGCCTTCTGCGTTCAGGAAGGCAAGGGATTGAAGGGAACCTATGCCGCAGTGAGGGAAGCCATGGATCCGGCCTTTGCCTCGTTCGTGGACTATGAGCGGCATCTGCCGTTCAACGTCGCCCGTGCCTATGACGAAGCCCAGGGTCTCGACATCCCCCAGATCTGGACCACGGAAAGGGACCAGGATCTGGCCGATGCCCTGCAGGGTGTCTCTGCGCAGGAAGAGCCCGAAGGGGCCGTGGAAAACACTGCCGGTGAAGAATCCGAGGTAGACGGCGATGTTCTCGACCTGTCGCTGGACGATATCGCAGGTGATACCGAGGCGGTCGAAAAGGCCGCGGATGGCGCGGACGGGGAAAAGGAAAAAACCGACCGAAACCTGGAACCGGCCGGCGCCTAGGGCATCAGGCGATAACCCTGTGAGGCATGCTTTAAGCCTGCCCCGGACTGGTGGACTGGACATGAAGGGGCGGCGTTCCCACATCGGAAACGTCTGACATTGTCTTCGAAGGAAAGTTCCATGCGCCTGGCAGCCGCCGCCCTTGCCCTTGTCCTGAGCGCGAGCTCTGTCTTTGCGGCCGATGAACCCGATCTCATTTTCAAGAAATCCACGGTCTGGAAGTTCCTGACACCGGACCACAAGCTGGCCACCTACGCCATCGACGATCCGATTATCGAGGGCGTCGCCTGCCACTTCACGGTTCCCGAGAAAGGCGGCATTTCCGGCTGGATCGGTGTGGCTGAGGAAGTTTCCGACGTTTCTCTTGCCTGCCGCCAGGTCGGGCCGGTCGTCTTCAAGGAGAAATTCGAGCAGGGCGAGGAGATGTTCCGCCAGCGCCGCTCGTTCCTTTTCAAGAAGATGCGCATTGTCCGCGGCTGCGATGCCAAGCGGAACGTGCTGGTCTATCTGGTTTATTCGGACAAGCTGATCGAGGGCAGCCCCAAGAATTCCACATCGACCGTGCCGATTATGCCATGGGGCGACGCAGCCGCGCCGCGCTGCAGCGATTACATGAAGAAGTGACGCCGGCGATTAACGGCGGAAAGCAAAAAGGCTGCCCGGATCGGGCAGCCTTTTTTGTCTGTCTGTGCCTGTCGGGTCGTGCCCGGCCAAGGTCTAGTCCGCGTGCTCTGCCTCGAGCATCTGGGACACCGTATCGGGAAGCTGCGGCTGGCAGAAATGCGCGTAAAGGATGCCCATGATGTCCTGGGCGGCCTTGCTGACCAGCTTGTAATAGATGGTCGTGCCGTCCCGGCGGGTTTCGACAAGGCCCTGCGCGCGCAGAAGCGAAAGCTGCTGCGACACGGTCGGCATGCGCATTCCCGTTTTCTCGGCAAGATCGCCGACGCTGCATTCCTTGTCCCACATCTGGCACATCAGCAGCAGCCGGGGGCCGGATGCGAGCATCTTCAGAAAGCCTGCCGCATCTTCCGATTTTTCTTCAAGTGCTTTGTAATCCATGGGACGGAACATGCCAAAAAATTGGAAAACCTGCAAGCAAAGTCAGGTTTTACGGTTAGGATTGTTTACATGCGCCCGATGGCCGGAAGCAGGATGTGACCGGAGCCGCAACCGATGCCTGTCGTCAGGCACATGCTTTTCTGCTGCATCGCAGCGTTGGAAGTGTGAGGGTAGCTGGCAAAACTTGCAAGTGCGGCCAAAGGTCCGATCAGCATTAAGGTTATGAATGCAAACGCAAGCAAACGGGCGAACATCTCGATACTCCTGCACTGGTTCCGACCCCTTGAAGATGTCGGGACCATAGGGGAGCGCGCTTGAACCGATGCTGAGCGGTGCGTTCAGCTTCCGTTCAAATAGCTTAACGGGATGTAAGTATTTGAATTTCCTTGTTTAAAGATTTTCTGTCATGGCGCGGGCCAGCGCTTTCAGCAAAACAGCGTCTCGTTTGTAGATATCCTTCCGGAAGTGGGTGGACCCGTCCTTGTTCATCCAGGCGGTCAGATAGGTGATGTGGACCGGGATCGGCTTTTGCAATTTGACGATCGTGCGTTCGCCGGTGTCCCGGATCGCTTCCAGGCGCGCCTTGTCGTAGCCCTGGTCGGCTAGCAGCATGTCGCCGAGCGTGAACGGATCCGATACGCGAATGCAGCCGTGGCTGAAAGAGCGCTGTGCCTTGTCGAACAGCGACTTGGCGGGCGTGTCGTGGATATAAATGTTGAACTTGTTCGGGAACATGAACTTGATTCGGCCGAGCGCGTTCTTGTTGCCCGGGTCCTGCCGCAGCTTGAAGGGGAAGTTCGACGGGGAAAAGGAACTCCAGGCAATCTGTGACGGCGATATCTCCGTCCCGCCTTCGAACAGCCGAATGTTCTGCGAGGACAGGACGCCCGGATTTTTCCGCAGCTTCGGCAGATATTCCTTGGTCGCGATCGAGTAGGGAACGTTCCAGTAGGGATTAACTTCCACGTAGGTCATCTCGCCGGTAAAGACCGGGGTGGCGTGATAAGGCTTGCCGACCACGACCTTCGTCGCCAACCAAGTCTTGCCCTTCTTGACCACCTTCAGCACCTGGTCGGCCAGATTGACGAAGACATAGGTCTCGCCGAGGTCATCCGGCATCCAGCGGCGGCGCTCCATGTTGAGTTCCATCTGGATCAGGCGCTGTTCGATCGGCACATTCATTTCGCTGAGCGTATCGGCGCCGATGACACCGTCGACGTCCAGGCCGTGATAGGACTGGAATTCCTTGACCGCGTCGACGAGCGCGCCGTCATAGACATCGCCGGTTGGGATGGTCGGGTTCAGATAATCTTCCTCGATCAGGCGCTGGCGCAACACGCCGAGGCGGCTGTCGGTCATGCCCGGTTTCAGGACCTCGCCCTCGGGAATGACCGTGAACCCGCCTTCGGCAGCCTTCTGGCGGTATTCCGCCAGACGCAGCTGAAGCCGGGCGTATTGGGGCGTGTTGGGCGGCAAGGTTTCCAGAAACGCAGCATAGTCGGTGGCGCTAACCACATTTTCCAGCAGGATGGACGTCTTCGGCCGGTGCGGGAAGATATTGAGCGCCTTGTTGACCTCGTTGGGCTGCACCCGTCCGGAGGACAGGTGCGTGGCGTAGCGCAGGAACTGGCGGGTGAGGTCCCGTTCGATGGAAGCCCAGTCCTCGAGCGAACGCGCGTTCTCGCTTCGGCTGATGAATTCAAGCGGCCCGTAGTTCTCCGGATTGAGCGCATGGGCATTGGCATCGGCGAAGGCGGCGATCGTCAGATGCGCCCGCTCGTTGAACCCGTTCTTGTTCAGCCAGATCGTTGCAAACCCGCGCCTGGCGTAAAACTCGGTAACCTCGGTATCGTCCAGTTCGGCAATCGCGTCGCGGATCCCCTTGGCAAGCGGCGTGTCCGGCTCCGGATAGGTTTCCGGGGCGGTGACCGCCGGTTCCTGCGCGGTCGATTGGGCCTGGGCGGTTCCGACAAGCGGCAGGTCGGAAAAGTGCGGAATCGCCAGAACCAGTCCGGCACAGAGTATCGATTGAAAGAACGTCATGCGCATGAGGAAAACATCTCGCCTTGATTCGCCACGACCGCGCCGAGCGTAGCGCAGTTCTGCGGACAGTCCAGTTAAACAAGGTCTCCGGCCGGATGCGGATAAAACTGTCGCCAAAACGGCAGGTTGAATTGCGCCTTGACCGGCAGGCGGAAAGCGGGCCATAACAGCGCCCATGATGACGGCCGCACGGAACATCATTTCGATCACCATTATTTGCAGCTAGCGACACCGCTGGCTGTGGCCGTTCCCTCTTGGCAAATTGCTCCTTAAGACGGACCGCCCGGCCAGCCGGCCAGGAGACCGATTGCCATGAGCGCAGCAACGTCCAATTCCAAAGGACTGAAGCTCACCAATACGTTGACCCGATCGAAGGAGGACTTCGTCCCGATCGATCCGGCGAACGTGCGCATGTATGTCTGCGGGCCGACCGTCTACGACTTCGCCCATATCGGTAACGCCCGGCCGGTGATCGTCTTCGACGTGCTGTTCCGTCTGCTGCGTCATCTCTACGGCGCGGACCATGTCGCCTATGTGCGCAACATCACCGACGTCGACGACAAGATCAACGCGCGGGCCCTGCGGGATTTCGGATCGGAGATTAAGGCGGGCCGCATGAGCCTCAACGACGCCATCCGTCAGGTGACCGAAAAGACGGCTAATCAGTATCACGCCGACGTTCGGGCGCTCGGCTGCCTCGATCCGACCGTGGAGCCGCGGGCAACCGAACATATTCCTGGCATGATCGGGATGATCGAGACCCTGATCGCCAGGGATCACGCCTATGTGGCGAAAGGCGAGGTGCTGTTCGACACGGCCTCCATGCCGGCCTATGGGGCGCTCTCGAAGCGCAATCTGGACGAACAGAAGGCAGGCGCCCGGATCGCGGTCGAAGGCCACAAGAAGAACCCGGGCGATTTCGTGCTCTGGAAACAGTCGTCCGCCGAGGAACCTGGCTGGGACAGCCCCTGGGGCCGCGGACGGCCCGGCTGGCATATCGAATGCTCGGTCATGAGCGAGGCCCATCTGGGCGAGGTATTCGACATCCACGGCGGCGGCCTCGACCTGATCTTTCCCCACCACGAAAACGAAATCGCCCAGTCCTGCTGCGCCCACGGCAACGACCGCATGGCCAACTACTGGCTCCACAACGGCTTCGTGCAGGTGGAGGGCAAGAAGATGTCCAAGTCGGAGGGCAACTTCGTCACCATCCACGATCTCCTGCACACGGAAACCTTCGGCGGCCGCCAATGGCCGGGCGAGGTCCTGCGTCTCGCCATGCTGATGACCCACTACCGCGAGCCGATCGACTTTTCCGTCCGCAAACTGGAAGAGGCGGAGCGGCTCTTGTCCAAGTGGCCGGATCTTGTCGAAGGGGCGGCAGCACCTGCTCAGGAGGTTGTCGATGCGCTGGACGACGACCTGAACACGGTCGCAGCCATTCAGGCGCTGCACGCACTCGCTTCCGAAGCGCAAAAGGATCCCGCAAGGCTGGCGGAATATTCTGCCTCTGCTTCCTTGTTGGGGCTTGCCCCGGTCAAGGCCGAAACAGCCGATCTCGATCATGCTGCGATCGACGCCCGCGTCGCCGAACGTCTGGCGTTCATCGAAGCGAAAAACTGGGCCGATGCCGACCGCGTCCGGGACGAACTGGCGTCTGAAGGAATCCTTCTAAAGGATTCAAAAGACTCCGAAACCGGCCAGCGCATCACCACCTGGGAGGTCAAGCGGTGACACAGTCTGAATCCCACTCCGGCGGTTGTCAGTGCGGGGCGGTGCGGTTTCGGGTCGATGGGGGGCTCGGGACGGCGTCCATCTGTCATTGCCGCATGTGCCAGAAGGCCTTTGGAGCCTTCTATGCGCCACTGGTCGGCATCGAAAAGGGGGCGGAACTCACCTGGACCCGCGGCGAGCCGGCCTATTTCCAGAGCTCCAACCATGTCCACCGGGGCTTTTGCCGGGACTGCGGCACGCCATTGACCTATGAGGCGCCCGACGGCCTCGGGCTGGCGATCGGCGCCTTCGATCACCCGCAAGAGATCGTGCCGACGGTCCAGTACGGCGTGGAAGGCAAGCTGCCCTATGCGGACCGGCTGACCGGCCTGCCGGGAACCCGCTCCGAAGAGGACGAGATTGCATTGCCGTTCCTCGCGACCATGGTGAGCTATCAGCACCCGGATGAGGACACGGACAGCTGGCCGCAGGGAGAACAGCAATGACGGCTGCGGGATCGGCTACAGGCGGCTGCCAGTGCGGCGCCGTGCGCTACGAGGTCCGCGCGTTCGGGCGCGCCTCGATCTGCCACTGCCGCATGTGCCAGAAAGCCTTCGGCAATGCCTTCGCCCCGCTGGTGACGGCAAAGAGCATTAAATTCACGCGCGGCGCGCCGAAACAGTTCAAGAGTTCGAGCAAGGTCCGCCGCGGGTTCTGCGGGACCTGCGGGACGCCGCTGACCTATGAGTTCGAGGACTTCGGAACCGAGATTGCCATTTGCACCCTGGACGATCCCTCGATCGCCGCACCGGTGCTGCAGGTCGGACTGGAAAGCCGCATCCCTTGGTGCGAGGGGCTGGACAAGCTGCCATCCCGCGAGCCGGCGGAAGCGGCCCAGGCCGAAGCGCTTTTTAAAGACCTTGTCTCCTATCAACACCCGGACCACGACACGGAAAACTGGCCGGCCTAAGAAGCCGGCGACAGGAACTAGAAAAATGACCAGGGAACGCCTCTACCTTTTCGACACCACCCTCCGCGACGGCGCGCAGACCAGCGGCATCGATTTTTCCGTGACCGAAAAGATCGCGATTGCCGAACTGCTGGACCGGCTGGGCGTGGACTATGTGGAGGGCGGTTACCCGGGCGCCAATCCGACCGATAGCGAGTTCTTCTCCGAAAGGAGGACGAACAAGGCGACGTTTACCGCCTTCGGCATGACCAAGCGGGCCGGACGCTCTGTTTCCAACGACCCGGGCCTGCAGGAAATCCTGGCGGCCAAGGCCGATGCCTTCTGCTTTGTCGCCAAGAGCTGGGACTATCATGTCGACGTGGCGCTGGGCTGCACCAACGAGGAAAACCTGGAATCCATTGCCGATACGGTGAAGGCGGCGGTCGCCTCCGGCCGGGAGGCGATGATCGACTGCGAACATTTCTTCGACGGCTACAAGGCCAATCCGGATTATGCCCTTGCCTGCGCCAAGACCGCCTATGAGGCCGGCGCGCGCTGGGTGGTTCTGTGCGACACCAACGGCGGCACGCTGCCGGACGAGGTCAAGGAGATTGTCGGCAAGGTGAGGGAGGTCGTTCCCGGCGACCATCTGGGCATCCACACCCATGACGACACGGGCCATGCGATCGCGAACACGCTGGCGGCCGTCGATGCCGGCGTGCGCCAGATCCAGGGCACGCTGAACGGTATCGGCGAGCGCTGCGGCAACGCCAATCTGATCACCCTGATCCCCACCCTGAAGCTGAAACAGGCCTATCGGGAAAAATATGAACTCGGGGTCACCAACGACCAGCTGGCCGAGATCACGTCCATCTCCCACGCCTTCGACGAGATGCTGAACCGGTCGCCGGACCGGCATGCTCCTTACGTCGGCGAAACCGCCTTCGCCACCAAGGCCGGCATTCACGCGTCGGCCATCCTGAAGGATCCGCAGACCTACGAGCACGTGCCGCCCGAGGCTGTCGGCAACCGGCGTCGTGTTCTGGTCTCCGATCAGGCCGGCAAGAGCAATCTGCTAGGCGAACTGGAGCGTCTCGGCATCAAGGTTGCCAAGTCCGATCCGCGCCTGGATCGGCTGCTTGCCGAAGTAAAGCAGAAGGAAGCGGAAGGTTACGCCTATGAGGCCGCCGATGCCTCCTTCGAACTGATGGCGCGCCGCGTGCTCGGCGAGGTGCCGCAGTTCTTCGACGTGAATTCCTTCCGCGTCATGGTGGAGCGGCGTCACAACGCGATCGGCAATCTGGTCTCCGTATCGGAGGCCGTGGTCAAGCTCGACATCGACGGCGAAACCCGCATGTCGGTCGCCGAAGGCAACGGTCCGGTCAACGCGCTCGACAAGGCGCTGCGAAAGGACCTGGGCAAATACCAGTCGGCGATCGAGGGACTGGAACTGGTCGACTACAAGGTCCGTATCCTGAACGGGGGCACCGGCGCGGTCACGCGCGTGCTGATCGAAAGCCACGACACCGGCCGTCACCGGCGCTGGTTCACAATCGGCGTCTCCAGCAATATTGTGGATGCATCGTTCCAGGCACTGGTCGATTCCATCACCTATGCGCTTTTGAAGGCCGAGGCGGCCTGACGCGCCCTCCGAAAGGTCAATCCATGACACAGGCGGCATCGGCCGGATCGGCGCCTGACGAAACCCGTACCGGGATTTTGTTCGCGCTCGGCGCCTACGGGCTCTGGGGCATTCTGCCTGGCTATTTCAAGCTGGTCGATACGGTTGCGCCGGAAGTCGTGGTCGCGCAGCGCATCGTCTGGTCCGTGCTCTTCGTCGGTGCCTTCCTGATGGTGATGCGCCGCACCCGGGAGGTCGGGGAAATTGCCCGCGATCCCCGTCTGGTCGGCCTTCTGTGCGTTTCCGCGGGGCTGATCGCCGTGAACTGGCTGGTCTTCGTCTGGGCCGTCGAGCATGAAAAGGTGCTCGACGTCAGTCTGGGGTATTTCATCAACCCGCTGGTCAGCATCCTGGTCGGGCTTGTTGTCCTGCGTGAAAAACTGTCGCTCCTGCAGGGCGTTGCGGTCGGCCTGGCCGCGGCCGGTGTGGCGCTGCAGGCGGTCCTGCTGGGCGGTTTGCCCTGGGTGTCGCTCTATCTTGCCTTCAGCTTCGCCGGCTACGGTTATATCCGCAAGATCACGCCGGTGCGGGCGACGCCGGGATTGTGGATGGAAACGGTGCTGCTGCTGCCGATCGCTGGGGGCTATCTGCTGCTGCAGGTCGCGTCCGGCGCCGACATCCTGAGGCTTGGCACGCCGTCCGTGTTCCTGGCGCTGGCCGGGCTCGGCATCGTGACGGCCCTGCCGCTCATCCTGTTTTCGGCCGCGGCCCGGCGGTTGCCGATGGTCCTGATCGGCCTGATGCAGTACATCGCGCCGTCACTGCATTTCGTCACGGCCGTGTTCATCTGGAACGAACCGCTCCACCCCGCGACCCTGACCACCTTCGGGTTCATCTGGTGCGCCCTGGCGGTGTTCAGCTTTGATTCCTGGAAGCGCTGGAAGGCAAACGTCCGACATACGGCAAAGAGCGCGTAGGTTCCCCCGCACATGGCCGCCGGCGATCCGGTTTTTACATGTTCTCGATCGGTGCGTAACCTGAGGGTTCGCCCTCGACGTCCTTGCCGGAAAGAACATCCTGGATCATCGGCAAGGCATCGTCTGCGCTCCGGGCCACCAGGTAGGGAACTTCCGTATCCGGCCGGATGAAGCCCTGGTGCCGCATATGGTCGAGCAGCTTCAGAAGCGGCGACCAGAAGCCGTTGATGTTGACGAGAACGACCGGCTTTTTGTGCTGGCCGAGCTGGGCCCAGGTCATCATTTCAACCGCTTCTTCCAGCGTCCCGATGCCGCCGGGCAGGGCGATGAAAGCGTCGGATTTCTGGAACATGAGCTGTTTGCGCTCATGCATGTCCTTGGTCACGATCAGTTCATCGAGGGCCGTGAGCATCGCCTCGCGTTTTTCCAGGAAATGCGGGATAATGCCGGTCACCAGGCCGCCTGCATCGAGAGCCGCCTTGGCGGTCGTGCCCATGAGGCCGACCGAGCCGCCGCCATAGACGAGACGCAGGCCATTTTCGGCAATCAACTGACCGATACGTGTCGCCGCAGCCTCATAGACCGGATCGGTACCAAAGCTGGAGCCGCAGTATACGCAAACGCTGGAAAATGTTGTCATAGGGAATGTGTGGCATTACCGGCCAGACCGGTCAAGCATTCGATTGTGCATGGCAGCGGAGAATTGGCCGGTTTTCTTGCCGACACCTAAAAAGACGTATATTCATGGCTTTAGACAAGGGTTGGCCGAAATAGTGTGAGCCTTGCAGGATCCGCCGCAGGCAGGTCGCAGGGCAGGACAATTAACAGGCCGGGAGATTGACGGATCTTGGCCGGGCAAACAGCCCGGGAAGAACCCGGATGGGATGGCAATGACGAAGCTGAGCGTGATCTGGAGCCTGATAGCTGCCGTCGTCGTGGGCGGTGCAGCGCTGACGACCGGTTACCTTTACATGGACCGGCAGGAGAAGACCGCCGAAGCACCGGCTTCCTCGGGCGAGGAAACCACCGAGGTTGCATCCAATACGGGAACGGCGGAGCCGAGCGCGTCGCAACCGGAAGCAGCCGATGCGGGAGCGCAAAAGGAAAACGGTCCGGATCTCAAGGCTGAGACGGAAAAGCTCACATTTGACGCGGTCGGTGTGGAGCCGACGGGCGAAACCGTCGTCGCGGGACGCTCCGACCCCGGTTCCATCGTCGCGCTGACGGCCAATGGGCAGGTTGTCGGCAAGGGCATTGCCAACAACAAGGGTGAATGGACGATCATCCTGGAAAAGCCGCTCGGGCCGGGTGACTACGACGTCGGACTTGAGGTCAAGGACGATGCCGGCAACACCACCCATGAATCGACCGAGCGCCTTGCCGTTTCGGTTCCCGATGACGGCAAGAGCCGGCCGCTGGTGGTGTTGAACAAGCCGGAAGGTCCTTCCGATATCCTGCAGAAGCCCGAAACGGTCCAGACCGCGGGCAGCGAGGAACCGGCCAAGGAGGAAACCGCCGGGGAAACCGTCGTCGCGTCCGCCCCCGAAACGGAAACGGCTGAACCCGTCGTGGAAACCAAGCCGGAGCCTGAAACAACGTCTTCCGGCGAACCGTCGGTCATGGTTCCTGAGACGGCTGCCTCGGCGCCGGAAGCGCCCTCCGCGACCGGCCAGGGCGAAGCGGAAAAGCCGGAAATGGCCGAGGCCCCGGCTCCGGCTGCCCCGGCTGCACCGGAGCAGGAGACGGCGGTCGCAGCGGCCGAGCCGGAAACCCCTGCTGAAACCGAAGCGCCCGCCGCCGAAGCCCCCGCCGCCGAAGCC
>NZ_JABFCZ010000109.1 GCF_014692675.1 Roseibium aggregatum | reverse complement strand
CCCTGGACCTGATCGGTGCCGGTGGCCGCCTGGGGCTCAATGGCCTGGTATGCAAAGCGCCGGCAAAAATGCCGGTATCGGTGATGGGGCTCGATTTCCCTAACCCGGTTGGGCTGGCGGCAGGCCTGGACAAGAACGGCGCGGCCATCGACGGTTTTGCACAACTGGGCTTCGGCTTTGTCGAAATTGGCACCGTGACGCCACGGCCGCAGCCTGGCAACCCGAAACCACGGATCTTTCGCTTGCCGGAAGCCGAGGCGATCATCAACCGCATGGGCTTCAACAACCAGGGCGTTGATCACTTGTTGGCGCGGGTTCAAGCGGCGAAATACAAGGGCATCCTCGGCATCAATATCGGCAAGAACTTCGATACGCCGGTCGAGAATGCGGTGGATGATTACCTGATCTGCCTGGACAAGGTCTACGCC
>NZ_JABFCZ010000108.1 GCF_014692675.1 Roseibium aggregatum | reverse complement strand
GCTCCACGTGCTGATCGCACTCGCCTGCGCCGGTCTCGGTGCCTCGCCGGCGCTGGCCGAGTGCGGCCGCGCCTCCTGGTACGAGCTCACCGGACGCACCGCCAGCGGCGCGCGCGCCAACCCCGAAGCGCTGACGGCGGCGCACCGCAAGCTGCCCTTCGGCACCAAGGTGCAGGTGGAGAACCTGTCGAACGGCCGCAAGGTGACGCTGACCATCGTCGACCGCGGCCCGTTCGTGCGCGGCCGGGTGATCGACGTCTCGCGGCGCGCGGCGCGCGAGCTGAAGTTCATCAACAAGGGGGTGACCAGGGTGCGGGTAACGGTCGCCGGACGGACGGAGGCGTCCTGCGGCTGACGCGCGGCGGATCGCGCTGCAAATTCGGCTGAAGGGTGGTCCGAAGCGGCGGGAAAATTGGTCCTGACCGTGAGG
>NZ_JABFCZ010000107.1 GCF_014692675.1 Roseibium aggregatum | reverse complement strand
TATGATAACAACGCATAACCTTATCTTGTATTTCTGAAAAATTATCTTCTATTTCAATCATTAATTGATGGGCGATAATATATGCCTCATGATATTGCTTCTTTGAAATTTGTTTATTTTGTAGTGCGTACATTAAATCATCTTCATCTACAAGTTCATACTCACCATTAGGTAGAACGAGAACGTCTAAACATAAATCGATGGTACGTGCATTTCCTTTTTGAGTAATGTTCTTTATATTAATGTCAAAGTAGTATTCTAATGGATTCCCTTTATTATCAAACATGACAGTCATACTATACCGCTTCTTATCCGGTAGTATCTGTAACCATTTATAATTGTCATCTGCAACTATTATGTTTTGTCCAACTACCGTCACCTCTAAAGGCTCACGAACCTTTTTCATCGTGACCAAGCCTATAATACCTTTAAATC
>NZ_JABFCZ010000106.1 GCF_014692675.1 Roseibium aggregatum | reverse complement strand
GTGGCCACGATGGAAGAGATCCAGCAGAGCAGCCGCAAGATCGAAGACATCATCGGCGTGATCGACAGCATCGCGTTCCAGACCAACATCCTCGCGCTCAACGCCGCGGTCGAGGCCGCGCGGGCCGGCGAGCAGGGCCGGGGGTTCGCGGTGGTGGCGGGCGAGGTGCGCCTGCTGGCCGGACGCAGCGCCGAGGCCGCGCGCGAGATCAAGGCGCTGATCAGTGCCTCGGTCGAACGGGTGGACGCCGGCTCGCGGCTGGTGCAGGACGCCGGGGCCACCATGGCGGACATCGTGCAGTCCGTGCAGCGCGTGGCCGACATGATCGGCGAGGTCACGGCCGCCGCGTCGCAGCAAAGCTCGGGCATCGCGCAGGTGAACCAGGCCGTCGGCCATCTGGACCAGATGACCCAGCAGAATGCCGCGCTGGTGGAAGAG
>NZ_JABFCZ010000104.1 GCF_014692675.1 Roseibium aggregatum | reverse complement strand
TGTCAGCCCCGTGCTGACTCAGTTGTTTATAATGCTGCATTTCACGCAATGTGTCAGTTGTCCCCACAACTGTTGCTTTAACCATCCGCAACGGCCAGCTGTTTACTGAGCATAATACGAACAGCAGCAGTGCCAGCCAGTTACGGTGACCGCGGTGGTGTGTCTGCCAGAAAATCACCATGAATACCAGAACCGTGACACTAACCAGAAAATGATAAACAGGAATCATCCCGGTAAACTCTGCAGCCTCATCAGCCGTGGTCTGCAGCCACGCGACAATAACACTGTTGTTGATTTTACCGTACGTCATACCCGCAGGCGCATACAGTGCACCACAGAACAGAAATAAAAGCGCTGTAATGGATGTGAGGGTATTTCTGTGTGCAAGAAGCAGAAGAAAGAACAGCAGCAACACATTCCCGGTGGTATTCTTCTCAGTGT
>NZ_JABFCZ010000105.1 GCF_014692675.1 Roseibium aggregatum | reverse complement strand
CCATCGACCAGGGACTGGCGCTGTTCTTTCCCGCACCGCACAGCTACACCGGCGAGGACGTGCTGGAGCTGCAGGCGCACGGCGGTCCCGTGGTACTGCAATTGCTGCTCGCGCGCTGCCTGGAGGCCGCTGCGCAGGCGAGCGTGCCCGAAGGTAGGCCCCGCCTGCCCGGCCTGCGCCTGGCCCAGCCGGGCGAGTTCACCGAGCGCGCTTTTCTCAACGACAAGATCGATCTGGCCCAGGCCGAGGCCATCGCCGACCTGATTGACGCCAGTACCGAGGCTGCCGCCCGCAGCGCCAGCCGCTCCCTGGCCGGCGCGTTCTCGGGCGAAATCCACAAGCTGCGCGATGCGCTCATCCACCTGCGCATGCTGGTGGAGGCCACGCTCGATTTTCCTGAGGAAGAAATCGACTTCCTGCGCAAGTCCGACGCCGGTGGTC
>NZ_JABFCZ010000103.1 GCF_014692675.1 Roseibium aggregatum | reverse complement strand
AACCGCTTCAAGAACATGGAAACTTCTATCATCAGTCATAGGCGCAGACATAGAAACTGACACCGTAAGCTCCTCCGCTCCTTCAGTGTCACAACCTCTCGCCCATAACCTCATGCCGCGCTAGATGAGGTCGGCTTCGCGCTTACCTTCGAAGTCATGGTGACTCCTGTCTATTGAAATTGAAAAGATCAAGAATGTAGCCTGATTGGCTCCCACTAGGCTTATTTCAGCAAAGTGGTGCTTCAAAATACAGGCAGCACTCTTCTTCGTCTACGTCACCGCCCTCGGGGCGGTTTTTTGTTTTCGATATGTGATTGCGGGTTTCGGTAATCCCCGGACACAGATTTCAGTAATTCCCGGACACGCGTTTCGGTAATTCCCGGACAGGGATTTCGCTAAATCCCGGACAGTTCCGGGCCCCCGGACACGGTTGGTCATCGCC
>NZ_JABFCZ010000102.1 GCF_014692675.1 Roseibium aggregatum | reverse complement strand
ATATAAGTATTTCTTAAAAAAACAGTGGATTATGCCAGGCGATCAACTTATCCATGTCGCTAACTAGTTCAATAACATAACTATTTTCATTAAAAACAGCCGTGCCAGTTAAATTAAACTGACACGGCTGTTTTATATAAAGTGTTACTGATAATCTGATTGCTTGTCTCCTTGTATTGATACATAGGCATCTTCTGTTGTCTTTCTTTTTTGAGTTAAATAAAGTACACCTGCAATCAAATACCAAACTAATACAATTAACCACTCTGATGGCCAAGCTAACGATGACGGCATACCCGGTAAATAAATCACGATAAACAAAATGCTCAAAATAACCGCAATGATACCAACAATTTGTCCGTTTTTAATACGGTAAGGACGTTCTAAATTAGGATGCGTTTTGCGTAACTTAAGAAACGAAATTGCGACGAGTAAATAACCTAGAAC
>NZ_JABFCZ010000101.1 GCF_014692675.1 Roseibium aggregatum | reverse complement strand
CCTTTACCTTGTTGCTCTAATTCTTTTGCGGCTTCTACAGCTAAATTAACTTCTGATCCAGATGCCAATAATAAATATTCAAGTTGTTGTTCTGTTTCAAAAACAATATATGCGCCTTTTCTCACACCATTTTCAACTGTTTGTTTATCAACATCCAAAGTTGGTAAATTTTGACGAGTTAACACTAATGATGTTGGTGTGTGTTCTGATTCAAGTGCAACTTCCCAAGCTACACGTGTTTCATTACCATCAGCTGGACGAATAACATTCATGTTAGGAATAGCACGAAGAACTGCTAATTGTTCAATAGGTTCGTGTGTAGGGCCATCTTCACCTACAGCAATTGAATCATGAGTAAAGATGAACGTTGAATTGAGTCCCATGATTGATGATAATCGTAAAGCTGGTTTTAGGTAATCACTGAATACAAAGAATGTTGCTGCATATGGA
>NZ_JABFCZ010000100.1 GCF_014692675.1 Roseibium aggregatum | reverse complement strand
CTCTAAGTCAAAGCACAAACTGCGCCAAGCGCCTGTGGTTTCAGAGAGGATCGGAAAAAGCGGCGCATCATACCAGCAGCCGAAGGCCAATGGCGTATAGGCTTGGTTTTGTGGGTTCATGGCCTTGAGGCATACTGCGCCGACGTTTAATCCAAGGTCGTTACCAGCATGAAAAAAGCCAACGCCAGCAGTCTAGCTCTGTTCGCCATTCTCGGCCTGTGGCTCGGTGCAGCACCGGCGTGGGGCGCGTCTGCACCGGCGTTGAGCGAGGTGCGGGTGTTCAAGGTGCAGTCGGCCAGTTGCACCGAAACCATCCCTGAACGCGCGGTCAGCACGCAAATGTGCACACACCGTGGGCAAACGCTGGTGTACGTGATGGAAGTCGGGCTGGGCAATAGCTCCCAGGCGTTCTTCGATGGCGCGCCGGTGTCCGGCACCAGCACCGCCATCTGC